>NZ_LXFV01000012.1 GCF_002847345.1 Pectobacterium peruviense
GATACAACATCGAAATTAGTATAGGTATAAAGTCTATCCAATTGTCGATAATCTGATGTTAATGCGAAAACCGTAAGAACATCACCCAAAGTTTCATTTTTAATAATTTCTTTCATATCAGCCACTTTTCCCCTCCTATTGGAAAACACAATGCCCCAGCACTGTTTTAGCGTGCCGTCATCAGGATTCGGTAAAGATCGTAAATCCGGCCTTAACCATGATGTCATTTAAATAAACACCCTCATTTTCACGACCTAAGTATCAAACCGCAACAGACGTTACGCGACAACTTCCCTACAGACGAGCACAAAGCAGCAACGCCCTCACTCATATGGTAATTAGGAACACCACGGTAAAACGATCTGGTATTCGTCGCCGTAATCCGTACCATACACGCCATGATCGTGCAGACCGTGTTGGCTTCTGCGCTGAACCGTTTTCCATCCGCAATGCCTTTGCAACGAGCACAGAATAAAATGCAAGAAAATCAACAAACTAACCAGAAAGAACAATACAACCTCAACAAATTGCAAAAGCGCCTGCGTCGTAACGTCGGCGAAGCTATCGCTGATTTTAATATGATTGAAGAAGGCGACCGCATTATGGTGTGCCTGTCCGGCGGGAAAGATAGCTTCACCATGCTGGAAATTCTGCGCAATCTACAACAAAGTGCGCCAATTAACTTTTCTCTGGTCGCAGTGAATCTGGATCAGAAGCAGCCAGGATTCCCGGAACATGTTCTGCCGCAATACCTTGATACCATCGGCGTGGAATACAAGATCGTCGAAGAAAATACCTACGGAATTGTGAAAGACAAGATCCCAGAAGGGAAAACGACCTGCTCGCTGTGCTCACGTCTGCGCCGCGGGATTTTATATCGTACCGCGACGGAACTCGGTGCGACAAAAATCGCCCTTGGTCACCACCGCGACGATATTTTGCAAACGCTGTTCCTGAATATGTTCTACGGCGGCAAACTGAAAGGTATGCCACCGAAGCTGATGAGCGACGACGGCAAACATATCGTCATCCGCCCTCTTGCCTACTGCCGTGAAAAAGATATCGAACGCTTTGCTGAAGCTCGTCAATATCCGATTATTCCGTGTAACTTGTGCGGTTCGCAGCCCAATCTGCAACGTCAGGTGATTAAAGACATGCTGCGCGACTGGGATAAACGCCACCCTGGCCGTATTGAAACCATGTTCAGCGCTATGCAGAACGTTGTTCCTTCTCATCTCGCCGATCACGCGCTGTTTGATTTCAAAAGCATTCGTCACGGTAGTGAAGTCGTGGATGGTGGCGATCTGGCTTTCGACCGCGAAGAACTACCGTTACAGCCTGCTGGCTGGCAACCGGAAGACGATGACGAAATACCGTCAATTACCCGTCTTGACGTGCTGGAAATAAAATAAGCGCGGCGTTATCGCCCAAAATGGCATTACCGTTAAGAATAGGGACACGGTGGCAAGAAGCAGCAATTACTGTTTCACCACCGTGTTTTTTATTTCCGTTTTCCACCGAATACCGTGCCGCTATCTATCTTGCGGTGGTTCGGTAATAGGTTCATGTTCTGGCCCTGTTGGTGATGGGTCAGGAATGGGCGGTGGATCGGGAAGCGGATAAGGTGACGGGTCGTTCGGTACAATAGGAATCGGTTCAACCGGAACCGTGTCGGCTTGCAGGTAATCCATCGCGCTTTGAATGCGCATATTTTCCTCCTCGGTGTTGGATAATGTTAAGGCAAATCCAGCTACTGAAGCAGTACAGACATGCGTTACAGCTGGCCGAGCAGCACCAGCGCTTCCCTTTAAGCGTAGTAAGCTAATGAATAAAATGCCAAAGGCATTTTACAACGTCGCCTGCGACGGCCCGAAGGGGAGTGGCGCGTTAGCCCACTATAATAAAATGCCAAAGGCATTTTACAACGTCGCTTGCGACGGCCCGAAGGGTGTGGCGCGTTAGCCCACTATAATAAAATGCCAAAGGCATTTTACAACGCCGCTTGGGGTGAATCAGGAAGGAGCAGGATCGAGGGACAAAAAAAAGCCGACAAAACTGTCGGCATGGTGTGAATCAATTGTGCTATGCAGTAATTCAAAAAAGGAAGTAAGACAATATGGAGCGCAACGCCCATCGCTTGACGTTGCATTCACCTGCGGGAATGATAGTGCCGCACAACAAGGTAAAAAATGTTGATATTGCTCAATTTACGCGTGGTTTTTTAGTTGTTCGCAACAGTTTGTGATTCTCTGCGCACCCAATCACTGCAAGCCCCTATAGCCATTTACTGCGTTTTAACCACCATGCAACGCCGCCAACCAATATCACCAACATCAGGCAGAACGTGACAAAGCCAAACGGCGCATCGCCACCGGGAATCCCCCCCAAATTGACGCCAAATAAACCGGTTAAGAACGTCGTCGGCAGAAAAACCATCGCCAAAAGCGACATCGTATAGGTACGGCGGTTCATGGCTTCGGTCATCAAGGCGGTAATTTCATCCGATAGCACCGTGGTACGAGCAATGCTGGCATCCAAATCCTCCAGCCCACGCCCTAATCGATCGGCGATCTCCTGCATTCTGCGGCGGTCGTCATCCTGCATCCAGGGCAGCTTCTCGCCGGAAATACGCGAGAAGACATCGCGCTGTGGCGTCATATAGCGGCGTAACACGATAAGCTGTTTGCGAATCAGCGCGAGCTCGCCGCGTGGCGGAATCTTTTGTTCCAGCAAGTCGTCTTCCAAATCGATGATTTTCTCATGCAAATCATCAATAAACTCGCTGGTATGATCGGTCAACGCTTCCGCGATGGAAACCAGCCAGTTTCCGCTGTCTGTCGGGCCATTGCCTTCCTTCAGGTCGGTAAGAATTTCGTCGATAGCCAGAATCTTACGGCGACGGGTAGAGATAATCAGCTTGTCGGTAATGAACACCCGAACGGCCACCAGTTGATCTGGCCGCGCATTGGCATTCAGGTTAATGCTGCGCAGCGTGATCAGCGTACCTTCCCCCAAACGCGTGACTCTGGGGCGGACGCTTTCCCCCGCCAACGCATTACGTACGCTATCGGGTACCACTGTCGTTTTATTCAACCAGCGTGCGCTGGCTGGCAGTGTAGAATCCAAGTGTAGCCAGCAGGGTTTCTCGCTGTTGACAACCTCCTGCTCACCAATCGGGGTAATCCCCCCCTTTCCGTCCAACTGATACGCATGAACCGCACCGCTGTGTTGCAACTCTTCTCCTGCTAAGGATTCCACGTCTTGCCTCCAACGGTTTTTGCTATCAGTTCTTTACCTATTATTCATTCTTTTACTATACGTTTTTTACTACCCGCTCTGCGTTCTAGCAGCCGGAAGGACCATCATGGCCGCTCCGGCTTTATTGCTACATTATTCAATGTATTCGTACTTAATGCTTTTCGATGTAGAGCGTGTGGCTGTATGCCACATCTTCAGGGTTAGTAATCGGATAACCCTTCACCCACGGCTTAATCAAGCGCCCGTTGGTATATTGATAGATCGGCGCAATCGGCGCTTCATCCATCAATATCTGCTCTGCCCGGTTGTAGTCTATATTCAGCGCCTGCGGGTTAGTCTGGTTACCGGCTTCATCCAGCACACGATCGTAATTCGCACTTTTAAAGCGTGCGATATTCCCGCTGTGGTGTGATGTCATCAGAGAAAGGAACGTCGAGGGTTCGTTATAGTCACCGACCCAGGACGCACGCACGACGTCAAAATTACCGCTATTGCGGCTGTCGATGTAGGTTTGCCACTCTTGATTGGATAAGCGTACATCTACTCCCAGCGTTTTCTTCCACATGGAAGCTACGGCAATCGCGATCTTCTGGTGGCTTTCCGAGGTGTTGTACAACAGCGAGAGTTTCAACGGATTATTTGGGCCATAACCTGCGGCCGCCATCAGCGCTTTGGCCTGCGCATCCAACTCATCTTGAGAGTATTGCTGCAACAGGCTTTCCGTCGGTTTGAAGCCTGCGGTGACATCAGGCGTAAAGTGCCAAGCCGGTTTTTCCCCTGTGCCCAGCACTTTTTCGGCAATCACTTTACGGTCGATGGCATAAGACAGTGCTTTTCGTACCCGCACATCACTGGTGGGCGCACGTTGCGTGTTAAACGCGTAGTAATAGGTGCCAAGCTGATCCGGCGTATAAACCTGACCGGGTAAATCTTTCAGCAGCTTCTGATACAGATTTTTAGGGAATGACTCGGTGATATCAATATCCCCGGAAAGATAGCGTTTAGTCGCGTTCGATTCCTGATTGATCGGAACAAATGTCACCTTTGTCAGGCGCGTATTGGCGTTATCCCAATAATATTGATTCTGCGTAAGTACCAGTTTCTCATTAACAACGCGATGATCCAGCTTAAATGCACCATTTCCGACCAGATTTCCCGGCTTCGTCCAGTCGTTCCCGAATTTTTCTACCGTGGCTTGATGGACTGGAAACAGGCTGAAATTTGCCGTCAGGCTGACAAAATAAGGTACTGGCTTGCTGAGTTGTACTTTCAGCGTGTGATCATTAACGGCCGTCACGCCAAGTTGATCGGCGGGCATCTTGCCCGCAAGAATCTGTTCGGCATTCTGAATCCCCGCGAGCCGAGCAAACCAGGCGAATGACGAGCTGTTTTCAGGGGTGACCAAGCGACGCCAACTGTAGACAAAATCGTTTGCCGTAACGGGTTCACCATTAGACCAGCGGGCATTATCACGCAGGGTAAAGATAAACGTACGGTTATCGGTCGTCTGCCAGCGCAGCGCTACGCCTGGGATGATATTTCCTTTGGCATCCTGATTAACTAGCCCTTCAAACAGATCGCGCGCCACCTGTGCTTCCGGCAGCCCCACCGCTTTTATCGGATCGAGAGAAGCGGGTTCATCTTTAATGTGGCGGACGATTTCCTGTTTTTCAGCCAGAACCGTTCCCGCCGGAACCTGCGCCGCGACAGCGTTGCCTGTCATGGCCGCCATCAACGCGGCATAAAATGCAGAATATCCATAGTGCATGATGAGTTGACCTGAAAGCGTAATGAATTGATTGAAGAATATAATAGTCAGAAATCATCGCTATCATCCAGCGATACGCCTGCAATTTGTCAATCCACATCACCGTTTGCGTCTCTGGGGCGATTTTTTTATGATGAAACGCATAGGTAACCACTGGGCGATATCATGGAAAATACAATCATTCCTCTTCAGGCACGTCAGCAACGAGGTAATTTGCCATCGCTGGGCGAACCTTATGGGAAATCGCTACTGGGCGCACCGCTACTCTATTTTCCCGCTGAATTAGCGCCTTCAGAAAGCGGGCTGATTATTGCCGGGATGCACGGTGATGAAACCGCGGCGGTTGTGGCGTTATCTTGCGCGCTTCGTACTCTATTTTCAGGACAGCGCCGCCATCACGTTATTCTTGCGGTCAATCCCGATGGCTGCCAGCTGGGCCTGCGTGCCAATGCTAACGGTGTCGATCTCAATCGCAATTTTCCAGCCAGTAACTGGCAACCGGGAAATACGGTATATCGTTGGAATAGCGCGGCAGATGAACGTGATGTCGAGCTATCGACCGGTGAAACCGCAGGTTCAGAGCCGGAAACGAAAGCCCTTTGCACACTGATTGAGAAACTTAATCCTCGCTGGGTTGTCTCTTTTCATGAGCCGCTCGCGTGTATTGAAGATCCACACGATTCCGAACTGGGTCGATGGTTAGCGCAACAGTGCGAGCTACCATTAGTGTCCAGCATCGGTTACGACACACCGGGCTCTTTCGGAAGCTGGTGCGCCGATCGTTCACTCCATTGCATTACCGCTGAGCTTCCGCCAATCTCGGCAGATGCGGCCAGCGAATGCTACCTCAACGCGATGGTTGCGTTGCTAAGCCAGCAATTTTAATCGTAATTTTTATACCAATGTTGCTAATGTTGCCCTAAACTGAGCAGCGTGTTAATCACCTGTAATTAAGGACGCAAACATGTCACAGAACGTACATTTTCAAGGCAATCCTGTGCCAGTAGCTGGGTCATTCCCGGCCAAAGGAAGCAAAGCGCCAGCATTCACTCTGGTAGCTAAAGACCTGTCAGATGCTTCACTCAGCAACTATGCTGGCAAGCGCAAAATCCTGAACATTTTCCCAAGCATCGATACCGGTGTTTGTGCCGCGTCCGTGCGTAAATTTAACCAGTTGGGTTCTGAACTGGATAACACCGTTGTGCTGTGTATCTCTTCCGACCTGCCGTTTGCACAGTCCCGTTTTTGCGGCGCAGAAGGCCTGAACAACGTGGTTGTACTGTCTACTCTGCGTGGCGGTGAGTTCAAAGAAAGCTACGGCGTTGCTATTGCTGATGGTGCATTGAAGGGTCTGACCGCTCGTGCTGTCGTCGTGCTGGATGAAAACGACAACGTGCTGCATAGCGAACTGGTGAATGAAATCACCACTGAACCTGACTATGACGCCGCATTGGCTGTTTTGAAATAAGCCATACCGTCAGTTATTCATACTGATGATAGTGAAGAAACGGCTGCGCAAGCAGCCGTTTTGTTATTTTACTTTTTATTCATCAAAGCTTTATTCCACAAATAAACATGGGTTATTCCATGTGTTAATTTCTAGCAGATCATGAACTTTTCTTAATACTTTTCTTATCGTTCTTATGATATGAATAGATTCGTTGATATTACTCTGCATAAAATACATGTTGCACTTCCTGTAATATCCATCGAGCCGTTACTTTATAAAAACAAAGGATAAGGATTTCCCTCATATACCCATCATACATCAAGATGCATGCGTGTTGGCTGTAGCTATAACTATTTAGGGTATAGCGGTAGCTTTATTCAAAGGAGTGATTGCTGTTGAAAAAATTATTAATTCCCCTTCAAGTAGCCGTTTTATTTTCTGGCCTCGCTTTTAGCCAAAACAGCGAGGCGGCATTCACGTTTGATCCACAAAAATGCCACGATCCGGATCCAGAGGGCAAAGCTTATGTTGCCTTACGTGATACGGTATTCCATATTTCTATCGATCAGCTCAGTATCCTGCACGATCCTGTTTTACGCGATGGCGAAACTCTGCTACTCCCGCCCGATCCTAGCGAGCCTCTTGGCTGTAAAGGCAATCCGCTAAGCCAGCAAAGTTTATTGTTCAGCCGCAATTTCAACGGAAAGTTGGGCGATCGTCCTGACTGGCCAAAAGTCTGGCCGTTACGGAAACTTCAGCTATTCAGTTCAACGCCGAGTCATTGGGGGCTCCATCTAGACGAGCGCCATGACAAGATGTGTGAAAATCGCTTAAAACAGACAGGTCTGATTCCCAACATGACGGCCTGTTTATTTGAGAAGAATCCTGAACGCCCGGATCGATATGACGTGGAGGAGGCAGGAAGCTGGCTGATTGATCCTGAGGTATATTCTGCTCCGTTTAATAAGAGACTCGCTATTTTTTGTATGTTTGCCATTTCTGGAGGAACCGACTGCGAAGTCGGTTATAAAATTTCCCCTACGGTGAACCTTAGCTATGAGTTTAAACCAACAGAATTACCGCTTACTCAGGTTATTAACTTTGATAAACATCTGAGAGCCGAATTAGAACAGGCGATGGTTAAAGATTATCCCTGGAAGAAGAGCGCCCCCTAATTTAATCTTATATTACATGGAGATAGATATATGGCGATCACCTATGAATATCATTACGGAAATGGCGGATTCATTCTATCTGAACCACAACAGAAAGAGCTTAGAACATTACTTGATAAACAGCTAATCCAATCTGGCACAGGAGAGAAATCGCTCGCTGTTCCGCTATATGATAAAATCCTCAGTTATATTCCTGTACCTAGCATAAATGTTGGTGATTATTTTAAGGTCTATACTTGGTTACAGGGTGCTCGTGAAGTCAATAACGACTCAAGCGTATATTCCGTTTTCATTAGGAATTATACCAAGATACAGTATGAATTACGTTATGGAGAACTGAACGAACTCGAATTAAGTATACTTAATAATAAAATCAATGAGGCATCAAACAATATAGGGTTTGAGTTGGTTAGAAATATACTTAACCACAATGGCTTACTTCCCGGATTAGAGGGGCTAGGCGTATTAGACGGTGGTGAAGCTGCTAGAAAAGTGTTTCAGGGTGATATTTATCCAGAAGGCGACTTTACAGGCTGGGCTGGCACAATGCTTTTCTCTTTCTTAGGCTATGATCGGTTTTATGAAGAGTGGTTATTAACCACAGAGGAAGTTAATGCAGAAATACGGACTGGGAGTGGTATTGTCGATCGCGTCATAAAAGAGCATAGCGGAACTTATGACTTGATTTCCGCACTTCAGGCTAACCAAGAAACCATTGATAGTTATAACTTGCTAGAATCTATTTACGCCGTTATTCGCAGCTTTGAAAACGTCGATAAATCACAGCAAGAAATTATCGAAAAAACCAATAACTTTATTAGTGCAACGTACGCACTACCAACCGATCACCCATTTTTAGCTGGTAATAAACTACCTTATGATAAAGTCTTATTTCAAACTACAAATTTAGGCTTTTCATCTGGTAGTCAAGGCGATGACGATTATAAGGACTTTTGGATAGGTGACCGAGCAAACTATCTTAATTACATCGTGCATGCCGGTATAGGAAATGACAACATTCTTGGCGTCCCTACGACCTATCTAGGCCTTATCCCCGGCAGCGCACTTATTGATGGTGGGATGGGTTATGACACGTTATCATATCATGCTACTCGCGATGGTGGAGATAACACCGTACCGCTGAAACTCAGTATTATTTTTGAAGAAATAGACAGTCCTCTGTATAACTGGAGATTCTCTGTCGATAAATCGCCATCTGAAGGGTATAGTATTTATAAAGGTCATGATTATGCTTATAGCATAGAGAAACTCGAAGGGACAAGTAACTCTGACACTATTATTATAAAGGAACGTCCTGTATCTAATGAAAACATCATCGTGGATTTATTAGGCTCTACAACTGGGTATGGCGATACTATTGACCTTTCCCATATTAACCATGGCGTTGATCTTTCATTAGTCGGTAACGAAATAGTCATCCCCTTCGAAGGTGAAGGATCCCTGACAATCAGAAATATAGAGAATATTATTGGCACATCATTTGATGATATCTTATATGGCAATAGTGAAAATAATATTATTATTGGCGGAAGAGGAGATAACATTATTTACGGCAACGGAGGTGCAGATAAATTCGTTATCACTCAGGGTGTGAACACTATCAAAGATGCTGATAGCAATGACAAACTTTACATTAATCTTTCCTCTATAAATCAGTTAACTAACCAAAGAGACCTCGGTATAGAATTAAAAGGTGGATTTATTGTTCGCAGTAATTCGTCAAACCCCGGAGGAGAAGTCGCGCTTCAAGATGGTGATACCGCTGTGTTTTATCCTGCTATCCCTAACCCTATGAATTTTTCGCCTGCGCTTGGGGGAAGCAGGAATATGATTGATGAAACGTTGGGCGATCAATTTATTGTTCGTTATACTTTGTCCGGAACAACGCTGCTCGTATCGGCTTCTTTTGCTAATCTGGATCCCGCAGAAGCCATTATTGAAAACTATGATGCTGGCGATCTTGGATTAAAATTTAAGTCTCTCGTTGTTCCTAACTATTCGAATGCCGCTGCTTCACATGCCAGTAATATGGATCAGCTCGTTGACCAATACGTTCAATTACACTCAGAAATGATTACAGATCGCTTCACGCTCCCTACATCTTCTGATTTGTGGTATGCCTGAATCTACTATCCTCCTTCTCATAACAAAACGGCTGCGCAAGCAGCCGTTTTGTTATTTACTCTTCGTCATCCCCCGCAGGTTTGCGTTGGCTGAGTCCATACTCCCGCAGTTTGTTGGCTATCGCCGTGTGCGATACACCTAGCCGCTTCGCCAGCTTACGTGTGCTTGGATAAGATTGATAAAGACGAGTCAGCACGGAGCGCTCAAAACGCTTGTTGATGTCATCCAGCGAACCATCCAGCAAGGTTTCATCTTGTGGTGCATCAATCGAAAACGCCGGGAGATCGATGTCCTGCATATGCAATTCGCTACCTTCCAACTGCGTCAGCGCGCGATAAATGGTATTTCTCAACTGCCGAACGTTACCCGGCCAGCCGTACTGTGGCAGGAAATGTTCCACATCCGCTGCCAGTTTGGGACGAGGAATTCCCTGTTCGTCGGCAAAACGCGCCACAAAGAGTTCAGCCAGCGGCATAATGTCGGCCGGACGTTCACGCAACGGCGGTAACATCAACGTTAGCACGTTGAGGCGATAATAAAGATCCTCACGGAATTCCCCGCGCTGCACCAGTTCCAGCAGATTTTTCTTGGTCGCGCAAATCACCCGCACATCCACATGAACTTCGTGATCTTCGCCCACGCGGCGGAATGTCCCATCATTCAGGAAACGCAGCAGTTTAATCTGCATCTGTGCCGACATTTCACCGACTTCATCCAGCAGAACCGAGCCGCCGTTCGCCTGCTCGAAGAATCCTTTCTTACCTTCCTGCGCATTGAGATACGCGCCGGAAGCATGGCCGAACAGCTCGCTTTCCATTACATCATCGGGCAATGCTGCGCAGTTCAGCGCCAGGAAAGGATTTTTGCCACGCGGCCCACGCAGGTGGCAGGCTCGCGCCAACATATCCTTGCCCGTCCCTGTGTCACCCACGATCAACAGCGGCGCATCCAGCATCGCCAGCTTGCGTGCTTGCTCAACCACCTGACGCATTTTCGGGCTAGCAGCAACGATGTGATCGAATTCATTATCATCGTTTACGACGAGATTCTGTAACTGTCGGCCCATGCGAGCAGCCGATTTCAACATCACCAGTGCGCCTGCCGTTGCCACGTTACCAGCATCATCTTCCAGACGGACGGGCGTCATCTCCAGCAAGAAATCTTGACCACGAATCACCACGCGCTCCGCGACGACCGAGCTGCTCTTCTCCAGCCAGTTGGTGAAATTGAATCCGGGGATCATCGTGGCAATCGTCAATTCGCTGATGGTTTCTGCCGATTGTTCAAACAGCGCCAGCGCGGCCGGATTAAACAGTTCAGGTTTCCCTTTCATATCCAGCGAGAACACCGGCTCAGGCATCGACTCCAGCAGCGCATTCAACGCGCGATGTTCACGTTCAGATGGCATAAACGCCACGGTGCGCACATCGCTGACGCTTTCAATACGGCGGATTTCCGTCATCAGTGGACGGAAATCATCAAAATCGAGGGTGGCAAAATTGAGGTAAATACGGCCAATAGTCGCAATTTCGATGCCGCGTAAATCAATATGGCGTGACGCAAGCAGATCTAACAACTCACGGACCATACCAATGCGGTCTTCACAAATAACTTCCAGATGCATCAACGGCTACCTTCTTCAAGAGACACGACATGGCTATTGCTACTGATAATACCCTTTCGTTTGCACCGGATGAAGTAAAGTGGCAGCAAAAGTTGACACATCTGTACGTTTTTTCCACGTCAATAACGAAACGGGGTTAAGACAGCGGCGTGGTTGCCATCGCCACAATGGTCCGTATGCCTTCCAGATAGTTACCGAGACGTAAATTCTCATCAAAACTATGCTGATTATTATCGGCATTAACCAGAGGGACGATCACGTACGGCACTTTCAACACGCTGACCGCACCACTCATCGGCAGCGTACCGCCCATCATACGGTTTTTCTCCGGAGCGATACCGCGCGGTGCCGTTGTGGTAGCGACAGCCCAGTGACCCAACGGTGAGTCGATCTCGGTTCTGGCCGCATAGGCGCTGCTCGGATAGGCCGTCAGGTGAAGTGAAATCAGATGCGGATACTGCTCGCGTTCTGCCTGTGTAGGCGATTCGCCTGCAATGATATGAAAACCTTTGCTGGCAATGTACTGGCGTAAAAGCGCGTACATATTATCCGGCGGTGTTTCCGGTACAGTGCGAATATTCACACTGGCGGTCGCGGTTGATGGAATGGCATTAGAGGCTTTCTTTCCTGTGTCACCGGCTTTAATGCCGAGAATATCCAGCGAAGGATACTGCACCGCCTCTGCCGCATTGCCTGCAACCTTATCCAACTGCGCGAGGCCAAAGCGTTTTTCCAGTGAGCCAGCAGGAGGTGCCGTCTCGGCTACCTGTTTTTTATCGCTATCGCTGAGCGTAACGCGGTCATAATAACCGGGGATCGTGACCTTGCCGTCCGCATCTTTCATACTGGCCAGCAACGTAACCAAATTTTGCACCGGATTTGGAATGACATTCCCATAGCCACCGCTGTGGGCTGCGGCATTCGCACCGAAAACCGTCATGTCGATCTGGATTGAGCCACGATTGCCAAAGTTGATGCCAGGGCGATTGCTGGACGGCATCGCACCATCATAAATCACCATGCCATCGCTTTTCAGCAGCGCCAGATGCTCGGCCATCACCGTCGTCAGGCCGGGTGAGCCTTTTTCTTCTTCAGAATCCAGCAGCACTTTGATGTTGACCGCAGGTTCTACACCCTTGTCCTTCATCGCATCCATTGCCGCGAGGAACATCACGATCGGCCCTTTATCATCGGCCGATGCACGGGCGAAAATGCGCCATTCCGGGTTGATATCGCCTTTCAGAAGACGCGACTCAGGCAGCATTTGCCATTTTCCGGCGGCATCTTTTTCTTTTAGCACAGGCTGCCACGGCGGCGTTTGCCACTCGGACGGATTCACGGGCTGCCCGTCAAAATGCATGTATAACAGGATAGTTTTACGATCGGGCTTTGCAGCACCAAACTCAGCATAAACCAGCGGTTTATCGCCATTCGTCAACGTTTGCGTGCTAAACCCGCGCTTCTGGAACGCCTTTTCCAACCAGTCGGCATTACGTTGGATATCCGCAGGCACGGCGGCATCATTTTGCAGCGTCAGTAATTCGAGATATTCAGGGAAGCTGTTTTGCGCGTAACGTTCAGCATCGGCAGGTGCCAGTACCAGCTGCGCGCTGGCAGGCAAACAGAGAATGGCTGCTGACAGCGACAGCGCCGCCAGCGTCAATTTTTTACCGAGAATCATAAAAACGTCCTGTTATACAGAAATGAGAAGTATTTATCCTACACACGATTCTGTAACAACGGTACTCCGTGTTATACCAGTATTCTGCCTGTTCTCTATTGCCGTTCTCTATAATAACGGACTGCCGATTAACGTACG
Source organism: Pectobacterium peruviense (assembly GCF_002847345.1). Lineage (GTDB taxonomy): Bacteria > Pseudomonadota > Gammaproteobacteria > Enterobacterales > Enterobacteriaceae > Pectobacterium > Pectobacterium peruviense. The sequence goes on from NZ_LXFV01000012.1 coordinate 13,240, forward strand.
ATCACGGCTCGTCACGTACCTGGCTAATAGATTGCCCTTGGATGAAGGAATGAGGAAACTGTCGCGACTGTATAAGATAATCCTTACGCGTCAATTTCATAAGAATCTCTCTTGCCCCATACTCCGCCATTTCTTTTACCGGATACACTACACTATCAATATGTGGTGCCAAATATTCAGTGAGCCCAAAGCTATCAAAAGAAATGACCGAAATATCGTCAGGAACAGACAAACCCTGTAAGCGTAGCGTTTTTAATCCGCCCGAACAGGCACGCTCACCACAATAGACAATGGCCGTAATATCTAGCTTCCGCTGTATTAATGTTAATGTTGCTTCTTCACCGAAGACATGATCGTAACTGCCTTGGATATAATATTCGTCTCCCCACGTTTTATTAACCGCTCGGATAGCATCAATGCAGCCTTTTAAACGTTGGGTCGCGCTATGGCGTGATTCCGGCCCACCAATTACGGCGATTTTTTTATGACCTGCCGCAATCAATTTATTTGTAGCATCAAATGCCGATAAATAATGATCGAATGAAACGGAATAAATATCCGCCGAACCAGAAGCATCGAGCAATACTACAGGTTTATTTTCAGTATAGGCTTTAATCGTTTCGGTTGATAAATGGCGGGTGTAGAGAAGAAATCCATCGCAGTTGATTTCATCCAATTTTCTTAATGCATTTTCTTCTTCATCTTGCCCGGCACTTTCCAGCACCATAAGCATTTTGCCTTTGGCATTCACTTCTTTATGCACTGCGCTCATCACTGAACCAAAGAAGCCTGACACGTTGTTAGGAATAAGCATGCCTATCACGCCGCTACTTTTGCTTACCAATGAGCGGGCGCTTAAATTGGGTTTATAGTTCAATAGCTTGATGGCATTCTCGACGCGTAACTTTGTCTCTTCCTTAACTTTTTCCGGCTCGTTAAGTACGCGAGTTACCGTTGCACGCGACACATTTGCCATCCGGGCAACATCGACTATTGTTGACATAGAATTCCATTATAAAGAAAAGCAATGCCTGACTGCGACACTGCTTATTTACTATCAAATTAACTGAAACTATTACACTTTATCGCGGTAGAGTTCAATCATTTCTTTGATTAAGTCATTTGCCAGCATGGATGTCATTAAATGATCCTGTGCATGAACCATAACTAATGTTACAGGAATTTTTCCTTCCCCTTCATCCATGCCGATCAATTTAGTTTGCACTAAATGTGCCCGGCTTGCCGCTTCTCGCGAACGAATCAATGCATTATCGCAGGCTTCCCATTCGCCTTTTTTCGCATGCTGTAATGCGATCATTGCTTCGCTTTTACTTTCTCCCGCATTGGTAATGATCTCCATTATTTCCAATTCAAGATCCATAACGTCATCCTCTTTCAAAATTAAATGATTTTTTACGCTTTAGATTCTGCTTCTTGCGCTAATAGCTGCTTTTCATACGCCTTGTAAAAGGGAAGCCATATCACACAAGAAATAGCGAAATTAGTCAGCACTAAGATGACTGGTCCAATAGACCACCCTGCTGCCCACGGAGCCCCTAAAAGAGAAGGTGTCGTCCAGGGAACAATAGACATCGGCTTATCAACAAACCCTGAGCTCAATGCAAACCAGGCTACCGTTGCATTAATTAGCGGCGCACCCACAAAAGGGATCAGCATCAAAGGATTCATGATAATTGGCGAACCAAAAATAACGGGTTCATTGATATTAAAAAAAGAAGGAACAACGCTCAATTTTCCTATCGAACGTAGATGCGCGGAACGGCTACGCAAATACATGATGACGAGCGCAAGCGTGGAGCCACAGCCACCAATAACGATATAGAATCGCCAGAATGGATCAACGAAGCTATGGGGAAGCACCTGCCCCAATTCCAGCGCCGTTTGGTTTGCTGCGATATTTGCCAGCCAGAAGGGTTGCAGTAAATTGGTCACGATAGCCGCACCGTGAATGCCGCAGAACCATAAAAGATGGGAAATCAACACACAGATGAGTATGGCGGTTAAACTGTCGGACGCGGCAACAAAGGGTTTGAAGGCGGCCATAATCACTTCAGGCACCAGCATCCCAGTAAAATGCTGAACCAGCAGTGATAACGGATATAACGTCGCGATCATCACCAACACTGGCACAAGCAATTCAAATGACTGAGCGATTTTTTCAGGCACCTGTTCAGGCAAACGAATAGTCAGGTTTCTAGTTTTTAAAAACCGCATCAGCTCGACTGAATATATCGATGTCATCAATGCCGTAAAAATACCGGTGCCACCCATAAATGCCGCTGGAATACTACCATTGGTAAAGGGTGCAGCAACAATAAGGAAAGAACAGAGTGACAGTAATCCGCCCATCAGTGGGCTAAGATTATACCCCTGAGAAAGGTTGTACCCGATCCCAACAGCAATATAGATCGTCATTATCCCCATTGTCATGCGGAATGGCATCATGATTGCGTCTTTATTGTTGGTCGCAAACTCCACCCACATCTGTCCTAGCGCGAACGTCGTATCTTTTGAAAAAGGCGGAAACGCCATAATCATCAGAAAACTGCCGACAATCATGAAAGGCATAGCAGAAATAAAGCCATCGCGAACGGCAAGAACATGCCGTTGCCCACCGATGCTCCCGGCTAAAGGTGCTATTTTTCTTTCAATAAAAGAGATCACATTATTATAGATACTCATTATCATCCCCTGGCGTTAGCAAAATATTATGAAAGCAGACCAAGGGCGAATTTAAGTACATTGTCGCCTTTCATCATGCCGTAATCCATTGGATTTATTGTCTCCACTTTTTTGTTTTTCTGTGCAGCAATCTTCTTAAATTCATCCAGTTTATATCTAACCTGAGGCCCCAATAAACACAGATCGTACTGTTCGATTCCTTCGTTAAATTTCTCTAAAGGAAGCGCCGCCAGTTCCACATCAATATTTTCTGCCGCTGCGGCTTCTTTCATTTTTTTTACGAGCATGGATGTGCTCATTCCTGCGTTACAGCAGAGAAATATCTTTTTCATTTTTTCACCTTAGCAAGTTTTATTTATTGGAAAGTGTGTTTTTTAAAGTTTGATAAATAGGAATGATTCAATTCCACCCCCAGACCCGACTTCATTTCACCTACGGTGAAATAACCATTTTTAGCCTGCGGTTCTAACGCATTCTGCACGATGTTGTAGCGTTCATCCTGCCAATAGGGAAACCACTCTTGTATTGGCACATTTGTCGTACTGATATCAAATTGAATACAGGCTGCCGTTAAGATCGGCCCTGAGGCATTATGCGGCTGAACCTGGATCTGATGTGTTTCTGCATAAGAGGCAATTTTTTTCATTTCCGTGAATCCGCCAGCCAACCCCATATCAGGTTGAATCAACTCGAACACCCGGTTTTCAATAAAGGGGGCAAAGTCAAAGCGGGTATATAAGCGTTCTCCGCCAGCCAGCGATAAATTAACACCCGCTTTTACTTCCAGGCTCGAATTGGTTAATAACGTATCCGTCGGTTCTTCATAAAAATAAGGGTCAAACTCTTCTAATTTTCGTCCCCATTTAATGGCATCAGAAACATTCAGGCAGCCGTGAAGATCGAGCATAATATCGATGTGCTCACCCACAGCCTCTCTTACTGCTTTAACTCGTGCTACCGCCATGTCTCCCCATTCTTTACTAATGGGGCGACATGGCGTTGATTTCTCACCCGTTGGCGACATTTTAAAAGGATCAAATTTTAATCCGGTATAGCCGTCGTCTATCACCTTCATTGCTTTTTCAGCAAATTCTTCAGGCCGCCAGGCATCAAAATACCAATGGTTGGCATAAAGCCGGATGGTATCGCGGCATTTCCCTCCCAGCAGTTGGTAAATCGGGACATTTAATAGCTTGCCTTTGATATCCCACAGCGCCATATCTATGGCACTGATCGCACCGTAAATAGCAAGCGAACGCCCTCTTCCCCAATAGGTATTATCAAAACATTGCTGGAAAATTTTCTCAGAATCGAATGGCGATTGCCCGATCAGGAATTTTTTCGTCAGAGCATCCAATATTGGAATGACAGACTTCGCGCCGACGCCATAGCTCATCGCGACTTCGCCGATACCCGTCACGCCCTCATCGGTTTCAATCTCAACCACGATCAGGTTGTGTGCTGGTGCGCGGTGCCTTAGATCAACATCGTAAACATTTAACTGCGTAATTTTCATAGTTCACCCCTAATACAGCCTGCGAGCATTATGTGCACGTTCACATTTCTGTTCAAGACTGAAAAACAGATCAAGATCACAGATAAAGCACAAATGTGAACGTGAACATTTCAATATTGAGGGAAGTTTACTGTGTGACTGTATAGGGAATAAGCAAAAGAAAAAGGAAGAGAACCCTCTTCCTCTCAACGAATTTTTTGACCACTAACGCCCTTTTTGCAGCGTTTCTTTTACCTGACTAATCAGTTCACGGCGGAAATCACCGAGGCGCGGTTTGTCATCCAGCCACGGCAGCGGACGGCATAATTCCATCGCTTTGATGCCCAAACGGGCGGTCAGCAAACCTGCACCAATGCCCTGCGCGGCGCGGGTCGATAGCCGTGCGGCAAGATCCTGCGACATCCAGTCCATGCCAATTTCCCGCACTAGCTCCGACGCACCAGCAAACGCAATATTCACCAATACCAGACGGAACAGGCGAATGCGGCTGAAATAGCCGAGTTCGATGCCGTACAGCGCGGCAATACGATTAATAAGTCGTAAATTACGCCAGGCAATAAATGCCATATCCACCAGCGCCAGCGGGCTGACGGCGATCATTAAGGTCGATTCCGCCGCCGAGCGGCTGATTTCACGCCGTGCCTGCGTGTCCAGTACGGGCTGAACCAGACGCGCATACAGTTCCAGCACTTCACGGTCGTTGTGCGTTTCGTGGAGTGAAGCCTGCCAGCGCTGTATCGCCGGATGACCGTTATCCAACCCTGCCTGCCGCGCCAGTTTTTCACAGAATTCGCGTCCGCGTCCCACACCATGACTGTGCAGTAGATCGCGCGCCACATCGCGCTCTTCCGCGCGTTCTCGCAGGCGATAGAGCCGTCGCCACTCGACGGCCAGCGAGCCAACGCCCGCCGCCACAATCAGGCTACCCGCCGTAATACCGCCCAGCGCGATCCAATCTTGTTGCACCCAGGCGTTATGCAGCGACTGAACGCCCTGCGCTAGCGCGCTGATGCCGAACAATGCGACACCGGCCATCACCATACGCCGCCACAGGCTGCGTTTAGGACGTAGCGCCGCACTGATAGCCTCTTCCGCCGCGCCTTCTTCCGGCACTTCCTCTTCGCGGCTAATCGGGGAAAATGGCGTGCCGCTCTGCTCGTCAAATGCCAACCCGGCACGCAGTTGTGGCTGCGGCTCTTGCGGTGAAACATCGTCGAATGTGACGCGTGGTTTTAATGGCTCGTTCATCGCAATTTATCCTTTAGCAGAAAGTCCATGACCGTATCCAGCCGGATATGTGGCAACGGCGTGTCTACCGTCATCTCGCGCGGACGAAATTGATCGAAGTGGAAGCCCTGCGTTTGCCAGAATGCAGCGCCCGGTAAACGCGCGGGCACTTCACCGGGATAAACCGTCAACGGTTGACCATCACTGAGCCGATGCCCTTTTAGCGCGGGGATTTTCTGACCCTGATGATCGACCAGCCCACTCTGCGTTGATTGAATCGACGCAATACCTTCACAGCGCATATCAATGCCTTCAAAGGCCGCATTCTGCCAGGCTTCTTGCACCAGTTGCTGAAGTAAAGACACCAGATTAGCGTGCTGATCGGCGGTAATGTGATCGGCTTTACTCGCGGCAAACATCAACTTGTCGATGCAGGGCGAAAACAAACGCCGGAACAACGTACGCTTACCGTAGTGAAAACTTTGCATCAGTTGGGTCAGCGCCAGCCGCATATCGTTAAACGCATGAATACCGCTATTCAGCGGTTGCAGACAGTCGACCAGAACAATCTGTCGGTCGAAACGTACGAAGTGATCCTTATAAAACCCTTTGACGACCGACTGGCAGTAATAGTCAAAACGCTTGCGCAGCATGCCAATGTTGGTTTTCTCATCCGCCTGCGCCAGTTTGGCTTCACCGATGTTATTCACCTGCGGCCAGGGGAAAAATTGCAGCACGGGCGCCCCCGCCAGATCGCCCGGCAGCACAAACCGTCCAGGTTGAATAAAGTGCAGCCCTTCCTGTTTGCAGCGGTATAAATAGTCGGTGTAGGCCTGCGCAACCTCGGCTAACTGATTTTCATCCGCTGGTGCCAGCGGATCGATTTTCTCACACAGTGCCAGCCAAGGCTTCGCCCATTCGGTACGGCCCCCTTGCAGCAAGCCGCTCATCTGCTGCGACCAGCTCAGATAGGTTTGCTCCAGCAGCGGCAAATCCAGCAACCACTCTCCGGGGTAATCGACAATTTCGAGATAGAGCGTCGAGGTGTCTTTAAAGTGGCGCAGCAGTGAATCTTTGGAGCGATAGCGCAACGCCAGACGGATCTCACTCACACCGCGCGTCGGCGTTGGCCAGTCTGGCGGCGACCCATACAGCGCTGTCATGCCTTCATCATAGGCGAAGCGCGGCACGCCCAGATCGCGCTGTGGCACACGCTTCACGCCGAGCAAACGCTCTTCACGCACGGGAGAAAACATCGGCAGATGCGCGCCGCTGTGAGTATTCAATAATTGATTGACGAATGCCGTGATAAACGCAGTTTTGCCACTACGGCTCAGCCCAGTAACAGCAATCCTCAGATGGCGATCCACGCCGCGATTGACCAGTGAGTTAATTTCGTTCTGTAGTCGACTCATTGAATGAACCATCACTCCTGTCGTTGAAAAAGCATGTCGTTGCAAAAACCTGTCGCTACGAAAGCGCATTCAGGTTATCGCATTGATCGCGGAGAAAAAAGCAGCACGACGCTACCCACTCTCGATGCAAACCGAACGGTGGATAGCGTCTATAACGAATGGAGGTAATAACTGATAACAAATTACAGGTGACGAAAGCGGTTCTGAACGCCAAACGTATCCGAGGTGACATAGCGTTCAATGTTGCGCAGACGCTGCTCGCTGGCCTGCAATGTTGCATCTGCCTCATTCAGCAGCTGGCTGGGTGTTCGTGCCGCTTTTTCATCCTCAAATCCCATTCCTGCCGGAGCCGGATCGAGCATAAAGGTCAGAATGATGTAAGCCACAATCGTGAAAAAGAACAGGCCGAAAAACATCGACAGCACCGTAATCAGCCGTACGAGCTTCACTGGCACGTCAAAATAACGTGCTAAACCAGCGCAAACCCCTTTCAGCATGCCTTCTTCCGGTAAGCGGTATAATTTTTTACCTGACCACGTATTTTTCATTACGATTTTCTCCAGTCCGGGTGTTCTGCATCCAGAATGTCTTCCAGCGCCCCGATACGCTCGCGCATACGGCTGGATTCTTCCGTTAAGCGTGTCAGACGTTGCATATCGTTTTGTCCCAGTTGAACACTGTTTTTACGCTGACTGTAATGTAGCCAAAGCCATATCGGTGCCACAAACAACATGAAAATGGTCAGCGGAATGGCAAGAAACAACGCACTCATTGTATCTCCTTAGTATTATTCACACGCCTCAAACAGCGCGGGGCTAAGCGTTGGCTGCCATTTTGCAACGACAGCCCGCCCAATGGCGTTTACGCTTTGATTACTCTGCTGGCTTAACTTTAGCTTTAAGAGCCGCTAGCTGCGCGCTGATTTCATCGTCCGCTTTCAACTCGGCAAACTGCTGATCCAGCGATTTTTGTTTCCCCAGCCCGTGGCTTTCCGCTTCCGCTTCCATCGTGTCGATACGGCGCTCAAACTGATCGAAACGCGCCATGGCTTCATCCAGCTTACCGCTGTCCAGTTGACGGCGCACATCACGCGATGATGCAGCGGCCTGATGGCGTAAGGTCAACGCCTGCTGACGAGCACGGGTTTCGCTTAATTTGTTTTCCAGCTCACCGATTTCACGCTTCATGCGATCCAGCGTTTCATCCACGTTTTCGGCTTCATGCTGCAACACAGCGATCAGGTCGGTCAGCTTCTGCTTTTCAATCAGCGCCGCACGGGCCAAATCGTCTTTATCTTTACGCAGCGCCAGCTCTGCTTTTTCCTGCCACTGCTCTTGCTGACCGTGCGCTTGTTCAATACGGCGGGCAATCTGTTTCTTTTCTGCCAGCGCCCGCGCCGAGGTTGAACGCACTTCAACCAGCGTATCTTCCATTTCCTGAATCATCAGCCGCACCAATTTCTGCGGATCTTCAGCTTTATCCAGCAATGAATTGATGTTGGCGTTCACGATGTCGGCAAAACGAGAAAAAATACCCATAATTACATCCTCTTCATGATTTCCAGCGTCTGATTACGCCTGATTTATCATCGTGACCAGCCGAGCCAGTCACGATCTCGTTCTAGATATATCAATAAGCATGCCAACTTTTAAATCAATTTAACTAACTGAAAATAAAGGGATAGATAATTTTGACTATTTTTTCCTTTTCGTTAAATTAGTCAAATACACTAATAGTTAGTAAAAATAACACGGTGAAACATCATGCTTCAGGAAAAAGAGAACCTGCTGGGCGAAGCCAACAGTTTTTTAGAGGTACTGGAACAGGTGTCGCAGTTGGCACAGTTAAATAAACCGGTACTGGTGATCGGCGAACGCGGTACGGGTAAAGAGCTGATCGCCAGCCGCTTGCACTACCTTTCTCCGCGTTGGCAAGGGCCGTTCGTTTCTCTCAACTGTGCGGCGCTCAACGAGAACCTGCTTGATTCCGAGCTATTTGGTCATGAAGCGGGTGCCTTTACCGGAGCGCAGAAACGCCATCTGGGACGCTTCGAACGCGCCGACGGCGGAACGCTGTTTTTGGACGAACTGGCCACCGCGCCAATGCTGGTGCAGGAAAAATTACTGCGGGTGATCGAATACGGCATGCTGGAGCGCGTAGGCGGCAGAGATCAGCTCCAAGTTGACGTGCGTCTGGTGTGTGCGACTAATGACGACCTGCCTGCGCTGGCTGCCAGCGGTAAATTTCGTGCGGATCTGCTCGATCGTCTAGCCTTCGATGTCGTGCAGCTTCCGCCACTGCGCGAACGCCAGCAGGACATCATGTTGCTGGCGGAACACTTTGCCATTCAGATGTGCCGAGAATTGCACCTGCCGCTGTTTCCCGGTTTTACCTCTGCCGCACATACGACGCTGCTGAATTATGATTGGCCGGGCAATATTCGTGAACTGAAAAACGTGGTTGAGCGCTCAGTGTATCGTCACGGCGATAGCGAACAGCCTCTCGATACCATCATTCTTAATCCCTTCAGCCGGTCTACCGCCGTTCAGGAAAAGTCGCAACATGCCGTAACCACCCAGCCGGATTTACCGTTGGACATGAAGCCGTGGTTGCTGGAACAAGAGAAAGGGTTGATCGATCGGGCATTAAATCAGGCGAAATTTAACCAGCGCAAGGCCGCTGAACTGCTGGGATTAACCTATCACCAGTTGCGTGGGCTATTGAAGAAACACGATATCGCGGTGAATGAGTGAAGATCTGGAAAGAAAATGCGGGCGAATTAACGCCCGCACTGTCAGTCGGTTAATGGGTTATGGCGCGCTATTACGGCTCAGCGCCCCATACCAGCGTGCCTTTATCATGCACGGTGATCTTCTCCCAGTTGGTGTAGCTCGTGACGTTAGCGCCGTATGAATAGTCATTCGTTTCATTCACGTTGCTCCAGTCACCAGCGTGAATGCGGACTTGCACCTCGCCCGTCTCTGCGCCCGGTTGAAGGGAACCGGCTCCGCTGCTGAAGGTAACCAGAACATAGCGATTGGCCTTATCGGTGCTGGCGGCTGGCGTCCCCGTGCTGGTCACAATGTTGTTAGGGCCGACGTTCGCCCAGTCAACAAAGAGGTTCGCACCAGGTTTACCATCATCATGGAAGTAGTAACGCACTTGCAGATCGCTGAGTTTGATCGGCGTACTTCCGGTGTTTTTGATGTTGAAGGCCATACGAATTGCATCATCGGAAGGGTTGTTGTCCACATTACGATATTGCAGTACGACATCACCCGTTGCTCCATTGCCTGGGTTAGTCGGTTCTGTTGGCGTGGTCGGCGTATCGCCACCGCTCAGATCTGCACCCGCACGAATCTGCTCTCTAACAAATTTGCCTGACGTCGACAGATTTTGCTCCATCCAGCCACCCGATTTTCTCGCCCCCGGAGCCAGCGCCGCGGACGCCTCTGATTTATCGTTAAGCGACCAGTTCACCCAGCTTACGCCACGGTTATTCAGGAAATCGATCCAGGTCTGCGATTCTGGTAGGAACGGCCCGCCATTGCCGGACGCATCGCTTGTTCCCCACTCGCTGACGAAAATCGCAGCACCGCGACTTTGTGCATAGTCAATACGATCCCGCAGGAACTGCCCGTGCGTGCCAGCATAGAAATGCAGTGCATACAGGGTATTCGGATCGGGCAGTTGATTGTCTGCGGCGTCATGGATATCCTGACTCCAAGTGCCAGTACCGACGATAATGATGTTATCGGGATCTTTGCTACGGATGGTGTCAGTCACTTCCAGGGCATAGGGTCGAATCTGCCCGTTCCATGTCACGCCGCCGTTTGGTTCATTGGCGATTTCATAAATCACGTTCGGCGAGTTGCCATACAACCCCGCCATTTCAGCAAAGAAAGTTTTTGCCTGCGCTTTATAAGTATTGGGATCGTTATCCGACAAGATGTGCCAGTCGATAATGATGTAGACGCCAAGGCTTTGCGCCGCCGCAACGGCCTCTTTTACCTTATTGGCGATGGAAGGGTTAGCAATATAACCATTTTCTGCCGTGTACATGGCGACGCGGAACACGTTAATCCCCCAGTCATCACGCAGCCATTTCATCGAATCTTTGTTGACGTAGTCACCAAACCACTGCAACCCATGTGAGCTGATCCCTCTCAGTTGCACCCGCTTCCCCTGTTCATCCACCAGTCGCCCATTCTCGACGGACAGCTGGCCGTGCGTTTCCACTGGCGTTGCAGATAATGCGGAGAAACTGAGCGACATGCCCAGCACCGTTGTTACTACACCTAACGTCAATTTCCTGACGATTTGATTCCTTCTGATCCACATATTCCTTATCTCCATTGTGAACACCCATAATCTTGGGTATAGGCATGATAAGGGAGATTTCCGCTCTCGCAAATAATTTAGGAAATTTCCCAACCATATTGATTTAATTAATTATTTACAAGGAAATAGAAAGCAAGGTAAGTATCTGGCGGCGAGATTTAGCGGGCAAAAAAAAAGCCAGCACGTAGGCTGGCTAAAATAATACTGGAAGCAATGTGAGCAATGTCGTGCTCTCCTTCAGTGTCTGCGAGGAGCCACTGCTGAAGTGCGAAAATGATGATAATAGTTATCAGTATCATCTGTAAAGCACTTTGTTGAGAATTTTTCTCATTTCCATACTGACTATAGGGTTCCTGCCGAGCATCGGTTCTGCCGATAACAAACGTAATGCCCCACGGAATAACCCATTAGCATTCATTATAACGTTTTCAATTGCTCACCAAATGGCTTAAACGGTTGGAAAGTCGCCAGACGCACACAACAAGAGTGGGGAGGATGCCAAGAGTACGATACACTCTCTTTATATACGTATTGACTGAAAAATCCCGTATGTTCGGAAAAACCTGTTTCGCACTGGCATTCACCTGGCTGGCTTTACCTGCACTGGCCGCACCACAGTCCGTGCTAACGCCCCCCGCTCCGCTGGATAATATTCGCCAGAGCGGTTTTGTCTATTGCGTCAATGATGTCCTGAACACCTTTAATCCGCAGATGGCGCGCAGCGGCGTCACCATTGATACGCTGGCAGCGCAGCTTTACGATCGCCTGCTGGACGTCGATCCTTATACCTATCGCCTGATGCCAGAACTGGCCCAGCGCTGGGAAGTGTTGGATAACGGTTCGACATACCGTTTCTACCTGCGCCACGATATACCGTTTCAACGTACCGAGTGGTTCAGCCCCACGCGAAATATGAATGCCGATGACGTGATATTCAGCTTCCAGCGCATGCTGGATAAAAAACATCCGTATCATGATGTCAACGGCGGCGAATATCCCTATTTCGACAGCCTGCAATTTGCCGATTCAGTGCAAAGTATTCGCAAACTAGGCGAATACAGCGTTGAGATCCGCCTAAATAGCCCAGATGCGTCGTTTCTGTGGCATCTGGCTACCCACTACGCCCCGATTCTGTCCGATGAATACGCACAGCGTCTGGCGAAAGAAGATAAGAAAGAACTGCTGGATCGCGAACCGGTTGGTACTGGGCCTTATATGCTCAATGAATACCGTAACGGGCAATATATCCGACTAACGCGCAACGCCGACTATTGGCGCGGTTTGCCGCGTATGCCGCAGGTTGTTATCGATCTCGGCTCCGGCGGCACAGGCCGCTTATCCAAGCTGTTGACGGGCGAATGTGACGTTCTTGCCTATCCGGCTGCCAGCCAGCTAACCATCCTGCGTAATGACCCGCGTCTGCGTCTGTCGCTACGTCCCGGCATGAACGTCGCCTATTTAGCCTTCAACGTACGAAAACCGCCGCTGGACGATCGCCGCGTGCGAGAAGCTATCGCGCTGGCGATCAATAACGACAGGCTGATGCAGTCGATCTATTACGGTACGGCAGAAACCGCTGCCTCTATTCTGCCCCGCGCCTCGTGGGCGTACGACAATGAATCACAGGTAACGGAATACAACCCGCAGAAAGCGCGACAAATCTTGCAGGAACTGGGGCTCACGAACCTGAATCTGCGCCTGTGGGTGCCCAGCGCCTCACAATCCTACAACCCCAGTCCGCTAAAAACGGCAGAGTTGATACAGGCCGATCTGGCGCAAATTGGCGTCACCGTCACCATCGTGCCGGTAGAAGGTCGCTTTCAGGAAGCACGACTGATGGAACTCAGTCACGATTTAACGCTGGCAGGTTGGGCAACGGACAGTAACGACCCGGACAGCTTTTTCCGGCCGTTGTTAAGCTGCGCGGCTATTCGCTCCCAGAGCAACTACGCGCACTGGTGCGACCCTACTTTTGATGAAGTGCTGCAAAACGCGCTCTCGTCACAACAGCTCTCTAAGCGGATTGACTATTATCAGCAGGCACAGCGTATTCTGGCAGAACAATTACCCGTTCTACCGCTGGCGTCGTCATTACGATTGCTCGCCTACCGCTATGATATGAAAGGGCTGGTCTTGAGCCCATTCGGCAATGCCTCGTTCGCGGGCGTATTCCGCGAAGATCAACAGGCGCAGCAGAAACCCTCTGCACCAGAAACCGTGGAGGAAGCACAGCCGTGATTATTTTTACCTTGCGACGTCTGGTGTTACTGTTCGTGACATTGTCACTGCTGACGCTGGTTGGCTTCAGCCTCAGCTACTACACGCCTAACGCGCCGCTCAATGGTGCAGCGCTGTTTGATGCCTATCACTTCTATCTCACCAGCTTGCTTCAGGGCGATTTCGGTCGTTCCAGTATTAACGGGCAAGCCATCAGCGAGCTGCTGAAAGAAGTGTTCCCAGCCACGATCGAGCTTTGTCTGCTGGCGTTTGCGCTCTCGCTGCTGGTCGGTATTCCACTGGGGATTACCGCAGGCGTGATGCAGAATCGTGGAGCGGACATCGTGATCAGCACGCTGGCTTTGATCGGCTTTTCCCTGCCAGTGTTCTGGCTGGCACTGCTGCTAACGCTCTTCTTCTCGCTGCATCTCGGCTGGCTGCCGGTTTCTGGCCGTTTCGATCTGCTCTATCAGGTGAAAACGGTGACCGGATTTGCGCTGATTGACGCCTGGCTGTCCGATTCACCGCATCGTGGTGAAATGATCGCCAGCGCCATCCGCCACCTGATTCTACCGATTACCGTGCTAGCCGTCGGGCCGACCACCGAGGTGATCCGCCTGATGCGCGTAAGTACTACTGATATTATTAGCAAAAATTACATTAAAGCGGCAGCAACGCGTGGGCTATCCCGCTTCACGATCATTCGTCGCCACCTGATTCACAACGCGCTGCCGCCGATTATTCCCAAGCTAGGGTTACAATTTTCCACCATGCTGACGCTGGCGATGATTACCGAAGTGGTCTTTAACTGGCCGGGCGTGGGTCGCTGGCTGGTGAATGCCATTCGCCAACAGGATTTCGCTGCGATTTCTGCGGGCGTCATGGTGGTTGGCGCGATGGTTATCACGGTCAACATCCTGTCTGATATTTGGGGCGCGATGGCAAATCCGTTGAAACATAAGGAATGGTATGCCCTACGATAACGTCTATAGCGAAAAGCGGCTGCCTAGCCGACTGGGCGATACCTGGCGGGCATTCCATCAGGATATGCTGGCGATGGTCGGGTTATACGGTTTTTTGATCCTGATCGGCCTGTGCCTGTTCGGCAAATTTCTTGCGCCTTATGAAGTTGACCAGCAATTTTTGGGCTATCAACTGTTGCCCCCTTCCTGGTCGCACTACGGCGAAGTGTCGTTCTTTCTCGGCACCGATGATTTAGGGCGCGACCAACTAAGTCGCTTGTTGAGCGGTGCCGCACCCACCGTCGGCGCATCGCTCATCGTCACCTATGCAGCGGCACTGTGCGGCATAGTGTTGGGCGTCTTTGCTGGCGTCACGCGCGGGCTACGTTCGGCAATGCTCAACCATATTCTGGATACGCTGCTGTCGATTCCGTCGCTGTTGCTGGCGATAGTGGTGATTGCCTTTATCGGCCCGAAGCTCGAACACGCAATGCTTGCCGTCTGGCTGGCGCTGTTGCCACGTATGGTGCGTACCATCTACAACGCCGTACACGATGAGATGGACAAAGAGTACGTGATCGCCGCCCGTCTTGACGGAGCCTCCACGTTTTATCTGGTCTGGTACGTTGTCTTACCGAATATTGCCGCGCTGCTGGTTTCAGAATTTACTCGCGCGTTGTCGATCGCCATTTTGGATATCGCCGCGCTGGGCTTTCTCGATTTGGGCGCACAACTGCCCACCACCGAATGGGGCGCCCTGCTCGGCAACTCGCTGGAGCTGGTTTATGCCGCGCCGTGGACCGTGATGCTGCCCGGTGCAGCGATCGCGCTGAGCGTATTAATCGTCAACCTGCTGGGCGACGGCATCCGCCGCGCGCTCGTCGCGGAAACGGAATAAGAGGCGACGACTCCCAATGCCATTACTTGATATCCGTAATCTGACGATTGAATTTATGACCGCTGACGGTGCCGTAAAAGCCGTCGATCGCGTCAGTATGACGCTGAGCGAAGGGGAAATCCGCGGGCTGGTGGGCGAATCTGGCTCAGGCAAAAGCCTGATCGCCAAAGCCATCTGCGGAATTACCAAAGAGAACTGGCGCGTCACCGCCGACCGCTTCCGCTTCGATGATATCGACCTGCTGCAACTGTCGTCGCGCGAGCGACGTAAACTGGTCGGTCATAACGTCTCCATGATTTTCCAGGAACCGCAATCCTGTCTCGACCCGTCCGAAAGTGTGGGCCGGCAGCTGGTGCAAGCGATTCCCGGCTGGACGTATAAAGGCCGCTGGTGGCAGCGATTTAACTGGCGCAAGCGCCGCGCTATCGAACTGCTGCACCGCGTCGGGATTAAAGATCACAAAGACATCATGGGCAGCTATCCCTATGAGCTGAGCGACGGTGAGTGCCAGAAGGTGATGATTGCCATCGCGCTGGCGAACCAGCCGCGTCTGCTGATTGCCGATGAACCGACCAACGCAATGGAATCCACCACGCAGGCACAAATTTTCCGCCTGCTATCGCGCCTGAACCAAAACAATAACACCACGATTCTGCTCATCAGCCATGACCTGCAAACCATGAGCAAATGGGCAGACCGGATCAACGTGCTTTATTGCGGGCAAACGGTAGAGAGCGCCACCTGTGAAGATTTGATCACCGCGCCTCATCATCCTTATACGCAGGCGCTGATCCGCGCAATGCCTGATTTCGGCCGCTCGTTACCGCATAAAAGCCGGTTAAACACTCTGAATGGCGCGATTCCCTCATTGGAGCACCTGCCGATTGGCTGCCGACTCGGCCCGCGCTGCCCTTATTCACAAAAGCAGTGTATGCAAACGCCGCCGCTGCTCTCTGTTAAGAACCACTTATATGCCTGCCACTTCCCGCTCAACATGGAGGAACCGTGATGGTTGAGATGCTACTTGAAGCCCGCAACCTGACCAAGACGTTCCGCTACCGGACCGGGCTGTTTCGTCGTCAGCACGTTGAGGCGGTGAAATCCGTCAGCTTTACGCTACGTGAACGCCAGACGCTCGCCATCATCGGCGAGAACGGTTCGGGGAAATCGACGCTGGCCAAAATGCTGTCAGGCATGATCGCTCCGACGTCCGGTGAACTGGTTATCGATGATCATCCACTGCATTACGGCGATTATGGCTACCGCAGCCAGCGCATCCGCATGATTTTTCAGGATGCGAGCAATGCGCTCAACCCGCGTCAGCGTATCGGGCAACTATTGGATGTTCCGCTGCGGCTAAATACCGACCTCAGCGCCGAAGCACGCGAAAAAGCAATTAATCAGGCGCTACAGCAGGTCGGGTTACGGCCCGATCACGCTTATTACTATCCGCACGCGCTCGCGCCGGGGCAAAAACAGCGCGTCGGCCTAGCGCGCGCACTCATTCTGCAACCGAAAGTGATTGTTGCCGATGAAGCGCTGGCGTCGCTGGATATGTCTATGCGGTCACAGATTATCAATCTGATGCTGGAGTTACAGGAAAAGCACGGTATCTCTTATATTTACGTGACGCAGCATCTGGGCATGATGAAGCACATCAGCGACCAGATTCTGGTGATGCAGGCAGGCGAAGTGGTCGAACGCGGCAGTACCGCCGATGTGTTGTCCGCCCCGCTCCATGACCTGACGAAACGTTTGATTGCCAGCCACTTTGGCGAAGCGCTCAGCGCCGATGCCTGGCGACGAGACGGCGCACAACGTTAATCTTCGCGCACAACGACAGCAATTCCTCTGCGCCCACAGGACTGTGACAAAGGAGGGATACTGCTCGGAGTACCCCTACCGTCCCCAACATGGTAGAATTGCGCGGTTTATTCATCTCGGTCGTCACTTGCCGCGTAGGTTTACAGGCACAGAAGTGGCGATCGCAGCAACAATGATCACAAGGATTACTGCTATGGGTTTTCTTACCGGTAAGCGCATTCTGGTAACAGGCGTTGCCAGCACCCGTTCTATTGCCTACGGTATTGCACAAGCAATGCAACGTGAAGGTGCCGAACTGGCATTCACGTATCAGAACGAAAAATTAAAAGCACGCGTTGAAGGTTTTGCCAGCGAGCTGGGTTCCAGCATCGTTCTGCCGTGTGATGTCGCTGAAGATGCGAGCATCGAAGCACTGTTTACCGAACTGGCTAACGTATGGCCGAACTTTGATGGCTTCGTGCATTCCATTGCTTATGCACCGGGCGACCAACTGGACGGTGACTATGTTGATGCCGTTACCCGTGAAGGCTTCAGCATTTCTCACGACATCAGCTCTTACAGCTTCGTCGCGATGGCGAAAGCCTGCCGCAAGATGCTGAACCCGAACTCTGCGCTGGTTACCCTGTCCTACCTGGGTGCTGAGCGTGCCATCCCTAACTACAACGTGATGGGTCTGGCAAAAGCCTCTCTGGAAGCGAACGTACGTTACATGGCAAATGCCATGGGTGCTCAGGGCGTGCGTGTCAACGCCATCTCTGCAGGCCCGATTCGTACACTGGCTGCATCCGGCATCAAAGACTTCAAGAAAATGCTGTCGCATTGCGAAGCCGTTACGCCAATCCGCCGTGTCGTTACCATTGAAGACGTGGGCAACTCTGCTGCGTTCCTGTGTTCCGATCTGGCAGCCGGTATCTCCGGTGAAGTTCTGCACGTTGACGGCGGCTTCAGCATCGCTGCCATGAACGAGCTGGAACTGAAATAAGTTCTTACCGCTAACGGTGTTTCAACAATGCGCTCTTGAAAAGGAGCGCATTGTTATTCCCCATCCCCAAAAGAAGATCGTCAGTACGATCATCCTTCATAGATAAAATATAATAATTGAATTAACGCATACAAAATAATATGCATAAAAAGTATATTTATGCAGAATAAACCTCCATACAAAAAACAACCCCTAACATTAATAACTGTATATTTAAAAATATTAACTTTTTATCATTTATCCATAAAAAACACATATTCATAATACTCATTAAATAACAAGGGAATAGTGAATTAATTACAGATTTATTAAAAAACAAATCCTATCAAATCAAAAGAATGAGAAATAATAGAGCAGAACGCAAAAAACAAATCCTCATCTATTATTTATCTGCGCGCCAGTCGAGCCGTATTTTATTTTTCAAAAAAATTTACATGCTAATTATTTAACGTTTAGTTAAATAATATATTTACCTATCATTTTAAAACGAGGTCATTATGAGTAACGCTGATGCATCTAGTTTCAAATCCAGTAATAGTATTATCAACATCATTGTTGTTATTGATACGGATAGCATTATTGATGATTTTACAGGTAAAAATCCCAGCAAAAATGAAAAAAGCCCGACCCCTATTGGCCATCAATATTCGTATATGGTTGTCGCTTCTGAATCGGCCATTAGTGGTTCAGGCACAGCCGATCTTAATATCAGCGCCAATGTTGGTGATGTGATTCGCTGGACCGGAACATCAGAATCGGGGAACTTTGACTCCAGTGTGTTGATTTATGGTTTACCAAAATTTGGTGGGCAAGATGTATTTACCAGCCCAACCTTTAAAATGTACACAAAGACCTCAATGCTGCCAGCGCAGAACGGTCCTTTTCCAGTAACGTATACCGATCAATCTTACTGGTTCATTCAGGCGGATATCAACCAGAAAGGCAAAGAAAACTATCAAGTGCAATTCGGGTTGTACTATCGCCCAAATGGGGGGGCGCAGGAGCTTTTTGGTTATTTCCAATGGGACCCGACGATCACTGTTAACAATTAAAAATACACATCGATTAATAGTATTACTAAAAATGGATGGCCGATTTTTCTTGGCCATCCATTTGTCTATTTTAGAATAACGATAACTACAACATAGTCACCGAATAATCCTCATCCAGCAATTCAAACCGATAGTGCCGCTGCGAGGAAAAGATTATCTCTTTATTCTTCGTCACAAAAATAGCTTCAATATCTTGCCGGTTTTTTAGAAAGTGAATGCCTGCGCTCACGCCCATGCCATAGAGCAGTGTGGTGTAGATATCACCGTCGAGAGAGTCATTCGAGATAATCGTCACACTGTGCAGTTCGTTATCCAGTGGGTAACCAGTCTGGGGATCGAGAATATGATGATAGATACGGTCGTCTACGGTAAAAAAGCGTTCATAGACACCGGATGTCACCACAGATTTGTTCTTCACCTTAATAATGCCCAGCAGGCTATCGCGATCCGCAAAGGGCTTCTGCAATCCGACGCTCCATAGCCCTTGCTCATCCGCCAACGCGCTGCCGATAGCGAGCACATTTCCCCCCAGATTGATCAGCGCGTCCTGAATAGCGTGTTGACGCAGGACATCCCTGACGATATCAGCAATATAGCCCTTCGCAATCGCGCCCAGATCAATTTCCATTCCTGCATTTTCTAATAACACAGCATGGTCTTGCTCTCTGAGGAGAATGCGCTCGGGATGCGTTAATGCCAGCGCCCGATGTATCGATTCTTCATCAGGCACCGTGCAGCCGCTAAAACCGATTTTCCATAGTTTGACGACGGGGCCTATTGCCACGTTAAAGCCGCTGTTTTCAATCAGACTCACGGCTTTGGCGCGTTTAATCAGTTCAAAAACAACTGGGCTGACCGAAACGTATTCTTTCCCCGCCGCATGGTTGATGCTCATCACTTCCGACTGCGCCCGATTAACGGTTAGCAGGTCTTCGAGCTGCTTAATGCGATGAAAAACCTGTCTGACCACAACCTCATCGTGGACGAACAGTTTAAGCTGGATGGGACTGCCCATCAGGTGAACGGAATAGACGTAAGCGTTATCGACAGAAGGCATAGGGTGGCTCCCATGAACGAAGGCGGTACTGAGAGGAAACGGTGGAAAATGGCGAGCGCCTTTTCAGACGCTCGCCAGTCGCGCTATTCTTCTATCATAACAGACTGTTTTTCAGCCGTTTTAGCCGTCGATGTCACAAACTTGGCTTTACGCGCCTTGGTAGGAAAAATGCCAGAATGGCGCGGTGACGTCGCATAAGCCGCCGCCTGAATCCCCGCCTGAATGCCGAAGATAATGATATCTGCCACGGCGTTCCCCCCAATGCGGTTCGCACCGTGAATCCCTCCCACCACTTCCCCTGCCGCATAAGCACCAGAGATCGTCTCTTTGTGACAGTTCTGCACTTCTGCTTTCGCGTTAATCGTCACACCGCCCATCGTGTGGTGCACGCCTGGAGCCACTTTAATCGCGTAGTAAGGTGCCTGATTCAGCTGATCGCGCATGCCGGTTGAACGACCAAAATCTTCATCGTGTTTATCGGCAATAAAGGTGTTGTAACGTTCGAGCGTGGCTTGCAGAGCCGCTGGTGGCATGTCGAGTTTCTCGGCCAGTTCAGTCACGCTGCTGGCGCTGACGGTCAGCCCTTGGGCGACGTATTCTTCAACCGCCCGATTGCGGTTTCTCACCTGTTCATCGAACAGGATGTACGCGTATTCTTCCGGTAGGTTAACAATGGCTGACGAGACGTTATCGCGTGTTTCCATCTCGTTGAAGAAGCGTTCTCCACGCTGTGACACCAAAATAGCGCCACCACCTCGAATGGATTCGGAGATCAGATAAGAGGTCGTCTGTTCAACCGTTGGATGGGTTTGAATTTCTCCCATGTCCACCGTATCCGCGCCAATCCGCTCCAACAGACGAATCCCGCCGCCCGTCGCGCCCTTGTGGTTGGTCGTGACAAAACCTTTCAGGTCTGGACGGTACGACTCCACCATCGCCTGATTCGCGCTGAAACCACCCGTAGCAACAATCACCGCTTTTGTCGTAATCAGGCTTTCTTCCCGTTCGTCATTAACGACTTTGACGGCGGTCACTTTGCCCTTCTCTTGCACAATCTCCGTCACCGACGTTTCCAGCAGTACCTCAATATTGTATTTATTGAGATTTTTAATCAGTCCGCTGACCAGATAGCCGCCCACCGCTGCGCCGTTGGCAGGCCGATGCGTTCTGTCCACGCTCATGCCGCCCGTCGTCGTGATGTCGCTCAGCTCGATATCGTGCTGTGCCAGCCAGTTAATCGCATCAGACGCGTGATCGACGAAATATTGCACCAGCGTCGGATTGTTCTTCTGCTTTCCACTTTTCAGGGTTTCGTTATAGAACAGCGCGTGGCTATCTTCGATACCTCTGTTTTGCTGGAAGACCGTTCCCGCCGCGTTCATCCCGGCAGAGGCCTTGATGGTATTGCCGCCGATGACTGGCATCTTTTCAATGACGATAACGCGAGCGCCCTCTTCGCTAGCCTGAATTGCCGCCGCCAGCCCCGCGCCGCCGCTGCCAATCACCACAACGTCCGCTTCGCGGCGTGCATTCGGATTACCACCATCGGCAATAATGGCGTCTTTGCTCGATTTCACCATCGCCTTGGTGACGGCTTTTTTGATCGCCTCACTCTGCGCTGTTGCGCCCGTTACGGCGTCAACGTGTGGGCTATTGGTATCCAAAATACGTTCACGGATAATTTCAAAACTGATTTTCAGTGAATCATCGATATCACAATTATCCAACGCAATATCAGCGACCCGATTCTGCTCAAAATGGACAGTAATCTGCAATTCGCCACATTCGTCCTGAACGTTTTCCTGATACACCCCAGATTTAAATTTCTTGCCGGTTAAATTCACGTCCCGAATCATGGCTTCGACTAATGAAAAACGCCACAGCGGCTCGGGGATCATGAGTGCTTCACGTTTATCGCTGGCAATATAAAGATCGAGTTTTTTCTGCTCGGCAATGCAATCCGTCCAATCGGGATAAGCAATACAGGCTCTGCCAACAGCAATCAGGTCATAACCATTTTCTAACGCCGCATCGGCGTCTGCTTGATTGACGATATCGCCTACGCCAATAACCGGAATAGCTGCTAATGTCGCAGAACGACGAGCAACATATTTTTTAATCAGTGGCGTCGGATCATTTGTCTCGATAATGGACGAGCGCAGGATATTCCCCATAGAGAAGTGGACATAATCCAGCCCGCGCGCCGCCAGTTTTTCCAGCAGATAGATCGAATCATCAAAATGAATACCCGGCTCTTCAATCTCCTCTGGTGAGAAGCGATAGCCAATGATAAATGACGGATCGGCGTATTTACCAGCAACCTCATGGGCGATATCCAGAACAGCAAGCGGAAACGCCGCACGTTTGTCACGGCTGCCGCCCCATTGATCTGAGCGTTGATTAGAGTGGGGAGAATAGAACTGTTGAATCAGGTAGGTGTTGGCACCGTGTATTTCCACGCCATCAAATCCCGCCTGAATGGCACGATGGACGGCTGCGCCAAACTTCCCGATCATGGCTTCGACTTCATCGCCTGACAACGCGACCGGAACGATGGCACCCGCACGCGGTGCAGCAATGGCGCTAGGCGCAACCGGCGTCGCACCTCCGATAAAACGCGGTTCGACCATACGGCCGCCGTGATAAATTTGCAGGATCGCCGTCGAGCCTTTTTCTTTAATCGCGGCCGCAATTTTGGCCAACCCGGCAATTTTGTCGTCGTTGTCGATCCCTATCGCGCCGGGAAAAGCCAACCCTTTGTCATCAATAAAGCAGCACTCCACAATGACGGTGCCGATACTGCCTGCTCTGGCCTGATAATATTCCACCAGCTCTTTTGTCACGCTCCCATCGTAAAACCCGCTACAGGTGGTCATCGGGGCCATCAGCACCCGATTTTTCAGCGTCGCGCCGTTGGGGAGAGTAAAAGCGGCAAATAAATCATGGTGACTATTCTTCATAGTGAATACTCCACTTAAAATAAAAACTCTGTTCGCAAAGGAATCAGAAGCAGCCATGTTTGTTTTTATTAATTCTTTTGGCTGATAATTCGCGAACTTATTACTTACCAAGTATCTATTTTTTTAACTGTTATAAAACGTTTTTTTACTATTTAAACTATTGTGTAGTTCCGCTGTTATTAAGGGTATTAGCACAACTCTTTTTTATATTTAATATCCCGTTCACTTCATTAACATCTCCTTATCCTGACAATAACCAATCGAATATTATTTATATTCTGCATAACAAAAAAAACGCCTCGGTAATAAATCCGAGGCGCAACAGGAAGCAATAGATATCGCGGTGACTATTGGTGTTGATAGGTATCCGTGCGAACGCCGTTAATGTACAAATTGCGCTGTTCGCCTACCGGCAAGCGCAGCGTCGCGTACTTCCAGGCTGGCTGATATCGTCCTTCTGACGTAAACGTGATGTCAATTCGTTGGATATCCGCGCGGATTTCCCAACGTAACCACAGCGCATTTCCTTCACGCCATTGCCACGTTTCCCCATCATCTTCAAACAGCAGTCCAGAGTCCGTACCGCCAGCGGTAGGTGGAAAGAGCAGGAATTCGCGCTGTTCGTCTTCATGTTGGCTGACATACGCCGTTCGCCCCGATAGTGGGATCATCGCTCCCGCTCTGACCATCAGCGGCAGGCGTTCCAGTGGCGCATCCAGCACGATAGTCTGTCCGCCGCTGAACCATTGGCCGGAATAAAAATCGTACCAGCCAGAGGTATTAGCAGGTAGATAGACCGTACGCTGGCGTTGCTCTGGCTCCACAACACTGGCGACCAAAATGTCTCGCCCCAGCATAAAATCGTCAGTTTCCTCCAGCGTCGCGCGATCCTGTTCGTGATCGAGGAACGTTGGTCGCAGCATCGGCTCATCGTCCGCACTGGCTTGCCAGAGCAACGTATAAAAATACGGCAGAAGGCGATAGCGAAGTTCAATCGCGCTGCGTATTGCCGCCGTTACCGAGGGATACATCCACGGTTCGTTCACCGTATGGTCGTCATTCCACGAATGGATAGTGAAACGCGGATGCATCACACCGTTTTGTACCCAGCGCACAAAAAGCTCAGCGTCCGGCTTGTCACCGGAAAAACCGCCGACGTCGTGCCCAACATTAAACAGGCCGGACAGGCTCATCCCAACGCCCATCCGCGTGTTGTAGCGCAGCGTCTGCCAGTTGGTGCGGTTATCGCCGCTCCAGGTCTGCACATAGCGCTGCATTCCCGCACAGCCAGAACGAGAGATCAGATAAGGACGCAGTGTTGGGGCGAAGCGCTGCTGTGCCTCCAGCGAGGCGCGCATCATCAACAGCGGCATCAGCGGACGAATATTTTTGATCGCCATCGGTTGGCCGAATCCGTG
The DNA here is from genome assembly GCF_002847345.1 of Pectobacterium peruviense. Lineage (GTDB taxonomy): Bacteria > Pseudomonadota > Gammaproteobacteria > Enterobacterales > Enterobacteriaceae > Pectobacterium > Pectobacterium peruviense. The sequence goes on from NZ_LXFV01000012.1 coordinate 37,812, forward strand.
ACAGCGGGCTTCACCATCCCAGACTTCATATTCGTTGTTGTCATTCCACGTCGAGTCGATGCCTTTCTCCAACAGTTGTCGGGTGACGTTCTCCTGCCACCACGCCACCGTTGCCGGGTTGGTGAAATCAAGGTGCGAACCTTCATCGTCCCAAAAGCTGGAACGCTCCGGCGTATCGGATTCGGAATCGCGGATAAACAGCCCCTGCGCCGACACCTCATCATATTTCGGGTGATCTTGCAGTAAACAGGGTTTGATATTGGCTGCCAGCTTTAGGCCCGCATCGTGGAACGCCTGCGACATCACTTCAGGTTGAGGGACTTTGTCGTGGTTCCAGTTAAACACATAACGCTTATTGTTAATCGACGTGTAGCCCGACGAGAGTTGAAACGAATCACACGGAATATGGTGTTCGCGGCACAGCGCAATAAATTTCATCAACTGCTGCTGCGCATCGGGCGCATCGGTGTAATGCATGGTCGAACCGCTGTAGCCTAAGCTCCATTTTGGCCCAAAGTGCGTTTTCCCCGTCAGCCGCACGAAGGCTTTTGTCACATCCAGCACGCGCGGCCCGATAAACAGGTAATAATCGAGATCACCCGCCTCCGCCTGATAGCGTCGATACGCCAGATGATAGTTATCGATTTCATTGCCGAGATCGAGCCAGGTCGTGCTTAGGTTATCGTAGAACAGACCAAAGCTGACATCCTCACGCCGGGTGATGGTGAAAGGAACATGCTTGTACAGCGGGTCGGTACTCGCCGCGTTGTAACCCATGGCGTCCAGATTACGGAACTCAAATCGGCGTCCCGTACGTTCAAGATCGCCCGCTTTTTCACCCAAACCATAATAGCGCTCTGTCGGGAAACGGCGCTGATAGTGCGCAACACCCTCACCGTGTGGGTTCAGCAGATAAGCGCTGGTGGGGCGGTCGGCGGCAAACGGCTGCCATTCGCCCTGCTCATCCCGATATTCCCACGCCAGCCACAGCGGCTGGTGAATCGTAATGCGCATCCGCGCGGTGCTGATACGCAGCGCGTCGTCCAACTCTTCCAGCAAAAATCCCGGTAGGCTGAAACCGTCGCTACTTTCACGGTTGCGTCCCTCCCAGGGAACATCCTGCTGCGGCGCGATGCTCCAGGTGCGGTTCAGACTCAGTTCGCCATTCTGTTTAATCAGCACACGGGCCAACATCGGCTCCAGCACGTACAGGCGAAAAACATGTCTGTCGTCCACCAGCAGCTCAACATGATCGGTGCTCTGATGACGAAACACCCAATTTTTCAACGTTTTCATACAGCGTCCTTTTCAGGAAAAAATAAACCAGCCGTTACGCTTGATGCAGGTCACGTAAGCCCATTGTTAGGAGAAACACGGGGGTGAGGTTCCCGTAGAGAAGCCTCACTCCGTGGTTGCTCCGTGTATCTCGCTTATTAAACGGTCGGCATAAACCGTTATGCCTGCGTGCGCGTTTTCCCACGGCGTTCAGCAATAAACGCGATAAGGAAGACGGCACCAATCAGATCGAAGAAGCCCATCGCCACAAACAGCGGGTTAAAGCCAATCTTGTCGGCGGTGACGCCAATCAGCAGCGAGAACAGAAAGCTAGCAATCCAGGCAAACGAACCGCGCATCCCGTTCACGGTTGCCATCTGCCCTTTATCAAACGATTCCACAACCAGTGCGCTCAACATGCAGGAAATCACCTGATGGCCGAATCCACCGATGGAAATCAGCAGAATCGCTACCCACGGATCTTTGCTGATGGCGACCAGTGCCAGCGACAGCATCAGAAACGCACCCGTTACCGAACTGGCCACAATTGAGTTGACGCGTGAACAGCCGAACCAGCGGGTGTAGAGTCGGGTGAGGTAGCCACTGGCGATGCTGCCCAGATCGGCGGCAAGAAACGGTAGCCACGCAAACATCGCAATTTGCTTCAGATCCATACCGCGTTCATTCGCCAGATAGAGCGGCACCCAGAAGCTGAGCACGGCCCACGCGGGCTCCGCCATAAAGGCTGGAATAGCGATACCGTAAAAGCGTTTGTTTTTTGAAACGGTTTTCAGTGCGGTAAAGAAAGGCAGTTTGACGGGGGGAGCTTCATTGTCCTGACGGATGAAATCCAGCTCCTCGCGGCTTAAATTAGGGTGTTCTTCTGGGTTATGGTAGAACAGCCACCACAACACCACCCACATCAGCGCCAGCGCGCCCGTGAACATAAATGCGCCCTGCCAGCCGAGATAGGCATGCGCGACGACAATAATCGGCGGTGCCAGCATCGCACCGATGGAAAAACCGACACCGGCCCAGCCTGCCGCAATCGGTCGCTCTTTCTTAGGGAACCATTCGCCCAGCGTTTTGGCGTTTGCCGGTGTTGCCGCAGCTTCGGACGCCCCCATAAAGAAGCGTAGAATCGCAAGGTGCAGCCAGCTTCCCGCTCCCGCATGCAAGATGCACATCAACGCCCATATCACCGCACAAATCATAAAGCCCATTTTCAGACCGATGACATCGATCAGCCAGCCGCAAATCGGCTGGAAGATGGTATATGCGAGCTGGAATGCACCTACAATCCAGGAGTATTGCTCGGTGGTGATGCCCATACTGGTTTTCAGTTCTGGCGCCAGAATACCGAGCGAATTACGCGTGATGTAGTTAACGGTAACGCCGAGCAGAAACAGGCTCAGCACCCACCAACGCAGATTTCTGAATGTCCGTTTACCTTTGGTAGCGATGGAAGACGGATTGATGTCGAGACTCATGGTGACTCCTTTACAGGAAAGTAGGGTTACATTGGTCTGATATCTCGAAGGCATTTTTGTATTTATAGCCTATCGAACTACCAAATCATTTTTATGTCATTGTATTTATTGACTTAAATCCTATATCTGTCGTATCTAACTACTGAAATTGGTTTACCAAATCGAGAGTAGAACAATTGAAAATCGTGAAACACTCACTTTTTTGAAAACATTTTCATGCTATGGTCAAAATGCAGGCAAAAAAACATCTATAGCAGCTGATAACAGGCGATAAGTAGCAATGAAAACTTTGTCATTTTCGAAGGTGAACGGGATCACAAAATGAAAGGAAACCTGAAAATACGTGAAATTGCGCAGCGAACAGGCTACTCGATCAGTACGGTTTCACGCGTACTATCTGGTCAGTCCAATACCAGCGAGCGTGCTAAAGAGGATATTCTCAACTGCGCCCGCCAGTGCGGGGTACTGACCGATCTCGCCAACGGCCGCCTGCTCTTGAACGGACTGACCATCTTCGCCCCGCCGCGTGCGTTTGATATTCGGTCAGACATTTTCTATCACAAGGTCGTACAAAGCATTATTGACGCCTTGAAACCCCATGATGTGCGAGTGCGATACTGCGGGCTGGAGGAAAATGACAGCGATGTGGCGCTATTTTTAGACAAAATGCGCGATCCGGCCACGGAGGCCGCACTGCTGATCGGCATCGACGATCCGTATATTCACGCACTGGCAGCGGACAGCGGTAAACCCTGCATATTAATTAACTGCATCGACCGCAAGATGAGATTACCGGGTGTAGCACCCGCGCATCGGCTAATCGGCGAGTTCTCCGCCCACTATCTCTTTGAACAGGGTCACCATAACGTGTTGACCCTGTTATGCCTGCGTCGTTATACGATGGAACTGCGTCTGGACGGTATCCGGGATGCCTATCAGTACCACAACCTCCCTTTCACCACCGAAGAGCATTTGCTGGCGTTGGATAATTTCAGCACGGTGGATGCAGAACAGGCGATGACCGATTTTTTAGCCCGCTGTCCGCAGGATAAATGGCCCACGGCTATTCTGGCAGGCGGTGATTTCATCGCGGTTGGGGCGGTGAATGCACTGAACAAGGCGGGATTACGCGTCCCGCAGGACGTCTCAGTGATGAGCATGGATGGCTTCAATCTCTCCGCGATTCATGACGTGCCGCTAACATCGGTACATGTGCCGCGTGAGGCGCTGGGCGAAGAGGCCGTCAGGCTGCTGCAATATCGTCTGATTCGCCCCGACGCCCCCGTGGGCAACCTGCTACTAAACGGTACGCTGGTGATTCGTCAGTCCGTCAGACGGCTTCGCGCCAGTAAATCGGTTGCCCCAGTGCAGGACAAGAGCCTCTATGACTGAGCCAGCAACCACTGCTGTGCGACGTCAAAGAAATTCTGTGCCAGCGGCGTCGCTCTGCCAGCCTGCGCGATGACGACAGCAGGTTGGCGACGCATCGGGGGAAATTGCAACGGACGCAGCGTTAACGCGGGCGTCATCTCTGGGATCAGGCTACCGTGGGGCACAATCCCACACCCAAGCCCAACATAGACGCTTTGGATTAATTGCAGAACGGAGGCACTTTCCACCTTTACCCACGGCGAGACGCCCATTTCACGAAAATGACTATCCAGATAGCGACGAAAATAGCGACTGGCTTCCGCTAAACAGAGTGGTACGTCGGAAAGCGCATCGAGCGCCAGCGGTGCATCCCCCACCAACTGAGGGAAATGATGCGGATGGAACAACAGATCAACGCCCTGCTCCGTCAGCGGCGACGCCTGAAAGTGCAGTTCCTCTAGCGTTGAAAACTCAAAAAAGCCGATGCCAACATCCACCGAATGCGCATTCAGCGCTTCCAGCAGTTGATCCGCACTGAACAGCGAGATCTGGAAATCCAACTGTGGATATTCCTCATTCACCGCCGCCAGCAGGCTCGACAATGCAATACTGCTTTGCGGCACCGCGCCGATGCGCAATACCCCGCTTACGCCGCGCTTCAGCGAGGCGACTTCCAGTTTCAATCCCTGATAAACCGAGACGATCTCCCGTGCCCAAGCCAGTACGCGCTCACCTTCAGCCGTAAAGCCTTCAAAATTATTACCCCGGTTGATTAACGCCAGATCCAGCTCCCGCTCCAGATTTTTCAACCGCATGGAGAGCGTTGGTTGACTGACAAAACTGGCTTCCGCTGCCCGACCAAAATGGCGCTCTTTTTCCAAATTGCACAGGTATTGCAGCTGTTTAATATCCATCGCCAGACTCTGTAGTGGGTAAGCGACAAGTATACCGATAAATAGCCTCTATCCCACCATAGCCGCATTTGATTAGACGCGATCGCCGATGGCACCTAGACTTCAAAACAAGAGCAAACATTTAAAGTTTTGTTCACATAAAAAAAACAAAACCCTAAATAATTCGAGTTTCAGGCCGGCGGCAACGCAGCGAGTCCCCAAGAGCTTACATAAGTAAGTGACTGGGGTGAGCGACAAATCTGCCAGAGGCGGATTTGAACGCTGCTTGCAGCGGCCCCAACGGGGTGAGGCACACGTAAGTGTGCCGAGTATCGCAGCCAACACACCTGCAACTTGAAGTATGACGGGTTTATTCACCTGCGGAACATTTCATGAAATTCAAACCATCTATCAAGCCATACCGCAGCGCGGCTGGCGGCTGGGGCTCGTTGGAAGCCACCACGCGTTTTGTCCTCGACAGCAAGCAAGCGCTGAAAAATATCCGAAACTTGTTACGGGTCAATAAATCGAAAGGATTTGACTGCCCCGGCTGTGCCTGGGGTGATGACAACAGCAGCACGTTCAGCTTTTGTGAAAACGGCGCAAAAGCGGTGAGTTGGGAAGCGACGCGCAAAGCGGTCGATCTGGATTTTTTCGCCGCCCACAGCGTTACAACGCTACGCCAGCAAAGTGACTATTTCCTCGAGTATCAGGGCCGCTTAACCCATCCAATGCGCTACGACCGCGCCAGCGATCGCTATGTTCCCATCGACTGGGATGCGGCTTTTGCGCTGATCGCTCACCACATCGGTAACATGGCACATACTAATCAGGTGGAGCTTTATACGTCTGGCCGAGCCAGCAATGAAGCGTCTTATCTGTATCAACTTTTTGGCCGTATGCTGGGCACCAACAATTTTCCTGACTGCTCGAATATGTGCCATGAAGCCAGCGGCATCGGCCTGAAACAGAGCATCGGCGTTGGCAAAGGCACAATCCGACTGGATGATTTCGAACACGCTGACGCGATTTTCATCTTCGGCCAGAACCCCGGCACCAATCATCCGCGTATGCTGCACAGCCTACGCCACGCTGCCGATCGCGGTGCGCATATCGTCTCCTTCAATACGCTACGCGAGCGCGGTCTGGAACGTTTTGCCAATCCGCAGAACCCGCTGGAACTGCTCACGCCGCTGTCCGGCACCATTAGCGAAACCTATCTGCAACCCAATCTGGGCGGTGATATGGCTGCCGTGCGCGGCATGGTAAAAGCGCTGCTGGAAACGCATCGTCAGCGTCTGTCTGACGGAGAGTCGGGGTTATTCGATCAGGATTTCCTGTCCACGCATACCCAACAGGTAAACGACTATCTGGCAGTTGTCGATGCGACAAGCTGGCAGAAGATCGAACAGCAGTCCGGCCTGAGCGAAGCACAGTTACGCTATGTGGCGGCAATTTATCAGCAGTCACCGCGCGTGATCTGCACCTGGGCGATGGGCATTACCCAACACAAGCATTCCGTCGCCACCGTGCGGGAAATCGTCAATCTGCAACTGCTGTTTGGGCAGTTGGGTAAACCGGGTGCGGGACTGTGTCCGGTACGCGGTCATAGTAATGTGCAGGGTAACCGCACGATGGGGATCGATGAGAAGCCGACGGCCGCGTTTCTCGATCGTCTGGCAGCACATTATGACTTCACGCCACCTTACGCCGCAGGCCACAACACGGTAGAGGCGCTGGAAGCCATGCTGCGCGATGAAGTTAAGGTGTTAATCGCGCTGGGTGGTAACCTCGCTGCCGCCGCACCGGATTCGGCACGCACCGAAGACGCACTCAGTCGTTGCGATCTGACCGTACACATCAGCACCAAGCTCAACCGCAGTCATCTAGTTACCGGCAAGGTTGACGCGCTCATTCTGCCAACGCTCGGCCGCACCGATCTCGATATGCAGGCCAGCGGTGCACAGTTTATTACCGTCGAGGACTCCTTCAGCATGGTGCACGCCTCACAGGGTGTCGGGCAGCCGCTTTCACCGTTGCAGCGCTCGGAAACGGCCATTGTTTGCGGTATTGCTAACGCGGTTCTCGGCAATGAAAAACTCGACTGGCTGGCGCTGGCGGATGATTATTCACGTATCCGCGACCATATCGCCGCCACCATTCCTGGCTTTACCGATTTCAACGCCAACTGTGACCTGCCGGGCGGGTTTTATCTCGGCAATGCGGCCGCCGAACTCCGCTTTAATACCCTCAACGAAAAAGCCCAATTCGGCCATGCCGCGCTGCCTGATACACTGTTCCCGCAGCTACAAGGCAGCGACGTGCCCTTTACGCTGCAAACCCTGCGTTCTCACGATCAGTACAACACCACGATTTATGGTCTGGATGACCGCTATCGCGGCGTTTATGGTCAGCGGGAAGTGCTGTTCATGCACCCGGATGACATTGCCGCGCTAGGGCTGGAAGATGGCGATCTGGTCGATATCGAGACGCTGTGGAATGATGGCATTACCCGCATCGTCAACGGTTTCAAATTGGTGAGCTACAATATTCCGCGCGGTAATCTGGCGGCCTATTATCCGGAAACCAACCCGCTGGTGCCGCTGTCCAGCTTTGGAGATGAAACGCACACGCCGACCTCTAAGTCGGTGCCCGTTAGCGTTCGTCGCAGTATGCAGGCGGAATCTCTGCTGCGTATCGCTTAAGGATCTATTCATTAGGGTCTACGTTATAGCGTAAACGCCCCCCTGTTGTGTCGCGAAACTAATGGCGCACATGACAGGGGCCTCACGCCAATCAGCATTGACTTTATTCGAGTTTATTCGCCCTTTTGCTACCGTTATCCGGCCGCGCTATCCCCGATTATTCTTGCCGCCAGCACCTGATTCGAGTAAAACTGTGAACTGCTAATTAAGCCACTCACAATCGTATTTCTGGACGCTATGTTTCAAGATAATCCGCTGCTTGCACAGCTAAAACAGCAACTTCACTCTAAGACACCGCGTGTTGAAGGTGTCGTCAAAGGTACCGATAAGGGATTTGGCTTTCTTGAAGCTGACGGACAAAAAAGCTATTTCATTCCCCCTCCACACATGAAAAAAGTGATGCACGGCGACCGCATTACCGCCACCCTGCATACGGAAAAAGATCGGGAAATTGTCGAGCCAGAAACGCTGATCGAACCTTTCCTTACCCGGTTTGTTGGGCGCATTCATAAAAAAGACGATCGCTTATCAATCACACCTGACCATCCGCTGCTGAAAGAGGCGATTCCCTGCCGCGCCGCGCGTGATGTCACCGACAATTTTCAGGAAGGCGATTGGGCTGTCGCAGAAATGCGTCGTCACCCGTTGAAGGGCGACCGTGGATTTCATGCCGAACTGACGCAGTACATCACCACGGGCGATGACCCGCTGGTGCCGTGGTGGGTGACATTGTCACGCCACAATCTGGAGCGCTCAGCCCCAGAAGTTGAAACCACTGAACGTCATGATGGCGAGCTCGTCCGTGAAGATTTGACGGCACTGAACTTTGTCACCATCGACAGCGCCAGCACCGAAGATATGGACGATGCGCTGTACGTGCAGGATAACGGTGATGGCTCACTACAATTAACGATCGCCATCGCTGATCCAACCGCGTATGTGGATGCAGGCAGCGAACTGGACAACATTGCACGCCAGCGCGCCTTCACCAACTATTTGCCTGGCTTCAACATCCCAATGCTGCCGCGCGCACTGTCGGACGATATCTGTTCCCTACGCCCGAACGAGCGTCGCCCTGTCCTCGCCTGCCGCGTGACAATTGCCGCCGACGGTGCACTGGGTGACGATACCCACTTCTTTGCCGCCTCGATCGAATCCAAAGCCAAATTAGCGTATGACAACGTCTCCGACTGGTTGGAAAACCAAGGTGAATGGCAGCCGCAGAACGAAGAGATTGCCGAGCAAATCCGTTTGCTGCACCGCCTCTGTCTGGCACGCAGCGAATGGCGCACCACACACGCACTGGTGTTCAAAGATCGCCCAGATTACCGTTTCCTGCTGGGTGAAAAAGGCGACGTGTTGGAGATCGTGGTTGAGCACCGCCGCATCGCCAACCGTATCGTTGAAGAATCCATGATTGCAGCCAACGTCTGTGCGGCCATTGTGCTGCGCGACAAACTGGGTTTCGGTATCTATAACGTACACAACGGCTTCGATCCTGCATCGATTGAGCAAGCCGTCACCGTACTGGACACACATGGTGTTAAGGCCGACGCACAAACACTGTTGACGCTCGATGGCTTCTGTACGCTGCGTCGCGAACTGGATGCCCAGCCGACGCAGTTCCTGGATAGCCGTATTCGTCGCTTCCAGTCTTTTGCAGAAGTCAGCACCACTCCGGGGCCACACTTTGGTCTGGGGTTGGAAGCCTATGCCACCTGGACATCTCCGATCCGTAAATACGGCGATATGGTGAACCACCGTTTGCTGAAAGCGGTTATCACCGGACAGGCCGCGGAAAAACCGCAGGATGACGTCACAGTACAACTGGCCGAACGCCGTCGCCTGAACCGTATGGCTGAACGTGATGTCGGTGACTGGCTGTACGCCCGCTACCTCAAAGACAAAGCTGGCACAGATATTCGCTTCAACGCGGAAATCATTGATGTCACACGCGGTGGCCTGCGCGTTCGTCTGCTGGATAACGGTGCGGTAGCGTTTATTCCGTCCTCCTTTATCCACGCCGTGCGCGATGAACTGGTGTGCAGTCAGGAAATGGGTACCCTCACAGTGAAAGGTGAAGTGCTTTATCGTCAGGGGGATACGCTGGACGTCATCATCGCTGAAGTTCGTTTGGAAAACCGCAGCATCGTGGCAAAGCCTGCCGCATAGTAGTCATACCGCTGCAATACAGCATCTCCGCGCGAGCGTTCATCGTGAACTGACTCGCGTGTCATCATCTTTAATTCCGCTACATGATTTACCAACGATATAGCCGCGTCTGATCCGTTTTAAAAACAATCAATGACAGACGGTATGCAACCCTACTAACAGGAGTGTTCCCGATGAAGAAAATAACAATCGGCACATCCGCGATACAGGCTTCCAACATTGCGTTGGGCTGTATGCGAATGGCGAAGAAAAGCACGAATGAAGCTGCTGACATCCTCAATGCTTCCGTTGAGGCTGGCATCGATTTCTTCGATCACGCCGATATCTATGGCTCAGGCTTGTCGGAAGAGGTTTTCGCCGCAGGTTTACAGAAGACGTCCACCCGCCGGGAATCAATTTTTCTGCAATCCAAATGCGGTATTCGTAAGGGCTTTTTTGATTTTTCCAAAGCGCACATCATCGCGTCCGTTGAAGGCAGCCTGCAACGTTTAAAAACAGACTATCTTGATACACTCCTGTTGCACCGCCCGGATACCTTGTTTGAACCTGACGAAGTGGCTGCCGCATTCGATGAGTTGGAAAACAGCGGGAAAGTTCGCCATTTCGGCGTCAGCAATCAGAACCCGTTGCAGATTGAGTTGCTGAAGAAATCCGTACGCCAGCCGCTGATCGCCAACCAGTTGCAATTCAGCATTATGCACACGGGTATGATTGATGCGGGTTTTAACGTGAATATGACAAACCCAGCATCGGTGAACCACGATGGCGCAATTTTGGAATACAGCCGTCTGAATACGATGACCATTCAGGCCTGGTCGCCTTTCCAATACGGCTTCTTTGAAGGCGTTTTTCTCGATAATGAGAAATTCCCCAAGCTAAACGCGACGATTGATCACATCGCCGAGCACCATAACGTCACCAATACGGCGATCGCCACCGCGTGGATCCTGCGTCACCCTGCCGCCATGCAGGTGGTTATCGGCACCATGAGTCCGGAACGTATTCGTGACATCGCTGCGGCGTCTACGCTGACGCTCAGCCGCGAAGAATGGTACGAGATTTACCGCGCTGCCGGAAACGTCCTGCCTTAATAAACGTTTTTTCTCAAGTGCATTGGCTCTGCCATCCTCTGAATTTCCCTCGGCAGAGCCTGTTATTTTTTCGCGCTTATTTTACTGCACCAACACGTTAGCCATTGTTTAGCCTTTAAGTTTCTTTACAGAAATTCACGTTCGCTCACATTTTCTCATCCATCCGCTTCTCTTCGCCAACAAACCCACTATTGTTAAATTGCATTAACACTCGTGCCATATACCCCAAATAATTCAAGTTGCAGGACAAAACGTTGACGTTTTGAACAATGCAAAGCATTGGCCCGCGAGGGCGAGGCTCACTATGAGTCTCGTAACGCGGCAAACGCATGAATCCTCAGGAGCTTACACAAGTAAGTGACTGGGGTGAGTAAGAGAAGCCAACGCACATGCAGCTTGAAGTATTACGGTATACCCTTTCTGAATAACGAAGGAGCCGTTGTTATGAGTAACGTAAAGAGCATTGTGATTTGGCTGTTAGTCGGTCTGGCGGGCGCCTTTTCGTTCGCCACGCTGGCGCTAAGCCGCGGTGAGCACGTGAATGCTGTGTGGCTGGTTATCGCCGCGGTATCGTGTTACAGCATCGCCTATCGGTTTTACAGCCTGTTTATCGCCAAAAAAGTGTTTGAGCTCGACGATCGCCGACTGACACCGGCTGAACGTCATAACGACGGTCTGGATTACGTTCCCACCAATAAATGGGTGCTGTTCGGCCACCACTTCGCCGCCATCGCCGGAGCGGGTCCGTTGGTTGGGCCAATCCTTGCCGCACAGATGGGATTCCTCCCCGGTACAATCTGGATTTTGGTCGGCGTGATGCTGGCAGGCGCCGTGCAGGATTTCCTGGTGCTGTTTATCTCCACCCGTCGTGACGGTCGTTCACTGGGTGAAATGGCAAAACAAGAGCTGGGTACGTTCGCGGGTATTATCACCATGCTCGGCGCGCTGGGCGTCATGATCATCATTCTTTCGGCGCTGGCACTGGTGGTTGTTAAAGCGCTGGCAGAAAGCCCGTGGGGATTATTTACCATTGCCGCCACTATCCCTATTGCGCTCTTCATGGGCGTTTACATGCGCTTTTTACGCCCGGGTAAAATCGCTGAAGTGTCCATCATTGGCTTTGTGCTGATGATGTTGGCAATTGTCTACGGCGGCAACATCGCTGCACATCCGTACTGGGGGCCGTTCTTCACACTGAAGGGCACATCACTCACTTGGGTACTGGTCATCTACGGCTTCGTGGCGTCAGTTCTGCCCGTCTGGCTGCTGCTGGCACCGCGTGATTATCTCTCTACGTTCTTAAAAATCGGGGTTATTATCGGGCTGGCCTTCGGTATTGTGTTCGCGATGCCGGAAATGAAAATGCCCGCGGTATCTCGTTTTATTGACGGCAGCGGCCCCGTATTCTCCGGTTCGCTATTCCCGTTCCTGTTCATTACCATCGCCTGCGGCGCGATTTCCGGCTTCCACGCCCTCGTTTCCAGCGGCACCACGCCGAAGCTGGTTGAACGCGAGAGCCATATCCGCTTCATCGGCTATGGTGCGATGCTGATGGAATCCTTCGTCGCCATCATGGCGCTGATTTGTGCCTCGGTTATCGAACCGGGCATTTACTTCGCCATGAACTCACCCGCCGCCTTGATCGGTACCACAGTTGAGAGCGCCTCGCTGGCCATTAACAGCTGGGGGTTTGTGATTACGCCGCAGGAATTGAGTGCGATTGCCAATGACGTCGGCGAAGCCTCTATTCTCTCTCGCGCTGGTGGTGCGCCAACCTTCGCGGTAGGCATGGCCTATATCATCACGGAAATCTTTAACAGCCGGGCGATGATGGCCTTCTGGTATCACTTTGCGATTCTGTTTGAAGCGCTGTTCATTCTGACCGCCGTTGACGCCGGGACGCGCGCCTGTCGCTTCATGGTGCAGGATCTGGTCGGAATTGCGATTCCGAGATTAGCTAACAGCCATTCCTGGATGGGGAATCTGGCCGGTACGACCGTTGCTGTAGCTGGTTGGGGATTCTTCGTGTATCAAGGCGTGATCGACCCGTTGGGTGGTATCAACACGCTATGGCCGCTGTTCGGTATCGGTAACCAGATGCTGGCATCGATGGCGCTGATTCTGGGCACCGTCGTGTTGTTTAAGATGAAGAAACAGCGCTATGCGTGGGTGACTATCGTCCCTACCGTCTGGCTGTTTATTACGTCGATGACGGCGGGCTGGCAAAAAATCTTCCATGAAAAACCGAGCATCGGTTTTCTGGCTCAGGCGAAACGCTTCGCGGCGGGTATTGAACAAAACACGCTGATCGCGCCAGCCAAATCGATTAAAGACATGGAAACTATCGTCTTCAGCAACCAGATCAACGCCGCACTGTGCGGGTTCTTCATGCTGGTGGCGGTGACAATGCTGGTTTCCGCGTTCTTCGTCATTCGTCGCGCACTAAATAGTAATGTCCCAACGGCAAGGGAGACTCCGATTGTCTTACGGGACGGCGCCCAACCTTAAACGCCGTCGATGTATATTCTTCAATCCCTCCTGCCTCCTGCGTGGAGGGATTTTTTTAATCAAAGATAACGTTTTTAGGGAATTAGAGTTGAATTCGTGCAGGTTAGGAGCCGCGACATTTGACTCAAACGACGCAACGGGGTTACGTCGTTAAGGTAAACTGAAGAGGAACTGCTGTGGTTTACTGCCCGTAATACGCGTTCTTACCGTGTTTGCGCAAATAGTGTTTATCCAACAGCGTTTGCTGCATCTCACCCAACTGAGGCGTTAGCTGGCGCGAGAAAATCCCCATGTAGGCAAGTTCTTCCAGAACAACGGCATTATGCACCGCGTTATCGGCATCTTTGCCCCACGCAAAGGGACCGTGAGAATTAACCAATACGGCGGGGACATCCGCCGGAGAAATGCCGCGCTGGCGGAAAGTTTCGACGATCACCGTTCCCGTATCCCACTCATAACGGCCGTTGATTTCCTCGTCCGTCATCAGTCGCGTACAGGGAATGGAGCCATAAAAGTAGTCCGCGTGTGTCGTTCCCCAGGCGGGGATGTCTTTACCAGCCTGCGCCCATATCGTGGCATGGCGAGAATGGGTATGCACAATACCGCCGATATCAGCAAACTCCAGATACAGCACACGGTGAGTATCAGTATCTGACGACGGCTTCTTCGTCCCCTCGATTACTTTTCCACTTTCCAGCTCAACGACAACCATATCCTCAAGCGTCATGGCCGAATACTCCACGCCGGAAGGTTTGATCACCATCAGACCGCGCTGCCGATCTACCGCACTGACATTTCCCCAGGTAAACGTCACCAGATGGTGCTGCGGCAAAGCCAGATTGGCTTCCAACACCTGTTTTTTTAGCGTTTCTAACATAATCAGCCTCCCATCGGCGCGATGACACCATTCTCGCGGCCTGAGGAGTTCGTCGCTATGGGCTAAATCGCTAAAGACCTAGCGGTGTTCTGCTATGGGAAAAAGAAAGAGACACGCCACAGAGTTGAGCAAAAAACAGCCAGATTTATCAATTATTGCTATCGTTAAGGTAACGTAGGGGAATTAAGAGTTTTTACCTGTTGCAGTTTTTCCCGATGATTATACTTGTCATTACGCGGTAAAGGGCTCGGTTTCTTTATTTAATACCGCATAAAGCACTTTGTTCGATATTTTCCTCACAAGAAACGTGAGGCCAAGAGCAGAAAGGGGAAGAAAATGAAATTAAACAAACGCGTTGCAACGGCCGCTCTGGCAATTACGCTTGCTGTTACGCTTGCAGGCTGTTCAAACATGTCCAAACGTGACCGCAATACCGCCATTGGCGCTGGTGCGGGGGCGGTAGGTGGGGCGATCTTAACGGATGGCGGAACATTAGGAACGCTGGGCGGTGCCGCTATCGGCGGGCTGATTGGCCGTCAGGTCGATAAATAACGAATTTAGAGCAGCAGGTTGACGGGAGTAAGCCTGCTGCTCTCATACTCGTCATACTTCAAGCTGCATGTACGTTGGCTACGCTCAAATACTCGGCCCGTCGTGGGCCTCGCCCTAAAGGGCCGCTGCAAGCAGCGTTCAAATCTGCTCCCGGCAAATTTGTCACCCGAATCACTTACTTGTGTAAGCTCATCGGGATGAAATGAGAGACATCCTGTCTCTCACCGCAGGCCAGCCATTGGCTGGTCAAATTCGTTCCCGACGAATTTGTCCCTCTCTTGCCGCCTTCACGCAACTCGAATTATTTAGAGTATATCTATAATGATTAGCCGCCAGCGAGCTTAACCTTCATCCCTTTCGCTTCAAGAAGTTGTTTTAGCAGGTCGCGCTTGTCTCCCTGAATTTCGATCACGCCTTCTTTTACTGAACCGCCGCAGCCGCATTTTTTCTTCAATTCAGCAGCCAGCTTATCCAACGCAGCATCGTCAAGATCGAGACCGCTAATCAGGCATACGCCCTTCCCTTTGCGTCCACTCGTTTGACGCTGGATGCGCACGATACCATCGCCTTTCGGCCGAACGGCCTTTTCTTCTTCCGGCGTAATGCGCCCGGTTTCTGTAGAGTAAACCAGTTGGCTGTTCTTATCATGATTCATGATGCAGAACCATTTAACAGCGACGCGCGAATATCACGCAGCGTCTGAGCCGGATCGGACGATTGGGTGATCGGACGCCCAATAACCATATAATCCACGCCTGCCTGTTGCGCCTGAACGGGCGTCATGATGCGGCGCTGATCGCCAACATCACTGCCTGCGGGACGAATTCCCGGCGTGACCAGTTGAAATGCCTGACCACATACCTGCTTCAACCGCTGCGCTTCGTGTGCGGAACACACCACGCCATCCAGTCCGCTGTTATGCGTTAACACAGCCAGCCTTTCCGCTTGCTCAGCCGGGCTGACGGTAATACCAAGCCCACGCAAATCGTCTTCATCCATGCTGGTTAACACGGTCACGGCGATCAGCAGCGGAGCATCTTTACCAAACGGCACCAGCGCTTCTTTCGCCGCAGTCATCATGCGTGAACCGCCGCTGGCATGTACATTCACCATCCACACGCCCAGATCGGCGGCAGCAGCAACAGCATGCGCAACGGTGTTCGGGATATCGTGGAATTTCAAATCGAGAAACACATCAAAGCCGCGCTGTTGTAACGTCTGCACGAATTGTGGACCAAATAAGGTAAACATCTCTTTGCCTACCTTTAAACGGCAATCCTGCGGATCGATACGGTCAACAAACGACAGCGCCGCATCTTGACTGGCATAGTCCAGCGCGACAACAATCGGGGATGATACCGTTTGATTCTTTTGCTGTAGATTCTCGTTTTTCATTCGTCACCCAGTCTCTAGCGAAGCCAAAATTCCCGCCGCATTCTACATCCCCCGCCTGCGAAATCCCAGCCGCCTGAAGAGCAATGGCGTTAAAGACGTTTACTGAAACGGAAATCACGCACAATCCTTAGTATGTTGTAACTAAAGAGCATTAAAAAATAACGACTCGATATAACAAGACGCTATTGTCCGTCTAATCCACGGATCGGCTTCACACTGGCCCAGGTACGGCAAGAAGGACATTGCCAATAGAGTGATTGTGATGTGAAGCCACACTTGCGGCAGCTATAGCGGGGTTTGGTACGAATCTGCTCACCGACCATGTCGCGCAGCACCACAAGGCTTTCTTTTGCTCGGCCGTCTTCCGCTTCATGCAGGTGGAAATCCATCAGGCGATGGAACACACGCATCGTCGGGTGACGTTGCAGTTGGCGATTGATGTAGACCTGCGCAACCTCAGCCCCCTCTTCCCTTTCGAGGATATCCGCCAGCATCAATTCCGCCGTCGCGCCGGTATTTTCTTCCACGCAGCGTTTGAGGAAATGCGCCCAATCCAAGGTGTTACCTAAATGCTGATAGCACTCCTGCAGCATCGGCAATGTTTCACTGACCAGCTCTTTATCCTGATCGAGAACCTGCCTCAAGGCTTCCACCGCGCGTGAATAATCCTGCTGAGCCATATAGATGCGCCCCAGCATAATGGACGCACGAGCGCACTGATTGTCCGCCGCAGCCCCTTTTTTCAGGAACGTTAACGCTTTATCCAGATCGTCACTGCCCATCGCCAGCAGCGCCAACTCGCAGTAAAAATGAGCGATGTCCACGCGAAGCTCATCTTTACCCATCTTGACCAGTTTTTCCGCAACATCTATCGCCGTCTGCCAGTCGCTGGTGGCCTGATGGATCTGCAACAGCTGCTGCAAAGCGCTACGCCGGAAATCTTCTTCATCCACCAGTTGGTTGAAAATCTCTTCGGCACGGTCATACAGCCCAGCTGCCATGTAGTCACGGCCAAGCTGTTGTACCGCCAGCAGGCGTTGTTCAAAGGTTAACGATGCACTTTCGGTCAGCGCCTGATGGATGCGGATCGCACGGTCAACTTCACCGCGTGAACGAAACAGGTTGCCAAGTGTAAGATGGGCTTCAAAGGTATTGCTGTCGTCCTTGAGCATGTCGAGGAACAGTTCTACCGCCTTATCCTGTTGGTTAGACAACAGGAAGTTAACCCCGGTGACATATTCGCGGGACAGGCGGTTGGATTCCTGCTCTTTGTCCTGCTGCGCACTTCTGCGACCCATGTACCAGCCGTACGCGGCGGCCACGGGCAGCAACAGAAACAGCAGTTCTAACATAGAGAGAATTCCTTAGTGGGTGACCGTCTGCACTGGCACCACATTCTCCTCGGTGGAGGTAGAAAGCTGTTGTTCCAGACGCTTGATTTTACGTAGTGCACGGCCAAGCGCAATGCGTTGACGCAGATAAAACAGACCGCAGATAACCCAGCCAAGGACAAAGCCCAGAGCAAACAGCGTGGCAAGCAGCGTGGAGATTCGATACTCCCCCTGCGCCAGCAGGTAGTTAAATGTCACAACCTGATCGTTGTGCGCACCCAGTGTGACAGAAATGATGAATATCGCTAGCACGAGTAAAAAAATCAGCAAATATTTCACATTTTCCTTCCTGTGATATCCATTAACCGGATGAATTATGCCAAATTTTGGCGACAAACCCCATTAAATTACCATGTCCAGCACAGACAGGGAAATCCAGAACCACACTCCACTGCCGTCTACGCTTGTTATTTATTCTTTACTGAATAAAAATGACAGCAGCGTGCTAGCAAGGGGAAAAGTCATGTCAAAACAGGACGAACAGCGATTATTGGTCAAGATCGCTACGCTCTATTATAGCGAAGGGATGAAACAAGCAGAAATTGCCGCCTCACTCCATTTGTCACAGTCTTTTGTCTCGCGTGCGATCACACGCAGTGTTAAAGAAGGTGTGGTCAAAATCAGCGTAATTCAACCCCCGAACATGTTCATGGGGCTGGAATCTGCCATTCAGAAGCGCTACGGCATCGATCAGGCCATCGTGGTGGACGTCGCCGACAACGCAACGCTGACGCAAATCAAGCAGGCGATTGGTTCCGCTGCGGCGCACTATGTTCAAACCAGTATCCGCCCTGACGATCTGGTCGGTATCTCATCCTGGAGTAGCACACTGCGGGCGATGGTGGACAACCTGCATCCACAAAGCGTGAAGGCGCAGGGCGTCATCCAACTGTTGGGCGGCGTGGGACCAAACGGCAATGTGCAGGCGACCATCCTGACACAAACGCTGGCTAACCAATTAAGTTGCCCAGCCTATCTCTTACCGGCACAGAGCATTGAACGTTCGGTGGAAGATCGCGCTCGTTTGGTGACCAGCGATGAAGTTTCCAGCGTAGTCGATAAGTTCAGCGAAGTGAGCCTGGCACTGGTGGGCATCGGCGTGCTGGAACCGTCACAATTGCTGAAAAACTCCGGTAACTATTATCACGAAGCAATGCTGCAACAGTTGGCGGAACGCGGTGCCGTCGGTGATTTATGTCTGCATTACTACAACGCGGAAGGCGAGCCAGTGTTGCAAGATGATGAAGATCCGGTGATTGGCATGGCGTTACCACAGTTGCGTCAGTGCCCACGCGTGGTCGCGTTGGCGGGTGGTGTCGAAAAAAGCGCGGCCATTCGCGGCGCGTTAATCGGCCACTATATTGACGTATTAATTACCGACCGATTAACCGCTGAGACGCTGATCTAACGCATTGCACACCCAGCGATTTGTGACGCTGGGTGTACGGTATCAATCAACGTTAGTTGGAATGTCAGGCGCAGGCGCCCCCCCTGCTCCGCGTCTGACAAGCCGTGCCGCTGCTACTCGCTAACGTTAATGGATGACAACAGCGCGTCCTGCACAATCCGCTGCGCCTGTAACGGATTTTGTGCTTCCTGTGCCGCCTGAAGCGCAGGGATATCCAGCTTGTCCAGCGCACGATAGATGTGCTTCAGGAAACGGATGGACAGCTGCGCCGCTTCAACGTGATTCTCCCTAAACGGGAACTGATCGAGCTGCCAGACGCCCTGCCAGTTGTTGATTTTCAGCACATAGAAGAATTCAAAGATCTCGGTCATGTGCACCGTGCCAACGACCAAATCGTCATCCCAGCCGCGCAGGTTGTCGTTCACATCCATGCCGAACAGCCGGCCGCGATCGATAATCAACTGGGCAGAGTCGGCCGGTGATTCTCCGCCATACAGCGCATGCCCGAAGTCCAGCAGCACGCCGACGTTATCCAGCCCGATGTCTTCAATACCCAGCAGCGTTCTCGCAGCGGAATCCCAGGTCATTTTCACGCGCGGTTCACGCGGCTTGTATTCGATGGCGAATTTCACATCGGGGTTAGCCCCTGCCAGATCGCGCATACCATCAACAGCAAGCTTCCACAGATTTTTATGGCTAACCTGAAACGGATAATCCCAACCATCCTGTCCCGGCCAGACTTTGACATAATTCGCACCCAATTCACGCACAATGCCAGCAGATTCGTGCATCAGTTCAAACGCCGCAGCACGAGCCGCCGGATCGGGGTTGGTGAAGGCGCCACGCGACCACTTTTGCAGGTAAATTTCCGGCGTGATGCCAATCGCTTTCAGCCCTGCATCCTTCAGTGCATCTTTCACTTCGCTTAGCGTGACGCCTGGCGTGAAGGGATAAGGCAAGTCGACATACGATAGCTCGCCGACCTCTTTTGCTGCTTTGATCTGATCGATAGTGCTCAATGCCGGGCCGTAGCCGTCCACCGCGTAGCGGTCGATATAGTTCGCAAAATGCCACAAACCGGCACCAAATTCAGGGTAGGTATACGTTGCCATAATAAAGTCACCTCTTTGATTTATAGGGTATTGAGCTGCTTATCTTTCTTGCGTATCGGATAGGTTTTTACGGTTAACCCTTTCTTACTGCTAAAAATGGTCATGATTCAGGCCGCAAACGTGCACGCGCCACCGCCGTACGCCACTGTTGGTAGCTCTCCAGAATGGCGTGATTTGCCGCCGACGGTTCGATGACTTCCACCTCTCTCGGCAGTGCGGCGATCTGTTCGTTGTGCTCCCACCATCCCAACATCTTGCCGCCCAGATAGGCCGCTCCCAGCGCCGACACTTCAGCGTTGTGATTGCGAATCAGAGGACGTTGTAATAAATCGGCCTGAAACTGCATCAGCCAGCGGTTTTGCGTCGCACCACCGTCAACACGCAGGGCGGGTAAAGCGGCTTGCGATGCTTGCTCCATAGCGAAAAAAACGTCCGCAATTTGATACGCAATCGCTTCAAGCCCAGCGCGAGCAATGATGGCGGGTGTAGTGGCGTCGCATAAACCACACAGCAGGCCACGCGCTTGCACATCCCAATAGGGTGCACCTAGCCCGGATAAGGCAGGAACAAAGAAGACACCTTGATTCGATTCGGCGCTAAGCGCCAGTTCGGTGAGTTGCGTAACGGAAGGGACGCCCAGCATCTGACCAATCCAGGCAAATCCCGAGCCGGTATG
This sequence comes from Pectobacterium peruviense, assembly GCF_002847345.1. Lineage (GTDB taxonomy): Bacteria > Pseudomonadota > Gammaproteobacteria > Enterobacterales > Enterobacteriaceae > Pectobacterium > Pectobacterium peruviense. The sequence goes on from NZ_LXFV01000012.1 coordinate 58,728, forward strand.
AGTGATATTGCCTTCCAATGCATAGCGCAGCTCACCATCGTGCCAGGCAATGGTGGTGCTGAGCCCTGCGGCGTGTTGATGCGGCGTGTTGATAGTGGTCATCAGCGATGAGCCGGTGCCGTATGTCGCCTTGATTTCGCCACTTTGGGTGATGCCTTGACCGTACAGCGCAGCATGGGAATCCCCAATCAGCGCCACAATCGGTACACCAGCAGCAAGCCCGCTGATGCCCGTCACGCCGGTGTGACCGTGTAACGCCGAGGAAAGCGTGACGGCAGGCAGACAAACGCTGGGGATACCGAACAGAGCCAGCAGGTCCTCATCCCAGCAGCCACGGTGAATATTGAACAATTGGGTTCTCGCCGCGTTGGAATAGTCGGTGGAGAACGCCCGCCCGCCGCTAAACTGCCAGTTAAGCCAGCAATCTACCGTCCCGATGCACAGTTCTCCCTGCATCGCCCGGGCAACGCCGTTTGGCAGTTCAGCCAGCATGGCATGAAGTTTGGCCGCGGGAAAAAGCGGATCGACTTGCAGCCCAGTACGGGATTCGATCAAACGTGCTTCGACACTACCCTGCAATGCCTGACAGAATTTCTCCGCACGGCGATCTTGCCAGCTAACCAATGCCGTCAGCGGTTTTCCGGTTTGCCTGTCCCAAATCAGCACCGACTCACGCTGATTACTGATGGCAACGCCTACCACCTGAGCGCGGTGTAATGATGACAGGCACGCCTCTGCCGCCTGACAAACCGCACGCCAGATCGCCATCGCACCCTGTTCGGACCTGCCCGGCTGCGGGTGCGTGACCTGCAAAGCAACGGCCGCTTTAGCCAGAATGCGCCCCCGCTCATCGACGGCAATCGCCTTGGCGTTCGTCGTCCCTTCATCGATTGCCAAAATAACCGGCGTATACATCATCAGCCTCCCGGACAAAGACGCAGTGCCGCGTTGACAATGCCCGTCGCGTCCAGCCCGTGATGCGCCCGCATCGCGCTCCGATCGGCAGCAATCGCGTACTGACCATCAGGAATCCCCAGCCGTACCAGAGGAATTCCACTGCCCGCTTCCGCCAGCACTTCCGCAACCAGACTACCTGCACCGCCGTTGACGTTATGTTCCTCGACGGTGATGACGCGAGGTGTTTCGCTCAGAATTTCAAGCAATTGCTGAGTATTACACGGTCGGATAGAGGAAAGATTAACCACCGCAGCGGAGAGTCCTTTTTCTGCTAATAATTCAGCAGCCGTCACAATTTCATGTACGGTCGACCCCAACCCGACCAGCGTGATATCACGGCCTTTGCGCAGTACATCGATCTGTCCCGGCACAAAGCGATAGTGCTCATCATGCAAAGCAGGCAGCGGTTTCCCATCGAGGCGAATATAGACTGGCCCCTGATGCGCAAACGCATAATCAATAATCTGGCGACATTCTTCCGGGCTGGATGGCGCGTAGATCTCAATATTGCCAAACCCTCTCAGCACCGCGATGTCATCAATACTGTGGTGCGTGCTGGCGAGTGGGCCGTAGCTACAACCCGCATTTAGCCCAAACAGCTTAACGTTACTGTTGTTGTAGCAAACGTCGACTTTGAGCTGTTCGTTGGCGCGGGAGATCAGGAACGGTGCCGCGTTGCAGGTCACCGCAATCTTGCCGCCGATGGACAGCCCTACCGCCGTCCCCACCATCGTTTGTTCTGCAATCCCGACGTTGACGATGCGGTCGGGAAAACGCTGTATGAACGGCGAAATCTTCGCCGTGGAGGTCGAATCCGCCAACACAGGCACTACATCAATCCCCTGTTCGACGGCCTTAATGAACTGCTCGACCATGACGGTTGCCAGATGCTCTGCGCTACTCATCTTTTAATTCCTCCAACGCCAGTGCTATTTCTTCGCCTTTCGGCACCCGATGGTGCCATTCAGCCCGCCCCTGAATAAACGATACGCCCGCCCCTTTTTCCGTATTCGCAATCACCACATTCGGCTTGCCATTGCGCGGTAGATTCTCCAACGTCTCCACCACCGAGCGCATGTCATTACCCGCGCATTCCGTCACCTGTAGGCCAAATGCCTGCCACTTTTCCGCCAGCGGATCCGTGTTCATGATGGAGCAGGTCGTTCCTGCCAGTTGCAGCTTGTTCTTGTCGTTGATGATGATCAGGTTATCCAACTGGTAATGCGCCGCCGCCAGCGCCGCTTCCCAGTTACTGCCTTCCGCCAGCTCGCCGTCGCCCGTCAGTACAAACACTCGACGCGGGCTGTTGTCACGTTTCGCAGCCAACGCAATGCCGACGGCAACCGGCAGCCCGTGTCCCAACGCCCCCGTGTTCAGCTCAATCCCCGGCGTCTTGTGCTTGACCGGATGCCCCGGCAAATGCGAATCAGGGTGCTGATAGGTTGCCAGCCACGACTCCGGAAAATAGCCCGCTTCTGCCAGGCAACAGTAATAACCGCCAACCGCATGGCCTTTTGACTGGATGTAAATGTCACGCTGCGGATCCTGAAGGCGATCCGGCGCACAGTTCAGAATGCGGAAATACAGCGCCGTCAGAATCTCCACCTGTGACAGATCTGCACCCGTATGTCCGCCAGCCGGACTATTGGCATTCAGATGAATAATGCGGCGACGAATGGCGCGGGCTTTGTGCGTCAGCGCCTCCACCGACAAGGAGTACGGATTCATACCTCACCTCGCTTGAATTTTTACTCAAAAACGAATATTTATTCATATTAAATCAAAAAAAATTGCGCTTAAATCAGGCCTCGGTATGTCTACCGACATCGCTCCCGCCACAACCCAACGCCCCATGCTATTTGCTCTTGAAGTACTATTTACTCTTAAAGTACGACTTACGTTTAACGCGCTATCGACACCTAGCTATGTCCCTTCCGCTGCGGCCTTCTGTGACACAATCGTGGCCTTGTGCTGCATACGGTTTTGCATCTGGTCGATAATCACCGCCACAATAATGACGATGCCTTTAATTACCATCTGCCAGAATTCACTCACGCCCATCATCACCAGTCCGTCGGCAAGAATCCCGATGACAAACGCGCCAATTAGCGTACCCAGAATAGTCCCGCGTCCGCCCGCTAATGAGGTTCCTCCGAGAACCACAGCAGCAATCGCGTTCATTTCAAAAGCGGTGCCCGTCGCCGGATGGCTGGCGACCAATTGAGAGGACACCACGATGCCCGCGATAGCCGCGCAGAAGCCGGAAATGGTGTAGACCCAGACTTTGACCTGACGAACCTTGACGCCGGAAAGCTCAGCGGCACGTTCGTTGTCGCCAATCGCATAGACATGGCGACCAAACGGCAGGCGACGTGCCACGTAGGCAATCACCAGAGCCAGTACCAACATCAGCCAGATGGCGAGCGGTAATCCCAAAATCGTGCCGGAACCAATTAGCTCAAAACCGGTATTGCCCAACTGCGGATTACCACCTAAGCCTGGGAACGTTTCTCCACCGGAAATCAGCATCGATGCCCCACGCACGATATACATCGTGCCCAGCGTGCAGATAAAGGGCGCAACGTTATACCGCGTGATAATCCAGCCGTTGATGGCACCGATGAGCGCACCAATCAGCAATACGACGGGCACAATGACCCACACGCTGGGGAAAATCGCGATGCCAAACATAGGCAGCACAATGCCCTGAGTAATCATGTAACCCGCCACCATACCGCACAGCCCCAGCGTGGCCCCGATTGACAGATCAATCCCGGCGGTAATGATCACAAACGTGATCCCTAATGCCAGAAACGCATTGATAGCAATGTGCTTCACCATGATGATCAGGCTGCCTGTCGCCAAAAATCCGGGCACCGTGAAGGCAAAGAACCCCAGAATCAGGAACAGCGCGATAAACGTACGTAGCCTAAGAATCAACAGCAGAATGCTCTCTCGTGAGCGTACAAACTTACCCGGTGATAGCGCGCCCGACGCTGCCGGAAGGTGAGTCGTTTTCATGTCAGAACCCTTGTGCACTTGCCGAAACCAATGCCGACTCGCTGGCCGACTGACGAACGATATTCGCCGTCAGCTTGCCATTCGACATCACCAAAATACGGTCCGATACCGCCATAATCTCTTTCAGATCCGAGGTGGAAAACAGCACACCAATGCCTTGTTCGGACAGCCCGACCATCATTTCAAACACATCGGCCTTGGCCCCCACATCAATACCGCGCGTCGGTTCGTCCAGTAACAGCACCTTCGGGCTGGTCAGCAACGAGCGGCCAATCACCACTTTTTGCTGATTGCCGCCGCTCAGCGCCTGAATTTCCACCTCGGGCGAAGACACTTTGATCGCTAACCGCCCAATCGTGCTGGCAACCACCTCTTGCTCCTGTCGTTGGAAGATTGCCATTCCGTATTTCAGCCGCCGCCACAGGCTAGCAATGGTGAGATTGGACGCCACCGACGAGAGCGGAAAGATACCGGTTTTTTTGCGATCTTCCGGCACCAGACTCATTCCCATACGAATGCGCTGCGCGGTAGAAAGGCGTGGGCTAACGGGCTTACTATCGAGATAAATCTTGCCCAGATAATCATTCTGAATACCCAGCAGACACTCGAAAAGTTCGGTGCGTCCTGCCCCCATCAGCCCGTAAATACCGACGATTTCCCCTTCACGAACCATCAGCGAGACATCGTTAACAACCTGATGCCCTGCATCATTGAGGCAGGTAAGGTGTTCAGCCTCCAATATCGGCGCACCGAACGTTCTATCCGGATGCAGGAAACTGGTGACAGGGTCACCACCGAGCATTTCCCGAACGATCCACGGCACGTCAATGTCGCTGACCGCCGCTTCCGCCTGAAAACAGCCATCACGCAGGATAGTGATGTAGTCGCCAATCGCCATCAGCTCTTCCAACCGATGCGAAATGTAGATGATGGAAACATTCTGGCGGGTCAGCTCGCGGATCACGCGAAACAGAATCTCCACTTCGGTTTTGCTTAGCGCGGAGGTCGGTTCGTCCAGAATCAGAATGTCGGCCTGATCTGCCAGCGCCTTGGCGATTTCCACCAACTGCTGCTGGCCGACTTTCAGGCTGGCAACCTCGGTGCGCGGCGAAATGTCCTGATCGAGACGCGCCATCAGCTCCGCAGCAATCCGCTCCTGTCCCAGATAATCAATAGGTGCAACGCCCTTTTGCCGTTCCCGCCCCAGGAAGATGTTCTCCGCCACACTCAGATTCTCGGACAGGTTAAGTTCCTGATGCACCATGCCGATGCCTTTCGACGCCGCATCGCGCGTATCCGCGATACGCACCGCGGTGCCATTCAACAGAATCTGGCCAGACGTCGGCTGTTGCACACCAGCCAGAATCTTCATCAACGTCGATTTACCCGCCCCGTTCTCACCAATGATCACGTTGACCTTGCCGCGATAAACGTTGTAATCGACGTTATCCAGTGCTTTGGTGCCGGGAAACAACATCGTAATACCTCGGGTCGCCATCACTATTTCGGGTCGGCGAACCGCGTCTGGTTGCATAGCCGCATCTGAACGTTCCATCATTGCGTCCCTCCGCTGCTCGCTCCGGTCAAATTTAGCGTCATCGGCACGGCATCGCTGATGTCCTGCTTGGTCAACACCAGCGCCGCCAGCACATTAACGGATTTACCCTGCACACTTGCATCCAACGCTGGTAACGACGCGATCGCTTTGTTATTCAGCGCGCGTGCCAGTTGGGCAAACTGCACCTGATTCTTGAAATCATCAAAACGGATAAACCCTGCCGCATCACGAATCGCATTGCCTTTGACGATGGGCCCTAACTGAAGCGTGACGACGTCACCTTGCACCTCAAGCGTCAATTTTCCTTCGCGACTTTCCCGGTCAATCCCGCTGACCGTGCCCTGAATCCGGGCGTAGACGGCTTTACGTGCGGTTCCCTCCAGCGCTGCCTGTGCTTTCTTCAGCTCATCCCAGGATAGCGCCTGCTGCTGTGCCGCTGGGAGCAGTGTGGGTTGCCACAGCGCAGTCGCGATGCTCTCTGGTGTCATGGTGCTATAGCCTGGCGTAGCCGCTGGATCGACCGGAATAATCGGCTTACCGTTCTCATCCAGATCGACCACCGTACAGGCAGACAGCAGTAAGGCGCAGAGCCCAACCCAACCAGCGCGATATCGTTCATCAAACAACATAACGACTCCTCTATTAGCAGGCGCTCACGCGCCCGCTGCCTCGATTACGGTTTCAACGCAAAGGTGTTGAGTTTGTTCGCGTTAGACTCATCGATCAGAATGCAGTCCATCAGCTGTTTTTCATCGTGCTGTGCCTTGCCGTTTTTCAGGTAGTAATCCGCCTGTTCAACCGCCATCTGCGCCTGTTGCCAGCCGGGTTGCAGCACTGTGGCTTTGATATTGCCTTTGTTGATGATGGAATCGCGTACGTAGTCGCTGCCGTCAAAGCCCACCACAATCACATCGTGACGCCCCGCCGCTTTCAGCGCCGCTTCTGCACCTAGCGCCATGGTGTCGTTGCCGGAAATCACACCGGTGATATCGGGGTTCGCCTGCAAGATGGCCTCCATGCGGGTAAACGCTTCCGTCTGACTCCAGTTCGCGGTTTGTCTAGCGACGCGCTTCATGTCGCTGTACTGATCGATCACATCGTGGTAGCCCTGCGAGCGGACGTGCGCATTGGTGTCCGACTCGCGACCAATCAACTCGACGTACTTGCCTTTCTGGCCCATCAGTGCAACGAATTTCTCCGCGCCGAGCTGCGCGCCCTGATAGTTATTGGAAACGATCTGCGCCACAGCCACGCCGGTTTCATTGATTTCACGGTCAATCAGGAAAGCGGGAATGCCAGCAGCTTTCGCCTTCTTCAACGGGCCAATGGTGGCATCAGCCCCTGCATTATCCAGAATGATGGCTTTCGCCTTGCGGGCAATCGCAGTTTCAATCAGTTGGTTTTGTTTGCTGACGTCATCGTCATGCGAAGCCACCAGCGTGGTGTACCCCAGTTCGATGGCTTTAGTTCTGGCACCTTCGGCTTCCGCTTTAAAAAACGGATTATCGTGTGAAGGGGTAATAATGGCGATCAGGCCGTTATCTGCGGCGAACGCGCCAGCAGAGAGGGAAAACATGATGGCTAGCAGGGAGGATTTCAGACGGTAAGGTTTCATTGTTATTCTCCTGTTTGAATATATATTCAATATTGAATTAACATTCAAATGAAGTTTTACAACCAACCGAAAAATTGTCCAACAGCAAAAACAGGAATAGCGAGGCAGCTCACAAATTGTTTACATTTGCGCGAGGAGATAACGGTGGGGATGGGGGAAAAACAGAAACGTGGGAGAAATTTTTAATGTTGCGTCAGCAACGGCTCGCAGGGTGACGGACAAGAAAGTCCGTCATAATAAA
>NZ_LXFV01000013.1 GCF_002847345.1 Pectobacterium peruviense
CGCTGACAAGCGCTAAATGCAAAATAATTATCGCTTGTCTACTATTCACCCACAAAGCGATTAAAGTGGCAGTTTTTCCAGCGAATCGAAGCCATAACGCTGCAATATTGGCCACAGCGTAGCTACCTTAGGCGTAATCATCAGGCAATAAACCAGATTTTTATCTGTAGAAAGTGGAGGATTATCCAGATTAGCGATCAGCCATGCTGTTCTTTTGGCTATAGCTGCACCAGAATCAACAAGACGCGTCCCTTCTGGCAATGCCATCTTCAGCTCTTCTGCTAACAATGGGAAATGCGTACACCCAAGTACAACCGTATCGGGTGGCTCCGGCAGACGTAGCCAAGGACGCAGAATTTTTTGCAGTTCAGGAATTGAGATCATATCCCCCTGCAATTTAGCCTCTGCCAACTCAACCAGTTCTGATGACCCCAGCGACAAAATCTGGCAATCAGTAGCAAAACGGGCAATCAGCTCGTGCGTATACGGGCGTTGAACGGTTGCCCGCGTCGCCAGTAGGCCAACAACTCCATTGCGCGTCAACTTAGCCGCAGGTTTAACCGCTGGGACAACGCCCACGACAGGGAAAGTAAAACGTTCACGTAAAGCAGGAAGGGAAATCGTACTCGCCGTATTGCAAGCAATCACAACCAATGCGAGCTGATGACGTTGTTGGACTGCGCTAACAATCTCAACCACGCGATCGATAATAAACTGCTGTGATTTCTCACCATAAGGAAACGCTTCATTATCGAATGCGTATATATAGTGAAGATCCGGCAGGAGTTGCCGGATCTCATCATAAACAGACAGCCCGCCTACGCCGGAATCAAACACCAGAACCGTAGGACGAGATGGCAGGTTAGAAGGTATAGCTTCCAGTGAGATAGTATTCTCGCCCTGCCGTGCGGTAGCCATATGCCGTCTCATAATCTTTATCAAACAGGTTGGCGATTCTACCACGAACTGTCAGATGAGAGGTGACGGGATATGATGCGGAAACATCAACCGTACTGTAGCTAGGTAGGCGGCGGGTATTTGCTGCATTATCAAACCGCTTACCTACATACTGGTAACTCAAATTAAAATCGACGTCATACAGGTTCCAATCAACTTGGTACTTTGCTTGCTGCTTCGCACGACGTGCCAAAACCTTATCATTTTCATCGTTACGGGCATCAAGATAGTCCAAAGTGATTTGATGATTCAGCACACCAGTCTCAAATGATCCCGTCCACTCCAGCCCCTTCATCGTTGCCGCATCAACGTTATAATAAGTTCCAGTATTTGTTGCAAAAGCATACTCATACGCGATCAGATTATCGATCTTATTAATATAACCCGACAAACGCCAACTTAATGGCCCGGTTAAACCTTCCAATCCGGCTTCCCATTGTTTCGACTCTTCAGGCTTTAGGTTTTCATTTGATTCAATATCGAAACGCTTCTGCCCATACAGCTGTCCCAGAGTGGGTGCCTGAAAGCCTGTCGCATAGGAGAGGGTTACTCGGTAATCGGGGAAGAATTCCCAGCCTGATGCAAGCTGCCAAGTACCATGTCTACCAAATTTCTCATTGTCATCACCGCGTACAGACCCCTCCAGAATAACAGCACCATATTGCTGTTGCGCGGTTAAATAGGCCCCCGAATTATCCTGCTTATAGCGATTACTCTCGCGGTTCAGTGTATTAAAACTAACACCTTCTGAAGTTAACTTCTGCTGGCGCCAGTCAATGCCCGCGCTGACCATACCATGGCTGAGCGCCAAGGTATTCCCCCACAGCACGTCATATTGGTCCATATCATCTTGAGAGTTATAAGCACCATAGCGCCCTTGAGTACTGAGATATTGGATTGAAGTATATTTCTGATAGCTGGCAATCAACTGAGAAGCATAACTCTCATGGGAGAATCGTAATCCGCCACTATAGGTATGATTGTAGCTCTGCTGTTCATTTTGAATAGGAAAACCAAAGTCTTGGGAAAGCGCATCATAGTCACTGTTGCTGCCATAACCGTAGCCACGGAAGAACCCAGAAATTGAATCGTTAAACTGATGTTCAACACCTGCCCAGAATGTTTTATTGCGCCAGCCATCTTTATCTAAGTCTAACGCCTGATTAGATGAATCTGGGTAAACATTGAATCCCCGAGTATCCTGATAAGCTCCAGCTAAAGAGATTCGAGTGCTATCACCAACTGACTGATGCAAGCTTCCGCTATATTCCTGATAGCGGTTCGAACCAACTCCGGCACTGAGTGCTGTCTTATTTTCTGTTGTTTGCGTAATGATATTAATCACACCACCAATAGCATCAGCACCATATATCGCCGAACGTGGGCCACGCATAAACTCAATACGCTGCACCAAAGCAATCGGAATAAGGTTGAAATCTGGATCACCTGTAATACCGTATTTAGCAATAGGGACACCATCAATGAGTACCAAAGTATGACGAGCTTCCGAACCACGGATATACATTGATGCGCTTTGCCCCAACCCACCAGTCTGAGCGATATTCACCCCTGGCAATCGACGCATGGCTTCCAAGACATTTTTCGCCTGCCAGCGATCAATGTCATCACGAGTGACCACATCAATTGGCGCCAACACCGAAGAAACTGGCTGTGCGAAACGATTTGCTGTCACCACCACATCATCAGCATTTTTTTCCGATGACGGATTCTGAGTTGAATTGTTTTCCTGCGCCCAGCCAGAAAATGCCGTGACGGAAAGCGCCGTCAGCAGCGAAATTTTTTTAATCATTGTTAAAGCATCCGAGAAATAATAAGGATGCCGCAGGTTCTGTTAATAGCACGCGATATGCAGAACTAATTGCGACGTATTCCGGCAGGTCTTCGGGCTTGGATGCCGCTGTTGCCACAGACCGTCAATGACGGTAGGGGATACAACGAAAGCGATGACTTCCCATCTATACCCGGCATACTTCAAGTTACATGTACGTTGGCTACGTTCAGTCATCCGAATCACTTACTCAAGTAAGCTCATCGGGACTCCTGCTCTTGCCGCCTGCCTGAAACTCGAATTATTTAGGGTACATAACAGTGTCTGCAATAATGCTATCGCTCGGACATTCCTTACCGCTGCGCGTCAGCCCCAGATTTACACTGGATTTCCTTTTGACTTGTGAAACAAGGCCGGACGCTCATCCTACAATCGCGAATTGTGGAAGTCTAGACTTCTATATCACTACAGGATAATAATGTAACAAAACTGGACTTCCTGGCCGGATTCCCTACAATTCCCGGCCAATAACCCCCTTTTAGACGCCGTTCAGACGAGAAAACCATGACGCCAGAAATCCTGCCCATCGAAGATTATGACGACCAGCTTGCAGAGAAAACGGCGCGTCTGCGTGGAATGATGGCACCTTTCAACGCACCGGAACCTGTCGTCTTCCGTTCTCCCGTCAGTCACTATCGGATGCGCGCCGAATTCCGTATCTGGCACGAGGGTGACGAGCTTTACCACATCATGTTTGACCAGCAGACCAAACAACGCATCCGCGTCGATCGATTCCCAGCAGCCAGTGAACTGATTAATCGCCTGATGCCGGTGCTACTTGCCGCAATCCAGCCTGACCCCGTACTGCGCCGTAAACTATTCCAGATAGATTACCTGTCGACCCTAAGCGGCGAAGTGATCGTTTCTCTGCTGTATCACCGCGCACTGAACGAAGAATGGCAGGAACACGCCCGCACACTGCGCGATAGCCTGACGGCGCAAGGGTTCAACCTACAGTTGATTGGTCGCGCGACGAAAACCAAAATCTGCCTCGATCGCGATTATGTCGATGAATGCCTGCCGGTTGCTGGCAAGAATATGATTTACCGACAGGTAGAGAACAGCTTCACTCAGCCGAATGCCGCAGTAAATATTAAGATGCTGGAATGGGCGTTGGATGCAACAGCAGGCTCGAAAGGGGATTTACTGGAGCTATATTGCGGTAATGGCAATTTTTCACTCGCGCTGGCAAGAAACTTCGAGCGCGTGCTGGCGACTGAAATCGCCAAGCCATCCGTCGCGGCTGCGCAATATAACATCACCGCGAATCAGATAGAGAACGTGCAGATTATCCGTATGGCGGCAGAAGAATTTACGCAGGCCATGCAGGGTACACGCCAGTTTAATCGCTTACAGGGCATCGACCTGACAAGCTACCAGTGCGAGACAATTTTTGTTGACCCACCGCGCAGCGGACTGGATGAAGAAACGGTGAAACTGGTGCAGGCGTACCCGCGCATTCTTTATATTTCCTGTAACCCGGAAACGTTGAGCAGCAACCTGCAAACACTCTCGGAAACCCACGACATTCGCCGTCTGGCACTGTTCGATCAATTCCCTTACACCCACCACATGGAGTGTGGCGTACTGCTGGAAAAACGTCAGTAACCGCACAATTCTGGCGGGTCATCCATCCCGCCAGAGCACACCTACTACAGTGTTTCACTCTCTTCGGCTGATACTGACTCCGCTGCCTTTCTGCGACGCAGTCTCAGGCCAATCCAGAAAACCAATGCCACACACAGGATTGAAGGAATAAAGTTCGATCCAATGGCTGGATATTCAACACGCACGATGGCGCTGTAAATCAATAAACCCAGCAGAAAACTGGCCGCCGCCAACATCGGAATACCTTCCGGCATACTGTGGTGCAAATAGCGTTCATGCAGGCAGTAGATGGACAATACCAGCGCAATCAGAGGAAAAATCGAGAACGGAACAATACTGCTGAACAAAGCAGCGAACGCGCCATTGACGGATAAGCCCGCAATCAGCGCCAGAACCAGCGTACCTTTTTCTTGGTGAGGTTTTTCTGTCATGGTTTCTCCCTTCTCATGTTGGTATAGCAGATTTATGGCACGGTAAAGCTGCTGTCGTGTTCTTTTCTGTACCAGTAATAGGCACCTTTAGCGATCATCCGCAGTTGCAGTACCAACCGTTCTTCCAGTTGTTTACGCTGTTCCAGCGAAACGTCCAAGGCTTCCGCTCCCGCACTGAAAACAATCGTCACCATCGCTTCCGACTGCGCTTCTGCGAAGCTGCGGGGAATATGGTTTTCCACCTCAAGATAATCCGCCAGTTCAGCGATAAAATGCTGAATTTCCCGCGCGACCGCCGCACGGAAAGCCGCCGACGTCCCTGAGCGTTCACGCAGCAATAGCCGGAACGCATTCGGATTATTGCCGATAAATTCCATGAAGGTAGAAACCGATGTCCTGATCACGCTACCCGTTTTGGCGATACGCTGCCGAGCCTGACGCATTAACTGGCGCAGCATCAGCCCGCTTTCGTCAACCATTGTCAGCCCCAGCTCATCCACGTCACGGAAGTGGCGATAGAAAGATGTCGGCGCAATACCCGCCTCGCGGGCGACTTCACGTAGGCTCAAGCTGGTAAAGCTACGCTCAGCGCTTAACTGGCTAAATGCAGCTTCAATAAGGGAACGACGAGTCCGTTCTTTTTGTTGTGCTCTGACACCCATTATGCTGCCCAAATGATCTCTCCCCTTTCCAGAGAGGCACTATAGCAAACTTTATTGTCCGCAGAATGAGACAAAGTTTGCCATATTAAGAATGTGAGAATCTGTTTCCATAGTAAAGGCAGGGATGATTGGGTTCTGCCGCAGTCGATGCTACAATCGCACAATGTTAAATTCGCGTTATTAATTTGTATAAAAACAGGTTTAACCTACCATGACTCTAGAACATCAATTCGATTATGATGCCATCGTTATTGGTTCCGGTCCCGGCGGTGAAGGTGCAGCAATGGGATTGGCCAAGCACGGCGCTAAAATTGCGGTGATTGAACGCCACTACAACGTCGGCGGCGGCTGTACCCACTGGGGTACGATTCCTTCAAAAGCCCTTCGCCACGCCGTCAGCCGTATTATCGAGTTCAATCAAAACCCCCTCTACAGTGACAACTCCCGCATTATTCGCTCCTCATTTTCCGACATTCTGCGCCATGCCGACAGCGTTATTGGTCAGCAAACCCGTATGCGACAAGGATTTTATGAGCGTAATCAGTGCGAGCTGTTCTCCGGTGAAGCCAGCTTCATCGACGCCCATACGATTGCCGTTCACTACCCAGATAATACTCATGAAACGCTGACCGCCGCGAATATCATTATCGCGACCGGCTCACGTCCGTATCATCCGGTAGAAGTCGACTTCAACCATCCGCGCATTTACGACAGCGACTCTATTCTGCAACTCGACCACGAGCCTCAGCACGTCATTATCTATGGCGCGGGCGTTATCGGCTGCGAATACGCTTCTATCTTTCGCGGCCTGAGCGTTAAGGTCGATTTAATCAACACCCGCGATAGGCTGCTGGCCTTTCTCGACCAGGAAATGTCGGATGCGCTGTCCTACCATTTCTGGAACAACGGCGTGGTTATCCGCCACAACGAAGAATTCGACAGTATTGAAGGGCTGTCTGACGGCGTCATCGTCAATCTGAAATCAGGCAAGAAGATGAAGGCAGACTGTCTACTCTATGCCAACGGACGCACGGGGAACACGGAAACGCTGGGGCTGGAAAATATCGGCCTGAGCACCGACAGCCGCGGCCAGCTCAAGGTCAATAGTATGTACCAGACTGCGCTGGCACACATTTATGCCATCGGTGATGTCATCGGTTATCCCAGCTTGGCATCAGCCGCTTACGATCAGGGCAGACTCGCCGCGCAAGCAATCATTAAAGGCGACGCCAGCGCGCATCTGATCGAAGATATTCCGACCGGCATTTATACCATCCCAGAAATCAGCTCCGTAGGGAAAACCGAGCAAGAACTCACCGCGATGAAAGTGCCTTATGAAGTGGGTCGGGCACAGTTCAAACATCTGGCACGAGCACAGATTGTTGGGATGAATGTGGGGAGTTTGAAGATTCTGTTTCACCGCGAAACGAAACAGATTCTGGGTATTCACTGCTTTGGTGAGCGTGCCGCTGAGATTATCCACATCGGGCAGGCCATCATGGAACAGAAAGGTGAAGGTAATACTATCGAATACTTCGTTAATACCACCTTCAACTATCCAACCATGGCAGAAGCTTACCGCGTGGCGGCGTTGAACGGACTTAATCGCTTATTTTGACAGGTTTTCCATATAGCCCTGCATATGCTCGCGGATGGTATCAGCAAGCTGCTCATAGCGTCCGCGCAGCGGTGAACCGGGGCGATACACCAGCGCGACAGTACGCTTAGGCTCCGGTTTATAGCACGGCAAATAGCAGACGCCATCGCGCTCACGCTCACGCGGAACCGATAACGCTGGCAGCAGCGTAATACCACTTCCGGCTGCGACCATGTTACGCAGTGTCTCCAGACTGGTCGCCCGGAAATGCGTATCCTCATCAGCCCCAGCCTGAAAACAGAAGCCCATTGCCTGATCGCGCAGACAGTGGCCGTCCTCCAGCATCAGCAGCTTTTCACCCGCCAGATCGGACATCGCCACGCGTTCGCGGTTCGCCCAAGGGTGATCCTGATAAATCGCCAGTTTCATCGGCTCGTCAAACAGGGGAACTTCGATAAAGGCTTCAGACTCTTTCACCATCGCCAGAATGGCACAGTCCAGTTTTCCGCTGTCCAACTGGGCAAGCAGTTGGTGTGTTTGCGCTTCGTGCAGATACATTTCAAGCTTGGGAAACGTACGGTGCAGCATCGGAATGATTTGCGGCAGCAGATAAGGCCCCACGGTGGGGATAAGGCCAATGTGCAGTGGCCCAGACATGCTTTCACCCTGCTGGCTAGCCATCTCTTTTAATACCTTGACCTCGCGTAATACCGTTCGCGCCTGCTCGACCAACAGCAGCCCAGCCTGCGTAAATAGTACCTTGCGACTGGTGCGCTCCAGCAGCATCACGCCTAGCTCATCTTCCAGTTTACGAATCTGTCCACTGAGTGTTGGCTGGCTGACATGGCAGGAATCTGCCGCACGCCGAAAGTGGCGATGCTCCGCCAGCGCGACAAGATACTCTAAGTCCCGAATATTCATTATTATTCTCCTTATCATGATAGCTAACAGCGATAGATAGGATACCAATGAACGACAATCCCTATCAACATCCAAAATGAATAATATATCCCACCGAAGCGTATCTATTTATTTCTACAAGAATAAAACAATATTTTTACGGTTTCGGTACCACTAGGGCATACCTACCAGCCCTCAGCCACGCTATAACAAGCGGACTGACATCATCAAGCGATTTGGTATCGACAGCATTTTGTGTGCGTTGGTCAACGATACCCTCGCGATCGATGTCTAGAAAGCTGACCAGAAGACGAAACTGTTCACGATATGGAAATAGGCGGGTAAAAAATAACGTTCGAATATCCAGAGGGAATGATGAATAACGTTGCCGGGCGGCCATCATACAGCTATTAGAAATAAAAATGATGAGTGATAAAACGAGCTCGAGAGATAAACGATGCTTCAGATCTGTGGCTGTCAGCAGAACCTGACGAATAGGAATCTCATCCTTGAGACTCCTCCCTTTCAAGGCTCCCACAAGCCGTAGTGACAAATATTCCAATATCTGAATCTACGGCAACAGCGTGACAGCCCTTTTTCTTCCTGAAATCTTGCGCGTCGCCTCAGCGTGCCACGTCAGGGCGGACACCCAGCGTGTGGCAAATGGCGTAGCTTAGCTCGGCACGGTTCAACGTATAGAAGTGGAAATCTTTTACCCCTTCGCGGCTCAGGATTTTCACCATGTCCATCGCGATAGACGCACCGACCATTTTGCGAGTTTCCGGGTCGTTATCCAGGCCGTCAAACACGCTTGTCATCCAGTTCGGCACGCGCACGTTTGTCATCGTGGCAAATTTTTGCAGTTGCTTGAAGTTCGATACCGGCAGAATACCCGGCACGATTTCTACGTCGATGCCCGTTGCCACGCAGCGGTCACGGAACCGCAGATAGCTTTCTACGTCGAAGAAGAACTGTGTGATAGCGCGATTCGCGCCAGCATCAATTTTGTGTTTCAGGTTGATCAGGTCAGCCTGCGCGCTTTTGGCTTCAGGATGAACCTCAGGATAAGCGGCAACCGAAATATCGAAATCACCAACCTCCTTCAGCAGGGAAACCAGATCCGCCGCATACATTTCAGGCTTGCCACCCTCTGTAGGCAGGTCACCGCGCAGCGCGACAATATGGCGGATACCGCTCTGCCAGTAATCCTGCGCGATTTCACGCAGTTGCTCACGCGAGGCATCAATACAGGTCAGGTGAGGTGCCGCTTCCAGACCGGTACGTTCTTTGATCGTTTTGATAATGCTGTGAGTACGGTCACGCTCGCCAGAATTCGCCCCGTAGGTCACGGAAACAAACTTGGGTTTCAGGCTGCTCAGTCGATCAATTGAGCTCCACAGGGTTTCTTCCATCTCGCTGGTACGTGGCGGGAAAAATTCGAACGATACATTAATTCGTCCCTGCAATTCCGCCAGACTTTGATTCAGCGCTTCCCGCTGGTTTGCGTGAAAAAAGCTCATACCTGCTACCCCGTTGACCGTGATTGTTATTATCATTCGTTACACGTCTATACGTTTAGACGTCTATATAGAAAATGACGTAATCTGCTTAAAGAGTCAACGTTTTTCAGCCCGACAGGTGGTGATGATTACTCACGGTAAATGAAAAAAGTTCATGATGGGTTTCTCGCAAAAGTGCAGTCTCTTCGTCACATGGTTATGTCAACGCGGATACAATTTCGTGTGCGATCACGATAACCTAGGAAATACGCCGTCAGGCGCAGGAGAAATCGTGAAAATGTACGGTGTGCCCGTCTTCCGTCGTCAGAAAAATAGCGTACTGCGGGGCTTCCAGACTGACTTCAAATCCCGGAGCGAAACGCAAGGCAGACTGATGATTGGTACCGCGTATCGTGCTGAACGATATTCCTCGCCAGCCACCGCTAGCAGGCCGATGCACATGCCCCGCCGAAATATGCCGCACATTACCGACGCGGTGGCATATCTGAGACAGCGCCTCTGCCGCCTCGGGAACCAGCCGAACGTCATCAAGCGCAGGTAGCCCGATCGACATCGGTGGATGGTGCAGGAACAGGAACACATTCTTTCCTTCCGCGGCCTGAAGCTGCTGCTCAAGCCATGCTAATCGCACGGAGCACAGCGTTCCGGCCACTTCACCTGCATGTAACGAGTCCAGCAGAATGACGCAATCATCCCCTACCGCCGTCACACTTTGCACAAATCCGTTTTCATCCGACAGCGTCGGGAACTGGGCCAAAAACACGTCCCGATCGTCGTGATTCCCCATCGTCACACGCCAGGGAACCTGTAGTTCAGCCAGCGCCGATGCCAGAAACGTATAAGATGCCGCGCTGCCGTCATCGGACAGATCGCCGGAGATCACCACCAGCTCGGCATCACAGTGGTGTGCGTTGATATCCGCAATCGCCGCTTTCAGTTGCAGTTCGGGATCGCGACCATGCAAGTTGCCGCCTTCTGCGGTCAGATGCAGGTCGGAAAGTTGAATCAGTTTCATCGTTGTCCTCGGTTTTACTATCCACGCGCTGTTGTTCATCAATACCGTTACGCAGACTGGCGACGGATTAACGGAGCGGCCACTTTCGCTCGGCACGCGGGTTCTTGTAGATGAGATTGGCGTCGATCGAGCAACGCCAACGCCTGTGCCGCCATCGTTGCGGGATCCTGACGAAATGTTGTCAACGCATAGGCATCCCACCCTGCGGCAGGAATATCGTCAAACCCGATAACCATGAGATCTTGCGGAACAGCAAGCCCATATTGCTTTGCACGATCGATTACGCCAAACGCGACTAAATCGTTAACGCAGAACACCGCATCCGGTCTGGCAGCTTCTGGGAGTGAACACAGCGTCTGCCCCACCGCCAGCCCGTCGTCATAATCCGTATCACCACCACGCACGACAGCAACGGGTAGCCCTAATGCGCGCGCCTCCTCACAAAACGCCTGTTCACGTTCCATGATATTGGGCGTTGCCGAAGCCGCTCCGGCCAGAGCCAGACGCGTTCTACCCGATGAGGCAAACAGCCGCGCCGCCATGCGCGCGGCGGTATCATTATCGATGTGTACGCTGTCGCACGCCGGTTCGTGCCGCCCAATGACAATCAGCGGCTGCCCATTTAGCTGTGCCAATTCGACAAATTCTTTAGGCGGCGAGCCGGAAAGCACAATCGTCGCTTCTGCCCGATGGCCGAATAGAATTGAACGCGCTGCAACCATCGCTTCTCGCACATGGCTGGTGTTGATAAGAACAGGAATCGAGCCGCGTTGAATTAACGCCTGCGATAGCTCCGCGACCAAATTGGCACGAAACCCGACCTCAGGATGTGTCACCACCAGCCCCACCAGACGGCTACTGTTCGTCAGCAAGCCACGCGCCAAATCGTTAACCTGATATCCCAACTCCTGCGCTGCTGCCATCACTTTGGCATAGGTGGCAGCAGACACGCTTGCACCGGGGGTAAAACTACGGGACACCGCCGAGCGCGATACACCAGCCCGACGCGCGACATCCTGTGCGCTAACGTAACCCGGTTTACCCACCGTCATTTTCCTATCCTTGCCATAACGTCAGCTTTCAGAAAACGCTCCACGACCAGCATGAACAAGACTGAAGGAATCAGCAGTACCAGCGCGGTAATAGAGGCAATCTGATAGTTACCGCCCGCCCCTGCGGTATAGAGCAGCAGTGGCATCATCTGCACATCCGGCGCGCCTACAAAATAGCTGCCGGTAAACTCATCCAGCGATTCGAGGAAAACAAAAATGGCAGACGCCATCAGACCCGGCATAGCCAGCGGCAGAGTAATATCGACAAAGGCGCGCCACGGCCCTGCGCCTATTGAACGTGCTGCCTGTTCCATTTCACGCCCTACCGCAGAGAACGCAGCTGAAGCAATCCAAACGGCAAACACCAACCCGTGTACCGTGTGAACCAGCACGACGCCCAGCAACGTGCCGTTCAGCCCCCACTGATAAAACAGGCGAGCAATATTGACGTACACCGTCAGGTTCGGAAACGCCTGTGGGATCAGGAATACCAACAGTATCAGGCCACGAGCGGGTAGCGGCAGACGCGCCAATGCATACCCAGCCGGAATCGCCAGCGACAGCGATGCCAGCACCGTAAACACCGCCACCAGCACGCTATTCCCCAATGCTTCCCAGGCCACACCGCGCGGTGAAAACACCCGCTTCCAGAAAGCAAAGCCCCAGTCATTGGGCAACAGATGAGGATAGAACCATTTTTCCGCTACCGACCACAGCAAGAGGTTCGCCAATGGTCCAAAGATCAAGAAGATCAGTGTCCCCAGAATCAGCATTCTCGGGATCCACCACAGTACGTTCTTCATGCCTTCTCTCTCATATTCAGGCGGAGATAAATCACAGCAAACAGGCCAGTCATCAGCAGGGAAATCACCCCCAATGCATTCGCCACACCATAATCGCCGTAGGCGTTAATGCGGAAAGCAATATTGGCGGTTAACATCGTCGGCGACTGGGCATTGATCATCATCGGCACGGACAGTACCGACATCATGGTGACGAAGGAGAGAATGAGTCCAGTGAGCAGCGTTTGCCCAACCTGCGGCACCACAATTTCACACAGAATACGCAGGCGCGATGCGCCTAAGTTACGGGCGGACTCTATCATCGTGCGATCCAGCGACGCCATCGCACCCGCGACCAACAGCGCCACAAACGGCGTCTGTTTCCAGACGAAGGCGAATACAATGCCACGCCAATCCAGCCAATTACTGGCGCTGGCGATATCAACGATGCCGAGCGCATCCAGCGCGCCATTCAGCCAGCCGTTCTTAGCCAGAAACGTACGTAAAATTTGCCCCGTCACAATAAACGGGATAAACAACGGCCAGCGATATACCCAACGTAGCAACGCCACCATGCGCGGGCTTTCCCCCAACGTCAGGTAACCGCCAATCAGGACGGACAGCAGGCCGATCAACAACGTAGCGAGGCTCACAATCATCAGAGTAAACAGGATATCGGGCAGATACAGCGTCAATGCCGTGACAAAATTATCAATGCCCACGCCATTCTGACTGACAAAAGCGCCCCCAACCGACAGCCCTAGCGGCGTGATAAAACAAACTGCCACCACCGCCAAAGCGGGTAACACAAGCGCGATCCCCGCCAGTCGGGAAGAGAATTGGGATACTTGCAACATGAATGTCTCCGCGCTCTGGCTTCATCCCGCCAGAGCGCATGTGGTACTAAGTGTATATACCGCGAGTGGATTACTTCGCCATCGCCTGCTCATAGGCGTTCAGGATCGCAGTGTGATAAGGCGCGATAGGGAAAGTCTTGCCTTTGCTCGCCAACTCATCAGGCGTCACATCGGTAAACAGGCGTTGCCAAATTTCAGGTTTCAGCTCAGCCTGAACGTACTTGGCATCAATCCCCGGATACCAGTTAAAGCGCTCGACAATCCCTTCAGCCTGCACTTTGGCGCTGGTTGCCAGTTCAATAAACTGTTTCGCCAGTTCACGATTCGGTGCCTGTGCGGGGATGACGTAGTGCATCGGTTGCCCAGGCATACCCGGTGCAGGAAGCAGCAGTTTGAAATTGTCTGGCAGTTGTCCACTCGCTTTCCAGGAATAGAACATGTCGACCCACACCGGCCCCATGGCGATTTCACCACGACTCAACATATCGAGCGTGCCCGCGTTGCCCGGCGTCAGCGTCACGTTCTTGTTAAAGGCTTTCAGGCGTTCAAACGCTGGCTGCCATTTTTTCGCTTCCGCTTCGTCAAACGGTCCGTTCATCAGCTTCTGTGCATCGCCGCCGTAAGCGTAAATCCAGCCCATCACAAAACTGACGCCCGATGCGCCGCCCTTAATGCCGTTATAGCCAAACATCTTCGGATTCGCGGCCGCCCACTGCTGGATCTCGTCATAGCTTTTAGGCGGATTAGCCACCATGCCAGGGTTATAAGCTAGTGCCGTCTGGCTACTGAACATCGGCATCACATAACCTTTCACATCTGTGCCCATGGCTTTATCTGCTGCGGCCATGCTGACCAGCTTGCCGCTGGCGATATCATCGCGATACTTCAACAGATCGCCCTTTTGCACCATCGGACCGACAAATTTCTCATGCACAACCGCGACATCGGTGTCCCATACTTTGGCACCCGCAGCCTGCTGCGCAGTAAAGCGCTCAAGGATTTTCTGCGACCCTGCATCGCCCGGACCAGTGCCAACAGCGCGCACTTTTACGCCGGGATGCTGCTTCTCAAACAGCGGCCCTAAGTATTCATTCACATAGTCGACCATATTCTGATCGCCCGCCGTCAACACGGTTAATTCCTGTGCCTGCACAGCAGCCAGCGGCGTACTCATCATCAGCGTTGCAGCAAAAATGCGTTTCATATCATTTGTCTCCAATTCAGGGTCAGGCCGTCAGGCCAGGAAGCGGGGAATAAAGTGAAGTCGTATTGGGTTCCGCCGTCAGCGACGTGGGCTCTTCTGCCAGCGGGAAAAGAAACAGTGCCTCGGCGGGGATCTGCACGGCAACCCGCTGTCCAATGGCATAAGGGTGAGTGGCATGAACCTGTATCCGCCACGATCCACTGGCAATCGTATGCAGCCAGTATCCGCCGGGGTAACTTTGTGACAGCACCGTGCCGTAGCGCATCAACATGCCGAGCTGGATGAGAGGAACGTCTGCCGGATCGTAAAGCTGAGCAGCCTCCGCACGGAAGCGCGCCTCTATCGGGCCGGGCTGTAGCGACGTGTTCGCAGGCACCAGTGAGTGGCTTTCTGCATCCCCAGGAATCATCAACGTATCGCCGTCATAGCGAGCGTCCAGCACAAGCCGATTTTCCGCGCCCATAAACGCCGCGACAAACGAGCTGGCCGGATGGTGATACACCTCTTGTGGGCTACCCGCCTGCATGATGCGACCCTGATTCAAAATCACGATACGATCCGCCATCACCATCGCTTCTTCCCGATCGTGCGTAACGTGGATCGCGGTCAACCCCAGCCGCTGTTGCAGCGCACGGATTTCATCACGCAGCTGTAGACGAATACGGGTATCCAGATTGGAGAGCGGTTCGTCCAACAGCAGAATATCGGGTCGTACCGCCAACGCGCGACCCAGAGCGACGCGCTGGCGCTGCCCACCGGACAGTTCCGCAGGCTTACGGGCGCCCAGCCCCGTCAAACCCAGCATCGTTTCCAGTTCCGCTACGCGACTGGCTATTTCCGCACGCGGTACACGGCGCAAGCGCAGCCCGTACGCAATATGCTGCGCTACCGTCATATGCGGCCACAGCGCATAGCTCTGAAACACTAGCGCCATTCCGCGTTTCTCTGGCGGCGCTTGCGTCATATCCTGTCCGTTAACGCGAATCGCTCCCGAACGCGGTGACGAGAAACCAGCAACCGTACGTAATAACGTCGTTTTGCCGCACCCTGACGAACCGAGCAACGCAACGAATTCGCCCTGCGCAATCTCCAGATGGATATCGTTCAATACGGCTGTCGTGCCGTATCCAACATGTAGATGGTCGATAACAATGTGCGGGGTTGCCGCAGAGGACGTTGTTTTTTGCACAGCTGTGCATTCCACGATAAACAAACAATGCGCAGATTGTGCGGTGAGATCGTGTCAGTGGCGTGTTGTCACCATGACATTTCAATGACAAGACTGACGGGGCATAGCGGCAGAAAACGTTTGGAAGGTAGGGAAGTGAAGGAACGTATCTCTTTAGTATTGGCCGTCTCCCCAATACGCGGAAACGGCCAACGATGATGTTGCAATTACAGTAACTGCACCAAACGGCTTAGATCAGATTGAAGCGCACCCGCCGTCACATCGCGCCCCGCACCCGGCCCACGGATAACCAACGGGTTATCCCGATACCAACGACTTTCAATCGCAAATACATTGTCACCCGGCAACAGCGAAGCCAGAGGGTGATCGGGACGGACTGCCTCAACGCCGACGCGCGCTTTACCGTTGCTGTCAAAGCGTGCGACATGGCGCAGAACCAAGCCCATTTCCTGTGCGGCTTCCAGACGTTGCAGCATCTGTTCGTTCAGAGAATCACCGTTTTCAAAGAAGTAATCGACAGATCCCTGTTCACAGCTCGGCGGAACCAGCGACTCGACCCGAACCTGACTAGGTTCGATATCATATCCCGCCTCGCGAGCCAGAATCACCAGCTTACGCATGACATCCTGACCGGAGAGGTCAACGCGCGGATCCGGTTCGGTCAGCCCCTGCTGGCAAGCCTGATCGACCAGTTCGGTGAACGGTACAGTGCCGTCAAACTGCAAAAATAGCCAAGAGAGCGTGCCGGAAAAAATCCCGCTAATCGACAGAATACTGTCGCCGCTTTCCCGTAAATCGCGTACGGCAAAGTTGACCGGCAAACCCGCGCCAACGGTCGCGTTATACAGCCAGTGGCGATCCGTTTTGGCGAACGCATCGCGGATCTGACGATAGTTATTGCCGCCGGATGCACCCGCCAGTTTGTTGGCGCTGATGACGTGAAAACCATAGCTGGCGAAATCCAGATACAGATCGGCAACCGATTCACTGGCGGTAACGTCCAATACCACTAAATCATCAAAGGGGTGCGCACGCATCCACAGGAACAGATCTTCGCCATCCCGCTCTTGCGCTTCACTTTCGAAGAAAGCCAACGCGCGACTGGCATCCAGCCCATCATAATTCAACAGGCTGCGCGTACTGTCCACCACACCAGCTAGCACAAATTCGAAGCCGGTACGTGCAGAAAGGTTGCTCTGTTCACGCGCAAACAGCTCCAGCCAGCGTGAACCAATATTTCCCTTGCCGAACAGCACCAGACCGATACGCTTTTCTGCGCGGAACAGCGAATGGTGCAAGCCGCGAATCAAATGTTCCGTCGGGCCAACACGCAAAACGGCCACCAGGCTGATGCCATCATCGGCCTGGCGGACAAATTCAATCGGCTGATCTTTCAATTGCTGGTAGAAACGGTGGCTGTGTAACGGGTTTTTACCCACGCCCGCACCAACCATGGCGACCATCGCCAACCCATCACGCTCGCTGAGTTCAACGGGCAACGCGGCCTGTGTCAGCAGCTGTAATGCGCTTTCCACCACTTCGGAGGTGTAGCACAGTTGCAGCAGGCTACGATCCTGATGAACACCAATCGCCAGCGGTTTCAACTGCGCACGGTTCAGAAGCTGTTCGACTTCTTTTTGCAACAGCGCGAAATCGTGTTCGGAAGGAACCTGGACTTCAATCAGGCACACATCATCATGGCTGGTGACAATTTTAGCCCCCGTACCCGAGGCCAGCACGCGTTCGATACGCGTCGACCCCTGTTCAGGCTGATAGCTGCAACGCAGTTGCAGATCGATATCGCTACCGGAAACGGGTTGTAAGGTACGCGTATGCAGCACAGGAGCGGCCAGACGCGCCAGCTCGCTGGCCTCATCCAAACGCAGCAATGGCAGCAGGCAGGCATCTTTCACTTTGCGCGGGTCAGCGCTATAAACCCCGGCGACGTCGCTCCAGATGGTCACGCGCTCAACACCCGCCAGCGCACCAATTTGCGTCGCGGAGTAGTCACTCCCGTTGCGACCCAGCAGTACCGTTTCACCCGCGTCATTACGGCAGATAAAACCGGTTACCACCAAACGCTGCCCTGAATGTTGCGTCAGATATTGCTGCAACAGCGGCCAGGAGCGCCCTTCATCAACCTGAGGCTGCGCGGCACGTTCCGCACAGAGAAAATTACGCGCATCCAGCCAGGCTGCATTCATATCCCGATGATTCAGCACGGCGGACATCAAGCGAGCCGACCAAATTTCACCGTGCCCAACCACTTCGGCGTAGACAGCATCCGTAATCTTGCCATCCAGCAGCGCAGCCAAACGCTCCAGATCGCGAATAAACTGGGCTGTCAGCGCCTCTGCATCCTGCGCAGGCAAAAGCCCGGCAATCAATTCACTTTGATAACGGCGTAATGCCTGCTGAACCTGATGCGCCGACAGACGATCGCTCTGACTCAGTTTCAACCAGCTAATCAGCTGGTTTGTGGTACTGCCTGCGGCAGACACCACCATCAAATCACCGGGGTGGCTATACTCCGCCATAATACCGGCTACGCGCAGGTAACACTTCACATCAGCCAGACTGCTACCGCCAAACTTATGCAGCTGTCGGCCTGTTACCGATGGCGCTACTCCTAATGCACTCATTCTTACCTCTTGGCTGCGGCTTGAAACGCACGATCCAGATCGGCAACCAGATCATCGCCGTCTTCAATGCCGGTGGAAATACGCAGTAATGTTTCAGAGATACCCGCTGCGGCACGCGCCTCTGGCGCCATACCCGCATGCGTCATCGTTGCAGCATGAGAGATGAGGCTCTCAACCCCGCCAAGCGATTCCGCCAGCGTGAACAGCTCCAGCGAGGCCAGAAAACGTCGCAGGGTGTCTTCATCTCCATCCAGCTCAAAACTTAGCATAGCGCCAAAACCAGATTGTTGACGACGGGCAATATCATGGCCGGGATTGTTCGGCAGTGAAGGATGATACAGAGCTTTCACCAACGGCTGTGTCTGTAAGAATTCAACCACTTGTTGCGCATTACGCTGCGCGGCCGCCATGCGCGGCGATAAGGTACGCAGGCCACGTAGCAGCAGATAACTGTCAAACGCCGCGCCCGTCACACCAATATTGTTCGCCCACCAGGCCAGTTCAGTAATGGTATCGACATCTTTGGCGATCACGGCACCCGCCACCACGTCGGAGTGACCATTCAGGTACTTGGTACATGAATGCACCACCAGATCGGCTCCCAGTTCCAGCGGCTTCTGCAACGCCGGGCTCAGGAAGGTGTTATCCACCACGCTGACTGCACCCGCTTCCCGCGCAGCCTGACAAATCGCAGCAATATCGACGACACGCAGCAGCGGATTGCTCGGACTTTCCACCAGCACGAGCTTCGGCTTTTCTGCCAACGCCGCGTTGAGCGCATGAGTATCACCTTGATCGACAAATTTGACGCGAAACGCGCCGCGCTTGCTCAGGCTGTCAAACAGACGATAACTACCGCCGTAGCAGTCATGCGGAGCCACCAGCAAATCGCCAGGGCGCAGGAACACCGTGCAAACCAGCATAATCGCCGACATCCCGCTGCTCGTCATTACCGCACCCGCACCGCCTTCCAGTTCGGCAAGCGCACGCTGTACCACATCACGCGTAGGGTTACCGCGACGCGAATAGTCGTGTGCGCGTGGCTGATTGAATCCGGTAAAGTTATACGTGCTGGAGAGGTGAATGGGGGGGACAACGCAGCCATACTGCTCGTCATCATTTAACCCACTGCGGACTGCGATCGTTGCCTGTTTACGCGTCATCGGCTCATTTCCTGGCTGGAGGCTGAAAAGATAGGAACTCAAGAGTAAACGCAGTTTTAATAGACGTCAACACATCTAGACATCTAAACTTCTTTGCGTATAGATTGAGCATAAGCATAATAACCGCTAGAATTGTGGCATTTCATGACAGATGCTGTCTTCATTAGATTAATTTTTAAGGTATCCCATGGCTGAGTGGAACGGCGAGTATGTCAGCCCTTACGCTGAACACGGTAAAAAAAGCGAACAGGTCAAGAAGATAACAGTATCTATTCCCTTGAAAGTATTGAAGATACTAACTGACGAACGCACACGTCGTCAGGTGAACAACCTGCGCCACGCCACCAACAGCGAGCTGCTGTGCGAAGCGTTTCTGCATGCGTTCACAGGTCAACCGTTACCGAATGATGAAGACCTGCGTAAAGAGCGCAGCGATGAAATTCCTGAGGCAGCGAAAATCATCATGCGTGAAATGGGTATCGACCCGGATACGTGGGAATACTGATCGCTCGTTGCAATCGATCTTTCTAACAAAACCCCGCTTTTTTTGGCGGGGTTTTGTTATGCAAAGACACACCACGCCTCATTAACATCAACCGCCCTCTCTTCTTCCACTCGTTTCCTTTTCCGCCCACGTTGTGAATCGAGATTGCATTTAATTTGTTATGTTATAACATATCATTTTTAGCATATAACGGTGATATGCCGCATCATGACAGAGCCTCTCTCCAACAAACCTGTACTGCTACAGCTTCACCATGTTTCCGTTGCCGACGCCCATCGGGCTCCAAGACTCAGTGATATTTCGTTGTCCATGCACTCGGGCGAGCGTTTGGCACTGATTGGGCCAAATGGCAGCGGCAAATCCACGCTGTTGCGCGTGCTGACCAGTGAACTTAGCGCAACGGCAGGGTATGTCCATTTGAACGGTCAACCGCTGAACGCACTCAGCCGTCATGAGCGAGCAAAGCGCATCGCGATTCTGGCGCAAAGTGATGCACCAGACCTGCGCCTGCGGGTCGCGGAATATGTCGCCTTAGGGCGCATTCCGCACCATGGATTCAGCACACCTACGCACGATCGCCAACTCATTGATGAAGCGCTGGACGATACCGGATTACTACCGCTGCGCCACCGCCTGCTGGGTACACTCTCCGGCGGGGAACGTCAGCGTGCCGCGCTGGCACGCGCGTTTGCACAAACGCCGCAGCTCCTGCTGCTGGATGAACCGACCAACCATCTCGATCCGTTAGCGCGCGCGCAGTTGCTGTCTCTCGTGCGGAAACGCGGTATTTCAACACTAGCGGTATTGCACGATCTGCCATTGATTACGCCCTTTGCCGATCGCGTCGCCGTTTTGCAGCAGGGTGCGCTACTCCGCTGGGGAACGCCTGCACACGCGCTGAGCGCTGACTGTGTGAAATCCGTATTTGGGATGGAAAGCTTTACGGTGCCACATCCGCTAAACGGTTCACCCATTCGCATCTTTGAAGCCCCTGAACTGCACTAAGGAACCCTGATGAAAATAACGCTTCTGTCTGGACTGCTGGCATTGACGTCGTGCTGGGCACATGCATCGGGTTTTCCGGTCACGGTCGACAGCTGTGGGCAACCGCTAACCTTTACCCAGCCTCCACAGCGCGCCGTTATTCATGACCTGAATATGGCAGAGATGGCGTTTGTACTGGGCTTACAAAAAAATATCGTTGGGCTGACCGGAATCACTGGCTGGTATAAAGCAACGCCAGATTTTATCCATCAGCAGGGCACGATCCCTGAACTGGCAGCAAAATACCCGACGTTGGAAAACCTGCTGGCCGTACATCCGGATTTCTTCTTTGCCGGGTGGAACTACGGCATGAAAGTAGGCGGAGAAGTCACACCGCAGTCGCTGAAAAAATACGGTATTCAGACCCTCGTTCTTAGCGAAAGCTGTGTTTTCACCGAACAGCAACAGCAGCGTCCGAAAGCCAGCATGGATCTGCTCTATGGCGACCTGCTGAAGCTGGGGAAAATCTTCGGTAAGCAGGAACAAGTTCAGGAACAGGTCGATGGCTGGAAACAGCACCTTGCCACCCTGCAAGCCCGTATCGGCAATCGGCCAAAGCAGAAGATTTTTCTGTATGACTCTGGCGACGATAAGCCTTTTACCAGCGGTAAATTCGCTATGCCAACCGCCATCATTGAGGCAGCGGGTGGCAAGAACGTGATGGACGATATGGAAACGAGCTGGGCCTCCACATCGTGGGAAAGCGTGGCGGCACGCGAGCCTGATTTTATCATTTTGCTGGATTACCAGACGGGCAACGGCGCAGAGGCATTAAGACTCTTTTTGGAATCACACCCGCTGATGAAATTTACCCCTGCGGTACAGCAACATCGTTATCTGAAGCTCCAATATGCGGAGCTAACACCAGGGCCCGCCAACATCACTGCCATTGATAAACTGGCGCACGCCCTTTACCCGGATGCCTTTAAGTGAGCCCAACGTCTTCACGTTATGCCGCGACTTTCGTTATCGCGCTGCTGATATTGGTTGGGCTGATGCTGTTAAATATTGCGACAGGCAGCACGACGATTCCCCTTACGCAGGTCGCCAGCGTATTGGGGCTATCGTCAGCAGACGTCTCGCCGATGACCTCACGCATCATTCTGGAGCTGCGCATTCCCCGCAGCCTGCTGGCAGCGTTGTGTGGCGCGGGTTTAGCGATGGTCGGTGCCTTTCTGCAAACGGCGACTCGCAACGATCTGGCTGACCCTTTTTTGTTCGGCCTGTCTGCCGGAGCCTCGGCGGGTGCCGTCGCTGTCATCACTCGTTTTGGTGAGCAACTCGGTGACTGGGCACTGCCAGTAGCGGCCTTCTGTGGCGGAATATTATCGGCCGTCGCCGTGACCGTGCTGTTTCTGCTGCAACAGGCGCGTGGCGCAGAACGCTTGATCATCTGCGGATTAGCGATCTCTTTTCTGTTCGGCGCGTTGACGAATTATCTGGTGTTTTCCGGCGATCAACGCGCTGCCAGCTCAATTCTTTTCTGGTCACTCGGCGGGCTGGGGCTTGCCCGTTGGGATACCTTACCTTTTGCGGTGTTCAGCGTCCTGCTGCTATTTAGCCTCACCGCCCTGCGCTGGCGTGCGCTTGATGCGCTGTTGGCAGGCGGGCAAACTGCGGCTTCAATGGGGGTTAATCTGTCTCGCGTACGAGTGGAAATCTTCATCTGCTGCGCGTTCGCCACCTCGCTATTGGTCGCGCTGACCGGCGTGATCGGGTTTATCGGACTGATGATTCCCCATCTGGCTCGCCCGTTGAGCGGCGTGTTGCACAAAAAGCTTCTGCCGCTGACAGCGGTGCTCGGGGCGATACTGCTGTGCGGTGGCGATTGGCTCAGCCGGCAGCTACTCGCGCCGCAGGAATTACCTATCGGGATTATTACGGCAGGATTAGGCGGTATTTTCGTTCTGGGGCTGCTAGTGAAACATCAGTAGGGATATTGATACGCTAGAAACAACAAAGGCACCGATAGGTGCCTTTGTTGAAAGTTACTGTGCCAATAATTAGCCAGTAGAACTTATTTTTTAGCGCCTGGTACGGAGAAACGCTTGTTGAAGCGGTCAACACGGCCACCGCTTGCAACATCACGTTGTTTGCCGGTGTAGAACGGGTGACATTCGCCACAGACGTCCAGGTTCAGGTCACGACCCACGGTAGAATGGGTTTTGATCACGTTACCGCAAGAGCAAGTTACAGTAACTTCAGAATAATTCGGGTGAATACCTTTTTTCATGGGAAACCTCTGTTAAGGCCGTGTCGCTATCCAGCCCTGTTCCGCCAGACACCACACGAAAGTTGAGTAAGTAAGTTCATTATGCGAACGGCACAATGGCGGCGGATCATACAGAATCTGATACCCCGATGCAATCGCATCCACACATTATCCCTCGCAGCATGTACACTAGCGCCTTGCTTTATTTTTTACCTGCGTCGCGCATGATATAGACCGTTCGGTTATGTCGTGGATCACCGCGCAAATCACGTCGACTACCACGGAGAAGTTATGTCTGTCGCTCAGGTCGCTTTGCCCGTGCCACTGGCACGTACATTCGATTATTTGCTACCCGCAGGAGGAGTGACTCCGCAGGTCGGCACACGCGTCAGCGTCTCTTTTGGTAACCGCAAAGCTATCGGCATTATTACCGCACTGAGCGACACCAGCGCACTTCCGCTTGAGCAATTAAAACCCGTGCATGACGTGCTGGACGAACAGCCGCTGTTTCCCCCCAGCCTGTGGCGTATTTTACTGTGGGCAGTCGAGTACTATCACTATCCGATCGGCGAAGTGCTGTTCCATGCGCTGCCGATATTGCTGCGTCAGGGGAAACCCGCGCACCGCGCACCACTCTGGCAGTGGTTTGCCACCGAACAAGGCCGGGCGACACCGCTCAGCGCACTCAAACGCGCCGCTAAACAGCAGCAGGCACTGGCGGCGTTACTTCAGTCACCACTTTATCGCCACCAAGTGAGCGAAATCGGGCTGACGGAGACGGCGTTACAGGCGCTGCGCAGCAAGGGATTATGCGAGTTAAAAGCCGCAGAGCAAACGCCTCATGACTGGCGTCAGAGTTTTAGCATGGCTACTGAACGCC
This sequence comes from Pectobacterium peruviense, assembly GCF_002847345.1. Classification (GTDB taxonomy): domain Bacteria; phylum Pseudomonadota; class Gammaproteobacteria; order Enterobacterales; family Enterobacteriaceae; genus Pectobacterium; species Pectobacterium peruviense. Next base: position 24,070 of record NZ_LXFV01000013.1, read on the forward strand.
TGCGCCTGAATACTGAGCAGGCCACCGCCGTTGGCGCTATTCGCAGCGAAGATAACCACTTTGCCGCCTGGTTGCTCGCGGGAATCACCGGTTCGGGTAAAACCGAAGTCTATCTCAGCGTGTTGGAAAACGTGCTGGCACAGGGTAAACAGGCGCTGGTGTTAGTGCCAGAAATTGGCCTGACGCCACAAACCATCGCCCGTTTCCGCGAACGTTTTAACGCCCCGGTGGATGTACTGCATTCGGCACTCAACGACAGCGAACGCCTCGCCGTCTGGCTGCGCGCCCGCAGCGGTGAAGCCGCAATCGTCATAGGGACGCGGTCCGCGCTATTTACCCCCTTTGCGCGTTTAGGGCTGATTGTGATCGATGAAGAACATGACAGCTCTTACAAGCAGCAGGAAGGCTGGCGCTATCACGCCCGTGATTTGGCAGTCTTCCGCGCCAGAGAGGAAGATATTCCGATTGTGATGGGAACAGCGACGCCCGCACTGGAAACGCTATATAACGTCCAGATCGGCAAGTATCGACGACTGAATCTGACCAAACGAGCAGGCAATGCCGCACTGGCCAAACAGCATGTTATCGATCTGAAAGGCTTGCCGCTAACAGCAGGATTATCTCAGCCGCTGATTACCCGTATCCGTCACCATCTGACGAACGATAATCAGGTTATTTTGTTCCTCAACCGGCGCGGGTTCGCCCCCGTGGTGATGTGCCATGAATGCGGCTGGATCGCCGAATGTCAGCGCTGCGATCACTATTATACCTACCACCAGCATCAGAAGATGTTGCGTTGCCACCACTGCGACAGCCAGCGTCCGGTTCCACAACAGTGCCCCGGCTGCGGTTCAACCAATATGGTGCCCGTCGGTCTAGGCACCGAGCAGTTGGAACAAAGTCTTGCCCCGATCTTTCCAGATGTCCCGATCACCCGCATCGACCGTGATACCACCAGCCGTAAAGGCGCACTTGAGCAGCAGCTCTCCCAGGTCAGGCTGGGAGGCGCACGTCTTCTTATCGGCACACAGATGTTGGCGAAAGGCCACCATTTCCCTGACGTCACGCTGGTTGCTTTACTGGACGTTGACGGCTCGCTGTTCTCCGCCGACTTCCGCGCAGCCGAACGTTTTGCCCAGCTCTACACTCAGGTGGCAGGTCGCGCGGGGCGTGCAGGCAAGGCTGGCGAGGTAGCGCTGCAAACTCACCACCCAGAACACCCGCTATTACAAACGCTACTGCAACAGGGCTACGATGCCTTTGCCAGCCAGGCGCTTACAGAACGAAAAAGTGTTTTTCTGCCACCATTTACCAGCCATATCATCTTCCGCGCTGACGATCACGATAATCAGCAGGCCGCTTTATTCCTCCAGCAATTGCGTAATCTGCTGGAGGCGAGCCCGCTGCGGGATGAATCACTTTGGCTACTGGGCCCGGTGCCCGCTTTGCAGCCAAAACGTGCGGGGCGCTTCCGCTGGCAGCTCTTACTACAACATCCCTCCAGAGCGTTGTTACAGAAACTGGTCAGAACGTCGTTGGCGCTGATCGGTACGCTACCGCAAGCACGTAAAGTGAAATGGATGCTGGATGTCGACCCCACCGACGGTTAGCGTTTCCTGTTAGATCATTTCGGTTTCTTGCCACACATTTTTTGCGAGCGGCGTCGAGAACACGACATTCATCACACTTTCTGTGCAAATTAAGCAACAAAACCTGCGTTCAATCTGTTATCACTGTTTGCGCAGGCAGTATGCTGGAGCCCGGTGCTACACGGTTGGCATACTGCGCCGAAAAGCGTTACCCGTAATCATAGAGAGTCAGCAGACAGGAGCGTTCTGCTGGCAGTCAGCGCCAGTTAACGCTGACGCAAGGAGAAAAGCGTTGAAGCAGAAGAAAGGCGTCACCACGGCGACGATGAAAGACGTGGCGGATGAGGCGGGCGTTTCCACCGCCACCGTATCCCGAACGTTAATGAACCCAGAGAAAGTCTCTGCGACCACCCGCAGGAAGGTCGAGCAGGCTGTCATCGCCGTTGGCTATTCGCCTCACGCACTCAACAGAAACCTCAAGCGTAACGAGTCACGTACGATCCTGACGATCGTGCCAGATATCTGCGATCCTTATTTCTCTGAAATATTTCGTGGGATCGAGGAAACGGCAGCCGAACACGGCTATCTGGTGTTGATTGGCGATTGCGCTCATCAACATCAGAAAGAGAAAACCTTCGTCGACCTGATTATTACCAAACAGATCGACGGTATGGTGTTGCTCGGTTCTAATCTGCCGTTTGATGCAGGCCAGGAAGAGCAGCGCAATCTGCCACCGATGGTGATGGCGAATGAGTTTTCGCCAGACCTGGCGCTACCAACCGTGCACATCGATAACCTGACTGCCGCCTTTGAAGCCGTACACTATTTGCATCAGGCCGGTCATCAGCGTATCGCCTGCATTGCGGGCCCAGAGCACATGCATCTGAGCCAATACCGCTTGCAAGGGTATATTCAAGCCCTGCGCCGTAACGGAACTCTTATCGATAACCAGTATATCTTTCGGGGCGATTTCACCTACGAAACGGGAATCAACGGCCTGATTGCGCTGATGCAACATCCACAGCCACCCAGCGCTATCTTCTGCCATAGCGATCTCATGGCGTTGGGCGTGCTGGCGCAGGCCCGAAAGATGGGGCTGGATATCCCGCGCGATCTCTCCATCATCGGCTTCGACGATATTGAGCAAGCGCAGTACTGCTGGCCTCCTCTGACTTCTGTCGCTCAACCACGCTATCAGATCGGACGCGAGGCAATGCTGCTACTCTTAGAGCAGTTGCAAGGTAACACAGTACAAAGCGGTTCACGTCTGTTGTCCAGTGAGCTGGTTATACGAGACAGCGTCGCCGCGCCAAATTACGCCCGTAACAGGCTTTAAGACTTCAGGTGCTGGTCAAATATTTGAGGGTTCAGTAACATGACCCCCTAATTATGTTATCCCCTAAATAATTCGAGTTTCAGGAAGGCGGCAAGGGAAGGAATCCCGATGAGCTTACTCAGGTAAGTGATTCGGGTGAGTGAACGTAGCCAACGCACATGCAACTTGAAGTATGACGGGTACATTTACCTATCAATTCACAGCGAAACGACAGTGGCACAAAGAGACTACGTGAGCCGAGGACGTTCATCAGCAACGCGTCGGAAAACGACAAATAGCCGAAAAAAAGGCAACGCTTCAGGCGCGTCCAAAACAATGGTCGCGCTCGCTGTTGCCGTTTTGGTCACCTTCGCGGGCGGTCTGTACTTTATCGCCCATAATAAACCCGACGACTCCCCTGTCCTTCCGCATCAGAACGTGGGCAAGGGTAACGGGTTGCCACCCAAGCCGGAAGAACGTTGGCGTTACATCAAAGAGCTGGAAAATCGTCAATTGGGCGTTACGACGCCAACGGAACCTTCGGCGGGTGGAGAGATCCGGTCGCCTGTGCAGTTGACAGATGAACAGCGCCAGCTGTTGGAACAGATGCAGTCTGATATGCGGCGTCAGCCAACGCAGCTTTCTGAGGTGCCGTATAACGACCAGACGCAGGTTCCGCGTTCACAGGTGACCATTAAGCCACCGACGCAATCGATGCAGCAACCGCCTGTTGTGACAACCCAGCCTGCAACGCGTGCACCAGTCGTTACGCAAACGACGCCTGTTGTTCCAAGGCAAGACATTCCAAGACAAGAAACACCAAAACAGGAAGCACCGAAGCAACAGCTGGTCAAACAGCCTGAAGCACCAAAAGTCGAAAAAACACAACGCTGGGCGATTCAATGCGGCTCCTTCAAAACTATGGACCCCGCCGAATCCGTGAGAGCGCAGCTGGCGTTTGCGGGTATCGAAAGCCGCATCACCTCCAACGGTGGCTGGAACCGCATCATGCTGGGGCCTTACAACAACCGCGCTGCCGCCGATAGCATGCTTCAACGTCTTAAAGGTGCGGGCGCATCAAACTGTATTCCTCTTGCTAGCGGGGGTTGAAAAACCCCACGCTTTCCCCCATCTATAACATCAATGTGCCCCGAATCATGCGGGGGTCTTTTTCTTCAAACGGGGACTGACTCGTGACAACAATTGTAAGCGTACGCCGCAACGGCCAAGTGGTCATTGGCGGTGATGGACAAGCCACTCTGGGCAACACCGTGATGAAAGGCAACGTACGTAAAGTACGTCGCCTCTACCATGACCGCGTCATCGCCGGTTTCGCCGGTGGCACCGCGGATGCCTTCACCCTTTTTGAGCTTTTCGAGCGCAAGCTGGAACTGCACCAGGGTCATCTGGTGAAAGCCGCTGTCGAGCTGGCGAAAGACTGGCGTACCGACCGTATGCTGCGTCGACTGGAGGCCTTGCTGGCTGTCGCGGACGAAAATGCCTCACTGATCATTACTGGTAATGGCGATGTCGTGCAGCCTGAGAACGATCTGATCGCTATTGGCTCCGGCGGCCCTTATGCGCAGGCCGCAGCCCGTGCTTTACTGGAAAATACCGAACTGGGTGCCCGTGATATCGTCGAGAAATCTCTGGGGATTGCTGGCGACATCTGTATCTACACCAACCAGTTCCACACGATAGAAGAATTAGCCTCCAAGGCGTAAGGATCAACTATGTCTGAAATGACCCCGCGCGAGATAGTCAGCGAACTCGACAGCTATATCATCGGCCAGCACAAAGCAAAACGCGCCGTTTCCATCGCGCTGCGTAACCGCTGGCGCCGTATGCAGTTGGACGAAGCACTCCGCCATGAAGTGACGCCTAAAAACATTCTCATGATCGGCCCGACTGGCGTAGGTAAAACCGAAATCGCTCGTCGCCTCGCGAAGCTCGCCAATGCGCCGTTCATCAAAGTGGAAGCGACCAAATTCACCGAAGTTGGCTACGTGGGTAAGGAAGTTGATTCCATCATCCGCGATCTGACGGATTCCGCGATCAAAATGGTGCGTCACCAGTCCATCGAAAAAAACCGCTTCCGTGCGGAAGAGATGGCGGAAGACCGCATTTTGGACGTGCTGATTCCTCCGGCGAAAAACAACTGGGGACAATCAGAAGGCACTCAGGAGCCTTCCGCAACCCGTCAGGCATTCCGCAAGAAACTGCGTGAAGGCCAGTTGGACGACAAAGAGATCGAAATCGATCTGGCAGCCGCCCCCGTTGGCGTAGAGATCATGGCTCCGCCGGGCATGGAAGAGATGACCAATCAGCTACAGTCCATGTTCCAGAATCTGGCAGGACAGAAGCAGAAAGCGCGTAAGGTCAAAATTAAAGATGCTTTCAAGCTGCTGATAGAAGAAGAAGCGGCTAAGTTGGTGAACCCAGAAGAGCTGAAACAGCAGGCGATTGAAGCCGTTGAGCAGCACGGTATCGTGTTCATCGACGAAATCGACAAAATTTGTAAGCGTGGCGAAAGCTCCGGCCCGGATGTTTCTCGTGAAGGCGTTCAGCGCGACCTGCTGCCGCTGGTTGAAGGCTGCACCGTATCGACCAAGCACGGTATGGTCAAAACTGACCACATCCTGTTTATCGCGTCGGGCGCATTCCAGGTTGCCAGCCCGTCCGATCTGATTCCAGAGTTGCAGGGACGTCTGCCGATTCGTGTGGAATTGCAAGCGCTGACGACAGAAGATTTCGAGCGCATCCTGACAGAGCCGAGCGCCTCGCTGACCGAACAGTACAAAGCGCTGATGGCGACGGAAGGTGTCGATATTTCATTCACCGCCGATGGTATCCGTCGCATTGCCGAAGCCGCCTGGCAGGTGAACGAAAGCACCGAGAATATCGGCGCGCGTCGTCTGCATACCGTTATGGAGCGTCTGATCGAAGACGTTTCTTACGACGCTAGCGAAATGAATGGTCAAAGCGTTATGATTGACGCAGATTATGTACGTAGTCATCTGGATGAATTAGTAGCAGATGAAGATCTGAGCCGATTTATCTTATAATCCGTTTTCGCGGATCGCACTATTAACGATAAAGTGGGAGGCGTAGGCCTCCCACTTTTGTTTCTGGCACCGCCATCACTGACTTTTTTTGTTTATAAACGGATGATTCACGCAATTGAATCGTCAATAAAAATTGAAGCACACCATGACCATATCGACCCATAGCAGCAAAACCAAAGCCTGGCTGGATAGTCTTCGTCCAAAAACGTTGCCATTAGCTTTTGCCTCCATCGTCACCGGCTCGGCGATTGCGAGCTGGCATAGCAGTTTTAAACCGGGCGTAGCATTACTGGCGTTGTTAACCGCCGGACTGCTGCAAATCCTCTCCAATCTGGCGAACGACTATGGGGATGCGATAAAAGGCAGCGATACCGAAGAACGCATCGGGCCGTTGCGCGGCATCCAAACGGGTGTCATTACGCTGTCGCAACTGCGCAATGCGCTAATCGTAACCGTGGCACTCACCATCATTTCGGGTGTGAGTCTGGTGATTCTCGCCTGTGAAAAACCAGCGGATATCTTCGGTTTCCTGATTCTAGGGCTACTGGCGATTTTCGCCGCTATCACTTATACCGTCGGCAATAAACCCTACGGCTATATCGGGCTCGGCGATATCTCGGTGCTCATCTTTTTCGGCTGGCTTAGCGTCGCGGGGTCGTATTATTTGCAAACTGGCCACTTCGACAGCGTTGTTATGCTGCCTGCGACGGCCTGTGGTCTATTGGCAACAGCCGTTCTGAATATCAATAACCTGCGCGATATCGACAACGACCGCATCAGTGGGAAAAACACGCTGGCGGTACGTCTTGGCGCGGAAAAAGCACGCTTCTACCACACGATACTGCTGCTGCTGGCTCCAGTTTGCCTTGGCCTGTTCGCGACGTTTTATCTGCACAGTCTGGCGGGCTGGCTCTTTATTCTGGCACTCCCGCTGCTGATTAAGCAGGCCCGTTATGTACTGCGTGAAAGTAGCGCCTTCAGTATGCGTCCAATGTTGGAAAAAACGGTGAAAGGCGCGCTGTTGACCAATATTTTGTTCGCCGTTGGCGTGATACTGAGTTAGTGCGGGTAAATTGAGCACAGGCAAAAAGCGGCATGCATTTACTGATGCGCATCAAGTTAACATTTGATGATTTTGCCAACAGCTGTCAGAAAGGGATATACTCATGATTCCGGCGGCAACCTGACGTTAATCCTATGAAATACGATACTTCCGAACTGTGCGATATCTATCACGAAGAGGTGAATGTTGTTGAGCCTCTGTTCTCCAACTTTGGTGGGCGTACTTCATTTGGTGGCAAAATCACCACAGTGAAATGTTTTGAGGATAACGGCCTGCTTTTTGATCTTCTTGAAGAAAACGGCCTCGGGCGCGTACTTCTGATCGATGGCGGGGGTTCAGTGCGCCGCGCGTTGATCAATGCGGAGATCGCTCGACTGGCGACCCAAAACGAGTGGGAAGGCATTGTCGTGTATGGCGCGGTGCGTCAGGTTGACGATTTAGCGGAGCTGGATATCGGTATTCAGGCGATGGCAGCCATTCCGGTCGGCGCAGGTAGCGAAGGCATTGGCGAAAGCGATATCCGCGTCAACTTCGGTGGCGTAACCTTCTTCTCCGGTGACCATCTGTATGCCGACAACACGGGCATTATTCTGTCGGAAGACCCGCTGGATATTGAATAATATCGTTGAGTTTCTGCGTTTTTATTGCGGCAACATCATCACAAAAAAGGGCGATATACGCCCTTTTTTATTTGGCTCAATCGATAAGCCGTTCCTTCGCCTGAGCCAGTAAGTCTACTTAGACTTCTTCCATTTTGCCTAACAGCGCGCGCAGGCGCTCTTGCCACACTACTTGCTCTTCTTTCAACTGTTCGTTCTCGCGCACCAGCGCTTCACGTGAACCCGCTGCCGCCTGAACATCCTGCGACAGTGTGTTGTTCTGCTCTTTCAGCTCTTCAATTTCCATTTGCAACAGCGTGATAGTATCAATCGCCTGCTGAACTTTCGCTTCCAGCTTTTCAAACACTTCAAATGACATTCTTCAAACCCCTTTTAATCGCAACAAGGCAAAGATCGGTTAACGCTGGCTTTCGGACTCTGTAACCAACACTCACGGTGTCGCGTCATCCGCCCGCAAACATAATCCTGACCGCGGGACGGCTGGCAAGACAGACCATAACGAAATTGTATGTAGCCAATGGCCCCCTGTCTAGCGCACATCCCCCACTACGCGAGTGTCGCAGCTTTTCTTACTTAACACTATCAGTACAAACTGAAAAACCGGCAATACAAACCGAAAAACGAGCGACTCAAACTGAAAACGCCCCCGTTTACTTCTCCGTTACTCCGATTGTGTTAATAAATTTAACCTGAGCGTTACTATCAACCGTGGACGAAAAACCACTACGAGTCATTTTATAAGCGAATACGCTCATTTTCTTGACGCGCAACACACATTTCAATTTCGATATTTCTCGTTTTCGCTCATTAACGATAAATTCACATCATAAATACATTTAAAACAGGGGATGCCGCCAGACGGTATCCTTAGACCTACCACTCTGTACGTTACCCAGCAGGAAAAAAATATGAGCCAAGCAGAACGTTCAACGCTAAGAGGCCAGTGCATCGCCGAATTTCTCGGTACTGGCCTGCTGATTTTCTTCGGTGTCGGCTGCGTCGCCGCCTTGAAACTGGCGGGAGCCAGCTTCGGGCAATGGGAGATCAGCATCATTTGGGGTCTGGGGGTTGCGATGGCAATCTATCTGACCGCCGCCATTTCCGGTGCTCACCTCAACCCGGCCGTCACTATCGCCCTGTGGCTGTTTGCCTGCTTCGATGGACGCAAGGTTGTGCCTTACATTGTGGCGCAGATTGCAGGGGCATTTTGTGCCGCCGCACTGGTCTACGGCCTGTATTACAATCTGTTCGTCGATTTTGAACAAACCAACAATATGGTGCGCGGCAGCACGGAAAGCCTGAGCTTAGCGGGCATTTTCTCCACGTACCCGAACCCGCACATTTCCGTTATGCAGGCGCTGTTGGTTGAAACTGTCATCACCGCGATTCTGATGTGCCTGATTCTGGCATTGACCGATGATGGTAACGGCATCCCGCGCGGGCCGCTTGCTCCCCTGCTGATCGGTATTCTAATTGCCGTTATCGGTGCATCCATGGGGCCGTTGACTGGCTTCGCCCTCAACCCGGCGCGTGACTTTGGTCCTAAGCTGTTCGCTTTTCTCGCGGGCTGGGGCAACGTCGCCTTTACTGGCGCACGCGAAATCCCTTACTTCCTGGTTCCTATCTTTGGCCCGATTATCGGTGCCTGTCTGGGTGCCTTCGGTTATCGCGCACTGATTGGCCGTAATCTGCCATGCGATGTGTGCGAACCCGAGGCAGAAGCTACTACGCGTCGTGAAAGCCGTTAAACTTAACGCCACGACCATCCTATTTCACGGTTAATCATTACAGGATTGGATTTATGAACCCGGAAAAAAAATACATTGTCGCGATCGACCAGGGCACAACCAGCTCCCGCGCCGTCGTACTGGATCACGATGCGAATATCGTTAGCGTTTCACAGCGTGAATTCACCCAGATTTACCCAAAAGCGGGCTGGGTAGAGCACGACCCGATGGAAATTTGGGCCACACAAAGCTCAACGCTGGTCGAAGTACTAGCGAAAGCCGATATCAGCGCGGATGAAGTCGCAGGTATTGGTATCACCAACCAGCGTGAAACCACCGTCGTATGGGAAAAAGAGAGCGGCAAGCCGATTTATAACGCCATCGTCTGGCAGTGTCGTCGTACCGCTGAAATTTGCGAGAAACTGAAGAAAGACGGCCTAGAAGAGTACGTTCGCAACACCACCGGACTAGTAGTCGACCCCTACTTCTCTGGCACCAAAGTGAAATGGATTCTGGACCACGTTGAAGGCTCCCGTGAACGCGCTAAACGCGGCGAACTGCTGTTTGGTACCATCGATACCTGGCTAATTTGGAAAATGACACAAGGGCGTGTTCACGTAACGGATTACACCAACGCCTCCCGCACCATGCTGTTCAACATTCATACGCTGGAATGGGACACCCGCATGCTGGAAGCGCTGGATATCCCGCGCGAGATGCTGCCGGAAGTGCGCGCGTCTTCAGAAGTTTACGGTCAGACCAACATCGGCGGTAAAGGCGGCACGCGTATTCCTATCGCTGGTATCGCAGGTGACCAGCAGGCGGCGCTGTACGGCCAGCTCTGCGTCAATCCTGGGCAGGCAAAAAATACCTACGGCACCGGCTGTTTCCTGTTGATGAATACCGGTAAAGAAGCCGTGCAGTCCAAACACGGTTTGTTGACCACCATCGCCTGCGGCCCACGCGGCGAAGTGAACTACGCGCTGGAAGGTTCCGTGTTCGTTGGCGGTGCCTCTATCCAGTGGCTGCGTGACGAGCTGAAGCTCATCGGCGACTCCATGGATTCTGAGTACTTCGCAACGAAAGTGAAGGATACCAATGGCGTCTATGTCGTACCCGCCTTCACCGGTTTGGGCGCTCCTTACTGGGACCCGTATGCCCGTGGCGCGATCTTCGGCCTGACCCGTGGCGTGAATGCTAACCACATCATCCGTGCAACGCTGGAATCCATCGCCTTCCAGACCCGTGACGTGCTGGATGCAATGCAGGCAGATGCAGGTACGCGTCTGAAATCACTGCGTGTTGACGGTGGCGCAGTCGCCAACAACTTCCTGATGCAGTTCCAATCCGATATCCTCGGCACGCGCGTGGAACGTCCGGAAGTGCGTGAATCCACCGCGCTGGGTGCCGCTTTCCTGGCTGGCCTTGCCACTGGTTTCTGGAACGATCTGGATGAAGTGAAGAGCAAAGCGACTATTGAGCGTGAATTCCGCCCTAGTATCGAAACGGTGGAACGTAACGTGCGCTACAGCGGCTGGCAGAAAGCCGTTGCTCGTGCTCGTAACTGGGAAGATCACGACGCCTAACTCCCCCATAGCGGGCGCGCCTGTCGCGTCCGTTTTTTCCGCATCACTTAACCGCCCCCCTTCCCCGTTGTGATAAAATCCTATTCCATATCCTAATGTTGATCGTTTAAGAACCGAGATACCGGGGGCGACCACGGTGCGAGGTCTCCCTGCGGGAACCCCATCACCGTGTTTCCCCCTAAATTCAGGCTTAAGTGGCTAACATAAGGCGACTCCCTTCCGAACGACAACAGACAGGTATTTATGAAACGTGAATTAGCCATCGAGTTCTCGCGCGTCACCGAAGCAGCCGCGCTGGCAGGCTATAAGTGGTTAGGCCGTGGCGATAAGAATGCCGCAGACAATGCCGCCGTACAGGCAATGCGGATTATGCTAAATCAGGTCAATATCAACGGTCAGATTGTCATCGGCGAAGGGGAAATCGACGAAGCGCCCATGTTGTTCATCGGTGAACAGGTCGGTACCGGTAAGGGCGATGCCGTTGATATCGCTGTCGATCCGATTGAAGGCACGCGGATGACAGCAATGGGTCAGGCGAATGCGCTAGCCGTGCTGGCCGTCGGCGAAAAAGGGACATTTCTGCACGCGCCAGACATGTACATGGAAAAGCTGATCGTCGGGCCTGAAGCGAAAGGGTCGATTGACCTCAACCTGCCGCTGGCGGATAACCTGCGCAATGTCGCGCTGAAGCTAGGTAAACCGCTCAACCAGTTAACCGTAACTACATTGGCTAAACCGCGTCACGATGCCTGCATCGCGGAAATGCAGCAGTTGGGAGTGAAAGTGTTCGCCATTCCAGACGGCGACGTAGCCGCATCAATCCTCACCTGCATGCCGGACAGCGAAGTTGACGTACTGTACGGCATCGGCGGTGCGCCAGAAGGCGTTATCTCGGCAGCGGTTATCCGTGCGCTCGACGGCGACATGCAAGGGCGCTTGCTGGCACGTCATGAAGTGAAAGGCGATAGCGCTGAAAACCGCCGCATAGGCGAAGACGAGCTGGCACGCTGCCGACAAATGGGCATCGAAGCGGGTGGTGTCCTCAAACTTGATGACATGGCGCGCAACGATAACGTGATTTTCTCCGCGACTGGCATCACCAAAGGTGATTTGCTGGACGGAATCGCGCGTAAAGGCAACATGGCCACCACAGAAACACTATTGATCCGCGGTAAATCTCGTACGATCCGCCGGATTAAATCGACGCACTATCTGGATCGTAAGGATCGCAAGCTGCACGAATTCCTGTTGTAGCAGGCCACTGTCCGGCTGACTGATTGTTTCACAGTTGTTAATAAATGGCGTATCTTAGACGCACGACTGACGTGCACGAATAATGGCGTCGATACCTCTAGATAATTCGAGTTGCAGGCAGGCGGCAATCGCGCGAGTCCCCAGGAGCTTACTCAAGTAAGTGACTGGGGTGAGTAAGAACAAATTGGCTTAGCCAATTTGAACGCCGCTTGCGGCGGCCCCTCAGGGCGAGGCTCAGAGATGAGCCGAGTATTGCCAACGCACATGCAGCTTGAAGTATGACGGGTACAACAGGAGCAGAAAATTATGGCTGAGTGGGTAACAGGCAAAGTGGTTCAGGTAGAGAACTGGACAGAAAGTCTGTTTAGCATTCGGGTTCATGCACCCGCCGATTCATTCACTGCCGGGCAGTATGGCAAGCTGGCGCTGGAGATTGAGGGTGAAAAAGTGCAGCGCGCGTATTCGTACGTGAATGCACCTAGCGATCCTACACTTGAGTTCTATCTGGTGACCGTGCCGGAAGGCAAACTTAGCCCTCATCTGCATGCCATGCAGCCGGGTTCGGAAGTCATGATCGTCAAAGAGGCCGCTGGCTTTTTCGTGCTGGAAGAGATTCCTGATTGTGAAACGCTATGGATGCTGGCAACAGGCACGGGCATCGGCCCTTATTTGTCGATCCTTCAAGAAGGCAAGGATCTGGAGCGTTTTAAGAACATCGTGCTGGTTCATGCCGCTCGGTTTTCACGCGATCTGAGCTATCTGCCGCTGATGCAGCAGTTACAGCAGCGCTACCACGGCAAACTGCATATTCAAACGGTGGTTAGCCGGGAAGAGGAAGCAGGCTCACTGACAGGCCGTATTCCTACGTTGATCAGCAACGGCACGCTGGAAGCCGCTGTGGGCTTACCGATGGATACCGCCACCAGCCATGTCATGCTGTGCGGTAACCCGCAGATGGTGCGTGATACTCAGCTGTTGCTGAAAGAAGAGCGGCAAATGACCAAGCACCTGCGCCGCAGGCCCGGTCATATGACTGCCGAGAACTATTGGTAAACAGCGAATTATTCCCAATTAGCGGCGGAAGCGAAACGGCTCCGCCTCTGCTCCAAATCGGTTTTCCCCTTTTGTCCCCAGAAAAACGCCGCAGTCGAGCAACGTCATCACGACAATCAGGATCGGCAAGAAGCGGCCAATGCCCCACTGCCAGATAGCGGAAAACATGTACCAATTCCCTGAGGCTAATACCCACGCCACCACTAACAGCAGCGCCCACCAGCCACTTTTGTTACGGTCATGTAGCCGCTTCACCATCATCGCCGCTGTCGGCCACAGTAATACCACCAAACCAAACGCCGTAAGTTGCGTATCTAGCCAGTTTTGGCCAGAAAGCGTAAACAATACCGCCATCAGCGCTACCCAAATAGCCATCCAGAGCCAGAAATCACGACGGCCAATACGGCCTTTAAACGAGAAGCACCATTGCTGTAATGTCATTAACGATAACGCCCTGAATTATTAGCCTGTCTGGCCGAATTAATCTGTATTTTAGCCCGAGCGATTTTACCTCAACCAAGATGTTTACCTGCAATCTTTACGCGATTTTTGACAACGACGTACAAATGCCGCTTTAATCAAACGTATTCTGCCGTTATCGGCCTGGACATCTTATGAAGTGGTTGACCCGAACCCCTATGACACGAAAACGCATCGCTTCACTGTTGGTTTTATCATCGCTGGTGCTGTACCAGACTCACGCGGGAGCCGATCCAACGTTTCCGCCCAAAGCTTCAGCCAATGCGCCGTACCTGCTGGCCGGTGCCCCAACCTTCGATCAAACCATCACGCAATTCCGTTCCCGCTATAACCTGAGTAACCCGACGCTGCCGATCGGTGAATTTCGGGTTGTCGATACCGGCAATATCATCAGCATGTTGACCCGTGCAGCTAGCCGGATCAACGACCACCTCTATGCTTCAACCGCGCTAGAGAAAGGCACAGGGAAAATCAAAACACTGCAAATCACCTGGCTACCGCAGCCGCAGAACGAACAAGAAACCGCAGCGCGTCGTAAACAGGCCATCGACTATATGGCAGCACTGGCACGCACGTTCGCCCCGTCGCTGACGGAAGAACAAAGTATGAAAAAAGTCACCGAACTGCTGGGAAAAGGCAAAGGACAGCGCTTTTATCAGCAAACGGAAGGAGCCTTACGCTATGTTGTTGCAGATGACGGCGAAAAAGGGCTAACTTTTGCTGTTGAACCGATTAAGCTAACGCTATCTGAACCGTGATCAACACGGTAATTAATGACAAAAAACAGAGCCACGGTCACATTTCGTCTCTATACTGTGGGCAAGTTATATTGCCTAACGGCAGTACTGTTTACTTCATTAATGCGTTTATTCATTAACACATTGATTCACTGCGATTCCGGCTGGAGGAAAAAAGATGCGACATCCATTAGTTATGGGTAACTGGAAGCTGAACGGCAGCACCAACATGGTCAACGAACTGATCGCGGGCCTGCGTAAAGAGCTCAGCACCGTTGACGGTTGTGGCGTAGCCATTGCCCCCCCTGCAATCTACCTCGATCAGGCTAATCACCAACTGGCAGGCAGCCGCATTGCACTGGGTGCGCAGAACGTTGACGTAAACCTTTCTGGTGCTTTCACCGGCGAAACGTCTGCCGACATGCTGAAAGATATCGGTGCGAAATACATCATCATTGGCCACTCTGAGCGTCGTACTTACCATAAAGAAAGCGATGAATTCATTGCGAAGAAATTTGGTGTGCTGAAAGATGCAGGCCTGATTCCAGTACTGTGCATTGGCGAAACTGAAGCCGAAAACGAAGCAGGCCAGACCGAAGCCGTGTGCGCACGTCAACTGGATGCCGTGCTGAATACGCTGGGCGCGAAAGCGTTTGAAAACACCGTTGTGGCCTACGAACCTGTATGGGCTATCGGTACCGGTAAATCTGCAACGCCAGCACAGGCTCAGGCTGTTCACAAATTCATCCGTGACCACATTGCCAAACAAGATGCGGCTATTGCCGAACAAGTTATCATTCAGTACGGCGGTTCTGTTAATGCTGCGAATGCCGCAGAGCTGTTCACTCAGCCAGACATCGACGGCGCGCTGGTCGGTGGTGCATCACTGAAAGCCGACGCTTTTGCCGTTATCGTGAAAGCTGCAGCCGACGCTAAACGCGGCTAAGTTTTTATCGAAAAACAGACGGACAAATGTTCGTCTGATAAAAAAGCCGGTTCACGCTATTGCGCCAACCGGCTTTTTTTATGACGAGCAGGACACTCACTACCCTTCTTTTAAGCCATCCGTTCACGGCTCGGCGGTTACTTCACCGCTGGGATTTGCTGCGTAATGCAGTGAATATTTCCCCCACCCAGCAGGATTTCCCGCGCAGGCACACCGCTAATCACGTAGCCAGGGAACATCTGTTGCAGCAGATCGCGTGCAACATCATCCGTCTTCTCATCCAGCAGTGGGAAAATGATCTGCTGATTGCTGATCAGGAAATTCACATAAGACCCTGCTAGGCGAGAACCAGCAAGACGCTCAACCGCATCACCACTGTCCACGCCCTGCGCTTCCTCGATGGTCGCATAGAGCGGGCCGGGAGCAGGTAGTTTCCAGATTTTCAGCTCACGCCCTTGCGCATCGCGCGCTGCCGACAGAACCTCATAGGCCGCTACGGAGCGTGCATACTGTGGATCGTTTTCATCATCGGTCCAGTGCAACGCCACTTCACCGGGGCGCACGAAACAGCACATGTTATCGATATGCCCGTCGGTTTCGTCGTTGTACACGCCCTCTTCCAGCCAGATAATCGTCGAAATGCTGAGGTAATCACGCATCAACTGTTCGATTTCCGCTTTGCTCAGGTGCGGGTTACGGTTCGGATTGAGCAAGCATTCTGCCGTGGTCAGCAGCGTGCCTTCACCATCGACATGGATCGAGCCGCCTTCCAAAATCAGCGGTGCGGCATAGCGCGCGACCTGGTGATAATCCAGCACCTGTGCTGCGACTTTCTCATCCTGACGCCAGTCTTCGTACAGACCGCCCAGCTCACCGCCCCAGGCGTTGAACTGCCAGTCGATACCCCGACGCTCGCCAGCCTGATTCAGCACGATAGTTGGGCCAGTGTCGCGCATCCAGGCATCGTCGCTTTCCATTTCCACCAGCGTAACATTCACCGGCATCACTTTTTGCGCATCCGCCATGTAGCGTGCAGGCACGCCCATGATAACAGGCGTGTTTTGGGCGATGGCTTCCGCCACGCGCGCGAACGTTTTCTGCGCCGGAACGCCCCGTTCACGCCAGTTATCGGTACGATACGGCCAAATCATCCACACAGCATCATGCGGTGCCCACTCGGCGGGCATCGCAAAAACATCCTGATGTGGCGTGGTGAGATGAGGAGTTGCTAACTGTGACATCACTTATCTCCGGGTCTTGCCGTCTGAACTGGCAATGGTACCGTACATTTCCGGGCGACGGTCGCGGAACAGGCCCCATGAGGCGCGCTGAGCAGCAATCGCTTCTAAATCAAATTCATGCACCAGAATAGCTTCGTCCGTCTTATTGGCCTGAGCCAACAGCGCACCGGTTTGATCGGCAATGAATGAAGAACCGTAGAACGTCATTTCCAGACCGTCGATGTATTTACTGGCTTCTGTACCGATGCGGTTGGAGGCAATCACTGGCACCAGATTCGCCGCGGCATGTCCTTGCTGAACGCGGGTCCAGTGCGGCTGGCTGTCGATGTCCGGGTAGGCCGGTTCGGAACCAATGGCAGTCGGATAGAAAATCAGCTCTGCGCCCTGCAATGCCAGGCTGCGTGCGGTTTCAGGGAACCACTGATCCCAACAAATGCCCACGCCGATTTTCGCGTAGCGCGTCTGCCAGACTTTAAAGCCCGTGTCGCCAGGAATGAAGAACTGCTTTTCCTGATACGCCGGACCGTTCGGAATGTGGGTTTTGCGGTAAACGTCCAACACAGAACCATCCGCATCAATCATCACCAGCGAGTTGTAATAGGCGTTATTGGCACGCTCAAAGAAGCTCAGCGGCAGCACCACGTTTAGCTCCGCCGCCAGTGCAGAGAAATGCTTAATCAGCGGGCTGGTTTCCAGCTCCTGCGCCAGCGCATAGTGCTCCGGGCTTTGATCGATGCAGAAATACGGTGCGGCAAACAGTTCCTGAATCAGGATAACCTGCGCGCCTTTTGCATGCGCTTGTCGCACCAGTTTTTCAGCGTTTTCGATATTCTTGGGCAGATCCCAGGAACACGCCATTTGTGTTGCGGCAACGGTAACTTTTTTCATGCGAAAACCTCAATAATAACGATATATACCCGCCCTTTTTCACCGGCAAGTATCGGCAATAAGTGTTTCTCTCGGTCACGATTATGCATCGGCACTAACCGGCGCGGCCTTAACGAGTGTCTACTCTAAATAATTCAAGTTTCAGGCAGGCGGCAAGAGAAGGAATCCCGATGAGCTTACTTAAGTAAGTGATTCGGGTGAGTGAACGCAGCCAACGTACATGCAACTTGAAGTATGACGAGTATAGGCCAACACACCTGCGCATACCCAATAGGAATATCCTGTTAAGGTATTGACCGAGAATGACATACGCATTATGCCAGTTAATGACAGCACTTCACTATGCTGAAAATGAATGATCTCGCGTGGCGAACAGAAAAGAAAAAACCGCCTTTTCCACAGCAGTTTCTGTAAAAATCAGTTGAGCGGTAGTAACGGATAGATCGCAAAGACGCTGTAAACACACCCCTGTGCGCTCGGCTTGCGCCATCCCTGGCGCAAACGCTTTACTCTTCTATTCCGTTACTACCGTTTTCGTTCAGCAAAATAAATTTATCAACAGCCTGACTGTCGATGCTCAAGATTAGGAAGAAAGCGATCGCTCAGGCTTCAACGGTATCCGCCTGATGCAGCGCGTGACTGACCGCTTGGCGTTGCTCCAACAAGGCGGTGCTGGTTCGGTCGCGCGGATAAGCCAAATTGACTGGTAGAATTGCACTAATCCGACCGGGACGGGGTGACATGACGACCACTCTGTCCGCCAGAAACACGGCTTCTTCCACATCATGCGTCACCAGCAAGATCGTCAAATCCGTTTGTCGACGAATCTCCGCCAGACGTTCCTGTAACTGCTGTTTGGTCAGCGCATCAAGCGCGCCAAAAGGCTCATCCAGCAAGAGAATGCGCGGCGTCGACACCAGCCCACGGGCGATCGCTACACGCTGTGCCATCCCACCAGACAGCTGATGCGGCCATGCGTCGGCAAAGTCTTCCAGCCCCATCATCTGGAGATAATGTGCAATTTGCTGCGCAATTTCGGCAGAAGAAAGATTGAGATTAAGCATACCGAGGCGAATATTGCCCGTTACGGTGAGCCACGGAAACAAACGCGGCTCCTGAAACACCAGGCTAACCTCGTCGGGAATGCCGTTCACAGGCCGATCGCCAATCAGAATACGGCCTCGTCCAGTGGTATCAATCCCAGCCGCCAAACGCAGCAGCGTCGATTTACCACAGCCGCTGGCACCAATGACCGCAACCAGCTCGCCAGCATGCAGCGACAGGTCGATGTCCTGTAACACCGTCAGCGGGACACCGTTGACGGTAAAATGTTTGGTAATGTGCTGAAAATGCAGGGACATCGTTCCTCCGTTAGCCATCATGCAAAGCGCCAGCGGGTCAGCCGCCGTTCAGACAAGGTAATCAACCGGGAAAATAGTGCAGCCACCACCGCAATCAGCACCACACCGGCCATGATGCGATCGGATTCAAGCAGTTGTTGCGCACGAATCATCATGCCGCCCAATCCTTCTCCCGACGGCATGAAATACTCGGCGCCAATCGCCCCCGTCCACGCATGCATCAACGCGAGTCGCAGGCCGGAAAACATCGGCGGTAACACGCTGGGTAGTATCAGCGTGCGGAGCGTCTGTACTGGTGTCAGACGCAGAACCTGCGCCACTTCCAACAACGCAGGTGGTAGCTGGGCGATTCCCTGACGGGTCGCCAGCATGACGGGAAAGAATGCCGCCACAGCGATAAATACGATTTTGGCGCTCTCGCCTAAACCGAACCAGGCCGTGATCAGCGGTAGCCAGGCAAATAGCGCCACGCAGCGCAAGGCGGACAACGCCGGATTAAACAGCCTGTCGGCGATGCGCCAGCCGCCGAGCAACGCACCGACCAGCACACCGATTGCGCTTCCCAGCATAAAGCCCTGTAGTGCGCGCAGCAGGCTGGCATTGAGATCGGACAACAGCCCTCCCTGAATCAACCCAGACCACAGCGCGTCAACCACGCTACTCGGCGCGGGAAGAAAAGCCACGTTCACCCACTCTCTCGTACTGCTTACCTGCCACAAGGCAAGCAATATCAATGGCGCTAACCAAGGCGTCAACGACAGACTCGGCAGTGCATAACTCAGGCTATCGCGCCCCAGCACCGGTGCTGGCCAGTGAATCCAGCGACGCTCCAGCTTCAGTAGCACACGTTCCCCGGCAAACCCCAATATTCCGATGATCAGAATGCAGACGAATACAAAATCCAACATGAACAGTTGGCGGCTTTGTACCAACAGATAGCCCAGCCCTTCGCTGGATGCCAACAGCTCAACCGCAATCAAGGCGACCCATCCGGTAGAAAACGCCAGCCGAACGCCCGTCATCACATAAGGCAACATCGCAGGCAGAATCAGATAACGCAGGAAGGCAACCGGTGATAAACGCAGGCTGCGCGCCATTTCGTGCAATTTTTGTGGCGTCTGTTGAATACCGGCGCACGTGTAAAGCGTCACCGGCACCGTGACCGATTTCACCAGCACCACCAATTTCAGCGCTTCCCCGATCCCCAGTGACAGCATCAAAAGCGGGATCCAGGCTAACGTCGGGATCTGCGCGATGACGGTAAATAGCGGCATAAACAGCGCATTCAACCGTCGATTCAGACCGAATAAACTGCCCAAAACCAGACCCAGCACGATACCGCCGCTGAAACCAATCACCAGCCGCATCAAGCTGATGGGTAACTGGTGAATCAGCTCTTCAGGAATAAAATCCCTTGCACTATCCACCACCGCCAGCGGCGAAGGCAGGATCTGTTCAGACATCCACCCATGCCAACTCGCAAGCCACCAGCTAGCAAGTACCAGCAGCGGCACGACGAGCGATACGATCAGTGGAATGGCTAGCGCAGAATGTCCCGCCGACAGCGCAACGGCGCTCAGAGAGGTATCAGGAGCGGAACGTATCCGCAGCGGAGATTTAGGCATCATGATCGTCGGTATCCGCAGCGTTATTTTTGCGTCAGCAGGGAGAGACGGGTAATCCCCGCCTGCTCGACATCGGCCAGCAGCGCGGCGACATCACCGTAATTCGCTTCTTTATCCGCCTGCACCTGCACCACCAAATCTGCATTACCCGCTTTCGCCTGCTGCAAGCGCGGCACCAGTTGTTCCCGCGCTAGGTTTTCTTTATTGATGAAGAGGCGCTGCTCACCATCAATGCTAATAACAATCGGATCGGTGCGATCGACCGGAGACACCGCCGCCGTTTTTGGTAGCTGAATAGGAATGGCATTGGTCAGCATCGGCGCGGTCACGATAAACACCACCAGCAATACCAGCATGACATCCACGAGCGGCGTGATATTCATTTCACTCATCACGTCGTCGTCATTACGCGAGGTAAACGCCATCTCAGACCACCTCTCTCAGGTTCTTCACGGAGAAAGAGGCAGACGATGGCTCCACACTGGTCTGGAGTGCGCTGACATGAAAATCGTGCGCCTGCATCACGCTGTATACATCATGAGCGAAGTCATCCATATCCGCGACGGCCAGCTTGAGACGACGCAAAAAGTAGTTGTAGATCAGCACCGCAGGAACCGCGACAGCGATCCCGACGCCGGTGGCTATCAGCGCATTACCAATCGGCCCTGCGACAGTGTCGAGGCTGGCAGAACCAGAAAGCCCGATTTCCTGCAACGCCGCCATAATGCCCCACACGGTGCCAAACAGGCCGATAAACGGCGACGTACTGCCAATGCTGGCCAACACCGCCAGCCCACTTTCCAGCGAACGACGTTCGCGTTGAATCTGCTGTTGCAGCGCGCGCTCAACCCTATCGGGCAGATGAATATTCAGAGCAAGCTGCCCGCTAATCCGCTTCGGCGCTTTGACCGCAGCCAGTGCCAGATTGGCGAGTGAACTGGGCTGCTTTGCGCTGGTTTCTGGCGTCTGGCTGACGTCATCCTGCTGCCAGAAAGCCTCGCGAAAGCGTCGATCGCGCCGCTGCGCACGTCCATATTGGACGAACTTCAGTAGCCCCAGCCCCCAGGTGACGAGAGAAAACAGCAACAGCAACAGGATCACCGCACCTTCCGCAGAAAAGAGTTCAATGTGTCCAAGCGTCATAACCAATACCTCATGAGTTCAGCGAAAAATCGACAGGAACAACGACCCAGCCGCTAACCGGCTGACTGCCGCGACGCGCCGGAACAAAAGACCAGCGCAGCACCGTATCTCTGGCGGCCTCATCAAGTGACGGATAGCCGCTGGATTGATGAATACGAATGGTTTGCACCTTACCGTCGGCACGTACCTGCACGTTCAACAGCACGGTGCCTTCATAACCACGGCTAATCGCTACGTCGGGATAAGACGGTGCGGGATTATGCAGGTAGTCGGCATTGGCGAGCGGCGGTGTCAACGGTGCGTCAACGGGCTGCGCGACTGCATTTTGCGCCACAGGAGCGGGGGTTATCGGTGCCGTTGCAGATGCAGTTTCTTTCTGGGGTTGCGCGGTTGGTTTAGGCGCGGGAGTGCTCTTTTTCACCGGCGTCTTTTTCGGTACAGGTTCAGGTTTTTTCTCCGGCACTTTTTTCTCCGGCACTTTTTTTTCAGGAACAGGGGGCAGCAATGCATTTTCATCCACCTGCGGCTCAGTTATCGTTGGTTCTTCCACCGGCTGTGGCGTCGGCACTTCAGGTTCTGCAATCGGAACAACCTCTTGCTGCACAGGCTCTGCCACCATAGAAACCAGTTCGACGCTGACAGGCTGCGGCCGCGCAGGCACCGTCACGGGCGGCGGCGACGCGACGTTGAACAACGCCAGAACCCCAGCGTGCAATAACAGCGTCGCTCCCACCGCCAGCCAGCGCTCCGGCCGGGACGTGGGCGTCGTATTCAGATGCGGTAAGCGTTGCTGCGCCGCACTACTGACTCGGCTAGCATGCGGCGTTGGTTCCGGTGAATAAGACCGGGGTATCGGCGCGGCTCCCGCATAGAGTAATTCCGTCATGATGGTTGCTCCTGACAATATATCTTTATCGCTCTATTTCACGTTGCAGGTGTCAATGACGACGTCGCCTGAAATAGCATTGGGATAATCGATTCTTCCCGACTACTTAATAAAGTCAACGTATGTATCTGCATATCGATATTCATTTCATTCTTTATTTCTTTAATAAAGCGATAACGTTAATAATCGACACTCAGACTAAAGGTAAAAATTACCGACAGGCTAATGCATAGTTGGAATAGTTTTTTTTCGTTCGTTGCATACCGATGAAATAGACGATGAATACTGACTTAGCTATTTACTAAAAATAATAATGCTTTTTTTGTATTAGTCAGTTTATTGCCAAGCCTTTAAATGTGGTGCTGCACACGATATGACGCCGTTCGAAACAGGCGCAATAACACAATCCCTATTCATCGATTTCATTACTGGCGGGTAAAATAATGACGACATCAGGACGAAAATGGTTAGTAACCAGCTTATTGGCAATGGGTATGGCCTGGTCAGGCATCGCCTCAGCGATCACCGAGATTCGTATTGCCGCGCCAGACATTGGCGCGGGTACAAAACCCAGCGGCGGTGGCTTACTCGATGTCATCCACAGTCAGAAGCTGCTGGAACGCGAGTTTAGCAAAGATGGGATCAGCGTGCGTTGGACGTTCATCAAAGGCGCGGGCCCCGTCATCAACGAAGCGTTTGGTAACCATCAGGTCGACGTGGCCTATCTGGGGGATTTAGCCAGCATTATTGGCCGTTCGCGCGGTCTGGATACCCGCGTGATCGCCGTAGCATCACGCGGTATCAATCACTATCTGGCGGTGGCGAAAGGCTCCGGCATTGAGAAAATCCCCGATCTGAAAGGCAAACGCATCGGGCTCTTTCGTGGAACGGCGGGTGAGCTTTCCTTTGTCAGCGCGCTTGATTCGCAAGGTCTGAAACCCTCTGACGTTAAGCTGATCAATCTCGATTTCGCAGCGGCCAGCGCGGCGTTGGCTGCCGGACAGATTGATGCCACCTGGGGCGGCAGCAATACGCTTTCACTGCGGGATAAAGGGCTGGCAGACATTCCGCTATCCAGCCGCGATTTGAACGGTGCGGGTCAGCTCAGCGGCTTCCTGTTAGTCGATGAGAAATTTGCCAAAGGCAACGAGGATATTCTTCGCCGCTTAGTCAAAGTTCAGCGAGAAGCGGCAAACTGGGCTAGCGACGACAAAAATAAAGATGAATTTATTCAACTCTTAGCTACTCAATCAGGTTACCCAGAAAATATATTACGCGTCGAATGGGATACATTGCCGCCATTAACTGAGCGTCTTTCGCCAGAATTGGATCCCGCCTTCGTAGAAAAATTAAAACGTGCCGTCACATTGGCCTATGAATCGCGCCTTATTCGACAACCTTTTGATGTTGATAAATGGCTGAATGATTCTTATCTAAAAGCAACGCAGTAACTTATTTCCCCCAAATATTATAACCCACGTATTGCCGTGATATTCACGGCAATCGGCAGCCTATTGACGACATTCGGAAGAAGCTATGTATTTTAAAAAACACCAGCAGTATTTAAAAAAACACCAACGAAAAATAACGTCGGGCATTTTAATGAGCTGCGTCTTAACGCTTCCTGCTATAGCCCGAGCTGACGACCCGAAAATTACAACGAATAACGTTCCACCAACCGAGGCAACCACCGCCGCCCCCGTCCAGCTGAAACGCGTGAAAGTGAACGCTCAGCGTGCGACTGTTCAACCGCCGACTACACTGGCATCGGTAATTGACGGCAAAACGCTCGAAGAAGAGCGGATATACCGCTTTGAAGAGCTGTCACAGCTCGTGACAGGGCTGGATGTCGATACCGTCGATGTGATGGATACTACCGTCACCATCCGTGGGATTGGCGACGGTGGCGAGAGCGGCACCAACATCGGTATGCCGGGCAGCGTGGGCCTGTTTGTCGATGGCGTCTACTTGTCCCGCCCCGGCGTTATCTCTAACGATTTGCTAGATATCGACAGCACCCGCGTGTTGAAAGGCCCGCAGGGCGCCGCCTACGGCTTTAATACCACCGGCGGCGCGATTGATATTCGCACCCGCAAACCGACCTTCACACCCGAATATTCATTGGAACAATCATTCGGTCAACGCGGCTATCTGCAATCCAAACTGATGGCATCCGGGCTACTCAGCGACCACTGGGCAGGCCGCATCAACCTGTCACGTACCGAACGCGGTGGAAACGTCACGAATATCGAAAATGGCCATAAGCTCGGGGGCAGCACCAATAACGGCGTGCGCGGCCAGTTGCTGTATCAGCCGAATGACAGCTTTAGCCTCAGAATCACCGGCGACTACAGCGATTCCACCCAACGTCCCGTTTCAGTTCTGGTGAGTGCAACCGACGCATTCCGCACCCGTGCGGAACAGACTGGCCTCAAGGTCGTCGGGGGTCGTCAGGTCGCGATGGATGACGAAAACGTGATTCGCGTGGCACAAGGCGGCGGCTCGGTAGAAGCCAACTGGAAACTGAAAAGCGGTTATAGCGTCAATTCACTGTCATCACTGCGCTATTTCCGTGTGTTACCCAGCACGGCGGATAACTGGAATATTCCGCTCTATCACGACAGCGGTGCTGACGTGCGCGATCGCGTCTGGTCGCAAAGCTTTTGGCTGGACTCACCCAAAGGCAATAAATTCGATTATTCGCTGGGCGTCGATTACTGGGGAGAGAACCTCGATACCGAGGCAAACAGTCGCTACTACAACGACAGCCGTGTCCAGACGTGGGTAGGCAGTGGCTATCGGAACATTAATGTCCAACGCGTTGGTACGTTAGATGACACCGTCTATTCCGCCTATGGCCGCGGAACCTGGCACGCTGCCGATAAGCTGGACGTCATTGTCGGCCTGCGACAGACCTACGAGAAAAAAGAGGGGACGTTTATCCGCAGAAACCGCGCAAACTTTACCTCCGGCCCGCTCTCGCAAACCAACCGCCTGCCTTCTGGCTCCGTCAGTCTGAACTGGTTCGCCGCACCGAACGTCACCCCTTATGTCACAGTGGGCTACGGGGAAAAATCCGGCGGCCTGAACGTATCGTCCGGGGCTGCAAGGCAGTTGGGGATAGACTCACTGTACGTCGATCCAGAGAAAACCCGTTCGGCAGAATTGGGCGTCAAGACACACTGGCTACAGCGCAAAGTAGAGTGGAATACCGCACTGTTCTGGAGTGTGGTCGAAGATTTCCAGAATAATGCCTATGACGAGGAAACGGATACCAGCTACCTGATTAACGCCGGGAAATTCCGCTCACGCGGCGGGGAATCCCAACTGACGCTACGCCCGCTTGATGGCCTGAGTATCAGTCTCGCCGGTACTGTTCTGGATACCAACTACCTGAATTTCCCTAACGCCCGCTGCCCGGCAGAAATCTCCGCCGTCTCGTGCGATATGTCGGGAAAACGCGTCTTCAAATCTCCCACGCTGAGCTACAACACGCGCGTGCGCTATCAATGGGATACGCCAAATAACCTGCAAGCCTCAGTTTCCGGTCAATGGTCATGGAGGAGCTGGGCCTACGGTACGCTTGATGATTCCGAGAGCAATCGCATTCCATCGTATGGCGTCCTGAATCTGTCTAGTGGCCTGAGCGGCAAGCAAGGCGACAACCGTTGGAACGTGTCGCTGTGGGTAAAAAATGCGTTGGATAAAAACTACTACCGCTCCGTCAGAGGTTCCAGCGCCACAACGGGCGTGATTGGCGAACCGCGCATGGTCGGGATCTCAGTCGGCTACGATTTCAAGGGCTGATGTCATGAACAAGATGACCTACTCACGCCGACGTTTCCTGCGCGACAGTACGCTACTCACGCTGTCGGCACCGTTCTGGAAACCTGCGGTCGCCGCACCTCTTACAGCGGCCTCCAACCAAGCTAGCGATACCGTACCGCAGGTCAGCCTGCGCTGGCTGGACGGACAGATGCCTCACGCCTTCAGTGGCGTCACCTGGGGCGTACCCTGGCCGCAGGGGGCTGTACGCGGCGATAGCAACTTCCAGTTACACGGCACCCAGCAGCAGGTTTACGACCTGCAAAGCTGGCCGCTAGCGCGTTGGCCGGACGGTTCGATTAAATGGTCGGCACATGCTCTGGGCGGTGAGACACCGCCACAAGATACACTCGTTTTGCGGCCAACGGCCAAAGCAGGCGCGCCATCGGGTGTCGGGATGGTTAGCCAGCACGATCGCGGCTGGACAGTCGATACTGGCCATATTCGGTGCGTGATTCCACGTTCAGGCTCCCGCCTGATTGAAGAAGTCTGGCGGGATAACCGTCTGGCGTTAACCAACGGCAGGCTGGTATTGCGCATGCAGCGCGGTGCGGAGACGGGCAATACGCTGACGCAGGACACGTATCAGGGCGAGATCGAGACAGTTACGGTGGAGCAAAACGGGCCACAGCGCACGGTGATTGCGCTACGCGGTACGCATCACACACAGCAGCAGGGGGTTACGCGCATCCCCTTTGTTATCCGGCTGTATAGCTATGCGAATACCGACTCGCTGCGCGTGGTACACACCCTGATCTATGACAACGATGACGATCGGCTCAGCCTGAAAGGGCTTGGGTTAGCGTTCGACATTCCACTAGAGGGGGAGTTGCACGATCGACACGTCCGCTTCGTCTCGGATCAAGGCGGGCTCTTTCGTGAAGCGGTACGCGGCCTGAGCGGCTTACGTCGCGATCCCGGTGCAGCCGTTATCGCGGCACAGCTGGCGGGGCAAGCCACGCCGCCGATAGCGGATTTTTCACCGGAGGTCGGCAAACGGCTGGATTACATCCCCGCGTTTGGCAGCTACCGCCTGACTCAGCACCACCCCGACGGTTTCCAGATCCACAAACGCACCACGGCTGGACAGGGTTGGCTGCTTTCCGCCACGGGCGAACGGGCGGCAGGCGTCGGCTATCTCGGCACGCCGAAAGGCGGCGTAGCGTTCGGCCTGCGCAATTTCTGGCAGAGTTACCCCGCCAGTCTGGAAATCGAAAATGCTCACACTGACGTGGCAACCGTCACGCTGTGGCTGTGGTCGCCGTGGGCGGAACCGATGGATATGCGCTTTTATCATGACGGGCTGGGTCAGGATACCCATGACAAACAGCGCGAAGGGCTGGCGATCACCTATGAGGACTATGAACCGGGCTTCGGCTCCGCAGTTGGCGTAGCGCGCACCAGCGAACTGTTTATCGATGTTCTGCCCGCGACGCCCGACGCGGAAAATCTGGTGAATCGAGCACGACGTATGCAGCAACCGCCGCTGCTGGTGGCAGATGCACAGGATTTGTACCGCGCACAGGCGTTTGGATCGATGTGGGCCCCCGCCTCTGCCGCAACACCTGCACGAACCAGTCTGGAGAAGCAGTTGGGAGCATATTTCGACGCCTACCAGCAGGAGATCGAGCAGCGAAAATGGTACGGCTTCTGGGATTTCGGTGACGTCATGCATACCTATGACAGCGACCGTCACGTCTGGCGCTACGATGTGGGCGGCTACGCATGGGATAACTCAGAACTGAGTACCGATCTGTGGCTCTGGTATTACTTCCTGCACAGCGGGCGCGCCGAGGTGTTTCGTATCGCGGAAGCCATGACACGCCACACCGGTGAGGTCGACGTGCACCATCTGGGACGTTTTAGTCCGCTGGGGTCGCGGCACAATGTCCGCCACTGGGGCGACAGCGCCAAACAGCTGCGTATTTCTACCGTCGCCAACCGCCGTTTTCTCTACTACCTCACCGCCGATGAGCGCATCGGTGAACTGATGGATGAACAAGTTGAGGCGCTGCGCACGCTAGGCACGGTGCTACCGGGCCGCAAAATCGGCCAGACGCATCCCGATAACCCAAACCATATCAGTCTGGGTTTCGGCACCGACTGGGGTGCGGTCGCCGCCGCGTGGCTCACTGCCTGGGAACGCCACGGCGATCCCGCGATGCGCGAACGCTTGCTCAACAGTATGCAGACGCTGGCCGCCCAGCCGCACGGTTTTTTCACGGGCAGCGCCGCCATCGATCCCGATACCGGCAGATTTCTTCCCGCTCCTGCGGATCAGGTGGAAATCTCACACCTCAGCGCAGTGTTTGGTCTGACAGAAATCTGTAGCGAACTGATTGAGGTGCTGCCCGATCCCGACTTTAGACGGGCGTGGCTCGACTACTGTCGGCTGTATAACGATCCAGTCTCACTAAGCGCCGCCGTAGGTAAAACGGTGAAAAAGCTCAATCTGGCTCAAGGCCATGCCCGACTGACCGCCTTTGCCGCACGACAACTGAATGACAGTACGCTGGCGCAGCGCGCGTGGGCAGAATTTACCGCGGGCAGCGGCGGTATTGCCAACCCGACGCTCACGCAACGACGCCTGACGCCCCCTGAAGTGCTCTCCCCGATCAACGAGCCGGTGATTGACTCCACCATTGATAAACATTCCGGCAGTACCACGGCAACCAATCTGGCGACCAACGCCGTTGCCCAGTGGGGATTAACCGCCATCGCCCTACTGGCCGTGTTGGATGACATTCCTCCTTCTTCTTAATGCCGTCACCCGACAGCACGTTACAGGACATCACCATGATTGACCCTAGCTGTACTGAAAACACGCTCCTCCTCTCACCACAGGTAAACGGCACGCATGACATTATCGATTCCCCGCACCGTTCGGCGCTTATCTGGGCAACGGATTCCGCGGGTCAGCCGCTACAATGGCAGGTGGAGCAGGAAGATCCTGACCGCACGGCGATCCAGACCACGCCAGAGCGTCTGACTCTGGAGAGCGCCGCTGGACTGACGCTTTGGCTAGATGCCCCGCTCTCGGGCACCTATCGCATTGCCTTCACGCGGGAAATTCTGGTCGCGGATCGCCCCTATGACCGCGTGTCGGACCTGAATCAGTTCTGGGCTGCACGCGACCTGCACCACCCGAACCTGTTTACCCGGCACGGTAAGCTCAACGAATATGACAGCCTGAACTTGTACTATGTCGGCATGGGCGGCAACTGGAACAGCACCACGCGCTTTCGTTATTACGATGGCCACGGCGAGCGCCTGCTGCTTGGCGAATACACCGATGCCACGCATCTGCTGCGTCCTAATCATCGCTATCGCATCGTGATTGAAGTGGATCGGCGGGAAACACGTTTCTGGGTCGATGATGTGCTCTATTTCCACGCGAGCTACCCAAATACGCCTGCTCCGGGCTATTTCGGCTTTAGGACGGTATTTTCACGTCAGGAAATTAGCGAGTTCAGCATCACTCCGCTGTAAGCGACGCTGGCGCGCCGTGCAGGTCACTGTCGACCTGCACGAAGGTGTCGATCAGCTTGCGTGCCAGCAGAGACAGACGGGCGTCTGCCAGATAAATAATGCCGTAGTGGGTATAAAATTCGTCGGTGTTGTCGTCCAGACCCGCAATCTTCAACATATGAATGCCGTGCCTATCGGGCTCATTGAAATGATTGGTCGTCCCGATAGCATCCGAATGGCGCACCACGTCCAACAGACTATAGCCATTTTCACACTCAATACTGGTGCGAATATCCAGCTTACCGCTCAGTTGCACCAGTGCACGGTGCAGGTTGGGTGGACGAATCGTTGCTGCCAGCGGATAGGAAAAGAACTGCTCGACGGTAATCTCTTCCTGCGCCGCCAACGGATGCTCGCTACGGCAGCAAAATCCCCAGCGATGCTGGCTAAGCGGCTGAACCCGATAGCGGGTATCGAATTCAAAGTTACGCATGTCCGCCACGATGAAATCCAGTTCTTCGGCCATGAGCCGATGGCCCAGCGCCTGCCAGTTATCAACGCGAAAGACCATCCGCACCTTAGGGTACAGCCGAGAGAAAGCCCCGATCACCTGCGGCATCAGCCAGGCGGCGGGTGCCGGGCCGCAGCCAAAATTCACTTCGCCCGCTTCTTTCTCATTGAACTGCTGAATATCGTTAAACAGATCGTGCGTCTGATTAATCAGGCGACGTGCATGCTCCAGCACCACCAGTCCTTTCGGCGTGGGTTCCAACTGGTTCATGCGATCGATCAGGCGGGTACCAATGGTCTGCTCCAGCGACTGGATACTACGGCTGAAAGCGGATTGGGACAGCTTCATCGCCTGTGCCGCAGACGTAAAATTGCGATGCTCAATCAGGGCAATAAAGTGGCGCAGTTGGCGAAGATCGATATTCATGGCGGCAATGGGTGTGTCATCAGAACGGAAGGAATTTGCAGGCTAGCAGGTCTGGTCGCGCAGAAAAAATAATAAAACCGCTGTTTATATGCTCACTGGTTATATATCTAAGGCGGTTGATGTAATGGGGGAAGCAACGGAGATAGCATCTCCACTTAGTGCTGTCTCTTGATCATATGTTTTATGTAACTTGGGGAATAGTTTCGTGCGCGATAATGACGTTATTTTTATGCTACCTCGTAGCACGCGCCCGACACGGGACGGCTCAAACGCCGCTCGCCCCGTGACCCCAGGCTTTCGGCGGAAATTATGCCGCTGAAGCGGTGCCTTCGTCGATACCCAGCTTTACGGACCGCTTGCGACACGCTCCCTGCGTGGCGCAAGCTTGAGCCGCGTCCATGCGGCTCATCCTAAGCTAGCTATCTCCTCAGCATAATTTTTTACGCCGGATAACGGCAAAACCAGCAAAACTTGTGTAGCCGCCATTCAGCGAAAACATCAACTTTCCTAGATCAGAACAGCTTTTTCGCCGTCTCTAACCAGTCGCCTTTGAAAGGACGTTTCATGTTCTCGATGGCGTCAACGATGTCGTGGTGCACCATTTTTTCATTCTGGATACCGACACAGCGACCACCGTAGCCCTGCTGTAGCAGCTCGATAGAATAAGCGCCCATGCGGGAAGCCAGAATACGGTCGTACGCGACCGGCGAACCGCCGCGCTGAATGTGGCCGAGTACGGTCGAACGGGTTTCACGCCCCGTCTCTTTCTCAATGTATTTCGCCAGCTCATCGACGTCGCACACCAGCTCGGTGATTGCCACAATCGCGTGCTTTTTACCTTTCTCGATACCCGCTTTAATTTCGCTAACCAGATCTTCCGGGCTGAACGGCACTTCCGGCAGGACGATAAATTCACAGCCGCCAGCAATTGCCGCCGCCAGCGTCAGGTCACCACAGTGGCGTCCCATGACTTCAACAATCGAAATACGCTGGTGGGAAGAGGAGGTATCGCGCAGTCGGTCAATCGCTTCCAGCACGGTTTCCAGCGCGGTAAAGTAGCCGATGGTGTAGTCTGTACCCGCCACGTCGTTATCGATCGTGCCCGGCAAACCGATACAGGGAAAACCCATTTCCGTCAGACGTTTAGCACCCATGTAGGAACCGTCACCGCCGATAACCACCAGCGCATCCAGACCGCGTCTCTGCATGTTTTCCACGCAGACCTGACGCACCGCTTCATCACGGAACTGTGGGAAGCGCGCGGAACCAAGGAACGTACCGCCGCGGTTAATTACATCCGATACGCTGTAGCGATCCAACTGCTCCATGCGATCTTCGTACAAGCCCTGATAGCCATCATAAATGCCGTAGATTTCCAGCCCTTCCGACAGTGCAGCACGAACCACACCTCGAATTGCCGCATTCATACCTGGTGCATCGCCACCGCTCGTCAACACTCCGATTCTTCTAATCATGACAACCTCTGGACTTGTAGATGTAATTTTGCAGGATTCTTCTATCGTAAATTCACCGCCGCCGTTACGCAGGCAGCAACGCCTTATTCTTTTATTAGCATATTATAACAAACACCCGAAGCTGAATTGATTCAGGTCAGGCTAAATTGTGCATAAATTTTCATGGCCTATCACGTTTTTAACATAAAATGCTGAAAATACCGTCAACTACGCCGTCAGCCTGCCACGTTGATTTTCCGGCACGGCGGAAACCGGATCCTGATGGATAATAATATCGGCACCCGGAAACTGTTTACGTAATGCCTGTTCCAGATCGTCGGCGATTTGATGCGCCTCAGCCAGCGGCAGGGCGTCATCCATTTCCAAATGCAGTTGGATAAAGCGCGTCGGCCCAGAACGTCGGGTGCGCAACGCATGTGCACCGCGAATACCCGGCCAGTTCACGATCACCTCAGCAATGGCGCGATGTTCTTCATCCGGCAGTGCGCGATCCAGCAGCGACTGCACGGCGTCGTAACCCATACGCAATGCGCTATATAAAATATAGACGCCAATACCCAACGCAAACAGGGAATCGGCGCGAGTAATGCCTTTCCAACTGAGTGCCAACGCCACCAGAATGGCACCGTTCATCAACAGGTCGGACTGATAATGCAGCATATCCGCCCGTACCGCCTGACTGTGTGTGTGCTTGACCACCCAGCGTTGGAACGACACCAGCAGCAGCGTAGCCACCAGCGCAATGAGCGTCACCCACATGCCGACTTCCGGCGCGTGCAGCGTCTGTGGCTCCAGCGAATGTTGTAGACCCGTCAGGATCAGGAACAGCGCCGAACCGGAAATAAACATGCTCTGCGCCAGCGCGGCCAGCGATTCCGCCTTACCGTGGCCGAACGCATGCTCAGTATCCGCCGGCTGCAACGAATAGCGCACCACCAGCAGGTTCACCAGCGATGCGGCGATATCCACCAGCGAATCAACCAGCGATGCCAGCAGGCTGACCGAACCGGTATGCCACCAGGCAAACACTTTCATCACAAACAGCACCAGCGCAACGGCCGTTGCGCTCACCGCCGCCAGCGTCACCAGACGCGCATAGTGTGGATTCATCATGCCCTCACAGAAAACAGATCGTCTGGGTCGCTGCCCGTACTCAGTTCGTTAATGATGTTTTTAGCACATGGGAATAGCGAACAAACGTAAAAATACAGCACACCGTCGCCAGTATCGCCATCGCTGCCCCCATGTAGCCGATGTCGGGCAGGCCCAAATGGGTAATAACCTGATTACCGAGTAGCGCGCCGCCGCCGATCCCGATGTTATAGATCCCCGAATAAAGTGCCATCGCTACATCAGTTGCATCCGATGCCAACGTCAATACCTTGACCTGCATGCCCAGACTTAGCGCCATAATGGCGATCCCCCAGACGATGCACAGCGTCGACAAGCTCCATCCGCTGAATGACAAAGGTAGCAATAGCAGCAAACACACCGCCAGAAACGCGAACGACACAATCAGGAAGCCGGCAGGATACTTGCTGCTGTAGCGGCTAAACAACATGCTGCCAATGATTCCGGCACCGCCAAAAATCAGTAACAGGATGGTCGTGAAGTTTTCACTCAACAACGCCACTTTCAGGATAAACGGCTCGATGTAACTGTAGGCGGTAAAATGCGCCGTCACGATCATGACCGTCAGGCCGTACACACACAGCAACGCGGGGCGTTTAAGCAGGAGAGGCAAACTCTTCAACGACCCAGAGTTGCTGCTCGGCAACACAGGCAGGAGCTTCATCAGGCCCACCATAATCACCGCAGCGATCAGGCCAATAAGGACAAACGTCACGCGCCAGCCCAGATACTGCCCAACCACACGCCCCAGCGGTAACCCTAGCACCAGCGCCAGCGCCGTTCCGGTCGCCAGCAGACTCAACGCCTGTGCTTTTTTATCCGCAGGCGCCAGTCGCACCACCAACGATGCCGTAATCGACCAGAACACCGCATGAGACAGCGCCACGCCGATACGGGCCATGATCAGCACCCAATAATTCCAGGCGAGGCCGGACAGCACATTACTGATGGCGAACAGGATAAAGATTTTGATCAGTAGGCTACGTCGTTCCATATCGCTGGACAGCAGCATGCAGGGCAGCGACATCAGCCCAACGACCCAGGCATAAATCGTGATGATCAGCCCAACCTGCGCAGCGCTCATGGAAAAGCTGGCAGCTATGTCTGACAGTAACGCAACAGGGGCAAATTCAGCGGTGTTAAAAATGAATGCCGCCAGAGAAAGGCTGACGACGCGTAACCAGGCGGTCGAACGGGGAGAACGGGTCATGGTATTGATATCAAAAGTTAAAATAAAAGAATGCGCCGCCCACTGTCATGGCAGAGGCTAACGCGGTGAAGCAATGGTACAGGGAAAGTATGACATCGCCATGTAACGGCGAGCGGCCAACAGTGTTTCAGCGTGCTTTTATGAGGATGTCAGCCAAAAGCCTGAAGACAGGTCAGGGAACATTCATGAGCATCATTTTTGATGCTCATATTCTACGCGTTACCACTCCCTTACGCTGTCTTTTTTCGTGCCGAATTTTAGATAAAAAAAAGCCCTCCATCATGGAGGGCGAAAAGACAGGGATGGTGTCTATGGCAAGGAAAAACAGGGTGTGTACCTACTACACATTACTACTCGGACTGCACTACGTTACGACTTACTACACTCGCACTACTACTCGGGACTATCTGTCTCAGTATGGTTTGTCATACCTGATGACGGCGCAACCATCTGATTAAACATGGATATCTGTTGCTGCATCTCTTTCATGCGTTGCTTATGCTTCAGTTCTAAGATCTCTTTCTGCGCTGGCGTCAGCAGGTTATACATTTGGTTGCGCACTCGGGTCATCTGAATCTGACGCTCAATCTGCACACTCATCATTCGGGTTATCTGCGCTCGCACCGCCGCTTCATCAAACGTTTCCGCCGTCACCAGCTTATGCATGGCTTTAACATCTTCGGTGTTAAACGCCGGCTTGTCCTGACGGCTCTGGTGCATCAAATCGCGCATTTGCTGGCGCTGTTGCTCAGTCAGCCTCACGCCATCGAACATACCTTGCTGGCCGGATGCGCCTTTTGTGGCGGAATCATCGATATGCCAGCCGCTCGCCGGAGCGTCTCCACTTTCTGCTGCAAAGGCGGTAAAAGTGCCTAACATAAGCAGTGAAGCAAGAGATAAGGTTGCGAACTGTTGCATCAATAACTCTCCAGAGCGGTACGTCATTTTGTGAATCAATGAGCATGAGTCTACGCATCTTGCTGCAAACATGCGTCAGAGGATGTAAAACTACGTAAAGTCATGGAATAGCGCTAATCTATGTCGTATTTTGCCCTTGGAGGTAGAGAAAACATGAATAAAATTCTGCTGGTTGATGACGATAGAGAGCTGACATCTTTATTGAAAGAATTGCTCGAAATGGAAGGTTTTAACGTCGTTGTCGCCTACGACGGCGAACAGGCGTTACAGATATTAGATAACACCATTGATCTGTTATTACTGGATGTGATGATGCCGAAGAAAAACGGTATCGACACATTAAAAGAACTACGACAGCAGCATCAAACACCGGTCATCATGTTGACCGCCCGCGGCAGCGAACTGGACCGCGTTCTTGGTCTGGAACTGGGTGCAGATGATTATCTGCCGAAGCCTTTTAACGACAGGGAGCTGGTGGCGCGGATTCGCGCGATTCTCCGCCGTTCTAATTGGACCGATCAACAGCAGGCGGGTGATAACAGTGCGCCGACGCTGGAAGTCGATGGCCTGCGTCTGAACCCCGGACGGCAGGAAGCCAGCTTTGACGATATCGTGCTGGACCTGACGGGCACGGAATTCACGCTGCTCTATCTGCTGGCACAGCGGCTGGGACAGGTGGTTTCGCGCGAGCATTTAAGTCAGGAAGTGCTGGGGAAACGACTGACGCCGTTTGACCGTGCGATCGACATGCATATCTCGAACCTGCGGCGTAAATTGCCAGAACGTAAGGATGGCTTACCCTGGTTTAAAACGCTGCGTGGACGAGGCTATTTGATGGTATCGGCTGCATGATCAATAGTTTGACCGCCCGTATCTTTGCCATTTTTTGGTTAACGCTGGCGCTGGTACTCATGCTGGTTCTGATGGTGCCCAAGCTGGACTCGCGCCAGCTTACCGCCTTGCTGGAAAACGAGCAGCGGCAGGGCATCATGCTGGAACAGCACATTGAAGCAGACCTCGCCAACACACCAGCCAACGATCTGCGCTGGTGGTTGCGGCTGTTCTGGGTGCTGGAGAAGTGGGCTCCCCCGGGGCAACGTCTTTTTCTGGTCACCAGCGAAGGTCGTATTTTCGGCGCAGAAAAGCATGAAACACCGATTGTGCGTAATTTTATCGGGCTGTCGGATAACGCCGACCACCCGCAAAAGAAAAATTACGGCCGCATTGAGCTTCTCGGTCCTTTTGCGATCCGCGATGGTGATGACAACTACCAGCTTTACCTGATTCGTCCTGCCAGCAGTCCGCAGTCAGATTTCATTAGTCTGCTGTTTGACCGTCCTTTACTGCTGCTGATCTTCACCATGCTGATCAGTTCACCGCTGTTGCTTTGGCTCGCCTGGAGTCTGGCGAAACCCGCACGTAAGCTCAAACACGCTGCCGACGAAGTCGCCAAAGGCAACTTACGACAACACCCTGAGTTAGAGTCTGGACCGCAGGAGTTTCTGGCGACGGGCGTCAGCTTTAACCAGATGGTTAGCGCGCTGGAGCGGATGGTTACCGCACAGCAACGGCTGCTGTCGGATATCTCTCATGAGCTGCGCACGCCGCTGACGCGCTTACAGCTGGCAACGGCGCTGCTGCGTCGGCGTCAAGGTGAAGGCAATGAGCTGAACCGCATTGAGATGGAGACTCAGCGGCTCGACAGCATGATTAACGATCTGCTGGTGCTCTCACGTAATCAACACAAGAACGAACTGACCCGTGAGTTCCTGCGTGCCGATGAACTGTGGGGCAATGTGCTAGATGATGCCGCCTTTGAAGCCGAGCAAATGGGGAAAACGCTGGAAGTACCTTATCCTCCGGGACCGTGGACACTCTTTGGCAACCCTGCCTCGCTCGACAGTGCGTTGGAAAATATCGTGCGCAACGCGCTACGTTATTCCCACAACCACATCGAAGTGGCTTTCTCAGTGGATAATCAGGGCATCACCATTAAAGTGGATGACGATGGCCCCGGCGTCAGCCCGGAAGATCGTGAACAGATTTTCCGCCCCTTCTACCGTACGGATGAAGCACGTGACCGCGCATCTGGCGGAAGCGGTTTAGGGCTTGC
This sequence comes from Pectobacterium peruviense, assembly GCF_002847345.1. Taxonomy (GTDB): domain Bacteria; phylum Pseudomonadota; class Gammaproteobacteria; order Enterobacterales; family Enterobacteriaceae; genus Pectobacterium; species Pectobacterium peruviense. The sequence continues at coordinate 61,726 of NZ_LXFV01000013.1, forward strand.
CATCGTGGAAACCGCCATTACGCAACACAAAGGCTGGGTAAAAGCGGAGGACAGCCCGCTAGGTGGGTTGCGCTTAATCATCTGGCTGCCGTTGCATCAACGGTAAGTCAGGCAAAATCCTTCCTATCACAACATCCTCTCAGGTGCCCGCACGGGCACCTGTCACGTTCTGTTTATCTTCTCTGCATTGAGTTTTTTACGCGATTGCGTAGAGTAATCGTCACTCATGCCGAAAACAGGCAAGACCGTGTTGAATGAAGGATACTAACCATGAAAGGAGTAACGCTGCTGGCTGGCGTACTGAGCGCGTTAATGAGCAGTCAGGCATTCAGTTCCAGCGATGGAGTTTGCGGCTTTTCCGACTCGGAATGTGGCGTATCCGCCCTGCCTTATTTGCAGCCGGGCAATGATACACGCGCTAACCTGATGCTGCTGCAAAGCCGCCTCCACAACATGTCGCTTCCGTTACCCCATCCGTTGCCCGATCAAACGCGTTCACGTATCGATCCTTTCACTGCCTACCGGGTCATGGGGATTGCGGCTACGGAAACACCTCAGACGGCAGAGTCAGGAGAGGATGTCACGGCGGATGCTCCTTATCTCTCGACGCTCAACAAAGCGAAGCGACTGAATCTTCCCTTGTCCGTTCAGGGTACGCTCTCCACGTTTTCGCCTGACGATAACGAAGGACGACATATTTCCAATGAGCTCTCCACGCTGGAAGCATTTTTCGACGTCCTGCTGGCTGACACAACGCTCACCGAGGAACAGCGCACGTTGCTGGCACATCAGCGGGTGAATCTCCTCAATGCGCAGTATACCAAAGAGGCACTGGGTGAGGGGCTTGCAAGCCTGCCGGATGAAGGCCATGCCGGCGCACTCAAGCAGTATCTGTCCGCAATTCTGGCGTTTTATCAGGGTCACTTTGATGAGGCTGAAAGCAGCTTTCAGGCGTTAACGTCTTCGTCGCAGCCGTGGGTTGCGGAAACTTCGCGCTATATGTTGATTCGCGTGGCAATCAATAAAGCCATGGAAAACGCGTTAGATGAATACAACATGTTCGATGCCAGTAAAGCCGATAAAGCCGCTGCACAACTGGCTATTCAGCATATTGGCGACTATCTGAAACAGTATCCGGACGGGCAATACATCGAATCCGCTAACGGGTTATACCGCCGCGCTTACTGGATAATCGACGATGTGAATGCCTTAGCAAAAACGTACCAACACGAGTTGAATAACACCTCCGACATCGAAACTCTCCTTGAATTGAGTGACGAGATCGACAACAAGCTGCTGGAAAACAGGCAGTTCACCAGCGCCCCGGGCAGCGCGCCGTTGACGATGGTGCAAGATCTCAAGCGCTTGCGTTCAGATGAGGGATGGATGGCATTGCCCGCGTTATCCACCGATGAGCTGGCCGCGCAGAAACCGCTGTTTGAGCAAGACAATATGCAGGAAGCATTCAGCTACCTTCAGGCATCACAGCTGTTTTATGGTCAAAAAGATTACGCTGCCGTGGTTAACAGCGTTCCCGCGACACAGGCGGGCGATCTCACAGATACCGTGCGTTTTAGCCTGCAAGTATTACGTGGTCGGGCGCTGGTGCGTCTGGAGCGTTGGGACGAGGCTGAAGCGCATTGGCGTCAGCTGTTAACGCGTAATATGGGATATAGCCAAAACCAGTTCCTACAGCTGGCACTCGCGGAAACGCTGGTCAAAGCGGGACATCCGGAGCGCGTCTTTACCGCTGACAGTCCGGTGAAGAATCTGCGTTTTCGTTCTGCAGTGCTGAAAATCAGCGCCAACGCCGATCTGCTCCGTCAGCAAACGGGTCCACAGCAAACCCATGAAGAACGGGCTATCGCGCTACATACGCTGTTAACCAAATCCCTGACCCACGGTGATTACGCCAGCTATCTCAACGATATTCAGTTAAGAAAAGACATCGCGCCGCTGGTTAGCAGCGAAAACCAGAGTTGGAATCAGGAAGATTTGACGGCATTTGACTGGGACGGCAGCGACACCGAGGAAGGCTACCAATGTCCGGCACTGGATAATGTGGTCACGACGCTCAACCAACGCCCCAATGATGCCCGAGCGATTAACTGCCTCGGCGAGTTTTTCCTGCGCACCAATAACAGCGTGGGCTTCGACTGGGGTGAAAGCAATATGCTGAGCGGACTCACCAATGCACCCGCCCAGTTCGCTGGCACCGAATATAATCGTCTGGATGGTTATGTGCGGGTGATCGCCGATCCAAAAGCGCCGCCGGAAGACAAAACCTATGCCCTGTACCGCGCGGTCTACTGCTATGCGCCAAGCGGCTATAACGACTGTGGCCCACAGGAAATCAGTAAGGCAACTCGCAAAGCCTGGTTTACCCAATTGAAAACCAAGTACAAAGGCAGCGAGTGGGCAGAAAAGCTCGATTATTACTGGTAACACCGTTAATTGTGCTGGCCTGCCTGCTCTCGTTCTGTACGCAGGCCACTTCCGCTAACGCTGAGCCTTCAACCGTCAACGCTGCGCATCCCATCGTCGACGCGACACGCTATCAGGATTTCTGGCTGTGGGCAGCCGTGCGACCACAGCCGATTCTGCATCAGGCACAGACGCTGTATCTGCATCAGGGAGAAATCGCCCGCCGTCAGGGCAAGGCCGTTTTCCTGCGTCAAGGGATCCCACCCAGCCAGCTGCGCGTTAACCGCGTCTGGCTGGCTTTCCGGATGACCACGCTGGAGCTTTCCGATCGTCACCTGAACCGGATGCTAAAGTTACGGGAAAAGTGGCAGCGCCACGGTAATCAGGTTGTCGGGATTCAGATCGATTTTGACGCGAAAAGCTATCAGTTAGCTGGCTACGTCGCGTTTCTGACGCAGTTGCGCGAGCGTTTACCCGAAGATTGTCAGCTCAGCATTACAGGGTTGCTCGATTGGTCGAAAACCGGAGATGTCTCCACACTGAACCGCTTGCAGGGCAAACTGGATGAAGTGGTAGTGCAGACCTATCAGGGGCGCAGCACCATTACCAACTACGCCGCATACCTACCCGCCTTGATGAAGCTAACGCTCCCTTTCCGGATAGGGCTGGTGCAAAACGGCAAATGGGAAAAGCACTGGCAGCAGCGCCTTGCCACTTCACCGTATTATCGTGGGGAAGTGGTGTTTTTAGTAAATCCGCCGTCGAAGGCATCGCCATCACGCAGCCGTCTAGCTGAGTGACGATATGTAGCTACCGATCTGTAACTACCGATCACTACAGGCAACCGCCGAAGCCATTTTGCCGCCAGGCTTCATAGCTGATGATCGCCACCGCATTGGACAGATTCAGGCTGCGGCTGTCGGACTGCATGGGAATGCGGATACGGAAATCTGACTCAAAGCCGTTACGAATTTCGTCTGGCAGGCCGGACGTTTCCGATCCAAACAGCAGCACATCGCCCGGTTGGTAAGTCGGCTGATCATAGGGACGGCTGCCTTTGGTCGTACAGGCAAAGATACGTTTGCCAGGAACCGCGGCCAGAAAATCCTGATAGTTTTTATGACGACTGACGTTCGCCAGATCGTGGTAATCCAACCCTGCGCGGCGCAATTTCTTCTCTTCAAAATCAAACCCTAGCGGTTCAATCAAATGAAGCGTACAGCCGTTGTTGGCAGACAATCGGATAATATTGCCGGTGTTCGGTGCAATTTGAGGCTCATAGAGCGCGATATGGAACATGAGATAGCGTCAACCACGAAGAAAAATTCCGCCGCAGTATAACGCATTCCCATCACGTGCCCAAAAGCAAGGCGCACAGGAATGCGGATGATTCTGCACTCAGGTCGATCGTTTAAGAACCGAGATACACGGAGCGACCACGTGGCGAGGTATCCCTGCGAGAACCTCATCCCCGTGTTTCTCCTAAAAATGAGCTTACAGCTTACTTTGCACGACGTTTCCATCCGCAGCGATTACACTTAAGGAAAAACATCAGGATAATGTGCTGATGAAAACACGATGCAGGTATATAGCCTGCGTGGAGGTTTAATGAAACACCCTAAGACATTATTAGCCTGTACCGCACTGTTCTGCCTGCAGCCTCTGGCGAGCGCCAACGCAACGCAAGCGCCAACGCCTCAACAGCAGTTTGAAAGTGGCATCAGCAGTCAGAAACAGTTACAGCAAAGTATGCAGCAGAGCCAAAAATTGCAGCAACAACAGTTGAATCAGCAGCTAAATCAGCGTAACCAGCAGTTGCAGCAACAACGCCAACAGCAGCTACAGAAGGATTTACAGCGGTCGCAGAGAACCACACCGCCACCGCCGATTAAGCCGAATCCTTGATACCACAGTGGCGGCCTATAACCGCACACCCATCAGCGTCAGAATCAACGGCGTGGTTAATGCCGCCATCGCCGTTGATAGCAATAGGCTTGATGCCACCGGGCCGCCCAGCACATTAAACTGGCGTGACATCAGGTAGACGTTGACGCCCACCGCCATCGACCCCAGCAGCACGACCGCACGCGTCTCCATTTCCGGCAGGCCGAGTGCAACCGCAATCCCCCAGATCACCAGCGGCTGGACCAGCAGTTTGATGGTGCAAATCGCGGTGCTGATCTGCCAACCATCACGCACGCGGTATTCTGCCAGCCCCATTCCCAGCGCCACCAGCGACAGCGGTGCGGCAATCTGCCCCAGCATGGCAAGCGGCTGGTCAACATACGACGGCAGCGGTAGACCCGTCAGGCTGAATACCGTACCGGACAGAATGCCGATAATCAGCGGGTTCTTCAGCACACCCAGCGCGGTTTTGGTAAAGCCCTGTAGCGACAGCGCGCCGTTACGCGCCCATTCCACTGACACCGTTACCAGCGTCCACAGAATAAGCCCATTAAACACCACGACCAGCGCGACGGACGGGATCGCCTCTTCACCTAGCATCAGCGTGGCAATCGGCAGCCCCAGCATTACGTTGTTGGAGAAGATGCCGCTCAGCGCGAAAAGCGAGCCGGAGACACCGTCGAGATGAAAGACTTTACGCGCCACAATGCGACCGAGGACAAACACCAGCAAGCAGCCGCCGAAAAAGGCGATCAGCAGCCGGGCATCCACCACCGGGCGTTTGGAGAAATCCGACATCAGGCGGAACAGCATCGCGGGCATTGCCACAGAGAAGACAAAGCGCGTCATGCCGTCGGTGACGGTGGTCGGCCATTTACCGTAGCGAATCAGGCTATAGCCGAGTGCAATGAGAACAAAAAGGGGTAACGACAGAAAAATCTGGTGCCAAAGCGAAACAATAAATGCGGGCATGAAGCCACTTCCTTATTACCGGCACCGAGTCAGAAAGAAGGTCCGCCGCAATAAAGATTAAAGATAATGCGGGGTATACCCTAAATAATTCGAGTTGCGTGACAAAACGTTAGCGTTTTGAACAACGTTATGCGTTGGCCCGCTAGGGCAAGGCTCATTTATGGCCTTGTAATGCGGCAATCGCGTGAATCCCCAGGAGCTTACTCAGGTAAGTGACTGGGGTGAGCAAGAGAAGACAACGCACAAGCAGCTTGAAGTATGACGGGTATAAAGGCAGACCTCAGCCGGTCGCGAAGTGTGCCCCGATTAAATCTATCCGGTCAGTACAGATGCAGTCAACGCCCCAATCCAGCAAAGTTTGCGCGCGATCAGGTTGGTTAACGGTATAAACCAGAATGCGCAAACCCGCGGCTTTCAGCGCCGCAACACGTTCTGCCGTCAGCAGTTTGTGATTCAGGTGGATGGACACACAGCCTAGACGCTGCGTTAACGCCAACCAGTCCTCTTCCCATTCATCCAACAACAGCCCACGCGGCAGTTCCGGTGCTGCCTGCTGTGCCGCTTCCAAGGCGTCGATAGAGAATGAGGACAGCAGCGGCGCGGCGGGATGGTCGGCCCATAGCTGGCGTGCTGCCAGCGCAATCACGCGCCCAGTTTCAGTTTCATATCCAGTGGTGGGTTTAATCTCAATATTGGCCGCCATGCCGTACTGCACACAGCGTTTTGCCACTTCCGATAGCAGCGGCAGACGTTCTCCGACAAATTTGTGACCGAACCAGCCGCCGACATCCAGCCCGACCAGTTTGTCCCACGACAACGCTCCCGCGATACCCCAGCCGTTGCTGGTACGCTCAAGTGTGTCGTCGTGTAAGAGGAAAATCTGGCCGTCTTGCGACAGCTTGGCGTCAAACTCGATCATCTTGTGACCGAGGCTGGCACCGACATCAATCGCAGCCAGCGTGTTTTCCGGAGCCAGTGAACCGCCGCCGCGATGAGCGACAATGGCTGGGTAAGGCCAGATTGTTTCCATTATTCCATCCGTAATCCGCTTTGCGAATCAAACAGGTGCCATGATGACGTCGGCAAATGCAGCCAGAGCGTCGAACCGATGGCGGGACAGTGCTCATAAGATAGCCGCACAATCACGTTTTGCCCGCCCCACTTGCCGTGCGCTAAATTGTCCGCGCCCAGCAGTTCGAGTGTTGAGATCTGCAACGGGATACCGCCAGCTTCATGCGTTGCCAGCTGAATATGCTCCGGCCGTACCCCAAGCGTCAATGCTTTACCGCGCCATTGCGGCTTCGGTTCAGGCAGCGCCAGCGCGATGTCTTCACCGATTTCAAAACGGCAGCCATCATCGCTAATGCGTCCTGCCCACAAGTTCATCGCCGGTGAACCAATAAAGCTGGCAACGAACAGCGATGCTGGACGGCGGTAAATATCAGCCGGTGCGCCGATTTGTTCAGCGATACCTTTATTCATCACGATGACGCGCTGCGCCAACGTCATGGCTTCGACCTGATCGTGCGTGACGTACAGGCTGGTGGTTTTCAGACGCTGATGCAGTTGCTGCAATTCCAGCCGCATCTGTACGCGCAGTTTGGCATCCAGATTCGATAGCGGCTCATCAAACAGGAACACCGCGGGTTCACGCACAATCGCCCGTCCCATCGCCACGCGCTGACGCTGGCCGCCCGATAGCTCACGCGGTTTACGTTGCAGCAGCGGCATCAGTTCCAGAATACGTGCCGCCTCTTCCACACGCTCACGAATTTGCGTCTTGCCGAAGCCACGGATTTTCAGGCCGTAAGCCATATTGTCGAACACGTTCATGTGCGGATAAAGCGCATAATTCTGGAACACCATCGCAATTCCGCGATCTTTCGGTTCCAGATCGGTGACCCGCTGGTTATCAATATAGATATCGCCGCTGGTGGTGCGTTCGAGGCCCGCCACCATACGCAATAGCGTCGATTTACCACAGCCCGACGGTCCCACCATCACGACGAATTCGCCATCCGCGACGTCCAGATCGATGGGTTGGATAATCTGTGTTTTGCCATCGTAAGACTTGGTGACGGCCTGAAGTTTTAAACATGCCATAAGCGTTTCCGAAATTCGTCTCGATTTATTTTTCGCTGTCGACCAGACCGCGAACGAACCAGCGCTGCATCAATAGCACCACCAGCAGCGGCGGCAGCATGGTCAGCAGCATCGCGGCCATCACCTGATTCCACTGGGTCGCACCATCACCGGAGGCAATCATGCTTTTAATCCCCGCAACCGCAGTGCCCAGATTGGCATCGCTGACGATCAGCAGCGGCCACAGATACTGGTTCCAGCCGTAGATGAACGTGATCACGAACAGCGCCGCCAGATTGGTCTTCGACAGCGGTAACACCATGTCGAAGAAGAAACGCATCGGGCTCGCGCCATCGATACGTGCCGCTTCCATCAGTTCATCCGGCAGCGTCATAAAGAACTGGCGGAACAGGAAAGTTGCAGTCGCCGACGCCATCAGCGGCAGCGTTAAACCCGTGTAGCTGTCCATCATGTCCAGCCGCGCGATCACTTCCACTGTTGGGAAAATACGTACTTCCACCGGCAACATCAGCGTCAGGAAAATCATCCAGAAGAACAGGTTGCGCAGCGGAAAACGAAAATAAACGATGGCGTAAGCGGATAGGATCGATACGGTAATTTTGCCTACCGTGATCGCCAGTGCCATGACGAAGCTATTGAGCAGCATCAGTCCGAACGGCGTGGTGTTATTGCCCGCACCGTGCAACCAGATATCACGCAGGTTTTCCCACAGGTGTGAACCGGGGATGAGCGTCATCGGGGCCTGAAAGACTTCCTGATTATCCAGCGTGGCGGCGACAAACCCCACGTACAGGGGGAACAATACGGCGAGAATGCCGACGATCAGCATGACGTGGCTGAAAATATCTAACCCGCGACGATTCTCAATCATTGCCATTGACCTTCATAGATTCACCTTCATTGATAATTCACCTTCCGTTCAACAAAACGGAACTGAATAACGGTCAACCCGATCACCAGTAGCATCAGTATCACCGACTGCGCCGCAGAACTGGACAGATCCAACCCTGCAAAGCCTTCGCGATAAATCTTGTAGATCAGCGTAGTTGTCGACTGCACCGGCCCGCCGGCCGTCGCGGCATCGATGATTGGGAAGGTATCGAAAAAGGCATACACCAGATTGACGACTAACAGGAAGAAGCTCACCGGCGAGATCATCGGCAGCACCAAATTGAAAAACCGCCGCACCGGCCCTGCTCCATCGATCGCACCCGCTTCCACCAGCGAACGGGGGATCGATTGCAGCGCGGCAAGGAAGAATAAAAAGTTATAGCTAATCTGTTTCCACACCGATGCCAGTACGACTAAAAACATCGCCTGCCCACTGTTCTGCGCGTGGTTCCACGTATAGCCAAGCAGCCCGAGAAAATGGGTAATCAGCCCGAGTCCAGGGTTAAACAGAAACATCCACAGCACGGCGGCGACGGCGGGGGCCACGGCATAAGGCAGAATAATCAAGGTCTGATACAGACGGCTGGCACGGATCACATAGTCCACCAGCGCGGCCAGAAAGAGTGAAATCAGCATGCCAAACCCGGCTACCAGAAAGCTGAATATCAGCGTGGTGTAAAACGAATCGAGGTAGTAAGGGTTATTGAACAGCTGTCTGAAGTTTTCCATGCCGACGAATTCACTGGATAGCCCAAACGGATCCAGATTCTGCACCGAATACCACAGCGCCTGACCGGCAGGCCAGATAAAGAAAATCACGGTAATCAGCAGTTGAGGCAACACCAGCACGTAGGGCAACCAACTGCTGCGAAAAACGGGGCGGGATGATGTCATGCGTAACTCATTGCAAACAGAAAAGAAACAGGCCGATTCCCTTCGGCCCGGTATGACTCAACAGCAGCGTATTACTTTGTTGACTGCTCGAAGCGACGCAGCAGCGCGTTACCGCGTTCTACCGCGCTATCCAACGCCTGTTGTGGCGTCTTCTTACCTGTCCATACGCTTTCTAATTCTTCATCCACGACGGTACGAATTTGCGGCATATTGCCCAAACGCATACCTTTGGTGAATGGCAGCGGTGGCTTGTTCAGCATCTGACGCGTAGCGATATCCGCACCAGGGTTTTTCTCATAGAAGCCTTGCTTCTGCGTCAGCTCATACGCCGCCGTGGTGATCGGCAGGTAACCGGTTTTCTGGTGCCATTCAGCGGCATTTTCTGGCTTCGCTAGGAACTGCATAAACTCAGCAACACCCTTGTAGGTCGCGGCATCTTTACCGCCCATCACCCACAGGCTGGCTCCGCCAATAATGGCATTCTGCGGCGCGCCTTTCGCATCGGCGTCATACGGCATCATACCGACGCCATAGTTGAACTTGGCATGCTCCCGAATGTTCGCCAGCGAACCGGAAGACGCGGTCGTCATGGCACATTCACCGTTATAGAACTTCTCGGTCGGCTCATCCTTACGCCCGAAGTAGGTGAAATCACCCTTCTTGTTCATGTCCTGCAACAGCTGGATGTGTTTGACCTGCGTAGGTTTATTGAATTCCAGTACCGCATCGGTGCCGTCAAAACCGTTATTCCTGGTCGCCACAGGCAGACCGTTCCAGGCGCTGAAGTTTTCAATCTGAATCCAGCCCTGCCAGCCGCTGGCGTAGCCACACTTCATACCAGCAGCACGCAATTTGGCGGTGTAGTCAGCCATTTGCTGCCAGGTTTTCGGCGGCTGTTCTGGATCTAAACCGGCTTTCTTGAAGGCATCTTTGTTGTAGTACAGCACGGGGGTCGAGCTGTTAAACGGCTGCGACAGCAGGTGACCACTCTTCGCATCGGTGTAATAACCGGAGACGGTCGGTACAAACACCGACTCATCGAAATTAATGCCAGCGTCTTTGAAGACTTCATAGACTGGCTTGATGGCTTTACTTGCCATCATGGTGGCAGTACCGACTTCATAGACCTGCAAAATAGCGGGCGCATTCCCAGCACGGTAGGCCGCAATCCCGGCAGCCAGATTCTGTTCGTAGTTGCCTTTATAGACCGGTACAATTTTTACGTCGGTGTGTTCTTTATTAAAACGGTCAGCCAGAGAATTTACTTCTTTCCCTAACTCGCCTTCCATGGAATGCCAGAAAGGAATGTCTGTCGCGGCCTGCGCACCGGCGCTAATCAGCGCGAATGCCACACACGCCGCTGCGGTGCGAATAGCATGTGTTTTACGAATTGTGTTGTTGAACATGCCTGTCTCCTGCAATCAATTAAGTTCGCCATCATCACGGCGTTTTTTATGCGAAGGTAAACATGACACGAGCGCATGACAGAAAAATAACTGGAAGATGACGGAAAAATTACAAGGAAAGGAGAGGGAAGTTCTAAATTTTAATTGGATAGAGTAGTGTCAGGGGCTGCACTGGCGAGGGATCAAAAGCGAATTTAAGGTAGAAATTGCGCACGTTCTCATCCAGAGCGTGAACAACTAATGCTCTCACTCCCACTTGCAAAGCAATATTCTCTGTCCGAAATATTGCGTCTTTTAATAAAGCCACACCCAAACCTTTACCAGAATACGCCTGATCAATGGCAAGTCGCCCAAGGACAATGACCGGTAGTGATTCGGGGGCATTACGCCTATATGCACCAGGCGCTGTATTTCTCTGAACGCTACCTGTTGATAAACAATAATATCCAATCACCTGATGGGTGCCTTCAGCGCAAATGACATATACACGAGAAATCCCTGCACTATGATTTTTTAGCGCTTTCTTTTTTAGCCATTCATTCAAGCTCGGTTCTTGGCTGCAAAATTCAGCAAGGTTATGGCTGGAAGATAATGGCTCTGGTGCAGTTATTCCCATGGCGATTTACGGCTCATCAGATCGTTAATGCGAGCCTGACGCTCTGCGGTGATAGGCGCATCCAACTCGGCCAAAAATTCGTCAAACTGTTCGTTATCCAAAATAAACAAACGTTGATCCAACAAAATGTCCTGCGCCTCGCGGCAGGCTGCTTCAAGCATAAAATCGGTACGTGATTTTGACACAAGGTTTGCAGCCATATCGATCAAGTCCCGCTGGGAGGCTTTGGCTCGAATATTGATTGGCGCTTCTTTAGTTTCAGGTTTCATCATCATGCCTGTGTAGTGAATATCTATACAACTATACATGATGTGTACAAAAATGCTACACACCGGGACATCACCATACATTCAAACGCGCTTGCTGCTTTATTCAGGGCTATTTTCGTATGACATCAACGATAACGGTTTTAGGATCGTTGATGATTCCTATATGTATCGTTTTATCTGAATCCTTAGAATTCCAATACTCACCCGTCGTGTCTGTATAGCCCAGCGTAAAACCAAGTGACACTAGATAGCTGCGTATGTTTGTCGCATCATCGGTGTCTTGAAACGTAATATTGCTGACTTCCAACGCAGGGCCATCAACCGTGGCATAACCAAAATCATAGATAGAAGAAATGCGCGGGCAATTTTTAATGATATCGTCCGTCAGCATTTCATATCGTCGGGTGTCCTGTTCCGTGTAGCGAGAACTCCCCTCCGTCAGAATAACCATGGCAGGCCAATAATAGATAAGCGGCAAGGCAATTAGGAGCGATATACTTAACAGTATGCTTATTCTTCTTTTCATATCTCTAAAATATTCGCAGGAAGAAAGTTGTGGAAGCCACATGAAAAAAGTCATCAGCGAACTCCAGCTTCCATAACAACGAAAGCTGGAATCACTAGATTATTTACACATCCGATTCGATAACAGGCAACAGCGTCAGACAGCCATCAGCAATCTTTACCATCACATTTTGACCCGTTTCAAAGCCTGCGTCACGTAGCCACTTGCCGCAAAGAATAATCTTCGGCGTACTGGTATCCCCTTGTTGCGGGCGATATCCCACAATGACCTGCCGATCGGTTCTTGAAATCCCCTGCGTTGAGGTAGAATGTCTCTCAGCCATAATCAACTCCATATTAGTTGGTGGTGGTTAGACGCTCCGATTGTGTTGGCGCACATCGGGGCGTTGACTTTAGGTGATCACATGTTAAGGTGGCCTCCTATTAGTCCAGAATATATAAATAGGTGGCCCCATGTCAATCACGACGCGCGATAAAAAACCAAAAGGTGGCGGACAATCCCCACAATTCAAAATGCGCATAGATCCTGCATTACGTGAGCAACTTGATGCTGCTGCTACCGAAGAAGGGATCAGCCTAGCGAATTGGTTTAAAAATCTCGCACGTGAGGCATTGAAGAAGAAAGGTGTAGAGCCGAGGGGATAATTCGTTAAATATTTCCCATGATATTTAATTTATATACATTCATTATTTTATTTATATTTTTGTATATTAGTAATGATTTTTGAACTAAACTTTTCACACAATGAGTTAATAAATAATGGTTCCACACTTGCGCAGTAAGACAAATAACCTTGGAGGTATTTTTTCTCGTCAACAGTCAGATTACTCCAATTAAAAACCAAACTCCTTATTCGTCTCTTTTTCTCTCGACCTAAAGATACCTCACCATTGTTTGTCAAAGTCAAACCAGTTATTTTCATACTTCTTTTTTTAGATGAATGCTTTGTCTTTTCGGTATTAATATATAAAGATCTTGGGTAATCTATGCTTCTTAATATTTTAATTAATCGATTAGGCATACTAAATAATACGTTCGGCACATTTGTCGAAAAATACATATCATCGGCATATCTACTATAAGTCACACCTAATGATAGGCAAATCTCGCTCAGCGCAGAGTCTAATTTATAACAAATAAGATTTGATATAGCTGGAGAAGTAACACCTCCCATTGTTAAACGTCCTTTGAAGCACACTAATTTTAAAAAAACATCAGAGTCATCATTAGTCCATTGATCACTAAGCTCACTACCTCTCTCATTTAAAAATAATCTTATATCTGAAGATCTGATAGATTTAAAAAAATCTACAAAATCAAGACGTAAGAGGAATTTTTTATTCTTATGTAAATTTGCATTTTTTATTACAGACGAACCATCACTATATGCTGTTGAAGAAGAATGAACTTTTAACTTCACGAGAAACTCGCTGTGTAGCACTCTCTGTAATATTTTTAATTCTTTTTGGGGCTGATAAACCACCCGCGTTGCACCATTTTTTTTAGGAATACCGAATTTATTATATCTTTCATCAGCCGTATCAGCGACATCTCTGATAAAATCGGTTGTTAAAATCAAACTAGATGCAAGATATTCAGTCAACATTTCTCATCACCCTTTTCAATTCTTCTCTAAAATCATCAATCATAATGAGGTCAGATAAAGCTCTTGCCCTACTTTTTAATATTTTAATGAGTAACTTTTTTGTAGAGTCATGATTAAAAAACTTGTCAAAATCCACACAAGAATAGTAATTAATATTATTACTTAAGGAAACTTTAAATAAACCGAGAGCGATACCTAAAGAAAGCATAAACTCTATTGTTTTTTTATTTTTATTTTTATCTTTAAAATTTATTATTTCTTTTGTTAACTCAGAAAGTTCGCTTGAGCTGATAGGCCCCAAAGATGCAATAACGTAAAGTAAAAAGAAAAGCAAAACCTTTGGTGAGTATTTATATATTCCATACAAGTTTTCATCCGAGACTAAAGTACGAACTTTTCTATCTAATCTTTCGTTAATATCGGGCATGCATGTAAGTATTGTTGAAAATTCAGTATATATTGAAGGGCCATATTTTGAATCATTATTAACCCACATTACAGGCCCTGTATTTATAAAAGAACTATGTCGCTCAAACTTCTTATCTAAAATAGGAAGTAATTTTTTCCTTAACCCTTGGCTCAGAGAAAAAGCACCTAATTCAGCGACAGTGCCAAAACTTTCAACCAGAATAATAACAATATCAGAAAAATCAGCCAGCCATTCTTCTAAAGCCAAAGCATTTACAGTTTTACTGTTATCTGATTTGCTAATAACTTCCCATGCAAATTCAGCCCTGAATGTCAAATATTCTTTATGATGTTTCTTTATATAAAATTCAAGAATAGATCGATTCCTGCATACCCCTTCTTCTCCACCACAAATAAATAGAATTTTCGGCAAAGAATAATTTAATTGATTTAATTCACTAGCCGAGAAATTTTTCAAAAAATCAGAACGTGCATTAATATACTTAGGATGCTTAAACCACATCTAAATTATCCTTACACAGGCCCCGAGACGTGAGCTCGCGAGGTGTTGCAGCAGCAACTCATCGCGATCTTACGGCGAGAAACCAAACAACAATACCAGGTCGGCTGTACACCAACCATAAGAAAGCACTATAAAGCACCTTCTAACTAAGGACTGATCTAAATTAGCACAGTAACAACTACGATTCAAAATATGTTCAAATAATTACTATGAAAACATGATAAGCATTGAAAAAATCTATTTGATTGATAAAAATAATTTTTTACTCATATGACGAGTTCTACAAGAAACTTAATACTCCCTCCTTAGCGTAAAAAATCACGCTGAGGTCAGCTCCCTCACCCCGCAACCAGCACCTCCACACCCATTTTGTTCAGCGCTTCTTTGGCAGCGGCGGGTAGCCCGTCGTCGGTGATGATGCTGTCGAAGACGTTGAGCGGCGTGGCGAGATGGGTGGCGATGCGGCCATATTTTGAGGTATCACACAGCAGTACGCGTTTTCTGCTGGCTTCTACCGCCGCACGTTTCACGACCACTTTGTCTTCGTTCGGCGTGGACAGCCCGCGCAGGCTCCATGAGGATGCAGAAATAAACGCGATGTCGATAAACAGGTTGCGCAGCGCCTGCGCCACCGCTTCACCGATGCAGGATTGATTTTCCCGACACAGCGTGCCACCCGTGTGGATCATACGGCACTGACTGGACTCAATCAGAAAAGCGGCAATCGCAAAATCGTTGGTGACAATCAGGAGATCGTCACGCTCGGCCAGTTCACGCGCCAGCGATAGCGTGGTGGTACCCGCATCCAGATAAATACAGCTATTCAACGGGATATGTTGCGCGGCCAGTTTCCCCATCGCCGCTTTTTGCTGGCTGAACATCCCGGACTTATCCTGATGCGATGGCTCAATCGCCAGCCGTTCAGGCGAACGCACGCCACCGGAGACGCTAAGCAGCAGGCCGTCTTGTTCCAGTTTTTGCACATCGCGCCGCACCGTCATGTGCGACACACCCAACCGCTCAGTCAGCTCGTTAATGCTTACCGCGCCGCGCTCGGCGATCAGCGCCAGAATCTGTTGATGACGTTCTACTGGTATCACGCTGTCCGTTCCCTGTTTGATAATGCTGGTCTGATAAAATCAGTTTGGTAAAGATTGTGAGAAACACTCCGTTTAATGACGATAATTACCATAAATTCACGCCACAAACCACGCCAGACATGACCACTTTCATCATCCCCCAGCGCCAAAGTAGACATAATTACCTGATAAATAAAAATAATAATGAAAATCACGCAGTAAACGGTGTTCAACTACACTGAATCATCACGATATAAATGTTAATTCATGTGATAAAAGTCACCACAATTTGTTCTGATAGTCCTTATATTTAACACCAGAGAACAAAAAATCACTAATTTTAACAAGGCAACCACGATGAAAAAGACTTCTGATTATGCTGTCGCCGTTATCGGTCTGGGTTCCATGGGCTTTGGCGCTGCGGCGTCCTGCATCAACGCTGGCCTGACGACATACGGCGTCGATATCAATCCGCAGGCACTCGAAAGGTTACGTCAGGCGGGTGCGGCGCAGGCTGACACGCGCATTGATGCTTTCGCTGACAAGCTGGATGCCGTGGTACTGCTGGTGGTGAACGCTGCACAGGTGAACGGGATTCTGTTCGGCGAGCCGCAGGTCGCAGCTAAGCTCAAGCCCGGCACCGTGGTCATGGTGTCTTCAACGATCTCCGCGCAGGATGCCAAAAATATCGAGCAACGCCTGGCCGAACATCAGCTCATCATGCTGGATGCACCGGTATCCGGCGGTGCGGTGAAAGCCGCCGCAGGCGATATGACGGTAATGGCATCCGGTTCTGATCTGGCTTTTGAGAAACTGAAGCCGGTGCTCGATGCCGTCGCGGGCAAGGTCTACCGCATCGGTGAAGAAATTGGGCTGGGTGCGACCGTTAAAATTATCCACCAGCTGTTGGCAGGCGTACACATCGCCGCGGGTGCAGAAGCGATGGCGCTGGCCGCTCGCGCCGATATCCCGCTGGATATCATGTACGACGTGGTAACCAACGCCGCCGGGAATTCCTGGATGTTTGAGAACCGTATGCGCCACGTTGTCGATGGCGATTACACGCCGAAATCGGCCGTTGATATCTTCGTCAAAGATCTGGGGTTGGTCACCGATACCGCCAAATCACTCCATTTCCCGCTGCCGTTGGCTTCTACCGCGTTCAACATGTTCACCGCCGCCAGCAACGCCGGGTTCGGTAAAGAAGACGACAGTGCGGTCATCAAAATTTTCAACGGTATTACGCTACCGGAAAAGAAGGAGGCACCATGATCAAGCTAGGTGTGATTGCCGACGATTTTACCGGTGCTACGGATATCGCCAGCTTTCTGGTCAACAACGGGCTGCCGACCGTGCAGCTCAACGGCGTGCCGCCGTCAGACTTTAAGGTCGACACACAGGCCGTCGTCATTAGCCTAAAATCACGCTCCTGCCCGGCGGAACAGGCCGTGGCGGATTCACTTAAGGCGCTGGCGTGGCTGCAACAACAGGGCTGCCAGCAGTTCTACTTTAAATATTGTTCCACCTTCGACAGCACTGCGAAAGGCAATATCGGCCCGGTGACCGATGCGCTGTTAGAGCAGCTTGGCGAAACGCAAACTATCATCTCTCCGGCACTGCCGGTGAATGGCAGAACCGTCTATCAGGGCCACCTGTTCGTGATGGATCAACTGCTGTCCGAGTCAGGAATGCGCCACCATCCAGTTACGCCGATGACAGACGGCAACCTGATGCGCGTCATGGAACAGCAAGCAGCCGGACGCTGCGGGCTGGTGCCATATGCCGTGATGGATCAGGGTGCAGACGCCGTCAAACAGCAGCTGGCACAGTTGAAAGCACAGAGCATGCGCTATGTGGTGCTGGATACGCTGAACGAACAGCACCTGCTGACGCAGGGAGAAGCACTGCGCGATATGAAGCTGGTCACCGGGGGTTCCGGTCTGGCGATTGGGCTGGCACGCCAGTGGGCAGAGTCCGCGATACAAACCGGTTCCGCAACCGAGGCAGGTAAGCCGCAGTCCGGCGCAGGCGTTGTGTTGTCCGGTTCCTGCTCAGTGATGACCAACAAGCAGGTCGCTCACTATCTGAAACAGGCGACGGGTCGCGCCATTGACGTCGCCCGCTGCTTAGAAAGCGATGACGCTCAGCAGTCCTACGTGCAGGAGCTGGCCGACTGGGTGAAGGAACACCGTGACGACGCACTCGCGCCGCTGCTGTACGCCACCTCTTCACCCGACGAACTGGCGCGGATTCAACAGCGCTGGGGGGCAGAAGCCAGTAGTCAGGCGGTAGAAAAACTGTTTGCTGCCGTCGCCCATCAGCTTCAGCAGGATGGCTTTCAGCGCTTCATCATCGCGGGCGGTGAAACCTCCAGCATCGTGGTGCAAACGCTGGGCATTCACGCGTTCCATATCGGCCCATCGATTTCCCCCGGCGTGCCGTGGGTGCGCTCCACCAACCATCCGCTCTCGCTGGCGTTGAAATCCGGCAATTTCGGCGATGAAGACTTTTTTGCCCGCGCCCAAAAGGAGTTTGCCGCATGAGTGAAAAACACAACGGCACAGAGGCGTCACTGAGCAGCGAGCAGCGAGCACGCGCGGAAATGGTCAAGCTGGGCGCATCCTTTTTCCAACGCGGCTACGCCACCGGTTCTGCTGGCAATCTCTCCCTTCTACTGGACGACGGTACACTGCTGGCAACGCCAACCGGCTCCTGCCTCGGTGAACTGGATGCCGAGCGGCTGTCCAAAGTCAGCCTGAGCGGCGAGTGGATTTCCGGCGATAAACCCTCGAAAGAAGTCAGCTTTCACCTGTCGATTTACCGTAACGATCCCGAATGCAAAGCGATCGTTCACCTGCACAGTACCTACCTGACAGCGCTCTCGTGTCTGGAAGGACTGGATACGAAGGATGCTATCAAGCCGTTCACCCCCTATGTGGTGATGCGCGTCGGTAAAGTACCCGTAGTGCCTTATTACCGCCCCGGCGATGCGCGACTCGGTGAAGATCTGGCGAAGCTAGCCTCGCGTTATAAAGCCTTCTTGTTGGCTAACCACGGCCCGGTCGTCACCGGTAAGGATCTGCGGGCGGCGGCGGATAACATGGAAGAGCTGGAAGAAACCGCCAAGCTGATTTTTATTCTCGGTGACCGAAAAATTCGCTACCTCACCGCTGACGATATTGCTGAACTCTCTTGATAGGCCACCTTTTACTGAGCGATGGAGTTAACCATGCCTAAGTTTGCTGCCAATCTTTCTATGCTGTTTACCGACGTTCCGTTTCTCGATCGCTTTAAAGCCGCTGCCGATGCGGGTTTTACCTCGGTCGAGTACCTGTTTCCTTATGAATATCCGGCACCGCTGCTGGCGAAAAAGCTGCGGGAAAATGGCCTGAAGCAGGTGTTGTTCAATACTGCGCCCGGCAACATCACCGCGGGTGAATGGGGCGTGTCTGCCCTGCCCGACCGCATTGAAGATGCTCGTCGGGACATCGATAACGCCTTGGAATATGCACTGGCGCTGAATTGTCCTTCAGTACTGGTGATGGGAGGCGTCGTTCCGCCCGGTGAAGACCGTGACGCCTATCAGCAAACCTTCATCAATAACCTGCGCTACGCGGCTGATAAATTCGCGCCGCATGGCATCAATATCATGATTGAAGCACTGAGTGCGAAGGTGAAACCGAATTACCTGTTCGCCAGCCAGTATCAGGCGCTGGAATTAGCCAATCTGATCGACCGGCCGAATGTCTATATTCAGGTGGACTTCTTCCACGCACAAATTGTCGATGGCAACCTGACGCAAATTATTCACGATTTAGATGGCCGCATCGGACATATTCAAATTGCTTCGGTTCCGGCACGGCATGAACCCGATGAAGGGGAAATTAATTATCCATTCATCTTTGCCGAATTGGATCGCGTGAATTATTCCGGCTGGATTGGCTGTGAATATAACCCGCGTGGCAAAACCGAAGACGGATTGGGCTGGGCTGAACCCTGGCTGGAGAAAAAACACTAACTCACTAATTCCAGGAAATAATATTAACACCAGAGACATATTCGTTAGACGCGAATAAATAAAAAAGAAAAGATCAGATTCCCGCATTATTCCAATGCGGGAGTCAGGTCACCCTTTTCTTCAAATAAAACAATAACCCAATACCTTTTCAGCCTCTGAATTGAAAACAATGGGTCAATGAGGATAAGAATATGGCCACCTCGCTCTTGCTCTGCATCGCTATCGCCGGGGTATTACTCCTGCTGCTGATGGTCATTAAATTTAAAATTCAGCCTTTCGTCGCCCTGCTGGTTGTCAGTTTACTTGTTGCCTTAGCAACCGGTATTCCTACTGCTGAGGTGATGAAGGTGATTACCTCCGGTATGGGCGGTATTCTCGGTTCGGTGGCGATTATTATCGGCCTCGGTGCCATGCTCGGCAGAATGATCGAAGTGTCTGGCGGCGCGGAATCCTTAGCGCACCGTTTTGCCCAATTAATGGGACCGGGATTGATGGTGGCAGCATTAACTATCGCCGCCTTTATTCTGGGTATTCCAGTCTTTTTTGATGTCGGCTTTATTATCCTCGCCCCGATTATTTACGGCTTCGCGAAAGTCGCTAAAGTCTCTCCGATTAAATTCGGTTTGCCCGTCGCAGGCGTAATGTTGACGGTGCACGTCGCGCTGCCGCCCCACCCCGGCCCGGTTGCCGCTGCTGGCCTGTTGAATGCCGATATCGGCTGGCTGACCATCATTGGCCTGCTGGTGTCGATTCCTGTCGGTATCATCAGCTACTGGGCGGCCAAGGCCATGAACCGCCGTAAGTATGCGCTTTCCGTCGAAGTGTTAGAGCAGTTACAGCTGGCGAAACCGGAAGACAGCACGCCGGACACGGCACCCGCGTCTGCCCCTTCGGCTGGATTGATTGCCGCGCTGATCGCCATTCCTATCGCCATCATTATGCTCGGCACCGTGTCTGCGACCATTTTGCCTGCCGGACATCCGGTGCGTAACGTCATGTCGCTGGTTGGATCTCCCGCCGTCGCGCTGCTGATCGCTCTGGCCCTGGCATTCTGGCTGATTGCCCTGCGTCGCGGCTGGTCGCTGGAAAAAGCTAGCGGTGTGATGGGCGATGCGATGCCTGCTGCTGCGATGGTCATCATGGTGACCGGTGCGGGTGGCGTATTCGGCAAAGTACTGGTGGAATCGGGCATCGGTAAAGCGCTGGCGGATACGTTGACCAGCATTCATCTGCCGCTGGTGCCTGCCGCGTTTATCCTGTCACTGGCGCTACGTGCCTCACAAGGCTCTGCCACCGTCGCTATTCTCACCACCTGCGGCTTGCTGAGTGAAGCCGTCAGCGGACTAAATCAGATGCAGTTGGTGTTGGTGACGCTTGCTGCCTGTTTTGGCGGATTAGGCCTGTCGCACGTCAATGACTCCGGCTTCTGGATTGTCACCAAATATCTGGGACTGTCCGTCGCCGATGGCCTGCGCACCTGGACGGTACTGACAACAATCCTCGGACTGTCTGGGTTCCTTTTCACCTGGGCGCTTTGGCTGGTAATGTAAGCGTCATCGCGTTCCGCCACGAAAAACCGCTGACACTCAGCGGTTTTCCTCCTTATGCCAGAAAATACGCCCGTTTTATTCTTATATTCCACATCTGAATATCCAAGCGCTGCCGTTATAATCCATACGGGGTAAGAAACCACACGTTCCCTTATCACCACGACACAAGTTCGCATGCCAATACATGATGTAATCGGAAATATGCCTTATTCCTGACCTCTCGTGGAAGTATAAGATGCCAAATCCATACGGCATGAGCCTGCATCAGCCGATGAAAAATAATAAAGGAACACTATGAATTTTTTAGCAAAAATGAAGCTTGGCACTATGCTGGGTTCTGGCTTCGCCTCTGTCATCATCATCGGTTTGATGGTCGCCGTTCTGGGACGTGTGCATCTGCTCGATCTGAGCGAAGATATTGAGTCGCTGTCCGAAAAAAACCTGACCAGCCTGATCCTGATACAGGATGCCAAAAGCGGTTTTGATGCCGTGGCCCGTTCAGTGCGTACTATCGGCCTGACAAGCGACAGCAGCCGCATTCAGGAAGAAAAGCGCCTGATCGATCAGCAAATTGTCCGTAATACCGAAATCCTGACCAAACTGTATTCTAACCTGTCTGAAGCAGAGTCTCGCGACTCACTGGACCGCCTGACGCAGGCTCGCCCAGCCTATCGGGACGCGGTGAATAAAGCCGTAGAACTTGGCGTATCTGAGAACGCCGAAGAAAGAGCGCGAGCCGTGCAGCTCATGGTCAATGAAATGCAAATTACGCAGGCACCCGTTTTCGCCGCGCTGGACAGCATGACCGAATTGCAGAAGAAGCGGACGCTGGATATGACGGCAAGCGCCATGCAGGAAGCTCGCTCAGATGGTAACACTCTGATCTTCTACGCGGCGATTGCGGTTCTCGTTGGTATTCTGGTTTCCGTGCTGATTACCCGTACCATCAAAGGCTTGTTGGGTGGCGAAGTGGCCTACGCCGCACAGATCGCCCAAGCGGTCGCGCAAGGAAATCTGGCGGTAGCCGTCAACCTGCATTCCGGTGATGACCGCAGTGTGCTGGCAGCCATGAACGGTATGCGCAAAAGCCTGAGCAGCATTGTTGAACAGGTGCGCGAAAGCAGTGAATCTATCGCGACCGGTGCCAGCCAGATCGCCGCAGGCAGCACCGATCTTAGCCAACGCACGGAAGAACAAGCGGCCAACCTGCAACAAACCGCAGCGTCCATGGAAGAAATGAGCCAAACCGTACGCCAGAACTCGGATACCGTACGTAACGCCGCTCAACTGGCACAGGCCGCCAGTCATACCGCCGCTAAAGGTGGCGAAGCCGTCAGCAATATCGTTGTCACCATGAAAGAAATTACCGACAGCTCGCAGAAAATTGGCGACATCATCAGCGTCATCGACGGCATCGCCTTCCAGACCAACATTCTGGCGCTCAACGCCGCGGTGGAAGCCGCACGCGCAGGTGAGCAAGGTCGTGGCTTTGCTGTAGTCGCAGGTGAAGTTCGCTCGCTGGCACAGCGCTCCGCTACTGCCGCCAAAGAGATTAAAGAGCTGATCGGCCACAGCGTCGAGAAAGTCGAAGTAGGTTCCGCGCTGGTCAGCGATGCGGGAACAACGATCGAAGAATTAGTGCGTCAGGCACGCCACGTTGCCGATCTGATCAACGAAATTGGCGTCACCACGCAGGAACAAGAATCTGGCGTCTCGCAGATTCATGATGCGGTGAACCAACTCGATCAGGTCACCCAGCAGAACGCCGCACTCGTTGAGCAATCCGCTTCCGCTGCCGATAGTCTGAGCGATCAGGCTGTCCACCTGGTAGAGCTGATGAGAGTCTTCATCGTTGAAGGTGGGTCGTCACAGCGTATTGCACCACAGCTGAAAAGACCGACCAGCGCAAAGCTTTCTCTCGCCAACCCTAAAGGCAGCGCGGGAAGCAGTAACCAAAACTGGGAACAGTTCTGATTTCAGGCAGGGGGATCATGCATCCCCCTGTTTACTTTCACACCTATCCACCGCTAGCCCCCACACACAACACTTTCTGCTTTTTCTTATCATTGTGCGCCATGCCGCAGCAGCAAGAATTAAAATCAATGTTTTCCCAAAAAATGCCGATATTCCAGTATGGACTGGTCAGTTATTCATCAAAAGGATCGGAGACTGCGCCAGCACATTACTTCCGTAGCGCAAAAGAAAATCTGCTTAATAACAATAAATATTGTCAATAAGTCATGGGGATAACATGCAGCGTACAAAAAAAATGAAACTGGGTACTCAGGTCGGCTCGGGTTTTGCCATTGTTATTATTATTGGCCTATTAGTGGCTATCTTCGGCAGAACGCATTTGGTTGGCCTTGGTAATACGACTGACAACCTTGCCAAACACCATCTTGCCAATCTTATCGTGCTACAAGAATTGAAAGACAACCTGAACGTCACGATCAAAGCCACTTTGCGTATGCTTATCACAACGGAAAGAAAGGTATTGGAGGACAATCAAAAGCTGATTGAAGCCACCAGCGCCAGAAACGCAAAGCTCGTCACTCAACTGGAAGAAAATGTACAGGCAAAAGAGGTTCGTAATATTCTGGGCGAACTTCAGCAAAATCGCACTGAATTCGCCACCGTGGGCCGTCAGTCAGTCGCCCTGTCCCTCAACAATAAACAGGCCGAATCCATCGAGTTAGTCAAAACCCAGCTTGAGCCGATACAAACCAAGCTTTTTAACAACCTGAACACGATGATTCAGTTGCAGAAAGACTACACCACGCAAATCGCAACCAATGCGATTGAAGAGTCCTACTATGATGGCAATTCACTGCTGATACTGGCTGGCATCGCCTCATTGATTGGTGTGTGTATCGCCTGGCTGATTACTCGTCACATCAAGAAGCAATTGGGCGGTGAACCCGCCTATGCCACGCAGGTGACGCAGGAGATCGCACAGGGCAATCTCGCCATACCGATTGAGTTGGCAGCAGGCGACACGAGCAGCCTGTTGTCCGCCATGAACCACATGCGCAAAAGCCTGAGTGGTATTGTTGATCAGGTACGTGAAAGCAGCGAATCTATCGCGACCGGAGCAGGACAGATCGCCGCAGGCAGCACCGATCTCAGCCAGCGTACGGAAGAACAGGCCGCCAACCTGCAACAAACCGCAGCGTCCATGGAAGAGATGAGCCAAACCGTACGTCAGAACTCGGATACCGTACGTAACGCCGCTCAACTGGCACAAGCCGCCAGTAATACTGCCGCTAAAGGCGGCGAGGCCGTCAGCAATATCGTTGTCACCATGAAAGAGATTACTGACAGCTCGCAAAAAATTGGCGACATCATTAGCGTCATCGACGGTATTGCCTTCCAGACCAACATTCTGGCGCTCAACGCCGCAGTAGAAGCCGCACGAGCCGGTGAACAAGGGCGTGGTTTTGCCGTGGTAGCAGGCGAGGTTCGCTCGCTGGCACAGCGCTCCGCCACCGCCGCCAAAGAGATTAAAGAGCTGATCGGCCACAGCGTTGAGAAAGTCGAGGCGGGTTCCGTACTGGTCAGCAACGCGGGAACGACAATCGAAGAGTTGGTCCGTCAGGCGCGCAACGTTGCCGATCTGATCAACGAAATTGGCGTCACCACGCAGGAACAAGAGTCTGGCGTTTCGCAGATTCATGAGGCGATTAACCAGCTCGATCAGGTCACCCAGCAGAACGCGGCACTCGTTGAGCAATCTACGTCCGCCGCCGATAGTCTGAGCGATCAGGCCGCTCACCTGGTAGAGCTGATGAGAGTCTTCATTATTGAAAGCGGGCAGTCACAGCGTAATACACCTGAGCTGAAAAGACCCGCCAGCACGAAGCTCTCTCTCGCAAGCCCTAAAGGCAGAACAAAAAGCGATACCCAGAACTGGGAAACCTTCTAGCAAGGTGTAAAAAGACATGCAAAACCGCTGATCGATCAGCGGTTTTTTTTATTCCTTTCTAACAGGAATCTCTCACATCAACACTTTTCCGCCACGTATTGAAGAAACCGGCTACTGTTTTCAATAGGGAAAAACAATTAATGAAAAATAAAAATTAGCAATTGGCTTTATATTAAGCGAGGTAGCATAAAATCAATAAAGCACAAAAGAAATGGCAATCTACGATTATAAAACCATCAAATATATGATGGTAAAATCATCATATTGTTCAAAAAAAGTAACGAATGAAAAACAGTCCCCTCTTTATGGTTGAATAAATAAGCAAAAAATCATAACTGCAACGTTTATTAGCATGACTGTCAATTTAACATTACAGCATAGTATCAGTTTATTTTCCCTTTAAACCATAGAGATATTGCGGCTTTTACTGCCGCCTTTTATACTCCTGCGCCATCATTTCTCTCTTATTACTCTATGCTCCTCTGCACCAGATACATACATCACTTAGCGAAGTGCATGACGGATACCAGTAAACGCGGAATACGTTTATAGCCTAAAGGAAATGGGCAATGATTGAAGGAAAGGATTTACCTGAGATACCTAAAATCGTAACGCTACGGTATTTGCAAAATAAATACGTTTTCGCAACGTCGATTTCACATAAATAGCATGCCAGTACTCACCATATTCGTTCTCAACGTATAATTAGGGACACAATGAATCTCATCAAAAATAGCAGCCTGGGTAAAATGCTAGGGACTGGCTTTACTCTGGTCATCGCCATCGGTTTTCTGGTAGCGATATTTGGTCGTATCCAGTTAGACAAGCTCGGGGAAAACATCCAGGTGCTGTCGCAAGTCCGTATTACCAACCTCCTGATGATGCAAGAGTTTAAAGACAACATAAACACCAACGCGATCGCCGTCAGAAACCTGACGATGCAGGAAGACGATCGGCTAGTGCAGGAAGAGAAAACGCGTATCGAGGAGATGATCTCCCGCAATAACGCGTTACTCTCGAAAATACATGACAGTACCGCCGAGAAACATGCTCAGGAATTGGTCGCCGAACTGCAGCGCGTACGGCCGGCCTATAGCAGCAGCATGGCAAACGCCATCACGCTGGCAATGGCGAACAAGAACAGTGAAGCTCAACATCTGTTATTAACAGACGTGCGGGCTAAGCAAGATGCTGTCTTCAACGCTCTGAATGATATGGTTAACTGGCAAGAGAAGCTCACCGTTGAAATCGCCAACCAGTCTTTAAAAAACGCCACTAACGCAGGCTCGCTGATGGTCATCATCGCCCTGCTTTCTGTGGCGCTGGGAGCGATGATCTCATGGTGGATCACCCGCACCATTAAACGTCAGCTCGGGGGAGAACCCGCCTACACGCTGGAAGTGACACGTCAGGTTGCACAGGGGAATCTGGCCTTCACGATTGAACTGCGCGACGGAGACACCACCAGCGTACTCGCGGCGATGGAAGATATGCGTCAAAACCTGAGTAACCTTGTCGGTCAGGTGCATCAGAGTAGCGAGTCGATCGCCACAGGCGCTACACAGATTGCGATGGGCAACACCGATCTGAGCCAACGTACAGAAGAACAGGCCGCGAATCTTCAGGAAACCGCCGCCTCAATGGAACAAATGAATACCACGGTGAAGCAGAATGCGGCAACCGTGCGCACCGCAACGGAGTTAGCCCATTCCGCTAGCACCACAGCGCAGAAAGGCGGCGATGCGGTCAGTAACGTTGTGCGTACCATGGAAGATATCACCACCAGTTCGCGTAAGATCGGCGATATTATCGGTGTCATTGACGGCATTGCCTTTCAGACTAACATTCTGGCGCTCAACGCCGCCGTTGAAGCGGCCAGAGCGGGTGAACAAGGTCGTGGCTTTGCCGTGGTCGCGGGCGAAGTACGCTCTCTGGCACAGCGCTCCGCCTCTGCCGCACGTGAAATCAAGGACCTGATTAGCGTGAGCGTCGCCAACGTGGAAATGGGTGAGAAGCAGGTTAACGACGCGGGTATCACCATCAAAGAAATCGTCGAAAAGTCTCAGCACGTTGCTAACCTGCTCAATGAGATCGGTTTGACCACGCACGAGCAAGAACAGGGCGTTGCTCAAGTCAATGATGCAGTGAATCAGCTTGATCAGGTGACCCAACAGAACGCCGCACTGGTTGAAGAATCCGCCTCCGCCGCCGATAGTCTGAGCCAACAGGCCAGAACGCTGCTGGAATTAATGGGTGTTTTCAAACTCAACGGTATTCAGACGAAAGTGCCACGGCTGACGTCACAAGTGAAGCAGCCGACAGCGCCAAGGCTAGCTCTGGCAGGTAAATCAGGCCGCACAAGCAGTGATAACTGGGAAACCTTTTAACGAGCGTGACCGATCGATAGCATCCTTCGGTCTCTTACCGTAAAAAAAGCCGCTGAATTCTCAGCGGCTTTTTTATGATATCGGGGTAGAAAAAATAAATAACAAGGTTAAAAAATCGACATTAATTAATAAATGTCACAATTAAAAATAATAAATTACAAAAAAAATAAATGATAAGAAAAGGATCTAATTCTTATTGGGTACTTATCTATTGATTAATATTTATTACCTATCTTAGTTGCTATAAGAAAATAATATTAATCACCCGGGCAATGAATAAATTAAGGGATTTTGTTACGTTTATTCCGCCATCAATATACTACGTTATTGTCTACACTTCATTTGTCATTCCCTTGGCCTGTAAATATTCTCAACAGGCATTCCCGATAGGTATGAAAGCGACGACCATTCCCTTCGCCAAGGCAGCGATTGGAGCATAAACGTCGCCAGCATTCCTGTATCGGAGAAACACTGGGAGATAAGCAGAATGATGAAAGCAATGGAGTTCGTGGGGGAAATCGCGTCTGTACATCACCCCTAACATAAAATAACGACACCTGCCGTGTCAGACTTCAATAAATAAAAAAGGAATATCATGAAGAATATGAGTTTGGGAAAAATGTTAGGAACAGGCTTTACGCTAATTATCGTTATTGGATTCTTAGTCGCCATATTGGGCCGCGTTCAGTTAGAAAAACTTGGGGGAAACATTCAGATTCTGTCACAAATGCGTATTACCAATCTTCTGCTCATGCAGGAAGTTAAAGACAACGTCAACATAGCGGCACGCTCCATCAGAAATATTGCACTTCTGACCGACCAACAACAAATGAAGGTGGAAAAAGATCGCATTGAGCAAACCATCGCACGTAATAGCGATTTGCTCGTACAAATACGTAAAAATGCAGTAGATGACGAGGCTAAAACGTTGCTCGCCACGCTGGATCAGGCTCGCCCGGCCTATACCAACAGCATGAAAAAAGCCATCGACCTGGCTATGTCCAACGAACACGACGCATTTCGCAATTTTCTGCTGACGGAAGTGCGTACCACGCAAGCAAGCGTATTCGACATTCTGGATAAAATGGTTGGAATACAAAAACAGCTGACCGTCACGCTCGCCAATGAATCCGAGAATAATGCGTTACACGCTGGCACCCTAATGTTGATCATCGCGTTATGTTCTGCGCTGTTGGGAGGCGTTGTTGCCTGGTGGATAACCCGGAAAATCAAACGCCAACTGGGTGGGGAACCCGCTTATACGCTGGAGATTACCCGTCAGGTTGCACAAGGGAATCTTGCCATCGCCATTGAACGGCGCGATGGAGATACCACCAGCGTTCTCGCTGCAATGGAGGAAATGCGCCAAAGCCTGAGCAATATCGTCGGACAAGTCCATCAAAGCAGCGAATCTATCGCCACGGGAGCCAACCAAATTGCGATGGGTAATACCGATCTCAGTCAGCGCACGGAAGAGCAGGCAGCCAACCTGCAGGAAACCGCTGCCTCTATGGAAGAGATGAACACCACGGTTAAACAGAACGCCGATACCGTGCGCACGGCTGCACAGCTCGCCAACTCGGCCAGTGTCGCTGCTCGTAAAGGAGGCGATGTCGTCAGCAATGTTGTACGGACCATGGAAGAGATCACCGCAAGCTCACGTAAAATCGGCGATATTATTGGCGTGATAGACGGCATTGCTTTCCAGACCAATATTCTGGCACTCAACGCCGCCGTCGAAGCCGCACGAGCCGGAGAACAGGGACGCGGGTTCGCTGTCGTTGCCGGAGAAGTTCGCTCACTGGCTCAACGTTCCGCTTCTGCTGCGCGTGAAATCAAAGACCTGATTGGCATCAGCGTAGGAAAAGTCGAAACGGGTGGTCTGCTGGTTAACGAAGCAGGGGTGACCATAGCAGAAGTTGTGGATCAGTCGCAGCGCGTCGCCAGCCTTATCAATGAGATCGGCCTGACTACGCATGAGCAGGAACAGGGCGTTTCTCAGGTCAATGACGCAGTGAATCAGCTCGATCAGGTAACCCAGCAGAACGCAGCGCTGGTTGAAGAATCGGCTTCTGCCGCAGGCAGCTTGAGCCAACAGGCCAGAAATCTGGTTGAGTTGATGGGCGTGTTCAAAATCGACGGTATCCAGTCACAGCGAGCCGTACCGCAGGTGACTACACTCTCCAGACCGAAATTGGTATTAGCCGGTAATTCGAGTAACACAAACTGGGAAACCTTTTAAACACGTGACAGATTAACCCGACGCTAGAAAATAAAAACCGCTGAAATATCAGCGGTTTTTTACATCAACAGGTGGCCTGCTATCGGCGATTACAGCGCCCGACGCAGGCGAGCCACCGCTTCATGCATTTGCTCATCTGTTGCCGTCGCAAAGGACAGGCGCAGCGTTGAATAATCGATATTGTCTGGGAAGAAGAATTCACCCGGCACGAAGACAACGCCCTGTTCCAGCGTCTTTTTCAGCCATTCCGTCGTGTTGAAATCGTCCTGACGGAACTTCGCCCACAGGAACATCCCACCTTTCGGCTGGTTAAAAGTGATCACATCACCCAGTTCCTTCTCGACCAGCTGTGCCAGCAGTTCGCCTTTATGCTTATAGGCGTGGCGAATTTTTTCGATCTGCGTCTCCAGACGTCCCAGCCCCAGATAGCACTCTGCGACAGTCTGCGACAGTGCGCTGGCGTGCAGGTCAGCGGCCTGTTTGATAATCGCCACCTTGTGCAACAGCCAATCCGGCAGAATCGCCCAGCCAAGACGCAGACCCGGAGCCAACACTTTCGAGAACGTGGAGGTATACAGCACGTATTCCGTGCTGCCCAGTTTATCCTGCGCCAGTTGGAACAGCGTCGGGTTACGCTCATCAGTGAAACGCAACTCACCATAGGGATCGTCTTCGATAATGACAAAACCGTAGCGCTCCGCCAGTTGAACCAATTGCAGGCGACGTTCATAACTCAGCGTAACACCGCTCGGGTTACCGAAATTCGGGACAATATAGACGCCCTTGATGCGCTGTTTCTTCAGCAGCTCTTCCAGCTCATCAACCACCATGCCGTTGGCATCGGACGATACAGACATCACATTCGCCTGTGCCAGTTCCAGCGTTTGCAGCGCCGCCAGATAAGTCGGGCGTTCAACGACGAACACATCACCGGGATCGATCATCGAGCGCATAATCAAGTCCAGCGCCTGCTGCGAACCTGCCGTCACGACAATGTCGTCGCCGCGTGTTTTTACGCCACGCACAGCACACAGCTCAGCAATGCGATCGCGCAACACGCTACTGCCTTCGGTTAAGCCATACTGGAATGCCGTTTTTGGCTGTTCGGTAATTGCTAACTGCGTGGCCTGACTTAAGCCTTCGAAATCAAACAATGCATCTGACGGAATCCCACCAGCCAGCGAGATAATATTTTCCATCTTGCTGTGTTTCAGCAGTTCACGGATGGCGGAACTTTTTAACTGAGCGATGCGGTGCGCTAACAACCCTTCAATGGCCATGTATTCTTAACCTTTCAACAAAACTTCAATTATCCGCCCAGATAGGCCGAACGTACCGCTTCATTAGCTAACAATGCCGCACCGGTATCTTCCAACACGATATGACCATTTTCAAGTACATAACCCCGGTCAGCCAGTTTCAGCGCCTGATTGGCATTTTGCTCTACCAGGAAGATGGTCATACCATCTTCGCGCAATTGTTGGATCGTATCAAAAATTTGCAGAATGATAATCGGTGCCAGCCCCAGCGACGGCTCGTCCAGCAGCAGCAAACGCGGCTGGCTCATCAGCGCACGGCCAATCGCCAGCATCTGCTGCTCACCGCCGGACATAGTGCCGGAACGCTGGGCGCGTCGCTCATACAGACGTGGAAACAGATCGTAGACGCGCGCAATGCGCTCCTGATACTGATCGCGCTCGGCAAAGAATCCACCCATCGCCAGATTTTCTTCTACCGTCATACGGGAAAAGACACGACGGCCTTCCGGCACAATCGCGATCGCTTCGCGCATAATCTGCGCCGTCTGCCAGTGTGTGATGTCCTTACCGTCAAACGTAATAGTGCCTTCCGTCGCGCGCGGATCGCCGCACAGCGTGCCCAGCAGCGTCGTTTTACCGGCACCGTTGGCACCGATCAACGTAACAATCTCGCCCTGATTAATATGCAGGCTAACCTGATGCAGCGCCTGAATTTTTCCGTAGTGGGCAGAAACCTGATGTAATGACAGCATAAACGTTATCCTTCACCCAGATATGCACGGATGACATCCGGGTTGTTACGAATTTCAGCGGGAGTGCCTTGTGCCAGCGGCGTTCCCTGATTGACGACATAAATCCGGTCGGAAATCCCCATGACCAGCTTCATATCATGTTCAATCAACAAAACGGACACCTGATGGCTATCGCGCAGTTCCGCAATCAGCTGATTTAACTCGTCAGTTTCTTTCGGGTTCAGACCTGCTGCGGGCTCATCGAGCATCAATAGCTCAGGTCGCGTCACCATACAGCGGGCAATTTCCAGACGACGCTGATCGCCGTAAGCCAGATTCCCCGCCTGACGATTGGCTAAATCCAGCAGGCCGATACGTTCCAGCCACACGGCCGCACGCTCTTGCGCATCCGCTTCCGCACGACGAAAACTCGGCGTTTTCAACAGCCCGGCAAACACGCCGCTTTTCAGGTGCTGGTGCTGCGCGACCAACAGGTTCTCGATCACCGTCATTTCACGGAAGAGGCGAACATGCTGGAACGTGCGCACCACGCCCATGCGGGCAATAGCCTGTCCGGGTAACCCTTCCAGATGGCGATCGCGCAGCATGATGGTGCCGCCACTTGGGCGATAAAAACCGGTCAGGCAGTTAAAGACCGTGGTTTTCCCCGCCCCGTTCGGGCCGATCAGCGAGACGATTTCGCCAGCATGAATGTCCATTTCAACATTGTTGACCGCCAGCAGGCCGCCAAAACGCATCATCAGACCTCTGACTGATAATAATGGCTGCGTGCTCATGCTTGCTCTTCCTTCTTCGCGACTTTCAACTTCATCTCAGGACGCTTCATCGGCAGCAGGCCTTGCGGACGCCAAATCATCATCAGCACCATCAATGCACCCAGCAACAGCATGCTGTATTCATTCAGATCGCGCATCAGCTCACGAGACACGACCAACAGAATCGCAGCGAGAATGACCGCAAACTGCGAACCCATTCCGCCCAGCACAACAATAGCCAGCACAAAGGCCGACTCAGCAAATGTGAATGATTCCGGGCTGACAAACCCTTGACGCGCGGCAAACAGCGTACCCGCAAACCCAGCAAACGCGGCGCTGATAGTAAAGGCAGTCAGCTTGATACGCGTTGGGCTCAGCCCCAGAGAACGACAGGCGATTTCGTCATCGCGCAGCGCTTCCCAGGCACGTCCCAGCGGCATCCGCAGCAGGCGGTTAATCACAAACAGAGTCAACACGACCAACAGCAGCGCGACCAGATACAGGAAGATAATGCGGTCACTGGGGTCGTATTGCAGACCGAAGAAATTATGGAACGTATCCCAACCGCCATCGCGTGCGTTGCGGCCAAACTCCAGGCCAAAGAAGGTCGGTTTAGGGATCTGGCTGATGCCGTTCGGACCACCGGTAATTTCGGTATTATTCAGCAATAGGATACGGACAATTTCGCCGAACCCGAGCGTCACAATCGCCAGATAATCACCGCGTAAACGCAGCACTGGGAACCCCAGCAGGAAGCCGGACAGCGCCGCCACCATGCCCGCCAGCGGCAAACTTTCCCAGAAGCCCAATCCGTAATAGTGGTTTAGCAACGCATAGGTATACGCGCCGATGGCGTAAAAACCGCCGTAGCCCAAAACCAGCAGACCAGACAGACCCACTACGACGTTCAAGCCCAGACCCAGCATCACGTAAATCAGCGTGAGGGTAGCGATATCTACCGTTCCGCGCGAGACCAGAAACGGCCAGGCGATAGCGGCGATAATCAACGCCGCAGCGAGTATTTTCTGGCGTGGCGTACTGCCATCAAAACTCGGCAACACCAGTGACGGAGCGGAAAACTTCTTGATGCTTTGCTGAAAGAACGGGCGAATCAACTGGAAGAAGAACACCACGATGCAGCCCGCACCAATCCAATACCAGCGAACTTCACCGGCACCGTGCACTACCAGTTTGGTGCCATCCAGCGACAGTTGCATGCCCATTAAAAACGAGGCCAGCACTAGCAGCATGAACGCGGAAACAAACGCATTAAGCAGGTTGAGCTGTTTCATACCTTCTCAACCTCCGGGCGACCCAGAATGCCGGTTGGCATCACCAGCAGCACAACAATCAGCAGCGCAAATGACACCGCATCTTTGTATTCCGTGCTCAGGTAAGCAGACGTCAGCGCTTCGGCTACACCCAAAACCAGCCCGCCGATCATCGCACCAGGAATGCTGCCAATCCCGCCCAGTACCGCAGCCGTAAAGGCTTTCATCCCAGCCATGAAGCCGATATAGGGGTTGATGACACCGTAAAATTGCCCCAGCAGCACGCCTGCAACAGCGGCCATGAGGGCGCCAATGACGAAGGTCAGTGAGATGACGCGATCGGTGCTGATACCCAGCAGGCTCGCCATTTTCAGGTCTTCAGCACAGGCGCGGCAGGCGCGTCCCATGCGGGAATAGCGAATAAATAGCGTCAGCGCCAGCATGGCAAGGAACGTAACAATCCAGATGGTCAACTGCATGGTGCTGATGGTGGCGGCAAAGCCATTGCTTTCGCCCAGCACCCACTGGCCAGTCACCAGACTCGGCAGCGCAACATCACGCGAGCCCTGATTCAGGCTGACGTAGTTTTGCAGGAAAATCGACATCCCGATGGCAGAAATCAGTGCAATCAGACGCTTTGACGTTCGCACGGGGCGATAGGCCACCCGTTCGATACTCCAGCCGTAGGCGCTGGAAATCACCACAGCGGCAACGAAGGCGACGCTAATCAGGAGCCAGCCAGCATCGATACCCATCATCATCAGGGCCGCAATAACAATAAAGGAGACATAGCTACCGATCATATAAACCTCGCCGTGCGCGAAGTTAATCATGCCGATAATGCCGTAAACCATGGTGTAGCCAATGGCGATCAGCGCATAGGTGCTGCCCAACGTCAGGCCGTTGAACATCTGCTGAAGAAAGTAGAGGAACTGCTCGGACATACCTTAACCTTAAATGCCGCCCCCGCGCCTTGCGGCAACGGGGGCTTCGGTATTGAGGGATAGTAGTGGTACACACTCAGAAAGCGGAAAATGTTCTCCACGCCGAAGAGGCAGACAGCGGTACATTCACCCGCTTCTGCCTCCCCTGCATGATGATTATTTCACTGCGCTGGAAGTACCGTCTTTGTGCCACTCAAATACGCCAAATTCAAACCCTTTCAGGTCGCCTTTTGCATCCCAGCTTAATGGTCCCATTACGGTATCCACGGAGTTCGCTTTCAGATCCGCGACCAGTTTTTCCGGCTCATTGCTACCGGTACGTGTCATCGCAGTGGTCAGCGATTGCAGCGCAGCGTAGGTCGTCCAGACGAACGGGCCGGTTGGATCCAGTTTCTTGGCTTTCAGCGCATCCACAATCGGT
Organism: Pectobacterium peruviense; assembly: GCF_002847345.1. Classification (GTDB taxonomy): domain Bacteria; phylum Pseudomonadota; class Gammaproteobacteria; order Enterobacterales; family Enterobacteriaceae; genus Pectobacterium; species Pectobacterium peruviense. The sequence goes on from NZ_LXFV01000013.1 coordinate 96,869, forward strand.
TGGTTAGCAGGAACCTGATCGTAACGCTTCGGCAACGTCACCAGCATGCCTTCAGAGGCATCGCCTGCGATGTTAGACAGCGAAGAGTTACCCACGCCTTCCGGGCCCATGAATTTGGTTGTCATACCAGCCTGACGAGCCTGACGCAGAATCTGTCCCATTTCTGGGTAGTAGCCGCCGAAATAAACGAAATCGACGTTCTCTTTCTTCAGACGCGCAACCAGCGTAGAGAAATCTTTATCACCCGCCGTCACACCTTCAAACAGTACAACATTCGCACCAGCTTTTTTCAGGCTATCCTGAACAGAGCGGGCCAGACCTTCACCATATTGCTGCTTGTCATGAACCACGGCGATACGCTGAGGTTTGATGGTTTCGACAATGTATTTTGCTGAGGTTGGCCCCTGATCGGAATCCAGCCCCGTCGTGCGCATCACCATTTTATAGCCGCGCGTGGTCAAATCAGCATTGGTTGCCGCAGGCGTAATCATGATCACGCCTTCTTCTTCATAGATATCAGACGCAGGCTGCGTGGAGGAGGAACACAGATGGCCAATCACATAACGGATACCGTCATTGATGACTTTGTTCGCTACGGCAACCGCCTGCTTAGGATCGCACGCGTCATCATATTCAACGCCAACCAGTTTGTTGCCGTTTACGCCGCCTTTTGCGTTGATATCGGCAATAGCCTGACGTGCGCCAATGAACTCCATATCGCCATATTGCGCAACGGGTCCAGACATTGCGCCAACAACCGCAACCTTAATATCGGCAGCGTTGACCGCATGGCTGAACGCCGCAGCCATACAACCCATCAGCAATACTTTACCTTTACTGAATTTCATTTTTTTTACCCCATCTGTCATTATGGATATTGCCGAAAACCTGACCGCCTTCTGCCATAACCTGCTATTTTCTTATAAGTAAGAAAGGCTTAGGTTATTATTAGTAATGTTTTCTAATAAGGCTTTATTTTTCATATTATTAAACAGGAGTTTTATGCTGCAAATCAACTCACCTTGTCAGAAACAAGCGGAGCAAACAGCACAAAACACCAGATGTAAAAACCAGCATTCAATTTATATATAGTCAGATATTCTACTTTATGCATTAATTGTTGATGGATTACTCGAAAAACAAAGAATGAGAAAAACATTTGCTCTATTAACCATAACGCTCAAATTACACAACCGTTCCACTACAAGACAACTACATTATTCTTCACTCACATGATGGAGTGCCGATAAAAATGAAACTAACCATTGAATGCCTCACCCAGTTCAGCCCTCAGGATAAAATTGATCTGGCGAAAATTTGGCCGCATCAGAACATTGATTTACTCGAAGAAGGGCTCACGCTCGATCAGCGGCTATTCGCCGCCCGTTTTAACGATCGACTGTTAGGTGGTGTGCTGGTCGAAATTGAAGGGGAATATGCGGAACTGAGCGATCTGATGGTGCGAGAAGTCACGCGGCGACGTGGCGTAGGGCAACTTTTGATTGATGAAGCACGTCGTCAGCTTCCTGAGGTTAAAGAATGGTGGCTGGCAACGGCCGATCATGCTTCGATCAAAGAGGAAGTGCTGGCGCGATTTATGGTGTCTTGCGGCTTCTCACCCGTATCCGGCGGCTGGCGCTATATTCGCAGAAAAGAAACGCCGCTGATTCTTGACGAACTCAACCCAGAGAAACCATAAACACATCTCTACGGCCTGACATTCACGTTGGATAAAAACAAAACGACCGGGCATTACCCGGTCGCTACAGAAAGAGACGATGAGAGCGATTACGCTTCTATCGCCGCTCGCAGTTTTTTCATCGCATTCTTTTCTAACTGACGTACACGCTCTGCGGAAACACCGTATTGGTCGGCCAGTTCCTGCAAGGTGGATTTGTTGTCATCATCCAGCCAGCGGGCGCGAATAATGTGCTGGCTACGTTCATCCAGCCCTTCCAGCGCGTAGGTGAGCTTATCGGCCGCATGCGTATCCCAGTTGTCCTCTTCAATGCCATCGGCAAAGTCAGACGATTTATCCTGTAGGTAAAGCATTGGCGACATCGCTTTGCCGTCGTGCGAGTCCTCTTCCGGCGTCGGATCGAAGGTCATGTCCTGCGCCGCCATGCGGGATTCCATCTCGCGCACGTCTTTGGTGGTCACACCAAGTTCACGCGCTACCAGTTCGACTTCATCCTGGTTAAACCAGCCGAGGCGTGTTTTCGTCTTCCGCAGGTTAAAGAACAACTTACGCTGTGCTTTAGTGGTGGCTACCTTCACGATACGCCAGTTACGCAGCACGTATTCATGAATTTCTGCCTTGATCCAATGCACGGCGAAAGAAACCAGACGCACGCCAACTTCAGGGTTGAAGCGACGTACCGCTTTCATCAGGCCGATGTTCCCTTCCTGAATCAGGTCCGCCTGCGGCAGGCCGTAGCCGGAATAGTTACGGGCAACGTGAATAACAAAACGCAGGTGTGAAAGAATCAGGTGCTTAGCAGCCTCCAGATCGCCCTGATAATGCAGTCGTTCAGCCAGCGCCCGCTCTTCCTCCGCCGTCAGCATCGGATAGGCATTGGCGGCACGAATATACCCTTCCAGACTGCCCTGGGGAACTAAGGTGAAAGTTTGCATATCTTTGGTCATTCAACCCTCTCTGTTACTCTACTCGTCATATTGCAGTCAGCTATCTTAGCACTGCTTCGCCGCATCGTTTTGCGCGAAAATGGCAAAATGCGGCACCTTTAAGCGTATTTATTGAAACCTTAAAATCTGTTTATTCAGACTGTGATTTCGCTCGCAAGTTCCTATCATTTTATTCACCTGATGCCAGAGATCAAGCAGGAGACGAACAAGACGTTAATACGCGAAAAATCAAGGAGAAAACGCAGCGGAAAGTACAAAGAAGAGATGTCGCTGAGGAGGTTTCCCCTGCAATACGGTCTGAATTACAGGGGATAATTATACCAGAAAACGCTTACTGTGGTGTAAAACGGCGTAAATGTTGCACTGTTGCCAGCCAGGCGGCCAGCCAGCCAATCATGCCAGCGATGAGCAGTAGCAGCAGGGACTCGTCCCAGCTCAACCCTTTGACGGCAAACGTCGTACCGAAAACAGCAGCAACCTGTGCCACCACCGCATCCAGCTTCCAAACCAGCGCCTGCGATAAAATCAGCGACAGCACCGCACCGCCCACGCCCATTGCCGCTCCGCCATTCAGGAACGGACGCAGAATAAAGCCGTCCGTCGCACCAATCAGCTTCATCACGTTGATGGTTTCACGGCGACTGAAAATACTCAGACGCACGCTGTTGCCGATCACCAAAAATACAGCAACGACCATCAGGACGCCAATCATCGCGGAAATTTGCCCAACCAGATTAGTTAGCGCCACCAGACGAGCAAACCAGCTGTCGTCCATTCGAACTTCATCCACGCCCTGCGTCGATGCCACGCGATCGCGCAACGTTGTCAGCGTGGTGGAATCCTGAAAACTCATTTTTGGCGTAATGATTGCCACCGCGGGTAACGGGTTTTCTTCCAGCATATCCAGCGCGCCGCCAAAACCGGACCAGTTGCGGAATTCGCCCATCGCTTCATTGCGCGACAGGTAATTAACTTTATCGACGCCATCTTCAGATTGAAGCTGCGTGATAACCGCCTGCGCCGCGTTGTCATCCAGCGATTTATCCAGATACACCGTCAGTTGAGGCGATGGATACCACTGTGTTGCAGCCTGACTGACGTTTTTCCACACCAGATAGCAGATGCTGGGCAGCGCCAGCGAGATAGCGATAACCATCACGGTCAGAAAGGTGGCCAGCGGCTGGCGCAGCATATCAGCCAGCGTATTTGTCCAGGCATAGCGCCATTGTTCCTGCCAACCGCCGCGCAGTGCTTTCGCTTTTGCGACAGGCTTTTTCGCATTACGGACGTTATTTGCCATCGTGGTTTCCCCCCACCATGCGGCCATCCGACAACGTCAGCACACGGTAATTACGGCGGGCGATCAGCCCGGTATCATGCGTCGCCATCAGGACAGTGACGCCGACGCGATTGAACTCTTCAAACAGGCGCAAAATGTCTTCTGACAACGCCTCGTCCAGATTGCCCGTCGGCTCATCCGCCAGCAACACGGCGGGTTTGTTAACCACAGCGCGTGCAATACCCACACGCTGTTGTTCACCACCGGACAGCTGGATAGGATAATTCTTCGCTTTATCCAGCAGGCCAACCTTGTCCAGCGCGGCCGATACCCGACGACGAATATCCTCACTGCTGGCGCCCGCGATAATGAGCGGCATCGCGACGTTGTCATAGACCGTGCGCTCCATCAACAGGTGGTGATCCTGAAAAATCATGCCGATCTGACGCCGTAAGAACGGGACTTCGCGTTTTTTCAGGCGGCTAATATTGTGACCGCCAAACAAAATCTGACCCGCGCTGGGACGTTCAATACCACAAATCAGTTTCAGCAGGGTGCTCTTCCCTGCGCCGGAATGGCCGGTCAGGAACGCCATTTCCGCTGGGCGCAGATGGAAATCCACCCCTTGCAATGCCTGACGCCCACCGAGGTAAGCTTTACTGACCTGTTCAAAACGAATCATCCGTTTTAATCCTCTCGGGCAAAAAGTGCCTCAATAAAATCGTCGGCCTTGAATGGCCGTAAATCTTCAATGCCTTCACCTACCCCAATATAGCGGATAGGAATAGCAAACTGGTCGGCAATGGCGAAAATCACCCCGCCTTTCGCGGTCCCGTCCAGCTTAGTCAAGGTAATGCCTGTCAGCCCGACTGCTTCATTAAACAGCTTGGCCTGACTCACTGCGTTCTGTCCGGTGCTCGCATCCAGCGTCAGCATCACTTCATGCGGCGCGTCTTCGTCCAGCTTCTTCATCACGCGCACAATCTTTTTCAGCTCTTCCATCAGGTACGCTTTGTTCTGCAAGCGACCGGCGGTATCCGCGATCAGGACATCCACGCCACGCGCTTTCGCTGCCTGAATTGCATCGAAAATCACCGATGCCGAATCCGCCCCTGTGTGCTGCGCTATCACCGGCACGTTATTGCGTTGTCCCCAGACCTGAAGCTGCTCGACTGCTGCTGCACGGAAGGTATCACCCGCCGCCAGCATTACAGATTTGCCCTGTGCCTGGAACTGGCGTGCCATTTTACCGATGGTGGTGGTTTTACCCACGCCATTAACACCAACCATCAGAATGACATACGGCGTTTTGCCTTCGATATTCAGCGGGGCGTCCACCTTAGCAAGAATCTCTGCCATTTCTTCTTTCAGCTTAACAAAAAGCGTATCAGCATCTTTCAGTTGGCGGCGACTGGCGTGCTCCGTCAGGCTGTCGATGATCTTACGGGTGGTCTCGACCCCGACATCCGCAATCAGCAGTTGCTCTTCCAGTTCATCAAACAGATCGTCGTCGATTTTCTTACCGCGAAACAATCCGATAAATCCGGAACCGAGATTCTCACGCGTTTTTACTAGACTGCGCTTCAAGCGAGCGAAGAAACCTTCTTTCATCGGGCGTTCTTGCTCTTGCACAACGACTGGAACGTCGTCCAGTTGCTCATTTTCCTGTTCTTCTTGCTGCGCGTCATCCAGCGCCTCGTCAACCACCGTCGCGTTCTCTGCGATCTCGACCTGCACGATCGGATCGGTGATATTCCGATCAAGCACGTCATGATCGATCGGGTCACGATCGTCTACCGCAACGGTAACCTCATGCTCGGCGACTGATGGGGTCAGTTCTTCCGCTTCAACCTTTATATTTTCTTCAGCTACTATCTTTTCTTCAACGACAGATTCTTCCGGCAGCGGTTGCGCTACGAGCTCCGGCGTAGGCTCAACGGTCTGGTGAGTCGATGCGGCGGCATCCGATTCAGCAGCGGGCGCATCGTCAACGACCGGCTTCTCCTGCGGCTGCTCTTGTTGTTTTTCTTCCTGTTTCCCAAGTCCCAGCCAGGAAAAAAAACCGCGCTTCTTTTCTTTTGACATGTGTAATCGCGCTCCACGCTGCTCACCGCAGCGAATCAATCAATGAAAATCATATTTAAACAACAAGTTTAACACTTTCCTGCCGACAGCAACACGCAGCCAACGGGAGCAATGACAGACAATTCTCCGTGCTAACGACAATCTTCGTAACGAAAGGCAATGTCCGTTACGAAGTGTGTCAAACGCCGCGCGTGATAGAAAGGCCGCAGACAGCACAAAATTTTGGCTTAAGCACTTTAACGTCCATCTTAACATTCCCTCTACACGCAACCGCCGCTAGAATAGCGCCAGAAATTTCCTGCCCGCATCCACACCATGATGATGCGGCACAACAATAACCCTGTGAGCTATGGCTAAAAAAAATGCATCGTCAGCCGCCGGACAAATCCGAATCATCGGTGGTCAATGGCGCGGCAGAAAACTTCCGGTTCCTGATAGCCCCGGTTTACGTCCCACTACCGATCGTGTACGTGAAACGTTATTTAACTGGCTCGCCCCCGTCATTCAGCAGGCTCGCTGTCTGGACTGCTTTGCCGGCAGCGGCGCGCTCGGACTGGAAGCCTTATCCCGTTATGCTGCGCACGCCACATTATTGGAAATGGAACGTGCAGTCGCCCAGCAATTAACGCAGAATTTGGCACTGCTTCGGGCGGAAAACGCCGAGGTGGTCAATACTGATGCCCTGAGCTGGCTGGCAAAACCGGGCACACCGTTTGACGTCGTGTTTCTCGATCCACCGTTCCGCAAAGAGCTACTGAACAACACGCTCGCGCTGCTGGAACAACAGGGCTGGCTGGCACCAGATGCGTGGATTTACGTGGAAACCGAGGCGGAAAATACGCAGCTAACCATCCCGGAGAATTGGCAACTGCACCGTGAGAAAATTGCGGGTCAGGTCGCCTACCGTTTGTACATCCGTCAGTGATCTTCGCAGCAATGTAAGGGTAAGAGATGATTTTGATTAACCTTGGCAGATTATTGATGCTGGGCGTGTGGGGATTTCTGTTGCTTAACCTGATTCAGCCGTTTCCCAAGCCGTTGAATATCTTCATGACTGTGGCGATGGTGTTTATGATCCTGATGCACGGTTTTCAACTGCTGCTGTTAAAATCCAGTCAGCCGAAGGACAGCCCCCCGCTAAACAGGACGCTTCAGGCACGTATTTTCCTTTTTGGCGTGTTTGAACTACTGGCGTGGCAGAAAAAGCAGCCCAAGCCACCGAAGCCGTAACCGCTAACTCTGCTGGGGCACAAAGCGAATAAAGCGCGTGCCCTTTAGCTGCAACGATCCCTGCATACCCGTATCAAGCAGGTGATAATCTGCGTTTTCGAGGCGCAGCGTGATATTTGCGCCGCCAGCAATTGGCCTGAACGTGGCCTCATACAGCATATCCTCCACAACCATCACCTGATGCTCACGCGCACGCCGACGAGTACGGGGAAATTCGCGTTTGTGTTTCACCTCTGCGGCCACAATACGCAGCGGAGCCGCATCATTCTGCGCTTCCCGATGACGTTGGCGTCGATACTGCCGCGCCGCCAGCACCAGAATAGCGCCAACGACCAAAGCCAACAGCCAGGGGAAATCATTCATCAGGGTTTCTTGCCGGGAAGATAAGGGAACGCGGTAACGTTATCGCCTAAATCAGAAATACGGGCACTGCCTTTTTCCGTCACGGCATCAATACGAATAATCGCCTGTAGAGGGATAAAACTGCGGCTAACGCCGGAGAATTCCGTTTTCAGTTTCTCGGTTGACGGGTCAACCAACACCGTCGATTGGCTATCAAACACAAAGTCAGCAATTTCAATAAAACCGAACAGATTACCCTGAACCAACTCACGCACGTAAAGCTGGTAATTCTTACCGTTATTTATAAATTGAATACGATAAAGTGCGGATTCATTACTCATTCAACACAACGCTCCCTTCAGAGACTTCACGGCGCCCATCTACAATAAAAACAGGCGATAACATAACATGAAGCTCACGAAAGGCGCATCCGTCTCGCACCGTGTTGTTTAACTTCCTCACAATCCCCTACACTAAATAAAGAACGGTTTATTTTTATCCTGACACAAACAAAAACACAAAAAGGACACGCTATGCTTTGGTCATTTATTGCTGTGCTTTTTTCTGGTTGGTTGTATGTAGACGCGAGCTATCGTGGCCCGACATGGCAGCGTTGGTTGTTCAAACCGGTCACGATGCTATTGCTGCTAGCGCTAGCCTGGCAGATGCCGCTACTTGGTGTGCCAGGCTATCTGATTGTGCTGGGGTTACTGGCAACGCTGGTGGCAGACACGCTACTGTTGCTCCCGACTCAGCGCCTGCTTTACGCGTTTGGTGCCTATTTTATCTCCCATCTGCTGTACACCATTAGCTTTTTTACCGGACAAATCGCGCTCACGTTCTTCTGGCCGCTGGCACTAACGCTCGTCATTCTGGCCGCGATCCTACTCGCTATTATCTGGGGACGATTGGACGCACAGCGCTGGCCCGCCTGCGCGCTTATCATCATGACGACGCTGATGGTCTGGATTGCCGGTGAACGGTATTTTGCGCTGGGAACAAACGCGAATTTCTCCTTGCTGACGGGCACCGTACTACTGTTTATCGCCCATGCAGCCTGGCTTATTCACCATTATCGTTTCCCGTTCCGCGCCCATCAGGCGATTGTGGCTGCGGGCTATTTTGGCGGCCATTTCCTGATCGTTCGCTCCCTCTATTTCTAACGCTCGCGGCGTTTACGAAAGGCTGGCTAAGCATTGAGCGGCGGTGTAAAGTTTCTGATGAGAATGGCAATCACTAATATAAGGGGAAGATATGCACTCTCATCAGAACCACCACAGCGCTGAGAAATCAGCATGCTGCAATAACGGCGTTCACCACGCGCCACGCAGTACCGCGCACAGCGCGAAAAGCTGCTGTAATGAACACACGCAGCATTCGAACCACGCAGACCACAGCTGCTGTTCAACCAAGCACACATCCGATGCCTCGGTTCAGACCGCGTGTGGCACAGAGCAACATTCGTCAGACAGCGGCGGTAGCGCTGATTCAGACGACCCCGACGGCGGAGACAGCGACAGGCCCCGATCCCACCAGCGTTTCAGTTGGAAAGTCAGCGGGATGGATTGTCCCAGCTGCGCACGTAAAATCGAAAATGCAGTAAAAAATCTCACCGGAATTGAACAGGCCAAAGTGCTGTTCGCCACCGAAAAACTGGTTGTTGACGCCTACACAGATATTCGCCCTCAGGTTCAACATGCCGTTCAGCAAGCTGGCTTCACCTTGCAGGACACCGCACTCCCCATCGCACCATCCGACACGTCTACCGTACGTCGTTTCGTGCATGAATATGGTTTCTTAATACTTTTCACTTTGCTGGCTGCTGCAAGCTGGGGACTCTCCCTGTTAAGCGAGCGTGGCGGGCAGATCGCGTTTATCGCGACCACCATTGTCGGGCTGATTCCGATACTGAAAAAAACGGTGCAGCTCATTCGCACAGGTACGCCCTTCGCGATTGAAACACTGATGAGCGTAGCTTCCATCGGCGCGCTCTTGATTGGCGCCACCACCGAAGCCACGGTCATTTTGCTGCTGTTTATGCTGGGCGAACATCTCGAGTCTTACGCGGCAAACCGCGCACGACGGGGCGTAACGGCACTGATGGCGCTGCTTCCTGAAGACGCAACGGTTATCGGCAACGGGCAGCGACGCCTCGTTCCCGTTGCAAGTCTGGTTCCCGGCGATGTTATTGAAGTCGCCCCCGGTGGACGGCTCCCTGCCGATGCAGAGCTATTGAACAGCGATGCCAGCTTTGATGAAAGCGCCCTGACCGGCGAATCGGTTCCCGTTGAACGCACGCCCGGTGAAAAAATTGCCGCTGGCAGCCTGTGTGTCGATCGGGTCGTACAGTTGCGGGTGGTTTCACTGCCGGGCAACAGCGCCATCGACCGCATTCTGCAACTGATAGAAGAAGCAGAAGAGCGCCGCGCGCCGATAGAACGCTTCCTCGATAAGTTCAGCCGCTATTACACGCCAGCCATCATGCTGCTGGCGCTGTTGGTAATTCTGATTCCACCATTGCTGCTGGCACAGCCGTGGCAAGAGTGGATTTATCGCGGCCTGACGCTGCTGTTAATCGGCTGTCCGTGTGCACTGGTGATCTCAACGCCTGCGGCGATTACGTCTGGGTTGGCTGCGGCAACGCGTCGGGGGGCACTGATTAAAGGCGGTGCAGCGCTGGAGTCGCTTGGCAATATCAAGACTATTGCGTTTGATAAGACGGGTACGCTGACGGAAGGCAAACCGCAGGTGACAAACGTGTTACCCGTAGCGGGCATTAGCGAAACGGCGTTGCTGACGCGCACCGCCGCAGTGGAGTCGGGTTCGCACCATCCGCTCGCCAAGGCCATCGTCCAACATGCGTTATCCAGCAGCACATTCCTCCCGATGGCAGAAAACCGTAAAGCACTGGCGGGTGTCGGCGTTGAAGGCACGATAGGCGGCAAGCGGATTCAGGTTAGCGCACCGACTCGCGTCGCGCCCGGTTTGCTTGACGCCGACTGGCTGCAACGAATTGATGTGCTGGAAAACGAAGGGAAAACCGTCGTGGTGGTGCAAGAAGACGACACCCTACTCGGTTTGCTGGCGCTGAGCGATACGCTGCGCCACGATGCGCGTGAAGCGCTGGATGCCTTGCAGCAGTTGGGGATTCGTGGCGTCATGCTCACAGGTGATAATCCCCGCGCAGCAGCGGCTATTGCAGCAACATTAGGGATCGATTACCGAGCCAGCCTGCTCCCTGCCGATAAGGTCACAGCGGTCAGCGAATTGGGTAAACAGCATCCCGTGGCAATGGTGGGCGACGGCATCAACGACGCGCCAGCAATGAAAGCCGCAACTATCGGCATCGCGATGGGAAGCGGTACGGATGTGGCATTGGAAACCGCCGATGCGGCATTAACCCACAGCCGCCTGACTGGACTGGCAGCCATGATCAGCTTGTCGCGGGCGACGCAGCGTAATATTCGTCAGAACATTACCATCGCGCTGGGGCTGAAAGCGGTATTTCTGGTCACCAGTATTCTGGGCATTACCGGACTGTGGCTGGCGGTGCTGGCGGATTCCGGCGCAACGGCGTTAGTCACCGCCAACGCGCTACGGCTGCTGAGAAAACAGGACTAACATTACCGTTGCTGGCTGTTGGTTGAAGGATCGAGAAACACACTACAGCGTGCAGAATAACGCACTGAGTAACTCTTATACTCTAAATAATTCGAGTTGCAGGCAGGCGGCAATCGCACGAATCCCCAGGAGCTTACACGAGTAAGTGACTGGGGTGAGTAAGAGAAGCCAACGCACCTGCGGCTTGAAGTATGACGAGTATCATTGGCCCTTGCGCAGCAGATACCGATAGGGAACCTGTTCAGTCTCTTGCGCCAGAAGCTCATGCTCCATATACACGCAAAAACCGGGAATATCGCGAGTGGTAGCCGGATCGTCGGCAATAATCAGCAGCGTTTGCCCGGTTTCCATCTGGCGTACTGTCTTACGCACCATCATAACAGGCTCAGGGCAGCGCAGCCCCTGAGCATCAAGGGTTTTATCTGGGTTGGTAAAGGGATCGGTCATCAACGTTCTCAGTGCTGGAATCAAAAAACTGCCTTAGTTTACGCGGAGGATTCCCCTACGCAAGCGACGACAACGTTTGCGCATAAAACAACCATCCTTTCTCGGCAAAACACATTGCATTAGCGAAACAATTGCGTATTATGCCGCCGCGTTGCAGCATAAATCTGCACGTTATTTCTTGGGTTCCCTAACCCCAATAACCAAAAAGGTCACATTATGTATCGTTTTACTCCCCAACAGCGGCTTACGGCGCTGATCTGGCTATCGTTGTTCCATGTCCTGATCATTACGTCGAGTAATTATCTGGTCCAGCTCCCGGTATTGATTTTCGGTTTTCATACCACCTGGGGCGCGTTTACCTTCCCGTTTATTTTTCTGGCGACTGACCTGACGGTTCGGGTTTTCGGTGCGCCGCTGGCGCGTCGTATCATTCTGACCGTGATGGTGCCTGCGTTGGTGATTTCCTATCTGGTTTCGTCACTGTTTTATCAGGGCTCGTGGCAGTCGTTCGGGGTGTTAAGCCAGGTGAATATCGTCGTAGCACGTATAGCCTGCGCCAGTTTCATGGCTTATGTTCTCGGCCAGATTCTGGATGTCCACGTCTTCAATAGACTGCGTCAGAAGCGCGCGTGGTGGGTGGCACCAGCCGTTTCAACCGTGTTTGGTAATTTCAGCGACACGCTGGCCTTTTTCTTCATCGCGTTTTACCGCAGTACCGATGCTTTCATGGCAGCAAACTGGGTCGAAATTGCGATGGTGGATTATGCCTTCAAGCTGTTGATCAGTCTGGCGTTCTTCCTGCCGATGTACGGCGTCATGCTGAACATGGTGCTCAAACGTCTGAGCGAGCAGAAAGGCGCGGCCGACTATCACTCCGTCAGCAACCATCACTAATGCCTATCGGGCGGTGATCCACACCGCCTTTTTCCCGTCATACTTCAAGCTGCTTGTGCGTTGGCTGCCTTTACTCACCCCAGTCACTTACTCATATAAGCTCCTGGGGATTCATGCAGTTGCCGCCTTCACGCCACTCGAATTATTTAGGGCATACACTCATCGTTTTGTAAAAATAACGCAGGCTCCAACAACGGTTTGCAACAACAAAATGCTTGTTTTTGCTACCTGAATAGGGTGCCATACTGTTATTACCTGTTTAAAAATATTACCTGTTAAAAAACGAGAGAAAGGGATCCCATGTCGAATGTAATCAAATACCTCGGTGTCGGTTTGCTTGTCGGTCTGCTTGCCGCGTGTGATGGCAAAACGGATGACGCAGCAAAAGCGGGCGCACAAGATAAACCTGCCGCAGAAGCCACCGCGAGCCAGAACATTGAATTAATGGATGGGAAGGTTGCGTTTACTCTGCCAGCCGATATGCGTGACCAAAGCGGTAAAGTGGGCACACAGGCGAACAACATGCACGTTTACGCCAATGACAACGGGCAGAAAGCGGTCATCGTGATTCTGGGCGATAACACCACGGAAGAGCTGACCGTGCTGGCGCAGCGTCTGGAAGATCAGCAACGCACGCGTGACGCCAACCTTCAGGTTGTCACCAACAAAACCATCGACGTTGACGGCAAGAAGCTGCAACAGCTCGACAGCATTATCACCAGCAGCGGACAGCAGGCTTATTCATCCGTGGTGTTGGGAAAAGTGGAAAACCAACTGCTGACTTTGCAGATCACGCTGCCAGCCAGCAATCAGCAACAGGCACAGAGCGAAGCAGAAGGCATCATCCACACGCTGAAGCTGAAATAATCGGCGTTATCGTCTGACAGTAGCCACTTCGGTGGCTACTCTTGTTCGATGACAGGACGCTGAGTCAGTCGCCATGTCAGCGCCAGACCGCATAGCCCCAGCGACGCCGCTGCCAAATAAATAGAGGCGATTCCGGTATAGCCCATCAGTACGCCAGCCACCGGCCCGACGACGCCTAGCGACAGATCGAGGAATATCGTATAGGTTGCCAGCGCACTGCCCTGATTCTGTGGTGATACGGCTTTAACGGCAACGACGCCTAATGCCGGGAATACCAGAGAGAAACCTGCCCCCGCGAGGAATGCGCCCACTTCCGCCATTAGCGGCTGCGTCGCGCCCCACACCAGCAGTAAACCCACGATCTCAACCACAAAGCACGCCATGGCTACGCGCAGCCCGCCAAACCGCTGAATGCTGTTGGGGAAAACCAGCCGCGCACCGACAAAAGCACAACTGAAAATGGTCAGCGTCAGCGCTGCACCTTCCCAGTTGTGATCGGCATAAAACAGCGTGATAAAGGTAGCGATCACACCAAAACCCGCAGAGGCGATCGCCAGAATAATGCCGTAAACCCAGACTTTCCCCAGCACTTCACGGAAGGGAATCTTTTTACCGGGCGCGACCTGCACTGCCGGACGCGGCAGCGCGAAGATAATCGCCACGGCTGCGATCAGAATAATGCACACAGAGAGCAGCTTTAGCCCACCGATATGGTTCAGCCAGACGCCGAGCGGCGCACCAATCGCCATCGCACCGTACGTCGCAATGCCATTCCACGAAATCACGCGTCCGATATGTCGGGAGCCCACCACACCAACGCCCCAGAGCGTTGCACCTGTACCAGCAAAGCTCTGTCCGGCACCCAGCACGACACGCCCGAGACACAGTAGCAGCAGCGTGATCGCAGGCGACGCATCGCTAAAAGCAGCCAGCAGGTAAAACACCCCACTCAGCATGACGCCAGCGAGTCCCCAGACGACAATCTTTTTCGGCCCTTTTTCATCGGCGCTACGACCTGCATGCGGGCGGCTCAATAGCGTGGAGAAGTATTGCAGGCTGATCACCAGCCCAGCCCAGAACGCGCTATAGCCAAGATGATCGTGTACATATCCCGGCAGCACCGCCAACGGCAGGCCAATATTCAGGTAGCTGGCAAAGTTGAACGCCACAACGGAAACGATGCGCAAATTAAGGCGCAGGCCGCTCAGCGCCGGTTCGGATGGGGAAGGTGTTGGCATGGAAAATTCACTCGCTTAACGTCCGTGTATGACGTACGTTCAAAAAATATCGAAAAGTCACATTCTTATATTGTTGGTTATAATCAAACTTATATCTTGTCTCTCAATAAACTAATCCCGAACACAGGAGAAACGCAATGCCTGTACCGGCAGACCCGGATCGCCAATCAACATCGTCCACCCCAGAAGGGAATAAATCACCGCAAAAATCCCTCTCATTTCTGGGTAAGAGCAAACGTCTGGCCGCACGGATTCAGGCGATCCCCAGCGTCGCGCACCTGATTCGAGCGGGCGAACGTTTCAACGATCGAATGGGCAATCAGTTTGGCGCAGCCATTACCTATTTTTCCTTTCTGTCGCTGATCCCTATTCTCATGGTGTCTTTTGCCGCCGTGGGTTTCGTGCTGGCCTCAAACCCCGACCTGCTGACGGGGCTGATTAACCGTATCGTCAACAGTATCAGCGATCCTAATCTGGCCAATACGTTGAAAAGTACCGTCAACACCGCCGTACAGCAGCGTACCACCGTCGGGCTTACTGGGTTACTGATCGCTCTCTATTCCGGCATCAGTTGGATGGGAAACCTGCGTGAAGCCATTCGCGCCCAATCGCGCGACGTCTGGGAAAGGAACCCGAAAGATGAAGAGAAGATTTACTTTCAGTACACGCGGGATTTCCTGTCGCTGACGGGCTTGGTGATTGCGCTAATTATCACGCTTTTCCTGACCTCTGTTGCTGGCACCGCGCAAAACATGATCGTAACCGCGCTGGGGCTGGATGGCATCGAGTGGTTGCGTCCCGCATTGACGCTGATTGCGCTGTCAATCTCCATCTTCGCCAACTATTTGTTATTCCTGTGGATATTTTTCGTCTTACCGCGCCATAAACCCAAGCGTAAAGCGCTCTTTCGCGGCACGCTGATTGCCGCCGTCGGTTTTGAAGCCATCAAGTTCGCCATGACTGTCGCGCTGCCTAAACTGGCCAGTTCGCCTTCTGGCGCCGCGTTCGGTTCAGTTATTGGCCTGATGGCATTCTTCTATTTCTTCGCCCGTCTGACGCTCTTTTGCGCCGCCTGGATCGCGACAGCGAACTATAAAGGCGACATCTCGACAGACAAGAATGATCAGGAGAAAGAACCATCCCCTAATCGCTAAAAGCAGAGGGAAAGCACTGGTTTTCCGATCTGCGTCATGAAAAAATAAAACATCGTTTCAAGACTATTGACTCAGTCTCACGTAATGTTGAGACTGACGTTAATTTCCGCGTTTTTTATACCCAACAAACATCAGGTGCAGGGTACCTTTTCAAACAGGCCAAAAGTGATGACAACTACTAACATTGCCGTAATCGGCGAATGCATGATCGAACTGTCGCAGAAGGGCACGGATCTTAACCGTGGATTTGGTGGCGATACGCTG
This sequence comes from Pectobacterium peruviense, assembly GCF_002847345.1. Taxonomy (GTDB): domain Bacteria; phylum Pseudomonadota; class Gammaproteobacteria; order Enterobacterales; family Enterobacteriaceae; genus Pectobacterium; species Pectobacterium peruviense. The sequence goes on from NZ_LXFV01000013.1 coordinate 112,936, forward strand.
AACACCGCTGTTTATATTGCCCGTCAGGTCAATGCCGATAAGCTGGGCGTACATTATGTGACCGCGCTAGGCACCGACAGCTTCAGTACCGAGATGGTTGCCGCCTGGCAAAACGAAGGGGTGAAAACCGACCTGATCCAGCGACTGGACAATAAATTGCCCGGTTTATACTTCATTGAAACCGACGATAGCGGCGAGCGTACGTTCTACTATTGGCGCAATGACGCCGCTGCTCGCTACTGGCTGGACAGCCCGGAAGCAGAAAAAATCGGTCAGGCGCTGGCACAGTTTGACTACCTTTACCTAAGCGGCATCAGTCTGGCGATTCTGAACGCTGAAAGCCGTCAACGTCTCCTTGCACTGCTGCGTGCTTGCCGCGCCAACGGCGGTAAAGTGATTTTTGATAACAACTACCGTCCACGTTTGTGGCAGAGCAAGGAAGAAACGCAGCAGTCCTACACCGACATCTTGTCCTGTACGGATATCGCGTTCCTGACGCTGGATGATGAAGACATGCTGTGGGGCACGAAGCCGCTGGAAGCGGTGCTGGAGCGGACGCACGGTTTGGGCGTTAGCGAAGTCGTCATCAAACGCGGTGCTGATTCCTGCATAGTATCAGAACGCGGACAAGCGCTGGTCGATGTTCCAGCGATAAAATTGTCAAAAGAGAAAGTGGTCGATACCACCGCAGCAGGCGACTCTTTCAGCGCAGGCTACTTGGCTGTTCGTCTGAATGGCGGCAGCACGCAGGAAGCCGCAGAGCGCGGTCACTTGACGGCCAGCACGGTCATTCAATACCGTGGCGCGATTATCCCGCTTGAGGCAATGCCTGCGTAAACCATACGTAGCGTGATAATAAGTTAAAGGCCGCAATCGCGGCCTTTTCTATTTCTATTACTGATAACGGATTTACTGTGCAGCGGGCGCGGTTTCCTGTGGTTTTGTTCCTTCAGGTGCCGCTGCGCTAGCAACAGGCTCGGCAGTTGGCGTCATAATCTGGTCGTAGGTCTCCTGCAACGCCTTCATATTCGCTTCTGGCTCACCGGGCTGTTGGATCAGCATCAGCGTCGTATCCTGTACCAGTTGCTGGTGCAGTTCCTGATTCAGCATATCGAGCGTCAACGCGGACAGATAAGTCTGGCGCAGTTTCTGATACTGCTCGGGTGCAATGTCCACGACGCCATTTTGCTGGGAGCGCAAACGCTGATCCATCAGGATGTCCGTACTGGTTCGTGCATAGGTGGCGAACAGCTTGTTCAGTTCGTCCGTCTTGCGCGCAATCAGCGCATCAAACTCTTGCTGTGTCAGCCCTTTTTCACGTAGCGTCGCCAGCTCACGCGCCATAAACGTCACGCCCGGCTCCACACCCCCGCTACCCGGAACATCCATATGAATCGCGCACTGAGAACGGGTATAAAACACATTGCAGTCGAAACGGAGATTGTTGCCCTTCAGCGGGCTCTTCTCCAGCGCCTGCTGTAGATGCCAGAACATCGCTTCCCGCGTCATGTCGCCCAGCCAGTAGCGAACCAGTGCCTGCGATTCACGAATAGGATGCCATGGCGTATCCCACATCAGCGACAGCGTATCCTGCTGGACGTTGTTATTCATCAGGCTGATCGCCTGCGGCGGCAGCGGGCTTAATGTCGGTACCGGTGCTGGCGCTTCGCGTTTCCCTTCCAACGGGGAGAACACTTTACCGATCTGCTCGATCACGCTGCGATTATCCACATGACCGACGATATAAAGCGTCATCGCATCTGGCGTATACCAGGTTTTATAAAATTGCTGGAGCTGCTCGCCATTCAGCGGCAATTTGACGTCCTGAGCAGGATCGTGCGCCAGCAGTGGCGACCCTTTCAGGCGATAGCGCCAGCTCGGATCCTGTGAGTTAACCGGAAAGGTGACAACCTGATCGGGAACCTTCAACGCGGCATGTAGGCTTTTTTCGTCGAACGTCATCTGCCCTGCACTTTCAGCCAGCCACGTCAGCGCTTCTTTCAGCAGTTCGGGGCGGTTATTCGGCAAGCTCAGGTTATACGACGTGAAGTCGTACGAAATAATTATCGGAGGCAGGACGCGCGAGCCGTTAGCATCCCGAATCCACATGGACGGTAACTGAGCTGCGGACAGCTTATCGCCAGGCGCTAAGGCCAGACGAGGAAGGAAATGTGCAAAGCCCACTTGCTGGGCGTTTTCCAGCAACGATCCGGCATTAACAACCAGACGCAGCTCAACCCGATCGCCGGGGCGCTGTGGCGTTGTTAATAACTGCCAGGTAAAACCATTATTCAGTTTACCCTGCTGCCAGGCTGGATCGGGCTGTAGTGTTTCAGCCTGCACGCTGCTGCTGATCACCGCCAGCAACAAACCACCAACGAAAAGCGCCTTTTTGGTGCCCTGCATGTGAACCCCTACTAATAGCTATCCAACATAATAATGTGGTTATTGTTGATCATTATGGCGGCCTTGCGTCTGCCACCGCACACTCTCGTGGATATATCACGGAAAAAATTGAAGACGCGAAGTGTACCATTCCATTGGACAGCGCGCTTTTGTCTATGTCACTTCAAGAGGCGAAATAATCTGCAAAAAAGGTAAAAATAGTCATATTTAACAATATTTTTACGTTTCATGCCGATTAAGAATAGAGAGGAAAACGGTTTGATTCGACGTGTTTATAAACAAAACATTTACAGACAAAAAGCTTACAGACAAAAAATTCCCCACGGAGCAGAACCCGCAGGGAATTATCTAGGACATAGAACAGTACGCTGGAACGATAACGGCTTACTGGAATTACGACTGCGCCGTCGGCGTAGCCGCGTTATCGTTCTTATTGTTACCGGACAGCTCAGCGTTCAGTTTCTTCTCATCCAGCTCACGGCAGTATTTTGCTACCACGATGGTTGCAACACCGTTACCAATCAGGTTGGTCAGCGCACGGGCTTCTGACATGAAGCGGTCAATACCCAGAATTAACGCCAGACCGGCAACAGGCAGGTGACCCACGGCAGACAGCGTTGCTGCCAGCACGATAAACCCACTTCCCGTTACGCCCGCTGCACCTTTAGAAGACAGCAGCAGCACAACCAGCAACGTGATCTGATGCCAGATATCCATGTGGCTGTTAGTCGCCTGAGCGATAAACACTGCCGCCATCGTCAGATAGATGGAGGTGCCATCAAGGTTGAACGAGTACCCCGTAGGAATAACCAGGCCGACGACCGATTTTTTACAACCGACCTTCTCCATCTTCTCAAGCATACGTGGCAGCACGGATTCAGAAGAGGACGTGCCCAGCACGATCAGCAGTTCTTCACGTATGTAGCGAATGAATTTGAAGATACTGAAGCCCGTTGCTTTCGCAATACTGCCCAACACCAGGAATACAAACAGAATACAGGTGATGTAGAAGCAGAGGATTAGTTGCCCCAACTGCACCAACGTACCGACACCATATTTACCGATGGTGAAAGCCATAGCACCGAACGCACCCAGAGGAGCTAATTTCATGATCATGTTAATGACGCCGAAAATGACCTTGGAGAAGCTATCGATTACATCAAAAATAACTTTGCCCTTTGGCCCCAAGCGGTGCAGCGCAAAGCCGAACATCACAGCAAACAGCAGAACCTGCAAGATATTACCACTGGCAAATGCACCGACCACACTCGCCGGAATCACGTCCATCAGAAACGGAATCAAACCTTGTTGCGAAGCCTGTTGGGTATAAACCGCCACCGCGGACGCATCAAGCGTACTCGGGTCGATGTTCATACCTACGCCAGGTTGTACGACGTTGACCACGACCAGGCCAATAATCAGCGCAATCGTACTCACAACTTCAAAATACAGCAGGGCGGCCGCACCAGTACGACCGACCGACTTCATACTTTCCATGCCTGCGATACCGGTTACTACCGTACAGAAGATAACCGGCGCAATAATCATTTTAATTAATTTAACAAACCCATCGCCCAACGGCTTCATTTGCTCACCAAGCTGGGGGTAGAAATGCCCCAACAGTATCCCTATCGTAATGGCGGCAAGAACTTGAAAATAAAGACTTTTAAAAATTGATGTTTTCATACATACGTCCTATGGTGGGGAAAACACAGGAGGGGAATAGGGTACGAAAATGCCGCCTGTGATTGCGCCGAAAAGTAACATTGCAATAACAAGCTGAGAATGTTTTATAAGTTTAGTTTGTGAACAACAGGTTAAAAACAAGAGCTGAATCACGTCAGCAGGAATTATAAAGAAACATTAGTGCAATTTATCTGTAACAGATGCACATTTTTGCAGCGGGGAAACTTCGATTAACGTCCTCAAAGCCCCGCCATACGGGGAAGTCGCGTTCAGGAAACACATCTACGAAAAATAACATTTCCGTTACCTGTGAAGGCTCAGGAAGGCGTGGTGAGATGATGAATACCGCATTTTTTATCGCGCCGCGCCAGTTGCATGGCAAAACGCGTCTGCGACAAGAACAGCGCCGCCTCCTCGGGTCGAGGGTCGGTAATCGTCAGAATACCGGCGCTGATAGCCCGTGCAGGCTGGGAGTCCGCTGGTAAAAAGGGAGAGTTAATCGCCAACATCACGTTTTGCGCCCAGTCCTGCGCTTGCTCAGTTGATCCCAACGTCTTCCCGATGATGGCAAACTCATCACAATCGAGGCGCGCCAGATAGATCAGCCCTGCCTCATTTTGTTCTTCGATCACGGCGTGAAGCTGCTTAGCCAACGTGGCCATATCGCTCTGGCTGGCTGAGGAATCTAGCCCAAAAACCAACAGACTGAACGGGATGCCATCGGCCAAACGCTGTTCGAGGCGTCGTATGAAATGCGCTTTATCCGGCAACCCCGCATCGGTATTTCTGGAAGAGAGTGACTGCTCCAGCAGTTGTTGATTGCGGTTATAGCTGCGCACCAGCGCGCCCAGCTCATCATCCTGATGCCAAGGTGGCAGCGTGAGTGGACGGTGAAGCACGGCATCCGGCGGTAGATTCTGTAATTCGACAATAATCCCACGCAGCGGGTGTATCAGCAGCCGATTAATGCACCAGGTAATGGCGATCGACATAATCAATGCCAGCAGCAGATACGTCGCCAGCATGGTTGAAAACGTGCTGACGATAAATTGATACATCCGGTAGGAATCCGCCTGCAAGACCAGATGCGCAAGCGGAGCTGAATATTGCGTCTGCGGCGGCGAATAGAGCGGAATAGAAATGCGGATCGGCAGCTTAAAAACGCGGGCGATCCAGTCCGGCACCGGACGTTCTTTCGGGAAATTGGCGTGCAGCGTCTGGAAATCATCCGGCAGCAGTACATCTGCCCGGCTAAGAAAGGCGACCGGCAGCAAGCTATCCAGAATATTACCCGCTCGCTGAACCTCCCCTTGTAACACCGCATCCGTCAGCGGTTGACGCACGGAATAGGCGATGCTTTCCAACTGCTTGGCATAATCCTCACGGCGCTGATGAACGAAGTGAAAGAGCTGTATGACGATAAACAGGCTGATCGTCACCAGTGCCACGGCAGACACGGCTGTCATCTGTTTAATCGTTAATGAACGTCTGAGCCGCAAGCGCTTTCTCCGTCAACCTTTATGCAGACCTGAATACCTGACCCACCCGATAAAAACAGGCAGGCAATACACCGCGCGAAAAGCACGCCGCGATACGCGCAAGTTACGCGCGTGAATAGTATAAGGCAGCTTATCGTCGCCTCAACGCTGTTTTCTGCTGATGTTCTGGGGATTTCATCTTAATCCTAAGCAAGCTTAGGTAACAGCCGTAACGCGGCCTCAGAATAGGATATATCCCTTGCATAAGCTAGCGTGGCTATTTAGAGGCGGAGCGAAGATAACGAGCGCTGAAGAAGGGTGGGCTGCGACCCGATAGGACGTGTGATAACGGGCTAATACTGCCCGTTTTTAGGGGAAACACAGGAGGAGGTTCCCCCCTGTTGTCGCCCCGTGTATCTCGATGCTTAAACGATTGGCACTATGTTATGGCGGTTGACGTTATTGCGGGTAAGGCACCCAGTCTCCGCCGTTCAAACGAATGTAGGGTTTTCCCTGATATTGCATCACGATAGCGTTCTCATTCTCCGAGATCGCTTCCGTTTGCGGCAGTGCGCTCGTTAGCGTTTGCCAGTCTACAGAAGGCGCGGTGAATGCTTTGCCATCCACCATCCGCGCTACCAGTTCCGAAATCGCCATATAGCTGCTCGGGGACGTAATCTCCAGCGCATCGCCCTGATGCGGTGCCTGCATGCCAAACAGCTTCACGCCGACAGGAATATGCGTGATGCTCGGGCTGGGAATATCACGCAGCCCAGACATTTGCATCTTATCCCCGGCCAGCGCCGCGCCGTGTTCCGGCACAACGACCACCATGACTTTGCGACCAGACTTTTGCAACTCGTCAAAAAACGCATCCAGTTGATCAAACAAAATCTTCGCGCGTGGCGCATAGTCAGCCGACTGATTACTTCCAACAAAGCGGTTACCGTCATGCAGCGGAATCAGGTTAAAGAAGGTGGCGTTACGCGCCGTCGTCGCTTTACCTCGCTCGCCTAGCCAACGGTTTAACAGTTCCAGATCGTTATAAATCGGCTCGCCGTCAAACGAGGTAATCTGGTGGCTAATGCCCTCCTGCGACAGCATCGGGATCTGAATATCGCCCTCTTCACGCACCTCACGCAGGTAATTTCCAAAGACACCGGAATGATCGAGCATCAGTTGTTCTTCAAAGCCCAGCTTCACCAAGTTACTGAACAGGTAACACTGTTGATTCACCGGCTGGTACAAATCAGTGTGGGACTGTTGACCACAGCTTGCCCGCAGTAGGCGAATTGACGCCGGCCCGCTATACGCGGTAGCGGAATTAAACTGACGGAACAGGATATCGAATTTCCTCCACAGCGGATGATTTTCCAACTGCGCCACTTCTATGTCCGACCATGCTAGCGAACAGATATTGATAATCAGGAGATCAAAAGGCTGCGCATCCTGCGGCAGCGTGGCGGGAAACGCCGTGGTTCGCGCTTTTTCTCGCGTATAAAATTGATTGAGATACGCCGTTAGGTTTGCGTTCGTTGGCGGTAATGTCGCCTCGGGCAGCGCAGTGCCTCCACCAGTTGGGGAAGCCGCTGCCGATGTTGTGGACGCCGTCGATGTCGCTGGCATCAGCGACACCGCGGGACCCGCCAGATTGACGATGTTTAACCACGCCAGTGCCGCTACGGTAAACACCGTAATGCGAATCCACTGCGCGAAAAACAGATAAGCCACGGTAATCACCACCGCTGCACCGACCATTTGCCAGTTAATGAAGCGATTTAACAGCTCCAGCAAATAAGCGGCGCTAAAGCCAACAACCTGCGTTCCCTGACTAAGGATGCTGTTGATGCCCGGCAGCCAGGTATCGTGGTAAAAAAGCCCGATACCGAGCGGGATAGCAATAATATGACGCCAGCGGTGCAGCGTGACATTGGGGATAGGAAACAGCAGAAACGCCAGAAACACGAGATTAAGTAGCGGATGAAAATTCAGGTACCCAAACCATAACAGGGCAAACTTCAGCAAAAAATACAAATTCCAGGCACCGAGACCACGCCAATAACGCCATAGGTTCTGCTGTTCTTGCGTACGTGTTTTTTCGTCCATTTTATTTTTTAGTCTCTGCTGAAGTCGGCTTGGTTGAGACCGTCTTTGTTGAAGAAGGGCTACGCATCCAGACACTCGCAGGCTTCAGATAGCGCGGCGACAAAAGCCTGTTTTTCCAATACTGAAGCCAGTGGGGGATCACACGGTGTGCCAGATAGCCAAGCGTAAAGAAGATGACCGCACTCAATAACACCAGTTGAACGATATCAATCAGGTTCATCATGATAGTTCTCCCGGTGCACGAGTCAGTAAATCAGGCTCCAACAAATCAATAGCAATAGGTTCACGCCGCGCTGTCTGACTGCGCGGTGCAGATTCAGTCTGCTGCAATTGCACATAATCGTTAATCTGCTGTTCCCGCCCGGACGTGCTGTCCTGCGCCAACGATTTGATCTCCGCCAGAATCTGTAAATCCTGTGACCACACAATCCGATTGCTGAACACTTCATCCACTGGCAGACGGAAGATAGATTTCAACGCGATATCCAATTCATTCAGACGACAATTGGACAGGAATAAAAACAGACGACCCTGCGCGATCGTGACGACATCACCAAAACGCCTCAGCGTACACAGCGTCAACACCTGCGCCGCTCGCACCCCCGGTACAGGACGCAATGCCACCAGCACGCCTTTGCTGCCTTCAGGCATCAACGTACTATCAATCAACATCTGCACAGACTGCCGAAATGTCTCAGGAGGCTGGTAACCCTTAATCTGCAGCGGCCGCATGGTGGTCAGCAGAACCTCGACATCGACAGGAACATGTTTAGTAAAGCGCTGCCCTTGCACGCTTTCAACCCGCGTCAGGAAGCGAGATAGCGGTTCTGAATGGGAGACAATAAGGTTTGCGCCACACGCCAATAACAGGCGCTCGTCGCTGGCGCGCAGGCAGGGCTTCATTTCCCGCACCACAATCTTCAGCAATTCGCCACGCTGCCGCCGCAGGCTATGAACCTGTTTGACAAGTGTATCCACCTGACTGGTTTGATTGAGTGCAAAAACGAGAGTGGCGGCATTCGTCAGCATGCCGGTTTGTACCAAGATGGCATTGTCGTCCAGTAGCTGCCAATTTTCTGACAGCGCAGGGGCACCTTCCATCACGCTCTTTTCCATCAAAAAGAGCCCATCGTCATTCAGAGACGGCGTGAGGATTGGCTCTTCTTCCGCCAGCATTTGCCAGCCGTCATTATCGGGTTGCAACATCTGCACCTTATTCGCCCGTACGCCTCTCTCCGTTGCCCACCATGACACCAGATACTGCGCGCGATCCTGCTGCCATTGCAGGCTGGCCAAACCGTAAAGCCCGCGATGTTGGGAGATCAGCATATTTTTCAGACGGGTCACGCCACTGCTATGACTGAGAACCACCAGCGTACACTGGCGCTGATGTAGCCATGCCGCCGTATCATCCACCCAGCGCTGTAGCCTCTCCGGAGAAATATCCCGCCATAGGCTAGCCGGTGCATAAAGCACCAACAGCCGATTTTTTGGGCGCAATGCACGCATTAAATCATCGGTTAAATTCAGCAATGCGGCTTTATTTTCAGGAATTACATAGCAGGGTAATTGTTTTAATTCAGTAGTATTCGTTTCTTTAGTAAACAACGCCGTCAGCAGGGCGTCAGATCGTTCCCCACAGCCTATTAACGCCACTCTCGCGTCGTTATTTTGGCTATGTATGACCTGCTGGCAAAATAATGCAGCATCAACCTGTCGATCAATATTTACCCAATAAAAGCCAGCCTGCTGGAGCGTAGCCAGCTCATCCCAAAGGTGACGAATACCTAATGAAAAGTTCTGCTTCATAGACTGATTTTCTTTTCCGTTAATGGCGGCAACTAACCAATCAAAATAAACTCTAGCAGCCCCTTGTAGGATCACAATGTCGTCCCCTTAATTATTGCGTTTCCTTAATAAATTCCCTCTTTTACTATTTTTAGCGTTCAACATTACAAACACCAATTCGTTGCTATAGTTAATTGGCACACCTGACTACATTATTAAAGACAGCCGAGGCTTAAAGGCTTAAGCCTTCATCTGCAAGACTATCTGGTGTGGACACAATCAAAGAACCCCTACATCTGCCATTCAGATGTTTCCCTTTATCGATCTCAATGATAATGGATAGCCTATTTCAGAGGCATGGAATGAATAACGAACCGACTCGTATAGATACCAGCGCACGCGCCGATTTAACCGAAAATGCAAGATCCGATGACGACTTACGGGTGCTCAGTCAGGCTTTTTCTTTACCTGAAATAAACTATATCGATATCGCCCGTCAGGCGCGTCTGAGCCAAATGATGGCTCGCTGGCCGTTGCTGGATGAATTAAAAGAACCGGCTGGGAGCGACTGACGATGCCCGTTATTGCATTGCAGGGAATCCGTGGAGGCGTGGGGACAACCTCGATAGCCGCAGCATTGGGATGGGCCTTCCAACGGCTGGGCGAATCCGCACTGGTGATTGATTTCTCACCGGACAATTTGCTACGCATTAACTTTAATATGCCGTTTGAGCAACGCCGCGGCTGGGCACGGGCAGAAGCCGACGGCGCACCCTGGCAAACCGGCGCCATGCAATATCTCCCCGGACTGGATTTTCTGCCGTTTGGCCGCCTGAACACGCAGGAAATCGCGACACTGCAACAACATTACCAACAGCACCCCGCGATGTGGCAAAACCATCTGACACAGCTCAGCGCTTCGGGACGGCATCGCTGGGTATTGATCGATGTACCAGCGGACAACAGCCCGCTGACACGGCAGGCGCTGGCCACCGCAAATACCGTTTTTCAGGTGGTGGTGGCGGATGCCAACTGCCATTCACGCCTACATCAACAGGCGTTACCGCGTCAGTGCCATTTTCTGGTCAATCAATTTTCCACCCTCAGTACGCTTCAGCAGGATTTGCACCAGCTCTGGCTGCACACGCTTTCGCATCTGCTGCCGCTAGTGGTACACCGTGACGAAGCGTTGTCAGAATCACTGATGCTGAAACAACCGCTGGGCGAATGCCGCCCAGACAGCGTGGCAGCGGAAGAGATCATGACGCTAGCAAACTGGTGCCTGATTCACGTCAAGGAAAGCGGCGTATGAGTGGCATCCTGCGCTTATTCCTCGTTCCGCCCGCCAGACAGGCGATACAGCAGCGCTACCGTGGCTATCGCCAGAAGGGTGCCTCCGCATTTGCCGCCTTTTTCGCCACGCTGTTTGCGATACTTGGCTGGATCTTCCTGCGGCTGGAGTCTGACGGCTGGCAACAGATTCGAGCGCAGCGCGCCTATTGGTTCCCACACATTTCGCCTCAGCGCCCACGCCCAGCGGATGTGCTTCGCTATCTGACGCAGGGTATTTGGCTGCTGACCATCAAAAATGGCCAGTTACCCACATCGCGCCGTAACTACTTCTCTGCGCTACCGCGCTGGCGGCAACGCTATATGAATGCGCAGCAAGAGCTGTTTACCCGCTTTAGCCATGCGAATACTGACGATCGCGAAGACGGTGAATCAGACACCATCCAGACAAGCCGCGTACAGACGCTAGTGACGGTAACGCTGAGTCTGCTGTGTGCGGCACTGGCGCTGCTGTGCATCACACAGCCATTTGATTTGCTATCGCAATTTATTTTCATGACGCTGCTGTGGGGCATTGCCATGCTCGTTCGCAATATGCCAGGACGCATGCCGACGCTCATGATGATCGCCCTTTCTTTCACGGTCTCCTGCCGTTACCTGTGGTGGCGCTACACCGAAACGCTGAACTGGGACGATCCTGTCAGTCTGGTCTGCGGTCTATTGCTGCTGGCAGCCGAAACCTATGCCTGGGTCGTGTTGGTTCTCGGCTATTTCCAGACGATCTGGCCGCTCAACCGCCACCCTGTTTCGCTGCCGGAAGACAGCAAAACGTGGCCGACCGTCGATCTCATGATTCCAACCTACAATGAACCGTTGAGCGTCGTGAAACCGACGGTATATGCCGCGTTGGGTATCGATTGGCCTAAAGACAAGCTCAACATTTATATTCTGGATGACGGCGGTCGTGCCGAATTTAAAGCCTTCGCAGAGGAGGTTGGCGTCCATTACATCGCCCGCGTTACACACGAGCATGCCAAAGCCGGGAATATCAACAACGCCCTGAAGCAGGCAACAGGCGAGTTCGTCGCCATTTTCGACTGCGACCACGTCCCTACCCGCTCCTTTCTGCAATTAACCATGGGTTGGTTTTTCAAAGACAAAAAGCTGGCGATGTTACAAACGCCACACCATTTCTTCTCACCCGACCCGTTTGAACGCAATCTGGGACGCTTCCGCCGCACACCCAACGAAGGCACGCTGTTCTACGGTTTGGTTCAGGACGGTAACGACATGTGGGACGCCACATTCTTCTGCGGTTCCTGCGCCATCCTGCGGCGTAAACCGCTGGATGAGATTAGCGGCATCGCCGTCGAAACGGTGACGGAGGATGCCCACACCTCGCTGCGCCTGCACCGTCGTGGATACAGCTCAGCCTATATTCGCATTCCGCAGGCGGCTGGACTGGCGACCGAAAGCCTCTCAGCCCACATCGGGCAACGTATTCGCTGGGCGCGCGGCATGGTGCAAATTTTCAGGTTGGATAACCCGCTGTTCGGCAAAGGGCTGAAGCTAGGGCAGCGCTTGTGTTATGCCAACGCCATGATGCACTTTCTGTCTGGGATTCCCCGGCTGATCTTCCTGACCGCGCCGCTGGCATTTCTCCTGATGCACGCTTACATCATTTTCGCCCCCGCGTTGGCGATTGCGCTCTACGTACTGCCGCACATGGTGCACGCCAGCCTGACCAACTCGCGCATTCAGGGCCGCTACCGCCACTCTTTCTGGAGTGAAATCTATGAAACCGTGCTGGCGTGGTACATCGCTCGTCCCACCACCGTCGCGCTGTTTAACCCGCACAAAGGGAAATTCAACGTGACAGCCAAGGGTGGGCTCGTTGAAGAACAGCATGTCGACTGGGTGATTACGCGGCCTTATCTGGTACTGGTGCTGCTGAATATCGCCGGGGTGGCGTATGGCATCTGGCGTCTGATTTATGGGCCGTCGGAAGAGATCATGACGGTGCTCATCAGCCTGCTTTGGGTCGTGTACAACATGACGATTTTAGGCGGTGCCGTCGCGGTTGCGGTCGAAGCCAAGCAGGTGCGTCAGGCACACCGCGTGGAGATGTCGATGTCCGCGTCCATCCTTCGCGCCGATGGTCATCTTTTCCCCTGTGTCCTGCGCGACTACTCTGATGGCGGTGTGGGCGTTGAAGCCCGCGAATCCGGCATTCTTCAGGTTGGAGATAACGTTTCGCTGTTGCTAAAACGCGGCCAGCAAGAGTACGCCTTCCCTTTCAGCGTCACTCGCGCGTTCGACAACAAGATTGGCCTGCGGATGATCAACCTGACCATCCGCCAGCATATTGATTTCATTCAATGTACCTTTGCGCGCGCCGATACCTGGGCGCTCTGGCAAGACAGTTTCCCTCAGGATAAACCGGTTGAAAGTTTGGTGGATGTACTGGCACTCGGCTTTCGCGGCTACCTGCGTCTGGCAGATTACGCACCGCCCGTCATACGCAATATTATCCTCGCCTTCCTCAACATCGTGGTGTGGGTAGTGTCATTCATCCCGCGCTATGTAGGGAGACGCACCGCAACAGAACAGCCGAGTGCTGCGCTGCCGGAAAAAGCCGTACATCAGGGTAAGGCACCGCCTACCCATGAAACACGATTTGCACAAGAGAACCTGTTTACAGAAAAGACAGTGGCTTGATTGCCATTCACAGGCCGTGATCAACGGTCTTTTTCCCGACAAAGAAAAAGACCCTTAACATTGATGATGACACGATGACGAAAAAAATAATCTGGTTCACCGCATTGGCTTTAGGCGTCAGCTCATTATCTCAGGCTGTCACCGCGCCGCACGCACAAACACCGGCCGCGGGAGGCGCCACTCAGCCGCCCGCCACTGCTGCCACCGCAACACCAGCGATGGCTACACCTGCGACGAGCATGCCCACCATCCCGCTGGTGCAACCATCAGCCAACGCTGCGTTGCGTAACGTGGTGATACCGTTTGCGCAAATCGCGCCTGCTCCGGGCAACTTTGCACTACGCGGTATCAATCCCGACGGGCAGATTGAATTCGGCGTTCGTAGTGACGAAGTGGTGACGCAGGCCTCGCTCGATCTTGAATTTACCCCGTCGCCGGCGCTAATCCCCACCGAGTCTCATATCAAGGTTTACCTGAACAATGAGCTGATGGGCGTCACCGCAATTGGCAAAGAGCAGATGGGTAAATCGAATCGCGTCCGTATTCCTATCGATCCGCGTTACATCACGGACTTCAACCGCCTGCAATTGGTCTTCGTCGGTCATTATCAGAACATCTGTGAAAACCCAGCCAGCACCAGCCTGTGGCTGGATGTCAGCAAAGCCAGCTCGCTCAATCTGCAATTCCAGAAGCTGACGCTGAAGGACGATCTATCGCCGTTCCCTGCACCGTTTTTTGACAGCCGCGATACCCGTCCGCTGACATTGCCTATCGTCTTTGCCGGCCAGCCGGATCTGGTGCAACAGCGCGCCGCAGCCATGCTCGCCTCTTGGTTTGGCAGCAAAGCGCAATGGCGCGGGCAGTCCTTCCCTGCCCTCTTCAACCAATTGCCGGATCGCCACGGCATTGTTTTCGCCACCAACGATAAGCGACCGGATTTCTTACGCGATACCCCGGCCGTAAACGGGCCAACCGTATCTATCATCAGCCACCCTGACGATCCTCACGTTAAACTGCTGTTGGTACAGGGTCGCGATGACAATGAGTTGCTCACCGCCGTGCAGGGCATCGCACAGGGGAATACGCTGTTCCGTGGGCAAAGCGTCACCATCGATAAGGTCGAACAGCTTGCCTCACGCCAGCCGTATGATGCGCCAAATTGGGTACGCACAGACCGCCCAATGACCTTTGCCGAGCTTCAGCAATATAACGAACAGTTGCAAACCGACGGTATTGTCCCTCGGCCGATTTCACTGACCATGAACCTGCCGCCCGATCTGTTCCTTATCCGCAGTCAGGGCATCGATATGCGTCTGAAATATCGCTACACCGCGCCGCAGATTCAGGATGGATCACGTCTGAGTATCAACCTGAACAACCAGTTCGTGCAGGCTTTCTCGCTGGCACCGGAGCACGACCAGAACTCCCTGTTGATGCGCCTGCCACTCACGCAGGGGTTATGGGATTCCGACAAGAGCCTGTCTATTCCGGCGCTGAAGCTAGGCACCACCAACCAACTGCGCTTTGACTTCAACTACACCACACTGCTCTCCAGCGGCACGGCTGACCGTTGCGAAACCTATACGCCGGTCGTGAATCACGCCGTCATCGACGGCAGTTCAACCATTAACTTCTCTGGTTATCGCCACTTTATGGCGATGCCAGATCTGCGTGCCTTTGCCAATGCAGGCTACCCGTTCAGCCGACTGGCTGATCTGTCACAAACGCTGGTGCTGGTGAACAAACAGCCGCAACCCGCTCAGGTCAGTGCGCTACTGAACGCCATCGGCAACATTGGAGCACAAACCGGTTACCCAGCCTTAGCGGTACAGCTCAGCGATGACTGGACACAGGTAGACAAGCAGGACAGCGACATTTTGATGATCGGCGCTATCCCGCCTGAACTGCACGACGACGGCAAAATCAACCTGCTGGTCGAGCAAACGCAAAGCTGGATCAAGCAACCAACGCGTCAGACCGTCATCCCAGACATGGGCTCGCCCGAATCTGACGCGAAGCCAGACAGCAAAACCACCGTCAGCAGTGACGGAGCAATGTCGGCAATTATTGGCTTCCAGTCTCCGTACCATGACCAGCGCAGCGTTGTCGCACTATTAGCCGATAGCCCGCAGGGCTATACGCTACTCAACAACGCGCTGATCGACAGCGAAAAAAGAGCCTCGTTGTTTGGTTCCGTTTCCGTCATCCGTGAATCGGGCATCAATAATCTGCGAGTCGGCGACGTTTATTATGTCGGCCACCTGCCGTGGTGGGAGCGTATCTGGCACGCGCTGGCACAGCATCCTATCTGGCTGGCCATCATATCGACCCTTACCGTTATCATTATTGCCTGGCTGCTGTGGCGTGGCCTGAAATTCTTCAGCCGCCGCCGTCTGTCGCCGGATGAAAGGGATTAGCGCACCATGCCACGCGTGCTGCGCTACCTGATCCCCACGCTGTTGTGGCTATGGGCTTCCCTAGCCACTGCGGCTGTTTGCGACTGGCCCGCCTGGGAGCAGTACAAGCAGCATTACATCAGCGAGGAAGGACGGGTGATTGATACCTCAACACCCAATAAGATCACCACGTCCGAAGGGCAAAGCTACGCCATGTTCTTTGCGCTGGTCGCCAACGATCGCGTGATGTTTGAGCGGTTGCTGAAATGGACGGAAGACAACCTGTCCGCTGGCGATTTACGCGCTAACTTGCCTGCCTGGCTGTGGGGAGAAAGCAAAGATAAGCAGTGGGCGGTGCTGGATCCGAACTCCGCATCCGACGCCGATCTGTGGATTGCCTATAACCTGCTCGAAGCCGGTCGGCTATGGAAAGATGCACGTTATAAGACGCTCGGCACCGCGCTGCTCGCGCGTATCGCCAAGGAAGAGGTCGTTAACATTCCAGGGCTGGGCCTGATGCTCTTGCCCGGCAAAGTGGGCTTCGCAGAGAAAGAGAGCTGGCGCGTAAACCCGAGCTATCTTCCGCCACAGTTGTTGGCTCGTTTTGCTCCGCTGGGTGAAACGTGGAAAACCATGCAGCGCACCACGCAGCGCCTGCTGCTGGAAACCGCGCCAAAAGGATTTTCGCCTGATTGGGTCATCTGGCAAAAAGGCAAAGGCTGGCAACCCGATACCACCAAACCCAATATCGGCAGCTATGACGCCATTCGCGTCTACCTGTGGGCAGGGATGATGGCTGACAGCAGTAAAGGGAAAGCCGACTTGATCAAACAGTTTCAACCGATGATTCAACAGACGATTCAGCAGGGTTTTCCGCCCGAAAAAGCGAACACCGCGACAGGCGTGGTCACCGGACAAGGGTCAGTCGGGTTTTCCGCCTCACTGCTTCCGATGCTATCCCGCCAGCCGGATGCGCTAGCTGCCCAGCGGCAACGACTCGCCGCGAATCCACCGGGTGACGATGCCTATTTCTCTGCTTCTCTGACGCTCTTCGGTCAGGGGTGGGATGAGAAGCGCTACCGCTTCACGTCACAAGGCCAACTTTTACCGTCGCGGGGCAGCCAATGCACAACAACACCGTAAACTGGCTGCGCCTCCTCCCGTTATTACTGGTTGCTGCGCCGCAGGCATACAGCGCGGAAACCGCGTCGCCAGAGCAGTTCCTGATGGAGCAGGTGCGCTTGGGAGAAGCCAGCAACAAAGACGACATCGTGCGTCAGTCGCTCTATCGACTGGAGCTGATCGACCCAGATAGCCCAGAGGTTATCGCCGCCAGATTCCGGCTGGTGCTGCGTCAAGGCGATCAGGCGCAGGCACGCCAGCAGTTGGAAAAGCTAAAAGCGGTGGCACCCGACTCTGCCATCTACCGTCAGTCAGCAATAACGCTGGCGCTGACGCAAGAAGAGCCGCGTAAACAATTACAGCAGGCTCGCTTGTTATCTACCGCCGGACGCTATGCAGAAGCCAAAGCGCAGTACGACGCGCTCTTTCAAGGCGATCCGCCAACGCTCGATCTTGCCGTAGAGTATTGGCGTCTGGTTTCACGCTTGCCCGACCAGCAACCTCTTGCAATCAAGCAACTGGAGACGTTGGATCAAGCCTACCCTAATAATGTGCCGCTGCGCATGGCGCTGGCGCGCTTGTTGTTTAGCCAGAATCGTAGCGAACAAGCCTATCCTCTACTGAAACAGCTTTCTAACGACCCCGTCGGACGTAGTCAGGCAGCATCGCTGTGGCTGGAAATTATTAGCCGGATGCTGGTCACGCCACAAAGTGTGGCTGAACTAAACCGTTTTCTGACCGTGTTTGATGAAGGCGAGCAGGCAGAAACCGCACGTAAAGAACTCAGTCGTCAGCAGGGAATATTAGCCGATCCTGTTTATCAGGGGCGGCTGCGCGCACTGGCGCAGATTGAAGATGGCGGCGGCAATAGCGCCACGCTTGGTGAGTTGAATAAGTCGCTGGCTACCACGCCAAACGACCCTGAACTGATCGGCGCGATTGGCCTGGTTTACCTGCGTGCTGGCGATCGGGTAAAAGCGCTGGCGCAGTTCCAGAAAGCATTACAGGCGGATGTTAACCGCCTGAACAGTGGTAAATGGGAAGGGCTCATCCAAAGCACGCAATATTGGATCACCATTGCGGAAGGCGACAACGCGCTAAAAGCGAACAACCTACCGCTGGCGCGACAGAAATATCAGCAGGCACGCCAGATGGATAATACCAACGCCTATGCGCTGATTGGTTTGGGCGACGTGGCCGTTGCCAGTAAAAATGATGCTGCCGCCCAGCCGCTCTATCAACAGGCTTTACATATTGAACCCAGCAATGACAACGCCTTGCGCGGTCTGGTTGGTATTTATCAACGTCAATCGCCGGAGAAAGCGCTGGCTTACCTCAACAGCCTGCCGCGCAGCCAGCAGAATACGATGCGGGAAACATTTGCCGCTCTGCAACTCGATATCCTGAAACAGCAGGCGGATCAGTTGCTGGAACAGCAGCAGTGGACACTGGCGGAAGAGAAGTATCGTCAGGTTAATCAGCAGGATCCCAACGATATTTGGTTTGCCTATCGCTATGCCCAAGTACTGCGCCAACGGGGGAAACCGCAGCAGGCGGACAGTGTGGTACAGCGTGCGACCGCCGTCCCCCCCGCCAACGCGGAAAAGAACTACGTTTACTCGCTTTACCTCTCGTCCACCAATCGCGATGAGCAAGCACTCGCTCACCTGAATACGCTACCTGCGGCACAGTGGAACGACGACATGCGCGATTTGTCGAAGCGTCTGCTCATACAAACCACGCTGGCGAAAGCAGAAGCGATGCGTGATGCGGGTGACGAACCCGCTGCGATAGCGTTCCTGCGTCAGCAACCAGCCGACACGCGAATCGATCTGCTACTGGCAGACTGGGCGCTGGCTCGGGGTGAATACACAACGGCGCTGGCAGAGTATCAACGTATCCGCACGCGTGAACCACAGAATCCTGACGCACAGTTGGGTGAGATCGATGCCTTTATCGCACAGGGGCAGCAAGATGAGGCGCGCCAGCGCCTGAACCAACTCCCCACGCAGGCGGTTGATACACTCAACGGCCAGCGACGCGTCGCCAACGCCTGGCAAGCGGTAGGGAATTCGCAAAAATCGACAGCGCTTTTCCGTCAGCTAAAAATCGATGCACAGAAAGAGCCCGTCGGTCAGGGCAAAGCATTGGTCTACCGCGATGCGGCACGCGTTGAACAACAGCAATCGCAACCTGAGCAGGCACAACAGGATTATAAACAGGCCATGGTCGCCAGCGGCATTACCCCTGAGCTACCACAAAGCGACGATGACTACACCCAACTGACACGTAATAAAAGCAGCGACGATTGGCTACAACGCAGCATCCGCGCCGATGCCGCAGATCTGTATCGCAAACAGGATATTATCGTCACTCTCGATCACGATTACGGGAGTTCAAGCGGAACAGGCGGGATTTCCGACCTGAGTGCTCACAACACCATGTTGCAAGTGGATATGCCGCTGTACGATGGCCGCGCCTTCTTCCGCACCGATACCGTGCAGATGAACGCGGGTTCTTTCTCAACGGACAGCAACGGCGCCTACCGGGAAACCTTCGGTACCTGCGCCACGCGGGACTGTTTCGACGGTAAATCGCAGAAAGCCACTGGCACCAGCGTTGCCGCAGGCTGGAAGAACGACCGTTGGTCGGCGGATATCGGCACCACGCCGCTCGGCTTTGATGTGGTCGATGTCGTCGGTGGTGCAAGCTATCGCGGAGACTGGCGGCAAATCGGCTGGACCGCGACGGCCTCGCGCCGCCCGATCTCCAGCTCATTACTGGCATTCGGCGGCACCAAAGATCCAGGCACGGGTATTACCTGGGGTGGCGTACGTGCGACGGGTGTCAGCCTTGGTCTGAGTTACGATCGGGGCGAAGCGCACGGCGTCTGGAGTGATTTCAGCGTCCACCAAATTACGGGTAAAAACGTGGCCGATAACGATCGCGCCCGTGCAATGGCAGGCTATTACTACAAGCTGATTAACGAGGATAACCAACGCGTCACGGTCGGTCTGAACAGCATGTGGTGGCGCCACCAGAAAGACTTAAGCGGCTACTCACTCGGTCAGGGCGGCTACTACAGCCCACAGCAATATTTCTCGCTGGGCGTGCCGGTAAACTATCGGCAGCGGACAGAAAACTGGTCATGGGAACTCGGTGGGTCGGTGTCATGGTCACGTTCCTCCACCAAAAACCAGCGTCGCTACCCGCTTGTCGGCCTGCTCGGCAACGCCGTGCTCACCGACAGAAACGACATCGAACAGGGCAGCAGCAGTTCCGGATTCGGCTACACGGCTCGCGCCATCGTCGAACGCCGCCTCAGTTCACACTGGACGCTGGGTGTGGGTATCGACATTCAGCAAGCGAAGGACTACACCCCAAGTCACGGCCTCCTCTACCTGCGCTACTCCGTTTCCGGCTGGCAGGGCGATCTCGACAGCCCACCACAGCCGCTTACACCGTATGCGGACTTTAAATAGCAGCATCAGGAAAGATTAAGCGCTTCGCTTTTGCGCCACTGCCGCGGGCTGATGCCAAACCAGCGACGGAATGCGCGGGAAAAGGCGCTCACCTCGGAATAGCCGAGCAGCAGCGCCATTTCCGAAATCGGCAGTTGCTTCTGTTGAAGATAGTGCGTCGCCATTTCACAGCGCAGCTTGTCTACCAGCAGCGAGAAACTAAGTCCTTCTTCCCGCAGGCGGCGCTGGAGCGACCAACTGGACAAGCCGACCTTATCCGCCACCTCTTCCAGCGTCGGTTCTTTCTGCATCAATAACAGATGAACCTGCGTGCGCACCTGATCGACAATACTTTGCTGTGGCGACGTTTCATTCAGGCGGCGAATGGCATCCTGCATCACCAGCAGCAGCGTCATATCGCGATCCGGCATAGTGCGGGCCAGTTGGTGTTTGGGAATAAGCAGAGAGTTATAGGGTTGGTCGAAATAAACGGGCGCATCGAACACCTTACAGTGCTCATGCCACATTTCAGGTCGCGGATGCTCAAAATGCACTTCGCGTGGCGCCCAGTGCTTGCCCAAGACATGGCGAATCAGATTGAGCAACATACCGAGTGTCAACTCAGCATCCTGACGGCGGTGCAGAATGGCACCGTGCCGGACTTGATAATCCAGCCGCCAGCAGTCACCTTTATCGACCATGCGCGTCAGCGTGTCGTGCTGATGGCAAGGAAACGCCTTCACCACATTGTGCAGCGCCTGCTCCAGCGTATCCGAACATAAACCGATATAACCGATCAGGCCTAATGACTGCGGTTTAAACTGCTTGCCGTAGCGTAAACCGAAATTATCAACGCCCGAATTACGCGCCGCTTCCTCC
This sequence comes from Pectobacterium peruviense, assembly GCF_002847345.1. Classification (GTDB taxonomy): domain Bacteria; phylum Pseudomonadota; class Gammaproteobacteria; order Enterobacterales; family Enterobacteriaceae; genus Pectobacterium; species Pectobacterium peruviense. The sequence goes on from NZ_LXFV01000013.1 coordinate 134,266, forward strand.
ATCACACGGCAATAATTCACCAGCCCCAGACTAAGCGTCGGGCTGGCGAGTTGCTCAGGATCGACGCCGCTGATGCCGAAGATACGATCGGCATCGCCACCGTTATCATGAATAAAGTCGCCAAGCCCGCTTGCCGCCGCCGCCAGAACACCACAGTTGCGGGAGAACGCCGCATTCAGCGCCGAAGAGTACGTCACGTTTTCCATTGCCTTTCACCTCGCCGTATCACACGGCCCGCCAACGGGCCATGGAGAGATCAGCAAGTTTCGTACCAGTCCGGAATAACGTAAAATCAATGGATTACAAACAACACACGAGGCGAACAGGCATTACCATAGCGCAAGCTGCCCGCCTGTGGTGCATTCAGACCACCCCAAGCGGCAGGTCGTGGGTTTCCAGATAACGTCGACACAGACGAACGCTGTGGCTCGCCCAGTCTGGCCCCAGACTCTGCGCCATCTCCGTTTCCGCATGCGACCCTACCCACGCGGTAAGCTGGATACGCCGTTGAATCAGCAACGTCGGCAACAACGCCAGTTCTTCATCACTGACGTGAGCCACACGTTCGTAGCCACATAGCCAGTTTTCAACCCATTCGGCTGCGCGTGGATGATGCTCCGCAAAGCTAATTGCCGCCGCCAGATCGTGCAGATACCACCCCATGCCGCAATCGTCAAAATCGATTACCCGCGTTTCACCGCGATGCAGAAGCAGATTGGTCAGGCGCAGATCGGCATGAATCAGCCCATAGCGGTGCGGCGCTTTACCAAACTCTGCCATTTCCGTCCCCATGCGATCGATAGCCTCCTCGACAATACCGTGTTCGCCACGTGATAGATTCGGCGCGTCACGCCAACTCCCCCAGTGACTCTGCCCGCTCACCATCGTGTGATGATCCCAGACAATACGCTGGAAACCGTCAGGCTTTTGCCACTGACGGCTATGCTGGTGCAGGTGAGCGGTAATCTCACCCAGTTGCCGGAATGCACGCGGATCAATGTTGGTGGTCGGCATCTCGCCATCAATCCAGTGGAACAGAACCGCGTAGCGACAGGAACCATCCGACAAACCCAGCGACTGCACCCGTTCCCCGCTCGCATCGCGTACTGCTTCTGGAACCACAATTCCCGTCTCACGCAGCGCGTCCAACCACAGCAGCTCACTTTCAATCTCCGATTTCTGGTGATAGTGGCTGCGATGTAGCCGCAATGCATAGCGTTTACCCGCTGACGTAACAAGAAACGTCGCATTTTCCGAGCGGCACAGCAGCCGCACTTCCCCTTGCAGCGCCGCCGGATAGCAGGCAAGCGCCCGGTGCGCCAGCGAGGTAATTTCCGCATTATTTAAGGTGTCATATTGCTTAGCACTCATGGTTTCCACTCCGACGCGAGTCAACGAGCGTTCAGCATGGCGTGTGTCGTACAGAGAAACTTGACGCACCAGAACCCATGTTTGACCCCAGATGGCGTAGGGGCGATACCCACCATAAAAGTTGACTTCAGCGCGCAGCATTCGATACGCCCGCGTCAAGTTTTCCACCGGAAAGCGTGGGCATTATCGCTACACAAGCCAACAGGGGTTGCCGTACTGGCCCCGAATAACCATGAGCAAACTGACGGGGATAATGTGATGACGAGCAAATTAAAGCCCACGCTGGGCGCCCTGCATTTGTGGGGTATCGCGGTAGGACTAGTAATTTCTGGTGAGTATTTTGGCTGGAGCTACGGCTGGGGCGTCGCGGGCACGTTAGGATTTTTGGTCACGACGCTGTTCATTGCCGCCATGTATACCTGTTTTATTTTTAGCTTTACCGAACTCACAACGGCGATCCCGCATGCCGGTGGCCCTTTTGCCTACAGCCGACTCGCGTTCGGCGATCTGGGTGGATTGATTGCCGGTATGGCCACGCTGATTGAATTTGTTTTCGCGCCGCCCGCTATTTCGATGGCGATTGGTGCATACCTGAACGTGCAATATCCCGAGCTGAATCCCAAATTCGCCGCTGTTGGCGCATACCTTATCTTCATGAGCCTGAACATTCTTGGCGTGAAGCTGGCGGCGATGTTTGAGCTGGTGGTTACGCTGCTCGCCGTCATGGAGCTTTTGGTGTTCATGGGCGTAGTCGCACCGGGTTTCAGCCTAAGCAATTTCGTGGCGCACGGCTGGGCGGGACAGAATGAGTTTTCGCCAAGTGCCATCTCCGGCATGTTTGCAGCAATACCATTCGCCATCTGGTTTTTCCTCGCTATCGAAGGCGCGGCAATGGCAGCCGAGGAGGCGAAGGATCCGAAACGCACGATCCCACGCGCCTATGTGAGCGGCATCCTTACGCTGGTGGTGCTGGCAATTGGCGTGATGGTGATGGCTGGTGGGGTAGGCGATTGGCGTCAGCTCTCCGACCTTAACGATCCCTTGCCACAGGCAATGAAGCTCATCGTTGGGGAAAACTCCAACTGGATGCACATGCTGGTGTGGATTGGCCTGTTCGGCCTGATCGCAAGCTTCCACGGCATTATTCTGGGCTACTCGCGCCAGTTCTTCGCCTTGGCGCGCGCGGGCTATCTCCCGCCGGGGCTTGCCAAGCTGTCCCGCTTCCACACGCCACACCGCGCGATTCTGGCTGGTGGTGCGATCGGGATTGCCGCCATCTTCTGCGACGGGATTAACCTACAAGGCATGAACCTGACAGCAGCGATGATTACCATGGCGGTTTTTGGTGCCATCGTCATGTACATCATGAGCATGTTAAGCCTGTTTCGCCTGCGCCGCAGCGCACCCAATATGGCACGCAGCTATCGCGCGCCCGGTTACCCTATCGTCCCCGCGTTCGCACTCGTCTGCGCCATCATCTGCCTGATTGCGATGCTCTGGTTCAACCCGGTGATCGGTGGGCTGTTCTGCACCTTTATGCTGCTCGGCTACCTCTATTTCCTGACCACCAAAGCACGACGGGAACATCTGCTTGAGCCGCTTGTCGCCGATGCCAACTAACGCTAAGGCGCACATTTTATAACGGGAGAGATTATGGCAACACGTTCAACCATCATGGATACCAACAGTTTCCGCGCCGAGCATGCCGACGCGCTGAGCGCGGATATCCGCACGCTGACCGATAAACGCAGCAAGATATTGGGCGAATCCTATCGGCTGTTTTACCGCAAACCCGTTCATCTGGTACGCGGTGAAGGGCAATACCTGTGGGATGCCGACGGCAAAAAATACCTCGATGTGTATAACAATGTCGCCAGCATCGGCCACTGTCACCCTGCGGTGATAGAAGCCGTGCACCAGCAGATGACGATGCTCAATACCCACACGCGCTATCTGCACGAACGTATTCTGGACTATTCGGAGCAGCTCCTCGCCACCACACCGGCGGCGATTAACCGGGCCATGTATATGTGCACCGGTTCAGAAGCCAACGATCTGGCGATCCGCGTAGCGCGCGCCTGGAGCGGCGGCACGGGCGTGATCGTAACGCGCGAGGCCTACCACGGCACCAGCGAGTTGACCTCAGGTGTATCACCAGCATTAGGCAGCGGTCAGCCACTGGCAGCGACGACCCGACTGGTACCACCGCCGGACGCCTATCGTGTTAATACGCCGGACTTGGGCGTGTGGTTTGCCAATGAAATCCAGAAACAGATCGACGATATGGCGGCTCACGGCATCAAATTCGCCGCGTTTCTCGCAGATTCCATTTTCTCTTCTGACGGCGTCCATCCCAACCCACGCGGTTTTTTACGTCCCGTGGTTGATGTCGTGCACCGCAACGGCGGTATTTTCATTGCTGATGAAGTTCAGCCCGGCTTCGCACGCACCGGCGACGCCTTTTGGGGTTTCGCACGACATGACGTGGTGCCAGATATCATCACCACCGGAAAACCGATGGGCAACGGCATCCCGGTTTCCGGGCTGCTGGCAAAAAGCGACGTGCTCGCCGCCTTCAGCGACCAGATCCCCTACTTCAACACGTTCGGTGGAAATCCGGTGGCAATGGCCGCAGCACAGGCGGTGCTAAAAGTGATCCACGATGAGCAACTTCAGGAACACAGCCGCGTAGTCGGCGCACAGCTGCTGGCGGAACTGACCACTCTGCAAGACAAATACGCCAGTGTAGGCAACGTGCGCGGTGCCGGGTTATTCATCGGGTTTGAGTTGGTGAGCGACAGAGAAAGTAAAACGCCGGATAAAACGCTGGCGCTAAATCTGACGGAAGCGCTACGCGACCGTGGTGTTCTGACATCCGTCGCAGGCCCTTATGGCAACGTGCTTAAATTGCGCCCGCCGCTGGCGTTCCAAACTCAGGACATTGACTGGTTGGTCGGCGCGCTGGATGACTGTCTGGGGGCACTAACCCACGACTGATTTTGCTTTCATTCACATCAGATTGCTTTAACACCACCGCAATGAACGGGCAAACTCAGGAGCCTACCGAAATAAGCTCCTGAAGCCCCTTATCAATACCCTATCGCTGCCCCCGCTGGGCGGCGGATATCATTTGCACCGTACAGGTAACCTTCACGGACTTTGCCAGATACCGCCGAGTCATTGCCTGAATCCGCTGGCGTCACGCCCACCGCACCCGGTAAGCCAACAAGAATCAGCTCCGCTGCGCCCCAAGGAGTCTGCTCGACCATCTTGTAGCCGCGCTGCTTCAGCAGGTTCAGTGTATCGGCAGAGAGCCCGCGCTGTTCGTAATACACCTCATCCGGTAACCACTGGTGATGGATACGTGGCGCATCTACCGCTTCCTGCGGTGCCATGCCGTGGTCGATAATATTCAGCGCCGTTTGCAACGTGATGGTGATAATGCGTGAACCACCAGGCGAGCCGAGCACCATGAAGACTTTGCCGTCTTTCGTCACCAGTGACGGGCTCATGGACGAAAGTGGGCGCTTACCGGGGGCGATCGAATTCCGTTCCCCTTGCACCAATCCATACAGGTTTTTCTCGCCAACTTTAACGGTAAAGTCATCCATTTCGTTATTGAGGAAGAAACCCGTACCCGGCGCAATCACTACCGAACCAAAACGCCCGTTAACGGTATAAGTCGTGGACGCCGCGTTGCCCTGATTATCCACGATGGAATAGTGCGTCGTTTCTGGTCGCTCGTGCGGGCCAACTCCCGGCTGTACGTTTTTGGACGGCGTCGCGTTCTCCGGTTCGATTTGCTTGCGTATTTCGGCAGCGTAATCCTTACTCAACAGGCGCTCGACCGGATTACTGACAAACGCTGGATCGCCGAGGTACGTGTTGCGGTCCATGTAAGCGTGACGCATCGCTTCCGTCAGCACATGAATGGTGGCTGCCGAGTTAAAGCCCGTCGATTTAATGTCGTAACCTTCGACAATATTGAGAATTTCACACATCGTGACGCCCCCAGAGCTGGGCGGCGGTGAAGAGACAAACTGATAACCGCGATAGTTACAGGTTACCGGTGCCGTTTCGGTAATGCGATAATCGGCAAAATCAGCCGCGGTCAGAATGCCGCCGCCCTGCTTCGCCGCCTTCTCCACTGCCTGCGGGATCGTGCCTCTGTAAAAAGCGTCTGGCCCTTTAGCAGAAATCGCCGCCAACGTATTCGCCAGATCGGTTTGCACCAGCTTATCGCCGGGCTGCAACGGGCTGCCGTCAGGACGCAGGAAAATACGCGCCGCTTCAGGATCGGCTTTGAAGCGTTTGATGGTGGTGTCCAGAATATCGGTATCCGCACGCGTGAGTTCAAAACCTTCACGCGCCAGTTTAATCGCTGGCGCCATCACCTGTTCACGCGTCAATTTGCCATATTTTTGCAACGCAGTATCCAGCCCCAACACCGTTCCCGGTACGCCAGCGGCCAGATAGCCGTACAGGCTCGCGTCTTTTTTCACGCTCCCATCCGCGTTCAGATACATGTTGGCACTGGCTGCCGCGGGTGCGGTTTCACGGAAGTTAATAAAGGTGTCTTTCCCATCGGCCAGATGCAGCGTCATAAACCCGCCGCCGCCGATATTGCCACAACAGGGATTCACCACCGCCTGTGCATAACCCACGGCCACGGCGGCATCAATCGCATTGCCGCCCATTTTCATGATATCGACGCCAATCTGCGAAGCCAGATACTGCGAGCTGACCACCATGCCGTTTTTTGCTTCCACCGCAGGAGCAGACGCCGCCTGCACGGTTCCACTCACCAGCAGCGCCGTCACGCTCAGTGACAACAGCCATTTTCCCGATGTTGTGTTTTTTATTTTCATGAAGACCCCTTTATCCCGTTGATTTTACTGACTGCTTTATCTCTATCCTTTTGCAAAGCTAACTTGCAAAGTCCGCGCCAACAAACGGCAGCGGTTTAACAGACTCGCTAACGGCAGTAAAAAGCGTAGGAAAGGCATGAGAAATTGCGAGCATGTCGTGCCACCTTTGCGACACGGCACGATCAATACGCACCGTCATAAAGCAACGTGACAAAAAACCGCCCCGCAGAAGGAAGGGGGTAAAGATGCGGGGCGGCGGAGAATCAATCCTTACGGGGATCGCTAATCGGTTGGCGAACCAGGAAGATGTAGGCCAGAGCACCCAATACCGTCACACAGCCACAGATGATCAGAGCCAGACGGAAAGAATTCGTGGTGTCCACAATAAAACCGGTCACGATCGGGGCAAACGATGCACAAATGAAGCTGGCAAAGTTTTGGATACTGCCAACCGATGCCGTCATACGCGACGCAACGGCAACATGGATCAGCCCCCAGCATGATGTTCCAGCAAAGTGAATGCAGAACAGCGCCATACTAATCAGTGACACCGCTTCTATTGAGGTTGTCGCCTGTGGTACCACAAAAGTAAAAGCCGCAGAGCACAACATACCGGCAATGATGCAGATTTTACGGCTCTTGATCGGTTCCATTCCCCTTTTCACCAGCCAGTCCGTGACATAGCCGTTCACCAGCATCCCCGCGGCACCAAACAGGAAAGGAATCGCGGCCATCAGACCCGTGCTTTTTAAATCCAGGTTATAAGCCGTTTGCAGATAACCGGGCAGCCAGGCTAGATACAACCATGCGGTATAGTTGATGCCGCTAAAGCCCAGCATCATGCCCCACATCGTGCGGTTACGGAACAGACTACGCCATTCAATAAAACTCAGCGGATCGCGACGAGCGTTTACACTGCCTGCGTTCAGGTAAGTCTGCTCATCAGCGGTGAGTTCGATCTGCTCACGGTTGCGGTACAACATATACCAGCCGATAGCGAGGAAAATGCCAAATAGGCCGATGGTAATGAACATACCGCGCCAGCCCATGACCAACATCATCGCAGCCAGAATGGGTGGGCTCATCGCAACACCAATAGTTGAAGCCGCATTAAAGAACCCCATCGGGCGGCCACGTTCTTTGATGTTAAACCAGTCGTTTATCACCTTCACACCACATGGGTTCATCGGTGCTTCGCCAATCCCCATGCCAATACGAACCAGTACAAATTGAGTAAAGCTGTGCACCATGCCAGACAGCGCCTGAAACAGTGACCAGAAAAACATCCCAAGGCCCAGCATAATGCGCGGGCCTTTACGATCCAGCAACGGGCCACAAGGGAGCTGTGCAATCCCATAGGCAAGAGAGAAAACGGAGAGCAATGCCCCGATTTCTGTCGCACTCAGCCCCAATTCCTGACGAATAGTTAAGTTAGCCACTGAAAGAGAACTGCGGTCGAGATAATTAATCACCGCAGCAAAAAATAGAAGAATCATTGCCGTGGTTTGAATACGTTTAATTCGACTACTGCGTTGAACTATTCCTTCTGGCGGTGCTGAAGAACGGGTATCAAACGAAGAACGCGGGTCTAGCGTTATATTATTTTTTTCCACGCCTGGCTCCTGGACATTATAATTTTATCTTTACTCGACGTAGGGTTGAGTAAAGTGGCTTTAAATGAAAAGCAATGAAATACGTAATCACTACTCACGAGTTTTTATTACTAAAGTCGACTTCTCGTGAGCATAGATAAGAGATATTTCTCAGGCGTTTTTATTTTGATAAAACCGTGCTCCTGATAATGGTTTACGGTTTTTAATTGGTTTTTAATGGTCAGTACGAACAGTCTGGTTAATTGAGCGAATCATCGATTGTTTAGCTGAATTCAAATGGTTACGAAGTGCCAACGTGGCATCCAGATCGCTTCGGCAGATCAACGCACTCAGGATGGTCATATGCTCGTCAATCGCGATGATGTTGCGCTGTTTGAGATCGCTTTCATCCCACTGATAGTGGAAGTGAAATATCACGGAGATAATTTCAAGAGACTGATCGAAAAAGACATTTTCGGCAGCAGAAAGTAAAAGCGCATGAAAGTTACGGTCGAGCTGCGAGAACATACGAAAACTGTTACCAATGCTGTCACGTAACATGCGGTGGCGTTCCAGCAAAGTTTTAGCCTGTAGCCAGCGGGGGTCGTCATCCGGCAGATTGAGGAAGTGTTGCAGAGCATGCGTCTCCAACATTTCCCGCAATTCAAACAGCTGTTCTGCGTAGGCCTGATCGAACTCTTTCATGCTCCACTGCCCACGTTTTTCGTTCTGAATCAGGTTGTAACGCCCAAATTTCAAAAGATACTCACGCACTACCACTGGGCTAACACCGGCGTCACGCGCGAGTTGTAGCTCTGAGAATGTCTCACCCACGCGGAGCTGACGCTGGTTGATCATGGTGAAAAACGCCTGCTCGAAAATGCGGTTTTGCTCATCCATCGGCGCGGTAATACAGGTGAATCCATCGTCGTGGTCGGGTTTTCGGGCGATCACATAATCGCTGCTAACCTGCGTAAGCACGCCGCAATCGCGCAGATGAACCAGAATATGGCGTACCGTTGTGCGGCTGATGTTATACATCTCTGCCAGCGCATTTTGCGACGGCAGAGGCGATGGAATATGACCGCGTGCCATATCATCGATAATCTGATTAATGACATTGTGACGTAAATTTTGCGAACGGCTCATGAGAGATCTCCTTTTTGCACACATTAAAAACCGATTTAAAACATTTTTATGAGTCCGCATTCACAATTTACACCTCCTGTTTCTCATCAATATTTTTTTTCATCAATATCTGAAAAAACAAAAAACAGGAGAGAATAATCATGTCAACAATGAATACATTAATTTGCCAGGAACCGAAAAAATTCGTCTGGAAGAAACGTGAAATACCTATTCCGGGTGAGAGTGAAACATTAATTAAAATTAAGTCTGTAGGTATTTGTGGAACAGATATTCATGCCTGGGGAGGGAACCAACCTTTTTTCAGCTATCCACGCGTATTAGGTCACGAAATATGTGGTGAAGTTGTCGATAACGGAAAAAATGTAGATCTCTTTAAAAAAGGCCAGCAGGTTGCCGTCATTCCCTATGTAGCCTGTCAGCAATGCCCAGCCTGTAAGAGCGGTCGAACCAACTGCTGCGAGAAAATTTCAGTGATTGGTGTACATCAGGACGGCGGATTCAGCGAGTATCTGGCGGTTCCCGCCACAAACTTACTGCTCGCAGAAGGGATCGATCCACAAGCGGCAGCATTAATCGAGCCATACGCCATTAGCGCACACGCCGTTCGTCGGGCAAAGGTGTTACAGGGTGAACAGGTTCTGGTCGTCGGTGCCGGACCGATTGGCCTCGGCGCGGCAGCCATCGCCAAAGCAGAGGGGGCTCACGTGGTTGTCGCCGATACCAGCGCTGCCCGCCGTGAACACGTTATTGCCCACCTGGGTTTATCGGTAGTCGATCCTTCTGCCGAGGATTTTGAGGCACAGCTACGCGCCGAATTTGGCGGTTCACTGGCAGAAAAAGTGATTGATGCCACGGGCAATCAGCATGCGATGAACAACACCATTAACCTGATCCGCCACGGCGGTAGCATCGTGTTTGTCGGTCTGTTTAAAGGCGATTTACAGTTCTCCGACCCTGAATTCCATAAGAAAGAAACCACGATGATGGGCAGCCGTAACGCCACACCGGAAGACTTCGCCAAAGTAGGCCGCCTGATGTCTGAAGGTAAACTCACCGCAGAAATGATGCTGACGCACCGTTACCCCTTTGCAACATTGGCTGACATCTATGAAAAGGATGTCATTAACAACCGTGAGCTGATCAAAGGCGTCATCACATTCTGATGAGGGAATAATCATGAAAACATTGAATCGGAAAGACTTTCCCGGTGCATGTTATCCAACAACAGTGATTCAATTTGGTGAAGGTAACTTCCTACGCGCCTTTGTGGACTGGCAGTTGGATGTGCTGAATGAGAAGACCGATCTCCAGACGGGCGTAACGATTGTACGCCCGATTGACACGGATTTTCCGCCTTCGCTCAATACGCAAGATGGGCTTTACACCACGGTCATTCGCGGACTTAACGAACAGGGTGAGGCCGTTAGCGAGGCGCGCCTGATCCGCTCGGTCAATAACGAGATTAACCCGTATCAGCATTTTGCCGATTACCTGGCACTGGCCCATAACGCCGCCATTCGTTTTGTTTTTTCAAACACCACGGAAGCGGGCATCAGCTATCATGCTGGCGACAGCGTCAACGATACGCCACCCGTCAGTTTTCCTGCCAAGCTGACACGCCTGCTGCTAGAACGCTTTACGCATTTTAACGGTGAGAACGATAAAGGCTGGGTCATCATTCCCTGCGAACTGATCGACTATAACGGAGGGGCGCTCAAAGCCTTGGTTCTGCGCTATGCTCAGGAATGGCAACTCTCACTGGCGTTTATCGACTGGATTGAGACGGCAAATACCTTCTGTTCCACGCTCGTGGACAGAATCGTAACGGGATACCCACGTGAAGAATCGTCAGCGCTGGAAGAGAAACTGGGCTATCACGATGCCTTTCTGGATACCGCCGAGCATTTTTACCTCTTTGTGATTCAAGGCCCCGACTGGCTGGCGGATGAGTTGAAACTTGCGGAATGCCCGCTGAATATCCGTATTGTTGACGACATCAGGCCGTATAAAGAACGTAAAGTGGCGATTCTGAACGGTGCGCACACCGCTCTGGTTCCGGTTGCCTGGCTCTGCGGGCTGGAAACGGTCGGTGAAGCCATGCAGGATGCCGATGTGCGTCGCTTTGTAGAAAATACGCTACATCAAGAGATCATCCCGGTGCTGGATTTACCGGCCAATGAGCTGCGTGAATTTGCCGATGCCGTCACCGGACGTTTTCAGAACCCCTACATTCGCCATCAGTTGCTCTCCATCGCACTCAATGGCATGACCAAATTCCGCACACGTATTCTGCCGCAGTTGCTAGCAGGCCACCGCAACGGGCGCTTCCCGGCACGGTTGACGTTTGCTCTGGCCGCACTGATTGCCTTCTACCGTGGAAAACGAGCAGGCGAAACCTACCCTTTACAGGATGATGAGCAGTGGCTCACCCGCTACCGCCAACGATGGCCTCGCGTGGGGATCGATCTGACCGTGCATGAATTGGTCAACGAGGTACTCGCAGATACCGCACACTGGGGGGAGGATCTCACTCAGCGGTCAGGTTTAGTGGAGCAGGTGGCCGTCAATCTGGACAATATTTTGGCGCAAGGGATGCGTCAGGCGGTGAAAGCACTGGAATAATGATGATCGACAGCGCCCGACGGGCGCTGTTTTCCCTTGCCAGATAATACAGATCCAAATTGTTCGACTGCGTCGCTACGACTGCCGTGCAGGTCGCCATGCACGCAAACGTGCGCCAAACACATTCACCAACAGGCCGACCATAATTAGCAACGCGCCGACAATCTGTAATAGCGAGAGAGATTCATCAAGGAATACCGCGGCGCTGATCAACCCGACCACTGGTACCAGCAGCGACAAGGGTGCCACGCGCCAGGTTTCATAGCGTGCCAGCAGGCTTCCCCAAATCCCATAGCCAATGATCGTTGCCGCAAACGCCAGATACATCAGAGATAAGATCGTCGGCAGTTGGATGGTCGTTAAACTATGGACAATCACGTCCTTGCCTTCAAACAGCCAGGAACTGATGAAAAACGGCAGGACAGGCACCAGTGCGCCCCACACTACCAAAGACATAATGCGTACATCACTGTTTTTGCTCATGATAATCTTATTGGTGATGTTACCCACCGCCCATGACAACGCCGCCGCTAACGTCAGTAGCAGCGTAGTCGTGGTCATACCGGATGACATTTGCAGCGCCGTGCGCCCTTCTGCCAGCACCACCATCCCTATCGCCGCCACCAGAATGCCGACGACATGATTCCAACGCAGCTTTTCCGACAGCAATACCGCGCCAACCAGCAACGTAAAGAAGGCCTGAGCCTGCAACACCAACGATGCAATCCCGGCAGGCATGCCTAACTTGATGGCGAGAAACAAGAAGCCAAACTGACCAAAGCTAATTGTCATGCCATAAGCCAACAGCCATTTCAGAGGAATACGTGGGAAAGGAACAAATAAAATAGCCGGAAGCGCCACCAGCGAAAAACGCAGCCCTGCCAGTAAAAAAGGCGGCATATCGTTTAGCCCGACTTTAATCACGACAAAATTCACACCCCATAACACCACGACACAAAGCGCGAGCAGCGCATCTTTCAACGACATCCTCATCCCCTGATCAAATACGTAACAAATACCTTCCTCAAGGTACGCGTAAAATGAAAAAACGAATAAGAAAAGATAATTATGACGTTACGTGATGATGACTAGGCGTGAGCATAATATGAGATGGCCGACCACCACATCAGTGGTCGGCATAGATGGCGGTTACTCGACGGCGATCGGTTTTTCCGTCAGCGTGGTTTTGTTGTCTCCCTGAATGGCTTTTACTTTCTGTTCCGTTTTTTGTACCGCATCCGCGCTACTCAACAGGCTGTACGTCAGCTCAAACGTGGTGCTCTGACCGGGCTGTAGCTTTTTGACTCGCCCTTGCTCACGTTCAATCGTAACGGGATAGGCGTAGTTGGTGCCGGGTTCGATCCCAGTCACGTAGCCTTGTTTTTCCGTATCCGTATTTTTCCACAGCGTCAGCAGCGGCAGTTGGTGGGTATCAAAGGCAATCGACACGCCCTTATCTCCCGCTTTGTTTACCAGCGCCGCCAGCGTTTTGCCTTGTGCATCGGTATACGGCGTAATGTTGAACACCATCTCATCAAAGTCTTTTGTCGGCCCTTTGTAGGTTTGCCAGGTTGCCAGACCCGTTTTGGCGTGATCATTAAACGGAGAAATCTCTTTTACGGGTGCGAGGAAACGCGCACCGTCTTCCAGAATCGGCGTGCCGAAATTGCTGTGGTAGATAATCTGATAATCGCGCGGGTAGTCGGCTTTATTGGTCAGCACATCATGCACAGTAAACGACTCGCTGCCGGGGACGTAACGCAGCTCGGTCCAGGTTTCTAGATTCGACTTCTTAAAGCTGTTTTCCTTCAGCAGACCCCGTACCGTAATGGTATACGGCGCGTTATCGCTGACTTCCACCACCACTTTTGAGGCAGGCGTGTTACCCGCACGACCGTGCAGGGTGTAGATCATGCCATCGCTGACGACCGGATGCCCCGTCCATTCAAAGCCGCAGCGCACCATCATCTCATTGAAACCTTCCAGCCAGCCCAGTCCATTACGGCTTTCCAGATTGATGGTATTCGGATTGACGACCTCATCAACCGGAGAATCCCACCCCAAACGGATGTTTTTACCTGCAGCATGCAGTAAGTTCATCCCTCGCGTCGGGCTGAGAGCAATTTTCAGTCCATCCTGACTGGTAATCGTAATCACTTTACTGCCTTCCTGACGTCCAGCGTGCAGGACTTTTTGCTCAATGCTGAAGTGCTGATTCTTGATCTTCAGAGTATCACTGCTGATTTGCCAGTTTCCCTTTTCCACACTGCTTTCAGCATCTGTCAGCACAAACGTCTGTGCTGATAATTGCCATGATGTCAGTGCCAGCGTAATGCCCATAGCCAGTAATTTTTTCATGTTAACCATCCCTTTTTGCTGAATTGTTTTAGCCAATGCGAGCTAAAGACTACAAATCAGCGGATGGTCAGAATGTGATAGCTATCACCAGATGGAAAAATTCAGCATTGATGCGTTATTTATCTGACTAACCTCACTAATCACCTGTAAATAGAAACAATTTTTGCATCATTATTGAGATATCAATCGGAAAAAGCTGACATCGTTTCAGCAAAATAAAGCATGCTACCTAAACGCATTTTTCCAGTAACGAGAACATCAGCATTTCACACTAAAATATTAACAACTAGCAGGATAAAAAATTACCGGATTGTTTTTTGACCACATTGCACCCTATTAGCGCAAGCGCTATGGTTGCCGCTAACCTGTGTACGACCACTGATAAATAAACTATGAAATTTTCTCTTTTCGGCAAGAAATTCACGCGCCACGCTGGCATCACTCAGTTAATGGACGATCTGAACGAAGGGCTGCGTACGCCAGGCGCAATCATGCTGGGGGGCGGCAATCCGGCACATATTCCAGAGATGGATAGCTACTTCAAAAAACTCTGTCAGGAGATGCTGGAACAAGGGAAATTAACGGAAGCGCTATGCAACTACGACGGCCCGCAAGGCAAGGATACGCTGCTTAATGCGCTGGCCGAGCTACTGAGTAATGAATTAGGTTGGCAGATTGGACCACAGAACATTGCGCTGACAAATGGCAGCCAGAGTGCGTTTTTCTACTTATTTAATCTGTTTGCTGGTCGCCATAGCGATGGCAGCCTGAAAAAGGTGCTGTTTCCGCTGGCGCCAGAATATATCGGCTATTCAGATTCTGGACTGGACGAAGACATGTTCGTTTCCGTTCGTCCGCAAATCGAACTGTTGCCCGAAGGGCAATTTAAATATCACGTCGATTTCGATCATCTATCGATTACCGATGATATCGGGCTAGTCTGCGTATCACGCCCAACCAATCCGACCGGTAACGTGCTAACCGACGACGAGCTGATGCGTCTGGATATTCTGGCGCAGCAGCACAATATCCCTCTGCTGATTGATAACGCCTATGGCGTGCCTTTCCCCGGCATCATCTTCAGTGATGCCACACCGCTGTGGAACCCGAATATCATCCTATGCATGAGCTTGTCCAAGCTGGGGTTGCCCGGATCGCGCTGCGGTATCGTGATTGCGGATGAAAAGGTGATTTCGGCGATCGGCAACATGAACGGCATCATTAGCCTGTCTCCAGGTGCAATCGGACCCGCGCTGGCGCATGAGATGATTCAGCGCGGCGATCTGCTGCGCTTATCTAGCGACGTTGTACGACCTTTCTATCAGCAGCGCGTGACAGAAACTATCGCCATTATTCGCCGCTATCTGTCACCCGAGCAGTGCCTGATTCACAAACCAGAAGGTGCCATCTTCCTGTGGCTGTGGTTTAAGGATCTGCCCATCACGACAGAAATCCTGTACCAGCGCCTGAAAAAACGCGGTGTCCTCATGGTTCCGGGTCACTATTTCTTCCCCGGTCTGGAGCAGGAATGGCCGCACGCTCATCAATGCATGCGCATGAATTATGTGCCGGAGCCGGACAAAATCGAACGCGGAATTGCGATTCTGGCAGAAGAAGTTGAAAAGGCGATGCAGGAAGGCTAATTCACCTGCGGCAGATCGTCATTACGCTGAATACGGCTGGGGCAAAGGAATATCTGCCCCACTATTCTTGTTTTGCCACCCGCTTTCGACATACCAAGGTCAAGCGTTCTCCTTCTTTATTATTTACTCTGCCGATTCTTGCCATCCCATTCTTATCGACCACAACATCAGGTTGCTAACGATTAATTCCCATAATTATTTTTTGCATTTTTAATCGGTAATAACATTAATTTATTTCTGATCAATAGTTAATCCATTCCAAAGAGACAGCCATCTCACGTCATTAACTCAAACTTTCAGAATAAATACGCATCCTGAGCAACTTCTTGCTCACTTTCTGGTGTAAATCACTTTTTACGCAATGTTTGCAAACGATTCGCGAAGTCTGCGCAATTTCTTGCTCAAATTTTGCTTAGGAAAAATTTGAATTAGGTAAATTTATATATAAAACAAACACATAAAATCTGGCATATGAATTGCTATGTAAACGACGAAGTTACTAATCCCGTTCAACAACTCATTCCGTTTAACAACAAGGAGCAAGACTATGCCAACTCCATGCTATATCAGCATCGAAGGTAAAACTCAGGGCAACATCACCGCGGGTGCGTTCACATCTGATTCTGTCGGCAACATCTATGTGGAAGGCCACGAAGACGAAATGCTGGTGCAGGAATTCAAACACATCGTCACCGTACCGACCGACCCGCAGTCTGGCCAACCATCCGGCCAACGCGTGCACAAGCCGTTCAAATTTACTGTCGCGCTGAACAAAGCCGTTCCGCTGATGTACAACGCCCTGGCGTCTGGCGAAATGCTGCCAACCGTGACGCTGAAGTGGTACCGCACGTCGGTTGAAGGTAAACAAGAGCACTTCTTCTCTACCGTTCTGACCGATGCCACCATCGTTGACGTTAACTGCCAGATGCCACACTGCCAGGATCCAGCGAAGCTGGACTACACCCAACTGATCGAAGTGTCACTGGCCTACCGCAAAATTGACTGGGAACACACCGTTGCCGGTACGTCCGGTTCTGATGACTGGCGTGCACCAGTCGAAGCGTAATTCCTATTTAACCCGGGCTTGCCCGGGTTTTCTGTATTGAGCCATGGCTCACGCCATGTCTGAGTGTGGATGACAGCATCAGGAGGACGGATGGCAAACAGTACAGGATTACAATTCACCGTTCAGGTCGGGGCATTGCCTGCATCGACTTTTGCCGTGGTGGATTTTCAGCTCAGCGAGGCGCTCAACCAGCCGTTTGCCCTGTCGCTGAATTTGGCCAGCCCCTTACCGGGGATCGATTTTGGTGGTGTTCTCGACCAACCCTGTGAACTTCTGGTGTGGTACGAGGGCGAATTCCAAAGACGAGTGAGCGGTATTGTCAGCGCGTTCGCACAGGGCGACACCGGCTTTCGCCGCACGCGCTATCAGGCAGAAGTCCGTCCCGCCTTGTGGCGTCTCGGGCTACGTACCAACGCCCGTATCTTTCAGGCACAAAAACCGGAAGCGATTATCGGCGCACTGCTGGAAGAAGCGGGCATCACCGACTACGCCTTTGCGTTGCGTAATGAGCACGCGGCGCGTGAATACTGCGTGCAGTATCGGGAAAGCGATTTAGCCTTTATCACCCGGCTGGCTGCCGAGGAAGGCCTGTACTTCTTCCATGAGTTTGAGGAAGGCAAACACCGGCTTGTCTTTGCCGACGATGCGGGTGCACTGGCCAAAGGCTCAGAGCTGTTTTTCAACCTTGCCACACAGGGGTTGAGCGAAGGGGCGTACGTAAACCGCTTCCGCTATGCCGAGGCGGTGCGAGCTGCCGAGGTAGCCCTCAAAGATTACAGCTTTAAAACCCCAGCCTACGGCCTGCTGCACAGCAAGATGAGTGGCGAGCTGGAGCACCAGCGCGAAAGCTATCAGCACTTCGATTACCCCGGCCGCTTTAAACAAGATCCGAGCGGCAAAGCCTTTACCGGCTATCGTCTGGACGCCCTGCGGGCGGGAGCAATGACCGGCTCGGGCGAATCTAATGCCGCAGAGCTGATGCCGGGCAGCAGTTTTACCTTAACCGAACACCCCAATCTGACGCTCAATATCGCCTGGCAGCTAGTTGCCATCACCCACAGCGGACAACAACCTCAGGCGCTGGAAGAAGAAAGCGGCGGCGAACCGACGACCTACAGCAACAGCTTTGAGGTTATCAGTGCCAAAAGCACCTGGCGTGCGGATTTACCGTACAAGCCAATGGTAGACGGCCCGCAGATTGCCACTGTAGTTGGCCCCGCAGGCGAAGAAATCTACTGCGATGAATATGGTCGGGTGAAGCTGCAATTTCCATGGGATCGCTACGGCGCGAGCGATGATCAGAGTTCCTGCTGGGTACGCGTCAGTCAGGGCTGGGCAGGTGGTCAGTACGGCCTGATCGCCATCCCGCGCATCGGCCATGAAGTCATCGTCAGCTTCCTCGAAGGCGACCCAGACCAGCCTATCGTGACGGGCAGAACCTTCCATGCCACTAATCCATCACCCTACCCGCTGCCGGCGAATAAAACACGCACCTCGCTGCGCACCTCGACTCACAAGGGCGATGGTTTTAACGAATTGCGCTTTGAAGATCAGGCTGGTCAGGAGGAAGTGTTTATTCATGCCCAGAAGGACATGAATACCGTCGTGCTCAACAACCGCAGCACATCGGTGAATGTGGATCACAACGAAAACATTGGCCGCGATCAAACTGTGGTGGTGCAGAAGAATCAGACGGTCTCCGTCATTGCCGATCAGGTTACCGAGATCCAGGGGGAGCAAACGGTTGTGGTGAAGAAAAACCGTAGCACCGTCGTGGAAGACAACGAAACGTTGAGGGTGACGAACAATATTTTTATCCATGCCGAAGATGGCAGCATTCAGATTGGTACGGGTGCTGGCTATATCTCAATCAAGCACAGCGGGGATATTGAGATTGTCGGAAATAACCTAACGCTGAACGGCACCCGTATCGATTTGAATTAAGGATGAATATGTATCAGATGAATGAAGGGACGCTGGCTATCCCCGCCGATTGGCGCGATGAATCACTCCATGTTTTCGTTCTGCCGGGGGATGCCATCAATCTGGTTGTCAACCGTACCCCGATTGATTTCGGTCTGACGGCAGAGACGGTTTATCAGCAGACGTTGGCCCAGTTTGCGGCACACCTGAAAGGATATGAAGAGCGCAGCGTGTGGACATTGACGCTGGATGAGCAACCTGCACACGGTCTGGAGTATACCTGGCGGTCACCGGAAGGACCGATGCATCAGGTTGTCGTGATGCAAGTGCGCAGTGAGTTATTGATGACGTTTACCGTAACCGTAGCGGGCGAGCTCAGTACAGAGCAGAAGACGGCGATGCTGGCGGTGGTTGAGACCTTTAAAGCCACCTCCTGAAAGGAGTCATAATGCTGAGTGATATTCTGAACCGTGTTGCCCGCGTCGGTGCTATGCATGCAGGCAAAGGCCCAACACCGCCAGCCGCTCGACCTCAACCTGGCCAGGGAAAAGCGCCGACATCACCGGGCAAGACCATCAAGCACAAAAGCTTTCTCGGTGCGTTGGCGGGAGCCATCGCGGGTGCCGTCGTCGCGGCCGTAGTATTTGCCGCCGCAGCGGCAGTAGCGGGGGCGATTGCCGTGGCCGTTGTCGGGACGGGCGGCATGGGGGCTGCACTGGTTGTGGGGGCAGTCAAACTGGCGGTTGGGTTTGGTGCCGTCAGTCTGCTGGGGGGGCTGATTAGCAGCGTCTCCAGCAAAGTTTCCGCCATGGTAGACAGCGGGGCTCCGCCGTTTGGGCCCGTCACCTCTGGCTCAGGGACTGTGTTTGCAGAGAAGCAAAAGATTTCACGCGCCGAAGTCGACACGGTCGCCTGTACCAAGCACAACTCGCCGCAGTTGATTGCACAGGGCAGTGAGACCGTTTACGTCAACGGTTCTCCGGCAGCGCGTATTGACGATAAAACCGTCTGTGGCGCCACCATCAAAGAAGGAGCATCTACCGTCTTTTTTGGTTCCGGTCAGCAAACCTGTCTGGAGATCAGTGACGAATTCAGCTGGTGGGAAAAAGCGATACTGATAGCAGTGGAGTTTCTGGTTCCCCCCAGCAGAGGCATGTTCAAAGGGCTGGGCAAGCTGTTTACGCGCGGGCCAACTGCGGTGCTCAAAGGCATTCGCATGGGGGCGTTAAGAACAGCCGTTGGGCTACGGAGAGCGGTTCGATGTGCCAGCAAAGGATTTAAAAACAGCAAAGGGTTAGCACGCATGAGGGAAGCCACCCGGGGCTTTCTGAAAGATCCGGTCTACATTCCCAGCGGGGATGTGATCGAAATGCGTCAGGATATTGAACTGGGGCAGACACTTCCCCTGATTTTTGAGCGTACTTATCGCTCTGCCGCCAGCCATACCGGGCTACTGGGACGCGGCTGGTATGACACCTGGAGCGAAACGGCACAGGTCAGCCGCGACGGCCTGAATACCCATGTCGTCATCACGCTGGCGCAGGGATATGACATCGATTTCACCTTCCATCAGGATGTGCAGTCGGTATTTTGTCCGCTCTATCCGGCTTTTACTCTACACCGACGGGCAAAGGGCTTTAGCCTATGGGATCGTGACAGCCTCACCTGGCGCGAATTCGATGTGCCTCATGGCGATCGACTACTCCTGTCTTCTATACATGACCCACACGACAACCGTATTACCCTGATCCGCGATCCAAAAGGCTATCTACGCAAAATACGCCACAGTGACGATATCGAGTTGCTGCTGGTGTGGCGAGGCGAGTACCTGCATCAGATACAGCGTATTGATTCCGCACAGAAAACCCTGCTGGCTGAATACCGACAGGACGAACAGGGTCGGTTGATCGAAGCCGATGCCGCCCATGCCTATCATCTGTTCTACGACTACGACAACGAAAATCGGCTCACGCGCTGGCATGACAACGATCAGACCTGGGCGCGTTATGAATATGATCATCACGGCCGCTGCGTTTATACCACCTGTGCCGACGGCTATCTGACGGCGCATTTTGACTATCTTGACGATCGCGTAGTGATGACTGACGGATTAGGTCAGCGCAGCGAATTTGGTTTCAACGCACTGTCGCTGATGAGTTGGGAAAAATCTCCGTTAGGACACGTCACCCGCTACGACTACGACGACCACGGCAATCTGCTGCGTGAAATTTCCCCGGCAGGCCGGGTGGCTGAATTCACTTATCTGGACGATAGCGGTCTGGTAAGCGCCTTCACCGATGGCAGCGGCCATACCTGGGCCTATGACTATGACGAGGCACAGCGATTATGTGGCATCACCGATCCGCTGGGGCGTATCTGGCAATGGGCATTCGACGATGCGGGTAACCCAGAGAAACTCACGGGGCCGGATACCCGTGAAGTGCGGTTCACCTGGAATCGCCATGGCCTGCTGACGCAGGTGAGCGATCAGGCGGGAGAGGTTCAGGCGCGGCTGCGTTACGATCATCGCCAACGGTTGTTGAGTGCCAGCGATGCGCTGGGGCGCACCCAGCAGCTACGCTATGACCAACAGGACAGAGTGGTGCAGTGGCAACGGCCTGACGGGGCGCAATATCGTCTGGGATACCGCCGTGCAAGCTGGACGCTGCCGGAGCAGTTGATACGCCCCGATGAGAAAGAAGAAAAACGTCAGTACGACAAGCATAACAACCTGCTGAGCTATGTGGACGGCAACAGCGCGCTGTGGCGTCAGAGTTACGGTCCCTTTGACCTGCTCACCTCGCGCACGGATGCGCAAGAGCGCACCTGGCGTTACGAGTACGACAAAGAGAGCCAGCAGCTAGTCGCCGTTATCGCTCCAGATGGTAGCCGCTGGCAGTGGTGGCTGGATGCCGATGCGCGGGTCATCCGCGAGCAGGATATGGCGGGGACCGACACCCACTACACCTATGACGAAGATGGTCAATGCATTGCCATCCGTAATGGCGAAGGTGAAACCCGACACTTCCTGTATGACGGACGCGGGCTGCTCATCAAAGAAACGGCGCCGGACGATACCCTGCACTACCGCTATGACGCCGCAGGCAGGCTGACCGAGGTCACCTCCTCTACCAGTCATGTCCAACTGGACTATGACCTCCGTGACCGGGTGGTGCGGGAATGGCTGAACGGCACCCTGATTACCCGACAGTTTGATGATGCCGCACGCAGCGTGACGCGAACCCTGGCCTGGGAAGGCGAGAGCGATGATGCGCTGGTCAGTACCTTCAGCTACAGCGCGGCGGGTGAACTGCAACAGGTGCAGTTGCCGGACGGCGCGGAGCTCACCCTTGCCCATGATGCCGCAGGGCGGGAATCTTCACGTTCCGGCGGAGCATTTGTACAGCACCGGGAATATGACGTGATGGGCTGGCTGACACGCGAGATGAGTGGTCAGCAGCAGGACGGACGTCTCCATGCCACACAGACAAGGGAATACCTGTACGACGGCGCGGGTAATCTGGCTGGCGTTCGCCACAACCGTGAAACGCAGGGCTACCGTCTGGATGCCACCGGACGCGTGCTGTCCGTTCTGAGCGGGGGCGCAGGACGTACGGTGGACACCGAGGAAGCCTACCGCTATACCCGTAACGGTCTGCCGCAGGATACCGCCCGACTCACCGAGTGGCAGGCGGGCAGGCTGACTCAGCACGACGATACTCACTATCAGTACGATAAAGCCGGGCGGCTGGTACGCAAGCAGGTGGTTCAGCCGGGTTACCGCCCGCAGGTCTGGCACTACCGCTGGGACAGCCGTAACCAGCTCCGGGTTGTCGACACCCCGACGGGCGAGCGCTGGTTCTACCGCTATGACCCATTCGGACGGCGCACGGGCAAACGCTGTGAGCAGACGCAGGACGATATCCGTTACCTGTGGGACGGCGACCAAATCGCCGAAGTGAAGCATTATCGCAACGGCGAACAGATTGCCCGCCGCCACTGGGTACACAACGGCTGGGAGCTGCTGGTCCAGCAGCGGCAGAATACTGACGGACGCTGGGAAACCGATTTTGTCACCAGCAGCCAGAACGGCGAGCCGCAGGCTCTGTACCGACCCGACGGCACTCTGCGCTGGCAGGCACCGAAAAGCACCCTCTGGGGCCAACGACCAGGCTCCACGGAAGACTCTGCCGACCCGGGACTTGCCTTTGCCGGACAGTACCGTGACACCGAAAGCGGGCTATGTTATAACCGTTTTCGGTACTATGACCCGAACGGTGGTTGCTACGTATCACCTGACCCTATAGGGGTGCTGGGTGGGGAGAGTAATTATGGGTATGTGCCGAATCCCAATGAATTAATAGACCCATTGGGGTTAGCTGGATGTAGTAAGTACTTAAAAGGGTGGGGAAGAGGAAAAGCAGGATTTGAGAACTTCTGGAATAACTCGACACAGAAGCAATTCATGGACGCATGGAGTAATCCAAAGTTTAAAGAAAATATCATGGATCGACTTCGTAAAACTGGTGGTTCAAAAGGCGGGGGTTTCCATGAATGGTTACCTGTATCTCAAGCTGACAAATTTAAACAAATGGGTGTGTCGTTTAACGACTATATGAAGTGGAGAACACCGACTGGCCAAGTCAAATTCTTGGACGATCTTGGTGTTATGGGGACGCATACTCTACCGCATAGCGGTGGTGTTACGACCCAGTCGTCATTAGCCCACAGTGAGCTTATTAAAATTGCTGGTAAAGCCACGGATATAAATAGTTATCTAAATGCTGTGAGAAAATGGTCTAGTAAACGGCTTCCATTTGGTCCATTTGATCTTCCATTTTAATTATAGGTTTTGAGATAATGAGTAAGGAAAAATACGCTATTTGGTATTCTGTTTCGACGAATTATGAAGCTATCATGGATAACTTTGCTATCAATGATAATGACTGTAAATTTGAAAGAGATTTTCATTTAAAAAACAGACTCATAGACTACGACCATGCAATTATTATATGGTATGGAAAAGAACAAGGAGAACTAGGTAACTTATCTAGAAAAAAAAATGTAAATCTTGAAGAGGGATTTGATTTTATAACATCTAAAGTATCTCTCCTTTTGGAGAAGAAAAATGTTGATAAGATAAGCTATCTTTTTGCTTTGCCTGATTTTGAATATGAAGGTAAAGTAAAATCTAATGATACACTTCGCTTCGGTGGTCATGTAACTTGTGAACGGCCAAATAGTAGTTGGCTTGACGAAATACTGAGCGATATGTAAGAGCATTCATAGCCGGAAGATCCTCTTTGGATCTTCCAAATGCTCGGTGTAATAAAATGAAAAAATATATTTTCCACACAAGATGATATTAGTGTATTGAAGAAACTCATCATATACAATAAATTTTATTGCAATGATTCCTAGTCACTGAAATATGCAGGAAGCTACGCTATCAATTCATTCATCGATAAAATAGTCGAAGATTATTATCTTGGTTAGCATGATAAAAAGCTATAGGGGAAATATTATTAAAAGAATAAAATGAAAATCATTAAAGTTAAATAATTAATTAAATATCACTAAAGAAATATATTTATCCACTCTCATCAGAGTAGAATTTAAAAATAAACCTTAATTAAGTTAATACTCTTTTCAACATGGCGATTAAATTAATATCGAAAACGATCTCAACGACCCTTCCGGCTATTTTATTTTCACCATCAGCTAAATATTAATCTCGGGCTCATACGTTCAATCGTCACCATTATCGCCATCTCGGTCATAAGCCCCGACTCTTTCAGCAAGCGGCCTTTAACAACGGGTTGAGCTGTCATTATACGAGGCATATCCCAAGGCATATTTTGATACCACAACCACTAATGTAATCAATTCAACCCACTGATATTATAAGAAACTACAAATTAGCTATGTCATAGCAGGCGGTAGCCTGCCTGCCAAAACACAACCAGCGGCAATACCCAAGCCGGGCGGTTGGTGCGCAGACAGGCGGCTGGCTATGCTATAACCGTTTTCGGTACTATGACCCGAACGGTGGTTGCTACGTCTCGCCTGACCCTATAGGGGTGCTGGGTGGGAAGAATAATTACGGATACGTACATAACCCGATGGACTGGGTTGATCCGTTTGGGTTGGCTGGGTGCTCTGTACTTGATGATATTATAAAAGATGCAAATAAAGTGGCTTCAACGGGTGGTGGTATTACATCAAAACAGGCTCAAATATTGCGAAATAATCTTCCAGTCATTCAGCGGCGTACTGTTTTCCAAAACCAAATGGCTAGAAAAGAGTTTGTAAAAAACCAAGACTATTTAATGAGACAATGGGAGGCTAATATGGGAATGTCATGGCCAAAAGGAGCCACACTACATCATATAATTCCGTTGGAAAGTGGTGGTGAAAATAAATGGTGGAATTTAATGCCAACAAATGGAACATTGCCGAACCATTCACTTCCCGGAATACCCGGCCCTCATGCTGCCGGAGGAACGCTTCGCACAACAATTCACCAAGGGCGCAAAGCTTTACCCCCTGGAACGATAACCGATTTAAGGCTGCCATATGGTTGACATAACTGAAGAGATAAAAAAAATAGAAGCTGCTAACTTTTTCTCTCTCATGGGGGTTAACAACCTCCATGAAGGAGATGTGGTACTCATTGAAAATGTAAGAAAAGTATTCATTGAACCATCAGATGCTGATTTTAAAGGGCTCTATAAAAAAACAGAATGGCTTCCAACCTCACCCACTCAAGATGATCCATTTTATAAAAAGCAAGTTAACCCCAAAGACCTTATTGAATTGCGCAAAGAGATAAATAAATATGTAATAACTGCGACAAGAGAGCTTAATAAAGATAATTTTATATCTTCTCCTCACGATTTTAGTGTTGCAGCAAGAAATGCAATTTGTTTTGCGTTTAGGCAACTTATTACAGAGAGATTTTTTTCTCTTGGAAATCGGTGGGAAAGGATTACTGATATTTATTACTCAGGTCATTGGCCTGTAGGTTTTACAAAAGAAAGATATATAGTTATTTAAACAATACGCCGGAAGCGATCCCAACGATCCTTCCGGCTTTATTTTATCTGCTTTTTATCATATGCGGCATCTGAGATTAATTTCGGTTTCAATCACTACCCTGCCCCGCTCGACCATCACCATTATCGGCATCCCGGTCATAAAGCCGAACTCTTCCAGCCAACGGCCTTTCAGGTTAGTCGCAGACGGTGGGTGAAGTTTCTTTGAATATGACGGAATAGCGTGGGGCAAAAACCAAAACCCCCACGTCCCGGCAAAGCGGCGTGGGGGCGTTGAAGGCAAACTAGGCGACTGCGGTGCCCTGTTCATCCTGATCGACGGCGAAGCAGGCAACTTGCTGTTCACCGTAGGTTTTTAACTGCGGCTGGAACTGCGTGCAGGTGCTGAAGCAACGCTGACAGCGGGCGTTGAACGCACAACCCGGCGGTGGATTCAGTGGGCTGGGCAGTTCACCCGTCAGCTTGATGCGTTCGCGGCGTAAATCCGGGTTCAGGCGCGGCGTCGCGGAAAGTAACGCCTGCGTATACGGGTGGCGCGGGTTGTTGAAGATGGCATCTTTACTGCCCTTCTCCACACAGCGGCCCAGATACATCACCATCACTTCATCAGCGATATGTTCGACCACGGACAGATCGTGCGAGATGAAGACGTAAGACAGCCCCAGGTCCTGCTGCAAATCCATCATCAGGTTCAGCACCTGCGCACGAACCGACACGTCCAGCGCCGAAACCGGCTCATCGGCAATCACCACGTCTGGGTCTAACATCAGCCCACGGGCTATAGCAATACGCTGACGCTGGCCGCCGGAGAACATATGCGGGTAGCGGTCATAATGTTCCGTTTTCAGCCCCACTTTTGCCATCATCGCCAGCGCTTTTTCACGACGCTCAGCTTTCGACAGCTCAGTGTTGATCTGGAGTGGTTCTTCCAGGATCTGGCCGACTTTCTTACGCGGATTCAACGATCCGTAAGGATTCTGGAAAACGATCTGGATCTTCTGTCGACGCAGTTTCTGTGCCACCGGATCCGACTTCAGCAGATCCTGACCCTGATAGTACAGCTCACCTTCTGACGGGGTTTCGATCATTGTCAGCAGGCGGCCCAACGTGGATTTCCCACAGCCGGATTCCCCTACCACCGCCAGCGTTTTACCGCGCTCCAGCGTAAAGGACACGCCATCCAGCGCTTTCACCATCCGTTCCGGCGCAAAAAAGCCCTTTTTCACCGGATAGTGCTTTTTCAAATCGATCGCATGCAGTAAGTACGGCTGCGATGTTGCATTCAGTTCACTCATAGGGTTGGCCTCCCCGCATCATCCAGCGGTGTATGACATTTCACCTGACGACCAGGAATATCGCGCAGCCCAGGCTCTTCCTGACGGCAGCGGTCCTGCGCATAGGGGCAGCGTGGGTTTAACAGACAACCGTTCGGGCGGTCATATTTACCCGGCACCACGCCCGGCAGCGATGCCAGACGCGCTTTATCCACCGCAAACTCCGGCAGCGCACGCAGTAGCGCTTGGGTATACGGATGACGGGGTGCGCGGAAAATATCCGCCGCTTTGCCTGATTCCACCACCTGTCCGGCATACATCACAATGATGTGGTGTGCCGCTTCAGCCACCAGCGCCAAATCGTGTGTAATCAGGATCAGCGCCATATTCTCGCGGTGCTGCAATTCGAGCAGCAGTTCGATAATCTGCGCCTGAATGGTTACGTCGAGCGCCGTGGTAGGTTCATCGGCAATCAGCAGCTTCGGCCGACAGGCAATCGCCATCGCGATCATCACGCGCTGGCTCATCCCACCGGAAAGCTGGTGTGGATACACGTCAAGACGCGAACCCGGATCGGGAATCCCAACCAGCGTCAGCAGGTCAATAGCACGCTGACGGCGCGTTTTGCGGTTACCGCCCTGATGCACCTTGATGGCTTCCATAATCTGGTAGCCCACGGTGTAGCACGGGTTAAGGCTGGTCATCGGATCCTGGAAAATCATCGCGACTTCCGAACCCACCAGATTACGCCGTTCTTTCTCAGAAATTTTCGTCAAATCACGCTGGTTAAATTCCAGCTTGTCGGCCATCACTTTACCGGGGTAATCAATCAGCCCCATAATCGCCAGCGAGCTGACGGATTTACCGGAGCCGGATTCCCCGACGATACCGACGACCTGGCCTTGTTCGACCTGGTAGCTGATACGATCGACCGCCCGAAACGGCAGATCCTCATCACCAAAGTGAACCGACAGTTTATCTACATTGAGCAACGCCATCTCTCTACCTCTATTACTGCTTGAGTTTGGGGTCGAGAGCATCACGCAAGCCGTCCCCCATCAGGTTAAACGCCAATACCGTCAGTAAGATTGCCACACCGGGGAACGTCACCACCCACCAGGCGCTTTGCGCAAACTGCAAAACGTCCGCCAGCATAGTGCCCCACTCTGGCGTTGGCGGCTGTGCGCCCATACCGAGGAAACCCAAAGCAGCCATATCAAGAATGGCGTTAGAAAAACCGAGAGAAGCCTGCACAATTAGCGGTGCCAGACAGTTAGGAAGAATATTGACGAACATCTGGCGTGCCGAGCTCGCGCCCGCCACGCGTGAAGCGGTGACGTAATCACGGTTAACTTCCACGAGTACCGCCGCGCGAGTCAAACGGACATAGTGCGGCAACGCCACGAAGGTCAGCGCCAGCGAGGCGTTAACAATCGAAGGCCCGAAGACCGCCACCAGCACTAGCGCCAACAGCAGGCTCGGCAGTGCCAGCATGATATCGACGATACGCATGATGAGCGCATCGACCACACCGCCGAAGTATCCGGCCAGCAGACCGAAGATCACCCCAAGCACCAGCGACAGCGCCACCACCAGACAGCCGACCAGCAGCGACAGGCGTGCGCCGTACATCAGACGGGACAGGACATCACGCCCGACATCATCCGTCCCCAGAATAAACTGCCAGCTTCCACCCTCTTGCCAGACCGGCGGACGAAGCAACGCATCGCGGAACTGCTCGGCAGGTAAGTGCGGAGCCAACACATTGGCGCCAATGGCGATAATCAGCATCAGGGCGACATACACCATGCCAACGACCGCCCCTTTGTTACGTTTAAAATAGTGCCAGAATTCCTGTAGCGGGGTCATCGGCTTCGGTGCGCTATTTACAACAGGTTCAGTGACGTGTGTCATCTTAGCCTTCCCCTTATTTCTTGTGACGGATGCGTGGGTTAACCACACCGTAGAGCACATCCACCAGCAGGTTAACCAGAATAATCATGGTTGCTACCAGCAGCACGCCGCCCTGAACCACCGGATAATCACGACGCTGCAACGCATCGATCAACCACCGCCCTAGCCCCGGCCAGGAGAAAATGGTTTCCGTCAGGATCGCCCCAGCCAGCATGGTGCCGACCTGCAAGCCAATTACCGTCACCACCGGCAGCATCGCATTACGCAACGCATGCACAACAATCACGCGCAGGCGGCTCAGCCCTTTGGCGCGGGCGGTACGAATGTAATCCTCGCCCAGCACTTCCAGCATTGCGGAGCGCGTCATACGCACAATTACCGCCAGCGGAATGGTGCCCAGCACGATGGCAGGCAGGATCATGTGTTCAACCGCGTCGATAAAGTCGCCTTTTTCGCCCCAGAACAGCGTATCGATCAGCATAAAGCCTGTGAGTGGCATGCTGTCGTCGAGGAAAATCGTATCGCTAACGCGTCCCGAAACGGGCGTCAGGTCGAGTTGAACGGAGACCAACATAATCAGCATCATGCCCCACCAGAAGATAGGCATGGAGTAGCCCGTCAGCGCCAGGCCAACAGAGGTATGATCGAAGATGGAACCGCGTTTGACCGCAGCCAACACACCAACCGGAATCCCAACCGCGATAGCAAACATCATCGCGCAGATACCCAGTTCCAGCGTCGCCTTGAAGCGAGGCACAAATTCTTCCCACACGGGGATGCGGCTCTTGAGGGAGATCCCCAGATCGCCCTGCAACACACCGCCGATATAGTGGATGTATTGCTGCCAAAGCGACTTATCCAGCCCCATTTCAGCCAGCAACTGCGCATGGCGCTCGGCGGAAATACCACGTTCCCCCGCCATGATCATGACCGGGTCGCCCGGAATCATGTGCACGAAGGCGAAGGTCAACAGGGTGATACCAATAAACGTTGGGATAACAAGCCCCAAACGCCGGAGTATGAACTGCAACATATCCCGAACTCTCTATTCATGCCCGTTGGCTCATTGGCCATCAGGCTTATCATTGCTCACAGCTAAAAAATCGCCAGACGCGATTTTAAACGTCGTGTGCGACGGCCCGCAGGGTGGCGGGTAGGGAAGCCAACCATAAAATTTAACGGGCAAGAAACCCCGCCTCCACGGCTCCTCTAACGAGAAACCGCAAGGTCGGGGTTTTTAGTGTCCGTGAAAATCTAGTGGCTGAATTAATCCAACGTCACGTTGTTGAAGCTATGCACGCCACGCGACTGAATCACATAGCCTTTCACGTTTTTACGCACTGGCTCGTACACGGTGGAGTGCGCAACAATCAGCGCCGGAGCCTGATCGTGCATCACAACCTGAGCCTGCTTGTAAAGCTCAATACGTTTTTCGTGATCGGAAACGGCACGCGCCGGTTGGATCAAATCTTCAAACGGCTTGTAGCACCACTTAGAGTAGTTAGAGCCATTTTTTGCCGCGTCGCAGCTGAACAGGGTCGCGAAGAAGTTATCTGGATCCCCATTATCGCCAGTCCAGCCCATCAGCACGGTCTGGTGCTCACCGTCTTTCGCACGCTTCAGATACTCGCCCCACTCGTAGGTGACGATTTTGGCTTTCACGCCCACTTTCGCCCAGTCGGACTGAATCATTTCCGCCATACGACGGGCGTTCGGGTTGTACGGACGCTGTACCGGCATTGCCCACAGGTCGATAGAGAAGCCGTCAGCCATACCCGCTTCTTTCAGCAGGGCTTTCGCTTTCTCAGGATCGTAGCTGTAGTCTTTAACGTCGTTGTTGTAGCCCCACATGGTCGGTGGGATCAGGTTGGTAGCCGCTTGGCCCGCACCCTGATAGACCGCTTCGATGATGGCAGACTTGTTGACCGCATAGTTCAACGCCTGGCGAATCTTGACGTTATCCAGCGGTTTCTTCTCGACGTTGTAGGCCAGATAGCCGACATTCAGGCCAGGCTTTTCCAACAACGTGATATTTTTATCTTCTTTCATACGAGCAAGATCGGCCGGGTTTGGATACGGCATGATCTGGCATTCGTCTTTTTGCAGCTTGGCGTAACGCACAGAAGCATCAGGCGTAATGGAGAAGACCAGACGGTCAATGCCCGGCTTGGTGCCCCAGAAGCCTTCGAAAGCTTTATACAGAATGCGGGAGTCTTTCTGGTACTGCTGTAGCTGGAATGGGCCTGTACCGATTGGGTTCAGGTCAATTTTCTCCGGCGTACCGGCTTTCAGCATGTTGTCCGCGTATTCCGCTGACAAGATGGACGCAAAGTCCATCGCCAGGTTTGCCAGGAATGGCGCTTCAGGACGGTTCAGCACAAAGCGGACGGTGTAATCGTCTACTTTTTCGATTTTGCTGACCAGTTCAGGCATGCCCATACCTTGGTAGTATTCATAGCTACCGCCAGACACTTTATGGTACGGATTGTTGGCATCCTGCTGACGCATGAAGGAGAAAATCACGTCATCGGCATTGAATTCACGGGAAGGTTTGAAATCCTTGCTGTCCTGCCATTTCACGCCTTTGCGCAGATGGAAGGTGTAGGTTTTGCCGTCTTCGCTAATATCCCATTTTTCAGCCAAACCCGGATCGGTATCCGTGGTGCCGTCTTTAAATTCCACCAGACGGTTGTAAATAGGAATAGAGCTGGCATCAAACGTTGTACCAGAGGTGAACAGCTGTGGGTTAAAACCTTCTGGGGAGCCTTCTGAGCAGTAAACCAGCGTTTTTGCCTGAACGCCTGCAGCGACGGACATGGCGAGCAAGCCGAGGCCGAACTTCAACACCCTTGATTTAACCAGGGATTTTTCCATTACTTATGCTCCATTGTGGATGATGTTGTGTGCTATACCCGCCCGACTTCAAGCTGCATACGCGTTAACGCTGTGGTTAAAAGCATGATCGTTAAAAGCGCGATCGCTAAAAATACAGAGATTAACAACGCTGATGTCCTGTCCTGCATCTCGAAATTAATTGGGTATGGTTGGCCAGACCTGTATTTTTATGTGCTGCGGTCTGTACCCTGTCGCCCGAAGGCAAAATCAAAATAATGGGGAGAGGAATGGTGATTGCCACAGCCGATGGTCGCACACTGTTCGATATAGTCATAATAACTACAACGTATACCTTGAAGCGCCACAACCCGCTCACGGATGCTGGATGAAGACGTAGAATCATTCAGACAAGCCGCTGCTTTCCTCCTTATATCCCTATGACGCCCTCAATTTCTCAACAGATGGCGGTGACGTCAATATAAGCTGTAAGGATTTACAAATTTTCCTTACATTTCTTTAAAATATAAAATACAAGTTCATCACCTTGATAAAGATAGATGTTCCGCATTTTTCTTAAAAAATAGCGATAAAATCCGATACATTGGCTACATAAAGAAATTATCACCATTAAAAAAACTATAGTCATCTGGTCTTACATGTCCAAGATCTGAGCACTATTTTTTGTTAAAAACGTTAACAACAGGTGAAAATTCTGATAGGTAATAAGAAATTCTGATATTTCCCATGACGCCATAAGCAGAGGAATGACTATCTACGCTACATAAAAAAACTTTTCTTTTCCCTCTTCGACTGATCGAAAGCACACATTATTCCGTGCAACGCTCATTCTGCTTTTACTTGATCTGCCATACACAATGGGCGTCCCCCTTTCTCGCCGATGTCAGACACAATGTTACCTTCCATTTTTTGATGCTGCCTACTAGATAACTTTTTGATAGAATTAATTAAAATAGCAATATTTATTGTTGTGTTGGTCGTGTTTTTGACAAGGAAAATAGCGCGATGAAAGGAATGGTGAGCGTTGTGTTGTTATGTACCTCATTTCCCTGTTTTGCAGCCTGGGGTTATGAGATGACGATGTGCCGTAATGGCGGGTTTCCTAGTTATCCAGACCAATACTCTGTCGCCAAAATCACGGCGGCGCATGGCGATAAAGTCCACTTTTACGATGATGATGTAAGGGATGGATGCCCAGATAATAAGGCGGTTTGCCAGAGTAAAACCAGCCTGAAAGCAGGTGACAGCGTGCTGGTGGCGCAGGAAAAAAACGGGTGGTCCTGCGTGTGGCATTTTGGCAAAAAATCCGAATTTGTCGGTTGGGTGGAATCCATTTATCTTGAAAAACAGGCCATCAAAGCGGTAGGCATCAACGCCTGGCTCGGTTCGTGGCATGAGTATGGTCATAGCATAAAGATTACCCGCGGGAAAAACGGTACGCTTCATCTAAAAGGCAAGGCCACCTGGCATGGTGGAGCATCAGATTCTGGCGAGCGAATTGTCCATTACGGAGGCATTTCTGCCTCGGCGATACCAAACGGCAATAGGCTCCAATGGGGTGATTCGCTTGAGGAGTTTGAATGCAAGGGCGTGATGCAGCTGATTAACGGCAATTTGATCGTGAAAGATAATGGTCAATGTGGCGGAATGAACGTTCGTTTTAATGGCATCTATCGTTTGAAAAAATAATGTATTAGCCTATCCGATAGGGACTCTCTTGTCCCTTCATGCTTCTCTGGTATAACTACCCAGCTCTCGCTGGCTATCCCTTCATATACCCGTAATACTTCAAGCTGCATGTGCGTTGGCTGCGTTCACTCACCCGAATCACTTACTTGAGTAAGCTCATCGGGATTCCCTCTCTTGCCGCCTTCCTGCAACTCGAATTATTTGGGGTATATACCTGCGATAAAATGATATTGCTCAATAATTACCTGGCTATTTTAGTTAAATAAATATTTTCATTAAAATGAAAACACGCTATTTACTTATTCTCATAAAGTGGTATTTTTCATCATGTGACTTACCTCTCCTTCTTATTTAATTCCTCTCCCCCCTTCATAAAAAATTATTTTAATTACAAAAAAATGACGTAAGTTATTTAAAATGGAGTTGCTGATAAGTTCACAAATACGTAATTAACGTATTATTTTTAACATTTCATCATGCTAGATTACCCTCAGAAATGGTTCATTGTTAAATAACATCCATCATTCCTTACCATTTTGTTACTAACTGACAAAAAACGAAAAAACGAACCTTCTGCTTTCTGATAATAAACATTCCACCGCCACGGGCATTAGCAATGCTCAGTAATCCCACCGATATCGGTGGGAAAAAAGTCAATAATCCACGTCGATAACGATGCACTATCAATATCGCAATGGCAGGGATGTAATTTCTTTCTGTACCAACTGTCCTAGCAGGGTGAATATAATGAAAAAAATTGAAACTGATATTTTATGTGAGAACGATCTCGCTCTGGAAACACAAGAATCATTTATTGGGGGATTTTTTAAAAAGAAAATCGGTTCCGTTCCTGTAGCACTTTTTATGGCGATTGCCGCTATTGTCGCTATCGCTGCCTACGAGGGATATTTGCCTAGAAATATGATTGGCGGTTTCGCCGTCATCATGACAATGGGTTTTTTACTGGCGCATATTGGCAGCAACATTCCCGTGTTCAAAGATATCGGCGGCCCGGCGATTCTGTGCCTGATGGTACCTTCCGTTATGGTGTATTTTAATCTGTTTAATGACAACACCATGAAAACCGTACACCTGTTGATGAAAGAGGCGAATTTCCTGTATTTCGTCATCGCTTGTCTGGTGGTCGGCAGTATTCTGGGTATGAACCGCAAAATCCTGATTCAGGGGATGGTGCGTATGTTCGTCCCGCTGGTCATCGGCACCGCGACTGCGCTGGCAACCGGTTTGCTGGTCGGTAAACTGTGCGGTTACAGCGTCTATCACACTTTCTTCTTCATTATCGTGCCAATCATCGGTGGCGGTATTGGCGAAGGCATCCTGCCGTTATCATTAGCCTATTCCGCCATTCTGGGACAAAGCCCGGACGTTTATGTGGCTCAGTTAGCGCCCGCTGCCGTCGTCGGTAACATCTTCGCTATCCTGTGTGCTGGTGTGCTGTCTCGCTTGGGTATGCGCCGTAAAGATCTGAACGGTGAGGGTCGTCTGGTTCGCAGCGATGAAGACAACGCGATGTTTGCCGTAAACGAAGCACCAAAGCCGGTCGATTTTCACCTGATGGGCGGCGGATTGCTGATGATTTGCGCCTTCTTCATCGTCGGCGGCCTGTTTGAGAAACTGGTACACATCCCTGGCCCAGTTCTGATGATTTTGATCGCCGTTTTCTGCAAATACGGACGCGTTATTCCTGCCGTCATGGAAACTGGGGCGCATAGCGTTTACAAGTTCGTATCGAGTTCTCTGGTGTGGCCGCTGATGATCGGGCTTGGCATGCTGTATATTCCACTGGAGAGCGTCGTCGCCGTATTCTCCGTGGGTTACGTCATCGTCTGTGGTTCTGTGGTGCTGTCCATGGCGCTAGTGAGCTTCCTGATTGCGCCTTATCTGAATATGTACCCAATTGAGGCTTCCATCGTGACCACGTGTCACAGCGGGCTGGGTGGTACAGGTGACGTAGCGATTCTGTCCGCCTCTAACCGTATGTCTCTGATGCCGTTCGCACAGATCGCCACCCGTATCGGCGGCGCGTCTACCGTCATCGCCGCAACGCTGCTGTTGAGTTGGGCTGCCTGATTTCACTCTCTAGTATCAAGGTTTCCCCCAATCAGGGGAAACCTTACTGATCATAATCCGACTGCGATAATAAAACGTCTTCGATATTTTCTTCTGCCCATCTGGCCAGCGGTTCAACGGCTTCCGATAACGTTTTACCCAACGGGGTTAGCGCATATTCCACCGTAACCGGCACCGTTGGAAACGCCTTGCGAGAAAGCAGACCGTCCCGCTCAAGCTTCTTCAGTGTTTGGCTTAGCGCCTTCTGCGATACGCCTTCAATTTCCCGCCGCAGTTGATTAAATCTCAGCGGCCCTGTTCTCAGCAGGCCGACTATCAGCAACGCCCATTTATCCGCCAGACGTTCAAGCACCATTCTCGCCGGACAGCCTTGTAAATAAACGTTATAACGCTGCTCGCCTGCCTCCGTTTCCTTTCTCTCAATCGCTGAATTTTTGATCATGGTATACCCGAGTAAACTTAGTAGATTCAAGGTAACTTCTTGTTATGTTGGTTTCTAATATATACCTTATTACCGTTAAATCCCAACCTGAATAAGGAAACACCATGACGGACGTTGCCGTTGTTTATTTCTCTGGATACGGCCATACCAAACGTATCGCGGAAGAGGTTGCCGAAGGCGCTAATGCGATACTCATTGCGATTGATGCTGACGGCCATGTCGATGAACAAGGTTTCAAAGGCGAATAACGAGCAGCAATCCCTACACCTCATTAGGAGCATCATCAAGAATGAAAAAAACACTTTCTGTTTTATTACTGAGCGGCCTGCTATCCATTGGCGCAACCGTTGCAGCTCAGCAAACCGACCCTCATGCCGTTCCACTGGCAACAGCAGCAGAGTTCACCGCCACTGGCAAATCCTATAACGTCGATTTTGGCGATCAGAAATTCCGTCTGGATTTCAAATCACCGTCTGAAATGACGTTTACGTCTCCCGATGGGAAAAACAAGGCGGATGTGGCAATCACAACCACGAAGGTCGGTGATGGGGTTTATATGATTTACTGGTCGCGCCGCGCGGGGCAGCATGTGGTACATGTGGACGACTTCAAAAACGGCGTATCTTATACCAACATCGTACTACCCGATGGCTCCATTTCTCGCCGTCAGGGAACGCTGCTCGAGATTAAATAAACGTTTTATCCCTTTAGCATCGACACAAATAACACGAGGCGGGATCGCTCCCGCCTCGTTTCTATTTCTGCCAGCCTTATTCACCGCTAGCTATTCATTCACAGCTCTTCATTCACAGTATTGACGCAGTGAGTCCTGCTTTTCTGGCAACAGGCGATACAGATAAACTGGTCTGCCCGTAGAGCCGTACAGGATATTGGTGGTCAGAATACCGGTGTCAGACAAGTAGATCAGGTATTTACGGCAGGATACGCGCGAAATGCCAATCGCATTCGCCAGCATTTCGGTAGAGAACTCAATGCCCTGATTGCCCTCAATCCACTCGCAGACGGTACGCAGCGTCAGGCTGGTTAGCCCTTTCGGCAATTTCTTACGTTCACTGGCAGTGCTACTACTGGTACGGCGAATCAGGTTATCGATATCAGATTGCGCGACAAAATCGCGGTGCTTGAACAGATTTGCCTCTTCGCGATAGGCCGTCAGCGCCTGTTCGAAACGCGAGAACTGGAAAGGCTTAATCAGATAATCCACCACGCCGTAGTGCAGCGCTTTTTTGATGGTATACACGTCGCTGGCAGAAGAGATGATGATGACGTCCGTCTTTTCACTGAATTCACGGATAGTCGGCAGAAGATCCAATCCATTATCCTGCTGCATGTAAATATCCAGCAGTACCAAATCGATTTCCGAGTCAGGTTGCATCAACAGGTTTCGCGCCTGCTGCAACGTAGGGACGGTCGCATAGCAGCTAAATCCAGAAACCTGGTTCAGATAAGATTTGTTAAGCTCTGCAACCATGGCATCGTCATCAACAATCAGTACATTAATCATGGTCAAACAGCCTTGCTTGATAAGGAATAGTAACGAAAAACTGGGTGTACACCTCAGGTTCTGATTCAAACTCGATAGTGCCGCCAATCTTCTCCAGACTCTGTTTGGTCAGGTACAGGCCGATACCGCGCCCGCTGCCTTTGGTAGAGAATCCCTGTTCATAAATGCGCGTCTGGCTCTCCGGCGAAATGCCGGGGCCGTCATCCCCCACGGTACAGTGAAGGCGACCATTCTGATGATGGAAGCTCACGCTAATTTCGCAGTTTTCCTGCCCATCAATCGCGTCCATCGCATTCTCAATCAGATTACCCAATACGGTAATCAATTCATTCGTGGCATCGACATCATCGGTATCCGGCAGCAGGCTCTCCTCACTGATGGAGAGCGTAATGCCGAGATCGCGCGCGCGGTTGATTTTACCCAACAGGAATCCGGCAATCACTGGCGATTTCACTTTACGAATAATCGAACCAATCTCCGCCTGATAATTATTGGCGGTCTTCAGGATATAGTCTTCCAGCTGCGAGTAATATTTTAAGTGCAACATCCCCAATATGACGTGCAGCTTGTTCATAAACTCGTGCGACTGCGCACGCAGTGCATCCGCATAGTAGGACATCCCACTCAAGCGTTGCAGCAACTGGCTGATCTCCGTTTTATCACGGAATGTCGCAATTGCGCCGATAATATCGCCTTTCACAAAAACAGGAACGGTGTTAGTCAGTAGCAGGTGGCCGTTAAAGCTAATCTCTTCATCGCGCCGTGGCGTACCGCTCTCCAATACCTGTTTCAGGTGCAGATGTTCAAGCCATTGTTCGCTAACGCGTTCGGCTGGCTTCGTGGCTGACGTTTCACTGCCCTGCGGTTTATTCTGCCGGAAAAGTCGTCGCGCTTCGTCATTGATTACCGTAATCCGACCATGTTGATCGACCGCGATAACGCCTTCCTTAATGTGTTTGAGCATCGCGTTACGCTGTTCAAACAGGTTCGAGATCTCAAACGGTTCAAATCCCAGCATAATGCGCTTGAGGACTTTCACCAAAATCAACGTACCCAGCCAGCCAACCAGCGCTCCCGCCAATAGCGTCCAGGGAATCATCCAACGGTTATCGCTAATCACCTTCTGCACGCTGGTTAAGGCGATCCCCAACGCGACGACGCCAACCTGCTTGTGGTTGTTATCAAACACCGGTGTGAATACCCGCAGCGCAGGATCGAGCGTTCCCCGATTGATGGCGGTATTTTCCATCCCCAACAGCGCCGGATAGATATCTCGACCGGCAAAATGCTCACCAATTCTTTCCGGTTCAGGGTGGCTGTGACGCACCGTATCCATATCGGTGACAGTGACGAAGAGCAGTTGGTTACGCTGGCGGATCGTCTCCGCAGCAATCTGCACTTCCTCCGGCCGGCCAATCCCTTTAAGTTCATCAATAACGACGGGAGAGGACGCAAATGTGCGAGCAATAGCAAAGGCTTTTTCCCGCAGATGATCTTCTGAAAGCTGATTAATACGAAAAAACAGCAAGGAATAGACCACCAGCAACACCGCGCCAAGCACAACTGACACCATCAGAAACACCGATGTTCCCAGCTTTAGCGGTGCCTTTTTCTTGCCCATGTCACTCTCCGAAACAAACATCATCACACCGTTATCTTATACTGTTTCGTCGCGTTTCGCGTGTCGTGATGCATACGCCCCGTCACAGGGACAGGGCGTAGGCGTGAAGAAAGGAAATCAGGCTTAACGTATTGCGGTACATTTTTCGTGTTAGTAATGTCTCGCATCAGGAAAGCCATCGGGTATCAATGCGTTACCAGAAACCGAGCAGTTTCCACCACATGCCGCCAACACCCAGCCAGATAGGGATGATGACCAGACTGACCAAGAAGCCGATCTTCCACCAGGTTCCCAGCGGCACATAGCCTGTGCCGAACAAAATCGGTGCCGGGCCACTGGAGTAGTGAGTTGTGGACATAAACAGGTTACTGAAGATACCGAACACCAGTACGGTCAACATCGGCGGTGCACCAGCTGCCAGTGCGATAGAGACGAAAATTGCGTACATGGCGCTGATGTGAGCAATCGCACTCGCCATCAGGTAGTGGCTGTAGTAGTAAACCAGCAGCAGCAGACCCAGCATTGGCAGCCAGTGCATTCCGCTGACCGCATTACCGGCCAATCCGCCCAGCCAGGCAATCAGACCCATTTTGTTAAGCTGGCCAGCCAGCGTCATCAGTACGGCAAACCACACCACGGTGTGCCAGGCTTCTTTCTCACTAACCACATCGTCCCAGGTCAGCGCACGGCTGAGCAACAGCACGCTCAGGCCAGCCAACGCCGTCAGGGTCGCGTCGATATTCAGCGTAGAGCCCAGTACCCAGAACGTCACCAGACCCAGGAACACGCCCAGAACTACCCACTCATTGCGGGTCATTTTGCCCATCTCACGCAATCTTTCGACAGCGATCGCACGCATTTCTGAGGTTTTCTTCAATTCAGGCGGATAGAAACGGTAGATCAGGTAAGGAATCAGCGCCAAAGACAGGAAACCCGGCAGCAGTGTCGCCAACGCCCAGTCCGTCCAGCTGATATGAATACCAAACTGAGAAGCCAGTTTCGCCACCATCGGGTTGCCCGCCATGGAGGTCATGAACATCGCAGAGGTCACGGCGTTACACTGGAAAATGGACTGAACCAGGAACGCACCAATGCGACGCTGCGTGCCTTTTTCCGGCGTGGAGTCGTAGGCTTCGGCAATCGACCGGAACAGCGGAGTGATGATCCCGCCGCAGCGTGCAGACGTGGAAGGCATCGCCGGAGCGAACATCAGGTCGGTAAACACCAGACCATACGCCAGACCAAGAGAGCTATTCCCTAACTTACTGATAAACAGCAGGCCAATGCGTCGACCAAAGCCGGTTTTGATAAAGCCGCGGGAGATAAAGAAGGCACAGGCGATCATCCAAATAGTGGGATCGCTAAAACCCGCCAACACATCTTTAATGGATAATAACCCTAATATGGCGACCGTAGTCAGGCTGAACATCGCCATCGCGCCAAGCGGGTAAGGAGAGAGAATCAGGCCGACAACCGTGGCAATGAAAATCGCCATCAGGTGCCAGGCATCGGGTTTAACGCCATCAGGAACCGGTAATAGCCATAAGCCACCGGCAATACAAAGGATAACTAGAAGCTTTATCAACCTGCTGTTATTCGCAGACATAGGAACACCACTCTTCATTAAAACGGAATTCTGTATTCACGACGGATGTCCCGAGCGGAGGAGTGGGTATTTCGTTATTCTTCCTTCGTCACCCTGCTGAAACCACGCAACAGGAATCATCTGCGGAAAAAAAGACGAGAAAACAAGGGTTCAGGGTGCTTCTCTCGTCTGATCAAATCTAGTGATTAATGGAGAGATAGTATTCTAATGCGCCTGCAAAATAGCGTTACTTTAGTTACTAAAGTGGTTCATTAATTTATTTAAGAAACTCTCGTGGTTTTAATTTCCCGATAAAAAACCCTTAAAATTCAATAATAATTGACATTTTATGAACATAAAATTAACGAAGTTAACGACAAATCAATGATAAAAAAACCTTATACCTAATAGTGGTAATATAAGTCTTTCCCAGACAGTAAGTTATCTATTCCTTATTTATTCACTCAGGTATTTATTTATTCAAAAATAAAAAAACAAATAGCCATTATTCGGCGGGAA
The DNA here is from genome assembly GCF_002847345.1 of Pectobacterium peruviense. GTDB lineage: Bacteria > Pseudomonadota > Gammaproteobacteria > Enterobacterales > Enterobacteriaceae > Pectobacterium > Pectobacterium peruviense. The sequence continues at coordinate 175,426 of NZ_LXFV01000013.1, forward strand.
AATATTATTTTTTATCCAGCTGATAACATTTAGAGGGTAAGAAAAAGTACGGCTAAAAGCTGCGGCGACATAATTCGCAGAAACATCGCTAGCGGATAAACCGTCGCATAAGACAGCGCCGCCGCACCACTGGTCGGGTGTAGCCCATTCGCAAATGCCAGCGCGGGTGGATCGGTCATGGAACCCGCCAGCATGCCGCACAGCGTCAGGTAGTTCATCTTACCCAGCGTGCGTGCCAGTATGCCGACAAGTAGCAGCGGCACAATGGTAATCAGCGCGCCATAGCCAATCCACCACACGCCGTCGCCGTTCAATAACGTATCAACAAAATCGCCGCCGGATTTCAGCCCCACCACCGATAAGAACAGCACGATGCCGAGTTCACGCAGCGCCAGATTCGCACTGGGCGGCATAAACCAGTGAAGTTTACCGATGCTGCCAATGCGCCCCAACACCAGCGCCACCACCAGCGGCCCACCGGCCAACCCGAGCCGCAGCGCCACGGGAAAACCAGGAATCATCAGCGGCACAGAGCCAAGCAGTACGCCCAGCCCAATGCCGATAAAGACGGGTAGCATCTGTACCTGCTGGAGCTTCTGCTGCGCATTCCCCACGATATCCGCGACGGCATCGATCGCCGTTTTCCGTCCCACCAGATTCAGAATATCGCCAAATTGCAGGCTAGCCTGATTGCTGGCGACCAGTTCGACACCCGCACGATTCAGGCGCGAAATCACGACATCGTAGTTTTGCTTCAGGTTAAGCTCGCGAATCTTGCGTCCCAGCACTTTCTCATTCGTCACCACCACGCGTTCAACATGCAGATCGGTGCCCCGCGTCGAGAGCGACGTCTCAACTTCATTACCGATGACCAGACGCGCCTGCTCCAGATCGTTTTTTGCGCCAACCAAATGCAGGTAATCGCCCAGTTGGATCAGCGTATGCGGCGACGGTACCATCAGTTCCTCGCCGCGTTTCAGGCGGGAGCAAACGATCGTGTCGCGGTTTAGAATTGGCACGTCCTGAATCGCCAGTCCTTGCAGATTGGTATTTGTCACCGACACATTCATCGTGAGCAGCTGTTCATGGTGCTGACCGTTACTGGTCTCAAACTGTTTTGCCTCGTTATCCACCGCGACACGAAACAGGACACGCATCAGCCACATCACCAATAAAATGCCGCAGATCCCCAGCGGATAGGCCATCGCGTATCCCGTCCCCATCTGGTTCACTAAGGCTGTACTCGAACCCAGATCGGTCAGAATCTGCTGGCCCGCGCCAAGCGAAGGTGTGTTGGTCACCGCACCGGAAAAAATACCGAGAATAATAGGCAGAGGAATATTGAGCAGTTTGTGCAGCATGACGGTCACCACACTGCCGAGAAACACCGTCAGAAGCGCGAACGCATTGAGGCGCAGGCCAGATACCCGCAGAGAGGAAAAGAAGCCCGGCCCAACCTGAATGCCAATGGTGTAGACAAACAGGATCAGCCCGAACTCCTGAATGACGTGCAACATGTCATCATTCAGTTGAATCTGGTACTGATGGGCAACATGCCCGACGATGATCCCACCGAACAGGACCCCGCCAATCCCTAAACCGACGCCATAAATCCGCCAGTTACCGATCCATAACCCCAGAACGGCAACCAGCGCCAGCATACTCACGGTAAGTGCGATATCACTCATACCCGTATCCTTTGCGGACGTTTTTATTGGGAAATGCCACTGACGCTATACTCTATGACGAGTATAGGCAGAATGCTGGGGAGAGAAACGTGGCGGGCAACACAAAACCGCGCCCGTAATGATACGGGCGCGGCTAATTCTTAGTTTACTAACACGCAGGTTATGTCGCGTTATGACGCATCTTCAGCTGATTGCTGGTTCAATGCTGGGCGGCCACCACCGATGGCGATGCGTTGCGGCTGCAAGGCTTCCGGTACATCACGCACCAGATCGATGTGCAGCAGGCCATTTTCAAAATGGGCATCGGACACATGCAGATGCTCGGCCAGCGTAAAACTCAGCGTGAAAGGTTTAAACACCAGCCCCTGATGCAGATATTCCACGGCTTTCTCGGACGGTGCCGGGCTGCCTTTTACGGTCAGGCGCGGGCCTTCTACTTCAATATCCAGATCGCTTTGCCGGAAACCTGCCAGCGCGAGCGTGATACGGTAGTGATTGTCGTCTTTCTTCTCGATATTATACGGAGGAAAATCAATCGGTTCTTGGCTGCCCTGCATTGAGCTAGCTAATTTGTCAAAACCGATCCACTGACGCAGTAAAGGTGATAAGTCGTAGTTACGCATAATATGACTCCTTCTAAGAAGCGAGATTAATGATGCCCCTGTGGGCATAGTTTATTCCAGCCACGGTTCAATAGCTGGCGTCGTCCCCATTCGGCAGACGAAATGTTCATTCATGGCATTGCTGTTTCGGGCGATTCGCGTGATTTACTTGATTTCAATCCGACGCGGCTTCATCGCTTCCGGCACGATACGTTCGAGATCGATATACAGCAGCCCGTTTTCCAGATTGGCGCCTTTTACCTGAATATGTTCGGCCAGCTGGAATTTACGCTCGAAATTGCGCTCGGCAATGCCCTGATACAGGTAGTTGCGGGCAACCTGCTCACCGGCGTGGGCACCTTTGACAATCAATAAGTTGTCGTGCGCGGTGATATCCAGTTCCTGCTCAGCGAAACCCGCGACGGCAATCGCGATGCGATATTGGTTCTCGTCAACCAGCTCGACGTTGTAGGGAGGATAGCCGCCGTTACTCTGGGTCTGGCCGGTTTCTAATAAATTGAACAGGCGATCAAAACCAATAGCGGAACGATACAGTGGGGAAAAATCGGGGTTACGCATAAAACAGCCTCCTAAACATGCAGCGAGGATTTATTCTTTGCCTTCCTATAAGGACAGGCTCACAGCCGGGACGGATACCCTGACGGCGTATCGTTTTCTTTCGGCTTGTAATCAATATGGTGACCCCCCTCAGACTTTCAAGAGGCAAAAAAGAAAAATCGCTACGTTTCATGCAATATTCACTAACACAGCGGGCGTTATCACATACACTCAAGATAAGCAGGCTCTGGAACCCGCTCTGGCAGCAGGTTCTTAATGGATAGGTAATATGACCTTACTGAAAAGTGCGTTGTTCTCTTTCATTATTACCGGTAGCGGCGCGGTAGCAACCAGCGGTTGCTCCAGCGTCATGACGCATACAGGAAGCGATCAGGGATACTATTCCGGCACTCGCGCCAGTGTGGATATGCTGCGTGACGACGATACCAGTTGGGCGATGATGCCGCTGGTCGTGATCGATTTGCCATTCTCAGCGGTTACTGACACGCTGCTGCTGCCCTATGACTACTATCGTGCAGGCAGTGATAAGAGCAAGCTGTCGACGCGTGAACGCATTTCACATAGCGAAGAGCAAAACCAGACCGCCAGTTCACAATTTGCTACCACGCCACATAATCAGCTTTGATGACGCGGTTCTCGTTATAAGCCCGTACGTACAAGTCACGCCGTCGTTACGACGAAAAGCTGATTAAAACCGTCAATCTCCCGCATATACGCAATGTGTTTCCCATCAGGGGAAAAGACCACCGCATCCGCACTCGGTGCGCTGTCCGTTCGCGCCGTCAGTCGAACAAGTTCACCGCTTTTCGTATCACACAGCATGATGCTGTTGTCGCACACAAATGCCAGAGAACCGCCATCCGGGTGCCAGTTAAAGGCTGACTGTACGCCGTGTTCCGCGCGCGTTACCTGTCTTAGCTCACCGCCATTCGGAGAAATCGTCCATAGCTGTACCACGCCAGCCTCGTCGCGCATCAGAAAAGCAATTTCACTGCCATCGGGCGAAGCGCGTAGCCAGTGGCGCGGCTGATTTACCAATCCAGGATAACGACGCTGATGCGTAAAGGTTAACCGCCGCTGCTGCACGCCCGCTGGCGGCGCAGGCAGGGACGTTGCCGTCCCTGCTAATGGCGCATCCCCCTCTTTGGCGTAATCTTCCAGCGAGTCCGGCAAATCGACGATAAAGATCTCGGGGATGGTTGTTCCGTCCACTGCACGCGTGTCGCCGATAAACGCCAGTGCCCAGCGCTGCCGCGAACCGTCCTGTCGAATATAGCCCGTGGTTCCCACCCAGCCTTCTTCATAGGCACGATTGATTTCATCACTGTCGGGCTGCGGCTGCGGCGTCGTTCTGCTGACCAGCACACAATAGTGGCTGCCGTCATATTCACGCGGGTGGTGTTTCTCAACGGCAACGCCCTGTAGCGGGACGGCCACACCCACATTGCGCAAGTTTAATGCCGGATCGCGCTCATGCAGCACATGGTCGTTATAGGTAAAGCTCAGACGGCTAGCATCCGGACTGAAGACGTGGACGTGCGTACCGCCGCGCAACGCACCAGCCTGATAAGGCGGCGTAATAGAGAAGGCATCGAGCGTGATCGCCTCATCGCGCTGGCGATCTGCCACTATCGTTCCACGGCGATGGTGAAAATCATACTGCCACTCGCTATCTGGATTTTCCGGCCCGTGAATAAAGACATAGCGCAGCGGTTCCTGCGGGCTACAGGTCACGACGCCCACGTGCGCACCCGCCGTCGCCCGATAAATCACCTCGGTTTTCAGGTTTTTCAGGTGTATGCGCTCAATGGTCAGCCCTGTGAATGAAGATCCATAGGGTCTTATGTCATAAACCAGCCACCTTCCATCACATGACCAGCAATTAATATTGGTAAGTTGATGACCTACAGCATTAAACGTTAGTTGAACCTCAACAGACAAGACATCACCCCAGTTATTCAATATCAGTCAATAGTTTGTAAATAAATTTCAGTTTTATGTATAACTTATTGTTTTTTATTTAAAAAAAACAAACAACATCAATAAATATCATTCAAAAAAATAGAAAGACTAACTCAATAACATCCGTTTTTTAATTCATTAGCATCGGCGTAACATTCTTCATATCGAAAGGGCAGCCCCCTTTCACCAATCAAATCAGAAAAGGATAAGACATCATGAAAAACGTAAAAACCATCGCCGCTGCTGTTGTTCTCGCTACCATGACTTTCGGTGCTTCTGCTGCTGAATATGTATCTCCTTCACAGGCACAGAACCTGGAAAAAGCGGGCGTCGTTACCGCTACCGCTCAAGACCTGAGCTCACTGCAATCTCAGCTCGCAGCGAAAGCAGAAAAAGCAGGCGCTAAAGCTTATACCATCACGTCTGCGACCGGTAACGATCAGCTGCGTGGCTCTGCAGTAATCTTCAACTAAGCGTTGTTGACCCCGATAGCTACCCTAGTCCGATAGCCATCATAGATAGACCAGTAAGACATCACGTATTACCCTCTTTCCGGCTTGCCTCCTCATCAGGGCAAGCCGGTTTTTTTATGACGGGCTGTTGCAAGCGATATTGAAAAACGTTCCCCACGTTTTTTTATGTGTGCTTTTGGTCAAAAGCCATTCTCGGCCGCCACGGTCGCGAACCATTCCCCGCTTTTCTTCACCGTGCGCGTCTGCGTCGCCAAATCCAGCTGTACAAAACCATAGCGATTCTTGTAGGCATTCGACCACGACCAGTTATCGATAAACGTCCACATATGGTAGCCGAGGCAGTTGCTGCCTTCCGCGATGCCTTTGTGTACCTGCTTCAGGTGTTCGCGGACAAAATCGATGCGGTAATCATCCTGAATCTGGCCGTTGGCATCGAAACGCTGTTCGTTCTCTACACCCATGCCATTTTCCGAAATGAAGCAGCGCGGATTACCGTAATTCACCCGCAGGTTAGTCAGAATGTCATAGACGCCCGGTTCGTAAATTTCCCAACCGCGATACGGATTCATTTTCCGTCCCGGCATCTCATAGCTGGAAAAGAACCATTCGGGCATAAACGGGCTATCGGGATTGACCAGACTGTCGCGACACTGAATACGGCGCGGCTGGTAATAGTTAATGCCCAGCAGATCGACAACACCGTCGGCCAGCAGCGCACGATCGTCAGGCTGACAGTTCGGTAGCTGGCCGTATCGATGCAGCAAATCGACCAGTTCCTGCGGATATTCCCCCTTCAGGGCAGGATCGAGGAAACTGCGGTTAAACATCAGGTCGGCGATGTTGGCAGCGTTGACATCGGCCGGGTGTTGGGAGCGCGGATAAGAAGGCGTCAGGTTGAGGATGATGCCAATTTCCCCACCCTGAGACTGTTCACGATAGGCTTTCACCGCCAGCGCATGCGCCAGCATGGTGTGGTAGGCCACCGTCGCGGCTCGTTTGAAATCCACCACGTTTGGGTAGTGGAAATCATACAGATACCCGCCTTCCACTGGCACCACCGGCTCATTGAACGTAAACCAGTGTTTTACCCTGTCGCCAAACAGACGGAAACAGGTCGCCGCATAACCCGCGTAGGCCACCACCACCGCCCGATTTTCCCAGCCGCCTAGCCGTTGCATCACCATCGGCATATCAAAATGGAACAGATTGATAAACGGCGTGATGCCCTGCGCCAGCATTTCATCAATGATCTGATTATAAAATGCGACCGCCTGCGGATTCGGTTCACCAACGCCATCGGGAATCAGCCGCGCCCAAGAGATCGACGTTCGGAACGTGTTGTGATTCAGCGTTTTCAGCAGCGCGATATCTTCACGCCAGTGTTGATAAAACGTGGAGGTGTCCGCTGGCCCAACCTGCTGATGAAAGCGGCCAGGCTGCGTGGCAAACCACTCATCCCACACGGTAGCGCTTTTACCATAGCTGAGGCTTTCGCCTTCCGTTTGCGGTGCCGAGCTGGCGCTACCCCACCAAAAATTCGCGGGAAAGCGAAAATCGTTCTGAAGATGATCGTGCATACGTTCCTCTCTGCTTCACTCGTGTTTATGCGCTGGCGCTGGCTTCGCCCGCTGCCTGCTGTTGTTTCTCCTGCTCCTGTTTCAGCAACGTACGCTCGTAGACTTTCAGGAACGGGTAGTACATCGCGGCCGACATCACCATGCAGAGCAGACACATGATCACCGGGCTGAAAGCCCAGTTCGCCGCCCATGATGCACCAATCGGCGCTGGCGTCGTCCACGGCGTCAGGGAAACCACCTGCGCGATCCAGCCAAGTTTCGTCGCCGTATAGGCAATAACGGCATTGACCATCGGCACGCAAATAAACGGCAGGAACAGCAGCGGATTCATGATGATCGGGGCACCGAACAGAATCGGCTCGTTGATGTTGAAAAAGCTCGGCACGACGCCCATGCGGCCAATCGTCCGCAGATGAACCGCGCGACTACGCAGCAATAAGAAGGCCAGCGGCAGTGTGGAACCGACCCCACCGATCAGCAGGTAGTGATCCCAGAAGCCCTGCAAATAAATATGCGGCAGCGGCGCGCCTGCCGAAAGCGCGGCCTGATTCAGCGCCAGATTGGTCATCCAGAACGGATTCATAATTCCAGTGACGATCAGCGCGCCGTGAATCCCGGCAAACCACAGAATTTGGCAAATGAATACCGAAATCAGGATCGCGGGCAGCGAATCCGATGCAGAAATCAGCGGTGCCAGCAGGTGCATGATGGCTTCTGGGATAATCATGCCGGTCGCGGACTGGATGAACAGGTTAAACGGATGCAGTGTCGCGACGATCACCAACACCGGGATAAGAATCTCAAACGAACGCGCTACACCGGTCGGCACTTCTTTCGGCAGGCGAATCGTGATGTTGCGTTTCTTCAGCCAGGCATACACTTCACCCGCATAAATTGCGGTCAGAATTGCGGTAAAAATCCCCTCACCGGAGAAGTACTGCGTGGAAATCTGCTTATCGTGATAAGGCGCGGCCACCAGCAAAAACGCCATCAGCGCCAGCAGGCCAGTCATGATCGGATCCAGCTTGTAATGCTTACCCAAGCTGGCACCAATCCCCACGGAGATAAAGAAGGTCATGACCCCCATACTGAGGTAGTACGGCAGCATCAGTTGTTCACGGTAGGCAACAGAGAAATCGAGCCACGCGCGGGCAAACCCCAACGTGGTATCCGGCGAGAACGGCGGGAAGATAAACACCAGCATAAATGAACCGATGATCATGAAAGGCAGCGCGGCGATGAAACCATCACGAATCGCGATGATGTGGCGCTGTTGCCCTACCACACCTGCCAACGGGGTAATCTTTTGCTCGATGATATCGACCATCGACTGATAGAGGCCACTCATAGCGGTTGTCCTGATTTTTCGATCAGTGAAAATGCAAAATCCAGCACGTTATCACCGCGCTGCATACCGTAATCCATCATGTCTATCGCTGCCACGGGCACGCCTTTTTCCTCAGCTTTTTCCTGGAATGACGCCAGCATATATTTCACCTGTGGCCCCAACAGCACAACGTCATACTTCCCGACTTGTTCGTCAAATTCATGGGCAGCATAGGCGGCAATCTCAACGTCCAGGCCACGTGCGCTGGCCGCCTCCTTCATCTTTCTCATTAAAAGGCTGGTAGACATCCCAGCGGAACAACAAAGCATGATCCTTTTCATTTTCAACACCCCGTCGTACGTCATGAATAAAAAGCGTCGTGAATAAACACATCCATTGGAAACACGTTCATGGAAACATCATCATTGGAAACAAAACGGAAACCGTTTTCCATGAAAAAAATCCAGATATGAGAATAGGTTCACGAAATGGTAGACATTGACGGAAACAATGTGAGGTAGGTCATGTAAAACGTATTTCAGAGGTGAATGACGGGTAAAACGCACTATCGCCGCGCTTATTACGCTAAGTGTACTGATTTCAGGCATTTCTTCTTTTTGGCTATAAAAGCGACAAATTGAGATTTAAAAAGCCTTGCGCGCCCCTGCTATGTTTATCACCTGATGTTGAATTTTCTCGCTGCATTTTAATTTTTCGTTATAAGGGAGAGATCATAAACATGCCATTAATGATGAAACGATCGGTCAAGGAAGGACGTGGGAAACGCACGCCGTTATGGAGGAACGTGACGGCACAGCTACGCCGAATCCCGACGATTCTGGCTGCCAGCGCGGTGCTGTTCATGTCCACCGCTTACGCGCAGGACAGCGTACCCACGCAGCTTCGCGTCGGTTATCAGAAAGGCTCGGTCAGTCTGGTGCTGGCAAAATCACACCAACTGCTGGAAAAGCAGTTCCCCAATACCAAAATCAGCTGGATTGAATTCCCCGCCGGCCCGCAGATGCTGGAAGCGCTGAATGTTGGCAGCATCGATCTGGGCGGCACTGGCGATATCCCCCCTATTTTTGCTCAGGCCGCTGGGGCAGATCTGCTGTATGTCGGCGTGGAGCCACCTAAACCACAGGCCGAAGTGATTCTGGTACGAGAAGACAGCCCGGTGAAAACTGTCGCCGACTTAAAAGGTCGCAAAGTTGCCTTCCAGAAAGGCTCCAGCGCACACAACACGCTGCTACGAGCGCTGCAACGCGACGGGCTGACATTCACCGATATCAAACCGACCTACCTGACCCCCGCGGACGCCCGCGCGGCATTCCAGCAAGGCAATGTCGATGCATGGGCAATCTGGGATCCCTACTATTCCGCCGCGTTACTGGAAGGCGGCGTCCGCGTGCTGGTCGATAGCAGCGGGCTGGAGAAAACCGGTTCCTTCTATCTGGCGGGTCGCCCCTACGTCGAAGCGCACGGCACCTTTATTCGTCAGGTACTGGACGAACTAACCAAGGCCGATGCCTTAACGATCAGCGACCGGGCGCAAAGCGTCACGCTGTTGGCAAACGCGGTAGGATTGCCGGAAAAAGTGATTGAAACGGCGCTCGACCATCGTCCGCCGACCACCATAGAACCGCTGGATGCCGCCACGATAAAGGCACAGCAATCCACAGCCGACCTGTTTTATGAAAACCGTCTGGTGCCGGTGAAGGTCAATATCGCGGAGCGCGTCTGGCATCCCCAAACGCCTTAGCCCGCTAACCACACACATTTTGTTTACCCCAAACAAGACTGTTCAAGGAGTTAATACCATGAGTCTTAACGTATTCTGGTTTCTGCCCACCCACGGAGACGGTCGCTATCTGGGTAGCACCGAGGGCGCACGTCATGTTGACTACAGCTATCTGCAACAGGTGGCGCAAGCCGCCGAACGACAAGGATTTGGCGGCGTGCTGCTGCCGACTGGCCGCTCCTGCGAAGATTCCTGGCTGGTCGCGGCCTCGCTGATTCCGGTAACGCAGCGGCTAAAATTTCTCGTTGCTCTGCGCCCCGGTGTGATTTCCCCCACTATCGCCGCACGTCAGGCCGCCACGCTGGACAGGCTGTCTAACGGTCGGGCTCTGTTCAATCTGGTGACCGGCGGTGACCCGGAAGAACTGGCCGCCGAAGGGCTGTTCCTCAGCCATGAAGAGCGCTACGAAGCCTCAGCGGAATTCACCCATATCTGGCGCAGGCTGCTGGAAGGTGAAACCGTTGATTTCGCCGGTAAACATATTCAAGTAAAAGACGCCAAACTGCTTTATCCACCCGTTCAGCAGCCACGCCCACCGCTCTATTTTGGCGGTTCATCTGAGGCGGCGCAGGATCTGGCAGCAGAACAGGTCGATCTCTACCTGACATGGGGTGAACCACCTGAGCAGGTTAAAGAAAAGCTGGCGGAAGTCCGCGCTAAAGCGGCAGCGCAGGGGCGTGAGGTCCGCTTCGGTATTCGCCTGCACGTCATCGTGCGGGAAACCACCGAAGAAGCCTGGGAGGCTGCCGATCGATTGATTTCCCATCTGGATGAAAAAACTATCGCCGATGCACAGGCGGCGCTGGCACGTTTCGATTCTGTCGGACAACAGCGGATGGCTGCTCTGCACGGCGGCAAAAAGGACAAGCTGGAGATTAGCCCGAACCTGTGGGCAGGCATCGGTCTGGTACGCGGCGGTGCAGGTACGGCACTGGTTGGCGATGGCCCGACGGTTGCCGAACGCATTAAGGAATACGCCGATCTCGGGATTGATACCTTTATCCTGTCTGGCTATCCGCATCTGGAAGAGGCCTACCGCGTGGGTGAACTGCTGTTCCCGCACCTCGATCTGGCGCAACAGCCCACGCCGCTGCATGCCGTGAGTAATGCGGGAGAAGTAGTGGCAAACCGCTATGTGCCGCGCAAAGTCTCGCAAAGCTGAGGAACCCGATCATGGCAAGAACGCTCTCTTCACTGGCACAGCGGTTGGCACCTTTTCTGCTCCCCATCACGCTGCTCGTCGCGTGGCAGATCTCCGTCGAGTTCGGCTGGCTATCCAACCGGATTCTGCCTGCGCCCAGTTCGGTGATTACCGCAGGGTGGTCGCTCATCTATAGCGGCGAGCTTTGGCAGCATCTGGCTATCAGCGGCTGGCGCGCGCTGATCGGGTTTGCTATCGGCGGCAGTATCGGATTGGTGCTCGGCTTTATTACCGGGCTGTCGCGCTGGGGAGAACGCTTGCTAGACAGTTCAGTACAGATGATTCGTAACGTTCCTCATCTGGCACTGATTCCGCTGGTGATTCTGTGGTTTGGCATTGATGAGGCGGCCAAAATCTTTCTGGTCGCGCTGGGTACGCTGTTCCCAGTTTATCTCAACACCTATCACGGTATTAAAAACATCGATCGCGGCCTGCTGGAAATGGCACGCAGTTACGGGCTGTCCGGCATTAGCCTGTTCTATCAGGTGGTGCTGCCCGGCGCGCTGCCGTCCATCATGGTCGGTATCCGTTTTGCGTTGGGCTTTATGTGGCTGACGCTGATCGTCGCGGAAACCATTTCTGCCAACTCCGGCATCGGCTACCTCGCCATGAACGCCCGCGAGTTCCTGCAAACGGACGTGGTGGTAGTTGCCATCATCCTTTACGCCCTGCTCGGCAAGCTGGCTGATGTCAGCGCTCAGGGGCTGGAGCGCATTTGGCTGCGCTGGAATCCGGCTTATCAAACCTCATCGGGGGACGCATCATGACCGCTTTTACCGATTCTATAACGCACGCGCATTCGCCGTCGCCACTCACCAAAGGGACGCCGTTGGCGCTGGATGCCATCACCAAGCACTACGGCCACCGCACCGTACTGAATGACGTGCAGTTACGCATTCCTTCTGGGCAGTTTGTCGCCATCGTCGGCCGCAGCGGCTGCGGCAAAAGCACCCTGCTACGCCTGCTCGCGGGGCTGGAAGCCGCCAGCAGCGGTGAACTACTGACCGGCACTGCACCGCTCAGCAGCGCGAAAGACGACACGCGGCTGATGTTTCAGGAAGCACGACTGCTGCCGTGGAAAAAGGTGATCGATAATGTCGGGCTGGGGCTGCGTGGCAACTGGCGTGAGAAAGCGCAGGATGCGCTGACCTCTGTCGGGCTGGCGGATCGCGCTAACGACTGGCCAGCGGCGCTGTCCGGTGGTCAGAAACAGCGCGTTGCGCTGGCACGTGCGCTCATTCACCATCCACGCCTGCTGCTATTGGATGAACCGCTGGGGGCGCTGGATGCCTTGACCCGCATCGAGATGCAAAGCCTGATCGAAAATATCTGGCTCCAGCACGGCTTTACCGTACTGCTGGTCACGCACGATGTCTCCGAAGCCATTGCGCTGGCCGACAGGGTTATTCTGATTGAAGAAGGACGCGTGGGGCTGGATATCACGGTTGATTTGCCACGACCACGACGCCGTGGATCGGCGAAGCTAGCGGAACTGGAAGCCCGCGTGCTGGAGCGCGTACTGGCTCCGACCTCATCGCCCTTACCTCAGCAGGCGGCGATATAACCTTCATTCTGGCGAGCGAGACTGTGCATCTTATCGCCAGAATTAACATCAAAAATATTGACAAATATTCTCAAAACACTCCGTTTTATCTCCTCAAAGTATCAGCGTAGTATCCTCTTCATCGAAAGGAAATAACCTTTCACTCCAAACAACATTGAACAGGATACATCACATGAAAAACGTAAAATTCTTCGCTGCTGCTGTCGTACTTTCTACTCTGTCTTTCGGTGCTTTCGCGGCCGATCAAGTGTCTTCACAACAGGCACAGAGTCTGGAGAAAGTCGGCGTAGTCACCGCGACTGCACACAGTCTGGATTCACTGCAAGCACAGTTAGCTCAGAAAGCAGAAAAAGCGGGTGCGGGTGCCTTCACCATCACGTCTGCAACCGGTGACAACCAACTGCGCGGCACCGCCGTTATCTACAAATAATGTCTGCCGATAGACAATCAAAAAATTAAACGGACTTTCCTCACTCAAGAGGAAAGTCCGTTTTTTTATGGCTTTCGCCCGAACCCTACTGCACGCAAGTGACGAGAGTTATCCTACACGCTTCACTTCACCCACCAGTAAGATGTAAGACAGCGCGCCGACCAGCGCCACGCCAGCAATATAGGTCAGAGCGGGAGCAAAACCATAATCCTGTGCCAGATAACCGATAATCAATGGTACCGTGATACCGCCCAGACCGCCGACAAAGTTGAATACCCCGCCCGTCAGGCCAATCAGACGAATGGGAGCCAGCGACGACACCAGTGACCAGGTGATGGAGGCAAAGCCATTACCAAAGAATGCTACGGCCATCAAGGTCATAATCCATACCGGATCGTTCGTGTAGTTCGCTCCCATGATGCAGGTTGAAATCAACAGGCCACAGATAATCGGCGTTTTACGCGCCAGACCGATCGATTTCCCGCTACGCACCAGACGGTCCGCAACAAATCCAGACAGCAGCACACCAACGAACGCCGCCAGGAAAGGTACCGTCGTCATAAAACCAGCGGTCAGTGCGCTAATGTGTTTTTCTTGCGTCAGGTAGTTAGGGAACCACGTCAGGAAGAACCACAGCGTAGAGGTTACGGCAAACTGCCCGATATATACGCCCACCAGTTTACGGTTGAACACCAGTTTCCAGTCAGCCGCCGTCAATGGCGTACGTGCTTTTTTGTCGCTCGGCGCATCACCATCAACAATACCGCCGCCTTCGGCAATATAATCCAGCTCAGCCTGATTGATGCCTTTACTTTTCTTCGGTGGCTGATAAACGAAATGCCAGATCATTGCCCAAACAATCCCAACGCCACCGGTAACAATGAACACCCAGTGCCAGCTTAGGATTTCCTGCAACCAGATGAGTAATGGCGTAAGGAATGCCAGACCAACAAACTGCCCTGACGTATAAAATCCAACGGCAGAAGCACGTTCTTGCTCAGGGAACCAGCTGGTCACCATACGGTTATTCGTCGGAAACGCAGGCGCTTCAAACAGCCCGGTCACGGCACGCAAACCAATCAACGATGCCAGACCTGTGGCGAAACCTTGCAGTAACGTGGCAATCGACCATCCCATGATGGCAATAAAATAGGTAACCTTTGAGCCGACGCGGTCAAGGAACCAGCCGCCGGGTATTTGGCATAACGTATAGGTCCAGGCAAACGCGGAAAAAATATAACCCATTTGTGTTTTTGTAATGCCGAACTCTTCCTGAATATGTGCCGACGCCACAGCCAGGTTGGCCCGATCCACGTAGCAGATGACGACCGTAATAAAAATCATCAGCAAGGTGAAATAACGCCGTTTTGTAGGACGGGTAGTTAATGTCATATCCATCTTATGTTCCTGTTATTTATTAAACGGACTACCATAACCGTCATACTTCAAGTTGCATGTGCGTTGGCTTCGCTTAGTCACCCGAATCACTTACTTGAGTAAGCTCATCGGGACTCCCTCACTTGCCGCCTTCCTGAAACTCGAATTATTTAGGGTATACATTTGTTGCCCGCTATTTTTAATGTTCAACAACACCAGCAGTTGGTATGCTTTATTTTTTCTAATGAAATAAATAACTGCGCCCGCTCACTATATTTCCCTATTTATAATGGCGTTTTATTTTAATAATCCCGGTGGTGGCGTACTCATGATAAGTGGAAGATTACATTCCCCGACCCAGAAAAAATAAAACAGTAATCCCTCACGAAATAATCGATTTCGTGATAATCCATGACTGTTCTATTCCATTGCGCCGGGGAAATGCGTTATGTATTACCGGTTATTCAACACCCATGCAGCTTGAGGCATGACGGGTCTTACCACTCGGCGACAGCACCGTCAGGATAACGCCATACCGGGTTACGCCAGTCTGGCGCATTTTTACTACGTTCGATAACCAGCTCTTCATTAATTTCCACGCCGAGGCCCGGTTTATTTAATGGATAGAAATGGCCGTCAGTCATAGCAAAGTCTTCTTTATTAATGACGTAGTCCAACAGCTCGGCACCTTTATTATAATGAATGCCCATACTTTGCTCCTGCAATACGGCATTACGCGCAACAAAGTCGAGATGCAAACAGGAAGCCAGTGCAATTGGACCTAATGGACAGTGTGGTGCCAGCGCAACATCGTAGGCTTCCGCCATTGCAGCAATTTTAAAGCACTCAGTAATACCGCCCGCGTGCGACAGGTCAGGCTGAATAATTGCCAGTCCGCCGTCAGCCAGTACGCGTTTGAAATCAAAGCGTGAGAACATGCGCTCGCCCGCGGCAATCGGCAGGTGAGTTTGTGCAGCCAGACGAGGATAGTATTCCGCCTGTTCAGCCAGCACCGGCTCTTCAATAAACAGCGGACGGTACGGTTCCAACTCTTTGATCAGGATTTTCGCCATCGGCGCATCAACACGACCGTGGAAATCCAGACCGAACTCGATGCTGTTACCAAAGGCTTCGCGGATTTCAGCAACCACGGCCACCGCCGCATCTACTTTGCGCGAGTTATCAATGATGCCCATCTCTTCACAGCCGTTCAGCTTGAAGGTATCGAAGCCAATTTCGGTCAGCTTCTTGATGCCCGCAATCACTTCGGAAGGACGATCGCCGCCGACCCAGCTGTAGGCCTTGATCTTATCGCGCACCAACCCGCCCAGTAACTGATAAACCGGTACACCCAGCGCCTTGCCTTTGATGTCCCATAATGCCTGATCAATACCAGCAATGGCGCTCATCAGGATCGGGCCGCCACGGTAGAAGCCCGCGCGGTATAACACCTGCCAGATATCGTTGATACGTGCCGGGTCTTGCCCAATCAAATAGTCAGACAGCTCGTGAACGGCGGCTTCAACGGTGCGTGCGCGGCCTTCGATAACCGGTTCGCCCCAGCCGACAATGCCTTCATCGGTTTCAATCTTCAGAAACATCCAGCGTGGCGGCAGCCGATACGTGGTGATTTTGGTAATTTTCATTGAACAGCGTCCTTATAGGCGTTAACAAATGCATGTGCTTTTTGCGCGGTAACTTCAACCGACTGACCGGCTCGATACAGATCGCTGCCTAACCCGGCACCGATGCAGCCCGCACTAAGATAATCCTTCAGGTTTTCTGGCGTGACGCCACCGACGGCAAAGACGGGAACGTCCTTTGGCAATACCGCTTTCAGCGCTTTGATGTAGTCCGGTCCAAACGCCGATGACGGGAAAATTTTCAGAGATTGCGCACCCGCATCCAGCGCCGTGAAGGCTTCCGTCGCGGTGGCACAGCCTGGGCACACCGTCATTCCGTAACCCACCGCCCGACGAATCACCTCAGGAGAGATATTGGGGGTGACCACTAACTTGCTGCCAATTTCCTGTAACTTGTCGACATATTCGGCTTTCAATACCGTTCCTGCGCCAATCAGGGCGCGATCGCCAAAATGCTCCACCGCCAGTTGAATGCTTTCATACGGGTTCGGCGAATTCAGCGGGATCTCCACCGCATCGAATCCGGCATCCAGTAGCGCCGCGATATGTTCCAGCACCTCATCCGGCGTGATACCGCGCAGAATCGCAATCAAGGGAAGATTAGTATTCCAACTCATTAACAATGCTCCTTATTCCTGCCTGAAAAGCCCGATCGCCGTCCAGCTGCTGCCAGCGCAATCCAGCTTGTTGTAATGCTTTTTCGTAGCGCGCTGTCAGCGCAGGGGAGCCGATTAATGTAATGGTATCTCCCGCCGCCACCTGATAGTGGCGCTGCATTTGTGAGACCTCGTTGCCAATCAGCAGCCCGGACAGCCAGTCGCTAACGGCGCTTTTATCCAGACGCCCCAGCACATGCGCCGCACGGGTTTCAAACAGGCAACGGATAATGTTGTCGTCGGCAAAGCCCAGTTCCAGCCCTTTCTGGAAAGCATCGGGAGACGGCTGCTGTTCAGTCAGCCCCACGCCGATTAACGACTGCGTCATCAGTAGATGGTGCAATTCACCGGTCATTACCGTGCGGAAATCCAGCACGGTGCTGTCATCGGCCCGAACCCATTTCGAGTGGGTTCCCGGCATCAAATAAAGAGAGGAAGGACATTCGCTATACGCGCCAATCAACTGGGTTTCTTCACCACGAATCACATTGCAGTTATCGTCCTGCGCAATGCTCAGCCCCGGCACGATCCAGGCGGCTAGCGGCTGGGCTTCTTCCACGCGCGTCAGCCGATGGGCAACATCCGTCAGAGGAGTCGGGCATGCCAGATAAGGCACGGAAAGCCAGCCCGCATTGCTGCCGATCATACCCGCCATCACAACTGGCACGTTGTGCTGTTGCCACGGCGCAACGATCTGCTGAAAAACCTGCTGCGGTGTCTGGCCGTTCAAACGCGTGACGCCCGCTTCAGATTTCACGCTGTCGATACAGACGCCATCCAGATACAGCCACGCCCGTAGGTTGGTCGAACCCCAGTCAACGGCGATATAGCTTTCACTCATGTAATGTCCTTTAACCGTTTGGTCGAGCTGGCAATCATGGTCAACGCCGCCCGCTCTGCTGCTTCAATATCCTGATGCCGAATGGCATCGTAGAGATCCTGATGCTCACGCAATGTCCGTGGCATGTTGTCGTCGTCTGGCATATAGGTGCGTTCAAACACCGCACGCTGCAACGAGCTGATCGCGACACTTAACTGCTGTAGCACGGGATTGTGCACCGCCGCCAGCACCGCCTCATGGAAGCGAATATCTGCTTCATTGAACGCATCACGATTCTGATGGTTGGAAATCATGTCGTTCAGCGCCGCTTCAATCACCGCCAGCTCGCTTGAGGTCGCGCGTTCGGCAGCCCAACGAGCAATCGTCGGCTCCACCAGATTACGCACCTCGCTCATCGCGCTAATCAAGCGTGGGTCGTAGTCGCTTGCCAGAACCCATTGCAGAACGTCGGTATCCAGGTAATTCCACTGATTACGCGCAGCCACAAACGCGCCGCGATACCGCTTCACTTCCACCAGCCTTTTCGCCATCAGCGCTCTGAACACTTCACGAATGATGTTGCGCGAGGTCTGAAATTCTTCACACAGCTCAGCTTCTGCGGGTAACGGCATACCCGGAGCGTATTTCCCACCAACGATCTGTTGGCCAATATCCAGAATGATGCGGTCGGTTTTGCTTAATTCCTGCTTATTCATCATCACCTCAACGAGACAAAACGGATTGATATCACTGCACTTACTTTACCCGCCATGCCGCCTGACGTCGTCGAACTGTTGCACAATAACCGCATCATTCCCTCTTTTCTTGGCTTGATTGTAGTACCATTAATGCGTGTTGTACTACAATCTGGATCACAAAACGGACAATAAATACAATTTGGCAACATCATGTATTACCGGATTTCAACATCAGAGGAATTGAGCGCGCGAGGCGGGAAGGCGACAAAAGCACGCCAGCAGTATTGATAAGGAAAGAAAGAAAGAAAGAAAGAAAGAAAGAAAGGAAGCAGAGAGATCAGAAGAAAAAGAATGACGGTTCAAACCCTACGCAATGCGCATGTAACAGAACCGTCATTAATGGCAAATTCAGATAATGGCTAAGTGCCACCTACTCCAGAACAAAATGTCCCTCTCCGACCTGCTTATAGCTGCGTGCCGGAGGATGGAAATCGGGGGCGCGTACCGGGCTGCGCAGTTCATCATTGGTGATATTACGCACCGGACGGGTGTCCGGGTCAGGCACAGGCACCGCAGAAATCAAACGCCGAGTGTAGTCATGCTGCGGATTGTCGAAGATCGCCGAACGTGGGCCGATCTCCACGATTTCGCCAAGATACATCACCGCTACGCGATGGCTGATACGTTCGACAACCGCCATATCGTGCGAGATAAACAGGAATGACAGCCCGAGCTTCTGCTGGAGATCCAGCATCAGGTTGATCACTTGCGCCTTGACGGACACATCCAACGCCGACACCGACTCATCGGCAATAATCACTTTCGGCTCCAGCGCCAGTGCGCGGGCAATACATACGCGCTGCCGCTGCCCACCAGAGAACTGATGCGGGAAACGCGTGGCCATATCGCCGGATAAACCCACCTGTTCCAACAGAGCGCTGACTCTCGCATTCACATTTTGTCGGGTCGCCAGCCCGTGCAGCAGCATCGGTTCGGCAATCGCTTCCCCTATCCGCATACGCGGATTCAGGCTTTCATACGGGTCCTGAAACACCATCTGAATCTGTCGCCGTGAATCGATCAGCGCATGCTTATCCGCCGTCAGGATATTTTTTCCCAGAAGCTGAATATCACCGCTGACGGCGTCGTTGAGACGAATAATCGACCGACCGGTGGTGGATTTACCACAGCCCGATTCGCCAACTAGCGCAAGCGTTTCTCCCGGCCAAAGCTCGAACGAAACATTCTCCACCGCATGAACCCGCCCAGACAGCCGACGGAAAAACCCTGATCGGATATCAAATCGGGTGACCAGATTTTTTACCGTCAGCACCGGTTCCTCGCCCGACACCGTATTCACCGCATCCGGCACTGGCTGGCGCTCGCCTGTCTTGAGATCCACTAGCGGAAAGCGCTGCGGCCATGCGCTGCCGGACATCGAGCCAAGCTTGGGCACGGCAGACAGCAGCATGCGGGTATAGGGCTGTTGCGGATGATGAAAGATTTCCCGCGTGACGGCATTTTCTACCATTTCGCCTTGATACATCACCAGCGTGCGGTCAGAGACTTCCGCCACCACGCCCATATCGTGGGTAATAAACAGCACCGACATCCCTTCTTCTTCCTGAAGGGTTTTTATCAGCGTCAGAATTTGTGCCTGAATGGTGACATCCAGCGCCGTTGTCGGTTCGTCGGCGATCAACAGCTTCGGGTGACAGGCCAGCGCAATCGCAATCACCACGCGCTGGCGCATCCCGCCGGAGAAACTTTGCGGATATTCGTTCAGCCGTGATTTGGCCGCCGGAATGCGTACTTTTTCCAGCAGTCGTATCGCTTCGGCGCGTGCTTCGGCTTTCCCCATGCCGCGATGACGGCGCAGCACTTCCGTAATCTGGTAGCCAATCGGCAAGACCGGATTCAGGCTGGTCATCGGCTCCTGAAAAATCATGCCAATGCGGTTGCCGCGCACATCCTGCATCGCTTTATTGGGAAGCGACAACAGTTCAGTGTCGCCGAAATAAATCTGCCCCTCAGTCCGACTTTGGCCGGGTGGCAGCAAGCGCATGATCGATTTCGCCATCACGCTTTTTCCTGAGCCGGATTCCCCCACCACGGCGACCGTTTCTTTCTCGCCAATCGTGAAGGATAAATCCCGCACCACATTCATCCACTCGCCGTTCACCTGAAAGGCAGTGGTCAGATGCGAAACGGACATAATCGGCGCTGTCATGTGTTCGTTACCCCTTATTTCCATGGGCGTTCCCACTGATTAATTCCGTGGGTTGAGGATGTCGCGTAGCGCATCCCCCACCAGATTGATCGCCACAATCAGCAGCAACAGCGTCAGCCCCGGAAAGAAGCTGATCCAATAATCGCCCGACATCAGGTACTCAAAACCGTTTGAGATCAGCAGCCCCAGCGACGGCTCCGTCACAGGCAGCCCAATCCCCAGAAACGAGAGCGTGGCTTCTAACATGATGGCGTAAGCGATGCGCATCGTCGCGACGACGATCAGAGGTGCCAGACAGTTCGGTAAAATATGGCGAAACAGAATGCGGCGGTTGGACAACGCCATGCTGCGCGCGGCGTCCACATAGCTGCGGCGACGTTCCACCAGCGCCGAGCCGCGAATCGTCCGCGCGTAGTAAGCCCACTGGGTTACCACCAGCGCCATAATGATTTTATCGACCCCTTGCCCCAACACTGCCAACAGGATCAGGGCAATCAGGATGGGAGGGAAACTGAGTTGGATATCCACGATGCGCATGATCGTGGCATCCGTTTTTCCACCGACGTAGGCGCTAATCAGGCCCAGTGAGGCACCAATCAGCAGCGCAAACACCGCACTAGAGAAGCCGACTATCAGGCTGATGCGAGTGCCGTAAAGAATGGCGCTGAACAGGTCGCGCCCCTGATCGTCCGTCCCCAGCCAGTACGTCATGCCCGCCATACTGGAGGAACCCGGCACAAGCCGACCATCCATGATGTCGAGTTGCATCAGATCGTAGGGATTCTGCGGCGACAGAAGTGGGGCAAGCAGCGCCAGCAGCACAAAAATCGCCAACATAATCAGCCCACACAGCGCCAACCGATCGTTGATCAGCGCCATCACCACGCGCATCACTGGATGTACGGTTTTTTGCACGACGGCGGGCTGGTGTATCGTATTGCCTGTCATCCCTTGTCTCCTTCCAGCCGCACACGCGGATCGACCATGACATACAGCAAATCGACCAGCAGGTTAATCACGCTGAACATCACGACGGTAATCATCAGGTAAGCAAGGATGACCGGACGGTCGAGCACAGCAATCGAGTCGATAATCAGCTTGCCCATACCCGGCCAGGCGTAAATGGTTTCCGTGACGACGGCGAACGCGATCAGCGATCCCAGCTCCAGACCCAGCACGGTAATTAAGGGAATCAGCGTGTTGCGCAGCACATGCACCAGCACGATACGGATTTCTGACAGCCCCTTCGCGCGTGCAAACTGCACATAATCTTGTTGCAGGCATTCCATCACCCCCGCACGCATCAGGCGGATGACCAGCGAGATTTTAAACAGCGCGAGGTTAAACGCAGGCAGGAGAAGATGTTCGAGGCCGTCGCGAGTCAGAAAGCTGAACGGGATACCCAATAGATCATGCGTATCGCCCCTGCCCGACGAGGGCAGCCAGCCGAGCTTCACGCTGAACAGCATGATCATCACCAGCCCGATCCAGAACGTGGGCAGGCTAAAGCCCAGAATGGAGAAGGTCATGATGGATTTGGACACCGCGCTGTCCGGCTTCAGGCCAGCGTAAATCCCCAGCGGGATACCGACAACCAGCGCCATGACGAACGCTACCATCGCCAGTTCGAGCGTCGCGGGCATCCGCTGAAAAATCAGCGTCAGCGCGGGTTGGTTAAAGATAAAAGACTTGCCCATATCGCCATGAAAGGCGTTCCAGACAAACAGCCCGTACTGTTCCCAGACGGGCTTATCCAGACCAAAGGACTGAATCACCGCCAGCCGTTCCGCTGGCGTGGCTGTTGCGCCCAACAGCATATCGACCGGGTTACCGACCAGATAAACACCCACAAACACCAGCACCGACATAACAGCAAGCGTCAGCAGCGTTTGTCCGATTCGGCTCAGCAGGTAGGCTATCATCAGCGCCCCCCAGAACCGTTTAATGTATCAACATCGTAGTGGCGCAGACGGTCAGCAATCAGCCCAAGAAATCCCTGTTCGTCGATTTCCCGCATGACCAGCGCATTCGCAGACTCACCCAGCTTGTTATAAAAATCGGCGAACACGTAACCCGCGGTCTTACCGGAAACCTCGACCCCGATACGCGCGTATTTTGACTTGAATAGCTCTGGCTTCAACAGCCATGCAATGACGGTCGCATCATGAATCGGTCCACCTTCACGACCAAAGCGTTCGACCTCGTTACGGTCAAACATAAGCAACAGTGCCGCCATCGCTTTACCCGGCGCACCGCCGCTGCGTTCGATGTCATCAACCTGTTCTGTCTGAATCAGTGCCTGAAAGGTCACATCCAACGGCATGACGACAACGGGAACACCGGAGGAAAATACGATTTCCGCCGCATGCGGATCGGCATAGACGTTAAAGTCTGCCCACGGCACGCGATTCCCCATCGCGGTAAAGGCACAGCTCATGGAAACAATCTGTTTGATGCCGCGTGCGACATCAGGGTGGAAACACAGCGCCAACGCCAGATTCGTCATCGGGCCGAGTGAACAAATGGTGATCGGATTATTGTCGGCAGCGGCCTGACGCGTCATCCGCACTAGAAAATCGACGGCGTGTTCCTGTTCCGGCGATAACGTGCTCTGCGGCACCCACTCAGAAGAAAATTCGCCGATATGGGCGTACTTACCGAACACCTGATCGCGAATGAGCGGACGCGAGGCACCAGCAAAAATGGGTACATCGGTTCTGCCCGTCAGGCCAACAACGTTGCACGCATTTGGCAACGTCGCTTCAAGCGGCACATTACCTGCTACAACGGTGATACCGAGCACGTCTAATTCGGGCGATGCCAATGCCAGCCAGATGGCGATTGCATCGTCAACGCCGGGATCGGTATCAATAATAATGCGCTCTCGAACCATGTCAGACACCCTCTCTGTAGCGGCTCAATAGGTCAGCAAACAGCTCGACAACCTGTTTGGCATCAACCCCTGTCACCACATCCACATTCGGCTGACGATCGGTTTTTCCATACCAGTCGGCAACGGTTTGCCCCATGCACAGCTCACTTTCCTGCTCAATGTAAACGCTGGCTTTTTCCGTCGTGAAACAGTGCGGCGCCAGAACCCAGGCAATGACCAACGGATCGTGTAGCGGACCACCGCGTGAACCATAGCGACGGATATCATTACGATCCCAAAACGCCATCATTTCACCCAGCGGCGCGGAAATTCGCCCAGATAGCGCAACGAAACGTGCCACTAATTCCGGTGTTAAAATCACCTGATGCGTAACATCCAGCGGCAGCGCAACAAGGGCAATCGACGAGTCAAATACCACCTTCGCGGCCTGCGGATCGGCAATCATATTGAATTCAGATGTCAGGCTGCGGTTGCCCGCTTCCCGATACGCGCCGCCCATCATCACAATGCGCGCAATACCGTCGGCAATCTCGGGTGCCATACGCAGCGCCATCGCCACATTGGTTAATGGCCCCAACGTACACAGCGTGATCGTCGTGCCGTCAGCTATCGCCTGCCGACACTGCTCAATAATAAAACTCACGGCATGCTGCGCTTCGGCCTGTTTTTGCGGTGCGGGCAACACCGTCTGGCCCAGTCCGCTTTCGCCGTGAAACTGGCCATGAATGGGTTCACGCAACAGCGGCCGGTGGCAGCCAGCGAAAACAGGGATATCCATGCGCTGACCCAGCTCAACAATTTGCAGCGCATTACGCACCGTCTTTTCCAGCGACTGGTTACCGCACAACGTGCAAATGCCGCGAATATCCAACTCTGGCGCCACAAATGCACTTAATAACGCAATGGCGTCATCTATCCCCGGATCACAATCAATAATAATAGGTAACGCGCTCATCCCCTGATGATTCCTTTTCTCTTTTTAATAGGTACTGCCAAATTTCAAGGTGCAGAAAACCCCACACCTCTACAGCGTGAAAAATAACAAATCTGGTTTGCGTTAGAGGGAATCGACAGACGCTAAAACGTCAGCGATCTCCTTACGCGCCTTTTCATCCAGCGGTTGCTGAGGCGGCAACGGGTCGCCTACGGCAAATCCCTGCAATTGCAGCGCCGCTTTAATACAGCCGGCAATGGAATAACGGGCAAAGATTTCATTGATGCGCCACAGCGGACGCTGAAGCTCCATTGCTTTGTTCCAGTCACCCGCACGGGCGGCTTCATACAAAGCAATACTCTGTTTGGGAACGATACACGCCGGGCCAGCCATCCAACCCACACCGCCAATCAGCATCACACAGGCGGGAATATGAGCGGACGCGGAGAACACGTCCATCCGGCCACGGGTACGTTCAATGATGGACAGCAAACGCCCAGTATTCGTCGAGGCGTCTTTGATATAGAGGATATTACTGACATGACTCAAGCGTTCGATAACGGGCAAGCTCAAATCGGAGCGCTGGAACTGAGGATTGGTGTAAAGCACAACCGGTTTGCCCTGTGCGGCTTCGGCAATAGCGCGGAAATACTGTTCGACGCCTTCGTCTTTCAGTGGAAAATAGGCTTCGAGTACCGCAAGAATGCCATCTGCACCGAGTTCAACGTAGCGTTTCGTTTGTTCAACGGCATCCTGAATCGTTGTGGAAGCGACACCGGCGATCACCGGCACACGACCCGCCGTCGTCTCAATGACGGTTTTGACCACATCCAGACGCTGAGCCGCAGAGAGATAGGCAAATTCACCGGTGCTACCTAACGGCACGACGCCATGCACACCGCATTGAATCAGATGCTCAGTGAGTTGCGCCAACACAGGCTTATCAACCTGACCATCGGGCCTGACGGGTGACACCAGATAGGGAAAAACACCGCTAAACGTATTCACACCGCTCTCCTTGTTATTGGTAATAAGGGGTGAAGCCTCACCCCTTTTGGATCATAACTGAAAGGTAACTATTTCGCGGAACGGACGAAGTACGGCAGCGTGTAGGCATCGGAACGGCCCACATAGGTATACTGCTTTTTCATCGCCCAGGTGTTGGACAGGAACATCACCGGAATGACACCTAAATCGTTCATACCGATGTTCATCGCCTCTGCCAGCAGCGCATCACGCTTGGTTTCATCCAGCGTGACACGTGCTTCGTTCAGCGTTTTATCAAAGACAGGATTGGAATAGCGACCACGATTACCCTGTCCTGCATTGGGGCCAAAGGTTTCTAGCAATGGCCCCAATACTCCAGAAGCTTCCCCGGTTTCAATCGCGGCCCCGCCCATAATCAAACTGAATTCGAGACGGGACGCACGTGAGAAGTACACACTGCCGGGCATCGTAACCACTTCGGTTTTGATGCCGACGCGTGTGAACATTTGGCCAATGGCCTGAGCAATTTTAGAATCATTAGGATAACGATCGTTCGACGCGTGGAAGGTCAGCGTGAAGCCGTCGGGGTAACCCGCCGCTGCCAGTTCCTGTTTGGCTTTCTCCGGATTATAAACCGGCGCAGGAATGGAAGCGGAATAGCCTAGGTACCCCTTCGGTACAAGCTGAGAAGCAACAACAGCCTGCCCCTCCATCACACGGTCGACGATTGCCTGACGATTAAGAGCTAAAGACATCGCCTGGCGTACTTCTTTTTTTAGTAATGGGTTTTTACCATCAGGACCTTTAGCGAACGGTGATTCATCTCGCTGCTGGTCCATATGAAGGTAAATAACACGATTCCCTGGTGTTGAAATCGTTTTTAACTGCTTATTTTTTTCAATATTACTGCTGTCGGCTGTTGGAACGTTTTCAATCATGTCCACATCACCGGATAACACTGCTGCTACACGTGCACTACTGTTTTTAAATACACGGACAGTAACGTTGTCCCACTCTGCTTTTCCTCCCCAGTAATCGTCGTTACGACTAAGGACTACCCGGTCGTCCGGCACCCAGGAAACAAATTTGAATGGCCCTGTACCAATCACATCTGTTCCTGAATTCAACGTTTCCGTTGGGACGTTCTCAAGTCGGGCCGGTAAAATGGAAATCCGACTTAAATTATTCAGCAGCAGTGGCGAAGCCTCTTTTGTCTTTATCCGCACCGTTAGTGGATTAACTTCTATTACTTCAGCAATGTCGCTGACGTAAGGTGCGTAAGAACTAGGGCTGTTTTTTGATGCCAGCGCAACACGCTTAATGCTGGCAATCACATCTTTAGCCGTAAAATCACTGCCGTCGTGAAACTTAACGCCAGGACGCAATACAAACTCCCACGTCTTGTCGTCAATCACTTTCCAACTGGTTGCCAGGGCAGGTGCAATCTGCTGTTTTTCATCCTGTACAACCAAACCGTCAAAAATATTGCGCGCCATTGCGCTATTCGCCCCACTCACATAAAACTGCGGATCCATTGATGTGGTGGAGGAAGCCAAACCGATATTCAGGTCCGCGCTATAAACCAAAGGTGAAGATGAAAATAAAACGGTAAACAATAACGCCAGCGTTGATTTCTTCATTCACTAACCCTCTATTCCATGATTGAGTACTGATGAAGTGTATTAAATCTTATGATTGTGAGTCTATGCGCCAGATTGGATAATGAAAAATTGCATTTTGTGTTAAATTGATAACTAAATGTTATGTTTTAAGGTGACGAGCATGCGTATCAATCCCCGTCAGGTTGAAGCCTTTCATAAAGTCATCCTCACCGGAGGCATCACCGCTGCCGCCAACATGATGTTCATCACCCAGCCCGCGGTCAGTCGGCTCATTAAAGACTTTGAAGACGCACTGAATCTGAAGCTGTTCGATAGAGACGGACGCGGCCTGATTCCGCGCGCTGAGGCGATGAAGCTATATCGGGAAGTGGAGCGTCTTTATCTGGGGTTGGATCATATCGGGATGATTGCCGATGAAATTCGCCACGCCAGAGGCAGCATACTGCGCATCGCTGCCGTTCAGGCGCTCTCGTTTCTTTGCTCAGACCAGGTTCTCCCTACTTTACTCAAGAAATACCCCGATCTTTCCCTGTTTTTAGACATCGAAAGCAGCAGCCGCATAACGAATGCTATTTCTGAAAATCACTATGACGTTGGTTTTATTTTTGGCCAGCCGGGCATCAAAGGGCTGGAAGCCGAACCCCTGGCGGACGCCAGTGCTGTCGCGGTGTTAGCGGTGGATCACCCCCTTGCCACAGCGGATGAAATTACGCTTGTCGATCTGGCTGGCACCCGCGCCATTTTGCCGGGCAGAACCACGCCGCTACGGGCACAGCTCGATATTGCCATCAGAAAAGAACAGAGCTATCTGCATAACCCTATCGAAACCTCAATGGTTAACTGCTGCGTGCTGGCTTCAAGAAACGTCGGTATCGGGGTCGTGGATTTTATTACTGCGCTGAACAGCCCTTCTCCGGTTATCGTTAAGCCTTTCAATCCTGATATAAAAATGGCGTATTGCGCGGTATATCCCCCACAAATTCCTCGCAGCCAAGTGGTTAATCACATCACTCAGGTTATGAAAGAAAAAATAGCGGAGAGTCTGGCATTAAAATAATTTCCAGCCGAAGCCTTTATTTTTATTAATGTATTTATTGAATAATGAATTTCAGGGTTATTATTTTATATAAAAAACAAACTCACTCCCAATTAGGTATATTACCTTTATGTTCAAGAGTGCCTCTCTTAATTAATATTATATTGATTTTATTATTTTTATCAAAACCGATTACAATATTATCTCCTTCCTGAGCCTTATCCATCACAATATTCCCACTAAAATATAGTCTATGTTCTGTTCTTGTGCTGTGCTCTTCTCTGGCATCATACCAGGTAACAGATTCTATACAATTTACACTCTCACCTCTTATAAAAAACAAAGCATCCTGTTTAAATCTATCTAATCCAAAAATATTCTTCAGTGCTCTAACACCATTAAATTCATGCTGATTTGAGCGATTTCTTTCTGCTTCTACTGCTGACAATGTTTTGATACATGACCTTTCAAGATAAAAAGGGGATTTTGACATATATAACCTCTTATAAAATCCGTAAAAATTGGTATTAAGAAAAGGAATTATAGTAACTGCGAATAAACTAACATCAAGAAATAATAGAATTATTTTTCATTAATGCGATCTGCCATTGAGTTTAGCTTGAAAATGGCTTTAAGGCGCAAAGCTAGTTTCAACCATTATGTAATTTTCTTTAAACTTTTCATTCATAATGGAGCCATTTAGTGATACCCTGTCACTAGTATCTCCCTTTTAAATGGTGTTGAAAATGAAAAATGTTGAACTGATTGCACAAAAATTAATTAAAGATAATGAGCAAGATCAGCTTCAGAAAAGAAAGGAAGATAAAGACCTGGTCAAAAAACTTGTTGATATTTATGATCAAAAACATGTCTCTGAAGCGCTTCGTGCTATTAGTCACAGTGAATGGACTCGTGAAACTCTCAATCGCTGGCTGAACGGGAAAATGCCACAAAAGCCACTGACCGATCTGGAAGTAAAAATGCTTAACAGTTTGCTCCCATCCCCCCCTGCCCACCATCCTAACTATTCGTTCCAATTTATCGATCTATTTGCTGGTATAGGCGGGATAAGAAAAGGATTTGAAGATATTGGCGGGCAATGTATTTTTACCAGTGAATGGGACAAAAATGCAGCCAGAACTTACAAAGCGAATTGGTACTGTGACCCCAAAAGTCATATTTTTAACTCTGATATCAGAGACATTACACTAAGTAATGCTTCTTCAGTCAGTGAAAAAGAAGCATATGAAAACATAGATAGAGAAATCCCAGACCATGATGTATTGCTGGCGGGTTTCCCTTGCCAGCCTTTTTCGCTTGCTGGTGTATCAAAGAAAAATGCTTTAGGCCGTGCCCATGGGTTTGAATGTGACACACAAGGGACTTTATTCTTTGATGTTGCAAGAATTATTGCGGCCAAAAAACCGCCTATTTTCTTATTAGAAAATGTGAAAAACCTGAAAAGCCATGATAAGGGAAAAACATTTCGGGTCATCATGCAAACACTGGATGAACTGGGATATGTGGTTGCTGACGCTGAACATTCAGGAGCGCATGATCCTAAAGTTATTGATGGTAAGAACTTCTTACCTCAACATAGAGAACGCATTGTTCTTGTGGGATTTAGACGTGATCTCAACATTCACAAAGGATTTTATCTGAAAGAAATTAACAAATTCTTTCCAGATAAAAAATTAACTATCAAAGAGTTACTCGACGGAAATGTTGATAAAAAATATATCCTTACTCCGACTTTGTGGAAATATTTATATAATTACGCAAAAAAACATCAGGCCAAGGGAAATGGGTTTGGGTTTGGCTTGGTATCACCTGGTAATCCAGATAGTGTCGCCCGAACTTTGTCAGCTCGTTACCACAAAGATGGCTCAGAAATACTGATAGACCGTGGATGGGATCGGGAGCTAGGAGAAAAAGATTTCGATAATGAAAAAAATCTGGAAAATAGACCAAGAAGGTTAACTCCTCGTGAGTGTGCTCGCTTAATGGGATTCGAGTCTCCTGGTGAAAAATCATTCTGTATCCCTGTATCAGATACCCAAGCATATCGGCAATTTGGGAATTCTGTCGTTGTTCCTGTCTTTGCAGCTGTTGCAAAACTGCTAAAGCCTTATATTGCTAATGCAATTAAGTCAAAAAACAGCAAAAAAGTCGCGTAAGGTATAAAAATGGCTGATGTTCATAACCCCGCGATTCGTAGTAAAAATATGAAGGCGATCCGCAACTGTGATACAGCCATTGAAGTTAAACTGGAAAAAATCCTTGAGGACTTAGGCTTAAAGTTTCGAAAACAGGTAAAAGATTTACCTGGAAGACCTGACTTTGTTATTGATGAGTATAAAAAAATTATCTTTACGCATGGATGTTTTTGGCATCATCATGAGTGTTATCTTTTCAAAATTCCAGAAACTAGAACTGAATTTTGGATGGAGAAAATTGGAAAAAATGTTACCAGAGATAATAATATATACAAAGAACTCAATAATGAAAACTGGCATATTATGATTATTTGGGAATGTGCTATAAAAGGTAAACAAAGACTATCTTTTCAAGATCTATCAGAAAGGATAGAAGAATGGATTTGTGCTGGAAGTGGCTCAGTAGAAATAGATACTAAAGGGATACATAATAAATATGCTTGAAAAATTATCTAACCATTTTGAAGTCGCTGTTGCTAAATACCTTTCTGCCGTCGATGTTGATTCTAAAAAATCTAATCAGCACGAAATTGGTGGGTTAGTAAAAGCAGGATTTTCCCGATACCTTCCCGTTCCAAAAAATGGTGAAAAGATATTATTTAATGCTAACCTTATTTATATATCAGGTGAAGAAAGCGATCCCATTTCTTATGAGGATACGCTAACATGGTACGATACCCGCCATAATCAAAAGAATAGAAATCCAGAATATAGAATGTATTATAAAACCAATCCCGTATCTTCAATGATGAATGAAGGGGATTTCTTTCTTATTATAAAAAAAATTAACGAGGATTTGTTAATAATTATTACTCCGTCAGGTTCTGCTATAGAATTCCAGCTAAAAAATTTATTTGGAATTAATAATATCAGTAATGAATTTTCTCAATCGTCTATCGAAGGAAAGTCTCTTATTCTTCCAGTAAGAATGCTATTTGAAGATTTGGGAATAGAGCTTGAAGAATCAGAAAGCAAGAATGATAACTTACTCGAAATATTGCTGAGACGTTTTCCTGATGGTTTTCCAAAATCAAAAGAATTCTCTTTTTTAGCAAGGGAGAAAATGCCAGGAGAACCATTATATGAGCCTGATGAAACCTTAATGTTATGGCTGGAGCAAGAAGAAAAATTGTTCAGAACATACGAACGTTTTGAAGTAGCTAAAAAACTTGCTCAGGGATTTGGTGAAAATGGCAATAATGTTGATGATTTTATTGATTTTTCCCTAAGTGTACAAAATAGACGCAAGTCCCGTGTTGGCTTTGCGTTTGAAAACCATTTGAACTATTTATTTAGTCTGCATGGGTTAAAATTTCAGCAAGGTTCGTCAAAAAATACGACTGAAAATAAATCTAAACCAGACTTTCTCTTTCCTGATTTTTCTGCTTACCATGATCCATTTTTCCCCAAAGAAAAACTAAGACTGCTTGGCGCTAAAACGACATGCAAGGATAGATGGAGACAAGTTCTGGCCGAAGGAGATAAGATCGGACGTAAGCATCTAATTACTATACAACCAGGAATTAGTGAGCAACAGTTAACAGAAATGAAGAATAAATCACTTCAGTTAGTTGTTCCTTATTCTGTTCAGTCAATATATCCAGTGTCATTCATTAGCGATTTGCAAAGTGTTGTAGATTTCATTGCTGAAATAAAAAACATTCAAGCAATGAATTGAAATAATAACTACCCTATAAGGCTACGTTAAAAGTAGCCTTATAGTTCTTCGATATTCTTATCACCTCTAAGCATTCAGCACGAATTTCTCGATCGCGTAGGCGACGCCGTCTTCCATGTTGGATTTGGTGACGAACTGGCTGGCTTCTTTCACTTCATCGATAGCGTTGCCCATCGCGACGCCGATTCCCGCATAGCGAATCATCGCCAGATCGTTCTGCTGGTCGCCCAGAGTCATGACGCTTTCGCGTGGGATATTGAGGTGCTCCGCCAGCATCTTCACGCCTTCACCTTTGTTCACGCGCTTATCCAGAATTTCCAGATAGTATTCGGCGCTCTTCATGATGGTGTAGCGTTCAAACGCTTCCGGTGGCAGTTGGCTGATGGCGCGATCCAAGATCTCTGGCTCATCAATCATCATCACTTTCGGGAACGTCAGGCTGCGATCCATTTCCTCTACCGCACGATACTTCAACGGCATCCCGGTCAGGTGAGATTCATGGATGGTGTAAGGGCTGATGTCTTTATTGGCGGTATAGACGAAATTGAAGTCCAGCGCGTGGAAATGGATGCCCAATTTGCAGGCCAGCGCTTCGAAATAGAGATAATCGTCGAAGCTCAGCGCGGTTTGCGCCACACAGTCACCGTTGACCGTACGCTGCACTAGCGCACCGTTGTTGGTGATGCAGTAACAGCCTTCCTGCTGCAAATCCAGCTCCATCAGGTAGCGTTCAACGCCGATGTAGGGGCGGCCGGTTGCCAGCACGACCTGCACACCTTTCTCTCTGGCGGCAGCAATCGCGGCTTTTACCGCAGGTGAAATTTGATTTTGGGGCGTCAGTAACGTCCCGTCCATATCAATAGCGATCAGTTTTACAGACATAGTTTTTCCAGCATCAAGTTATCTGTTTTCATGCTAACGCGATTCAGCGATGAAGTCGTTAGTGAAATACGGCAGGGTGACAGGCATATGACACGCAACATAAAAAGCCGTGCGGTTAAGCACGGCTCTGTGAAAAATGTTTCCTTCAATCGCCGTTATAGCTCGGCACCGTTGCTGGAGATCACCTTCTTATACCAGTCAAAGCTCTTTTTCTTCGAGCGATTGAACGTGCCGGTGCCGTCATCGTGTTTATCCACGTAGATGAAACCGTAGCGTTTGCTGTACTGGCCGGTGGTGAACGACACGCAGTCGATGCAGCCCCACGGGGTGTAGCCCATCAGCTCCACGCCATCCTCTACAACAGCTTTCTTCATCTGATCGATATGCGCTTTGAGGTACTCAATGCGGTAATCGTCATTAATGCTGCCATCGGCTTCCACCTTATCCACCGCACCAAAGCCGTTTTCGACAATGAACATCGGCTTCTGATAACGCTCGTAGAAGCTGTTCAGGGTATAGCGCAGGCCAACTGGGTCGATCTGCCAGCCCCATTCCGATGCTTTCACATGCGGGTTTTTCACGCCGCCGTCAAAACCTGCGATCGCGTCTTCCGTTTTCCGACCTTTCGCCGCCAGTTGCACCGCGTTGCTCATGTAGTAGCTGAAGCCCAGATAATCCGTGCAACCCTCGCGCAGCGTCTGTTCATCTTCCGGCTGCATATCAATCTGATAGCCTTTACGCGCCCACTCTTTCAGGATGTAAGACGGATAGTAACCACGCAGTTGCACATCACCGAACAGGTGGCGTTCACGCATAGCTTCCTGCGCAAACATCACGTCATCCGGGTGGCATGACCACGGATAGAGCGGCACCAGAGCCAGCATGCAGCCAATTTTGAAATCCGGATTAATCTCATGACCCAGCTTCACCACTTTCGCACTGGCAACAAACTGGTGGTGCAGCGTTTGGTACATCGCCTGCTCTGGCTTGTCGTGATCGGTAAAAATCACGCCGGAACAGCAATAGCCAAACAGCGGATACTGCCAGTTGCGCTGGTTATTGATCTCATTGAAGGTCATCCAGTATTTCACTTTAGATTGATAACGCTTCATGACCACTTCGCTGTAGCGAACAAAGAAATCCACCACTTTGCGGTTCAACCAGCCGCCGTACTGCTTCACCAGATGATGCGGCATCTCAAAGTGAGACAGCGTAATCACTGGCTCAATGTTGTATTTCAGCAGTTCATCGAACAGGTCGTCATAGAATTGCAGACCCGCTTCATTCGGTTCCAGCTCATCGCCATTGGGGAAAATACGCGTCCAGGCAATCGAGGTACGGAAGCATTTAAAGCCCATTTCGGCGAACAGGGCGATATCCTGCTTATAGTGGGAATAAAACTCCACCGCCTGATGGTTTGGATAACTGACACCAGGCTGTACGCCATCAGTAATCACACGATCAACGCCGTGCGCACCGCCGGACAGGACATCACAAATGCTGACGCCTTTGCCGCCTTGATCCCAACCACCTTCAACTTGATGCGCCGCTACCGCGCCGCCCCACAGAAAGTCTTTCGGTAATTGTTCAATAGACATCTCATTTCCTTCTCATTTCAAGTTTACATGTTGTTCATTTACAAACGGTTTCATTGATAGATTGTTTCAGGGAGGCGATTTCCCGATGCAGCTGAATCAGCTCCTCCACCAGCTCACGGCATAACATCGCGTTCATCAGGTGATCTTGTGCGTGAACCAGAATCAGATTGACCGGGATTTTTCCGCTGCCTTCATCAGCACCGATCAAAGCCGTCTGAATTTGATGGGCTTTGCGCGCCGCCACTGAAGCCATGTTCAGCAGTTCCTCAACTTTGTCCCAATCGTATTTTCTGGCAGCGCTCAACGCTTCCATCGAGCTTGAGCGCGCTTCTCCCGCATAGATAATCAGTTCCATTACCGTGGTTTCATCGAGCATCACTTACTGCCTCCTCTGCTGTACCCACTTCCTGTGTAATCAGCTGACGTTCATACATTTTGAAGAAGGGGTAATAGATTAAGGACGACACGATAATCAGTACCCCCACCAGCACCACCGCCCGCCAGTCCCATCCCGTAGACCAGGCAGCACCAATCGGCCCCGGCGTCGTCCAAGGTGCAAGAGAGATCACGCGGTGTACCAAATCGGTTTTTAACGCAATATAAGCAAGAGTGGCGTTCACCAACGGCGCGGTAATAAACGGAATAAACAACAGCGGGTTCATCACGACGGGTGAACCAAAAATCACTGGCTCGTTGATGTTGAACATACTCGGCACCACGGCCAGCTTGCCGATGGAGCGCAAATGGGCAGAACGGCTGCGCAGATAGAGAAAGACCAGCCCCATGGTCGCACCCGAGCCGCCCACCGTAATGAAGAATTGCCAGAAGGGTTCGATGAAGATTTTGGTGATCGGTGCACCTGTGTTAAACGCTTCCTGATTGATCCCTAAATTAGTCAGCCAGAACGCCTGCAAAATGCCGCCGACAATAACGGCACCGTGAATCCCGGCAAACCACAGCAGGTGACAGAGCAGCACCGCGATCAGGATGGCGGGGAGCGAGTCAGATGCTGAGATAATCGGCGCAAACATCGCCATAATCGCCTGCGGTAACAGCATGCCGAACTGGCTCTGCATAAACAGGCTAAGTGGGAACAGCGTCAGGAAGATGGCAAGGATCGGGATGAGTAAATCGAAGGATTGGCGAATTTTCGGCGGCACCTGTTCCGGCAGGCGAATGCCAATATTGCGCTTCTGCAAAAAATGCATCAGCTCCGTCGAATAGATGGCCACGATAATCGCGGTAAAAATCCCCTCGCCACCCAGCGACCCAACTGGCAGGCTTTTGTCGATTTGTGGCGCTGCAACGACCATAAACGACATCAGCGCCAGACTGGCCGCCATAAAACCGTTCATTTTATAGCTCTGTGCCAGGTTATAAGCGATGGCGCTGGTGATATACACCGCCATAATGCCCATCGTCATATTGTAGGGCATCATGATCTGTTCGCCGTGGCGTTCCACCATTCCCAGCCACCACTGTGCGAAAGCCCATTCACTATTCGGGCTAAAAGGCGGATGGGCGAATAACATCATAAAAGAACCGACAATTAAAAAAGGCATGGATGCAATGAATCCATCCTTAATTGCCACAACATGGCGTTGGCTGGAGAGCTTTGCTGCAATCGGACTAATACGGTTTTCGATAACGCTGAATAATGACTCGCTTAATTTACTCATTATTCCTCCCGTTACACTAATTGATCATCGCCAAGGCATCATTGAGGACTTTTTCCCCATTCATCATGCCGTAATCAACCATATTAATGACTGCAATTGGCTTCCCTTTTTCGTCGGCTATTGCTTTGAATTCAGGCAGTTTATATTTAATCTGCGGCCCCAACAGGCAGCAATCGTACTCATCAATCAGTTCATTAAACTCTTCAAAACCTACGGCTTTTATCTCAACAGCGATCGCATTTTTCTCGGCGACCTTTTCCATCCGCTGTACCAGCATGCTGGTAGACATTCCTGCTGCGCAACAGAGTAAAATCTTATTCATACTGCACCTCACCGTCCGTTTTCTTATTATTCAAGCAAGACATAAAATAATATGCAACCGGTTTCATATTGTTTTTACTGTTTTTTGAAGGCGATCATAAATAGCGCAATCGGGGAATATTTTTATCCCTACACTTGTTATTG
This sequence comes from Pectobacterium peruviense, assembly GCF_002847345.1. GTDB lineage: Bacteria > Pseudomonadota > Gammaproteobacteria > Enterobacterales > Enterobacteriaceae > Pectobacterium > Pectobacterium peruviense. The sequence continues at coordinate 212,044 of NZ_LXFV01000013.1, forward strand.
GTGATAAAAAAGAAGGATTTTTCCCTATAATGACGACATCAGGCAGTACAGGAGAACGGGAAGTACGATGGTAACCATGCTCGATGTAGCGAAAAAAGCCGGTGTATCCAAGGCCACCGTATCACGCGTGCTGACAGGGAATAACTACGTCAGTAAAACCACTCGGGATCGGGTATTTCAGGCAATTGAAGAGATTGGCTACCGACCCAACCTGCTGGCGCGCCAACTCGCCACCAGCAAATCGCAAATTATTGGTTTGGTCGTGACCAATACGCTATACAGCGGCCCTTATTTCAGCGAATTGCTGTTCCAAACGGCAACCATGACGGAAAAATACGGACGGCAGCTCATCATGGCGGATGGCAAGCACAGCGCGGAAGAAGAACGGGAAGCGATCCAGTTCCTGCTCGATTTACGCTGCGATGCCGTCATTATCTATCCGCGCTTTCTGTCTATCGAGGCGCTGGAAAGTATTATCGAACAACATGAGCAGCCGATCATGGTCGTGAACCGCACACTGCATCAGCACGGTGATAACGGTATCTGCGCCGATCATCAGCAGCACTGCCATGATGCCGTCAATTACCTGATTACGCAGGGTCACCGTGATATCGCGTTTATCTGCGGATCGTCGAACTCCCCCACTGGCACAAGCCGATTGGCAGGTTACCGACAGGCGCTAGCGGACAACGGGATTCCCTATAATGACAGGTTAGTTGCGTCAGGTGACTGGACCCATGACAGTGGTTACACGGCGGCAAAAGCCCTGCTTGAGCGATCGACCACATTCAGCGCGCTGGTCGCCAGCAATGACGATATGGCGATCGGCGCGGCAAAAGCGCTGCGTGAACACGGCCTCGCGATTCCACAAGATGTCTCGCTACTGGGGTTCGACGATTTACCGATGGCCTCGTGGTTCTACCCACCGCTCACTACCGTGCATGTGCCTGTCGCCGAGATGATCAACTATACCCTCGAGAAACTGCTGTGTCGGCTGGAGGGGGAAACCGTCGTGCCTGCACCTGCCTTCAAAGGCGAGTTGATGATCCGCGATTCCGTCAGCAAAGGCCCCGCCGCCTAATCCCTCACCCATTCGGTGTGGTGTGATCCCACACGACACCGATTTGCGACACCATTCCGCTTTATGACGTTTTCGTGAATAGCCTAAAGACATACGGTTTCCCGCCGATAATTTATTTGTGACTTACATCACAAAAAATGACGAGTCGCGCAAGGGAATGACCCAAAAACAGAAAGGAAGACAATCGATTGATTATTTTATGAAAAAGGCGCCTATCGGCGCTTATATCCCAGGGGATATTATGCATATGTCTACAACACTGTTACCGGTTAACCACAGCAATCTACCGATTCACTCCTCACCAACAACGCTCAAAAAAAAGCTCAGCACACGTACGCTGATGTTACTCGCTGGCATCACCACCATCGCACTCGGTTTTATTGTCACTATCGGTCTGTTGATCTGGCAATCTGGTCAGCAACAAAAGGCCATCGCCCAGCAGTATCTTGAGCAAACGGCGTATACCAATAGCTACCTCATTCAGCAGAAGCTGGATGTCGCACTCCATGCGGCACGTAATCTGGTGCAAAGCGTTGTCAGCCTGCAAGAAGCGGGTAACGCCGACCGAAAAACCGCAGAGACGCTGCTGAAGAATGCGCTGAAGAGTCACCCTGATTTCCTTTCCATGTCGCTGGCATGGGAGCCTGATGCGTTTGACGGCAAAGATCGGGAGTACGCTAGCCAACCCGATCAGGACCCGCAAGGTCGCTTTGTCCGCTATGTCGACCGCGATACCGCTGGCAATGTTGCTCTGCATAATTTGGTGGATTATGAAACGCCCGGCAGCGGCGACTACTATCTGCTGCCGAAGAAGCTCCAGAAAGAAGTCATTCTGGAACCGTATAGCTACCCTTACAACGGCGTCGATGTACTACTGACCTCCATTGCCGTGCCTATCATCATCAACAACAAATTTTACGGCTCCGTTACCGCCGATTTTTCGCTAGATACGCTGCAACAGCTCACCAACAACATCAAACCCTATCAAGGCACGGGCTACGCGCAGCTGTTGTCACATACTGGCGCTTATATTTCTCATCCCGACAAAGCTCGGGTGACCAAAAAAATTGAAAACGATCCGACACTACTTGAGCATGTCACCACTGGTCAGCCCTATCAGATTGAACGTGACAATGCCGTGCTGAACACGCCGGCGTTTAACGTGTATGTGCCGGTCACCATCGGCAATACCGGTACGCCCTGGATGCTCGGCCTGTCCGCCCCCGTCAATGTGGTGATGGCGGAAACCGTACAGCAGCGCAACATGGCGCTACTGCTTATGGTGCTGAGTATCGTGGTGGTTTCCAGCGTGCTGGGTATTATCTTTAACCGCAAGGTTGCCCGTCCTATCGGTGGGGAGCCAGCTCAGGCCGCGCAGATCGCCCTGTCCGTTGCGCAAGGGAACTTAACGCAGACTATCCCCGTACAGCCGAAAGACGACAGCAGTATTTTTTACGCCATGAACGCCATGCAGACGCAGTTGAGAGATATCGCCGAGCAGTTGATTAGAACCAGCGAATCCGTCAGCCATGGTGCGACGGAAATTGCGGCAGGCAACATCGATTTGGCTTCTCGCACCGAACAACAGGCCGCGGCGCTGGAAGAAACTGCTGCCAGCATGGAACAGATTACGGCAACGGTGAAACAGAATGCGGATAACGCCCATAACGCGACAACACTGGCGCAGAATGCCGCGCACATCGCTCAGAAAGGCGACAAGATAGTCGGTCAGGTTGTTCACATCATGAGTGAGATCGACGACAGTTCGAAGAAGATTGCCGACATTACCAGCATCATCAGCAGCATCGCGTTCCAGACCAATATTCTGGCCCTCAACGCGGCGGTGGAAGCGGCCAGAGCGGGTGAACAAGGTCGTGGTTTCGCGGTTGTTGCCAACGAGGTGCGTAATCTCGCGCAGCGTAGCGCCAGTGCCGTAAAAGACATCACCGCGCTGATTACGGAGTCCGCCAGCCGCGTCAACAGCGGCGTCACACTGGTTCAGAGTGCAGGCTCAACCATGCAGGACATGCTGCATGCCGTAACCTCGGTAAAAGACATCATGGATGAGATCGTCTCCGCGTCGGATGAACAATCGCGCGGAATCAGTCAGGTCACGCAGGCCGTTCACGAGATGGACGGCGTCACCCAGCAGAACGCGGCATTAGTGCAGGAAGCGACCGCTGCCGCTGCGTCGCTGGAAGAACAGGCCAGACAGCTCGCGCAAACAGTACTGGTCTTCAAGCTCTCTTAATCAACGTATTTCACAACCAATAGCCCCTCACAGGTTGGCAACAGCCTGTGAGTTATTCCCAGCGCGGACAGCAATCCTCAAACGAATGTGACGTTGGCTTCAGTTAGACATGAATGAAACCAGTAGTATGCTAACCTTATGATCCCTTTGTCTGTGAGTGACTGCCTGTTCCTGCGCCAGCTCCCACGATAATAAAATCTACAGACCCGTAAGCTGCAAAGATAATATGAAACTCATAAGACTACCGCTACTGGCGCAAATATCATCGGCACATCTGGTGAGCCACTTCCATATGATGGTGCTGCCTGCACTCATTCCGCTGCTGTCAGCCCAGCGCGATATCAGCTTTGTCGAGCTCGGGTTTGCGCTCAGCGTATTCAACATTGTCTCTGCCTGCGTGCAGACGCCGATTGGTTTTATGGTGGACCGCATCGGCGCACGCCGCACGTTAACCGCGGGTTTAGCGCTTGGAAGCCTTTGTTTTCTTTCGCTAGGGTTTTCAGAAAGCTATACCTGGTTAATCGCTGCGATGGGGCTCGCTGGGGTGGCGAACGCGGTTTATCATCCGGCGGACTATGCCTTACTGTCGCGCGGAATTGATGAAAAACGCATGGGTCGCGCGTTCTCGGTGCATACGTTCTCCGGCTTTCTGGGCACGGCCATCGCCCCCGGAATTTTACTGTCCGTTGCCGCTTTTTCTGGTATCAGCAGCGCATTCATCATTTCTGGCATCATCGGTTTGCTGACGATCCCACTGCTTCTGACGGATCGTGATGAACCCAGCCGGTTGAAAGCGCAGGCGGCAACGAGTGCCCAGCCGGGCAAATCGCGCGCACCTGTTTTCACGTTGCCAATTTTGGCACTGCTGATTTTGTTCCTGTTGCTAAATTTAAGTACGGGCTCGATCCAGAATTTCTCGGTTACGGCGTTAGTCACAGGCTACGATTTGTCGCTTTCACAGGCTAACGTGGCGCTTACCGCCTTTTTGTTCGCTAGCGCCTTTGGCGTATTGGCTGGCGGTTCACTGGCAGATAAAACCAAACGCCACGGGCTAGTGGCGACAGCGGCGCTGGCTCTCACCGCCGTGCTGGTCAGTATCGTTGCCATGTATTCCTTACCGACCATCGTGCTAGTGCCTTTGCTAGCTGCCGCGGGCTTCCTCTCCGGTATGATCGCGCCGTCCCGGGATATGCTGGTACGTGCCGCCTCACCACCGGGAGCGGAAGGACGGGTGTTTGGTATTGTTTCCACGGGATTTAATCTGGGCGGAGCCGCGGGGCCAGTGCTGTTTGGTTGGATGCTGGATAACGGTCACCCTCGCGCCATTTTCTGGTCTGCCGTCATCTTTATGCTGATCACTGCTTTCATCACGCTGCTACAGGAAATGCGCAGCGCCAAACGCCGTGCGTTGGCCTGATAAAGCGTTTTCAACGTTGCAGCAAGCGGAACATTCATCATAAAAAAACGTAGGGAACGTTTTTCAACGTCGCTCGCGACGGCCCAAAGGGTGGCGGGCAGGAAGCTCGCCATAAAAAAGCCAGCTCCGCAGGGAGCTGGCTCAGATAACGATAACAACGTAGACCGAATCAGATATCGATGTTCATCGCTTTCAGGGCGTTCTCTTCGATAAACGCACGACGCGGTTCAACGGCATCACCCATCAGAGTCGTAAACAGCTCATCGGCAGCAATGGCGTCTTTCACCGTCACACGCAGCATGCGGCGGCTGGTTGGGTCCATCGTGGTTTCCCACAGCTGATCTGGGTTCATTTCACCCAGACCTTTATAACGCTGCACGGTCAGACCACGGCGGGACTCTTTCACCAGCCATTCCAGCGCCTGCTCAAAGCTGGCAACCGGTTGACGACGTTCACCACGCTCGATGTACGCATCTTCTTCAATCAAGCCACGTAGTTTTTCGCCCAGCTGATTCAGCTTGCGATATTCACCACCCGCCACAAAGCCCGCACCCAACGGATAATCGGTATCCACACCGTGCGTACGCACGCGCAGTGCCGGTTCAAATACGCCGCGCTCTTCATCGTGGTGAACCACAAAGCTGTAGGTGCTGCCGTGCACTTCGTTTGCGTTCAGGCTGCTAACCAGCGATTCCGCCCACGCCTGCACTTTTTCACGCTCACCCAAATCAGCTTCAAACAACGTAGGCTGATAGATCAGACAGTTTAAAAACGCACGCGGGAAGCGACGTCCCATACGACCAATCAGCTTCTGCACAGCGTAATGTTCAGAAACCAGTTTCTCCAGCGGTTCACCCGCCAGCGCTGGTGCCTGTGCATTGGTGTGCAGCGTCGCGCCGTCCAGTGCCAGCATAATCTGGTACTGATCCATCGCTTCATCATCTTTGATGTACTGTTCCTGCTTGCCTTTTTTCACCTTGTATAGCGGCGGCTGCGCGATATAAACGTGGCCACGCTCAACAATTTCAGGCAGTTGACGATAGAAGAAGGTCAATAGCAGAGTACGGATGTGCGAACCATCGACGTCAGCATCGGTCATGATGATGATGCTGTGATAACGAAGTTTGTCTGGGTTGTACTCATCACGGCCAATGCCGCAGCCCAGCGCGGTGATCAGCGTCGCCACTTCCTGCGAGGAAAGCATCTTGTCAAAACGCGCCTTCTCAACGTTCAGGATTTTACCCTTCAGCGGCAGAATCGCCTGGTTCTTACGGTTACGTCCCTGCTTAGCAGAGCCGCCCGCTGAGTCCCCTTCCACCAGGTACAGTTCAGACAGCGCCGGGTCGCGTTCCTGACAGTCCGCCAGTTTACCCGGCAAACCAGCCAGATCGAGCGCACCTTTACGACGCGTCATGTCACGCGCTTTACGCGCCGCTTCACGGGCACGTGCAGCATCAATAATTTTACCGACCACGATTTTGGCGTCTGACGGATTCTCCATCAGGTAATCCACCAGCTTTTCGTTCACCAGCGATTCGACAGCGGTTTTTACTTCAGAAGAAACCAACTTGTCCTTGGTCTGTGAGGAGAACTTCGGATCAGGTACTTTCACGGAAACTACGGCAATCAGCCCTTCACGCGCATCATCACCGGTCGCGCTGATTTTGGATTTCTTACTGTAGCCTTCTTTATCCATGTAAGTATTCAGCGTACGGGTCATCGCGGCACGGAAGCCGGCCAAGTGTGTACCACCGTCACGCTGCGGAATGTTGTTGGTAAAGCAGTAAATGTTTTCCTGGAAACCATCGTTCCACTGCAACGCCACTTCCACGCCGATGTCATCTTTCATCGTCGAGAAATAAAACACGTTCGGGTGGATTGGCGTCTTGTTGCGGTTCAGGTAATCAACGAACGCCTTGATACCGCCATCATAATGGTAATGATCGGCTTTATCTTTCTCGCGCTCGTCGATCAAGCGGATAGAAACACCTGAGTTCAGGAACGACAGCTCGCGCAGACGCTTGGCCAGAATTTCATACTCGAATTCCACCACGTTGGTGAACGTCTCGTGGCTCGGCCAGAAACGCACCGTCGTACCGGTTCTGTTGGTTTCACCCGTGACCGCCAGCGGAGCCTGCGCCACGCCGTGTTTATAGGTCTGTTCGTGAAGTTTCCCTTCGCGGTGGATAACCAGCTTCAGTTTTTCCGACAGGGCGTTAACCACGGAAACCCCTACGCCGTGCAGGCCGCCGGAGACTTTATACGAGTTATCATCGAACTTACCGCCCGCATGCAGCACAGTCATGATGACTTCAGCAGCGGAGATCCCTTCTTCTTCATGAATGCCGGTTGGAATACCACGGCCATCATCCTGCACCGACACCGAGTTATCGGCATGGATGGTGATGATAATGTCTTTACAATAGCCAGCGAGTGCTTCGTCGATAGCGTTGTCCACAACCTCGAATACCATGTGATGCAGGCCGGTACCGTCGTCCGTATCGCCGATATACATACCTGGGCGTTTACGTACCGCATCCAGCCCTTTCAATACCTTGATACTTGAGGAGTCATAAGAATTCGACATCAACGTTTCTCGCTCATTTTAGTCCTGTGATTGAACCGTTATTTTACCCTGTTCCACGCGGAACATCTTGCCCTTTTCACCAATCATGTCCTCTATCTGCTCAGCGCTAACCGCACTGACAAATACCTGTGCATGGGTGGCTTTTAACCGTTCAGCCAGCAAACGGCGGCGGGTACTATCCAGTTCGGAAGCAAAATCATCGATCAGATACAGGCAGCGTAGCCCATTCTGACGGGTGAGAAATTCACCCTGAACCAACCTCAGCGCACACATCAGCAGCTTGAGTTGGCCACGGGACAGCATATCCTCAACTGCCACGCCGCTGGCGCGGATGCGGAAGTCGGCTTTATGCGGCCCCAGCGCCGTATAACCTAACATACGGTCGCGTTCGAACTGCCGTTCCAGCAGTTCTGCATACTCACTTTCTTTATCCCAGCCACGCTGGAAAGAGAAACTGAGAGAAAATTCAGGTAAAAATTGCGTACAGGTCGCGGCGATATCATTCGCAATCGCGGCGCTGTATTGCGCACGCCACTCGCTGATACGTTCAGCCAGCGGCACCAACTCTTGATCCCAGGCTCTAAGCTGCCCGTAATGGCTCACCTGACGCAGCGCCGCATTTCGCTGGCGCAGCAGGCGTTTCATGTTGCTCCAAGCGACAAGAAAACCAGGTTCATGATGGAAACAACCCCAATCAAGAAAGGCACGCCGAAATTTCGGTCCACCGTTGAGCAGGGTAAATCCCTCAGGAGTGATCAGCTGTATTGGTAACAGTTGCGCCAACTCAGCGACTTTATGGCCGTCGCTGCCGTCAATCCGCACCTTACTGTCGCCCTGACGGTTTTTGCTTAACCCAACCGAGCGCTCTGTTTCCGTGCCGTCAATCCGACCATGCAACACAAATTCCGGTTGGTCGTGACGAATCACCCGCCCAGTTTGGATGCTACGAAACGCCCGCCCGTGCCCTAGCGTATAAATCGCTTCCAGCACGCTGGTTTTACCGCTGCCGTTGGCGCCGACCAAAAAATTAAAGCCGGGAACTAGCGCCAAATCGGCCGCTTCGATATTGCGGAAATCTTTAATGAGAAGACGAGTGAGGGCCATGTTGCAGATATCTTATATGGGAGGGCGTTATTGTCGCAGGCCAGTTGCGTGCGGCCAGCGCACAGCAACCGGAGCGTACACAGAGTACGTGAGGATTGCGAGCACTGCCCAATCGCAAATGGGCAAGTAAAATAGCCCGATAATTCTACAACCGCATTGGCATGACAACATAGGCCGCCGCCCGGCTGGCGCTATCTTCAATCTGCACGCTGGAAACGGAATCAGTCAGCAGTAAACGCACACCTTCGCACTTCAGCGCGTTCAGCACATCCAATACGTAGCTGACGTTAAAGCCGATTTCCATCTCGGTGCCGTCATACTGCACATCCAGAATCTCTTCCGCTTCTTCCTGCTCTGGGTTGTTAGCCGTAATTTTGAGCTGATTTTGAATCAGATGCAGACGCACACCGCGGAATTTTTCATTCGACAAAATCGCCGCACGGGAGAAAGCCTGTTTAAGCAAGTCACAGCTCGCTTCCAGCGTTTTATCTGGGTTCTTCGGCAATACGCGGCGATAATCAGGGAAACGACCGTCTACCAGCTTCGATGTGAAGATAAAATCACCGACATGCGCACGGATGTTGTTACTGCCGATTTGAAGCTGCAGCGGCGTATCGCCACCATCCAGCAGACGCACCAGCTCCATCACACCTTTACGCGGCACGATCACCGAATGTGAGGGTAAAGATTGTCCAACCGGCATCGAACAGACCGCCAGACGGTGACCATCGGTCGCGACCGTGCGCAGCTCTTCACCTTCGGTTTCAAACAACATACCGTTGAGGTAGTAACGAACGTCCTGATGCGCCATCGAAAACTGCGTCGCTTCAATCAAACGCTTCATCGTCGCCTGCGGCAAGGAGAATTCAACGTCGCTCTGCCAGTCGTCGAGGTTAGGGAAATCCGCTGCGGGTAACGTGGACAGCGAAAAACGGCTGCGGCCAGAACGCACTAGCATGCGATCGCCATCCAGCATGATGGTGATTTCCGCGCCTTCCGGCAGACCCCGGCAAATATCAAACAGTTTACGGGCAGGGACGGTCGTGGCACCCGGCTCATGCGGCTGCGTCAGCGCCACTTTCGCCACCATCTCCATTTCCAGATCGGTACCAGTCAGCGACAGCGCGCCTTCCGTTACCTGAATCAGCAGGTTGCCCAGAATCGGTAAAGTCGGTCGGCCGCCCAGCGGGCTGCTGACCTGTTGTAATGGCTTTAACAGACGTTCGCGTTCAACAATAAATTTCATAGTGTTATGACGATAGAGTTCTGATTAAATTGGAAAAATCTTCTTTGATGTCGTGGCTTTCTTCACGCAACTGCTCAATCTTGCGGCAGGCATGCAACACCGTCGTATGATCACGCCCGCCAAAGGCATCGCCGATTTCCGGCAGGCTGTGATTCGTCAGTTCTTTCGCCAACGCCATCGCCATCTGGCGCGGACGCGCCACCGAGCGGGAACGACGTTTAGACAGCAGGTCGGCTACCTTTATTTTATAGTATTCCGCCACAGTCTTTTGAATATTGTCGATAGTAACCAGTTTTTCCTGCAACGCTAGCAGATCGCGCAGCGCCTCACGCACAAAATCAATGGTGATCGAGCGGCCAGTAAAATTGGCATTCGCGATAACGCGGTTCAGTGCGCCTTCCAACTCACGCACGTTAGAACGCAGGCGTTTGGCAATAAAGAATGCGACTTCACCAGGCAGGCGAATGTCATTTTCATCTGCCTTTTTCATCAGAATCGCCACGCGGGTTTCCAGCTCTGGCGGTTCAATCGCGACCGTTAATCCCCAACCGAATCGGGATTTCAGGCGATCTTCCACACCGTTGATCTCTTTCGGGTAGCGGTCAGACGTCAGAATGATTTGCTGGTTGCCTTCCAGCAGCGCGTTAAAGGTATGAAAGAACTCTTCCTGCGAACGCTCTTTATTAGCAAAGAATTGAATATCATCGATCAGCAGTGCATCAACAGAACGGTAGTAGCGTTTGAACTCTTCAATCGCATTGTTCTGCAACGCCTTCACCATATCTTGCACGAAACGCTCGGAGTGCATGTAGACCACCTTCGCGTTAGGTTTACGGGCAATGATGCCGTTCCCCACTGCGTGCAACAGGTGCGTTTTACCCAAGCCAGTGCCGCCATAAAGAAACAGCGGGTTATAGGCGCCGCCTGGGTTGTCAGCCACCTGACGTGCCGCTGCGCGGGCTAACTGGTTCGATTTACCCTCAACGAAGTTATCAAACGTATGCTTCGGGTTCACATTGGAACGATAGGTATGCTCTGCCTGTACCGGCGAGTTATCCCAACTTGGGCGCACCGGTGCCGCGCGTACTGGCTGTTGTCGTGCAACGCTAACAGGATTATGGTGCGACTGCGCGGGCTGGCTTATGGCCTGAACCAGCGGTTTGCTCCCCACTTCAAAACGCAGTAAAGGGGCATCCATCCCGCAGAAATCATTCAGCAGGACATTGATATTATTTAGGTATTTATCACGAACCCAATCCAGCACAAAGCGGTTGGGAGCGTAGAGCGCCAGAGTGTTATCACTCAGCTCCGCCTGCAACGGGCGTATCCACATACTGAATTCTGTGGCAGGTAACTCATCCTGCAAACGGGCAAGACACTGCTGCCAAAGCGAAAGTGACACGGCGGACTCCACTCGAACAAGAACGATCAAAAAGAAAAGAATAAGACGTTATTTATGTGACTCATGATTTTTTGGCGCCTGCGTCATACACGATTGTTTCATTCACAATTCAGACAGCAGACACACCACGTAGCGCGGCGGTTTACTCCGACGATCCCGTCAAAAGGATCGCTAACGGAACCGCGGATCATAACCTAATCCGCCAAAGAGATCTTCCCCTTCTGTACAGTTTCGATCCTTTTTATCCACAGGCTATTCTTATCGTGACTCCCTGCAACACGGCAGAGGGGCGGCTAGCGCACATTTTACCCACCCTATATGAAGCGCACCCAAGCATACCCTCGGAGACACGATCGTTACGGTGACATCGATCATGATCTTGCGGGACAGATCGTTGAAGGATCCTTGCGCTTTGCAATAGAGTCCGTATAATTCCCTGCCCGCGCGTCTACGCCTTTTCTGTGCTCTGCCAGGCAGAAATACCAAAAATAATGGGAATAGCTGGCGTGTTAAGTGTGATGTTAATTGACTCAGGACTGTACAATTATTACAATCCTGCCTCTTTCCGTTATATAGCTGTGATATGCGATTGAGGCGTCGGTCATCTTCACGCCGAACAGCCAAACGCGTTTACTGTAAAGTTATAATTATCCAAGTTTAGGTAGAAATCGCCATGAAACGCACTTTCCAACCGTCCGTATTGAAGCGTAACCGTAGCCATGGTTTCCGTGCTCGTATGGCCACCAAAAATGGTCGTCAAGTTCTGGCCCGCCGTCGTGCGAAAGGCCGTACTCGTCTGTCTGTTTCTAAGTAACAAAAGCTAACCCACCGAGTGGTTAAGCTAGCATTTCCCAGGGAGTTACGTTTGTTAACTCCCAGTCATTTCACTTTCGTCTTCCAGCAACCACAACGGGCTGGCACGCCGCAAATCACCATCCTCGGCCGCCTGAACTCGCTGGGGCATCCCCGCATCGGTCTTACCGTCGCCAAAAAGCATGTAAAACGTGCTCATGAACGCAATCGGATTAAACGCCTGACGCGCGAAAGCTTTCGCCTGCATCAACATTCATTGCCTTCAATGGATTTTGTGGTGCTGGTGAAAAAGGGGGTGTCTGAACTGGATAACCGCACTCTGACGGAAGCATTGGAAAAACTATGGCGTCGGCACTGTCGTTTGGCTCCCGACTGCTGATCGGGTTGATACGCGGTTATCAACTCGTTATCAGCCCGTTACTCGGACCGCATTGCCGGTTCCGGCCAACGTGTTCGCAATACGGTATTGAAGCAATACGCAGGTTCGGCATGATAAAAGGCTGTTGGTTGACGCTTAAACGCGTATTAAAATGCCATCCTTTGAACCCTGGTGGTGATGATCCCGTACCGCCAAAAACCGACAATAACAGAGAACATTAACGATGGATTCGCAACGCAATCTTCTTCTCATCGCTCTGCTATTCGTAACCTTTATGCTTTGGCAGGCTTGGGAGACGGATAAAAATCCGCCAGCAACCACGCAGACCATACAGCAGGCGACGAACGCAGTAACCGGTGATGCTACCAACCAGGGTGTACCCGCTAGCGGTCAAGGCAAACTGATCACGGTGAAAACTGATGTTCTGGCGCTGACAATCAACACGCGTGGCGGCGACGTCGAGCAAGCACACTTGCTGGCTTACCCAGACACATTAGGTTCAGATAAGCCTTTCCATCTGCTGGAAACCACATCGGAGTTTGTTTATCAGGCTCAGAGCGGTTTGACCGGCAAAAACGGCCCAGACAACCCGGCTAACGGTCCACGTCCGCTGTTTACCGCCACACAAGATAGCTTCGAGCTGGCTGATGGCCAGAGCGAACTGCGCATTCCGATGACGTACACCGCAGCGGACGGCGTGACCTATACCAAAACGTTTGTTCTGAAACGTGGCGACTACGCACTGAACGTTGACTATAGCGTCAATAACACCAGCGCTCAGCCTCTGGAACTCACGCTGTTCGGTCAGTTAAAACAGTCTACGGAGTTGCCTAAGCACCGCGATACAGGCAGCAGCAACTTTGCACTGCACACCTATCGTGGCGCGGCGTTCTCTTCTAGCGAAGACAAGTACAAAAAGTACAGCTTCAGCGACATGGACGAAAACCTGAACATCACGACCAACAGTGGTTGGGTGGCGATGCTGCAACAGTACTTCGCAACCGCGTGGATTCCGACGACGACTGGCGCGAACACGTTCTATACCAGTAAGCTGGGTAACGGTCAGGCTGCGATTGGCTTCAAGGCTGCGCCCGTTGTTGTTGCCGCTGGCAGTCAACAAAATCTGAACGCTACCCTGTGGGTCGGCCCGGAAATTCAGGACAAGATGGCTGCTGTCGCACCGCATCTGGATCTGACAGTGGATTACGGCTGGCTGTGGTTTATTTCTCAGCCGCTGTTTAAGCTGCTGAAATTCCTGCACGGTTTCATCGGCAACTGGGGCTTCTCCATCATTGCCATCACCTTTATCGTGCGTGGTGTGATGTATCCGCTGACGAAAGCGCAATACACCTCTATGGCGAAAATGCGCTTACTGCAACCTAAATTGCAGGCAATGCGTGAGCGTATTGGTGATGACAAACAGCGCATGAGTCAGGAAATGATGGCGCTGTATAAGTCAGAGAAAGTGAACCCGCTGGGCGGCTGCTTGCCGCTGGTAATTCAGATGCCAATCTTCCTGGCGCTGTATTACATGCTGATGGGTTCCGTAGAGCTGCGCCATGCGCCGTTCGCGCTGTGGATTCATGACCTGTCTGCACAAGACCCGTACTACATTCTGCCGATCCTGATGGGCGTGACGATGTTCTTCATCCAGAAGATGTCACCAACCACCGTGACCGACCCAATGCAGCAGAAGATCATGACTTACATGCCAGTCATCTTTACCGTCTTCTTCCTGTGGTTCCCGTCAGGTCTGGTGATGTACTACATCGTCAGCAACATGGTTACCATTCTCCAGCAGCAGTTGATCTACCGCGGTCTGGAAAAACGTGGCTTGCATAGCCGCGAGAAAAAATAATCCGGTTGATGGCTAACCGATAGAAAGAGTAAGGCGGTCATTGACCGCCTTATTTTTTTATAAGCTGTTTTATCCCCTAACGATACGTAAAATAGCCTGACAGACAGGCATCAACGCAGAGAGAATATCATGAGCAATACCGACACCATCGTCGCCCAAGCCACGCCACCGGGACGCGGAGGCGTGGGTATTTTACGGGTTTCAGGACAGGCAGCCGCAGAGGTGGCACGTGCTGTTCTGGGTAAGCTTCCTAAACCTCGTCACGCCGATTATCTGCCGTTCCGTGATACCAGCGGCACCACGCTTGATCAAGGTATTGCCCTCTGGTTTCCCGGCCCGAACTCCTTTACGGGTGAAGACGTGCTGGAGCTTCAGGGCCATGGCGGTCCGGTTATTCTTGATTTGCTCCTGCAACGCGTTCTGACGCTGCCCGATGTGCGCATTGCGCGTCCCGGCGAATTCTCTGAACGCGCCTTCCTAAATGACAAGCTCGATCTCGCGCAGGCAGAAGCCATCGCCGATCTGATTGACGCCAGCTCGGAACAAGCCGCTCGCTCAGCGCTAAACTCTCTGCAAGGCGTATTTTCTACCCGTATAAATCAGTTAGTGGAAGCACTTACTCACCTGCGAATCTACGTCGAAGCTGCCATTGACTTCCCGGATGAAGAGATCGACTTTCTCTCCGATGGCAAAATTGAAGCGCAGCTAAATGGCGTGATGGCCGATCTGGATGCCGTCCGAGCCGAAGCGCATCAGGGTAGCCTGCTGCGTGAAGGGATGAAGGTCGTGATTGCGGGTCGTCCTAATGCCGGTAAATCTAGCTTACTCAATGCGTTAGCCGGTCGTGAAGCCGCTATTGTCACCGCTATCGCGGGAACTACGCGCGACGTATTGCGTGAACACATCCATATTGACGGCATGCCACTGCATATCATCGACACCGCCGGGCTGCGCGATGCCAGCGACGAAGTCGAACGCATTGGTATCGAGCGTGCCTGGCAGGAAATTGAACAGGCCGATCGCGTGCTGTTCATGGTAGACGGCACCACGACGCAGGCAACTGAGCCTGAGCAGATCTGGCCCGAATTTATGGCGCGCCTGCCAAAAACGCTGCCAATTACCGTGGTGCGTAACAAAGCTGACGTAACTGGTGAAACGCTCGGCATCGAAGATGTAAATACTCACTCACTTATTCGACTTTCCGCCCGCACGGGTGAAGGCGTGGACACGCTGCGCGATCACCTCAAGCAAAGCATGGGGTTCACCAGCAACACGGAAGGCGGTTTTTTGGCACGACGCCGTCATCTACAGGCACTGGAACTGGCAGCACAGCATTTGATTCAGGGCAAAGAGCAATTAGTGAGCGCCTACGCAGGCGAACTGCTGGCAGAAGAACTGCGACTGGCACAGCAGTCCCTGAGTGAAATCACCGGTGAATTCACCTCTGACGACCTATTAGGCCGTATCTTTTCGAGTTTTTGTATTGGGAAGTGATCGCTTAATCTACCCTCATCCACTTACGCGTTACGCAACTGACTGAAACAGAAGAACGGGGGGTGATAAGATGATTCAACTTCATGCCACACATAAGTTGTTCAAAAGGTTGCCACTGGATGACAGTGGTCAACTTGCCGTGACGCCTCGTAGTCAGTGGCTCTTTATACAGCCAACAATAGATATCAACCCGCTGAGCAACTGGCACGGAAATCTGATCACCTTACAGCGCCGGAATTGTGTGTTGCTGGTGCATGACACCACCCGATTTCCTTTAGTACTCCCAGCATTGATCAAGAAGGATTTCGTAGAGCTGAACAACCACTTTGTTGATGCATTCATCAATACGCTTCTCAAGTGTGGTGCGGATGAAATGCAACTCAACGTTGCCCAAGGTTATTTGCGCCCACTACAAGTCGATACTCAGTGTAGTCGCTCTGTACAGGGTACATTGAACCAGATGAAGGGAGATATTGAACACGTAGTGCGGTTTGATAATCTCAACATTGCTGAATTAACAGGATACTCTCTCGGTCAGCAGTTGGCTGATAGACCCTGTTCAGTTAAAGATCGCGGATATATTCGCCACAAAAAGAAATGCTAGCGTTGCTATCGCGGCTATCTGGCAATCCACACCCAGTTCCTTCATTGAAGAATTAATTTTTACTCTCTCATCGAGCGGGCATTATTTATAATCAATCAGGGGGGAATTAGTCTTCTTATTTCTTCAGCAAAAATAAATTCATAGACACCTTTCTATTTGTATATTCATGAAAGCTATCTTTTCTCATTTTTTCGCATCGAATTTGAATAGGAGAAAGAAATGGATAGTAACCTCATAGTAAAAAAGGAAAATTCACATTATTATCAGAATAATATAATTATAAAGAGAACATCAAAAGGGCATCTACCTAATTTACCATCGCTGAACGGTACTCGAATTATTGCTGCCCTTTTTGTGTACCTCTTTCATACATCGATTGGGAATATGTTGAACTTGTTCTCAGATGAATCTGTCGGTGAAGCCTACTCCTTTGTCCTCAGTAAGGCTGGGTGGGTAAGTGTATCGTTCTTTTTTATCCTGAGTGGGTTTGTCATGAACTGGTCATCGCCATCAGTTAGCAGTCCGATCCAATTCTATAAAAAACGATTCGCAAAGATATACCCTGTAAGCATATTCATTATTATACTACTTATAAGCCTTGGTATAATAAGCATTGGGCGCATTGATGTCTGGTTACCCAATTTATTATTGATACAGACATGGATACCGCAAGGTGATATTTATATTGGCGGAAACGTCCCCAGTTGGTTCCTATCTGTTATTTTTTTTCTTTATATTACTTATCCATTCTTACTCAATATAGTCAAAAAAATACCGACTGAATCCTTATGGATATCCATAATGTTGTGCTATGTCGCTTTAATCGCGGCTAATGGTGCAATCTATACGTTATTGCCCACCGCCCCACTGGTTGAGGGTTGGCCTTTTGAGGTGGGTGAAATTCAATGGTGGTTTTCCTATACCTTCCCGCCAACACGTATTTTTGAATTCACCATTGGTATATTACTGTCACGTATTATCCAAGAAGGAAGGTGGATTCGTGTTTCAGTTACCACCAGTATGATACTGACCACATTGACATATTGTATTGATCTTTTTATACCGTTCCTGCTTAGCTTTAATTTGGTTACTCTCATTCCGCTGACATTATTGATAGGCTCACTTACGGTGAGTGATCTACAAGGGAAACGTTCATTTTTACATGCCAAATCAATGCAATGGTTAGGAAGCATTTCTTTCTGTTTTTACCTGATCCATTTCTTAGTGCTTCGCTTGCTAAATGAATGGACCGATGGCAATCAATACGATGTGATAGGCGCGGTGCAGCTAATCATAGCCGCCGGGGCGGTTAGCCTTATCGCTGGCTGGTTGCTTTATCAATTCATCGAACAACCTGTCGGCAATCTGCTTACTGACAAAATGAGGAAAAACATTAGCAACCCAGAGCAAAAGAATCGCCCAATATCCTGATAAAAAAGCCGACTATTGATTGTGAGTACATACTAACAATAGAAAGCAATCGGCCCAGCATTACCGCTGAGCCGATTTTTTAACATTACTTTGAGGCGTTATTTCAGCGTCGCTTTCACTACGGCTGACAGCGGCGTTGTTGGCCGACCGATCAGTTGGCTCAACTGCTTACCGCCATCAAACAGACCGCCTTTAGATGCACCGACGTCTGAATCAGCAATAATCTGCGCGAAAACATCAGGTAGACCAGCAGAAACCAGCGCGCCAGTGAATTCCGCTTCAGACAGGTTTTGATAACCGATATGTTTGCCAGACTGTTTGCTAATCTCAGCCGCCAGCTCTACCAGCGTGTAAGGCTCATCACCGGCCAGCTCATAAACCTTGCCAGCCTGTCCTTCCTGCGTCAGTACCGCTACTGCGGCAGCAGCGAAGTCTTCACGGGTTGCGGAAGTAATTTTCCCCTCGCCCGCGCTACCGATAAACACACCGTGTTCCAACGCCGCTGGGATGCTAGCTGCGTAGTTTTCGGTATACCAACCGTTGCGCAGCAGGACATGCGGTAAACCAGAGTCCTTCAGCAACGCTTCCGTTTGGCGGTGTTCTTCCGCCAGCGCCAGAGGCGATTTATCCGCATGTAGCAGACTGGTGTACGCAACCAGTTTCACACCCGCTTTCGCTGCGGCTTCGATCACATTGCGATGTTGTACCGCACGTTGACCTACTTCACTTGAAGAGATCAGCAGCACTTTATCCACACCTTGCAGAGCAGAAGCGAGCGCCTCAGGTTGATTGTAATCCGCCGCTTTCACCTGCACGCCTTTTGCAGACAGATCGGCAACTTTATTCACATCACGCACCAGCGCCACGATGTCGCTCGCCGGAACCTTCTCTAACAGTTGTGCTATGACTAAACGGCCCAGTTGGCCAGATGCACCAGTAATCGCAATCATCTCAAGCTCCTTTTATTAACCATGTTTTATTGACCGTCTTTTGTTAACTGTCTTTTCTTAACCGTCTTTTCTTAACCGTCTTTTATTAACGGATAGTGGCTGGCATAATATCGGCAAAGCTAACTTTAAGTAAGTACATACACAAAGGTAAGTATAGTGAGTCACCACAAAACCCCCATAGATTTATTACCGCCCATACTGCCAACCGGCGATGTCTTAGCCGAAAAATGCCCTTCTCGCCAGATACTTAACCACGTGACCAGCCGCTGGGGTGTACTGATTCTCATTGCATTACTTGATGATACGCATCGCTTCAGTCAACTGCGTCGACGGATTGGCGGCGTGAGCGAACGTATGCTGGCACAGACCCTGCAATGGCTGGAAAGTGATGGTTTTGTCCTGCGCACAGCCTATCCGGTTGTCCCGCCGCATGTTGAATACAGCCTGACGCCATCAGGCAAAGAGGTTGGCGAGCGGGTGAAAGAGCTGGCGGTGTGGATTGAAGGGAATCTGGGCGACATTCTGGCGGCACAACAATCACGTGAAGAACAGTCAGCTAAACCACTCGCCTCCTGAGCCAAAGCTCTTGCTCCGGAAGAGATGAATTAGGGAAACAGGCGGTGATATCAGAGAGAATGGTTTTCCCATTCTCGCCATCAACCGCCATAACATGGCAATGTGTCTTCAGTCGGTCACGACGATAAGTTGTCGATACCAATAATTCTTCCATGCTCATTATGCCAAACACGCTGGATCTTATTACGATTCAATTCCTGAACGAATCCATCCGATAAAGAAAAACTTCTGGCAACGTGTTTGGCATCTAGCGCATCCGCACGCGTTCTTTGTTCTTTTCTGGAACGATAGCGATATTGTTCCAGTTTTCCCCAGGCAATTAAGAGCGACGCGTTTATCAGGAATATGTATAAATGTATCGATATGGTCCAACCTTCTGATGTAGAGGAAGATCGATCGGAAACATAGTTATTCAAAAACGTGCCGATAAACACCTCGGAAAATAACCAAATAAAGATTCCCCATCCACATAGCGTCAAGAAAGAATCGATAAATAATGGAAACCAACGCCTTTCAGAAATG
This sequence comes from Pectobacterium peruviense, assembly GCF_002847345.1. Taxonomy (GTDB): domain Bacteria; phylum Pseudomonadota; class Gammaproteobacteria; order Enterobacterales; family Enterobacteriaceae; genus Pectobacterium; species Pectobacterium peruviense. The sequence continues at coordinate 231,759 of NZ_LXFV01000013.1, forward strand.
ATTAAAGATGAATGCATAATTTATCCTCTTTCGATACCACGATCTGGGCTTTCCCAACGCGCTCGTTTTTTACGGGAACGCAGCATGACCTTTGGAAAACTGACTAGGCTGGTAAAGAGGCTCAATGTCCAATACACCATGGGATACCAGATTACCCAGAACAGATATTTACCAATATCTTTCTCATAACGTCGTTCAATCAACATACTGACTGCAAACTGGATTAAACAGACAACCCCAATCATCATGCCAGTAAATGCGGGAGGAAAGAGCGTTTCCACCCGAATCTCCTCAGGCAGTTCTATTAAAAAACCTAATAAATACAGTAAGACGCTTACGGCATAGGTGAAGGCCCATAATATCGAAATAGAATATTCAAGGAACAGCGGCCACATTCGGCGATAGCGCCATGACCATAAATGACGGAAGTTTTTTAAAAATACCTCCGCACCACCTTGTGCCCAACGCAGCCGCTGTTTCCACAAGCCAGAGAGCTTTTCCGGCATCAGAATCCAACACAGTGCTCTTGGCTCAAAAAATATCGTCCAATGGCGCAGTTGAAGCTTCCAGCTAATATCGATATCTTCCGTGATCATGTCGGAGCTCCAGTAGCCAACCTCTGCTAGCGCACTGCGACGAAAAGCGGCGATGACGCCAGAAACCGTGAAAACTTTGCCATAAACCCGCTGTGTGCGTTTGATCAAACCAATAATTGAGGAAAACTCACCAACCTGAATACGACCCACTAGCGTCGAACGCGTTCTTATCCTTGGGTTTCCCGTTACTGCACCGACACGCGGGTTATTGATCAATGGGTTGACCAAATAGGCGACAGCATCGGGATCGAGAAGCGCATCGCCATCAATACACACCAGCAGATCGCTCTTGGCCGCAGCACATGCCGCTTGAAGCGCCAACGCTTTGCCCTGATTATGCGCAAGATGAATGACTCTAAGTTTGTCATATTGCTCCGCCAACCGATTGAGCTCGTCTCCCGTGTCATCATTGGAACCATCATTCACAGCAATGACTTCGATATGGGTATAACGTTGTGCTAATGCCGCTTCAATGGTTTCGCGCACGTTAGGCCCTTCGTTATAGCAAGGGATCAAGATTGACACTAACGGGCGTCCGGTTGGCTCATCGGGTATGACCCCTTCTCCCCAACGCCAATGCCGTTCGTAGTGAAACCAGAAATACAGTCCTCCCGTTATCCATAGCCCAGACATAAACAAAGGCCAGAAAAAGGTAAAGTTAAGAACGACATCCCCCGTAAAAGAGAACATCACGCCAAAAGGGATGCCGAGCATCAGACATAATATTAAGGAAGCTAAAATTCTCTCAATCATGGCAGTGGGTACCATTCTGGTGAAATCATGGGGCGGATGCTTTCCAACTCAGGGGTATTGTTAAGAAAATCATCCGGGTAATAGCCGTAATTTTGCGCACCATTCAGTTGCAACACGGTCATCCATTCAACCAATTGCGCAGTGTCTAACCACGGTTCTCCCGGAACACGCCAATCCCTTGCCTGAAGTTCAAACACGGTTTTATTCAGCGCTCCAGGTCGACGAGCCATTTCTTGTACCAGCTTTTGCAACCACGCATTGCTGTCCCTAGGCGCGACGTTTTCCATCAATGGCATCGCCATGGGTGCAACCCAATCATAAGCGGTAAGGAAGTCATCCAAATTTTGGGAGAACCATGCTTCACTTTCCGGTTCAATCATCGGTAATGCGAAAATGTTGCGTGCAGTCTGGACTTGCGGACCACGGATCGCATGCACTCGAGCGGCCAGTTCGAGCGTAAAGTCAGTTAACGCTTTACTCTTAAACCGCGTCCAGCGAGCAGTGAGCTGGGGGTCACGACGAATACGGGTAATCGAGCTGGGGAATCCAGCCTTTTGGTAGGCTTGTATGGCCGAATCGCTTGCATCCTCATCATCGGCAAGTACGGCATCATCATGGAATAAGATGCCACCAAACATGGTGTAGGCGGAAAGATCCTCATAAATATCAGTAATTCGCCTTTTGGCTTCCGCATCCCATAACGATAAGCGTCTATATTGGCTACGGTTGATACTACGTTGCCCGCTTTCACTGTCGATCCGCTCAACGCGCTGCAACGTCTCATCATCCATATCAAAAGCCAGTACCGGCATCCATGCGTAAACGCGAACAAGCGCCCGCGATGCCAATTGCCAGGCCACATGATTGAATAAATCCTCTCGGACGGGCATCCAGCGATTAGGGAAATAGAGTGACTGTACGTTGCCATCACCGTTCGGATCGGAGAAAGCCTGAAGATAAACAGTGTTAATACGCAAGTCGGCAATACGTTGAACTAAGGCATCCACGTTACGGGACTGCTGGGCTTTATCGGTGTCATAAACATAATCCAGATCGATATGCGCCACTCGTATGCGCTCAGGCTCACGGACATCGCTGACCAACAGCGCGAACTGTTGCACATCTGGATTATTGTTAATCAGTATGCGAGGAACATTATACGGTGAGTCAGCCGACGCAGGCCCACTTCCAAGCGTTAGCGCTAGCTGATAGCCGCGCTGCTTAACTATGCTTAGCGCGTCTCCCCCCACCGCACCATAGGGCCAGACCCAAACCCGAGGCTTTTTCCCAGTCGCGTCAACGATCCTTTTCGTAATGAGATCCGTATCATGCGCAAAACGTTGACGATACTCATCCCGCGTTTCGTATCGCTTATCCTCTGGGAAATAGCGGCGAGTGACGGCGGCAGGTTCCATGTTCCCCTGCGGGTTTGCCAGAATCCCTTTATGTAAGTCATAGGTATGTGCCCCAATTTCTATCAGGCCAGATTGCGCCATCTCACTGACTTGCTGCCAGGTAAGAAAATGGTTACGAGGTAATTGAATGCCACTAAAGTCAACCGGCTGGTTTTCTGGCGTATCCAGCCAACGCCCAACGGGTGCCAATACAGCCGGCCAGCCATAGGCTTTCAGAAGAGGGTAAACGCGATGATAAAAACTGCTGTAACCATCATCAAATGTCAGTAACACCGCTCTGTCCGGTAGCGGTTTACCCCCAGAGCCAGCAGCTAGAATGTCATCAACGGATACCGGGTGGTAACCATTTTCCCTCAACCAGACAAAGTGTTCATTCAGTGCACTGGTTCGCACCGCCATAAAACGTTGATCGGCACCCTCATCCGCAACATCGTGATAGGCGATAACGATATATTGATTGGTTTTCCACGGCAGTTCCTTGACCAAAATAGGACGTTCTGCTGGCGAGCTATATTTCACGTCAACGGGATGCGCGCAGGCGGCGATCATTAACACCCCCAACACCATCACAAAGTTTCGTAATCGTATAAATAACATCACCTTTCCCCTCAAAACCGATAATTCAAATCGAAAGACAGCGACAAATTTTGTTCCCGCTTGCCGTCGTAAGGTCGCTTATCCCACTGAGTACTCACCCCCATATCCAGTACGTCATTCCACCGTACTCTTTGCCCGTATCCGAGCGTGGTGATAGCCCCTGCGGACTCGCCTTTTTGCCAGTAACGTCCGACACCCACATTTATCTCTTGGTGCCACTCAGTCTGGTAATGTCGATAAAGCAAGTGATCGATGGCTAAGGCAGGTAGCACAGCCACATAACTCTGCGGGTTGTAATACGAGGTGTTCTGTTTACTGTTTGATCCCAAACTTAGCGATGGGGTGAAATCTATGGCTAAAGACGGTGATGAAAAGATTCGCTCTTGCCCACTCAGTCCGTACTCCTGACGTCTGTTACCATCAGAAAACCACCCGTTCGATAGATCTGCTTGCCATGAACGCCGTTCACTTTGCCGCCAGCGGACATACCCCCCACCGCCATTCGCCGTTACGCCATTTTTAAGTGCCTGTAGCGGTGTGCTGCGCATTAGCCGTTCGGCATTAAGGCCGACACGCCAAAAATCATTAACATCACGCCGATAGGAGAAACGCCCACCGATATCAGAGCCAAATCCAAAATTTCGGTGTGAAAGCTCAGCCTCAACCCAATGATCACGGTCGGTAAATTCCACACCGCCGCGAATACTGCGATTAATGGCCCGTCCGTCACTGAAATCACTTTGATTAAAAGCGCCCCCAGAGAACACTCGCCAATGGTTGGCAAAGGGTGGGCTATAGAGCACGGCATCAATATCCGTGTCGTTCATTCCTTTGACTGGACTGTCAGATTTGAGGCCCTGAGTACCCGCAACACGCAGCTCCGCCATGTGATGTACCTGGCGCAAACGCGCTAATCGTTTCACAGAGAAATCTTCCGGATAGCGAGCTACCGTATCGTCAGTCAACTGCTCAAGCTGGCGCCATTCCTGCAATTCCAAGGCCGTAAGCCCTTGCTGGGTTTCCAATCGGAAGAATGTCGGTTCCAGCAACTCTGCTCGCTTTAATAACGCTTCGGCACGACGTGGCCACCCTCTGGTTAGATAAACCCCCGCCAAACGTAGGTTTAGATCTTGGTTTCCCGGCCCACTAAAGGCCAGACGTTCCGCCAGTCGTTGCGCAGCCGGAAGATCATTATGGGAAATCAGCGACTGTATACGCAGGTATTTGATGTCAATCCAATCGTCGTTAGGTATGAATGTTGGTAAACCATAAACACTTTTTTTATAAGGTGTTTTTTCTCCAGCCTGAACTGACAACTGTGTTGCTTGTTCAATTTTCTCACTCTCCAAAATGCTGTAGAAAAAATCGCCTTGCCGCACTATCTGAAAGCGTTGCGAATGATCGTCTTGTATTACCACACTGAGAATCTGCTCTGCTTTCTCAGGCTGCTTCAAATAGAGATAGGCAGACGCTACCCAGCGCCGAGCATAACTGGGAATCTCCCCCTCTTTGAGAAGTGATTGATATTCGGAAATAATGTCTTCCATGCGATAGCGAACGAGCAAGGCGCCTAGCCGATCAATTCGAGCCTGGCGATAGCTGATTTTTGCAGACGGGAGCTTCCGCCATTGCGTCATCAGGATGTCATAACGAGCCAACGCGCGATCCGCCACAACGAAGCGTTCGTTTTCAGTTGTCGACGTGATAAATGAAAGACGAACCAACTCAGCCGCCGCCCCCAGCTCTCGCTGGCGTTGCGTTTCATCAGTCAGGAAGCCCTGAGGTTTGCCGTTTTCCAGGGCTGTTAATGCAGGTGCACTAATCTTATTGTTGGAGAGGATGTCGCTGTAGTCATAAAGCAGCGCTTTATCTTGTGGTGCATGGCGCATGGCTTGAATGATAGAAAAGAGGGAGTCAGTATGCTTTCCCGCAATGCGTTGCACCCACGCTAATTCACGCCAATGGTTTGCCGTTGGTTCATGCTTAACGCGAGACGCAGCGAGTTCAAGCGATCTTTTTGTCTGTCCGGCATCGGCGAGGGTGAGTATCAAACCACTACGTGCATCGTCATCCCGTGGAGAGCGTTGCAAAACCCGGCTCCATAATTCCACTGACGACTGCCACTGCCGGAGATTACGGTAGGATTTGGCCGCCGCTCTCAAGGCAGGATCGGGCAATGACATCGCTGGCGAGTAGGTTTCCCAAATTCGCCTCACTTCAGCATCCTTTCCCGCCCAACCGTTAATGAGCAGCCAGTCGGTCACCTCGGCAGCGGTCAGTACACGATTTCTGGATTGCCCATCAAGCCATGACGTCGCCGCGGAGATATCGCCCTGCCGGGCGTTGATGATTAATGTGTCGTAACGAGATTCTGCCGCCACTACGCTGCCAGAAACGGAAAAATAAACTAATGATTTAAGTAAGTTAAACAATATTGGATTGAGTCTGCTTGAATGAGAATTAACAAAACTCATCGCTGAATCTCCCCACCAGTGATGACAGGATGACATTCAAATACATCGTTGAACGCTGGTTTCATGACTTAACACCTCTAAGCGAGTCTAAACGCGGCATGCAGCTATCCCTCTCGTGATTCGAAGTCAGAGATAGACGCTAAGGCCAGTTTGGCGCATAATAATGCATATAGTTTTTTTATCAATATAATTTTTATACGCATATGACTAAGACTTCAGTGACAGGTTCAGAACAGGTAGTAAAAGGGCGCAGCTGGGGACTGGAACGTCGGCTTCAATTCATCGACTTTCGGTTACGGTGGAGTGGGCACATAAATCGCACAGATCTAACGTCTTTTTTTGGGTTATCGATCCCTCAGGCGTCGCTCGACATCGCTAAATACCTTGAGCTTGCCCCCGATAATCTGGTCTACGATCGACGCACCAAAACTTACACGGCTACGCCAACATTCTCTGCTGTCTACCCACAGAATTCAGCCCAGCGCTATTTAGCAGAATTGCTCGCCATGAAGACGGGCGTACTTGAAGCGGATGCCAGTTTCATTGAATCTGCTCCAGAAGTGTGCTGGGTTCATATCCCGCTCAACACCTACAATGAACAGGTTGTTGAAGTCATTGTCCGAGCGATTCGTGAAAAAAAGGCAGTGAGCATCTGCTATCAATCCTCATCGTCAATGGATCATTCGCCACGGCTCATTTCCCCACACGCTTTAGGCAATGATGGATTACGGTGGCGAGTACGTGCTTATTGCCACGTTAAGCAGCAGTTTAATGACTTCATTCTTACACGAATCCTCAACATTGAAGGTAGCGAAGCCTCGACAGTCGATCCCGCTAGCGATTATTCATGGCATACCCATGTACAGTTAATGTTGAAGCCTAATGACGAACTGCCTCAGGCACACCAACGAGCATTGGAACTGGAATATGGTATGACCAATGGCGAGTTGAATTTATCCTGCCGTCTGGCATGTTTACATGAAACCCTCGGACGATTTCACATCAGCCTGACAGATGAAAATAACAAACAGCATCAACCATTTATATTAATAAATAAGAAAGACGTTCAGGCATTTATGGGGGCATGACCCCCACACCATCACTTATATTAATATTTCTGTGGGATAAGACGGTGCAAGGTCATGACTAAGCGAATTGCATATTGATTTCACTTGTCTCCCTTGCATCAGAATTATCATAAAATGATGTAAGGCAAGAAGGTATTTAAGTGTATTTATGATACAAGATTGATACAGGCCAAATAGGTTAACCGGGAAAAAAAATGAAAATTCGCGCGAATGAATTATTAATTATTTTCAGTTCAACCTTAATTATTAGTTACTTAGGTTTATCTTTTCGGTTACTTGACGACACATCCCTATTCTGGCCAGTAGATATTCTATTATTTTGCTTTCTCATCCGTTATCGCAGTCGAGATAAAAGCATAAAAAACAAATTATTGCATAGCGTTATTCTATGCATGGTTGGTTTATTGGGAATACTACTACCAGCTAGTTATCTTGAAAACAACCAATCCTTTTTTGAAAAATTAATTCATAGTGTGATCAGTTTGGTTTTTTTCATTACAGCGTGGATTACATTCGTCGTACTTTTAAAAACAAAGGGAAACACATACAGTAAATTAAGTAGAAGTTACATTTTCTTTATATTTACCTCAATTTTTACAGGATCTTTTTTTCAGCCATATCTTATGGATTATATTTATTTACCACAAACAGCGATGAAAATATTTTTATTCTTTCAAGAAAGTGGTTTAGCGAAGAGCTAAGTTCTGGTGTCATTTTCGTTTTCTTATTCCTAAAATCAATAAAAAACATAAAGAATGTTTTTTCGGCATCAAAATCTTCAATAAAAAAACCCTCATTTGTGTTTTATTACATCATAATTATTATTTGCATAGCGTCTTTAAATATCACATTAAGTGTATTAGCAATACTACCATTGATTTACCTTTCTTTGTCTTATTCATTTAACAAAATCATTCTCATTTGCTGTGTAACTGGCATCGCACTAAATTACATCTATATAAAAAGACTGATAGATGTTCATGAGGAGATAGAAAAATACTATCTTTTTGAATTATCTTATTTATTCCAAATCAATACTTCATTTATTATTATAAGCGTTATAATCGCATCTTCATTTATTAACAAAAACAAAAAAAACATAAGAAGAATAGAGTTAATCAGTAATCATGATGCACTAACTGGCATGTTAAATAGACGTTCACTCAATCAACACATGATGAATATCATTAATTCCATGCGGGGTGGGGATAATAGAATGATGTCTCTATTTGTTCTTGATATTGACCACTTTAAAAAAGTTAACGATACCTATGGACATACTGTAGGCGATAGTGTCATCAAAGAGTTTGCTACAACCCTTAAGCAATATACTCGACCTCAGGATTTACTATGTCGATGGGGAGGGGAAGAGTTTTTAATAATAATCCAGGGTCTCTCTGTCACTGAATGCTTAGAGATAGCCGAGAGAATTCGCTTTATTATAGAGAGCTCTTCATTAGCGATTTCAGATGGCCGCATAGTCCGATATACGACAAGTATAGGGGTGAGTTTTTTTCATCTGGAAAAAATTGAAGATTTTCATGATGCGTTTAAAGAAGCGGATAAATTGTTGTACCACGCAAAAGAACAGGGACGTAATCGCGTAAATTCGAGCGATGGTGTAAATTTGGTAAAAAAACCAATATCATGATATCTGCGCCCATTTAAAATACCTTTTATTAAAAGTGAAAATCTATATCATCGGAACGCTATCCAACAGATGAAAAATGAAAGCTCAAAGTAGAGATTCTGCTATGCAATCACCAAAGAAGTGGCTGATTCTGGCCATTGTTTCCAGCGCCCTATTCCTGATTGTTATCGACATGACGGTGCTGTACACCGCGCTCCCAACACTGACTCACGATTTGCACGCCTCCGCATCGGACAAGCTGTGGATCGTTAATATCTATGCGCTAGTCGCTTCTGGCTTGCTGCTGGGGATGGGGACCTTGGGTGATAAGCTGGGTCATAAACCTTTATTTATTGCTGGACTGATGGTCTTTGGTGCAGCGTCATTGTTTGCCGCTTATTCGCCCACACCCAGCATGCTTATTGCCGCTCGCGCGCTGCTAGCGGTCGGTGCGGCGATGATGATGCCCGCCACGCTCTCGATTATTCGTCTGACCTTCACTGATGAACGGGAACGCGCACTAGCGATTGGTATTTGGGCGGCTGTGGCATCCGGCGGCGCGGCGTTTGGCCCCGTCATGGGCGGAATACTGCTTGAGTACTTCTGGTGGGGATCGGTTTTCCTCATTAACGTACCAGTCGTGCTGCTTGCGCTTATCATGGGGATCACCGTGATTCCACATCGGCCGGGTAACGCCTCACACCGCTGGGACTTCATCGGCTCTCTATTAATTATGGTAGGTTTGATTGGTGTAACCTATGCCATAAAAGAGCTGGGCAAACGGGTGCCATCCTATGAGGACGCGCTGATCGCTCTGCTTATCGGCGTCGCGTTTATTACCCTATTCGTTCAGCGACAGCGTAACAGCAAGCATCCTTTAGTCGATTTCTCTCTCTTCCGTCTGCGGCCTTTCAGCGCTGCCGTGGCCGCAGCCATCGTAGCGGCAGCTGCACTGATCGGTATGGAGTTGGCTTTCACACAGCGGCTACAGCTAGTTGTCGGGCTGTCTCCGCTGCAGGCAGGATTGTTCATTTTACCGCTGTCGCTGGCATCCTTTATCTCCGGTCCGTTAACTGGAAAGATATTGCCAGGAGTGAATAGTGGGACGATGCTGGCCGCTGGTCTGTTGATTTCAGGTCTGGGGATGGGAAGCTATCTGCTGCTGCACAACGCCCCTATCATCATACAAGTTATCAGCCTGACGGTGATTGGTGCAGGTGTGGGTTCAACCATGACAGCCGCGTCGAGCACCATTATGCAGGTTGCCCCTGCTGAAAAAGCCGGTATGGCGGCGTCAATAGAAGAAGTGTCTTATGAATTAGGGGGCGCGACGGGTGTGACCCTGATGGGCAGCTTGCTGTCTTTCGCTTATTCCGCAACGTTTATGCTACCCGCTGGGTTTTCCGCACCGGACACCGCCTATGACAGCCTGGACGAGGCGTTGATCTTTGCTGAATCCTTACCGGAAAATATGCAGCGTATTCTCACCGCACAGGCACATTCCGCCTTTGATTCAGGGTTTTCTGCTGTGCTGGCAACCGCAACGCTGATCCTATTGATGACCTCCGCCTTTGTCTGGACAACGCGTCATAATAAACAGCAGCGTAATCAGGCCGCTGATGCATAGCACCACAGACGCATCTGGCTAAGGGCATAAAAAAACGCCGTTCAATAGCGAACGGCGTTGATGATTTGGCTACGCACTACAGGTTAACTACGTACTGTAACTTAGTAGGTTTCTTTACCGAACTGCAGTGAACGAGGCCCGTACAGCATACCGCGTGCATGACCCGCAGCCAGCAGGCGCGCGCTAGTCACACCCGCAACATCATGGCCTTTGTCGGAGATCGTGTCCGCAATTTGATTCACCGCAGCCTGCACCAGAATACCGATGATGCCACCGTTAGAGTTTGACTGCTGCTCGTTGCTGGAAGCCGTTGCACTTCCGCTCCACAGCAGTTTACCCGTACGCAGATCAACCAGACGCGCATCCGCAGAAACGCGAGTTTCACTATTAATCACGATGTACGACGTGCCGTACTCTTTCACATCCAGATATAACGCCGCATCAGCGCCAAAGATTTGGTGCAGCTTCGTCGTGCTCAGCGCATGGATATCCGACGCAGTAGACAGACCATTCTGTTTGAACGTTTCTTCCACTACCGCAACTGGCAATACGTAATAACCCGACTCGGCCAACGGATAGGTGACCTGTGAAAGCAGGCTATAGCTTGCTTTCACATCAGGAGAATGGTTAACCGGCGGCAATACCAGAATGGACTTAGGCTTGCTTTGCTTAAATGACGTGTAGTCATAAGGTACAGGTTTAGCACAACCCGTCAGCACAAGCGCAAAAACCAGACCACATAATCCTAAGAAACGATTCATTTAATATTCCCTTTATTTTTACTCAACAAGAAGTCCATAAAAGGTGCTGATTCAGGGAATTTCGCTTTTTCAGTTTCAAACTGTTGGCGAGCTTCACTATCACGGCCAGTGTTGGCGTACAGCAACCCAAGTTGAGCATAGAGTCCCGGTGGGACTGGTTTATTTGCGGCTTTCGCTTTTTCGATCGATTCATTCAGAGCAAGGATTTGTTGTTCTGGGCCGACTTTATCTTGTTGATAATAATCATAAAGCGCTGGCTGATAATTGTCCCAGCTGTAAATCGTTTTCGGCGCGGTCGCACAACCAGCCAGTACCGCTACTGCCAATAGCAGGGTAACTTTCTTATAAGATAACATTGTTATATTCCTATTCCATTAGTTCGCTGGGCGCCAGGCACCGCTTTCAATTCCTGCAACCAGATTATTGACGGCTTCACGAATAGCCAAATCCAGAACTTTACCGTTCAGCGTCGAGTCATAGCTGGCTGTGCCACCAAACCCGATAATTTCACGGTTAGACAACGCGTATTCGCCCGCACCTTGTACGGAATACACGACTTCAGATGTTTGCACGTTCACCACGTTCAACGTGGTTTTTGCGTAAGCAACCTGTGTTTTACCGCGGCCAAGGATGCCCCACAGCTGATGATCACCCACTTCTTTGCGACCAAACTCGGTCACATCACCGGTAACCACATAGCTCGCGCCTTTCAGCGTCTGCGTTTGTCCTTTAATACCCGCTTCCGCTTTCAGCTCTTCCATATTGGTGCGATCCAGCACATTAAAGCGGCCGCTCTGCTGGAGATGGCTAACAAGAATGGTCTTGGATTGATTACCTAAACGGTCAACACCATCAGAAAAAATACCGTTCATGTAGTTAGAGCGGTTTTCAAATTTTCCGATGGAAATCGGGCTGCGAACACCCTGATAAGGCGTACTATAAGAAGTGACTTTTTGCGCTTCTACGGTACGGGAAGACTCTGTAGCACATCCGCTTAATAGCGCAGCTGACATGAATACAGAACAAAGAACGACTTTTTTATTCATAACACTATCCCTTAGTGACAATCCATTAACCTGAGCAAAGCCCTGTCATTGATTCATAATGAAAATGCCGTGAAAACACCATTTAGCGGCAATACTGTTTTGCTGCATTTAAATGGCGTTCGATATTATGAGGGGCGTAAGGAAAAGTAACGAGTTATTTCATGAGGAAATTAACAAAAATAATTAAAAATCAGAATTTTTACCCGCGATAAAACACTGTAAACCGGATAAAAAACAAGGTTATATGCAACCATGCCATTACTTTCACATAACATTACAACCCACTGAAACGATTCAATAATTTTATTACTAGCCTGCGTCAGATTTAACATTAACCGACTTTTTACCTGCTCTATATCAAGGTCAACGTGTTATCCAGCTATTAGGATAAAGGCCACGATCGAGGGATCCAGGGCGGGAAAAGGTAATGAACCGATTTGTTATTGCCAGTACTCAAGACTGTATGGGGTGCCATGCATGTGAAATCGCCTGTGTGATTTCACACAATGACGAACAATATCCAGATAGCGGCACGGTGTTTCAGCCCAGAATCAAGGCGTTCAATACACCAACACTGCGGGCTGCCGTGACATGCCGCCACTGTGAAGATGCGCCTTGTGCCAACGTGTGTCCAACCCAAGCCTTGATCAGAAAAGACAATAGCATTCAGCTTGTTCAGGAAAAGTGCATCGGCTGCAAAAGCTGTGTACTGGCTTGCCCGTTCGGCGCGATGTCCATGGTGACAAACCCTATGGATAACAGCGCCATCGCCCATAAATGCGACCTCTGCGCCGATCGCCCCGGAGGGCAAGCGTGCGTAGAAGCCTGCCCAACTCAGGCATTGCAACTCGTCAGTGAACACACGTTAGCAGCACACCGTCAGGAGAAACAACAGGTGATGGCGCTGCGTTCCGCCGCTCACTGGCAGCGTGAAACACCCGTGCTGAAAACGTTGACCACCAATCCGCTCAACAAAAGAAAAAACTGGCCGCGCCGGGATGCGGAGAAAAAGCCACTGACGCAGAGAACGTCCACCTTTGATGAAATCTATCATGGCTTCTCAGTACAACAGACGGAAGATCAGGCTGACCGCTGCCTTTCCTGCGGCAAACGCGCAGTCTGCGAGTGGACTTGCCCGTTGCATAACAATATTCCCGAGCTGCTGAGTCTGGCGAAGCAGGGGCGTATTCTTGAAGCCGTAGAGTTATCGCACCAAACCAGCAGCCTGCCGGAAATCTGTGGCCGAGTATGTCCGCAGGATCGGCTATGTGAAGGCGCCTGTACGCTAGGTAAAGAGTACGGTGCCATTACCATCGGCAACGTTGAGCGCTACATTACCGATACCGCGATGGCCATGGGGTGGTCACCCGACATGACGCGTGTCGTTCCCAGCGGCAAACGCGTAGCGATCGTCGGTGCTGGCCCGGCAGGGTTAGCCTGTGCCGATGTGCTGGCACGCAACGGCGTGCAGGCCGTCGTGTTCGACCGCCACCCAGAAATTGGTGGATTGCTCACGTTCGGGATTCCGTCATTCAAGCTGGATAAAGACGTTTTGATTCATCGTCGTGAAGTGTTCAGCACCATGGGAATCGAGTTCCAGCTGAGTACCGAAGTGGGGAAAGATATTTCTCTGGCTCAGCTTCTGGACGACTATGACACCGTTTTCCTCGGCGTAGGCACCTACCGATCCATGAAGGCTAACATTGATAATGAAGATGCCCCCGGCGTCTTCGATGCGCTTCCCTTCCTCATCGCCAATACCAAACACGTTATGGGGCTACCTGAATTAGACGGCGAACCCTATATCTCGATGGCAGGAAAACGCGTCGTCGTACTCGGTGGTGGAGATACCGCGATGGACTGCCTGCGCACGTCCATCCGGCAAGGTGCAATATCCGTAACCTGCGCGTACCGCCGCGATGAAGCCAACATGCCAGGCTCGAAAAAAGAGGTTAAAAACTCCCGCGAAGAAGGCGTGGAGTTCATGTTTAACGTTCAGCCACAAAAAATCTGCCTCAATGAACAGGGCGAAGTGTGCGGCATCAGTCTGGTTCGCACTGAACTGGGCGAACCCGATGCCAGCGGCCGTCGCCGCCCACGTCCTATTCCTGACTCTGAATTCATTCAGCCTGCGGAAGCGGTGATAACCGCATTTGGCTTTCAATCACACAGTATGTCGTGGCTGGAAGACGCCGATGTTGGCCTGGATAACTGGGGATATATCACTGCTCCCCTTGATAATCAGATACCTTGCCAGACTAATCATCCGCGTATTTTTGCTGGTGGCGATGCCGTTCGCGGCGCCGATCTGGTGGTGACTGCTATTGCCGACGGGCGCAAAGCCGCATTGAGTATGATCGCGACGATGGGGCTGACCGCCGTCACGGGTACCATTCCCGCACATCCGCAGCGTCCCGAGATGAATGCAACCCGCGAGGAGCTACGCTCATGAATCAATTTGTTATTGCCGAAGCAGAAAAATGTATCGGTTGCCGGACCTGTGAGATCGCCTGCGCAGTAGCCCATAGCGGTGGCCAAAGTGCGCAACTGAAGCCTTCTCACTTCTTCCCCCGATTGAAGGTCGTCAAAAGCGCCAGCGTAAGCGTCCCCGTTCTTTGCCGCCAGTGTGAAAACGCCCCCTGCGCCAGCGTCTGTCCGAATGACGCGCTGGTGCGCGATCGAGATAGCATTCAGGTTATTCAATCTCGCTGCATCGGCTGCAAAAGCTGCGTCGTGGCCTGTCCCTTCGGTGCCATTAATGTGGTGACAAAAGCCTCGAACGACGAGGGGGAAGCGCACCTCACGCAAAGTGAGGTTCACAAATGTGATTTGTGCGTGGATGTGGCCCAGAGCCCTTCCTGCGTCAGCGTGTGCCCGACGTCGGCGCTACGATTGGTGACAGCAGATGAGTTACGCAAACAGACGCTGGAAAAACAGCGGCGTTCCGCACTGGGGTGGTCAAACCATTAAAGCAAGACTGGAATGTGGCGGACAGGGAAGGATCGCCACAAAAAGCACGATGCAGGAAATTCGTTGTGCCTAATTAATAATTATCGCCGATTTATCCATCGATTTTTCTTTAGATCACATATTAGTCTGATAATATGCATCGGTAATACCTGATAGGTTCCCATCTTTTATCACGATCACGGAGTGAACAATGACCTGCCATTTTGTCAGGTGGACAAGCACGGAAGCGCTTCCTGACTTACAAAGACTGCCCGATAAGCTCATCTCATCAACACAGAATTTTTCAGCCAAACGCCGCGAACGTTATCTGAAAAGTCGGGTGCTGCTGGCCGAGATGATGTTCTATTTTTTCGGCTATCCGCTGTTACCCACGCTACTGGAGTCCCCTGAAGGACGCCCTTATTTTGCCGATCCTAATATGCCCAATTTCAGCATCGGCTATGCAGGCAATACCATCGCCATCCTCCTGAGCGAAGAAGGAAGCGTAGGTATGGATATCGAAATCGTTCATGTCAGGCCAACGAATCAGGTCGTCCCACAGATGCAGGCGCAGACGCAGGCAGAACAGGCATGGATAGATGCTCAGCGCGATCCGCTGGAAGCGGCAACGCAGCTCTGTACCATCCGCCAATCACTGATGAAAATCCCTGGCGTAAACAGCCATCCTCCCAATCAGCTGAAACTCCATCCCGCCTCTGGCAGGCTGCGTTCAACCGGCACTCCCGCCGTAGAAGTGATGAGCGATGTTGATGATTATCTGGCATGGGCCTGTGCCCACATCCCCACACTCAATCGATTGATCATGTGGAAATACACGTCGGCATCGGGAATGAGAAAGTCGGGGGAAATCCTACAACAGCAGCGCCAGTCTGTACGCTATATGAAGTTAACCAGCCATACGATAGAAAAAGTCACCTCTACCGCGTCACAGTAGCCAGCCGCCTCGTCGCAGGCTGAGGCTCCGGGAAACCCCGGAGCCACGAACAAATTAATGCCCGTCGATAAACACAATTTTCAGCAGGAACAGCAGCGCAACCACAACCACGCAAGGGCTGATTTCACGCCAGCGACCCGTCGCCAACTTCATCACACAGTAAGAAATAAAGCCCAGCGCAATCCCTTCAGTAATTGAGAAGCTGAACGGCATCATCACAGCGGTAATAAAGGCCGGAACGGCTTCCGTCAAATCATCCCACTTCACACGCGCCAGACTGGACGTCATCAATACGCCCACGTAAATCAACGCACCAGCGGCGGCATAGGCAGGCACCATACCCGCCAGCGGTGACAGGAAGATCACCAACAGGAACAGCAGGCCGACGACCACAGCAGTCAGGCCTGTGCGTCCACCCACGGATACGCCAGAAGAGCTTTCAATATACGCCGTAACGGATGACGTCCCGATAAACGCACCTGCCACAGAGCTGATGCTATCAACATACAGCGCCTGCTTCATACGCGGGAACTTACCGCGAGCATCTACCAGACCCGCTTTATCCGTTACACCGATCAACGTACCGGAAGAGTCAAACAGGTTAACCAGCATGAAGGAGAAAATAATGCCAGACATGCCGAGGTTCAGCGCTCCCGCCAGATCAACCTGACCCACCACGGACGTTACGCTCGGCGGCATAGAGAACACACCGGAAAAGGTCACATCGCCCAGCAGCAGACCGATTGAGGTCGTCACGACAATGGAAATCAGTACTGCGGCGTGAATATTACGTGAAGCCAGCGCCACAATGATGAAAAAGCCCAAGGCACCCAACAGCACGCTGTGTGATGTCAGGTTACCAATCGTCACCAGTGTTTCAGGATTAGGAACGATAATACCGGCGTTTTTCAGGCCCATCATGGCAATGAACAGCCCGATACCGCTGGCAATCCCCAGACGCAGGCTAAGCGGGATATTGGCAATCATCCAATAGCGAATCTGGAAGATGGTCAGCAACAGGAAACCGATTGCGCCCCAGAAAATAGCACCCATCGCAACCTGCCATGGCAGACCCATCGCACCCACGACAACAAAAGCGAAAAATGCATTCAGCCCCATTGCTGGAGCCAGTGCTACAGGCAGGTTAGCCAGCAGCCCCATTAAAATACTGCCGAATGCCGCAATCAGACAGGTGGTCACAAAGACCGCTTTGGTATCCATCCCCGCCACGCCCAAAATCTGCGGGTTAACAAAAACGATGTAGACCATCGTCAAAAACGTCGTGAAACCGGCAATCGTTTCCGTACGTGCTGTCGTGCCGTGTTGTTTAAGTTTAAACACGCGCTCCAGCAGGCCCTGCTCGGTAGCAAGACCAGGTTGTGATTTATTCATTAGTACCAATCCAAAGAAGGGAATAACTGTCGTCGGGTATCCTATAACAAAACTATGCGTTTTTACGTTGATCCCACGTTTTTTTTCATCGAATAAGAAAAGTCTATTAACCTCATGGCTATTACGCCGAAATCCCTCGGTTGAAAGCCCTTAATTCTCTGCAATATTGTGGTGAAAATAGCTTTATATACTCTAAATAATTCGAGTTTCAGGACAAAAACGACAAGGCGTTTTTGAACAGCGCTTGCGCTGATCCCGAAGGGATGAGGCCTAAAGCCGAATAACGCGGCAAGAGAAGGAATCCCGATGAGCTTACTCAAGTAAGTGATTCGGGTGACTGAACGCTGCCAACGCACATGCAACTTGAAGTATGACGAGTATAGGTCGCAATATTGGGCCAATTGGTTAAAGTAAGAGTAATCACTTAATACTGATCACTTAAGTCCATTTTCAGGAGAAACACGTGGCGAGGTTCCCGCAGGGAGCCTCGCCACGTGTTTCTCGGTTCTTACATGGTCGGCATTAGGGTATTTGCTTTATTTCATCGATAAGGATTGGTCATGCCCCGTATTGAATGCGTCTTCTTCGACTGTGATGGCACGCTGGTGGATAGCGAAGTGCTGTGTTGTCAGGCTTATGTGAATATCTTCATCCCGTATGGGGTGAATTTATCGCTGGAGGAGGTGATAAAAACCTACAAGGGCGTGAAGCTGTACGAGATTATTGCCCGCATCAGCCAGCAGCATGGTTTAAACGTATCGGTAGAAGACGCGGAACGTCATTTCCGGCAGGAAGTGAAGCATCTGTTCGATGAATTCCTGCAACCTATTGAGGGTGCGCGTGAGTTAGTGCAGTCCATCACTGTCCCGATGGCGGTGGTTTCCAACGGCCCAGTCAGTAAGATGCAGCATTCGCTCGGCCTGACGCATATGCTCGATCTGTTTGGCGACCATCTCTATAGCGGTTACGATCTGAAGAAATGGAAGCCCGACCCAGCGGTGCTGTATCACGCCGCCGAGCAGTTACAGCTTCCTATTGAACACTGCATTCTGGTTGAAGATTCCGCCGCTGGCGTACAGGCAGGCATCGCTGCGGGCATTCCGGTGTTCTATTACTGCGCCGATCCCCACAATCAGCCGATCCATCACCCGCTGGTCACGATGTTCGACGATATGCGGGAATTGCCACAAATCTGGCGCGAAAAGGGCTGGAATATCACGGCGTAGTAGCAAAGGCTAACTTAAGGTTGCTGAAAAAGGTCGCCATTTTCGTTCTGCAAAATAGGTTTATGAACAATTAGCATCCTCAGGCTGGCTTATTTCGCCACCATAGCAGGCGGCGCTTTGGCTGTTTTTCCTGCTGGCTAAAACGTGCGTTAACTGCGTTCGCCAGCAGCTCCAGCGACAGGCAAAACACAAAGTAGACCAGTGCGACAAACAGGAAAACTTCCAGCGGATAAACCATGCTGCGATTATTGACCTGCGTCGCGAGAAACGTCAGCTCGCCGACCCCGACAATGTAAGCCAGTGAGGTATCTTTAATCAGGGAAATCCATTGGTTAATAAAGGAAGGCACCATCATCCGCAGCGCCTGCGGCAGCACGATCTGCCATAGTACCTGCCAGCGGCTTAACCCCAGCGATAGCCCAGCCTGCCACTGACCGCGCCCAATCGCGACAATGCCAGCCTTCACACCATGCGCCAGATACGCCGAGGCGATCAGCGCCAGCGCACAAACCACGGTGGTAATTTCAGGGATATCGACGCCAAAAACGATCGGTAGCAGGAAGTACGTCCAGAAAATCAACATGATGACGGGAATCGCTCGGAAGAACCCCAGCACCATCGCCAACAGTGCGCTCCACACGCCTCGAGACATCGCCAGCGCCACGCCCAAAATTGTACCCAATAGGGCAGACGCGACTCCCGCAAACAAACTCATCACCAGCGTCAGCGCTGCGCCACCCAGCGGACCATCGGGGAACGAGCCCCACATCAAATAATCGATGTTATCGGTGATAACAGTAAAATCCATCTCAATGCCTCTCCGCCAGACCGCGCTGCTGGCGCCACATACCCCAGCCTTCCATCACGGCAATAATCACGATGTACAACACCGTCGCCACGCCAAATGCCTGAAACGTACGCAAGGTTTCCGTCTCCACCTGACGCGACGCGTAAGACAACTCAGCGACGCCGATCGCCATCGTTAACGACGAGTTCTTGACGATATTCATGTACTGCCCAAGCAGCGGCGACAGAGCAATTTTTAGCGCCTGCGGTAGCACCACATAGCGCATGGATTGAAAGCCTGTTAACCCGAGAGCATGCGCAGCATATTTCTGCCCGCGCGCCACGCCGCGAATACCGGAACGGATCTCTTCCGCAATAAACGCGCTGGAGTAAAGCGTCAGCCCTACCAAACCCGCCAAAAACTCAAAAGAAGGCCAGGCTAACGTTGCCCCCAGCAGCGAAATGGAATGAGGAGTGTTCAGCCATTGCATCATCTCTGAAGGAAACAGTTGCCCAGCACCGAAATACCAGAAAAACAGCTGCACCAGCAGCGGTGTATTACGAAATAGCGAGCTATACGCCACCACAACGCCGCGCAGCACATGAATCTGGCTGTCTCGGGCCGCCGCCAGCAGAAAACCCAGCACCGTAGACAGAACGACCGTACCGAGGGAAATGCCCAGCGTGATCAGGAAACCATTCCACAGCCAGATGAGATATTGAGGAGCCAACAGCCACGACTCAAGCGATTGCAGCGCCGTATCCATACGTTTTATCTCTCTTTGTCATATACCCATAATACTTCAAGCTGCATGTGCGTTGGCTGCGTTCACTCACCCGAATCACTTACCTGAGTAAGTTCATCGGGATTCCCTCTCTTGCCGCCTTCCTGCAACTCGAATTATTTGGGGTATAAATAATATATACCCTAGATAAAAATGCCCTCTGCAATGCAGAGGGCTGGGATCATAGCACCGAAGGCGTCAGCTATCAGGATTTAGGTTGCTGATCCAGCGGGGCAAAGGTGAAGTCGCCACGCGGTTGGGATGATTTCGTGCTTGGCCCGAACCAGCGATCGTAGATCGTTTTCGCCTCGCCCTGCTTTTCCAGATTAATCAGCGTGTCGTTAATTTTCGCTGTCAGGCGCTCTTCGCCCTTCGGAATACCAACGCCCTGATACTCTTTGGTAATGCTGAACGGTGATATTTCGAATTCAGCCTTCTGTGCATCAGGCACGTTAGCCAACAGGCCAACCAGCTTGGCATCATCCTGCGTGATGGCTTGAACATTACCGTTACGCAGCGCGGCAAAAGCCAGCGGCGTATCGTCGTAGGAAATTACTTTGGCGGTTGGGTAATGCTCGCGCAGGGTAATTTCCTGCACGGTGCCTTTATCCGCGCCGATGCGCAGCGTTTTGATATCATCCGGCGTTTTCAGCACGCCTTTACGGGCGATGAATTTTTGTCCGGTTGCGAAATAAGGAATACTAAAGTTAACCTGCTTAGCGCGCTCATCGGTAATGGTGAAGTTCGCGGCAATCAGATCGACCTTCTGAGAGCTTAACAACGGAATACGGTTCGCGGGGTTGGTCGCGCGCAGTTCAACCTTCACGCCCAGTGCCTTACCAATCGCCTCGGCGATATCCACGTCATAACCCACCAGCTTTTTGCTCTGCGGATCGACATAGCCAAACGGCGGATTGCTGTCGAAGACGGCAATTTTCACCACGCCCGCCTTCTGAATATCATCCAGTTTATCTGCCTGTGCAGCACCAGAAACGGAAGCCAACCCAGCCAACAAAGTCACTGTCAAAATCTGCTTTTTCATTCCCTGCCCCTTAATTATTACTATATTAACAGCAGGCTATCAGCAGGGTGAAAACGCGGGAAATAACATAAAAAGCTATAATATAACCTTATGTTACTTCGGTATTCTGGCAGATTATCCTGACGATTCAGCGAGGCTTGTCAGCGTATGCTGACAGTATAAACCAGGTCATCATCCCCCCGATTAGCCCCCAAAACGCCGCGCCTATGCCCCACAACGTCAATCCAGAGGCAGTGATCAGGAAAGTCACCACCGCAGCATCGCGCTGTTTTTCATCGAGCAACGCGCGATACAGGCTCCCTGAAATCGTGCTGAGCAGTGCCAGACCGGCGATAGCGTGAATCAGCGGCAGCGGCAGTGCTGTAAAAAGTTGCCCGATAGATCCACCAAAAACGCCCGCAAGCAGATAAAACCCACCCGCCGCGATGGCAGCAAGATAACGTTTCTTCGGGTCGGGATGTACATCCGATCCCATGCATATAGCTGCAGTAATCGCGGCGATACACACGGAAAAACCGCCAAACGGCGTCAATATCAACGCGATTAATGCCGTAATAGTAATCAGCGGAGACACAGGAACCTGATAGCCAGCCGCTTTTAGCGTGGCAACGCCCGGTGCGTTCTGCGACGCCATGGTGACAATGAAAAACGGAATACCAACACCCAGCAGAGACGCCCACGAAAAATGCGGCGTAATAAATTCTGGTACGGCAAACACCAGCGGCGAATCAGAAACCACAATTTGCCCACGCAATAATGCCAGCAACAAGCCAGCGAGCAGCGTTAATACAATGGCAAAGCGAGGAATCAGGCGACGACTGAGCAAATAAGTCACGCACATTGCGAAGGCGAGCCAGAAATCCTGTTGCAGAGAGAGAAACGCATCCGCACCAAAACGCAGCAGAATCCCCGCCAGCATCGCGGCAGAAATAGCCTGCGGAATCACATTCATCAAGCGGGCAAATAGACCCGTGATCCCGCAGATAAAGATCAGCGCAGAAGCAAACAGGAATACGCCAATCGCCTCATTGAGCGACGTACCCGGCAGGCTGGTGACCAGCAGCGCCGCCCCCGGCGTTGACCACGCCGCCAGTATCGGCGCACGGTAATACAGCGACAGGCTAATGGAAGCCAGCCCTTGAGCAATCCCTAACATGGTTAACCAGCCGCCGATTTGTACCGCGCTGGCACCCGCCGCTTCCGCCGCCTGAAAAATAATGGCGGCCGAGCTGGTGTAACCCACCAGCACCGCAACAAAACCGGCGATGAGAGTCGAAAAAGTGACATCTTTTAGCGCAAATGACGCTGGCATGGTATAGCATCTCACTCTGATCGTGCGCTATAACGCACAGGAAGCGCTAACATAACAGCGTGCGCTATAACGCACAAGCGGGAGCCAGCATTGATGTCTGATGAACTAACCAGCCGCATTGGCAATACGTTGAAAACGTTAAGACAAGGGAAAGGCTGGAGCCTCACTCGGGCAGCAGAAGAAACAGGGGTGAGCAAAGCGATGCTGGGCCAGATCGAGCGTAGCGAATCTAGCCCGACGGTTGCTACCCTGTGGAAAATTGCGACCGGTATGAATGTCGCGTTCTCTACCTTTATTGAACCGACACTCGCGGATGAAGACGTGATGTATCGCTCAGGGACAGGTTCAGTATTCAGGGAAAACGAGGCGGGAATGCACGTTGTGCCACTCTTTCCCTTCGATGAAAAGCTGCGTTTCGATATGTTAGTTATTGAACTGGCTGCCGGTGCCAGCAGCACCTCATCACCGCACGAAAACAGGGTGATCGAGCATATTATTGTGCTGGAAGGCCAGTTGGAGATGACCGTTGATGGGCAGACGCACTTATTGTCCGCGGGTGATGCCCTGCGCTTTGCTGCTGATAGAGAACACCGCTATCACAACCCTACCGATACTACCGTGCGCTTCCACGACCTGATTCACTACCCTTAAAAAATTAACGCCCTGCAAGCAGGGCGTCAGGCCGTTGACAAACTTATTTCTCGAACGAAAACGGGTGTAACGGAATAGAAGAGTAAAGCGTTTGCGCCAGGGATGGCGCAAGC
>NZ_LXFV01000014.1 GCF_002847345.1 Pectobacterium peruviense
ATCGAGTGGGGATTTCTTCAGCAAAGCGCAGTAAAAGACAGCGTTATGCCGGATTTTTCGCCGCTAATTGAGCGAAATCCTGAGCAAAACGGGCAACCTGCTGCCAGTCCGTGTATTCAACTTCTTTAGTACTATCCGTTTCGCCGCCCGTCATACGCATAATTAATTGAATCATTACCCGATCGAACCAACGATAACGCGGATAACGCAGAGCACCTGCGAACACACAACACAGATCTGGCTGCCAAGGGGAATTCAGCAGGAACTTACGCGTATAGGCATTGGTTTGTATTGTGCGCTTTTCTGGTTTGCGTGCGGTGAGGTTCACTGAGAAGAATGCGCTAGGCCGTTGTTGCAGAGAAGCCAGATGCTTATGGATAAATTGATTTACCGCTGGATGAAAGCGCCCGTACCGAATGGACGCTCCCATAAGGACCTGGTCGTATTGACCCAGATCGATATCATTCGCATTGAGCACGTTAACAACATCACACTCCAGGGTTCCTTTCAGCGTATTCGCAATATAGGAGGCAATCGCCCTTGTTTGCCCATCCCGACTCGAAAACACGATCAAAGCTTTCATTGTTCTTTATCCTTATTGGTACTATTCCCGCCAGAAGGTTGGCGTAAACAGCACTAAAAGCGTGAAGACTTCCAAACGACCAAACAGCATTGTCAGTATCAGAATCCATTTCGCCGTATCATTCATCGACGTAAAATTCTCAGCGACGACGCCCAGCCCCGGCCCTAGGTTATTCAATGTGGCAGCGACCGCAGCAAACGCGGAGAAATCATCAACGCCTGTCGCAATGACGGCCAGCATGCTGACAATAAAAACCAGTGCATATGCAGAAAAGAATCCCCATACCGCTTCAAGGATGCGCTCCGGCAGCGCTCGGTGACCCAACTTAATCGTGTAAACCGCATTCGGATGCACTAAACGTTTGAGCTCACGCGATCCTTGCAGGAAAAGCAGAAGGATACGAATCACTTTCAGGCCACCGCCGGTTGACCCCGCACATCCACCAATAAACGCAGAGCACAGGAGCAAAACCGGAAGAAAAAGTGGCCACGATGCAATGCTATCCGTCGTAAACCCTGCCGTTGTCGCCATGGAGACAACCTGGAAAAATGCCTGGTTAATCGTCTGCATCCCGCTGTCATAAACATGGTGGAACCACAGGACAATCGTACACACAGCCACCAGCGACAACTGAACAAAAATGAACATGCGGAATTCTGGATCACGCCAGTATACCTTCAGGCTGCGGCCGCTCAGCAGAGCAAAGTGCAAACCAAAGTTACAGCCGGAAATCAGCAGGAATATCGCGATGATGGTGTTAATCGTTGGGCTATTGAAGTAACCGATACTGGCATCATGAGTAGAGAACCCTCCGACCGACACCGTAGAGAAGCTATGCCCAATCGCATCAAATACCGGCATGCCAGCCAGCCACAGCGCAACGGCACAGGCAATGGTGAGTAAGAGATAGATCAGCCACAGCGTTTTAGCCGTATCGGCAATACGCGGGCGCATTTTGTTTTCCTTCAACGGCCCCGGCATCTCGGCACGATAAAGCTGCATCCCACCGACACCCAGAATCGGCAGGATAGCAACCGCGAGTACGATGATCCCCATCCCACCAAACCATTGCAGCATTTGTCGATAGAACAGGATGGCTTTAGGCAATGAATCCAACCCGACCAGCGTGGTTGCTCCCGTTGTCGTTAACCCAGAGAACGATTCGAAAAAAGCATCCGTTACGCCAAGATTAGGGTGTTCAGCAAACAGGAAAGGCAGTGCACCAACACTTCCCAGCACCGTCCAGAAAAGGACAACAATCAGGAACCCTTCTCGAGATTTCAGTTCATGCTTCTGTTTGCGGTTTGGTAACCACAGCATGATGCCAATTGCCAACGCGACAATAAATGTCTGCGTAAACGCACGGCCTGCGCCATCGCGGTAAATTAGCGCCACCAGGCCGGGAATAACCATCGTTCCGGAAAAAAGGATAACCAACTGGCCGACAATACGGGTTATGGCGCGCAAGTGCATCGCAGGGAATTCCTTAATGATTCATAAAAAAGCGCTGGGATTATTATGGAATCGGCAATAAATGCAACGCACCGCGACTTAAATCACGCAATTTCGTTGCCGCTTCCTCGGTTCCCCTGATAGGGAGAGAGAACCGCAATACGACGTCCACGCCATACTCGCTATGCAGCACTTTTCCGCCAAGCTGAAAGATCAGTGATTCCACTTGGGGCAACAGCGCATAGTCACATTGTAAGCCATACTCTTTTTGCAAGACTTTCTCTTGCAGCGATATCAGCTTCAGC
This sequence comes from Pectobacterium peruviense, assembly GCF_002847345.1. Taxonomy (GTDB): domain Bacteria; phylum Pseudomonadota; class Gammaproteobacteria; order Enterobacterales; family Enterobacteriaceae; genus Pectobacterium; species Pectobacterium peruviense. Next base: position 2,341 of record NZ_LXFV01000014.1, read on the forward strand.
GCTTGCTGAACGCCACCGCCATAAGCCTTCACTAATCCACCAGTGCCTAGTGGGATGCCACCATAATAACGTACCACCACAGCCGTAATCTCACCGATACCGCTTCCCATCAGTTGCGACAGCATCGGTTTACCCGCCGTGCCGGACGGCTCACCATCGTCAGAAAAACCAAGCTGCTGGGAATCGTCAGGCGCTCCCGCAACAAACGCCCAGCAGTGATGCCCCGCCGAGACATATTCTTCTCTGACGTGCTGGATAAACGCTTTTGCCGCGTTGATTCCCGGCGTTGCCGCCAGGATCGTAGTAAAGCGGCTTTTCTTGATTTCCTCACTGAAGCTCACGGGCGCAGTAAGAATGGGATACACGTGCATCAGGCCAGATTCAGGTCGCGCGTCATGTTTTCCACGCGTCCTTCATGAATGACAATATTATCCTCGATACGAATACCACCAAACGGTTTCAGCGCATCGATTTTTTGCCAGTCAAAGTGTTGACTATATTCACCCTCGCGCCACGGAGTGAGCAAGGATTCGATGAAGTAGATGCCCGGTTCGATCGTCATGACCATGCCAGGTTCGAGCACACGGGTACAACGTAGGTAAGGATGCTGCGTCGGTGCTGCCAGATGTGTACCGCGATCGTCTTGCATAAACCCAGCGACGTCATGCACCTGCAAGCCCAGCGGGTGACCAAGGCCGTGCGGCAGGAAAAGCGAGGTAAACCCCTGCTCTACCATCGCTTCTTCGCTGATGTCACGCACCAGTTGATGTGATTTCAGCAGCTTCGCAATCCGCTGATGCATCTGAATGTGGTAATCGGTATAGCGCACTCCCGCCTGAATGGTATCAATCAGCGCAAGCATTTCCTGATTGATATCTTTAATCAGTTGAGCAAACGCCCCGTCACTCTGTGCAGAATAGGTTCGCGTGAGGTCAGCGGCATATCCGTTATATTCAGCGCCCGCATCAATCAGAAAACTGCGGACATCGGAAGGCGCCTGATGATCTAGCTGGGTATAGTGCAGCACCGCCGCATGCTCATTGAGCGCAATGATATTGCCGTAAGGCACATCAATATCGCGATGACCAGTAGCCGTCAGATACGCCAGATTAATATCAAACTCGCTCATGCCGGAAAGAAATGCTTCATGCGCTGCACGATGACCGATAACCGCCGTCTTCTGAGCTTCACGCATGCAGGCCAGCTCGTAGTCTGTTTTGTAGGCTCGATGATAGTGCAGATAATCCAACACGCCCTGAGGATTGATATTGTCCGCTCGAATTCCCAAATCCTGCGCACGTTGTGGTGCATAGCCGATATAGGCAACACGCTCACGCTGCGATGGAAGTAGTTGCCCGATATCATCGGCATTCCGCAGCACGGTAATTTCAATCTCTTCGGTCCAGAAACTCTCAGGAACCGGCGCTACGCTATGCCAGTAATCAACTGGCGAGTAGAACCACAGCTTCGGCGGATTAACGCCGTCAATCCATAGCCAGCAGTTAGGTACCTGAGTAACCGGCACCCACGCTTTAAACTGCGGGTTAACTTTAAAAGGATAGTCGTGATCGTCCAGAAAAACGGTCAACAGTTCACCAGAGTGAATCAGTAATGCATCAAGCTGATGGCGCGCTAAAACCGCCTGAGCACGCGTTTGCAGCGTAGCCAGATGGTGATGATATAAAGAAGCCAGCTTTTCCATGAGTATCCTTGTACGTCACGACATTATCCCTCCATTTTAACACAGGCATCACTCAAGGGCAGCGTCCGGTGCTTTGTGATCGATTCGGCAAAAAATTAATCTCCCGTTTGCAAAAAATTAACATTATAACCACAATTGAACCATCTGGTCATACCAGATCACTCACACAAACAGCGGAGATAAACATGCTTTATCAAGGTGAATCCCTCTACCTTAACTGGCTTGAGGACGGCATTGCCGAGCTGGTATTTTCTGCCCCGGGCTCCGTAAACACACTAGATACCCGCACGGTTGCCAGCTTGGGTAAAGCGCTGGACGTTCTGGCAGAACAGCCAGACCTGAAGGGATTACTGCTACGTTCTGACAAACCTGCATTTATTGTTGGTGCCGACATCACGGAATTTCTTTCTCTTTTTGCCGCGCCAGCAGAGAAGCTGCATGAGTGGCTTGTCTTCGCCAACCGTATTTTCAACCGTCTTGAGGATTTACCCGTTCCCACACTGTCCGCGATTAATAGTTATGCGTTGGGTGGCGGATGTGAATGTGTGCTGGCGACTGATTTTCGCTTAGCAACACCGGATGCTCGAATCGGGTTGCCCGAGACTAAACTCGGGATCATGCCGGGTTTTGGCGGCACGGTCAGGCTACCGCGCCTGCTGGGTGCAGACAGCGCGCTGGAGATTATCGCCGCAGGTAAAGACGTCAGCGCAGCGGATGCCTTAAAAGTGGGACTGGTACAGGCTGTTGTCGCCAATGAAAAACTGATTCCCGCCGCTATCAAGATGTTAAAGCAGGCCATAAAGGGCGAACTGGACTGGCAGGGTTACCGACGCCCGAAACTTGAGGCGCTGAAGCTCAGTAAAATTGAAGCCATGATGAGCTTTACCACCGCCAAAGCGATGGTGCTACAAACCGCGGGGAAACACTATCCAGCACCGATGTTAGCGGTAAAAACCATCGAAGCCGCCGCGACCATGACACGCGATGACGCATTGCAGCTCGAAACGCAGCACTTCGTTCAACTGGCACGTTCAAATGAAGCTCGCGCACTCGTCGGCATTTTCCTCAACGATCAATATGTTAAAGGCAAAGCTAAGAAGCTGATTGGCGAGACATCCGTACCGAAGCAAGCCGCCGTGCTAGGGGCAGGCATTATGGGCGGCGGCATTGCCTATCAATCCGCGTTCAAAGGCGTGCCGATTCGGATGAAAGATATCAACGAGAAGCCGCTCGCGCTGGGGATGAATGAAGCAGCTAAGCTCCTGAATAAACAAATGGAACGAGGCAAGCTGGACGGAATGAAAATGGCGACGATTCTGGCCAGTATTCAGCCAACGCTGGATTACGCTGGGTTTGAACGTACCGATATCGTCGTTGAAGCCGTGGTAGAAAACCCGAAAATCAAAGCGAGCGTATTAGCAGAAACCGAATCGCGCATTAGCGAGAGCACGATTCTCGCTTCGAATACCTCAACAATTCCAATTACGGTGCTGGCTGCGGCCTTAAAACGGCCGCAAAATTTCTGCGGTATGCACTTCTTTAACCCAGTACACCGCATGCCGCTGGTCGAAATTATTCGCGGCCCTAAAACTAGTGACAGTACCATCGCCAGCGTGGTGGCTTACGCCAGCAAAATGGGCAAGACGCCTATTGTCGTGAACGACTGTCCCGGATTCTTCGTGAATCGCGTCTTGTTCCCCTACTTTGCAGCCTTCAGCTTACTGCTCAGAGACGGAGCCGATTTCCGCGAGATCGATAACGTCATGGAGAAAAAATTCGGTTGGCCGATGGGGCCAGCCTATCTGCTGGACGTTGTCGGCATTGATACCGCTCACCATGCTCAAGCCGTGATGGCAGAAGGCTTTCCACAACGGATGGCAAAAGACTATCGCGATGCGATCGACGCGTTGTTTGAACATCAACGCTTTGGGCAGAAAAATGGTCAGGGCTTCTATCGTTATCAAACCGATAGCAAAGGGAAGCAGCGTAAAGAACAGGATGACGCCGTAGATGCACTCCTTAAAGACATCAGCCAACCGAAGAAGACGTTCAGCGCAGAAGAGATTATCGCTCGCATGATGATCCCAATGATTAATGAAGTCGCGCGCTGTCTGGAAGAAAGTATCGTCGCCAGCCCTGCCGAAGCGGACATGGCGCTGGTATACGGATTAGGTTTCCCTCCCTTCCACGGCGGAGCCTGCCGCTATCTGGATACGTTGGGCAGCGAGCGTTATGTCGAAATGGCGCAACAGCTGGCTCACCTCGGCGCCATCTATCAGGTGCCTGACGGCTTACAGCAAAAAGCCAGAAGCAATGAAGGCTATTATCCATCGGTCGTGCCACACGCGGACGTTTCCCACGGTCAACCAGCATGAGGGCAGAAAATATGGAAAAGGTAGTGATTGTTGATGCCGTACGCACGCCGATGGGGCGATCCAAAGGCGGCGCCTTCCGTCAGGTGAGAGCCGAAGACCTGTCTGCGCACCTGATGCGTAGCCTATTGAGCCGTAACGCCGCGCTAGACGCCCATGAGATCGACGACATCTATTGGGGATGTGTGCAGCAGACGCTAGAGCAAGGCTTCAACGTGGCTCGCAACGCGGCGTTGCTGGCTGAAATCCCGATGAGCGTACCGGCTACAACGGTTAACCGACTCTGTGGCTCTTCTATGCAGGCGCTCCACGATGCCGCTCGCGCGATTATGGTTGGCGACGCGAATGTCTGTTTAATCGGCGGCGTTGAGCATATGGGACATGTGCCGATGAATCATGGCGTCGATTTTCATCCGGGACTGAGCCGCACCATAGCTAAAGCCGCCGGAATGATGGGGCTGACGGCCGAAATGCTCGCGCGTATGCACAACATTAGCCGTGAGATGCAGGATCAATTCGCCGCCCGCTCACACCAGCGAGCTTACAACGCCACCCAATCTGGCGCATTTCGTCATGAAATCGTCCCCACAGCAGGCCATGATGCAGACGGTGCGCTACAACGTTTCGATTATGATGAAGTCATTCGCCCGGAGACTACCGTCGATAGCCTTGCTGCGCTCAAACCGGCATTCGATCCAGCTAACGGCACGGTGACGGCGGGGTCATCCTCAGCGCTGTCCGATGGCGCATCGGCCATGTTGATCATGAGCGAATCTCGCGCAGCATCGCTAGGCTTACCGGTGCGGGCCCGCATTCGGGCGATGGCCGTGGTAGGCTGCGATCCCTCAATTATGGGGTACGGCCCCGTCCCAGCCACTAAACTGGCGCTGAAGCGAGCAGGCTTGAGCCTGGCCGATATCGGTATCTTTGAACTGAATGAGGCATTCGCCGCCCAAACGCTACCCTGCATTAAAGATCTGGGTCTATTGGAACAGCTCGATGAAAAGGTCAATCTCAACGGCGGAGCCATCGCGTTGGGTCACCCGCTCGGCTGCTCGGGGGCACGTATATCCGCCACATTGATTAATCTGATGGAAAGCCGCGACGTTCAGTTTGGCGTAGCGACGATGTGCATCGGCTTGGGACAGGGTATTGCGACGGTATTTGAACGAGCCTGAGCGTAGACAAGCTCTGTAAGCAACACCCGTAGAAACAAAAAATCCCACAGCTGTGGGATTTTTACTGCTTATCTCTTACTGTCGCCGACGGCTTTAAATAAACGAAAACGCATCGCTGAACATGTGAGCTGTCAGCGCACCGCGCTCGTTACAAAAACGTTCACGCGCAATTTTCGCCATTTCAAAGCGGCCAGCAATATAAATATCCTGCTCTGCCAGTGAGCCATAATCCTGCAGGACCGCGCTCAGAACGGTACCCGTTCTGCCATCCCATCCTTCTTCTGGCTGTTCGACAACAGGCACCACTCGCAGATTAGCGTGCTTAGCCGCAAACCCCTCAAGCTCTGTTAAATCATACAGATGCTGGGATTCACGCCCGCCCCAGTAAATGGAAATATCGCGATCGGGTTGCTGCGCCAGCGCGGTCAGTAGAATAGAACGTACGTACGAAAATCCGGTTCCACCTGCAATCAACACCAGTGGACGCGTACTCTCTTCACGCAACCAGGCTTCGCCATGCGGGATATCGACCGTCAGGGCTTTTTCCTTGTGAATGCGTTCCATCACCGCCATCGCGTAAAGATTCAGTTCGGATGCCCCAATGTGTAACTCGATAAAGTTTTTATCCATCGGGGTCGATGCCAGTGAGAAAGGACGTTTATCTCGATCGCCCATCACCACCATCAAATACTGACCAGCCCGAAAGGAAAAAGGCGCTTCCGGTAATAAACGAACGCGATAGACCGTATCGGTTATGGCTTCGACCGAAGTCACTTTACAGCTCAATGTTGTCATGCATTCCCTCTATAGGGTCATAAAAGCAAAACTGAGAACGGAGCAGCAGCCGTTAACGCCGGGGCTCTCTGTCACTAAAAATGGCTAGCTCGTCCCATATTTCATCAATGCGGGCACAAACCTGCGGGTCTTTCTTGATGGGGTGTCCCCACTCACGCTGCGTTTCGCCAGGCCATTTATTGGTGGCGTCCAGACCCATTTTGGAGCCAAGACCAGAAACCGGTGAGGCGAAATCAAGATAGTCTATCGGTGTATTTTCCACTAATACCGTATCACGTGCCGGATCCATGCGTGTCGTGATCGCCCATATCACGTCCTTCCAGTCGCGCGCGTTAATGTCATCATCGCAGACAATAACAAATTTCGTATACATGAACTGGCGTAAAAAAGACCAGACGCCCATCATGACGCGTTTGGCATGACCCGCGTACTGTTTCTTCATGGTAACGACCGCCAGACGGTAAGAGCAACCCTCCGGTGGCAAATAAAAATCGACAATCTCAGGAAACTGCTTTTGCAGGATCGGCACGAAAACTTCGTTCAACGCCACGCCCAGCACGGCGGGTTCATCCGGTGGCCGCCCTGTGTAAGTCGAGTGATAAATGGCATTCTGGCGTTGAGTAATATGCGTGACGGTAAAAACAGGGAAGTGATCGACTTCATTGTAATAGCCGGTATGGTCGCCATAAGGCCCTTCAGCCGCCATTTCTCCGGGTTCAATATAGCCTTCAAGAACAATTTCCGCACTGGCGGGGACTTCCAAATCGTTCGACAAACACTTCACAACTTCAGTCTTATGCCCACGCAATAAACCCGCAAAGGCATATTCCGACAGCGTGTCAGGCACAGGCGTCACCGCACCGAGAATCGTCGCTGGGTCAGCACCCAGCGCAACAGCCACGGGAAAACGCTGCCCTGGATTTTCCTGACACCACTCCTGGAAATCTAGTGCGCCGCCGCGATGAGATAGCCAGCGCATGATCAGTTTGTTTTTGCCTAGCACCTGCTGGCGATAGATCCCCAGATTCTGTCGCTCTTTGTGCGGCCCGCGCGTCACGGTGAGCCCCCAGGTAATGAGCGGCGCAGCATCTTCCGGCCAGCACTGCATCACCGGAATCCGACGCAGGTCAACATCATCACCCTGCCAAACCTGTTCCTGACACGGTGCCGAAGACAGCCGTTTCGTTGGCATATTCAGTACCTGACGGAACTTCGGCATTTTATCGACCAGATCGCGAAACCCTTTCGGCGGCTCTGGCTCTTTCAAAAATGCCAGCAGTTTGCCCACGTCTCGCAATGCGCTGACCTCTTCCTGTCCCATGCCCAATGCAACACGTTTCGGCGTACCAAATAAATTGCACAGCACCGGCATGTCATAGCCTTTAGGGTTCTCAAACAGGAGGGCAGGACCTTCCGCACGCAGCGTCCGGTCGGCAATTTCCGTCATTTCAAGGTAGGGATCGATGGGCTGAGTAATGCGTTTCAACTCCCCTCGCTCTTCCAGCAGCGAGAGGAACTCGCGTAAGTCACGGTATTTCATGCTATTCATCGGGGGCAGTCTATCGTTCTGGCTATTATAAAGTCTCTTCGCCAACCTGTCGCTTCCCGCAGCGCCTATTTGTGGCAAGAATCTAATCACCATCAAAAATTTGATCGCCAGAATGTGGTAACAAAAATATCTGCCGAAAATTTTTTATCCGTGCGCGCTTTTGTTATGCTTGCTCGTCGGAATCATAAGTCTGCGAAATTATGGAAGCCTGGTACTTACTATATTGTAAACGTGGTCAACTGCTGCGAGCGAAAGAGCATCTGGAACGCCAGGACGTAACCTGCGTGAGCCCGATGATCACGCTGGATAAAATCGTTCGCGGTAAGCGAACTGACGTGTGTGAGCCGCTGTTCCCGAACTACCTGTTTGTGGAATTCGACCCTGAACGCATCCACACCACCACCATCAGTGCGACGCGCGGGGTGAGTAACTTTGTGCGATTTGGCGCACTGCCAGCGACTATTCCGCAGCAGGTTATCGATGAATTGTCACTTCGTCCCATGCAGGTAATCATTGACCCGCTGACACCACAGTCCGGCGATAGCGTGGTCATTACCGACGGTATCTTCTCTGGTATTCAGGCTATCTACACCGAACCTGATGGCGAAGCCCGCTCGATGTTATTGCTGAATATGTTGAACAAGCAGGTCAGGCAGAGCATCGATAATCGCGAGTTTCGCAAAGCCTAGTTTGCCCCTTTGCCCTATCCGGTGCGTTTACACCGCACCGGATGAGAACTGGCTTAGCGTTGCATATGCTGATCGTGTAGCCACTGTGCAACACGCTTGGCAAAATAGGTCAGGACACCATCTGCACCCGCACGTTTAAAGCACAGCAGAGACTCCATCACTACCGGTTGTTCCTGCAACCAGCCGTTCTGAATCGCCGCCATGTGCATCGCATACTCGCCAGATACCTGATAAGCAAACGTCGGCACACCGAACGTATCTTTGACGCGACGAACCACGTCCAGATAAGGCATCCCCGGCTTGACCATCACCATGTCCGCGCCTTCCTGCAAATCCTGCGCGATTTCCTGCAAGGCTTCATCGCTGTTGGCCGGATCCATCTGGTAGGTTTTCTTGTTGCCACCTTTCAGATTGCCCGCTGAGCCCACGGCATCACGGAAAGGCCCGTAATAGCACGATGCATACTTAGCCGAATAGGCCATGATCTGAGTATTGATCAGGTTCTGTGCTTCAAGAGTGTCGCGAATAGCGCCGATGCGGCCGTCCATCATATCGCTAGGCGCAATAATTTCTGCTCCGGCTTCAGCATGAGACAGCGCCTGACGCACCAAAATCTCCTTGGTGACGTCATTAATCACATAGCCATCTTCGTCAATAATCCCGTCCTGCCCGTGTGTGGTATAGGGATCGAGCGCCACATCCGTCAGCAAACCCAGCTCTGGAACGGCGTCTTTCAGCGCGCGGATCGTGCGAGGAACCAGACCATCTGGGTTATAGGCTTCTTCGGCATAGAGCGATTTCTTATCCGCTTCAATAACGGGGAACAGCGACAGTACCGGAACGCCAAGCTTAGCGATCTCTTCGGCTTCTTTCAGAAGCACGTCGATAGTCATCCGGTATACCCCCGGCATTGAGGGAACTTCCTGACGATGATTTGTCCCTTCCATCACGAAAACGGGATAAATCAAATCATTTACCGTCAGTTGATTTTCAGCAACAAGGCGACGGCTGAAATCATGGCGGCGAATGCGACGCATACGTCGGCCAGGGAAAGTGCCGGGAAAAGCATTGCTCATGTCATTATTCTCCTGAATCAGGCCAGCCGGAAAACCCGGCGGGCATTTTCATCTGTTGTCTGTCCCAGCCATGTGGCATCTTCTCCACGCCACTCCGCAATCTGGCGAATAATATGGGGCAAATAACAGGGTTCGTTACGGCGGGATGCCGGTTTAGGGCGTAAATCCCGGGGTAACAGATAAGGTGCGTCGGTTTCCACTAACAGCCGATCGGCAGGAATGTGCGGCAATAAAGCGCGTAGCTCAAGCCCGCGACGCTCATCGCAAACCCAGCCCGTGATGCCGATCATCAGACCCGCGGACAGACACTCATCCAACTCGTGGCGATTACCGGTAAAGCAGTGAACCACAGCGGCAGGTAACTGACTCAGCCATGGCGTCAGCAGGGAAATAAAACGGGGATGTGCGTCACGACAATGAAGGAAAACGGGCATAGACAGCTCAGCCGCTATCGCTAACTGTGCGCTGAATGCGCGTTCTTGCTCATCTGGAGTAGAGAAATTACGGTTAAAATCCAACCCACACTCGCCAATGGCAACCACGCAGGCAGCGTTTGCCATGTGGTGAAGTTGTTCAGCGATAGCGTCATTCCATTGGCTCGCATCATGCGGATGGACACCCGCCGTTGACCAACAGTAATCGGGATAGGTTTGCGCCAGCAACATTGCCTGATGGCTTTCCTGGGCGTTGGTTCCCGTGATCAAGATGCCACTGACACCCGCTTGCTTTGCTCGGATGACGACCTGCTCTCTGTCTTTTTCGAACTGAGAACTGGTTAGGTTGACACCAATATCAAACATGACTTTCACTCTAGCGAATAAAAAAATAAGACCTCTCAAAGAGAGGTCATTTTATCGTCCTGCCGCAGGAAACCGTGAGTTACTGCGATGGCTCTTCCGTTCCAGTCCGTCGACCTTTGCCAACATAAAACCGCGCGAAGAACACACCGATCTCAAACAGCAGATACATCGGAATCGCCAGTAGCGTCTGTGAGAAAACGTCCGGTGGCGTCAGCAGCATCCCGACAACGAATGCGCCCACCAAAATATAAGGCCGCTTTTTCTTCAGATCTTCTGGCGTCACCACTCCACTCCAACAGAGCAGTACAATGGCAACTGGTACCTCAAACGATACGCCAAACGCCATGAATAGCGCCATAACAAAATCGAGGTAGTTATTGATGTCGGTCGCAATCAACACGCCAACGGGCGCGGTTTTCGCGAAAAAGCCAAATGCCAGGGGGAACACCACAAAGTATGCAAACGCCATGCCTGAATAAAACAGCAGGCTGCTGGATACCAGCAACGGCATCATTAAGCGGCGTTCGTGTTTATACAAAGCAGGAGCCACAAACGCCCATACCTGATACAGCACCAGCGGTGCTGCGACAAATACTGAGACAATCATCGTCAGCTTTATCGGCGTAAAGAAAGGCGAGGCGACATCAGTCGCGATCATGCTGGCACCCGCAGGCAATTGCTTGATGAGCGGTGCAGAAACCACTTGGTAAATGTCATTCGCAAAGTACACCAGCACAACAAATACCGCCAGCACACAAATAATGCTGTTCAGTAGCCGCTTGCGTAGCTCAATCAGGTGACTGATTAGCGGTTGAGTATCTTCATCGGCCATAAACTAACGACTATCGCTCGGTTGGCGGGCAGAAACAGCGGAAGACTGGGACTGCTCAGGTTTGACATTATCGTTACCGACAGTTTCCTCACTTGTGGCGTTACCGCCATTATTGTGATTCTCAGCAACTGCAGCGTTTTCAGGCTTCTGCTGGCTGGCTGTCGGACGTACTGCGGTTTCCGCTTCAATCACCCCATCGTAGGCCGCTTCAGGATCGTTTAACGGGGTATTACTCTGCGGATCCACCGTCGCACTGTGATCGTCTGACTTTTTGGGATCATCTGACTTCTGCGGTGACGGCGTCTCGGTATAGCCACGTTTCATCGCTTCTGCCGCTTCCTTGAGTTCATCCATTGAGGCTTTCAACTCAGGCGACAGATTCTGCAAACTGGCTTTTTCGACTTTCTTCAGGCTTTCCTGAAACTCTTGGAGTTTCAGCTCCTGAGCCAGCTCATTCTGAACCGTAGACGCCAGTGAACGCAGCGTTCTGATCCAGCTTGCAACCGTTCTGACTGCAACAGGCAAACGCTCCGGCCCAAGGACAATTAGGCCGAGAACCATTACCAATAGCAATTCACCAAAACCGATATCGAACACAGATTACACCTGCTCTTTATGCTGGCTCTTCGTGTCGCCCGGCTTGGCATCTGATTGGTTGTCAGCGATAGATTTGGTAGAGAAATCAGCATCGGGCTGCGTTTTGTCTGCATTAGTAGACGGCTGATCGTCACCCATCGCTTTTTTAAAGCCTTTGATGGATGCACCCAGATCCGAGCCCAGCGTTCTCAACTTGTTGGTTCCGAACAGTAAGATGACAATAACCGCGATAATCAACAGGTTCCAGAGACTAATACCACCCATAACATTTACCTCTTTTCAAAAAGGGGAACGACAGAATTCTCGTTATTATATCGGGTAATTCTGACGCGCATCATGATCTGCTTCAACGAGTTCGACGCCAACCGATAATCCAGGCGACGATTCCTGCCGCCATCAACCCTGCGGGAACCATATCGGCTTCAACACGGCTGATCAGTAACAACGTACCACCGATTAGCAGCGTCGCGCCAATACCCAAAAGATATCGTGACTGTCCTTGACGAGCCTGCTGCGTTTTCAGTTCATGTGCCAACTTATCGACACTTTGCTTCAACATCTTATGCTGACGCAGCCCATCATAAAAGAGTTCGGGAAGCTCCGGCAATTTCTCAGCCCAGAACGGAGCCTTTTCTTTGAGCGCACGGAAGACAGCGGGTAAACCGACCTGTTGCTTCAGCCAGCTTTCCAGAAACGGCTTGGCGGTTTTCCACAAGTCTAGCTGCGGATAAAGCTGTCGGCCCACGCCTTCAATATACAGCAACGTTTTTTGCAGCAACACCAGTTGAGGCTGTACTTCCATATTGAAGCGACGTGCCGTATTAAATAAATTCAATAATACGTGACCGAACGAAATTTCCGCCAACGGCTTCTCGAAGATTGGTTCACAGACCGTACGAATAGCAAACTCAAAATCTGCAACATTGGTGTCTAGAGGTACCCAGCCCGAATCCACATGCAGTTCGGCGACTTTGCGATAATCACGGTTGAAGAAAGCAATAAAATTCTCGGCCAGATAGCGCTTATCTTCTTTATTCAACGAACCGACGATACCGCAATCAATACCGATGTATTGCGGGTCTTCTGGGTGCTCATAGCTGATAAAAATATTGCCGGGATGCATATCCGCGTGGAAGAAACTGTCGCGAAATACCTGGGTGAAGAAAACCTGAACGCCACGCTCTGCCAGTAACTTCATATCCGTGCCATTGGCTTTCAGCGCGTCTATATCCGAAACCGGAATGCCGTAGATACGCTCCATGACCAACATACTTTCGCTGCAATAATCCGAATAAATTTCAGGCACATATAGCATCGAGCTATTATCAAAATTACGCCGTAGTTGGATCGCGTTTGCCGCTTCTCGCAGCAAATTCAGCTCATCAAGCAACGTTTTTTCATATTCCAGCACCACTTCACGCGGGCGCAAGCGGCGACCATCCGGCAACAGGCGGGGTAGCCAGCCAGCCAGACGTTTCATCAGGCGCATGTCTGCCTTGATGACGGGCAAAATATCCGGGCGGATCACCTTGATAACGATCTCTTTTCCCGTACTCTTCAGACGGGCGGTATGAACCTGTGCAATCGAGGCTGAGGCCAACGGTTTGATGTCAAAATCATCAAACCACTCTTCAAGAGGGATCCCCTCCATCGACAGTTCAATTTGCTCACGCGCCAGTTTGCCATCAAACGGCTCAACCTTGTCCTGCAACATCGCCAGTTGATCGGCGATAGCCGGTGGGAATAGATCGCGGCGCGTCGACATCATTTGCCCAAACTTAATCCACACAGGCCCCAGTTCCTGAAGCGCTAAACGCAGACGTTCCCCTAAAGGCATGTTACGGTGACGGTTAGGTAGCCAGAACAACAGGCGACGGCCCACACGCAGCGGAAACGTCAGGCGTATCTTAGGAATGAGTTCGTCCAGACCATAGCTCAACAGCACGCGCACAATACTGTAGAGGCGGCGTAATTCACTGGGCGTCATCGTAAAGCCTCCAGTTTCGCCAGCCGTTCGGACAACATATCGACGGATTTATCCAACGCAACAATTTCCTCATGGAACCAGGCGTTCTCCAGTTTTCCGGGTGCTAGTCGCCACTCTTCCGTTAACGTCTCGGAAAGGAAATTTTGCTGCTGATGGAGTGACCTTCTCAGGAAACTCAATGTCTTCTGTGCCGTCTGGCTAAGACCCTGAGCGACAATATCGCCCAGATAAGGGGATAACCATTCCGCCGGATCGAACTCCGCCAGATCGCACAGCACGATGAACTGTTGAACGACTTGAATATCGCCTTCAATAACCAGTTCGCCGCTGCGCATCAGTGACGAAAGCTGTTGACGATCGCGTAATTTCATCAGAACCGGAACGCGTGTTTTCAGGCGGCAATCAGCCAACTCGCCCCACTGACTGACAACGTCCAGTCGCTGTTCGTTAAACACCAGCACTAAGGGAACATCCAGTTCAGCCAGTTCGATCTGGAGTGTTTTTCCCTGTAAGCGCTGGCGGGCAGACTTCATGCTTCGATCACAAGAAACGGTATCGTGAAAAAGCAGCTGATTCAGCGCGGTTTCCAGCGTAGCTGTCAGAAAAGACGTTATCAGCATTGGCGTTTCCAATCAGAATTTAAACCCACGATGCAGCGCAACAATTCCACCGGTGAGGTTGAAATAGTTAACGCTGTCAAAACCGGCATCGCTCATCATCCCTTTCAGCGTTTCCTGATCGGGGTGCATACGGATGGATTCCGCCAGATAGCGGTAACTTCCGGCATCGCTTGCCACAGCTTCGCCAATCCTCGGCAGGATATGAAATGAATAGGCATCATAAATGGTGCTCAGTTGTTTAATCACCGGTTTGGAAAATTCCAACACCAGCAACCGACCACCGGGCTTCAGAACGCGGTACATGGAGCGCAGCGCTTTGTTTTTGTCCGTCACGTTGCGCAGACCAAAGGAAATAGTAATGCAGTCGAAGAAGTCATCAGGGAACGGCAGCGCTTCTGCATTAGCCTGCACGTAGTTGATGTTGTCGATAATGCCTTTGTTGCGCAGTTTCTCGCGGCCTACCTTCAACATGGAGGCATTGATGTCCGCCAGAATGACTTCACCACCTTCACCGACCATACGGGAGAACTTGGCGGTTAGATCCCCTGTTCCTCCGGCAAGATCCAGAACACGCTGGTTACGCCTTACACCACTGCATTCGATAGTGAAACGCTTCCAGACACGGTGGATACCAAAAGACATCAGGTCATTCATCAGGTCATACTTTGCTGCTACAGAATGAAAAACCTCAGCCACCATGACTTCTTTTTCATCCTTGGCGACAGTCCGGAAACCAAAGTCGGCCGTATTCTCCTGCTCACTTGCCATCTTATCCGCCTACTATTTCAGTCAAATTTCGGGTCTACCCATTAATGGTCAGAGTGTACCAGACCCGGATAAAAACCCCACTGCACTAATTTCGCATAGCATGAGAGCCAACCCCGCGAAATTCATACCTATTTATGCTTTCATACTTCAAGCTGCCTGTGCGCTGACTGCCCTTCTTCACCTTCCGTTTTTACGGTCGGCGAGGCAGTATCGGGAGCGACAGAACCCGGTAATTCATCGCGTTCAGCGTGCTCATGGGCCGTTGCTTTTTCCGCCAATGACGGGCTGATCGTGCGTTTAATTTCTACACCCAGAACGCGGAATCCCTCAGCTTGGCCAATAAGGTTACCACGCCCAGACGAAAGTTTATTCATCGCCTGACGATAAGTGCCCTGCGCTTTATCCAGACTCTGACCCAGCGATTCCATATCATCCACAAACAACCGCAGCTTATCGTACAGCCGTGAGGCTTTTTCGGCGATCTGCTGTGCATTGCGGCTCTGTTGTTCATAACGCCATAAGTTGTTGATAGTACGCAATGCCACCAGCAACGTGGTCGGGCTGACCAGCATAATATTGTTCTTTAGCGCCTCGTTGATCAACTCGGGCTGGCGATCGATAGCGACCAGAAAAGCGGGTTCGACGGGAATAAACATCAGCACGTAGTCTAGCGAACGCAGTCCCGGAAGCTGCTGGTAATCTTTGCTGCTCAACTGCCGAATATGACTGCGAACCGAGAGTAAATGTTCGTTCAGCGCCGCACTACGTTCTACGTCATCGTCACTATTGAAGTAGCGCTCGTAAGCCACCAGCGACATCTTCGCATCGATCACGACATCTTTGCCCTGCGGTAAACGCACGATGACATCGGGTTGCAGGCGGCTATTTGTCCCCGTTTGCACGCTGACCTGTGTTTGATATTCATAGCCTTCACGCAGACCGGAGGCTTCCAGCACGCGGCTTAACACGACTTCGCCCCAGTTGCCCTGCGTTTTATTGTCGCCTTTCAACGCTTTCGTCAGGTTGATGGCCTCGTGTGCCATCTGCGCGTTCAGCTGTTGTAGATTGCGGATCTCATGCGCCAACGTGTGACGCTCGCGCGCTTCCGCACCAAAGCTGTCCTGCACCTGACGGCGAAACCCATCAAGTTGCTCACGCAGCGGCGTCAACAGCGTATCCAGACTCTGCTTATTCTGCTCATCCACCTTGCGGCCACTGTGTTCAAAAATGCGGTTCGCTAGATTCTCAAACTGCGTCGTCAACCGCTGTTCGCTGCTTGCCAAAAGCCGTTGCTTCTCTTCCGCCGCCATCCGGGTTTCTTCCAGCCGAATGGTGACTTCACGCAGCTCGGCTTCCTGCGCGCTATTTATCTCACGCAACGCTCGCAGTTCCTGATTTAACTGCACGCACTCAGTGCGGAGTTCACCAAGCTGTTGCAGCTTTTCATGGCTGGCGGAGAGTTGAGCGTGAACCGTGCGCAGTTCCAGCTCGTTTTGCCGCAGTCGTTGTTCGTCCTGCTGCTTTGCCTGCTGCTGTTCACTGAGTGACTGTTGAGTCTGCTGCAATGTCTGCGCCAGCAACCGCTGTTCGGTATCATGCTGCGACAGCTTCTGCTGCTGAATCAGACTGGCAATTAACCACCCAATCAGCAAACCCACCGCACCACCGCCTAGACCATAAAATATGCTGATATCCACTTTGCCTCCGCAGGCCTTTCACGCTGTCGGTCAAGGTAAAATGATACTGTATGGATGTCCAGAAACAATTCTGGTGGAGAATAGACTGAGTAGAAAAATGCGAGCCGCATTCCATATGAATATGGACATACGATAATGTGTAGAAGAATCAGAGCGGTAACAAAGAAATCCCCCAACGCGAAGCACCAACGTTGAGGGAATTTAAGGTATAGCTTAGACCTATTCTAGTAGGCGTTATTGGTGCAGCCAGTTTGGACTCGGACAGCGCGGAGAAACCGGAGCGTACACGTAGTACGTGAGGATTTCGAGCACTGCCCAGGTTCAAAATGGCAAACAAAATAGCCTAATGGATAGGTTCTTAGCCTAGACGCTGCTTCGCATCGCTAATGGCTTTGGCAACCTGCTGTGGTGATACGCCACCTTGTGCCGCACGCTTATCCAGGCAGGATTGCAACGCCAGAATCGGGTACACGTCATCGCCAATCACGGCGCTGAATTTTTGCAGATCGGCCAGCGGCAGTGCTTCCAACGCTTTGCCCTGACGAATAGCTTCAACTACCGCTTCACCCACGATGTGGTGCGCTTCGCGGAACGGAACGCCTTTCGCGACCAGATAGTCAGCCAGCTCTGTAGAGTTGGCGTAGCCTTGCTCAGCGGCTTCTTTGCAGCGCGGACGTTTAACCTGAATGCCTTCCAGCACCAGACCTGCCATCATTAGGCAATCGTGCCAGGTATCCAGCGCGTCAAACAGCCCTTCCTTGTCTTCCTGCATGTCTTTGTTATACGCCAGCGGCAAGCCTTTGAGCGTCATCATCATGCCAGTCAATGCACCCTGTACGCGACCGCATTTACCACGAATCAGCTCCAGCGCATCTGGGTTCTTCTTCTGTGGCATCAGGGAGGAACCGGATGTCACACGGTCAGACAGCTCGACGAACGCCGCTTCACCGCTGTTGAAGAAGATCAGATCTTCGGCAAAACGCGACAGATGGATCATGCCGATCGACGCATCGGACAGCAGTTCCAGCACATGATCGCGATCGGAAACCGTGTCCAGACTGTTGCGCGTGGCGGAGGCAAAGCCCAGCCAGCCCGCCAACTGCTCACGGTCAATCGGATAAGCCGTTCCGGCCAGCGCGCCACAGCCCAGCGGGCTGACATCCAGACGCTTCAGCGTATCTTCCAGACGGCTTTCATCACGTACCAGCATTTCATGATAAGCCAGACACCAATGTGCAAACGTCACCGGCTGCGCACGCTGTAAGTGGGTGTAACCCGGCATCACCGCATCCTGATTCGCTTCCGCCGTCGTGACCAGCGCCTGACGCAGCTGGCGTACTGACAGCAGCAGCTCGGCAATCTGCGCCTTGCACCACAGTTTCAAATCGGTCGCGACCTGATCGTTACGGCTGCGACCGGTATGTAATTTCTTACCTAAATCACCGACTTTCTCAATCAGGCGCAGCTCAACCCAGCTGTGAATGTCTTCTGCATCGCTTTGCAGGATCATCTCAGGATCGGCTTGCACCTCAACCAGTAGCGCATTCAACGCCTGCTCCAGTTGTTGCTGTTCCTGCTCGCTGAGCACATTGACCGTCACTAGCGCTTTCGACCAGCCAATCGAACCAACGATGTCCTGTTCCGCCAGACGGTAATCAAACCGCAGTGAGTCATTAAATTGTTTAAAACGCTGATCTGCTGCCTGACTAAACCGACCGCCCCACAAAGCCATAACCCTTACTCCTAAAAATATCATTCATGTTGGTATCGCATCATGCCATACCCAGAAACGACTTACGCCAGAATACGCGTGCCAATCGCCACACCGTTAAACAGTGCAGGCAATTGCTCGGCATGACGCCAGCTGGCGATATCAACCGGACGCCCCAGCGCACGAGCGGCATCCAGCGCGGCATTGACCTTAACAATCATGCCGTCGGTGATAATGCCCTGAGCAATCAGTTGCTCGGCTTTCTCCGCCGTCATTTCGGCAATGCGCTGACCTTTACCGTCCAAAATGCCGCTCACATCAGACAGCAGAATTAAATCCGCGCCCAGCGTTTGCGCCAGCGCCGTCGCCGCCTGATCGGCGTTGACGTTCATCAGGTCGCCCTGCGCCGTAATACCGATGGAGCTGACGACAGGCAGATAGCCCGCAGACAACAGCGTGTTCAGCAAAGCAGGCGATCCGGCTTCCGCTTTACCCACAAAGCCCAGAGATTCATCTAACTGTGTTACCGTCGTACTGCCGCCGTCGCCCAGGCACAAGCCCACTGCGTTGATATCGTGCTTCTTCGCCCATGACAGCAGCGTCTTGTTGGCTGAACCCGCCAGCGCACCGGTAATGATGTCGATCTGATCGGCAGGCGTGACGCGCAGGCCGTTTTTCTTCACGACAGGCAGCGACAGTTTTTTCATCAGCTCATCCACCAGACAGCCACCGCCGTGCACAATCACCAGCGGACGCTGATGTTCCTGACGGTAAGCCACCAGCGCGGTGAACAGACGCTCCAGCGCTTCTTCACTATCCAGTAAAACGCCACCTAACTTGATAATTAACGGATTCATTATGCTTCGTGCCTCGAAATGTCGGGACCAGTAGTCATTAAATTAACGATTGGGTTTCAGGGAAACCAAAACGAATGTTCATGCATTGCACAGCCTGCGCCGCCGCACCTTTCAGCAGGTTATCTTCGGTTGCCACCACGATGAGGTGCTCACCGTCAACGGCGAAACCGATATCACAGAACGGCAGGCCAACAACGGATTTCAGCGCCGGGACACCCTTATCATACAGGCGAACCAATGGCTTATCGTGATAAGCGTTGTGATAGGCTTCGGCAACATCCTGCTGGGTTACGCCGGGTTGTAGGCGGCAGGTGATGGTTTCCAGAATGCCACGGGCAAAGTTGCCCAAATGCGGCGTGAAAATCACTGGCGTACCAAGGTGTGTTGAAATTTCAGGCTCATGGCGGTGGTTGAAAATGCCGTACGGTTGCAAGCTGACTTCACAGAAGCTACTGGTCAGTGACGCTTTACGCCCCGCTCCGCTCACGCCGCTCACGGCATTAATCACTGGCCACTGGGCTGGGTTCAACAGTTGCGCATCCAGCAGCGGTTTCAGCGCCAACTGTGCTGCCGTTGGATAACAACCTGGCACGGCAATCAACTGTGCCTGTTTTACGCTTTCAGCGCGCCATTCGGCCAGCCCGTAAACCGCTTTTTCCAGCCAGTCAGTGTGCTGATGTTCGAAGCCATAATAGCGGCGATAAAATTCAGCATCCTGTACGCGGAACGCGCCGGACAAATCAAAAACAGTGCAGCCTGCCGCCAGAAAAATCGGGGCCAGATCGTGGCTGACTTTGTGGTCGGTCGCCAGAAAAACAACATCCACGCCTTTCGCCGCATCTTCAGCATCAGTCAGCGGTTTTACCGGTACATCGATGATGCCTTTGAGCTGCGGATGTAAATCAGAAATCAATTTTCCTGCATCGACACTTTGCGCAGAAACCATCAAAGCGGTTATGTTCATCTGTGGGTGACGGTTCAGGTAGAGCGCAAGCTCAGCGCCGGTATAACCACTTGCACCAACAATCAGCGTATTCAGCATGGGATCCGTATACCTTCTTATCTATCTATGGAACAGGTAACAGGGTTCACCAGCGTCGATACGCTGTTCACCCGCGAAACTCAGTGAAAGTGACGAATCGTCATCGCCGTACCTTTGGGTTTCCTTTCGCCGAGCAATATTGTATTTTTATTCAAAATAAATGCATGAATATTGATACTATCCTAACCAGAGGCTGTCAACAGTGAAGATGAATTTACCCCCTTTTATTGAGCTATATCGGGCATTGATCGCCACACCGTCCATCAGTGCTACCGACAGCGCGCTCGATCAAAGTAATCATACCTTAATCAACCTGCTGGCAGGCTGGTTCGGTGATATCGGCTTCCATGTTGAAGTTCAACCGGTCCCCGGCACCCTTAATAAATTTAATATGCTGGCGCGGATTGGTGAAGGAAAAGGTGGCTTATTGTTGGCAGGGCACACCGATACCGTTCCGTTCGACGACGGTCGGTGGACGCGCGATCCCTTCACGCTGACGGAACACGACAACAAGCTGTACGGTTTGGGCACCGCAGATATGAAAGGGTTCTTTGCCTTTATTCTGGATGCCTTGCGCGATATCGATCCGACTAAACTCACGAAACCACTCTATGTGCTGGCGACGGCGGATGAAGAAACGACGATGGCTGGCGCCAAGTATTTCTCCGAATCCACGCAGATTCGCCCGGACTGCGCCATCATCGGCGAACCCACTTCGCTGCAACCGGTGCGCGCCCACAAAGGGCATATGTCCAATGCGATTCGTATTCAGGGGCAGTCCGGCCATTCCAGCGATCCTTCGCGCGGCGTGAACGCGATTGAACTGATGCACGAAGCGATTTCGCACCTGTTGGTGCTGCGCAATACCTTACAAGAACGCTATCACAACCCGATTTTCCATATTCCCTACCCGACGATGAACCTCGGCCACATTCACGGCGGCGATGCAGCCAACCGTATCTGCGGCTGCTGTGAACTGCATATGGATATCCGTCCGCTGCCAGGCATTACGCTTAACGATCTCGACGGACTGCTGTCAGAAGCGCTTGAGCCCGTCAGCCAACGCTGGCCGGGTCGGTTGACCATCAGCGAACTGCATCCGCCGATTCCTGGCTATGAGTGTCCGCCCGATCACCGTCTGATATCAGTCGTGGAGAATCTGCTGGGGACGAAAACGGAAATTGTGAACTACTGCACCGAAGCGCCGTTTATTCAGACGCTGTGCCCAACGCTAGTCTTGGGGCCAGGATCGATTGAACAGGCGCATCAGCCGGATGAATATATTGATACCGCGTTTATCAAACCGACGCGGGAACTAATTTCGCAGGTTATTCATCACTTCTGTCACCACTGATCCGATGAAAGCGGCCTTGTCAGCGACGCTGGCAAGGCCATTTCGAGACAGCTCATGAAAAAGAAAGATTTCATCGCGCAGGATTTACTGAGCAAAATCTATCAGCACACCGATCCGCTACCAGAAAAGCTTCCGCCGGAACGCCAGTTGGCGGAGGAATACGGCGTGTCGCGCTTCACTATTCGTCAGGCGCTGGAAAAGCTCGCCAGTATCGGTGCAATCCATATGGTGCAAGGATCGGGTAATTTCATTAATCAGGGCGTACGCAGTAACCCGCTGGTTTATAACTCGATTACCGAAAAGAAATTTACTCAGATTTCATCCCGCCTGCTTAGCCTACATAAACGCCTGCCGAACCGAGAGGAGCAGCAGGTATTTGCTATCAGCGACAATGCGTTCATCTGGGAATTCAGCCGCTTACGTTATGTCGATAACCGCAAGGTGCAGATCGAAATATCGAAAATGCCTGCCGCAGATTTCCCGGATATGAGCCAGAAGATTATTGAAGGCTCGATTCAGCAGTATGTGCTCAGCAAGGGCTATGCGATTTCACACTACCTGACACATTATCAGGCAGTTAACGTCACTAAAGCACAGGCTGAGCTGTTGGGCTGCAAGAAAGGCACGGCGGCGATGCATATTCTTAATCGCGGAATTTTACAGGGCGGGCGCGTGTACGAATCGAGCGATATCATCGATATAGACTACACCTGCACCTACGTCATCCCCTTAAACCTCGATAACCTGGCCTTCCGCCAGTCGCCGTAACGCTTAAATTTTTTCCTGAGCCAGGATTTGTCCACCTTGTTCACCGGAACCTGGACCAATAGAGACCTTAAAGTCAGCATAATCTTCCGCCTCAGGCCGATGTTCAATCACGACGATTGCACCAAATAGCGACGATTTTTGGTAGATAAAGCTCAAGACTTTCGACGCCATTTCAGGATCAAGGCCAGCAGCGGGCTCGTCAATAAAGAGTAACTTATTACTTTTTCTTTTTTTCGATAATATCTCACACAACTTTATTCTGCGCATCTCTCCTCCGGAGAGTGATTGCGTTTTTCTATTTAGTTTTAAATGAGATAATCCTAATGTGTCGATCGTAAAAAGCATTTGATCAATTTTAGGGTCGTTAAAAAAATTAAGGAGATCCTTCAGCTCGGCATTATAAATATCGATGATACTCATACCATTAACAACCGTATTTACCTCATCCGAGTGCGAGTCAAAAAGCATTCCATTACATTCATGACAGGTAATATAAATATCTTTTTCAAATCCTCTTTCATATTTTATAACACCTTTACCTTCGCAGACCTTACACCCACCTCCATTTCCTTTTTTATCTATGCTGGGGAGAAAAAAAACATCATCCAGCCCTGTTTTTTGAGAAAAATGGCTAGCAATGGATTTATTTAACTCAGTTATAGATGCCACTGAAGAACGGCCAGTATACGAGGGTAATTTCTGGCTAATGTAAGTTGATTCAGTAACCTCACAAATGGCTTTTGCCAAAGACGATTTTCCTGAACCCGATACACCAGAAAAAATCGTAACACCTTCTTTCGGAAAGCTTACATTTTGATTAATAACATTATTTTTATTAAGTTCTTTAAAATGATGAAAATCAGAAACTTCATTCCTGCCATTCAAATTTCTTAATGGTTGAATAGCTTCATATTCACATATTTCTCCCCCCGCAGAACCCGCGAACTTACCAATGTGAATATTTTTATCTGAATGGTCAATAAAATATTGGCTGTGTTCTACTAATACTACGGTATTCCTCTCTGATATTTTTCGTATTTTTGATAAAATATAGGGGTAATCGACAGGATTAACTTGAGACGATATTTCATCAATAACAATAAGCATACCCGTTGTATTTGATGTAAGTAACCGACTAAACATGAGCTTTTGCAATTCACCACCAGAAAGGCTAGGAATTGATCGTGATAAATTCAAATACCCTAATCCGATATTGTTAATTGAGGATAAGACTCTCAACAATGTTGACTCACTAGACTCATTTTCAAGTACAGTACATAATGCTGATATCGGTAATAATAAAAACTCTTCAAAACTCAATCCAATAACATCTAATCGTGCTAACGTTGGGTTTATCCGACTACCTTTACAGGAAGGACATGTAGTTTCCTTTCCATATTGAGAGGTTGATTGGTTTCGCCCTATGTTATTGTTAGCATATAACATAACGCCTTTATAAAAAGCTCTTCTCTGTTTTATTTTCCCTTTATATTTACATCTGAATGTTATTTTTTCGTCACTTTCTCCATATAGAACAATACGTTTTTCTTCTTGAGAAAGTGATGAAAAATCACTCGCTATGTTAATGTTATTTTTCTGACAATAGGATAAAAAAAGTTGATTGTAATAATCAGACAACTCTCCACTTCGCCAACATAAAAAAGGCTTCTCATCTAATCTACAATGTTCATTTATTAATTCATCCTCATCAACTTGAACGACATCACCACGCCCAAGACAATGTGGACACGCATTTTCATACTTATTCAATTTTAACTGATGATAATCAGGTATTGATGAATTACTCTTAACTTTTAACGATGACAATGCTTGTGGAATATTTAAATATGAATATATTGTTGAACGAGGATTATTATTCGTATTTCGCTGCGGCAACGCAACCGCAGGCTTTAACCCGTCATAGTGAGTGATCTTATAATCACCCTCATTTAAATAACCATTCTCTATGGCATCAAACTCATCTTTGCATAATTGATAAATGGATGAGAATGCTAAAGAACTTTTCCCCGCGCCTGAACGACCATAAATAACCGTTATTTTATTTATTGGTATCTTAACACTTATATTTTTCAGGTTGTGTGTTTCTATACCTTCAAAAATCATTTCGCTCATTTTTTATCTCCACACCATTCACACAGTGGATCACGGGGAACATCCTTGACATTAAAAGATAGCGTCCGTAGGTTAAACTCAACTCTTTTGCTTGCTTGCTGCAAATATTCTTTCTTTCCACTGAGTAATTTTATTGCATCCAGACTCGCAAGGCTTGCTGCCATGCCAGATAATGGAGAATACGATCCCAGCTTACGCTTTGTTCGATGTAATTTCTTAACATTAGCGAGATCTTTGCTGTTTATTTGATTTAAATAACGGTTAAAGCAGTTAAAGCATGACGTCTCATAGGGGATAATCGTCTGGCCAATCAGCGTTTGATGCAAGTTATATCCACCGCCGACAATATGCGGTATACGATGAAGCATGCAATAAGATGAAATTATTTTGCTA
Source organism: Pectobacterium peruviense (assembly GCF_002847345.1). Classification (GTDB taxonomy): domain Bacteria; phylum Pseudomonadota; class Gammaproteobacteria; order Enterobacterales; family Enterobacteriaceae; genus Pectobacterium; species Pectobacterium peruviense. The sequence goes on from NZ_LXFV01000014.1 coordinate 27,261, forward strand.
GTATAATCAACATTAGGTTCATCGGCACAATTTATAATTAAATCAATATCCAATGGCAATTCATTTCTTTGAAAGAAGCCATCATCAATCGTATCAGAAATCGTTTCAACGTTAATATTCGATGAAATATTTTTTAAACTTTCACATAACGCTTCACTTTTTTTTATTCCAATATCATTCTCAAAAAAATATTGACGATGTAAATTACTAAGATCAACACTGTCATGATCAACAAAAAACAGTGTTCCTACGTCACAATGCGCGAGATAGGTTGCCACATTGCTCCCGACGGCGCCAACACCAACAATCACAACCTTTGAGGATTTAATTCGATTAATACAGGAAAGCACTTCACTGGTTGTATGACAGTAATCTTCAAATGTATTAATCAGTCTATATTTATTATCCGTAATCTCATCAGGATATGGACAGTCCTGACGAATCAGGACGTTATTTACATTTAAAAAATTTGCAATATTATCGAGCTGTTCAACATTCAAACCAGGAAATTTTTCTACTATTGATTTTAATGACGTTTTTCCATCAAACATTTGTAACAGAAGAATTAATTTTGGGAATTTAATTTTTATCTTTACACTTTCTCTGACATTAGATTTAAAAAATTCTACCATGTCGTCTTGAACAACAATGCCAACACTTTGACGCAATCTAAAATTATCCATTACAGATTTTGCATCCATTTTGCTTTACCAATTCGAATTGAGTCATCAGACCGCTGTTTGGAAGATACTCATGGCGATGATTATTGTAAGAAAATGCGGAGTCATCTAAAAGAAAGTGTAACAACTGCATACAACATAGATTAGCGGAAAAACCACTCATCATTGCCAGCCCCCCTGGACCACCAGGAATATAGCGATTACTCTGCACTGGCGTTAAAGAGGTCGAAGTCTGACTCTCGACCATACTGTAAACTGGCTTCCACTCTTTTAATGCCTTTGAAAAGGTGTGCTGAGCACAATCAATACAGGGCGTTCTCGGTGGAAAAATTAACTCCCCCGAGCTCATCAAATGGGCATCGAATCCACCAGCAACATAAAATGGTATATTCTTTGATTGGACATATCGTCCCAATTTCAATGAAGTATGGCCTATATAAGGTTCATCACATGTGTTAATAACTAAGTCAGCATCATCAGGAATTAAGGTTGATAAATCACTATTGGGTACAAGTTTATCAAAATTTGTATGAGTTTTAATATTTTTATTAATCTTGGTTAAGAACTCAGAAAGCGCCTCTACCTTAGGCTTTCCAATGTAATCAGCACTATAATAACAATGTCTTACTGCATTCGAGGCGGACATGGATTTATAATCTATCAAAGTGACATTATTAATACCCGCACGAACAAGAATTTCAATAATTTTAGCGCCTACGGCACCGCAGCCAAATAAAACAATTTTTTTATTTTCTAAGATAGCTTGTGTTTCTTTTCCTGAACGATCCAGAACAAAATCATCCCAAAATGTAATTTGCCTGGAGAAGCGTAAATTATCATTCTCTTTATCCTCCACATCGAAAATTAGGTGCTGATTTAGAAGAAACTCCATCAGTTTAGATATCTCATCCAGTCGAAAACTTCCCATGAAATGAATAATATCATCAATACTTTTCTCACCATCCAAGTTAGCAATAAAACTCGCAACATTCTTATTCGTTTTTATTTCTATTCTGTCACGTGTAGTCATAATATGGAACGTTAATAGAACCGTACTTTCCTGCTCATCCTCTGATATAAAAATATCAACGGTCTCTTTTATCTTATATTTTTTTCTGTTCATCCCTTATTCCTAATAAAATCGCCCATTAAGGGCGATTCCAAACTAAAGATTAATACTGAAGCACACCAGCATTCACCTCAAGGTACTTTTCCCACGCATCAAGACCGGAATTTTGGTCATCATTGCCTGCGCGAGTGCAAACTCGCGTGCAGCAATCGCTACGTTCGCCGGAACACCCACCGGTATACTGTGCAGTCGCATTGGTGTTGCTAACGACTTCAAATGACAAATCTAAACATTCCATAATAAAACCTTTATATTTAAATCAGTTACATGATTCAGGTCTATTCTTTAACGGAAGCGGACGTTCGATAAAAAGAAAAAACCTCAGCCCGAAGATGATGATAGAAGCATGAAGCCACGATCAACAAGATGCTAGCATATTGGCATCATTGATTAAATGCTCATATACACCACTCGATGATATTTAATTAAAACTATTATCAGGCTACTTATTTTATAGCTTATGATTTATATTCATAAAATGGCGGGCATGATTTTTTTGATCAGGACGCTTTCAATTCTAGTTCTGACTTTTTTATGCTACTTTCATTTATTCTCAGTGGATTAAATCCCCAACACTTTAGTTTATTATTTTAAAGCTAATTATTATAGATGAATTAATCATGGAAAAAATAAATTTCAACCTTGATTTAACGGAATATCAAAGTGACTTTGTTTCAGAAAATTCTATAGTTGAAAATAGTGGGTTATGGCAAAAGGCAGCCAGTGTGACATTAGCCGATAGGCTAAGAGCAATGGGACTGACAGCAAGGGTGTATAAGAAAAAAATAAAAGATAGCGAAGATCAAAAAGGAAAATTAAGCTGTTACCATCATGCTATTTTTATCAGTGGCACTCGGGGAGCAGGAAAAACAATTTTTTTACGTAATATTGAAACCATCTGGAACACACAAAAAAAACCGCCTTCAGACACGCCTAATTTATATTTCATCGACACTATAGATCCAACATTGCTGCATATTGAAGATAATTTCTCTGAGGTAATTATAGCGTCTATCTATGCCGCAGTAGAACAGAAACTTAAAAACATAGCTAACAAAGGGTGCAACCAAGATAAATTTCTAAAAGCATTAAAAAATCTATCAAATGCGCTAGGAAACAAATCTGATTTTGAAGATCTCAGAGGTATTGATCGCATCCAAAAATATCGTTCCGGCATCCACCTAGAACGGTATTTCCATGAATATTTAATCGCAAGCGTAGAGATTCTTGACTGCGATGCTCTGGTGCTCCCTATCGATGACCTTGATATGAAGATCGATAAGGCATTTAGCACATTAGATGATATTCGCTGCTTGCTTTCCTGCCCGCTAATATTGCCCATTGTGAGCGGTGATGACGATCTTTACCAACATACCACAACGATGGAATTTGAAGGGATTTTAGCAAAAGATGAAAAGTCCAGTAACTTTGAGGAGAGAAAGGTAGCAGCAAGAAATCTATCGCATGCCTATTTGACAAAAATTTTCCCGCTTCATAATCGACTACCACTTCAGCCTATTGCCCAACTATTACCCAACTTATCTATACAATATACTGGGAGCAAGGGTAATCAAGAGGAAGAGTATAAAACCTACCACGAAAAATTTATTTCATTATTTTATGCTTTTTGTCATGATGCCGAATATAGAGAAGACAAAGTGTCTAGCAAGACAGAGTGGTTGGAACCTGGAAATGCTCGTGAACTGGTGCAACGAGTCAGACTTTTTCATCCTATTGATTTAGAAAATCAGAATAACCCCAGAGAAGATTTATGGCAAAAATTTAAGGGGTTAGCGGAAATAAGGCGGAAAGGTCAAGAACTTACAGATGCAATATCTTATCTTGATATTATCGACAACAATAATAAAACGCCAGAAATGAATAAAAAAACACTTTTCCTATATCACCTAATATCTTTTAATCCCTTTATACAAAATACGATGTATGACTGGGGAAAGAGTGATTTTTATCATATTCAAAATCGGTGTCGTGCTAAAGTGAATGGTAGTGAAAACGCCATAGACTCTGCAATAAAAATAGCTAAAGAAAACATAAAATCTATCAATACTCTATGGGAGATGCCGCCGATAGAGTTTAAGAAATTTTACTTTGAAGCAGAGAGTGATAGTACCATTCCACAAGCCAGTCCTAATACAAAGAAATTAATATTAATATATAGTTACAGCGATGATAATAAGCGTCATAACGTTCTTTTTGGACGAGCATTTGAGATTCTATTTTGGTCTATACTAGCCGTAACAGGAAATCTTAACCCGAGTAATTACAAAGAACTATTCAATAGTATATTGAAACGCTTGCACTTCTATTCTTATATGGTTTTCGATGTAGACGGAATTGGAATGGAATTGGCATCTCATGAAAAAGGGGCCGGTGACGATGAAATAACAGAGGGAATCATTAAATGGATTAGGGATAATAAGAACAATCTCAGCTCATTTAATAACACCAATCTACTCCCTCTACTAAGTGAAGTATTTTACAATGTGTTTTCACAACTTCACAGAATGAAGGCTGATCGTAATTTTAATATCCTAAGAGAACGTTTCACTGACATCACAATTCGTTTCGAATATATATTCATGAACTCTCTTTTATGTTGTTTAAAAACAGAAAAGATCATGATGCCAGATGTTGCCACAATGGATCCATCCGAAAATATAAGACATAGGCATACTTTTTTATCAAAAAGCAAGAACCTAAAAAATAACATTGATGGTTTTTTGACGTTAGAAGAGAAAAAAAATTCTCCCAAAAAATCACAGAAAACGCCTGAAATAGAACACTTTAAAAATATAAAAGATATTGAAATCTCGAAAATTGGCCTTTTACTGGAAATCATATGGAAACATCCACTTTTTGATCTCCCTTACAAAGCACAGACAGAAACTCATTCATGCTATCGAATCAAACGCGATCGCATGTATGGAGGGTAACAATGTATACCCAAGATCCACGTTGGCTAGTACCTTGTGCTTATCTGGCATCGGACAGGCTATTTCATTTCCATTTGCAACAGCATATCCACCAAGTCATCAATCTGGATGTGACCTCTGAAGAAAAACGTCTGTTGACTCTGGCAGTAAAAGACTACCAATTTTCTTTTGGTAACCATCTACGTAAAGAGGATATTGCCAGTAATCTGCAACAGTGGCAATTACCCTCATATCAGCAGGATAGTTTCAGCCTATTGGCTCAGCTTGCTGATACCTTTCTCATTTGGCAGGGAGACTGTTTTGAAGTCCGTCAGGAACATCTGGATGCCTGGCTTAAACTCTGCTCGGTGATTGACCCCGCGTGGATCATTGCCCGTGCTTATGTGCAATTAGTGCAACAGCAGGTGTTGGATGAGTGGGAGCTGGTTACGCTATTGACCACACGTCAGTGCGCCTTTGCGTTTCCCGCAGACCAAAGCGACAGGCATTATGCCGATAACCATGTGCATTTTAACGGACATGGCTATACCTCATTATCCATGCTCAGTTTTATGATGGGGGATGTGCGTTTAAAACCGACGCTCATCTGGCCACAGCGTGAAGAGTATCGCCTGTTTGAAAGTGAACGCCTGAAGAAAAACCAGTTACCCGCGTGGATTTCAGGGTACAGCGCCTGTCTGCTGGAACAGATTTACTCCGGCACAACAGCAGAGATCGATTTCACCCCACTTGATCTGCCCGAACAGCAAAAGTGGCTGCTGCGTGAGTACGTTGAGTCTTATGGTGCCAATAATGCCCAACAACAGTTACTGCATCATGCCACATCGCCAACCGACTACCCCGGTCACAAACGATGGCTCTTGTTCTGCTGTGGCCTGATGTTACAAAGACGTACTGTCAGTTATCAAAGCGGCCTGGATAACCTGATTCGGGCTTGTATGATTCTGCGTAACTACATGGTAGTTTCTGCGGTTGGGTTAGGTCAGTTTGTTGAATTTTTCACTACAGACATTCGCCGCACCAATAAGTCCTATTCCAAAGAGCAGGTCGTGCGTTACGATCTATCCGCTACTGTATCGCGTGAATATCGCGTCTCACCGGACGAAGTGATAGGAGATATTGAACGGCGTCCCAATATTTATCACCATAAGCTGAGAGATTTTTTTGCACAACACCAGCGCTGGCATGTGCCTGAACAAGCACATTTAGTCGTTCATTTTACCCGCAGCATCCCTAAAAACTCATCTCCACACGATAAACGTTGGCAATATTTTCGCACCAAATTATTACAGCAAGTCCGCGCGTTCGAAAAGTTCTCGGCATCAGTGACGCTTCAGGAAGTTTCCTACCAGCCGGATATCAGCCAGCCAGCAAAAACCATTGATGTACGCCGCCTGGTGCGTGGCTATGATGTTGCAGGTAATGAAAATGAACTGCCCATCGAAGTGTTTGCTCCCGTTTTGCGCGTATTACGCGCCGCTAAACACCCCGCTGGCATGTTGCAATCCATTCGCTTGCCACGCCCTTTCATTACCGTACACGCCGGTGAGGATTACAGCCACCTGCTCAGTGGCCTTCGGGCGATAGACGAAGCGGTAGAGTTTTGTCAGTTACGTGAAGGGGATCGAATCGGACACGGGTTAGCGCTAGGGATAGACGTCACGCTTTGGGCACAACGCCAACGCCGTGCGTACCTTACGGCAGGGCAACATCTGGATAATTTAGTGTGGGCCTATCATCAGGCAGTACAGCTCTCTCAACACACTGCTGAACATATTCCGGTGATGCACCAGCTACGCGACAAAATTCATCACTGGTCACAGCAGATATTCAACGATATCTATACACCTAATCAGCTTTATCGTGCCTGGTTGTTAAGGCGCAACTGGATTGATTATCAGGATATGCAGGCTGATTTGGCTAATCGCACGGAGTGGGCCCCTGATATAGCGTTGTTACTGGAAGATAAGGGGGACGATAAAGATCGTAAAACAGCAAAAACGCTCTGGCAACGCTATCTGAATAGTGGGCTAGAAGAACATGAACAAGACTGGATCAACCGTATCATTTCCGTTAACTGCCAACCAGACAGCGGAGAGTGTTTTTCGCCCCAAATACAAGAAGATGAGGATCTACTTTCATCAGGAGAACTTCGGTTGTACGAAGCAATACAGGATTTTCTGATGGAAAAATACAGTCGACTCGGCTTGGTCATTGAAGCATGCCCAACCTCAAATATTTATATTGGCCGCCTTGAAAAATACCACGAGCATCCTCTATTTCGCTGGAACCCGCCGCAACCAGACTGGTTGGAGCCTGGCGGAAAATTTAATCGCTATGGCTTACGTTCAGGACCATTATCGATCTGTATTAATACTGATGACAGTGCCCTAATGCCAACCACCATAGCGAACGAGCACCGTATTATCAGAGAAACCGTCATACGGTGCTTTGACATTGGCAGTTGGATGGCTGACATATGGATTTCGGCGATACGGCAAAAAGGCGTTTCGCTTTTTAAAGCCAATCATCTTGAACAAACAGCGGATTAGCACCTATTCACAATAGGCAACTCAGCATAGCCTATGCCACATAGTGGCAAGGCTTAAACCTCGATAACCTGGCCTTCCGCCAGTCGCAGTAGGCGACTCAAGGCGTATGCATCGTGCCATCTGGCAGGCGACTCTGCGTCCACTCGTGCGGACGATACACCACGGGGAACTGCCGCGCCGCGTCCAGATCGATACCAACGCCAATACCGGGGCGCTCAATCGGGTACAGATAGCCATTCTCCGGTTCGACCGCCTGCGGGAAGACCTTGCGGGTATTGTCCGGGTAAGCAACAAATTCCTGAATCGCGGCGTTGTGCAGGTGGATATTGAGGTGGATGTTGACCGCCGCGCCTATGGGCGTCATATCCGGCGGACAGTGCCACGCTAACCGAACGCCAAAGTTCTGACAGAATGCACCCAGCTTCAGCGCTGGCGTAATTCCGCCAATTTGTGAGACATGGCAGCGCATGAAATCAACCTGACGGTTAATCACCAGATTTTGCCACTCGGCCGGGTTGTTAAACAACTCTCCCGTAGCCAGCGGCACCGCGCTCTGACTGCGGATCTGCGCCAGCCACTCGTTTTGTGCAGGCGGCAAAATATCTTCGATAAAATAGGGACGATAAACTTCTACTGCTTTGGCGAACTGCACTGCCTGATTCGGGAACAAGCGCTCATGAACATCATGTAGGATGTGAAAACGATCGCCATATTTCTCCCGTAGGGCACGGAACATGGCAAGCGTGTTAGCCATGTACTGATCCTGATCGTAATAGGCTCCCTCCGTTGGCTGCCGCGTGCTGTGCAGCGCATCGGGATTACCACCATAGAACCCTAACTGGCAGCGGATATGGCGATAGCCCTGCGCATAAAGCCGTTCGACTTCCTGATACAGTCCATCCAGCGTATCGCTGGCAGCATGGCTGTATGCGGCAATCGCATCGCGAGATTTCCCACCAAACAGGTGATAGAGCGGCATATCCGCCAGCTTACCCTTGATGTCCCACAGCGCCATGTCGACACCCGCGACCGCATTGTTGATAACCGGCCCGTTACGCCAATAGGCGTTGACCATCATCATGTGCCACAAATCTTCGATATGGTTAGCATCTCTTCCCAATAGCAGCGGTTTGAGATACTCGTCCACCATCGCCTTTACGGCTAGCGGGCGCTGCTGGAAGGTCGCACACCCATAACCTGTAACGTTTTTATTCGTATGCACCACCACCGTCACCAAATTATGGCGGTCAGGGCGGGTAACAAGACATTCAATGTCAGTAATGATTGTCGGCAACACAAAAATATCCTCCGATGTGTTTACCGGAATAGTCACGCCCGGTAAAAACACAGTCTAAAATCAGTTTCTTTTTTTGTTTTCTACTTATTTTTTCCTTTATTGTAAACCTCTTAGTTAAAAGAATTATTTTGGTTTGAAAAAACCAATGAATTAAACAAAAAACCAGACCAATTATTAATTATGGGTAACAAAAACCCCTTAAACACCGAATCATGTGATGAAGTTCATGTTTTATTGGTTTGTTTTTTTATTTTTAGTTTCTTATTATCAGCAGGAATGATTTGACCAAAAATAACATAGTGCTATGCAGGGGTTTATTCCATGGGAAAAAATGAGGTTATTCAGTCAATCATTAAACTGGTTGGCGGAAACGATAATATAAATAAAGCCTGGCACTGTATGACACGGCTTCGGTTTGATTTAATTGATGAAAGTAAAGTACAAACCGACGCAATCAAAAACCTGCCCGGGATATTAGGTGCACAACACCAAAGTGAACAATTTCAAATTATTATCGGGCCACAGGTCAATGAGTATTATGAACTGTTGAACGCGCAGCTTTCTCCTACCGCCACGGCACAGCCAGACGCGCCGAAGCAGAAAAAAGGGCTGATTTCGCTGTTCATGGATACGGTTTCTGGCGTATTTGGTCCCATCGTGCCTGCTATCGCGGGCGCGGGGATGATCAAAGGGCTGCTGGCAGGGCTGATCGCCTTGAAAGTAGTCTCTGCCAAAACCGATACCGTTATCGTTATCGATCTGATCGCCAGCGGCGTGTTCTATTTCCTACCCTTCTTCCTCGCCATCTCAGCGGCCAGGATATTTAAAACGAACGAATATCTGGCAGCGGCTGTCGCTGCTTGCCTGATGTACCCGTCGCTAATGGAAGCGGCGAAGGCACTAGCCAGCAATAGCCCTAATGCAGTCAGCGCCTTTTACTTCGTGGGAGTACTGCCCATTCCCGTGTTCAACTATGCTGCTAGCGTCATCCCAGTGATTTTCTCCGTGCTGGCGTTGAGCTATATCCATCGTTGGGTCGACCGCATCATGCCTTCGATCCTGAAAACCGTATTTACGCCAACGCTGACGCTGTTTATCGCCGCACTGGTGTCCCTCACGGTTATCGGGCCATTCGGGATCTATCTCGGCAAACTGCTGGCACTGTTTATTCAGAGCCTGTTCGATGTGTCGTCTATCTTTGCTGGTTTCGTGGTCGGTGCGATTCGACCTGTCGCTATCCTGACTGGCATGCACCACGCGATGACGCCGATTGCGCTGCAAAATTTCAGCAATCAAGGCTTCGATATGCTGATGCCAATGATGTGTATGGCTAATATGGCGATTGCTGGGGCAACATTTGCTATTTACTTCCATGCCAAAACCCGTCAGGACAAATCTGTCGTACTGTCTGCTGGGGTTTCCGCGCTGCTCGGTATTACCGAACCTGCACTCTTCGGCGTACTGACCAAGTATAAAAAAGCGTTTATCTCCGCCACCGTTGCCAGCTCCATCGCCTCAGCCTTTATCGCGTACTTCGGTGTCCGGCTATATGGCTACATTCTGTCGAGTATTTTCAGCCTGCCAGCCTATATCGGCCCGTACTTCAGCTATGCCATCTCCGGTATGGCGATCGCCATCGTACTTTCCTTTACTCTGACCTACATTCTGGTTGTCAGAGCCTCTAAGCAGTCATAATCGCCCTCGCGGGGCCGCTGCGCCCCGCGTTCTTTCTCTCCACGCTACTCTAAATAATTCGAGTTTCAGGAAGGCGGCAAGCGAAGGAATTCCGATGAGCTTACTCAGGTAAGTGATTCGGGTGACTGAACGTAGCCAACGCACATGCAACTTGAAGTATGACGAGTATATTAGTTAGCCTAATATCCGCGCCGCTGTAATTAAATTTCACAAATTGCCAAACCCTCACCAATACAAGTACAAAGAATAAGGAGAAGAAAGAATCGTCAATTGACGAACTCGCCTTATCGTGGCTAGATGGAGGCAGTGCGTCAAAATATGTCAAGTGAAATAAACTTACAAAAATGGTAGGGATGGTCAGGGTAACTATGAACGAACAATATTCCGCAATGCGCAGTAACGTCAGTATGCTCGGCACACTACTCGGCGATACAATCAAAGAAGCACTGGGTGAAAACATCCTTGATAAAGTCGAAACAATCCGCAAGTTGTCAAAGTCATCCCGCGCGGGGAATGAAAAGCATCGTCAGGAGTTGCTGACCACACTGCAAAACCTGTCTAACGATGAACTGTTGCCCGTTGCCCGCGCATTCAGCCAGTTCCTTAACCTGACCAATACCGCTGAGCAATATCATACGATTTCACCACACGGTGAAGCGGCGAGTAATCCGGCACAGCTTTCCAACGCTTTTGAGCGCCTGAAAGAAAGTAAAAATCTGACTGAACGAGATATCCGTGACGCAGTGGAATCGCTGTCGATTGAGCTGGTGCTGACCGCACACCCGACCGAGATCACCCGCCGGACGCTGATCCACAAACTGGTAGAAGTGAATACCTGCCTCAAGCAGCTCGATCACAACGATCTGGCTGATTATGAGCGCAATCAGGTCATGCGCCGTCTGCGCCAACTGATCGCACAGTCCTGGCATACCGATGAGATCCGCAAAATTCGCCCTACCCCGGTAGATGAAGCCAAATGGGGCTTCGCCGTGGTGGAAAACAGCCTGTGGGAAGGCGTGCCTGCGTTCTTACGTGAACTGGATGAACAGTTGGAACAGGCTTTCGGCTACCGTCTGCCGGTTGACGCCGTACCTGTACGCTTTACCTCCTGGATGGGCGGCGACCGCGACGGTAACCCAAACGTCACGGCAGAAGTCACTCGCCATGTGCTGTTACTCAGCCGCTGGAAAGCCGCCGATCTGTTCCTGCGTGATATTCAGGTGCTGGTTTCCGAGCTGTCGATGTCCGAATGTACACCGGAGCTGCTGGAGCGGGCCGGTGGCAGCGAGGTTCAGGAACCGTACCGCGCTATCATGAAGTCACTACGCTCTCAGTTGAGTAGCACGCTGAGCTATCTGGAAGCACGCCTGACGGGTGAAGAACGTCTGCCACCTAAAGACTTGCTGATTACCAATGAGCAGCTTTGGGAACCGCTCCACGCCTGCTACCAATCTCTGAAAACCTGCGGCATGGGCATTATTGCCGATGGTCGCCTGCTGGATACGCTGCGTCGCGTACGCTGCTTTGGTGTGCCATTGGTGCGCATCGACGTCCGTCAGGAAAGCACCCGCCACACCGACGCGCTGGCTGAAATTACCCGTTATCTGGGTCTGGGCGATTATGAAAGCTGGTCAGAATCCGATAAGCAGGCCTTCCTGATCCGTGAGCTCAGTTCCAAACGCCCGCTGCTGCCGCGCTACTGGGAACCGAGTGCGGATACCAAGGAAGTGCTGGATACCTGTCGGGTGATCGCGAAAGCGCCACAGGGTTCTATTGCCGCTTACGTTATTTCAATGGCGCGCACGCCTTCCGACGTGCTGGCCGTTCAACTGCTGCTCAAAGAAGCGGGTTGCCCGTTTGCCCTGCCGGTCGCGCCACTGTTTGAAACACTGGACGACCTGAACAACGCCGATGATGTCATGACGCAGTTGCTGAACATCGACTGGTATCGCGGCTTTATCCAAGGCAAGCAGATGGTCATGATCGGCTATTCCGACTCGGCGAAAGACGCGGGCGTGATGGCCGCATCCTGGGCACAGTACCGTGCACAAGACGCGCTGATCAAAACCTGTGAGAAAGCGGGCATCGCACTGACGCTGTTCCACGGACGCGGTGGCTCCATCGGTCGCGGTGGCGCGCCAGCTCACGCCGCGCTGTTATCACAACCGCCGGGCAGCCTGAAAGGTGGCCTACGCGTGACGGAACAGGGCGAGATGATCCGCTTTAAATACGGCCTGCCGGAAGTCACCATCAGCAGCCTGGCGCTGTACACCGGTGCAATTCTGGAAGCGAACCTGCTGCCACCGCCTGAACCAAAACAGGAATGGCACGATGTGATGGATGAACTGTCCCGCGTGTCCTGCGATATGTACCGCGGATACGTTCGTGAGAACCCGGATTTCGTTCCTTACTTCCGCGCCGCGACGCCGGAGTTGGAGTTGGGTAAACTGCCGCTAGGGTCACGTCCGGCTAAGCGTCGTCCAAACGGCGGTGTGGAAAGCCTACGCGCGATCCCGTGGATTTTCGCCTGGACGCAGAACCGTCTAATGCTACCAGCGTGGCTCGGTGCAGGAGCTGGACTACAGAAAGTGGTCGATGACGGCAAGCAGGAGCAGTTGGAAACTATGTGCCGCGACTGGCCGTTCTTCTCGACGCGGATCGGGATGCTGGAAATGGTGTTCGCCAAAGCCGACTTGTGGCTGGCAGAGTATTACGATCAGCGTCTGGTAGAAGAGAAGCTGTGGCCGTTAGGGAAGCAGCTGCGCGATCAGTTGGCCGCCGACATCAACATCGTGCTGGCGATCTCCAACGACGATCACCTGATGGCAGATCTGCCGTGGATCGCCGAGTCGATCGCACTGCGTAACGTCTATACCGATCCCCTGAACGTGTTGCAGGCCGAACTGTTGCATCGTTCACGTAAGCAGGAACAGCCAGATGCCAATCTGGAGCTGGCGCTGATGGTTACCATCGCTGGCGTCGCAGCAGGTATGCGTAATACGGGTTAATCGCGACAAAACGTTCATGCGCCAAACGCGCTAACTCAGGAGGCTTCTCAACAGAGAGGCCTCCTGTACATTGGTTAAGGGATAACCGCCGTGGTACTACCTAGCGGTAAACGCCAGTCCAACGTGTTCCACGGGCTTTCAGGATTACCCGCTAAGCGACGCAGAATATCCATCTGATCGTTAATAAAATCCTCCGTCACCAGTGAGCGCCAATATTGCCGTCCGACCACGTAACTAATGGCAAAGTGATACCAGCTGTCATATTTCTGTTGCGCATCCCGCGCCATAGACATGATCATATCCCAACCTTCCTCTTCGCCCACCATGCCCACAGCCATACCCCAGCGGCACAGATTGACGCTACGCCCTTCGTCCCAGGCATCAATCCCAGTACGATCCAACGCAAACCGATTGAGCCTCACTATCAGCAATTCACTGTAATGTTCTTCGTCATGCCGACGGCGCTGAATATACGCATCTATCTCCGCTTCAGACATCGCAGACAACCTATGCTGTAGACGGCGGTAACCAGGCCCGTGCCCGTGGCCATTGATCAGTCGATGGATCTGACGCAGCAGCGCTTCGCGAGTTTCAATGCCCCAATCCCGTTTCAGAATATGTCGGATCGCCCCCAGCGCTTCCTGTTTATCACCACCGCCATCCAGCACATCATGCCGATCGCGATTCATTTCCGTCAGAATGGCTGACAACCCCAGTCCCCATAGCTGAATCTTGGATAAAAGCTGCGTATTTTCCTGGTTTTCTACGCTCATGCGTTATCTACTCCCTGCCGCCCCGGCGCTATCCGCTCCAGTTTCATCAACCACTCGCCGATATCATCCATATCGCCACCGTATTCCTGGTATAGCCTCACGCCATGCTGAGCCTTGTCATACAGGCCTAATTCGAAGGCAGATTTCAACAATTCCAGCGCGGTAATCGGCCGCCGAGTGCCCCACTCGATCGCTTCGTCAAAACAGTCTATCGCTTCACGGTGTCGCCCTAAGCGACTTAGACATATACCGCGACGATGCCAGAGTCCATCATCGGACGGTTTGCACCTCACCGCAAAATCCAGATCGGGTAACGCTTCATGGTAACGATGAAAGGTATAAAGCAACATTATCGAACGGGCGGAAAAATACACCCAATGTGATGCATCCAGCGCAATCGCCTTATCCACACACGTCAACGCCTTATCAGGTTCATCAGTAAAACGGAAAGCCTCCGAGAGCATAAACCAGACTTCGGAATTGTCCTGATGATAGCTCAATACATTTTCCAATAGCGGGATCATGTCCTTGTACGTCTCCATTTCGTACAGGGTTCGCGCTAAGCGAATCCGCGCATCGTAGCCATTCTCTTCTTGCCGCTGCGCTTCCTCCATCGCCCATGTGTAGGCCTGCCGTGCGTTCTCATACTGCTTCATCCGATAATAGGCATCGCCAAGTGTCATATAGAGCGTCGAGGAAAGATGACGCTGGCTGAAATCGCCATGCTTGACGAAAAGTGAGCGGTAGATGACCTCAAAAATACTGCCTCGGATTACGCGCCAAGGTGACGTAGCGTTGTGTTCCGCGCGCGCCATCAGATGTTGGATAAAATCGATGCTCAGCGTATAAGCACCATTTTGCAGGTAGCATTCTGCGACTTCTTCACAGTATTCCATGCTGTAACGCTTTGGTTTAATCGTTGTGAAGCCACCAGCAATCGTCTGCGCATTGATTTTAAGCACCTGAATCTGCGCTTCTACGTCATACGGCACCAGCGTGCAGAGATAGCGATACAGTTCCCGAGCTTCAAAGAACAGCCCTTGAGCCAGAAAACAACCAGCCAATCCCTTCAACGCCACGGCGTGATCGCTTTGCATCTCAAGAACCTGATTAAACGCATCGGCTGCAAGCAGATACTGTTGCTCATCCAACTCGATCTGCGCTAACCGCAGGTAACCGTCTATTTGCTCCGGCACCATCGCAATTAATTGACGACAGCACTCGCGAGCAGGAGAAAAATCACCAAGGTGATGGTAGTGGGTTATAGCCCAACAGAGCAGCTCTGGATCGCAGATTTCTCGCGATAACACCTGCGCCAGTTGCCGATCAAATACCGCATTATCATGCTGATAAACGAGGCGAACCAGTTGTTCCCGATCGTGGAAATAGCGGTCTACATCCTCGCCAGTTATACCGGAAGGAAACCGCAACCCCCGCACTGGGATATGCCATACATCTTCATCATTCAGCCATTCCAGCACATCCTCCACCTGCTGTGGTGAATAGTGCCGCTTTAGCAACAGCAAGTTTTGTTCCCAGTCGAACGTCTCCAATAAGCATTGCTTCACCGAGTCTGGCAAGAAAGCACATTGGCCTAAAAAGCCAAACAGCCACAGTGAAACAGGCTGTTTGATTTCGAGACGGTCTAGTACCGATGTCGATAGCACGTCACGCCAAACGTCATCGTCGATACGGCACTGAAAATCCGCATAGATTGTCGCCACACGCTGCTTTATCGCTGCAATTTGCTGCATCGTATCCTGCATCACAGCAATGTCATCGTTCGCTGTATTAGCCGCAGGATTGCTAATGTTCTTAGCCTCTGCTGCCGTCTCTGGCGCAGGATTTCCCTGCTGCTCGACATCCCCTTTAGCCACCAGATAGCGTGCCTGCAAGAGCGCATCTTCATACGCTGCACGGAGCACTTTAAACGCTTCGGCGTCATCTTCTGGATTATGCTGCCGTAACAAACGCGCATACGCACGTCGAATGGCCATTTGGTCGACCGTTTCTTCAATCCCTAAAAATACCCAGCATGACGTTTTCATAACGAATGAGGCTCCATCTCATCAAATACGCTCTGTATCTCTTTTGTTACCCGGCGAATATGCAAGGTGTCCTGCGTTTCCAATGCATCTTCAAAGGCTTGCAATTCATGTGCGATGCGCTCTCGTGCTCCGCCCGTTAATTGCTCATATAAACGCTCACCGCGCGCCAGTAACAGTCGACTTTCCATACGCTCACGCGGGTGTATTTTTATCTCTGCCAACTGCTGTAAGCGCATCTGAATCTCAACGTCCGACAAATCGCAGCTATCATTGCGGATAATCGTTGATTTACTGTTGCCCTCATGGAGGTCTGTCGCCTGCACTTCCAAAATGCCGTTGATATCGTAGGTATAACGCACCCGCACAATGGGTTCGTCTTCTGGTGTGGGCGGAAACTCAATTTCCAGCTCACCCAATTTGACGTTATTGCGCGTCAGACGACTTTCTCCTTGATAGATTTGCAACAACATATTGGTTTGCCCTTCATGACAAGTGCTGAACACCTTTTCCCGGCTCACGGGGACGACCGTATTACGATCAATGATCGGCGTATAATAACCACTTTCCAGGTGTCCATCCGGCAAGCGACGTGCCGTTTCCAACCCTAGAGTAAACGGGCACACATCGGTCAGCACGACCTCCGATAACCCTTGGCTACGCGCCTTGAGCCCAGCCTGCACCGCAGCACCCAACGCTACGATTTCATCAGGGTTTAACGTCGCGACCGGGTACTGGCCGAACAGCCTGGCAGCCAGGCTTCTTACCACGGGCATACGGCTGGCTCCCCCGACCAGAATGACACAATTCAACTCACGCGGAGTAATGGCTGCATCGTTCAATGCCCGCTCGATAGGCTGCCGTAACGCATCAATTAAAGGAGCACAAAGTGATTCGAAATCATCGCGGGTAAGATGCCACGGATACGCTACACCACCGAACTCTGGCGCTATCGTCGCCTCGTGTTGCAGCGTTAACTCGCGCTTCATCATTTCGATATGCTGACGCAGGCGGCTCATTTCAGACAAGCCGAGCGACGTCAACGCATGCACATTCAGAAACGCTTTGACCAGCGTATCGACAAAATCTTCGCCCCCCAGCATGTTGTGCCCTGCTGTGGCATTCACTTCCATAATGCCGTCAAACAGCGTCAGGACCGACACATCAAAGGTGCCACCGCCCAGATCGAATACTAAAAAACGGCTTTCTGGATCATTAACATGTAAGCCGTAACTTAGCGCAGCCGCGGTCGGTTCATTCACCAAGCGCTCTACCTTAAGGCCGGCGAGCTGCCCTGCAATCTGCGTTGCTTTACGCTGTTTGTCATTAAAGTAAGCCGGCACGCTGATGACCGCTTCTGTCACGGGCGCACCAAGAAATGCCTCAGCATCGGCTTTCAGCACGCGTAACAGAAAAGAAGATAATTCCTCAGGCTGGTAGGTCTGTACATCGCCGAGCGAGTAGGACTTTTTCGTCCCCATGTAGCGTTTGAACAATGCTGCGGTTTTAAGTGGGTGAGTAATCAAGCGTTCTTTGGCAACACGACCGACCAATAGATCGCCGTTATCATCAAGGCCGATAACCGAGGGAGTGAGGTAATCACCGTGTGCATTGGGGATCAGTACGGCTTTCTCGCCATCCCAGAAGGAAACCAAACTGTTTGTCGTACCTAAATCTATCCCTATGATATGAGACATGTTCCTCCCTGATTTAACAAACGCAAAACGCCTGATGAAATTCATCGGGCGTTGGTTAAACTTAGTAAAATGAACCGATAAGAGAACTAATTATGACCACAATAACGGATTCGAAAAACGCATTATTGTAAAATAAACCAGGTAATTATCCTGCAATCAGATATTTATCCTGCAAATAATTCCGCGCACGATTATCCAGACCGTATTCCACTTCAAGCCAGCTATCGATCGATCCGTGTCGTTCGTAGATAGCCTGCAACGCCGTCACGATGAACTCTTCCTGTACTGATAGCACATAAGAGAACTGCCCGAGCGCTTTCTCATTCAGCGTTTCCGACAAATGCGCCAGTAGCTGCTGGCGGAATGGCGTCAGTGTCGTGTCCGTGAGCAGGTAATCTTCCATCACGGTTTGCTCATCTGCCCCCAGCGCAAACATCACCAGCGCCGAACCGATACCCGTGCGATCTTTACCCACCGCGC
Source organism: Pectobacterium peruviense (assembly GCF_002847345.1). GTDB lineage: Bacteria > Pseudomonadota > Gammaproteobacteria > Enterobacterales > Enterobacteriaceae > Pectobacterium > Pectobacterium peruviense. The sequence goes on from NZ_LXFV01000014.1 coordinate 45,571, forward strand.
AGTGCTGCACCAGCCCACCCTCATCCGATCGCAATAGCAACGACACCAGCTGTTTATAGGCAGAATTATTGAAAGGCAAGCGGCGGTAGAGTTCCAACATAAACGCTCGGGAATCAAAGGCCGCCAACACATCAGATCCCAACGAATCCAGATTGGCTGTCACTTCGTGGCGTAATGGATTAGCTGGATAGGCGTGATAATTGGCTCCAGTCCATAATATATCGGGCTTCTGCGCAATTTCATCGGCATCCCGATAGTCCACGACATGAGAAATAGGCACGCCAGCAAGGTGTTCACAGTCCGCCTGACTCAGCAGATCCAGCGAGCCAGAGCGAAAAAGTTTACCGTGTCGGATAAGCCGCCCATCAGCAGCCCGGTTGCCACCTAAATCACGGAAATTGATTCCGCCGTCCAGCGGTAATAAAGAGGGATGAAGCAACGTTGGTTCGGTCATACATCTCCTTGCGAGGTTGAAAGGCGAGCAAGGCAACCGTATTACACACGCAGAGCGCGTCGCAGGTTAACCCAATAAACCAGAACAAGTTATTAGGATAAAGGCTGGCCTCTGCGATGACCAGCCCAAAATACCATCAACTTTTGTGCTTATTCAGCCGCTAATAAACGGCGAGTGGCATCCAGCAACACCTTGATGACGGTGGTTTCGGCCAGCTTCATAGTCGCCGCATCTGGAATTTCCTGCTGGGTGCGGTTCACGATCACACCCGCGATCATGCCCGCTTTTAACCCTTGGCTGGCGCACATGGTCAGCAACGTGGCGGATTCCATTTCATAGTTCAGCACACCCATGCTCTGCCACTCTTCCATCGAACCGCGGAAGCGACGTACCACGCGTCCAGAGAAGGTGTCATAACGTTCTTGACCAGGATAGAACGTGTCGGAAGACGCCGTGATGCCAACGTGCAATGCCGCACCCGACGCCTTCGCTGCATCCACCAGCGCGGTGGTACAACCGAAATCAGCAACGGCTGGGAACTCCATCGGCGCAAAGTGCAGGCTCGCACCGTCAAGACGGACGGCTGCGGTGGTGACCAATACATCACCCACATTGATGCCAGACTGAATCGCCCCCGTCGTGCCAACACGCAGGAAAGTACGAATACCGAGCTGTGCCAATTCTTCTACCGCGATTGACGTTGACGGCCCACCAATACCTGTCGAGCAGACAATCACCGTTTTGCCGTCCAGCTCAGCACGCCAGGATGTAAATTCACGGTGTGATGCCAGATGTACCGGGTTATCCATCAGGCGAGCAATTTTTTCAACACGCTCAGGATCGCCAGGCACGATAGCCAGCGTTGCGCCCTGTAAATCGTTCTTAACCAGACCAAGATGGAACACATCAGATGTAGACATAACTGCCTCCCGGGCAATCAGTTGGGTATTCAGAGAAATCGTGCCGAACGCCTCATCTATGCTGCTTGTCGCAGTCTGTAAGCGTCCGTCCAGTAAAAGACTCTAGCGCATCATTCCATTTTTTTAAGTGACGAGAGTCACCTACAAAAAAGAAACGGACATTAACATACATAAAAAATGTGACTTGAATCACTCTTTATCGAGTGGGTAATTCATTTTTGCCGATTAATTGTCTTCTAGTGTAGATTCTTTAATCATTGATAGTATTTATCATCGATGTTCTGAAATCCCTCTTTATATGAAAGCCAGCTGGCTGGTAACAGGAGAGCGCGTAATGAAGACTGATGAACAGACGACCTTCAAACATCTTCCACAAGGGTTATCCCCAGCAGTGGAACCGCAGAGCTTCTCCATCATTACGACGGATTCTGTCGGTATCATTGCCAGTGAAACCACCATTCCTTCTCAGGGGGAACAGCTACCCGCGTATATCGCCAGACCGGCGAACCATGACGGGCCATTCCCTATTGTCCTGGTGGTGCAGGAGATTTTCGGTGTTCATCAACACATTCAGGATGTTTGCCGCAGGCTGGCTAAGCAGGGCTATATGGCTATTGCGCCAGAGCTGTATTTTCGTCAGGGCGACCCTAGCCAATATAACGACATTCAGCAAATCCTGACCGAGTTGGTGCATAAGGTTCCTGACTCGCAGGTGCTGTCCGATCTCGATCACACCGCCAACTGGGCGATTAAACAGGGTGGCGATGCCAGTAAGCTGGCGATAACGGGATTTTGTTGGGGCGGGCGCATCACCTGGCTCTACGCCGCGCATAATCCGCAGCTCAAAGCCGCCGTTGCCTGGTACGGCAAATTTACCGGTGAGAAAACGCTGAATAGCCCCAAACATCCTGTCGATATCGCAACAGAATTGGAAGCGCCTGTGCTGGGGTTATACGGCGCGAAAGACGGGAGTATTCCGCTAGAACACGTGGATATCATGCGGCAGGCGCTGCGTGCAGCCAACGCGACGGCAGAAATTATTGTCTACCCTGATGCCGGACATGCTTTCCATGCCGATTATCGCCCTAGCTACCATGAAGAATCCGCTCGTGACGGTTGGCAACGTATGCTGGCATGGTTTCAGAAAAACGGTGTGGCGTAACACCATCACACGTTTTCGTTCTTACCTACAATCTAAAACGCCACCGAACAACGGTGGCGTTTGGGTTTCAGCGTTTTACAAAGCCAACCTTAGAACGTCGTCCAATCACCGTTGTTACCCTGATCTTTCGCCGCTGCTGGCGCTAAGGACAGCGCTGGTGTACGCGTTGGTGCTGATGCGTAAGAAGCAGTTTTGCCGTTGCCATACGACAGCAGTTTAAATGTGCTCACCGCTTCTGCCAGAACAGAGGCCTGTGCTTGCAGGGAAAGTGCCGCCGAGGCCGATTCTTCAACCAGCGCCGCATTCTGCTGGGTCGTGGTATCAATTTGCCCAACCGCCAGGTTCATCTGGTTAATCCCGTCGCTCTGTTCGCGGCTGGCCTGAGAGATTTCGCTGATGATCTCATTCACATCCCGCACGTAGCCCGTTAAGCCGCTCATCGTTTCTTCGGCGTTATCCACCAGCGACATCCCTTCCTGAATTTTGCTCACGGAGTCGTCGATCAAATCTTTAATCTCACGAGCGGCTGTCGCACTGCGCTGTGCCAGAGAACGAACTTCCCCCGCCACCACCGCAAAACCACGCCCTTGCTCGCCTGCACGCGCCGCCTCAACCGCTGCGTTAAGCGCCAGAATATTGGTCTGGAAGGCAATGCCGTCAATCACGCCAATGATCTCAGCCATACGCTGGGATGAATCACGTATCCCACGCATTTTCTGCGTGACGGAAACCATGACGTCACCGCTTTGCTTAGCAGCACCAGAGGCTTTGTTCGCAATGTCTGTCGCCTGCTGCGTGTTTTCCGCCGTATTTTTAATGGTAGAGGTCAGCTGTTCCATTGAAGCTGCCGTTTCTTCCAGTGAGCTGGCCTGCTCTTCGGTGCGCGATGACAGATCCTGATTCCCTGCGGCGATCTGCGAGGCCGCGCTTGAGATCGTTTCCGCCCCGTCACGCACCTGCCCGACAATCGTACTCAGGCTCGTGTTCATGTGATCCAACGATTGCAGCAGCAATCCCGTTTCATCTTTGCTGGTAACAGTGATGCGAGAGGTCAGGTCGCCCTGTGCCACTCTGTCTGCCACTTGCAAAGCCTGCTGTATCGGTCGGGTTACGCTGCGCGTGATCGACCACGCAATCAACGCCCCAAATACGGCACCCAGTACTAAAATCAGCAATAAAATCATGCGGGTATTACTGTATACCTCTGCCATGGCTTCAACGGAGGTGTCCATCGCATCATCTTGGTAATTCACTAATTGCTTCACTGCATCACGGTACTGCCGCTGTACCACGTTCAGATTATTGTTGAACTCCTCGATCGCCGCTTCCCGATTGCCCGCCACGACTTCGCTAATGATTTTATCGCCAGATTTCAGAAACTCGGTACGAATCGCGCGGATAGCACGTAGCTGGGTGACCGAACGTTCTTCAACGGTTTGGCTTTCTAGCTTGTCCAGCAGACGACCAATTTCCTGACGGAACTCATTCACACGCGTAACGTTTGTCTGAATTTGCACCTGATCAGAGACCAGCATGAGCCGCTGATAGGCAACCAAAATACTGGTGACATTATCGATGAGATTATTGGCATCCACCGTCTGTGGATAAACATCCTTCACGATGCTTCTGGCACTATCCTGAAAGCTGGATAGCTTAGACAGGGAAAAAATACTCACGACGAACAACATCACAATCAGGATGGCAAATCCCGCTCCCAATCGATAACCAATACGCCAGTTTGCTAAATTCATGTCTCACTCCTTTTAGGTAATGCATAGCAATATCAATTGCGCACATGTCGCAGCTTGTGGAACCACAGGGCGGAGAATGGCTGGCTATCTGAAGGAAAAAGCGGTTTCCCTCTGACGCACCAGAGATACCTTTAGGCAGGCATTTCTACGCACGCTCTCAGCATGAGAGGCGCGATCAAAAATCAAATAGTTTCCCTCAGATGTTGAGGTGTAAAAGTGGCAATAAATCTAACAGTAGTACAAATACGGTTGATAAGACCGCAGAGACGTTATCGAGGTGAGATGATGACCTTCCCTCTCCGTATTCGTGCATCCATAGCCGTTCCTGTGTTATTCATTTTATCGGCAATTTGTTTCTTATCTTTACAATTTGATCGTTTAAATCATTCAAAAATAGATAATAAATAGATTTTAACTATCAGAAATCAAGTTTCGATCGGAAAAATCACAGATTAATCCACCAATAATTAACATTAATAACGTCTCAATTACATAAAAGGATAGTCAGACATGTTTGATATTAAAAATAAAGAGATGCGAATTTTTCTTAAAAAAGGATAACAGGCTGAATAAGAAGAGGAAAACCCGTCTTTACTCTATCTATCGAAATAACAGAATCAGGGAGGCACAGCCCCCCTGCGGGAATAGACGGCACGTTGCAACACGGCCAAATTATTGCGGTAAGTTTACGCTTTCTTCGCCCCCATCAGCGCTAGAGACAGCGTTGGCGTGCTCATCGGCATCGGCGCATAAGAACTGGCGCTATCGTGGCTATAAGACTGTATTTTAAACGCGCTCACCGCCTCTGCCAGAACAGAAGCCTGCGATTGCAGCGACAGAGCCGCAGAAGCGGATTCCTCAACCAGAGCCGCGTTTTGCTGGGTCGTGGTATCAATCTGTCCAATCGCCAGATTCATCTGGTTAATCCCATCGCTCTGTTCACGGCTGGCTTGTGAAATCTCACTGATGATGCCGTGTACGTCCTTCACGTGAGCCGTTAATCCACCCATTGTTTCTTCAGCAGTATCGACAAGATCCATACCTTCGCGAATTTTGCTCACGGAATCGTCGATTAAGTCCTTGATCTCCCGTGCGGCAGTCGCACTACGCTGTGCCAGTGAACGCACTTCCCCCGCCACTACTGCAAAACCACGCCCTTGTTCGCCCGCACGTGCCGCCTCAACCGCCGCATTCAGTGCCAGAATATTGGTCTGGAACGCAATGCCGTCAATCACGCCAATGATCTCCGCCATACGCTGAGACGAATCACGTATCCCACGCATTTTCTGCGTCACAGAAAGCATGACATCACCGCTTTTTTGCGCAGCACCGGTGGCCTTATTGGCAATCTCCGTCGCCTGTTGGGTGTTTTCCGCCGTGTTTTTAATGGTGGATGCCAACTGCTCCATCGAGGCTGCCGTTTCTTCTAGCGAACTGGCCTGTTCCTCTGTGCGCGATGACAGATCCTGATTCCCTGCCGTGATTTGCGATGCCGCAGTCGAAATCGTTTCCGCCCCATCACGCACCTGGCCGACAATAGAGCTCAGGCTGGTGTTCATACGATCCAATGATTGCAGCAGCAATCCGGTTTCATCCTTGCTGGTAACGGTGATACGTGAGGTCAGGTCGCCCTGCGCCACTCGGTCTGCCACTTGCAAAGCCTGCTCGATTGGTCGGGTTACGCTGCGGGTAATCGCCCAGGCAATCAGCGCCCCAAATGCAGCACCCATCGCCAAAATAATCAGTAAAATCATGCGAGTATTGTTATACACCTCGGCCATGGTCTCGACAGAATTATTCATCGCGTCATTTTGGTAATTCACCAACTGCTTCACCGACTCGCGGTATTTGCGTTGAATCACGTTCAGGTTGCTATTGAATTCTTCTACAGCGACGTCGTTATTGCCCGCCAGCGCATCACTAATAATTTTGTCACCGGACGTTATGAACTCGGCACGAAGCGCGCGGATAGTCACTACCTGTTTACGAGAAAGCTCTCCTGAGGCATTGCTTTCCAGATTATCAAGCAGGCGGCTAATCTCTTTGCGGTATGCCATGATCCGATCGACATACCCCTGACGCTGCTCCTTACCGGACACCAGCATCATCTGCAAATAAGCGACAAAATGCCCATTCACGTTATCGATGAGGTCATTCGCATCCACCGTTTGTGGGTAAACCTCTTTGACGATATCTCTGGCACCATCCTGAAAGCCGGACAGTTTAGAGAGAGAGAAAATACTCACGGTAAATAACATCAGAATCAAGATGGCAAATCCGCCGCCTAATCGATAGCCAATACGCCAATTCGCTAAATTCACATCTCACTCCTTTTAGGTAATAAATAATAATGACTACTGCGCACAGCCACCGTCCGTTTAATAACGTCACGGAGTGGCAATTAATCGTTTTTTTTCGGGAAAACAAATATGCTTAATGGGTATATTTTAAATACCCACTAAGGAGTAATTGCAGGTGAACTTTCAACATAAGTAATACGTTAAAAAATACAGCAACCTCGATCGATGAGTACATCTTGAGCCGCCGCCATGCCGTTTACCTTATCGGCACAATGCTCACTAGCTTTATGGCGATGTCGATTAAACCCGCTGAATAATAGATGTCTCGATAGCAGATAAATATTCATTTCTGGAAAATAACCGACCAGTTGATGCAGAAAAAAAGGGGGATAGCGCAGTTATTTTATTAAAGGAAAGACAATATAGTTAATTTTTAGGAAGGAAAAAAATGAAGAGAGAAAATAATAAAAAATCGGGAGGAATGGGAAATAATGCGTATTTTATCTATTAGCAAGGCATAAAAGAATCAGGGAGGCGATACCTCCCTGATGTCATCAGCAATTAATATTACTGGGTTTTACGCAGACGCTGTGCTGCCTGAACCATATTTGCCAGAGCCTGACGCGTTTCCGGCCAGCCACGGGTTTTCAGACCGCAATCCGGGTTCACCCACAGGCGTTCAGCAGGAATACGCTGTGCCGCTTTCTTCAGCAGGGCTTCCATCCATTCCACGCTCGGAACGTTCGGGGAGTGGATATCATAAACGCCTGGACCGATTTCATTCGGATATTCGAACTCTTCAAACGACTCCAGCAACTCCATATCGGAGCGAGAGGTTTCAATCGTAATCACGTCCGCATCCAGCGCAGCAATAGAATCCATGATGTCGTTGAACTCGCAATAACACATGTGGGTATGGATCTGCGTATCGTCTTTCGCCACAGCGGCATTCAGACGGAAGGCATCCACTGCCCAGGCCAGATAAGCATCCCAATCCGAGCGGTGCAGCGGCAGACCTTCACGCAACGCCGGTTCGTCAATCTGGATGATGCCAATGCCTGCGGCTTCCAAATCGGCAACTTCATCACGCAGCGCCAGCGCAATCTGCTTAGCGATGGTTTCACGTGTGACGTCTTCACGCGGGAAAGACCAGCACAGGATCGTCACCGGACCTGTCAGCATGCCTTTCATCGGCTTGTCAGTCAGAGACTGTGCGTATTTCGCCCATTCAACGGTGATTGCTTCTGGACGACTCACATCACCGATGATGACCGGCGGCTTCACGCAGCGAGAACCGTAGCTCTGCACCCAACCATTCTGGGTAAAGACAAACCCATCCAGATGCTCACCGAAGTACTCGACCATGTCGTTACGCTCAGCTTCACCGTGTACCAGTACGTCCAGACCCAGACGCTCCTGCTCAGCCACAGCTTGCTTGATGTGTTCAGCAATACCGGTGCGGTAGTTATTACCGTCCAGACGCCCCTGTTTGAAATCCAGACGCAGGCCGCGAATTTCGGTGGTTTGTGGGAAAGAACCAATCGTGGTCGTCGGCCATGCAGGCAGATTAAAGCGCTCGCGCTGAGCATCGGCACGCACCGAATACACGTTCTGGCGCTGACTGTCCTGTGCGGTGATAGCCGCCAGACGCTGCGCAACGGCCGCGTTATTCACACGGGTAGAGGTGCGGCGAGCACGAATCGGCGCGCTGTAGGCCTCCAGTGCCTGACCGTTCCCGCTGTTCAGGGCCTGTGACAGCAGTGACAGTTCCGCACATTTCTGAATCGCAAAGGCAAACCAGCTCTTCACTTCATCATCCAGACGGACTTCCACGCTCAGATCGATAGGGCTATGTAGCAGTGAGCATGAACTTCCCAGCCACAGATCGCGCGTCCCCACCAGCGGTTGTAAACGCTCGAACCAGCTGCTCAGGTCAGCACGCCATACGTTACGCCCGTTAATCACACCCAGAGACAGTACCCAGTTAGCAGGCAGTTGGGCGCTCAGCGTAGCGGCATCATCCTTACCGTGAACCAAGTCGATATGCAGCCCTTGGACCGGCAGCGCTTTGATCGTTTCCAGATTCTGGCTAACGCTATCGAAATAGGTCGTCAGCAGCAGTTTCACCTGACCTTGCAGTGCATCGTAAGCCGGTTTAAACGCGGCCAGCCACTCTTGCGGCAGTTCCAGCGCCAGTGCAGGTTCATCGATCTGCACCCACTCAATGCCACGCTTCGCCAATTCAGCCAGCACCTGCTGGTAAACCGGCAGAATGTCCTGCAACAGCGACAGACGGTCAAACTGCTCGCCTTTCACTTTGCCCAACCACAGGTAGGTAACTGGGCCTAGCAGAACAGGTTTAATTTTATGACCCAGCGCCAGCGCTTCATCGACTTCATCCAGCAACTGTGTCCAGGTCAGCTTGAACTGCTGCCCTTTGGTAAATTCCGGCACCATGTAGTGATAGTTCGTGTTAAACCACTTGGTCATTTCTGCCGCAGCGGCAGGTTGACCGGTTGGTGCACGTCCACGGCCAATGCGGAACAGCGTGTCCAGATCGACAGAGCCGTCTTCATTCTGATGACGTGCAGGTACGTTACCCAGTAGCAGACTTGTCGTCAGCACATGGTCGTACCAGGCGAAATCACCCACTGGCAACAGATCAACGCCAGCATCCTTCTGTTGTTGCCAATGACGTGCACGCAGCTCGCGTCCAACAGTCAGCAACTCTTCCTGTGTTGCGCTACCTGCCCAGTAGCTTTCCTGTGCTTTTTTCAGTTCACGGCGTAGTCCAACGCGCGGAAAACCCAGTGTGTGATTCACAATCGCCATCGTTAACTCCTCATTTAGCCGTCCAGATGTTTACACATCCATAATCCGCAGGTACTGTAGTAAGCACAAGCGCAATTTGTTCACTGTCACTGTGAAGGACTCTCATGATCGAATTTAAACACCTGCGAACGCTGCAAGCACTGCGTAATACTGGATCGTTAGCCGCCGCTGCCGCTGCACTTCATCAAACCCAATCGGCGTTATCCCATCAGTTCAGCGATCTGGAACAGCGCCTTGGGTTCAGGTTATTCGTGCGTAAAAGCCAACCGCTGCGCTTTACGCCTCAGGGAGAAATTCTGCTGCAGTTGGCAGAGCAGGTGTTACCGCAAATTCAGCAGGCGTTGCAAGCGTGTCATGAGCCGCACCAAACCATGCTGCGTCTGGCAATCGAGTGTCACAGCTGTATTCAGTGGCTGACGCCTGCGCTAGACGAATTTCACCAACACTGGCCACAGGTGGTGATGGATTTTAAATCGGGTGTGACGTTCGATCCGCAGCCCGCACTCCAGCAAGGCGAGCTGGATCTGGTCATGACTTCGGACATTATGCCGCGCAGCGGTCTGCACTATTCGCCTCTGTTTGATTTTGAAGTCAGGCTGGTACTGGCTCCCGAACACCCACTGGCAAAAAAAGAAAAAATCGAACCGGAAGATTTCAGCACCGAAACCCTGATGATCTATCCGGTACAGCGGCAACGGCTGGACGTCTGGCGTCACTTTTTACAGCCAGCGGGCGTCAGTCCTGCGCTGAAAAGCGTGGATAATACGCTGCTGTTGATTCAGATGGTCGCCGCCCGCATGGGCATCGCCGCATTACCGCACTGGGTGGTGGAAAGTTTTGAACGCCAAGGGCTGATTGTGACCAAATCGCTGGGTGATGGGCTTTGGAGCCGGTTGTACGCCGCTGTCCGCGACGGAGAGCAGCGCCAACCGGTCATTGATGCGTTTACTCGTTCGGCGCGTCAGCACGCTTGTGATCATTTGCCGTTCGTAAAGGACGCTTCACGACCCAATGCTGGTGTACCCACAACGAGGACGTAATGATCGCCGTCCCCACGATAAAGCTCAGCCAGTCTGGCGTTTTGTGCCAGATGGCGAAGTTGACCAGTAGACCGGCTGGCACGTGGAAGTTATTCATTATGCTGAGCGTTCCGGCATCCACCTGAGTTGCGCCGTAGTTCCACATAAAATAACCAAGACCAGAAGCGCCAATCCCCAGCCAGAGCAACACGCCCCACTGCAAGGTTGTGGTGGGCAATTTACCCATATTACCGAAGAGCAGCCATGCAGCTATCGTCACAATCGCAGCTCCCAGATAAAACCAGGAAAACGCGCAGTGCTGCGGCACAGGATGAATCTCCATCAGACGCTTATAACCAACCTGACCAGCGGCAAAACACACATTAGCCACCTGCACGAGCAGGAATCCCCACCAGAAGTGCTCACTCACGCCGTGATAGTGGATCACCGCCGCCCCGAATACCGCCAGCAGCGCACTCATCGCGTAGCCTAAGCGCAGGCGCTGCCGAGCAAGCAGATCGTAAATCAGCGTAACGTACAACGGCGTCATCACTGTGAAGAGTAAAAACTCAGGTACGGTCAGGTACAGGTATGCCTGGAACACAAACAGGTACATGATACCCAGTTGGCAAGCACCCACTAACATGTATAGGAAAATGACGCGCGGCGCGTAGCCCCGCCAACGTAAGAAGGGCAAAAACACCACTGCTGCGGCAGTTAAACGGAACATCGCAGAAAACCAGCTATCGACCTGACCCGCCAGATATTCGCCAATCAGGCTGAATGAAAATGCCCACAAAATAGTGGTGATAATAAGTAATGGCACGACAGCATCCACTGAGAAAAAAGTAGCGCCATTGTAGCGGAGATGGCTGAATGAATTTCAGTCAATGTGGTTTACATTGGGTTAAATAATGGACAACCAGAAAATAAACTCAACAATGAGGAGGCATGGCGTTAAATAACCTTTGCCAAGATAGCCATTGCGCCGCTAAATATGTTTTATTACAGAAGAAATAGAGCCTCTTTTTATAAAATAAAAGAGGCTCAGTGACCTAAGAATTAAATCTGCCATCTGAACCAGGCAAAGAAAACATTACCGTTATTGTATGTTCCGGGGATGTAAGTCGCCTGAAAAGAGAGTTTGCTGTAGCTTATTGATGCCAAAGGCAACAAGACGGGAATTGGAATATAGTTCCAGTTATCACGCATTGTGAAACCTGCCGTAAAGCCTAGGCCCAGTTGAAAATCCTGATCGCTGGTTGGCCGCCAACGCTTTTCATAACCGTAGCCACCGATAGGCTCCCATTTGTTATAGGAGTCTTTAAACGCCATGATATAAAGCCCGTGCCAGTCCCCGTCCTTATCTAAACGGGAAACGCCGTAACCCGCGCCCCACGGCCTTTCATTATATCTATCGGTCTTTTCTTTATCGTATGTCCAGCGGTTATGCCAGGTGATGGTCGGGATATAGATATCGTGGCTCTGTGGCGAATTCCAGGTCGTAGATAGATTATTTTTACTTTTCTGCCACCAGCTTTCCTCATGCTTTTCCGATGCCGAATCCTTGGCATCAGCCGCAGCGGGTGCGAGATTCGTCGTGCTACTCGTATTATTTGTCCCCACATTATTTATGCTTTCTGCTGCGTAGCTTAAAAAAGGAACAACGGGTAGTGTAATCAAACTTGACATGATTAAAATTCGCTTCAAATACATATAAGGTTCTCTGTAACAGCGTCACGATTCCATTCAAACAAAAGTGATCCGAACAAAACTATTCTGATCGTTACCAGAATATATAGTTCAACTTACGCAATCTGCCTATATAAACGGGGAAATCAAAGCAGCCTATTATGAAGGGATAAACAGCAACTGTGGCTAAATAGATGGTAAGTTCAGAGATGCTTTCAGACGTTTCCTAGCCGAAATAACAAAAAACCACCTTATTTCTCGGTAGTTTATATTCTGATGGAGATAAAATGCCGGCCTCCATCTCAGCTTGAATAGCGTGAATCGTTAACGCCGCAGGGTCAAATACCGTCGCCGTATTCAAAGCCACGGTTGATACCGTTGAAATACTGATCCATATCCATGGCGGGCTTGTCGCTTTCCGGACGACCGACGATACGGGCTGGCACCCCTGCCGCCGTCGTGTGTGGAGGAACGGATTGCAGCACGACAGAACCCGCGCCAATTTTCGCGCCGCAGCCTACCTCAATATTCCCCAGGATTTTAGCGCCTGCGCCAATCATCACGCCTTCACGAATTTTAGGGTGACGATCGCCGCTGGTTTTGCCCGTACCACCCAGCGTAACGGATTGCAGAATGGAGACGTCATTTTCAACCACGGCTGTTTCGCCGATCACAATGCCTGTTGCGTGATCGAGCATGATCCCACAGCCGATTCTCGCAGCCGGGTGAATATCGACACCGAAAGAAACTGAGATCTGATTCTGGAAATAGACCGCCAACGCTTTGCGGTCCTGAGACCAAAGCCAGTGGCCAATGCGGTAAGCCTGTAATGCATGAAACCCTTTCAGGTAGAGCAGCGGCGTAGAGTATTTATCCACCGCCGGATCGCGCAGGCAGACGGCCTGAATATCACGCGCAGCAGAGACAATCATCTGTGGATCGGCACTGTAGGCTTCTTCAACCACCTCACGAATAGCGATCGCAGGCATAATCGAATTGGCTAACTTATTCGCCAACATGTAGCTCAGTGCGCTACCCAAATTCTCGTGCTTCAGCAATGTGGCGTGAAAAAAGCTGGCCAACATCGGTTCACAGTCTGCGAGACTGCGCGCTTCTGCTTTGATATTGGTCCAGACCAGTGCCAGTTCTTCTGTCGACATTGCCTTACTCTCCGAGATACCACACATCACAACGTATATCTGTTCCAAACAACAGGCTTGTTAGCCCGCCGCTCGTACACAAGAAAATGAAGATACTATGGGCCTCCAAGATTAGGAAGCCCAGCATAGAACGACGTGTTTTATAAATTGGCGGTTTCGTCTTTACGCGTGCGCCCCAACAGGCTCAGCGCCGCTTCTCGAGCGTCTTTCCCGCAATACAGAACCTGCCAAAGCTGCTCAGTAATTGGCATTTCAACGCCGTAGCGCTGCGCTAATGCCAATACTTCTTTCGTATTGCGGTATCCTTCAACAACCTGACCAATGCTATCCTGTGCGCTCTGCACATCCATTCCCTGCCCCAGCATCATGCCAAAGCGTCGGTTACGGGACTGATTATCAGTACAGGTCAGCACCAGATCGCCAAGCCCAGCCATTCCCATGAAGGTAGTAGGATCAGCGCCCAATGCAGCACCAAGCCGGGTCATTTCCGCCAGCCCGCGAGTGATCAATGCGGTACGTGCATTAGCACCAAACCCAATGCCGTCAGACATCCCGGCACCGATGGCAATGACGTTTTTCACCGCTCCGCCCAACTGCACACCGATAAAATCCGGGTTGCTGTAAACACGGAAGCTCTTCCCGCAATGCAATAGCCGTTGCAGGTCATCAGCAAATTCACTGTCCGTTGATGCAAGCGCAATAGCTGTCGGCATGCCGGCCGCTAATTCTTTGGCAAATGTCGGGCCAGATACCACCGCTAGCGGGATCGTTTCACCCAACGCTTCGCGTGCGACATCCTGCAACAGACGCCCTGTTTCTGCTTCCAGCCCTTTGGTCGCCCACACGATACGTGCATCGGCGCGCAAATGGGGTTTCAACTGACGCAAAACATCACCGAATACATGGCTCGGCACGACAACCAGCACGTTTCTGCTGGCAGCGAGCGCCTGCGCCAGATTCGTTTCCAACTGTAGCGAATCGGGGAAAGGAACATCAGGCAGGAATGCCTGATTACAGCGAGCGGCCTGTAACGCCTGAATGTGCGTAGGGTTGTGACCCCACAACACGACTCGATGGCCATTACGCGCCAGCGTAATGGCTAATGCGGTGCCGTATGAACCGGCACCGATGACGGTCATGGAAGCGTCAGACGCGTTCATCAGGCATCCTGATGCTGCGCAGCGCCTTCACCTTCACCCTCGGTCTGCTGCTGCAGGTAATTCATGAACAGCGCATCAAAGTTAACCGGAGCCAGGTTCAATTGCGGGAAGGTACCGCGAGAAACCAGGCTGGTGATGCACTCACGCGCGTAAGGGAACAGAATGTTCGGGCAGTAAGCACCCAGGCAGTGAGCCAGTTGAGTCCCTTCAATACCGCCAACGGTAAAGATGCCACCTTGCTGAACTTCACACAGAAATGCAGTTTCTTCACCCAGAGAAGCCGTTACGGTCACACGCAGTACGACTTCATAGATGTCATCAGCCAGTTGGCTAGAAGCCGTATCCAGATCCAGTTTAACTTCCGGCTGCCATTCCTGTTGGAACACCTGAGGCGCTTTCGGCGCTTCAAAAGAGATATCTTTGGTGTAGATACGTTGGATTTGGAAAGCCATTTCTGTGTTGTTTTGTTCAGACATGTTAAGTAATACCCTTTTGTTAGATTTTTTGACGTCTTCCGTCGTCATGAGTAGGCGGACGTCAGCACATTTTTGTCATTGTCGTACTGCAATCAGCCTGTCGGTTATCCTGCGAAATCGTGGCCATTTTGGCTGTGAATGACTTACTGCACATGGCACGATGCGGATAGTTTTACCACAAACCGTTTTATTTGCCGCGGACTAAAGGCAGATTCTCACCGCTCCAGCCAGCCAGACCATCTTTCAGTACTTGCACACGCTCAAAACCGGCTTTGTGCAAATTATCGGCCGCTTCACGTGAAGAGAGACCGTTGGCGCAGACCACGATAATCGGCTGCGACTTATGTTTTTCAAGCTCACCTACGCTGCCGTTTTTAATGTCGATCGGCAACAGGTTAAATGCGCTGGCAATATGGCCACGGCGATAGTCGTCACGGTTACGGATATCAACGACGACAGCATCTTCTTTATTAATCAGTCGGATCGCTTCACCACGAACCACTTCTTTCACGTTCGACAGTTTACTCTTCACAGTAAGTACAATTACCGCAACCAACAGCGCAACCCAGGCGATGCTTAAAATAGGGTTCTTGCTAACGAATGGCATAATCTCTTGCATGGGGTGTAACGGCTCCCGGATCAGTTAAGC
>NZ_LXFV01000015.1 GCF_002847345.1 Pectobacterium peruviense
AACAAAAATATAAGTTTCCTGAGTATACCTGCGCGATACGGCAATTACAGCCAGTAAGCCAATATAGCGTATCGAATCTGCGGCACGCTTTCCATTTATCTATTATTGACACGCATAGACGCGTGCCTTTGTGCCATGCTTGTCACGTCTGGAAATAGAAATCAGACAAGAGACAACTGGTAAGCCGCTGTTCATCGTGGAATAATTTATCGATATGAGTAAAAACGCGTTATTTGTACAGAGTCGAGTGGTATGTAGCGCCGATCGCCAGTTATCTGCATTACAAAGGCTGCTCACCCGCTGCGCCAGCGCGCTCTGCGTTGGCGTTTTGCTGTTGCCCGCGCTCAGCCAGGCGGAAGATAATCAGGCACAGCTAAAGACCCTGCAACAAGATATCGCCGCGAAAGAAAAAAGCGTTCAAGCGCAACAAAAGCAGCGCAGTACATTAGTTCAGCAGTTGAAGAAGCAGGAGCAGTCCATCTCTCAGGCCAGTCGCCAACTGCATGAAACGCGCAATACGCTGTCCACGCTAAATAAAGAATTAACCAGCCTCAGCGCCTCTATCGCAAAACTGCAATCTCAGCAGCATAAGCAACAAACGCTCCTTTCTCGTCAGCTTGATGCCGCTTTCAGACAAGGACAGCACAGCGCACTGCAACTCATGCTCAGCGGAGAGGAAAGCCAGCGCAACGAGCGTATCCTCGCCTACTTTGGTTACCTGAATGAAGCACGACAGAAATCCATCAACGACTTGCAGCAAACCCGCGTAGAGCTGGCGGATCAACGACGTCAGTTAGAACAAAAACAGACGCAGCAAAAAACGCTGTTAAGTGACCAACAACAGCAACAGCAAACGCTGGAACAGGCGCAGTCCGATCGGAAGAAAACGCTGTCGACGCTGGAAAGTTCGCTGGAAAAAGATCAGCAGCAGTTGACGGAACTGCGCCAGAATGAAACCCGATTGCGCGATCAGATCGCCCGTGCAGAACGAGAAGCGAAAGCTCGCGCTGAACGAGAAGCGCGCGAGGCTGCCAAGGTTCGCGCCAAAGAAGAGCAGGCCAAACGCAGTGGCAGTAGCTACAAACCGACTGAAGGTGAACGCTCATTGATGGCACGCACTGGCGGTTTAGGGCGGCCTTCAGGTCAAGCTATATGGCCGGTTAACGGCCGCATCGAGCACCGTTTCGGCGAGCCACTACAGGGTGAGCTACGTTGGAAAGGCTTGGTGATTACTGCACCGGAAGGGACTGAAGTGAAAGCTATCGCCGACGGTACCGTACTGATGGCCGACTGGCTACAGGGCTACGGGCTGGTCGTTGTTGTGCAGCATGGTAAAGGGGACATGAGCCTGTACGGTTACAACCAAAGCGCATTGGTATCCGTTGGCGCTCAGGTCAAAGCAGGCCAACCTATCGCACTGGTCGGCACCAGCGGCGGGCAAAGTCAGGCCGGGCTATATTTTGAAATCCGTCGTCAGGGTCAGGCGGTCAATCCACAACCTTGGCTGGGAAGATAGTCTTGTCTTATTTAACCAAAACACCGTTATTGGCATTGAGTCTATTCGCACTTTCTCCGTTGGCTCTGGCCGGAAAACTCGCCATCGTCATCGATGATTTCGGCTATCGTCCACATAATGAGAACCAGATTCTGGCGATGCCTACGGCAATTTCCGTCGCAGTATTACCTAACGCACCGTACGCCCGTGAAATGGCGACTAAAGCCCACCAGCAAGGGCGAGAAGTGCTGATCCACTTGCCGATGGCACCGATGAGCAAGCAGCCGCTGGAGCGCGACACGTTACGCCCAGACATGAGCAGCGATGAAATTCAGCGCATTATTCGCCAATCGGTCAGTAACGTGCCTTATGCCGTAGGGTTGAATAACCATATGGGCAGCGCGATGACCGCCAGCCTGCCTGGTATGCAAAAAGTCATGCAGGCGCTGAGCGCCTACCAGCTCTATTTCCTCGATAGTATGACCATTGGCAGCAGCCAATCGAGTCAGGCCGCAGCAGGAACGGGCGTCAAAGTTATCAAACGCAAAGTCTTTCTGGACGATTCGCAGAACGAAGCCGAGATTCGTAAACAGTTTACCCGCGCGGTGCAAATTGCCCGCCGCAGCGGTTCCGCTATCGCTATTGGGCACCCACATCCTTCAACTATCCGCGTCTTGCAGCAGATGCTACCTACACTGGATGCCGATATCGTCTTAGTGCGCCCCAGCCAGTTGCTGAATGAGCCTACGCAGCATTATGAGCCTCAGCCACAGAAACCGCCCAAGTCGCGTAATCCGTTCCGCGGCATACCGCAATGCCAGGTCAAACAGCTGCCGGAACCGGTGAAAAACGATGTGTTCTTCAGGCTGGTGAGCAGCAGTATTCGGGACAGCGCACCCATGCTGTTTATCAAGCACCGCTGGCAAACTTGGATTGCCCCTGCCGACACCGAAACGCACAAGCAGCCGTAATGTCAGGCGCATGCTCCTCAGGTAAGTGATTCGGGTGAGTGACAAATCTGCTAAAGGCTGATTTGAACGCGGCTTGCAGCGGCCCCTGAGGGGCGAAGTACACGTTAAGTATGCCGAGTAGCGCAGTCAACGCACATGCAACTCGAAGTATGACGAGTATATGCCTCATCCCAATCGAGAATAACCTTGCCCGACTGACCGGAGCGCATAGCATCGAACCCTTTTTGAAACTCATCAATGTGAAAGCGGTGGGTGATAATCGGGGACAAATCCAGTCCGGACTGAATCAGCGCAGACATTTTGTACCAGGTTTCGAACATTTCCCGTCCGTAGATGCCTTTAATAAACAATCCCTTAAAAATCACTTCGCCCCAGTCAATCGACATCGGTTCGTGCGGAATGCCCAGCATAGCGATTCGCCCACCGTGATTCATCGCTTTCAGCATCGCGCGAAAGGCCGATGGTGCGCCCGACATTTCTAACCCAATATCAAACCCCTCGGTCATACCCAGTTCTATCATCACGTCAGTCAGCTTTTCCTCTGCCACATTGACGGCACGCGTTGCCCCCATTTTACTAGCCAGCTCCAGACGGTATGCATTCACATCGGTAATCACGACATTCCTTGCACCAACGTGACGGCACACCGCCGCGGCCATCATGCCTATCGGCCCTGCCCCTGCAATCAACACATCTTCCCCCACTAAATCGAAGGAAAGTGCGGTATGCACGGCGTTACCGAAAGGGTCGAAAATAGCGGCCAATTCGTCAGAAATATTGTCGGGAATGCGAAATGCATTGTAGGCAGGAATCACCAGATATTCCGCGAACGAGCCGGGACGGTTTACCCCGACACCGATGGCATTGCGGCATAAGTGACGTCTCCCAGCGCGACAGTTACGGCAGTAGCCACAGGTAATATGCCCCTCACCAGAAACCCGGTCGCCAATATGAAAACCGTTAACTTCCTGACCAATCGCGACAATTTCACCCACGTACTCATGCCCGACGACCATCGGCACGGGAATGGTCTTCTGCGACCATTCGTCCCAGTTATAGATATGCACATCCGTTCCGCAAATCGCACTTTTGCGGATTTTAATCATGATGTCGTTATGCCCGAGTTCTGGCATGGGGGCATCCATCATCCAGATACCTTCTTCCGGTCGCAATTTTGCCAATGCTTTCATGACAGTTTCCTCAGATGATCACACCCAGACGCTTGCCCACGCGGATAAAAGCCTCGACAGCGAATTCGATTTGCTGCGACGTATGGGCAGCCGACATTTGGGTACGAATACGCGCCTGACCAAGGGGAACAACAGGATAGAAAAAGCCCGCGACGTAAACGCCTTCCCGCTGTAGCGCCTGAGCAAAATCCTGTGCCAGTTGCGCCTCGCCCAGCATCACGGGAATAATGGCGTGATCGGCACCTGCCAGCGTGAACCCTGCGGCAGTCATCTTTTCACGAAACAGGCGGGCATTTTTCCACAGGCGATCACGTCGTTCTCCGCCATATTCCAGCAAATCCAGCACCTTGAGCGATGCGGTGACAATGGCAGGCGCGAGCGAGTTGGAAAACAGATAGGGACGAGAACGCTGGCGCAGCCAGTCGATAACCTCCCGCTTGCCCGCCGTATAACCGCCCGATGCGCCACCCAGCGCCTTGCCTAACGTGCCGGTGATGATATCGACGCGATCCATCACCCCGCAGTGTTCATGCGTTCCGCGCCCTTGTTCGCCCACAAATCCCACTGCATGGGAATCATCAACCATCACGAGCGCATCATAGCGGTCCGCCAGGTCGCAAATTCCCTGCAAGTCTGCAATCACACCATCCATCGAGAAAACGCCGTCGGTGGCAATCATGATGTGCCTTGCCCCTTCGGCTCTGGCCAGTTGCAGTTGTGCTTCCAACTGGCTCATATCGTTATTGGCATAACGATAGCGCCGAGCCTTCGATAGCCGGATACCGTCAATGATCGAGGCGTGGTTAAGCGCATCGGAAATAATCGCATCCTCCGGCCCCATCAGCGTTTCAAACAGCCCGCCGTTGGCATCAAAACAAGAGGAATAGAGAATTACGTCCTCCATTCCTAGAAAATCCGCCAGCTTACGCTCCAGCTGTTTGTGGATATCCTGCGTTCCACAAATGAAGCGCACCGATGCCATGCCGAAACCGTGGCTGTCCAATCCCGCTTTTGCAGCGGCAATCAACTCAGGGCTGTCCGCCAGACCAAGATAATTATTGGCGCAGAAGTTGAGCAGACGGTCGCTATCCATCACCTCAATTTCGGCCTGCTGCGCAGAGGTAATAATTCGCTCCTCCTTAAACACGCCTTCGGTGCGTGCAGCCATGATTTGTGTAGTAAGTTGTTGATAAAAATCGGCAGGCATAGCGACCATCTCCCATAAAAAGATTGCTTTATGGTTTTTAAGCTAGCGGATGTGGGCAGAAATGCGGGGGAAACAGTCTGAAAATGCAGGTTTCGTCACGACCTGAATCATCTTAAAAGGTTGGGACAACACGGGATAAATTAACCTCTGGCTGCTTGCAGTAAAATGAAATGCTATTATAGCGGTCATAAACAGTGTGGGGCGCGGTGCCTCACCGGCATGATTAACAAAGGTCGCACCCATGATTATCGTTACTGGCGGTGCCGGTTTTATCGGCAGCAATATCGTAAAATCTCTGAATGACATCGGCTACCGGGACATTCTGGTTGTCGATAACCTGAAAGACGGCACCAAGTTCGTCAATCTGGTCGATCTGGACATAGCAGATTACGTGGATAAGGAAGATTTCGTCGCCAGCATCGTTGCGGGTGACGATCTGGGCGATATCGAGGCCGTATTCCATGAAGGTGCCTGCTCCTCCACCACCGAGTGGGATGGCAAATACATGATGGATAACAACTATCAGTATTCCAAAGATGTGCTGCACTACTGCCTCGATCGCAGTATTCCGTTCCTGTATGCCTCTTCGGCCGCGACCTACGGCGGTCGTAACGATAACTTCATCGAAGACCGCCAATACGAGCAGCCTCTGAACGTCTATGGCTACTCCAAGTTCCTGTTCGATCAGTACGTGCGTGAGATTCTGCCGGAAGCGGAATCGCAGATCTGCGGCTTCCGCTATTTCAACGTCTATGGACCGCGCGAAGGGCACAAAGGCAGCATGGCAAGCGTCGCGTTCCACCTGAACAACCAGATTAATCAGGGTGAAAATCCGAAGCTGTTCTCTGGTAGCGAAAACTTCAAACGTGACTTCATTTACGTCGGTGATGTCGCGGCCGTCAATCTGTGGTTCTGGCAAAATGGTGTTTCGGGCATCTTCAACTGCGGTACCGGTCGTGCCGAATCCTTCCAGGCCGTTGCCGACGCCACACTCGCCTTCCATAACAAAGGCGGCGTGGAGTACATCGAATTCCCTGAAAAACTGAAAGGCCGCTATCAGGCCTATACGCAGGCCGACCTCACCAACTTGCGGGCCGCGGGCTACGATAAGCCGTTCAAAACCGTCGCCGAAGGCGTAGCGGAATATATGACCTGGCTGAACCGTACCGTTTAATCGGATAAGGATTCATAAGCGGTATGAAAATTTTGGTCATCGGCCCTTCCTGGGTCGGCGATATGATGATGTCGCACAGCCTTTATCGCACATTGAAGGCTGAACACCCGGAAGCGGTCATTGACGTGATGGCGCCAGCGTGGTGCCGTCCGCTGCTGGCACGAATGCCGGAAGTCAATCAGGCGTTAGCCATGCCGCTAGGCCACGGCGCACTTGAGCTGGGCGAACGCCGTCGTCTTGGCGTATCCCTGCGCGATGCAGGTTATAACCGAGCATACGTGCTGCCCAACTCCTTCAAATCTGCGCTGGTGCCGTTCTTTGCCAACATTCCGCAACGCACAGGCTGGCGCGGCGAGATGCGTTACGGGCTGTTGAACGACCTACGCGTGCTAGATAAAGCCGCATTTCCACTGATGGTTCAGCGCTACGCAGCATTAGCCTATGACCGTAGCCGTATCCATCGTGCCGAGGACTTGCCGCAGCCGTTACTTTGGCCACAGTTACAGGTTAATCATGCCGAAATTGCGGACATAACGCAGGCCTTTGACCTCAGCGATAAACGCCCCATCATCGGTTTTTGCCCCGGTGCCGAATTTGGCCCTGCCAAACGCTGGCCGCATTATCACTACGCTGCGTTGGCGCAATCACTGATTGAGCGCGGCTACCAGATTGCTCTGTTCGGTTCCGCCAATGATAGTTCAGCCTGTGACGATATTCTTCAGGGGTTGACTGAGGATGCCCGACAGCACTGCGCCAATCTAGCGGGGAAAACCTCGCTGGAACAGGCTGTTGTCTTGATTGCGGCCTGTCATGCCGTTGTCAGCAATGACTCTGGGCTCATGCACGTCGCCGCGGCGCTTCATCGCCCGCTTGTCGCGCTTTATGGCCCGAGTAGCCCCGATTTTACCCCGCCGTTGTCCCATCAGGCTGAAGTGATTCGCCTGATTACCGGTTATCACCGGGTGCGTAAAGGGGATGCCGAGCAAGGTTATCACCAGAGCTTGATCGATATTCAGCCCGAACGCGTGCTCAGCGCGCTGGATAAGCATCTCATTCTGGGAGTAAATCGGGCGCCGGGAGCAGACGCATGAGAGTGCTGATCGTGAAAACATCGTCGATGGGCGATGTGCTACATACGTTGCCCGCTTTAACCGACGCGATGCAGGCTATTCCCGGTATCCAGTTCGACTGGGCGGTTGAAGAAGGTTTCGCACAAATTCCAAGCTGGCACCCCGCAGTTTCCCGCGTCATTCCAGTGGCAATACGCCGCTGGCGGAAAAACTGGTTTAGTGCCCCGATACGTCAGGAACGTGCAGAATTCAAGCGCCAACTACGTCAATACCGCTACGATGCAGTTATCGATGCGCAGGGGCTGATTAAAAGTGCGCTGCTGGTTACGCGACTCGCTAACGGAAAGAAACACGGATTGGATTGCAAGAGCGCGCGTGAGCCGCTGGCAAGCTGGTTTTATAACTATCGCCACCCGATAAGCCGTCGGCAGCATGCCGTCGAGCGCGTACGGGAGCTGTTTGCTGCGAGTCTGGGCTATAGAAAACCTACTGAACGCGGCGATTATGCGATTGCCCAGCGGTTCCTTTCTCAGCCGCCCGAAGACACCAACCGCTATCTGGTGTTTCTCCACGCCACGACGCGTGATGAAAAGCACTGGCCGGAAGCGCACTGGCGTGAACTGATTGCGCTATTAGCACCGAGTGGATTACACATCAAACTCCCCTGGGGAGCGGCGCATGAGCACCAGCGCGCATTACGGTTGGCGGAAGGCTTCCCCCACGTTGACGTCTTACCGCGTCTGACGTTGCAACAGGTCGCAGAGGTACTCGCGGGTGCCAAGGCCGTTATTTCCGTCGATACTGGGCTTAGCCACCTGACGGCGGCACTGGATCGCCCGAATATCACCTTATACGGCCCCACCGACCCAGGGCTGATTGGCGGCTATGGGATGAACCAAGTGGTAGAAATGTCCGAAAGCCAGAAAATGGAGACAATTCCCGCTAGCCTCGTCCATCAGAAACTAGAAATGCTGATATACCCTAAATAATTCGAGTTTCAGGAAGGCGGCAAGGGAAGGAATCCCGATGAGCTTACAAAAGTAAGTGATTCGGGTGAGTGAACGCGGCCAACGCATATGCAACTTGAAGTATGACGGGTATAGAATTACCTGCAATCAGGCGAGTAATATCGCTCCCGACTGTGAACAAATACATGCTCAATGAATTAAGGTACGAACTGGGAAAAGCGCCCAGTATAAGTGCGACTATCGCACTGAAAGCGATTTTCCCAGGCTGTTTACTCACATTAGCTATTATGCCATTTAGTAGCATTATTGCCGGGTGGCTTTTTTATCTCACGGGTTCACTATCTGTTTTCTATGTGGTGACACACTTAAGAACAGTAATAGCCGCTAAGCGGTTATTACTGATTCCGCTTTGCCTGCTGGCTATCGGCTTAACCAATCTCATTTGGTATCACCACTATTATCAACCCGATAGCCTTTTACCTTATGTATATAACGCCTACAGGACATCCGCCCATGCCGGTATTCTGGGTGCATTCATCCTGCTGACAGTCCTGCATATCTCGCAAAAAAATCAGCGACAGCCACTCTTCTACATCATCGCAATCTGTGTTTTCGCGCTGAGCTACGCGTTCTATCAGTCATTATTCAGTGGAATGCACCGTATTGGATTAGTATTTGGTACCGCAACGAGCGCGGCCTATTTTCTTACCTTCATCGGTGCTTTAAGTGCACAGGCACTGCTTAAGCTCAATTCTGCTTATAAATATTACCTCTATCTGGGGCATTTTCTGCTAGTGACTGTCGCTATTTTACTAACAGAAACACGGGCAGCCATACTCGTCTATCCTATTGTTGGTGCGACCATTTTATTGTCAGAAGTCAGGCACAGTAAGTCGCTATTTATAAAAGCATTAGTCGGATCATCGGCCACGCTTCTCCTGTGCTTATTCCTTTTTCAGGAGACGATTCATCAGCGTATTAACGATCTGATTAATGACGTACACAGCTATAGTATGAATAACAGCAGAACCTCGGTTGGTGCACGAATCGCGATGTATCAATCAGGTATCGAAGCCGGGGAAGACGCGTTATTGGGGCAGTCCGCCGAACAGCGCGCAGAGCGAATCGTTGCACAAGCAGAACAAAAACCGAGCTTAGCGGGTGCCGTTGAATTTTTGAATGTTCATCTGCATAACGAAGTGATTGATGCCTTCTCCCTTAAGGGATTACCGGGAGCAATATTGCTTGTGTTGCTCTATGCCTCTTTATTTTATTTTTCATTTTTTGTTCTACGCAGCCACCTCTCTGCTGCGCTGCTTTTTGCTCTGCTGATGTATGGACTTAGCGATGTCATTCTCTATTCACGAGACATGCTTATCGCGTGGCTTATGGCATTTTGCCTCGGCACAACGCTGACTGGAAAATGGCTAAAGAATTAGCCCTGTTATAATTAGCGTATGGCAGTAGCATTTACCTCTGTGAGAGGGATGTGGGTTTTAGTACCATACTGGGTTTGAATACGTGCGCAATAAATTTGCGCACCGCAAATCGCCGAAACATTTCGGATCATCTCAGTTAACTGGTAGCTGTCGAGCCAGGGGCGGTAGCGTGCCTGTAAAAAATAATAACCTTTTGATTATATGAAGGAAAACGAGTGAGTCAACGCATCATCCCTTATCACCGGATTCTCGTGGTAAAGCTCAGATATCATGGCGATATGCTGCTGACCACTCCGCTCATCAGCACGCTGAAAGCCAATTATCCTGACGCTAAAATCGACGTATTACTGTACCAAGATACGATGCCCATTCTCTCTGCAAACCCGGAGATAAATGCGCTTTATGGTCTCAAAAGAAAGACCCGTACTTTTTTGGAAAAAGTCCGTAATTTCAAAGAAATCAGGCAACAGCTTAAGCAAAACAATTACGACCTTATCGTCAATCTGGCTGATCAGTGGCCGATTGCCTTATTAGTAAAATCATTGGGGTGTCGCAGTCTTGCTCTCGATCGGGGCAATAACCTGAAAGGAAAGATGTGGCGCTCATTTTTCAGCGCCTGCGTTTCAGCAAGGGGAACGCATATTGTTGAGCAAAACCGCTCCGTGCTTTCTCCTCTCAACTTACAGCCGACCACTCAAAAAGATCGGATGTCGCTGTATTACAGAGAGGAGGATGCCAATCGTATGTTCAGTATCTCTCCACAGCTACGTGAGCAAGATTATATTGTCATCCAGCCTACGGCGAGACAGTCTTTTAAATGCTGGGACAATGATAAATTTGCGACTGTCATCGACGACCTGAAAGTAAGAGGCCTCGAAGTGGTACTGACCTGCGGACCGTCCCCGGACGATCTCCATGTTATTCAAGATATCCATGCTCTATGCAAACACAAGCCGGATATAGCCTTTGCAGGTAAAACCAGTTTTCTGGAACTCGCCGCATTAATCGATAGAGCCAAACTTTATCTCGGCGTCGATTCCGCACCAATGCACATGGCAGCAGCGCTCGATACACCGTTAGTCTGCTTGTTTGGACCGACAGATCATAAAAAATGGCGACCCTGGTCTGACAACAGTATCGTTATTTGGGCTGGGGACTATCAACCGATGCCGGAAAGAAAAAATCTCGATAGGAACCAAAAATACCTTTCCTGCATCCCTGCACAAGAGGTCATTCAAGCAGTAAATAGCCTATTGGCAGATCGTTCGACAAACGAGGAAGTGCAATGAATATTGCCATCTGCCTGTATAAATATTTCCCTTTCGGCGGACTGCAACGTGACTTTTATAGTATTGCTCAAGCTTGCGTAAAGCTGGGGAATCAGGTCCGCGTCTATGTTTTATCATGGCAAGGTGAACAGCCAGATAACCTTGAGATTATTTTCGTTCCCGTGTCGGGCATGAGTAATAACCGACGAAATCAGCGTTATAGTGAATGGGTTCAACGCCATCTCCAACAGTATCCTGTCGATCGGATTGTTGGTTTTAATAAAATGCCAGCGCTAGATTTCTACTATGCCGCCGATGTTTGTTACGCAGAGAAAGTCGAGCAAGAGAAAGGGGCAATCTACCGCTTAATGCCACGTTACAGACATTATGCCTCCTTTGAAAAGGCAGTCTTTAAACGCGATAGCCACACAAAAATGCTGATGTTAACGCAGCGACAAATCGCAGATTTCAAGAAGCACTACAACACACAAGATGAACGCTTTTTTATTTTGCCACCAGGCATCGCTCTCGACAGAAAATACGACCGTCAAGCACCTGACGTTCGACAAACCTTTCGCCGCGCACAAGGTATCGACGACAACGCTATCTTCCTACTTCAGGTAGGATCTGATTTTAAACGTAAAGGTGTGGAACGCAGTATTCAGGCTATCGCGAGTCTACCTGACGGATTACGTCAGAAAGTCATTTTTTTCGTTGTCGGGCAAGATAAGCCGGAGCGCTATCTGTCATTGGCCAAGCAGTGTGGCATTGAAGATAACGTACGCTTCTTTTCAGGACGTGATGACATCCCTGATTTCATGGCCGCAGCAGACCTGTTGATGCATCCAGCTTATCAGGAAGCTGCGGGAATTGTACTGCTTGAAGCGATAGCCGCTGGACTACCAGTGATGGTGACTGACGTGTGTGGCTACGCGCCCTATATCGACAAGGCGCGGGCAGGGGCTGTTATCCCTTCACCTTATGCACAAACATCGTTGAATATGGCCCTACATGATGCTCTGAATCAGCCAGAAACATTACTGAAATGGGCTAACAACGCCCGTCATTTCGCCGATAGCGAAGATTTATACAGCCTGCCTGAAAAAGCAGCGATGCTGATTTCAGGCAGTGATGAGTGAATAAACAGCATGATTGAACTAAAAGAGCCGTTTGCATCGGAATGGAAAGATCGCGATCCCTTCGAAGAAGTTGAAAAATTAGATGGCGACGTTTTTCGCGCATTGGAAAGTCGCCGGACGCTGCGTTTTGTACTGAAAGAAAAATCCTACTTCATCAAAATACATCGTGGCACCGCGCTCAAAGAAGCGTTGAAGAATTTGCTATCACTCAGACTGCCCGTACTCGGTGCCGATCGTGAATGGCAAGCCATCCATCGTCTGGCAGATCTGGGTGTAGATACCATGAAGGGTATTGGATTCGGCCAACGTGGGTTAAACCCACTACGACGTCATTCCTTCATCATTACCGAAGATCTTAACCCTTCGATTAGTCTGGAAGACTATTGCGCAAACTGGCTGATTAATCCGCCTTCTGTGAAAGAAAAACGTCGCCTTATACGCCGCATTGCAGAAATGGTACGCGGCATGCATTCTAGCGGGATTAATCACCGTGATTGCTATATCTGCCATTTTTTACTGCATCTACCTTATCAGCCCACAGATACGCAATTTAAAATTTCAGTCATTGATTTACATCGGGCACAACTTCGCAATCGTGTTCCCCTGCGCTGGCGGAATAAGGACCTTATCGGTCTTTATTTTTCATCGCTTGATATTGGTTTAACCAAAAACGATTTACTGTGGTTTTTAACGATCTATTTTGATCGGCAAACGTTGCGTACCACGCTGCAACACGAACAGCCTTTATTTCAACAAGCACGTGTAAAGGCAGAAAAGATACGCGTGCGAACGGAGCGTAAGGCATTGTAATTCCTGCCTGATAACACTTATGAACATATTATTTGTTGGTGAAGCCACTTCTGGGTTCGGCGGTATAGAAACCGTGCTGAAAAAAGTAACCGGCTTTCTTGAAAATGACGTCGAGACAAAAAACGACTACACACTATATTTTTTGTGTCGCGATGACCGCATGGACAAAGTATGGCTAGAAGGGAAAAAATTCGTTTGCCACCGTTCAAACATCAAGATTTCATTTCTACGTCGCCTGAGTCATTCCTGTGCGCTGGCACAGCATATTAAACAGAGCCAACCGGATGTCGTTATTGCCTTTGATTCACCTTCATGCCGTGTAGCCGCACAAGCCATTCGCGCAAGCAAGACCACCCCTCCGCTGGTCTCTTGGATACACTATTCGCTTGACCATAAAAAGCATTCAGAGCACGTGTTGGCTGCCAATTACCACCTAGCAATCAGTTCTGGCATCAAACAACAGTTGGTCGATCGGGGAGTTCCTGCCGATCGTGTTGCGGTCATTTTCAATCCAGTGACGCCACAAACCACAGTGATACCCCGTCCCGCCGAGGCAGAAAAAGCCGTGTTTATCTATGTCGGACGGCTTAAATTTGAAGGGCAAAAACGCCTCAAAGATATGTTGGATGCTTTTTCTGGGCTGACAGGCGATTGGGAATGCCATTTTATTGGCGATGGCTCAGACGCCCAGGCGTGTCAGGAGTATGCTAAAAAATTGGGCATTGCCGCACACGTCCACTGGCACGGCTGGCAGGCAGCACCATGGGAATATGTACAACATAATATTAAAAATGTTTCCGCGTTCGTCATGAGCTCTGCCTTTGAGGGGCTACCCATGACGTTACTTGAGGCCATGTCTTACGGCATCTATTGTGTTAGCAGTGATTGCCCTTCTGGGCCGAGAGATATCATCAGGAATAGCGTCAATGGGCAACTTTATCAACCTGGTGATACGACCACACTGCGGAGTAGTTTGCAGGGCGTGGTCAATAGACAGCCTTTACTGGATGCGAAACAAATCTCAGTGTCCATTCACCGTTTCTATGATGAAACCTATTACAAAGAAATGAAAGCAGTTATCAATGCCGCCATTCACCACCAAGTGATGGAATAATCACCTACTGGATTTCTTATGTATTTCAAAAAAGAAGATGTCATAACAGAAACGCTCTGTTTCTCATATATTCCGGTGGACCCCGAAAAAAATCCATTGAATATTGCATTTGGCACCGATAAAAATTTTCTATTTGGCTGTGCGATTGCGATTACTTCAATACTGATTAAAAACCCTGAGCAGCGGCTGGCGTTTCACATATTTACCGACACATTAAACGAAGATAGCAGAAAACGTTTTCAAGCACTCGCCGAGCAATACCACACCACCATTACCTTATATAACGTTAACTGTGAGTGGCTTAAACGTCTACCTAGCACCAAGAATTGGTCGTACGCTATTTATTTTCGCTTTCTCGTTACTGACTATTTTTATCAACAACTCGATAAGATTATCTATCTTGATTCAGACATTGTGTGCAACGGTTCCCTACAAGAACTCGCTACGCTTGATATCGGCGAAAATATTGTTGCTGCCGTCGCCGAAGGAGAAAGTCAGTGGTGGGGAAAATGTGCACAGCGTCTGGAAACACCAGGTATTAGAAATGGCTATTTTAACTCTGGTTTCCTACTCATTAATCTGGCTAGCTGGCATAAGCATGATGTTACAACCAAAACAATGACCATGTTATCAGATCCCCAAATCGCAAATAGGATCTCTTATCCGGATCAAGACATCCTAAATATGCTTTTACCGGGTTATATTCAGTTTCTGGATAAAAAATATAACATACAGTTTAGCCTTAATTATGAGTTAAAGTGCAAAACGGGCGAAACCTATCCGCACCCCATAACGGACTCGACAGTTTTTATCCATTATATTGGGCCAACTAAACCTTGGCATGAATGGGCACAGTATCCTAGCTCACGTTATTTTTATAGTGCTAAGGAGTCTTCGCCATGGAAAGATGTTCCACTGGAAAAAGCCACGTCGACTAATCAACTCCGTTACAGTGCAAAGCATGAAATGCATAAAATAAATATACTAAAAAGTATAAAGCATTACATGCTATATTTTATAAAAAAAACAAACAGAGAATAACATGAAATTTAAAATCGAAAACATTATTTTAAATAAAATATCCATTAACGAGAAAAATATTTACTCAGACTGTTTTTTCGACGTTTCATATGGCGTAGATAGGAATTTTTTATTTGGCGCAGCCATTTCAATTACATCATTGATTATTAACAATAAAAAAATTAACTTCAGATTTCATATATTTACGGATTACATCGATGATGATTATATTGAAAGAGCAAGGGAGTTAAGTAAGAAATTTAATACTATAATAGAAATTTACCTAATTGATGCGAGCTATCTTAAAGAGTTACCAAGTAAAAAATGGCCACTTGCAACATATTTTAGATTTATAATTTTTAAATTACTTAGCAGTACGATATCTAAACTTCTTTATCTCGATGCAGATATTATTTGCAAAGGTTCTGTTAATGAACTTTTAAAAATAAACCTAGATAATAAATTTGCATGCGTCGTTCCAGACATTGAGCCAATGCAAGCTCTAGCGGCAGAGAGACTTGGGGTGGAAGAAATAAATGGATTATATTTCAATGCTGGTTTTATATATATAAACCTAGCAGAATGGGAAACACATAGACTTACAGAAAAAGCGATATCGCTGTTATCTGACCCTATAAAAGGGAAAAATTTAAAATATCAAGATCAAGACGTATTGAATCTATTTTTCTTAAAAAGAACAATTATCTTACCACGCAAATTTAATTGTATTTATTCAATTAAAAGTGAGCTAAAAGATAGAACACATCAAAAATATAAGGAAATAATCACAGAGAAAAGTATATTCATTCATTATGTAGGTGCCACTAAACCTTGGCATAGTTGGAGTACATATCCTTCAACATACTTTTTTCAAAAAGCACATATAGAGTCCACATGGGACAATGTGCCGTTACTTGAACCAACAACAGCATTACAATGGAAGAAAAAATCAAAGCATGAGTTTAAAAAATTCAACTTTTTAAAAGGGATATTGAGTAGAGTAAATTATTATCTTTTTAAATAAAAGGAAAATATATGAAAGTATTTTTTATAGAATGGAATGCAAGCTATGAAAAATTGATGATTAAAAATTTAAAAAATGAACATGCCGTTATAGAAATCAATAATGCTATGAAGCATTTCACAAAAAAAAATATAAAATTAAAAAAAATTGGCATTAACTCTTGGTTTGTTAAAATCCATGTTTTTCTAAAATTAAGAAAAATAAAAAAAGACGATCTTTTAATTTGCAATGGATACAGTATTTTAGGTTTTTTAGATTTAATAAAAGAAATAAAATGTAAGAAAGCACTAGTTATTCGAGATACAATGATTCATCTTGAAAATGAAATGATATATAGAAAAAAATGGCTTATGTTGGGGAATGGATTTATAAATGAGGTCAAAGCGCATTTTGATAAAATTTATAGCTTTGATCCGAGTGATTGTCAAAAATATAACTTAATCTATTTGAATCAGTTCTTACCATTTACATACTCCAATATAATAAACATAAGGAACAACCCTTCGTTATTGATTGAGAAAAAAAATAGAAATTGTTTCTTTGTCGGTGAGTACAGAACGGATAGAGAACAACATTTAAAATCAATAGCTTTATTGTTGAAAAAAAACGAATACATCCCAGACTTTTATCTTATTGATAGAAAAAATGAGGGGGGGAATTATTTCAATGGGAAACAGTTAAGCTATGAAGAAAATATAAACAAGGTTATTTCTTCGGAAATAATAGTAGAAATCAATCACAAAGGGCAAGATGGATTGACATTAAGAACTATAGAAGCTATTGCGTTTAATAAAAAAATAATAACAAATAATATTAAAGTAATGGACTATGATTTTTACACGCCAAATAGATTTTTTATATTAGACTATGATACCGAAGATAATTTCTATACTTTTATTTCTTGTAAAATAGAAGAGGAAGAAATTGAGATAATAAAAAAATACACAGCAGAGTATATGCTCCAGAATATTAAAAGAGATTTCAACTTATTTTAACATCCTATTAATAACATTCAGATACATTGAGATAAAAAAGATGAGTTATCCATTTACATTTAGATGGACAAAAAAACACGAGAGATTTTGTATATCTGAAAACATATTCCTTGATTCTATATTTAGAATAAAAAATGTTTACAAGAAAAGAAACTTTCTATTACTAAGACCCGGTAAAAAAATAACATTAACTTGTGATATCTTCGCTGAGGCATACGCAACTATGCCACATAAAAGTTTTTGCTCAATAGGTGCTTATTCATATAGCAGCAGCGCTTTTCCGAATGAAATGTCGATTGGTAGATTTTGTAGCATTGCTTCAAAAGTGACTATCATGGGAACCATGCATCCAACCGACAGATTCACAACAAGCCCATTAACATACAATAAAGAATTTTCAAAAATACTGAAACTAGAAAATGAAAATGATATACATAAATTTAATGAAAATTTACCGCTTCCAACTATCGGACATGATGTTTGGATTGGAGAGAATGTCGTTCTAAAAGGAGGTATTACAATTGGACACGGTGCTATCGTCGGCGCGAATGCAGTTGTTACAAAAGATGTACCACCTTATGCTGTAGTTATCGGAGTACCCG
This sequence comes from Pectobacterium peruviense, assembly GCF_002847345.1. Taxonomy (GTDB): domain Bacteria; phylum Pseudomonadota; class Gammaproteobacteria; order Enterobacterales; family Enterobacteriaceae; genus Pectobacterium; species Pectobacterium peruviense. Next base: position 17,487 of record NZ_LXFV01000015.1, read on the forward strand.
CTAAAGTTATTAGGTTCAGATTTAACAATGATATAATAGAAAAATTGTTATCTTTAGCATGGTGGGAATACCAGTATACCGACATTCCATTTAGGCATCTTCATAATATTAACGATTTTGTTTTTTCACTAGAGAGCAAAATAGAAAACAAAGAGATACATAAAAAAACCTATACTAGGATAAACTTATCCGAAGAATTTATGAATTTATGAATTTATTTTTTGAAAATAAAAATCAGCGGTAGATTGGTTCCTCTGTAGTCGGCACCTGCAGACTACAGGCTTTCCTAATATTCCCCTAACACTTATCATAAGAAACTTAATAAGGATATAATGTGGAAATTGAAATAAGAAATTTATTAGATGAATGTGCCGATATCGTAACAAATAACTTATCTGAAATTAAAAGATTACGTTATAAAATAAAATATAAAAAAGATAATAGTCCGGTAACAGAAGCAGATCGATTTATTGAAAATTACATTTCTGAATGGCTGAAAAATAAGTTACCAAACCTCACATTTGTAGGTGAAGAAAGTTTTGATTTCAGGACTCAAAAATATGATGGCTACGTTGCACTGCTCGACCCTATTGATGGTACAGAGAATTTTTGTTCTGGCCTAAAAGAATGGGGGACATCACTAGGAATATGGAGGGATGGCAAACACCTTGGCAGTATGCTGATGATGCCAGAATTAAACGAAAAACTTGTTACAGGGGATAAAATCCCTTATTTAAATTCACGAATTACTGGGTTTTCTTCATCATTTCATGAAGACATACCAAAAGGTATGTGCCTAGCAGAAGAATACAGAGTGACAGGTTGCGCGGTTTATAATTTATACAACGTAGCAAGGGGCGCATTTAAGCGCTTTATTAATCCTAAAGGTGCTTACACTTGGGATTTATTACCTGGATTGATGATTGCACTTGAACATAACTGTGAGATTAAAGTAAACGATGAGCCATTCCATGGGCAATTTCTTGAGCCAACTAAAAAATATCGCGTCGACATACAGCACCAATAATATTTTCATTTTGGGTAAAGGCCCTTCTGCAGATCTCGTCCGCCCAGAAATTTATGCTGGATCATTAGTTATTGGCGTAAATGATTCTGAACGTATTGCGCCAACTGATATTACTATTTTCCATGAGAATTGGGTGGCAGCAGGGCTACAAGAAGGTGGATTCCGCTCTCAACTATACATCACCTCGATGCGTGACTTCTCCCCGAAAAACAGGACGATTGTACACGCACCATATATTCCATTGACGCAGGAATCCTCAGAGTTAATTATGCAGCGTCTAATGAGTCATGAACTGTATATCGAAGATATGCTGTTTATGACCGCGCTAAAAGTAGCTCGTAATGTAGCAGATATTCGAGGAAAACCTCAAAATGTTTACATGATCGGGTTTGATTTTGACCCTAATGCTGGATACAGTAAACAACTTGGCCATGATTATTCGCCATATCGCGAAGAAGAAAAAACCATTAGAATATCATTACAAGAGTTTTATTTTATTAATGCATTATATTTTCTACGCGATACCAATATTTCCGTCAACCATGTTGGAAAACGCGGATTTAGCTCACTAACACCAGATGAAATGAACCAAACGGTAGAACGCAAGGTTCAAGGAAAAAATAAGTATGATGTATCGATTGTTGCTGAACTAACAACGAATCATTTCGGTGATCGCCTTCGTTTGGAGAGAATGATAAGAGCGAGTAAAGCGGCCGGAGCTGACTTTATTAAATTACAAAAAAGGGATGTTAATAGTTTTTATACTAAAGAGCAGTTGAAATCGAAGTATATTTCACCATTTGGTAAAACATTTTCTGATTATCGACACCACTTAGAACTGAGTAAAGATGATTTTGAATTCGTTAATAATTTGTGTAAAGATCTCAATATAAACTGGTTTGCTTCTGTTTTAGATAAAGCATCGTTTCAGTTCATGATGGATATTGGCTTATCAATGGTAAAATTACCATCGACAATTTCAGAGCATACTGATTACCTCACTTATGTTGCCAATAATTATAGAGGTTCGGTCGTTTTATCAACGGGAATGACTGACAGTAAATATGAGAGATTTATAACAGAAACATTTATTCATTGCGAAAATTTATATCTATTGCAATGCAACTCTGCTTATCCAACCCCACTTGAAGATTGTAATATCGCAGTTGTGAGACATTATCATGAGCTTTCCAAGGCAGATCCTCGCATCATTCCAGGTTACTCAAGCCATGACTTCGGATGGAAAGCGTCTGCTTTAGCGGTTGCAGCTGGGGCAAAGATGGTAGAAAAACATGTTAAGCTTGGGAATACGGAATGGGCACACTTTGATGCAGTAGCTATTGATTTAACCACTTCAGCATTCAAAGAATATGTTGATCAAATTCGGGATGCAGAAACAATATTAGGTTCTAGTGAGAAAAAGGTGAATGAAAGTGAACATCATAAATATAGAAAATAATAATTTATGGGCCATAGTACCTGCCAGATGTGGCTCTAAAGGTTTTCCTGGGAAGAATATATATCCATTAGATAACACGCCCCTTCTTGCACATTCAATTATGTTTGCGAAGTCATTGCCATTTGTAAATAAAGTCATTCTTTCTACTGATAGTGATGAATACTCTGTTATAGGAAAAAAATACGGTGCTGAGATTCCTTTTCTTAGGAGCTCTAATGCAGCAAAAGATGACTCTATGGAGGAGGATGTTCTTTTAGATATTTTAAACCAATGTATAGTAAATGAAATCACACCTCCCGACCATATTCTTTGGCTACGCCCAACACATCCTTTTAGAGATAAAAAAACATTCTTAGACGCATATGAAAAATATCGCACTGAAGAATTTAGCTCTATTTGCGTTGTTACAAGAGAAGACCCTAGAATATTTAAAGAAAACAATCATATATTGACACCATTAATAAAAGAGTTTGAAGACCGTTCTATGGTTAGACGACAGGATTGTGAACCGTCATTTAGGATATTCTCAGGTGAATTATTTAAGTTTCCAGAAAAATATGAAAAGAAATTTTTAGGAGAAAAAATTGGTTATGTTGTTTCCCCAGACGTTTGCAAATTTGATATAGACTACAAAGAAGATATAGATTATATGAATTATTTGCTGTCTACAGAAAATGGAAGGGTAATATATGGTTCATACCTTAACGAGTATTAACACAGCCCCCTTGTCATCCCGCCTAAAAATGAATCCAGAGGGCGCCAAAATGACAAATGAAACGTATTTCCTCAGAACGTAAATTTCTCGTGTGAATAAACTGCCCGTGCCAGTTGGGCTGGTAGCCTACCGCGATATTGAGCACCTGGCAACACTGGCAAATAAAGGGATTTATCTGGCGAGTAAATCGACCTTTTATCGAGTACTGTGTCACCATGGAGAAGTTCACCACAGCAGTCATCACATCAAGTAGAGTCGAGTAAAACCACCAACCACGCTCAGGGTGTGGGCGTGGGACATCACCTTGGTGCGGGGCTGTTGCAGCGGCATACAAAAGCGTTGTTGGTACACCGAGGTTTATCAAGTGGCGAGAGTAGCAACCCAAATATTGTTCACAGCAGACGCGAAACTGGCAATGGCAGAAAAGCGTGACGTTAAATCCAAAGCGGGAAAAGCAAGCCTCGCAGGTTAATTTAAGGCTACAACTGCATTGACACTTACTGACATAACCTTCTTGTCATGTAAAATAAAATGTCATCAATAATTAAAATAGCATATAACTAAAAAAGTGATAATGGAATAATGTATAAAAAATACCTAAAAAATAGAAAGGAAATGTCTCTTATTTATAATGGATATAATTTATCCAACATAATGTCTTTTGATATAGCATGCCTATCTTATGGACAGAAGAAATCATTCCGAAAACATTTAATCAACATCTTTTTTGCGCAAAAAATATCCATTCCATTATTTAATGATGATATTTTATTTAGCATGGGCCCATATGGAAAAAGAGTGGATTATAATGAAATTATACATCATGCAATGTCTGAGGTTGATATTAAAAACACATTCAAGATGGAGGAAAAACCAAAACTTGAATTTTTATTCTCTCTTAAAGGATTTAAATTTACGATATTAGAATTCTTTAAAAGGAAGATAGATCTACCAATTAAAAGCAAATTAATATTATTCCTAACCATGCTACACTATATAAATACCATAGAGTTGTTACAAAAAGAAACAATCTCATGGAAATACAAAAAATATTGTAGTTTTTGTAGCTCATTACCTTTGGAAGCTATTATTGATAATTATTTTAGATTACATAACGTCACAACATATACCCTGCAACATGCTATTTACTCATTTCCTAACATACCTCAAATAGACATTATCACTCTCGACAATATGCCTTCTGATTATATATTATGTTGGGGGGAATACACAAAGGATGAGTTTTTAAGGTACGGTAGCATCCCCCCAGCGAAGATAAAAATTAGTGGGTATCCGCATCCAATAAAAAAACTCTCACCATACGAAATAAAAGGTAGATGTAGAATTTTATTCTTATGTTCTAGAAAAACTTATAGCGATGAGAACATTAAAATAATTAGCATCATATCTTCTTGCCTTAACGAAATAGATATTGACGTCACAATAAAACCGCACCCTGGGTTAGATATAGAAGAATATAGAAAAATATCAGAGTCATTCGGATTAAAATTTTATGAGTCTAGCTCTGTGAGTGATGCTCTAAATTCGAAAGAATTTGATATTGTCATTACTTATAATTCGACTGCATATTATGATGCTTATATGAACAATGTAATTGCATTAAAATACAAAAATGATAGAAATGAAATAAATTTCGACATTATGGAAAATGACAGTTTCTCCTCCAAGGCTGAGTTATTAGCTAAATTAAAAATAATAATAGAAGAATCTAATAATGAAAACACATGGATTAATATAAAAAATAAATTACATTATGCCACTGGGTATGGAATAAATAATTATTCTGATTCCTTTACGCCTTCAGTACCATCATAAGAATCACATAAAAATAGAAATATATTAAATCTTTGAGTCTATGAAGAGATATCATTCTTATAACTCATAGCAATCGCCTCACGAACCCGATAAAATCCCCCCAGCGATAACCGATAACAGTAGATCTTATGTTACAAACTCTCTACACCATCATCCTGTACCTCATCCAGCCGTTGATTTGGCTTCGCCTGTGGCTTCGTGGCCGCAAGGCTCCTGCCTATCGTCGGCGCTGGGGTGAACGCTACGGTTTTTGTGCAGAGAAGGTTAAACCAGACGGCATCATGCTGCATTCGGTCTCAGTGGGTGAAACGCTGGCTGCCATCCCTCTGGTTAGAGCATTACGCCATCGTTATCCTAATCTGCCGATCACAGTAACAACTATGACACCGACCGGTTCCGAGCGCGTGCGTTCCGCTTTTGGCGATACGGTCTATCACGTTTATCTGCCTTATGATTTGCCCTGTGCCCTGAAGCGCTTCTTTGATCAGGTCCGTCCAAAAATCGTCATCATTATGGAAACCGAACTCTGGCCAAACCTGATCGCGGAGTTGCATAAACGAGAAATTCCACTGGTTATTGCAAATGCCCGACTGTCAGAGCGCTCTGCGGCGGGTTATAAAAAGATCGGCAAACTCATGCGCCATATTTTGCAGCGCATTACCCTCGTCGCCGCACAGAATCAGGAAGACGGTAATCGATTTATCGATCTTGGCCTGAAGCGCTCAAGCCTGAAAGTGACCGGCAGCCTCAAATTTGATATCTCCGTAACGCCAGAGTTGGCAGCACGAGCGATTACACTGCGTCGACAATGGGCGCCACATCGCCCAGTGTGGATCGCTACCAGCACGCACGAAGGTGAAGAAGCGATCGTTCTGGCGGCTCACCGACAGCTGCTTGCCACCTACCCCGACTTATTATTGATTCTTGTGCCTCGCCACCCGGAACGTTTCTCCACCACGCAGGCGTTAGCAGAAAACCTGGGGTTCACCTACACGCTACGCAGCAGCGGTGAACAGCCTTCTGCAAGCACTCAGGTGGTTATCGGGGATACCATGGGCGAACTGATGCTGTTGTACGGCATTGCCGATCTGGCGTTTGTGGGTGGAAGTTTGGTTGAACGAGGCGGACATAATCCGTTAGAAGCCGCAGCCCACGCGATTCCGGTATTGATGGGGCCACATACTTTCAATTTCAAAGACATCTGCAACAAGCTAGATCAGGCCGACGGGTTGATTACCGTGACCGATGCAGATTCACTTGGAAGAGAAGTGGGAAAACTGCTCGCTGACGAAGACTATCGCCTCTACTATGGTCGACACGCCGTAGAAGTATTACACCAAAATCAGGGTGCACTACAGATGCTGCTAACGCTACTGGAGCCTTATTTACCTCAGCGGACACAGTGAAACAAGTTACCGAGATTGTGAATAAAGGGCTGATGTGATGACAACCAAAGCGATTTACCCTGGAACGTTCGATCCATTAACCAATGGTCATTTGGATCTGCTGACGCGTGCATCACGACTGTTCGATCATGTGGTACTAGCCATCGCTGCCAGCCCCAGCAAGAATACGCTCTTCACATTGGATGAACGTGTCGCGCTGGCAAAGGGTGCCACGCAGCACTTATCGAACGTCGAGGTAATTGGTTTTAGCGATCTCATGGTGCACTTCGCGCAGCAGCAAAAAGCCAATATTCTTGTGCGTGGTCTGCGAGCCGTTGCCGATTTCGAATATGAACTCCAGCTCGCAAAAATGAATCACCACCTGATGCCTACACTAGAAAGTGTTTTCCTGATGCCATCGGAAGAGTGGTCGTTTATTTCATCTTCTCTGGTCAAGGAAGTCGCGCGTCACGGCGGTGATGTAACGCACTTCTTACCCGACGCCATCGTTAGCCCCTTACAAAGTAAATTATCAAAGAATCGGTAGGACCGTTATTTTTTCTTTGAATATTGGTAAACCGTAAAATAAAAACGCAAGGCATACCAAAAATCATTAAATGACGTCATTCCCTTGAATAAATTCCCACCAATACCCGTAGCGATAAATTTTTCAGCTAGCTGTTGCCGGATAACAGGCGATGATATTTTTTTACGCAAAAGCCCAAACAAATGACGACTCTCTCGATTGGCATGACGAATTAATGCTTTATTTAAAATAACGTTGTCTTTTTTCAGGCTAGCAAGATCAATCAGGCCATGCATGATGTCAATATAACTATTTGCTCTGCGTGATATTTTCTCAACCGACACGGATTTTGTGATCGAATTCGTATTGCCCATTCGATAGCCATAAGCTACTTTTTCACAGAAACCTACTCGTTTAACTACCAGCGCTAAATTTGCCGTCCATAGAATATCCTCATGCATCATATCTGAAATAAAGCTTAAATTGTTCAATGAGATGATATCGCGACGTATTAGCTGCAACCATGCAAAGTGGTACCATTCGTTATGTTTCACACTACGAATAATCCACTCATCTCCGCTGATTACCTCACCCCATGGTTGCTTCGTCTGAATTGGTTCTTTTACTTCTTGTTCTGGGTTTTCATTAAACTTGAAACCATTACCTATCAATAGATCGAGGCGTTGTTCCTTAGCTTTTTCAAGCCATGTTGATAGCGTATCTTTTTCCAACCAGTCATCGCCATCAACAAATGCAATCCACTCTCCATTGGCGTGTCGGATACCTGTATTTCTTGCCTCAGACAGCCCTTTATTTTCTTGACTGATAATAATCAGGTTCGTAACCGACTTGCCGATCTCATTCAGTTTTACAAGACTGTCATCTGTGGAACCATCATTCACCGCAATAATTTCGAAAGAGACATTGGCCTGAGCAAGTAACGACGAAAAAAGAGGCTCTATGTACTCTTCACAGTTACAGATAGGAACAATGACGCTGATATCCACACGACTCATAATATCCTCTGAAACACCCTATTTTTGAGATAAAAAACTGAGCAAATAGTATTAACGCTGACAGCGACGGCAAAAAAATGTACTGCGCTGCCCATGTTTCGCGGTTTCTATCGGCGTGCCACATGTCCGACAAGGTTCACCATTACGACCATAGACTCGCAGCTCCTGCGCGAAATAACCGGGTTTGCCATCTGATTGCAAAAAGTCACGCAGCGTCGTGCCACCCTGCTCAATCGAAAGCTGTAATACCTGTTTAATCACGCGAACCAATACGGCTGCATCGTTTTCATTTAACGATCCGGTAGCTCTGTCAGGGTGGATACCCGCAGCAAACAGCGATTCGCTCGCGTAAATATTACCTACGCCAACTACTACTTTGTTATCCATAATCCACTGCTTGATTGCTGTTTTTTTACCGCGTGACGCCTGATAAAGGTAATCTGCAGAGAATTCCGCCTCTAACGGTTCCGGCCCCAGATGCGCCAATACCGAGCTGGTTTCGAGGTTATCCGTCCACAGCCAGGCACCAAAACGCCGAGGGTCGGTGTAACGCAGCACCTTACCGCTGTCCATCACCAAATCGACGTGATCGTGCTTTTCCGGCTCGCTATATTCCGGCAGCACCCGCAAGCTACCAGACATGCCGAGATGCACGATAATCCAGCCATGTGTAAGTTCAATTAACAGATACTTCGCCCGCCGGCGCACGCTTAGCACTGGCTCATCGCTCAGTGAAAGAATCTCAGCCGATACTGGCCAGCGCAGGCGCGCGTTCCTCACTTCCGCGTAAAGGATGGTATGACCAACGAGATACGGTGAAATACCCCGACGACTGGTTTCAACCTCAGGTAATTCAGGCATGCGCGTCTCCTGATAAAGGTGGCTACATTAGCATAAACAAAAGGATACCATCAGTGACGACCCGCAAGACAGGGGATGCGAAGGGAAACAACGCTATCGCTGACATATTTTACCCACAGCGATTAAAACAAATCAGTTAAGACAAATCGACACGTGCCTGACGGACAAATGCCAAAAAAAAACCCAGCCAAGGCTGGGTTTTTCATAAAGGAGCAAAAATTACTTAATTTTAGCTTCTTTGTAGAGAACGTGCTGACGGACAACTGGATCGAATTTCTTCAGTTCCAATTTTTCCGGCTTAGTACGTTTGTTCTTCGTAGTGGTATAGAAGTGACCAGTACCAGCAGAAGAAACAAGCTTGATCTTCTCGCGAACACCCTTAGCCATGATTCAGTTCCTTAATACTTTTCACCACGGGCACGTAGATCGGCCAAAACCGTCTCAATACCCTTCTTGTCAATAACACGCATACCTTTAGCAGATACACGCAGTGTTACAAAGCGCTTCTCGCCTTCAACCCAAAAACGGTGTGAATGCAGGTTCGGCAGAAAACGGCGTTTGGTCGCATTCAGTGCGTGGGAACGGTTGTTCCCGGCCACCGGACGCTTGCCAGTAACTTGGCAGACTCGGGACATGTCTATTCTCCAAAAATCAAATCAGCTCGAGCTTCGTATAGGGTTTGGCCGCCTCGTCAGGCTTTAGAGCCCATCTCAGCAACTTCACTGAAAAGACTCTGTCATCAGGATAAACCTGCTGAGATAGGCTCTTAACGCCACACCCAAGATTCTCAAAGGTGGCGTAGTATACGCTCTGAAGCGTAAGTGCTCAAGTCCCGAACAGCTAAAGATCCCATTGGATCGCGGAAATATCTGTCAAATCCAACCGCGCTCGGCAAAAGAAACGTATTCACCATGCCCAATGACTAAATGATCGAGCACGCGGATCTCCATTAACAGGCACGCTTTGACAATCTGTTCGGTTATCGCACGGTCAGCCTGACTCGGCTCCGCTTTTCCCGACGGGTGATTATGCGCCAAAATCAGCGCAGCGGCATTCGCCTTTAGCGCTTCACGCACAATTTCACGTGGGTGCACTTCCACACTGCTAATCGTACCAACAAACATCTCCTGATGGCGAATAACGTGATGCTGATTGTCTAAAAACAGAACTAAGAAGACCTCGCGTTCACGTCGCGACAATAGCAACTGCAAATATTGCCCCGTCATTTCCGGGTTCAGCATGGCATCTTCTTTCGCCAGACGAGAGAAAAACAGCCGCCGCGACAGTTCTGCGATCGCCTTGATTTGCGTATATTTTGATATCCCTACCCCTCTGGCGTTATGGAACGCGGACTGCTCGGCCGTCATCAGTTGATATAACGACCCAAACTGTGCCAACAAATTCTCTGCCAACTGCATCACATGCACACCGGGTAACCCTGTGCGTAAAAAAATCGCCAACAGTTCGGCATCCGTCAGTGATTCCGCACCTAAACGCACCAGTTTTTCACGCGGTGCCAATCCCTTTTCCCAACCCATCAGTCTCTCCCTGTACCGCTCGACGGCATCATGTCACGCCCGCAAAAACAGGGCGATATCGGCGATAAAAGGCTGCGAAGCGCTTCGCAATCTTCTTAGAGAAACCACAGCAACGACCTTAAGATTCCTATCTGGCCTCAAGATTATGGTAAAATGGCGCCTCTTCTGACTTTCAATCGGACCATGATGATGACGGAATTTTCCAGCCTGAATGCACTCTCCGGCAAACGGATCGTGCTCGGTATCAGCGGCGGTATCGCGGCGTACAAGTGCCCGGAACTGGTGCGGCGCCTGCGCGATGGCGGAGCCGACGTACGAGTTGTCATGACATCTGCCGCTAAAGCTTTCATCACTCCACTGACGCTACAAGCCGTCTCTGGCTACCCCGTATCAGACGATCTGCTTGACCCCGCAGCAGAAGCCTCAATGGGTCACATTGAGCTGGGGAAATGGGCTGATTTAGTCATTCTTGCCCCGGCCACCGCCGACCTGATCGCTCGAGTCGCCGCTGGCATGGCGAACGACCTGCTGACCACTATTTGCCTGGCAACATCTGCCCCTATCGCCGTTGTCCCTGCGATGAATCAGCAGATGTATCGCGCAGAGCCTACGCAGGACAACTTGCGCACGCTGGCAGCACGAGGTTTACCGATCTGGGGGCCAGATAGCGGCAGTCAGGCGTGTGGCGATGTTGGGCCGGGCCGCATGATCGACCCGATGAACATTGTTGGGCTGGCGCAGCGTCATTTTTCTGCCATCAACGATCTGCAACATCTGAACATTCTGGTCACCGCCGGGCCTACGAGAGAAGCGCTGGATCCGGTTCGCTTCATCACTAACCACAGCTCTGGGAAAATGGGCTTTGCTATCGCGCAGGCCGCTGCCGCTCGTGGCGCTAACGTCACACTGGTAAGCGGCCCCGTCTCGCTTGCTACACCGCAGGGCGTCACGCGTATTGATGTCGGCAGCGCGCTGGAGATGGAACACGCGGTGATGGAACACGCGGCGCAGCAGCAGATTGTTATCGGCTGTGCTGCGGTGGCAGACTATCGCGCCAAACACATCGCTGACGAAAAGATTAAAAAACAGAATCAGCAGGGTGATGAAATGACTCTCACTCTGGTCAAAAATCCAGATATTATCGCTGGTGTCGCAGCAATGACGAAAAATCGTCCTTATGTTGTCGGGTTTGCTGCCGAAACCCAGAATGTGGAAGAATACGCTCGGCAAAAACTGGCACGTAAAAAGCTGGACCTGATTTGCGCAAACAACGTCTCTCTTTCCGGGCATGGTTTTAACAGTGAAACCAATGCGTTACACCTTTTTTGGCAAGGTGGAAACACGCCGTTGCCGCAGTGCGACAAGCGTCTTCTTGGCCAAAAATTAATCGACGAGATTATCAGCCGTTATGATGAAAAAAATCGACGTTAAGATTGTTGACCCACGCGTTGGGCAGCAATTTCCGTTACCAACCTACGCTACACCGGGCTCTGCTGGGCTCGATCTGCGTGCTTGTCTGGATCAGGCAATTGAACTCAAAGCAGGGGAAACGACCCTGATTCCAACCGGGCTGGCGATTCACATTGCCGACACCGGACTGGCGGCGGTTATCCTTCCTCGTTCTGGATTGGGTCACAAGCACGGTGTCGTGCTGGGGAATCTGGTTGGGCTGATTGATTCGGACTACCAGGGACAACTGATGGTTTCCGTTTGGAACCGTGGACAACAAACGTTTACGGTTGAACCGGGTGAACGCATCGCGCAGATGGTTTTTGTGCCCGTCGTTCAGGCTGAATTCAATCTGGTCGAAGATTTCGTCGGCAGCGAACGTGGAGAAGGCGGCTTCGGCCACTCCGGCCGTAGCTAACGCGCTCCAGCCACCCCATAGTGTAAAGAATTCATATAAGCCGCAGCGCCTATCCAAAAGGGAATGGCGACTGTGGCACTACTGGGTGCTTGTCAGTCCAATATTTAGCAAGGGTCTTTTCAGACATGGCAGAAAAAGAAAATACGAAAAGGAATCGCCGCGAGGAAATTTTGCAGGCGCTGGCGCAGATGCTGGAATCCAGCGACGGTAGCCAACGCATCACTACGGCAAAACTGGCTGCGAACGTCGGCGTGTCCGAAGCGGCGCTCTATCGGCATTTCCCCAGTAAAACGCGGATGTTTGATAGCCTGATTGAATTTATTGAGGATAGCCTAACCACCCGCATTAACCTGATTCTGCAAGATGAAAAAGAAACGTTTAATCGTCTTCGTCTGATTTTGCTGCTTATTTTAGGATTTGCGGAACGGAATCCAGGTTTGACTCGTATCATGACAGGGCATGCGCTGATGTTTGAACAGGATCGCTTGCAGGGGCGTATTAACCAGCTGTTTGAGCGTATTGAATCACAGCTGCGTCAGGTATTGCGCGAGCATAAGCTACGCGACGGGAAAGGTTTCCAGCATGATGAAACGCTGCTGGCCAGCCAGCTGTTAGCGTTTTGCGAAGGGATGCTGTCACGCTTTATTCGCTCTGAATTCCGCTATCGTCCGACGCAAGAATTTGACACCCGCTGGCCGCTTTTGGCCGCACAACTTAACTAAACGCCCCTATTAGTTTATACCCTAAATAATTCGAGTTGCAGGACAAAACGTGTTCGTTTTGAATAGCGCGAAGCGTTAACCCTTTAGGGCGATGCTCAGTCATGAGCATCGTAACGCGGCAAGAGAGGGACAAATTCGTCGGGAACGAATTTGCCTAGCCAACGGCTGGCCTTCGGTGAGAGACAGGATGTCTCTCATTTCATCCCGATGAGCTTACTCAGGTAAGTGATTCGGGTGAGTGACAAATCTGCCAAAGGCAGATTTGAACGCTGCTTGCAGCGGCCCCAGCGGGGCGAGGCACACGCAAGTGTGCCGAGTATCGCAGCCAACACACATGCAGCTTGAAGTATGACGGGGATAAGATTCCGCCAGATATTTCTGGCGGAATCCTGATTCACAACATTAAATCCCGTACTGCTCACGATAGGCTTTCACCGCATCCAGATGCGCCGCCATCTCTGGTTTTTCTGCCAGATAAGCGATCAAATCCTTCAGCGTAATAATCGAAATCACCTTGCACTGATAGTCGCGTTCAACTTCCTGAATCGCAGACAGATCGGCACGACCGCGCTCCTGACGATCCAATGCAATCATTACACCGGCCAACGTCGCACCGTGCGCACCGATGATCTCCATCGACTCACGAATCGCCGTCCCTGCTGTAATCACGTCATCCACCAGCATCACGCGGCCCTGCAACGGGCTGCCGACCAAACTGCCGCCTTCGCCGTGGTCTTTGGCTTCTTTGCGGTTAAAGCAGTAAGGCAGGTCGCGATCGTGGTGTTCTGCCAGCGCTACCGCTGCGGTAGTGGCAATCGGAATCCCTTTGTAAGCAGGTCCGAACAGCAGATCGAATTCCACACCGGAATCAACCAACGCTGCCGCATAAAAGCGCCCCAGCAAGGCCAGGTCGCGCCCGGTATTAAACAGCCCGGCGTTAAAGAAATAGGGACTAATACGCCCGGATTTCAGGGTAAATTCGCCGAACTTCAATACCTGCTTGCTGAGTGCAAACTCAATAAACTGGCGCTGGTAGGCTTTCATTACGGCATCTCCTCGTTTTACGGGTTAATCACGTTGTTGACCATTATATATACCCTAAATAATTCGAGTTGCAGGACAAAAACGGCAAGGCGTTTTTGAACAGCGCTTGCGCTGACCCCGAAGGGGTGAGGCCATAAGGCCGCATAACGCGGCGACGCAGGGAGTCCCCAGGAGCTTACACCAGTAAGTGACTGGGGTGAGCGAGGACAAACCGGCTTAGCCGATTTGAACGCCGCTTGCGGCGGCCTGCTAGGGCGAGGCTCAAGATGGGCCGAGTATCGCCAACGCACATGCAACTTGAAGTATTACGGGTATAAAAAAGCGACCATTTGGTCGCTTATCAGAATCAATCGGCTAAGGCAGCTTTCTGCGCCTGAACGATGGTATCGATTCCCCCTCGGGCTAGCGCCAGCAGGGTGAGTAATTCTTCGTGGCTGAACGGCTCACCTTCGGCGGTCCCCTGCACTTCAACCATGCGGCCATCTTCAGTCATGACCACATTCATGTCGGTTTCAGCAGCGGAATCTTCTACGTATTCCAAATCGCATAGCGCTTCGCCCTTAACGATGCCGACAGAAACCGCCGCGACCATGCCTTTCATCGGGTTCTTTTTCAGCTTACCGTTGGCAACCATCTGATTCAGCGCATCCGCCAGCGCCACGCAGGCACCGGTGATAGACGCCGTACGCGTACCGCCGTCTGCCTGCAAGACATCGCAGTCAAGCGTAATGGTGTATTCGCCAAGGACTTTCAGATCAATTGCTGCACGCAGGGAGCGAGCAATCAGGCGCTGAATCTCCAGCGTCCGCCCGCCCTGCTTGCCTTTGGCGGCTTCACGCGCGTTACGGCTGTGCGTCGCACGTGGCAGCATACCGTATTCGGCAGTGACCCATCCTTGCCCCTGGCCTTTCAGAAAGCGCGGAACACCCTCTTCTACCGTGGCATTGCATAACACTTTGGTGTCGCCAAACTCGACCAAAACGGAACCTTCGGCGTGTTTCGTGTAATGACGGGTGAATGTAAGGGGGCGTACTTGCTGTGCACTTCGGCCTGTTGGGCGCATGGCTCATCTCCGGTGGGTCAATGAAAACTGGCGCGCATTATACGGTTTTCACGGCGCGCTGCCTAATCTTACCCTGCGCCAGTACCGATAAATTTGCAACGCTAGCGGTTAATTCTTCACCAGCCATACCTTATCCTTATGCTATAACCTCAGGTTATACCCTACTCATAAACAAGTATTCGTCAGTGATGATGCATCATGAAATAGTCCGTTCATCCCTTGAGCGTGAATGAGAAAAAATCATGATGCGGCATATGCAAATTGAAACCGTCAATCTGCCACTAGCCCGTCCTATGGCGGCTGAGAACGGTACGCGTCACGCAGTTACCGTTATTCGCGTCGCGTTGGAAGAAAAAGGATTTATTGGACAAGGCGAGTGTACGCCAGCCGCACATTATGGCGAGTCCGCCGACAGCGTATGCCGCCAGCTCTCGGCGATCCGTGAGGCGATAGAAAACGGCCTCACCATCGAACAACTCCAACAGAATTTATCGCCGGGTGCAGCCAGAAATGCGCTGGACTGCGCACTGTGGCGGCTCAACACCGCCTTGGAAAAACAGACGCTGTGGCAGCGCGTTGGCATTCATCCCCCCACGTCTGTGGTCTGTGCGCAAACGTTGGCGCTCGACAGCGTGGAGAAAATGGCCACCGCCGCATCCAATGCCGTTTCCCACGGCGCACTGCTGCTGAAAATCAAACTGGATCGCGAACTGATTCTGGAAAAAGTCGCCGCTATTCGTGCCGCCGCGCCCAATGCCAGATTGATTATCGATGCAAGAGCAAGCTGGAGCGGGCTGGATTTGCATAGCCTGTCCACCGCACTGCTGCCTTATCAGGTCGCGATGATTGAGCAACCGCTTCCTGTCGGTAAGGACGAGGATTTACAGCGTTTCGCCCATCCCATTCCTATCTGTGCGGATGAAAGCTGCCGCCACAGCGGTGATATCGTCGGGCTGCGCCGTCGTTACGACATGATCAACATCAAGCTAGACAAGTGCGGCGGGTTGACCGAAGCACTGGCAATGGTGCGTGAGGCCCACTTTCACGGCCTGCGCATTATGGTTGGCTGCACGCTGGGCTCATCGATGGCAATGGAAGCCGCGCTGCCGGTTGCAGCGGATGCCGAGCATGTCGATCTCGACGGCCCAATCTGGCTAGCCGCCGATAGCTCGCCTTATCTGACCTATAACCTCGGCCGAATCTGGCTATGACGTTATTAACCGAAGCAACCATCAAACCATCAACCGGAGTGACCATGACGGATATCATGCACGCGGGTGCCGCCACAGCACCCGGTAACGCCCCCCGACCTGTACTGGAAATCGACGACCTGAGCGTCAGCTTTAGCGGCCGTTCCGGCACGCATCAGGCGCTAAAAGGCATTTCCTTTACCGTTAATAAAGGGGAAGTGGTCGCCGTGGTCGGCGAAAGTGGTTCAGGCAAGTCAGTAACGTCACTCGCCGTGATGGGGCTGCTGGCAGACTCTGCCAACATCGAACGCGGCGCACTCCGTTTCACCGCACGCGACGGCAAGCAGCATGACCTGTTGAGTATGAAAGCAGAAGCACGTCGTAAGCTGCGCGGACGCGATCTCGCCATGATTTTCCAGGAGCCGATGACGTCACTCAATCCGGTGCTGAAAGTCGGTGATCAGCTCACGGAAGCCCTGCTTGACCACAAAATCTGTGATGCCGCCAGCGCAGACAAAAAAGCGCGTGAGCTGCTACATAAAGTGCGTATCGCTGACGTCGATCGCGTGATGAAAAGCTACCCGCACTCACTATCCGGCGGGATGCGCCAGCGTGTAATGATTGCTCAGGCGCTGGCCTGCGATCCGCAGCTATTAATTGCCGATGAACCCACCACCGCGCTGGATGTCACCGTGCAGGCTCGCATTCTGCAAATACTGCGTGACCTGCAACAGCAGAGCGACATGTCAGTACTGTTTATCACCCACGATATGGGCGTGGTCGCGGAAATCGCCGACCGCGTGGTCGTGATGTATCGCGGCGAGATCGTAGAGCAAGGCACTGTTGAGCAGATTTTCGCTGCACCGCAACATCCTTATACCCAGTCGCTGCTGGCCGCCGTACCGAAACTGGGCGACATGCGCGATAGCCTGTGGCCGAAGCGCTTCCCGCTGTTGGGACAGGCTGCCGACCCGCAAGAAAGTGAGCAGGTCACCGCGCGTTATGATGCCGAGCCACTGTTAGATATTCGTGGGCTGAGCGTGTATTACCCCATGCGTAGCGGGATTTTCTCCACCATCACCCATCACGTTCATGCGGTAGAACAGATCGATTTCAATGTCTGGCCGGGCGAAACGCTGGCTATCGTTGGCGAAAGCGGCTGCGGCAAATCCACCACCGGACGCGCCCTGCTGCGTCTGGTACAGAGCGAAGCCGAGAGCATTCATTTTCAGGGCAACGAAATTTCTCAGATGAAAGAGCGTGATTTTCAGCCGCTACGTCGGGAAATGCAGATGGTGTTTCAAGACCCCTACGCCTCGCTCAATCCACGTCTGACGGTTGGCTTCACCATCGCCGAACCGCTGCTGCTGCACGGGCTGGTGAAATCGCTGGAAGAGGCGACGCCGCAAGTGCAGGCGCTGCTCAAAAGCGTTGGGCTGCTGCCTGAACACGCGCGCCGTTATCCACACGAATTTTCCGGCGGGCAACGTCAGCGTATCGCGATTGCCCGAGCAATGGCGTTGCAGCCGCAGGTCATTATTGCTGACGAAGCCGTTTCGGCGCTCGATGTGTCGATTCAGGCGCAGGTCGTGAACCTGATGATGGATCTCCAGAAGAAAACCGGCGTGTCGTGGATTTTCATCTCGCACGATATGGCCGTGGTCGAACGCATCGCGAACCGCGTCGCGGTGATGTACCTCGGCCAGATTGTGGAGATTGGCCCGCGTCAGTCGGTGTTTAACGACCCACAGCATCCATACACCCGCCGCCTGTTGGCCTCGGTTCCGATTGCCGATCCAACCCGTCGCGGCGCACGCCAGTTTGACGACAGCGAAATCCCCTCCCCCTTGCGTAAAGCAGGTGAGGTGGTCGCCAAAACGCGCTACCGAGAGGTTGCGCCGCAGCACTGGGTTGCCGACAACGAATCGGCTGCCTGAAGCACGATGTAGTTACAAAAATATAGTTCCAAAAGAATAGCGACAAAACACGACATATTTATAAACACAACACACGTTCATTGCTGACCAGGAGAGATAACCATGAAGCCATTCGTTCGCCGCTCTGCCGTTGCCCTCGGGCTCTCACTGTGTCTGGCTGCTGTTGCCCAGGCGCAAGACCTTCGTATTTCCATCTATGCCGATATCACCGGGCTCGACCCGCACGATACGTCGGACACACTGAGCTACTCCATTCAGAGCGGCATCTTCGAGCGTCTGTTCCAGTTCGATAACAAAATGAAGCTGGTGCCGCGTCTGGCGACGGGTTACACCAGCAACGACACCGCCACCGAGTTTGTCGTTACGCTACGTGAAGGCATCACCTTCCAGGACGGCACACCATTTAACGCCGATGCCGTTAAAGCCAACCTCGACCGTCTGGCGGATCAGAGCAAAGGCTTAAAGCGCAACAGCCTGTTTAACATGGTGCAAACCGTCACCGTGCTGTCGCCAACGCAGGTTAAAATCGAGCTGAACAAATCCTTCGGTGCCTTTGTGAACACGCTGGCGCACCCGTCGGCCGTGATGCACAGCCCGGAAGCGCTGAAGAAATATCCAGATGAAGCACAGCTGCGCGTGCATCCCGTCGGTACTGGCCCGTTCAAATTCACCGAATGGCAGCAGGGTAAAGACGTAAAACTGGTGAAATTCGACAACTACTGGCAGAAAGGCTGGCCGAAAGTCGATAGCGTGACCTTCTACCCGACGCCGGAAGATTCCACTCGCGTGGCGTCACTGAAATCAGGCCAGGTCGATGCCGTGTATCCGTTGCCTTCTGACCTGATTGGCACCGTACAAAACGACAGCAAGTTAGCGATTCAGCGCGACCCAAGTATTTATCAGTTCTGGCTGGCAATGAACAACCTACGCCCACCACTGAACGATATCCGCGTGCGTCAGGCACTTAACTACGCCATCAACCGCGATATCTGGCTGAAAGTCGGCTTTGCAGGTATGGGCGTTCCTGCCTCCTCAGCGATGGCACCGGACGTGCAGTTCTTTGCCCGTCAGAGCTCACCGAACTACACCTATAACCCAGAGAAAGCCAAGGCGCTGCTGAAAGAAGCGGGCTACGCCAACGGCCTGAGCCTGAAACTGTGGACGACGAATCGCACCGACTACATCCGTAGCGCGCAGTTCTTCAAACAACAGTTAGAACAGGTCGGCATCAAGGTTACCGTCACCCCGATGGATTCCGGGATGCGCAACGCCAAACTGTTTGGCGTGAAAGATCCAAAAGAAGCCGAATTTGACCTGTTCTATAACGGCTGGTCGCCATCTACGGGCGATGCTGACTGGGCGCTGCGTCCACTGTTCGCTACAGAATCCTGGGTTCCGGTTGCTTACAACGTTTCCTACTACAGCAATCCGGTAACGGATAAAGCGATTACCGCTGGGTTGGCGACTGCCGATACAGACAAACGTGCCGCCGCTTACGCTGATGCACAACGCCAGATTTGGCAGGATGCGCCTGTAGTCTTCCTGGGTTCGCCGGACAACGTGGTCGGCAAAACCAAGAATCTCGATGGCGTGTACATGCTGGCAGATGGTTCACTGATCTTCGATCAGGCTGAATTTAAGTAATCGGTCAGGGAGAACGCCATGTTTGCTTATATCGTCCGACGTTTGCTGGAAATGATCCCGGTTCTGCTGGTGGTCTCCCTGTTAGTGTTCGGTTTTATCAAACTGCTGCCGGGTGATCCGGCACGTATTTACGCTGGCGCTGACGCGACTATTGAAGCGGTGGAAACCGCCCGTCAGCAATTAGGGTTGAACGATCCGCTGCCGCAGCAGTATGTCCACTGGCTCGGCGGACTGTTCAGCGGCGATCTGGGTGTAACGTACCGCACCCAGCAGCCGGTCATCGACGTCATCAGCAAGAGTTTCATGCCCACCATGTGGCTGGCGCTGGCGGGTTTTGTCTGGTCAGTTCTGCTTGGTCTGCTGATCGGCGTGGTTTCCGCGCTCAAACGGGGAAAATGGCAGGACTGGACGCTAATGAGCTTTGCGGTCGGCGGGATTTCCATGCCACCGTTCTGGCTCGGCCTGTTGCTGATTCAGTTTGTCGCCATGCCGTTCGGCGTCTTTTCCGTCAGCGGCTTTAATCAGCCCAGCGACATTATTCTGCCTGCGCTGACGCTCGGGGCATCGGTAGCCGCCGTCATGGCACGCTTTACCCGCTCCGCGTTTCTGGAAGTCGCACAAGAAGATTACGTGCGCACCGCCCGCTCTAAGGGGCTGCGTAATCGGCTAGTCACCTGGAAACACGTGATGCGGAACGCGCTGATCCCGGTTATCACCATGCTCGGGCTGCAATTCGGCTTCCTGCTCGGTGGCTCCATTGTGGTCGAAAGCGTGTTTAGCTGGCCGGGACTAGGTTGGCTGCTGATTGAATCGATCAAGACACAGGATCAGCCGGTCATTCAAGCGCTGGTGATGCTGTTCGTGTTTGAATTTATTGTCATTAACCTGTTGGTGGACCTGCTGTACGCGGTGGTCAATCCGGCGATTCGCCTACGTTAGGAGACACGATGAACCTCCCTTCCGATCCCGTCGTGGCCGTTGCCACGCTTGATGAAGAAACGATACGGTCGCCGTGGCGCGATTTCGTTCAGGTCTTTATCCGTAACCCGATGGCGCTGGTTTCCAGCGGCTTCGTCCTGCTGCTGGTACTGGTCGCGGTTTTCGCCCCGTGGCTAGCCCCGTGGAATCCGATGGAGCCTGACTGGATGGCGCTGGCTTCGCCGCCTTCGGCAGCACACTGGATGGGCACCGACGATCTCGGGCGTGATGTGATGAGCCGTATCATCTACGGCGCTCGCATCTCGTTATATATCGGTGTTTTCTCCGTCACGCTGGGAATGCTGGTCGGCATCGTACTCGGCCTGCTGGCGGGTTACTACGGCCGCTGGGTGGATACGCTGATCATGCGCGGTTCCGACGTGCTGTTCGCCTTCCCCGGTATGTTGCTGGCGATTGCGGTCGTCGCGATCCTCGGCCCTGGCCTGAATAACGTGATTATCGCCGTGGCGGTTTTCAGCGTGCCGGTCTTCGCCCGCATCGTGCGTGCCTCCACGCTGTCGCTGAAACAGGCGGCCTATGTAGAAGCGGTACGCTGCGCCGGTGCGCCGGATCGTATCGTGCTGATGCGCCACATTCTGCCCGGCACGCTGCCTAACGTAATCGTCTATTTCACCATGCGTATCGGCACCAGTATCCTGACCGCCGCGGGACTGAGCTTTATCGGCCTTGGCCCAGAGCCGGACGTACCGGAATGGGGCAACATTCTGGCGATGAGCCGTAGCCTGATGATGGCAGGTGCATGGCACGTTAGCGTGTTCCCCGGTCTGGCGATTTTCTTCACCGTGCTGGCGTTTAACCTGCTCGGGGATGCACTGCGTGATACGCTCGATCCCAAACTGAAAAGCTGAGGAAGGCGATGCACGATTATCAACAGCAGCAGCAGACGCTGTTGCTAAAACGCTGGAAAACGACGCGGCAACTGGGTACGCCGCGCTCGGCCAGCGGGCCGCATAACAGCATTAGCGATGTGGCAGGCGTACGCATCGGCCACTGCACGCTGGCGGCGGGAGAAGTGCAAACCGGCGTAACCGCGATTGTGCCGCCCGGTGAAAACCTGTTCACTCAGCCCCGGCCCTGCGGCGCAGCGGTGCTGAACGGCTTCGCCAAACCCGTTGGACTGGTGCAGATTGAGGAGTTGGGGCTGCTGCAAACGCCCATTCTGCTCAGCAACACTCTGGCAACTGGCACGTTGTTTACCACGCTGGTGCGCGACGCGATTTCCCGCAATCCTGAACTCGGCCGCACATTACCCACGGTTAACCCGCTGGCGTTGGAGTGCAACGACGGCTGGCTGAACGACATTCAGGCGCTGGCGGTGACGGAACACATGGCGCGGCACGCGCTGGAGAGTGCAACGGACAGCTTCGCACGCGGCAGCGTCGGTGCTGGACGTGGCATGAGCTGCTTTAGTCTGAAAGGCGGCATCGGCACGGCATCACGCCTGATTCCCGAATTAAACGCCACGCTCGGCGTGTTGGTGCTGGCAAATTTCGGCACGCTTTCCGCGCTGACGCTGGACGGCGTACAGATGGGAGACGCCATCGCGCCCCTTTTGCCGGGGCTCGCACCGCAGCAGGACGCCGGATCGATCATCATTATCATGGCGACGGATGCACCGCTCGATGCTCGCCAGCTAAAACGCATCGCCAAGCGTGCGGGTGCAGGTCTGGGACGGCTCGGCAGCTACTGGGGACACGGTTCCGGCGACATCGCCGTGGCGTTCTCCACCTGTCCACAACCGCAACCGCCGGAGGATGCACAGCTTGAACCGCTGTTAAGCGCCGCCGCCGATGCGACCGAACACGCCGTGCTCGACGCCATGCTTCAGGCTGACGCCGTTACCGGCTTTCGCGGCCATCATCGCCCGACGCTGCCACAGGCGTTGGATAAGCTGGCCGCGGCTCTCTCTTCCGTAGGACATTCTCCCGTAGGAAACTGATTATGAAAATTTTTATCTCCGCTGATATTGAAGGGATCGCAGGCGTGATGCGCCCGGAACAGTGCAGCCCCGGCACCGCTGAATACCAGCTGGCACGCGGCCTGATGGAACAGGAAGTGAATGCCGCCATCGACGGCGCGTTCGCGGGTGGCGCAACAGAAGTGGTGGTCGCCGACAGCCATGCGGCAATGGTTAACCTACGAGCGGAGAATATCGACGCACGCGCCCGACTGGTGCAAGGTAAACCGCGCGGCTATTCGATGGTAGAAGGGTTGGAACAGCAGCAGTTCGACGGCCTGATGTTCATCGGCTACCACAGCGCCGCAGGCGAGTTTGGCGTGCTGTCGCACACCATCAACGGCCGTGCGTTCTACCGTGTACGCATCAACGGTGAAATCATGGGCGAAAGCGACATCTACGCCGCCGCAGGTGTGGAACAGAAGACGCCGCTCTGGCTGGTCAGCGGCGACGACACGCTCCAGAATTGGATTGCCCGCTACTATCCCGATACCGATTACGCCTGCGTTAAACGCGCTATCTCACAGCACGCAGCAGAATCCCTCAGCACCGAACAGGCTCGCCAGGTGATTCGTGACGCGGCAAAGGCGGCGGTGGAAAAAGCACACCGTTCGTTGAATTCACGGATTCAGGCTCCCTACCGTCTTGAGTTGATGGTGGCAAAACCGGTACTCGCCGATCTATTCTGTCTGCTGCCGAACGTTGAACGTTTGGATGCCATAACCGTCGGTTATACGGCGCAAAGCATGCGCGAAATTACCAGCCTGCTGGGTGCATTTTCCTATCTGGCGACAACGCAAAACTGATTCCGGTCTATCCGCCCCTTATTCTGGGGCGTAAACCGACTGAAAAGAGAATTTATCGCATGACGAAACCCGTGATTGTGATCCACGGTGGCGCAGGTGCGCTGACCCGCTCAGCTATGAGTGCTGAAAAAGAGCAACGTTATCTGGCAGCGCTGTCCGAGATTGTTGCCAGTGGACAACGCATTCTGGCTGAAAACGGCAGCGCGCTGGATGCCGTGACGGAAGCCGTCCGCCTGCTGGAAGAGTGCCCGTTGTTCAATGCTGGACACGGTTCGGTGTTCACCCACGCGGAAACCCACGAACTGGACGCCAGCATCATGGATGGACGGACGTTAGATGCCGGTGCGGTCAGCTGCGTCAGCCACATCCGTAACCCGATTCTGGCAGCGCGCACTGTACTCGAAGCCAGCCAGCATGTGATGTTTACCGCCGATGGCGCAGAAGCGTTTGCCCAGCAGCATGGGCTGGAAAGGGTTGAGCCTGCATTTTTCTCCACCGACGAACGCCGTCAGCAGTTGCACAACGCGCAGGCGGGTTCAGGCCGTGTCATCCTCGATCATGACGGACAGACCGACCCTATCGATCCCGACCGTAAATTCGGCACTGTCGGCGCAGTCGCACTCGATAGCGCAGGAAATCTCGCAGCGGCAACCTCGACGGGCGGCATGACCAACAAACAGGCCGGTCGCGTGGGCGATAGCCCAATCATCGGCGCAGGCTGCTATGCCAATAACCAGACGGTCGCAGTTTCCTGCACCGGCACAGGTGAAGTCTTTATGCGCGCCGTCGCTGCCTATGATGTCTCGGCACTGATGGAATACGCCGGGATGACGCTACAACAGGCCAGCGACCGCGTAGTGATGGAAAAATTACTACGGATGGATGGCAGCGGCGGGATGATTGCCGTCGACAAAGAAGGCAACATCGCTCTTCCGTTCAACAGTGAAGGGATGTACCGCGGCTATGGCTACGTGGGGGAAGAACCCGTCGCCGATATCTATCGTTAAGTTGTCAGCAGCCGAAACAGAACCAGATCGCCCAATATCGGTGCAAACGCACCATTATTGGGCATCAAAATAGTGCACGAAGTCTCCTCATCGCTTATCTATCGACCATTCATCGTGGACTTATAATCTGGCGTAATAATTGCAGACCTTTTGGTTATTACTCATACGACGTTCACCAGAAAACGTCAGCCGGAGCCTGCACTCATGCGATTACGCCATATTGAAATCTTCCAGGCCATTGTTCAGGCAGGCACCATCAGCGGTGCTGCCCGGTTGCTCAACGTCTCACAACCCAACGTCAGCCGGGTACTTAACCATGCGGAACAACAGCTTGGTTTCTCCCTGTTTGAACGTCGCACACAGGGAATGATCGCCACCGAAGAAGGGCTGCGTCTGATACCGAAAGTGCAGGAGCTTTTCAGCCATCTGCAAAGCATCAGCTCACTTACCGAACAAATCAAAACCAGTAAAGCACACTCAGTACGGCTGGGCGCGGCACACGCGTTCGGGCAGATGATCGTTGCCCCAACGCTGGTGGAATTCCATAAGCAAGCCGCATCGGTTAACGTCGAACTGGTAACCGAACACTTCAGCACGCTGTGCCAGAACATCCTGCAAAACCAGCTCGATTTCGCGCTGATTTTTGGGCAGCAGGTGCCGCCTGAGTTGCTGGCAGAACCGCTGTTCCAGTCCACGATGGTTGCCCTGCTGCCGAAAAATAGCCCAGTAAATGGCCCGGTTTCTCTGGAATGGTTGTGCAACAATAACTTGCTGATGATGCAGCATCAGGATCCGCTCGGTCAGGTGGTACACCGTGCGCTACGCGACAAGGCACTGCAACCGGCGGCTTCGCTCTACATCAAAACCTACTCGGTGATTGCCGACATGGTACTCGCGGGCGGCGGTGCGGGTATCGTCGATCTCTTCACCGCTTGCCGCTATGCCGACCAACTAAAAATCGTCCCTATCGACCAGCCACTGCCTTTTGAAGTCACGCTGATCAGCCGCCGCGACAATCCACAATCGCAGGCGACACTGCAACTGAAACAGATGATGAAAAACCGATGTCGAGACATTGCCAGACAACACGAGACTCTGCTTTACGCCGCCTGACTCGCGACAGACGCCACGCCACGGACGGTTTTTCCTATCCCCTGCGCAATACTCAACGCTATAATCCTTTCCATCATTTGCTTTACAGGTATGCACCAATGATTCGCAGCATGACCGCTTACGCCCGCCGAGAAATCAAGGGCAACTGGGGAAGCGCAGCCTGGGAACTGCGTTCCGTTAACCAGCGCTATCTGGAAACCTATCTTCGTTTACCGGAACAATTCCGCAGCCTCGAACCCGTAGCACGTGAGCGCATCCGCGCCCGTTTGACCCGCGGCAAAATCGAATGCAACCTGCGCTTTGAACTCGATCCAAGTGCACAAAGTGCGTTGATCCTGAACGAAAAACTGGCTAAACAGCTGGTTAATGCCGCTAACTGGGTCAAAATGCAGAGCGATGAGGGTGAAATCAACCCGGTCGATATTCTGCGCTGGCCGGGAGTGATGTTGGCAGAAGAGCAGGATCTGGACACCATCAGCACTGAGCTGCTGAAAGCACTGGAAGGTGCGCTGGATGACTTCATCGCCGCCCGTGAAAGCGAAGGCAACGCGTTGAAAGCCCTGATCGAACAGCGTCTGGCTGGCGTCAGCGCTGAAGTCGTCAAAGTGCGTGCCCAGATGCCGAACGTCCTGCTATGGCAGCGCGAACGCCTGCAAAGCAAGCTGGAAGATGCGCAGGTGCAGTTGGAAAATAACCGTCTGGAGCAGGAGCTGGTGCTGATGGCGCAGCGCGTCGACGTCGCCGAAGAACTCGACCGCCTCGATGCTCACGTCAAAGAAACCTACAAAATCCTGAAAAAAGAAGAAGCCGTCGGCCGCCGCCTCGACTTCATGATGCAGGAATTCAACCGCGAATCGAACACGCTTGCCTCGAAATCCATCAACGCCGACGTCACCGCATCAGCCATTGAGTTGAAAGTACTGATCGAGCAAATGCGGGAACAGATTCAAAACATCGAATAATTTCCACCACAGGCCAAATAATTCCACAAGCCCATGTAACATGGGCTTTTTATGCATTTCAAATTCCAATAATGGGCATTCACATCCATAGAAAACCACAAATTTTCGGGACACTACATAATCACCGCCTTTTCCATCACAATCTATAACTACTCATTTTTATTTATATAAGGATATATTATCGTACTTTCTAAAAAAACAATGTTTTTATTCTATAATTAGTAGGATGCAAATTACCAGACCGGCAAGAACATTGAAATATTGCCAGTTATTCGGGTAAACTGCCTGGATAAAGGGAGAGAACCAGCCTAATAAAAGGGACGTAACATGCAGTTATCAGAATATTTAAAATACAAAATGGAGTCTGACAAGGTTCTCGCAACCCATTTAGGTGACATCACGAAGAAATTAAAGAGCAACTCAATAAGCTTAACAACTGATCTATATAGTGGTATGGAAAGAACAAGCTGGTATTCATCATGCTTATTTGAGAAATATAACGATGTCTGTCAAGAATTACAGTATGAAGATTCCAGAATGGTTAGCGCAATAAAAGAAGTGTTTAAAAGAGATGATGTTATTCTGGATATGGTGAAAACTCACATCGATAATTTAATGAAAGACTTTGATGAAAATAAACAAAAAACAATAGCCAAAGCAATTTTAGGTGTAACATCTGAATTCTCCACAAACAGGGCGATAAAAGAATCAATATCATATGCATTAGCTAAATTTATTAGCACTACTCTTAATTTCAATGCATCCTTACGCAAAACAATTAATCAAACATCTTATTGGGCTATAACAGTAACAGCATTTTATGGCAAAGTTCAGAAAGCGGCCATGTCAGCTCGCCATTTACGGGATATTAATCCCACACTATATGCTTTATTTTATTCACAAAAATTAGAAATGTTATACTTTTTAATAGAGCCAATCCTCTCACCATATACTCCAATCAATTCAAAAAGTGAAGAAGAAATAATCAACTTAATTAATGGGATCATAAGGCAATGAGTTTAAAAAATATGTTAAGATATATGATAAAAAACTTTATAATCACTGAGGTTTTAGTTCTTATAACTATTGCATTATGGTTTTTTTATGTCTCGTTTATTCCGGAGCATTGGATGAAACTGATGTTACTTTCAATTGCCATAATCATATTTATTAATATTAAATATGGTTCAAAAAAATCAGGCCGAAAGTAAATCGGCCTTTAATATCATCAGTAGGCTACATTCTGCCAAAGCATGTATGCGCTAGTTCTCGCAATAACATGCTCCCATTCAATAGAAGCAAATTTGAATGATACGCTTTCCTGTGGCTGAACTTCATTATGTGTCAGTGAGTTAGGATAGAAAAAACGGATATTGCTGATAAGCGCATCCCGAAGTTTCATCTTAAAATAAAGTTCATTTCCACCAGACTGAGCCGTTCGATAAAAAGAAAAAACGCATTCCAGCTTTTCCTTATCATTGATTGCCTGAGCGAAAAGTGGTGTGGCTTTATCAATTGGCTTTCTGATTTCTACAGGAAGCATTGAAATATTCTCTTCCCGACTAATGTTGTTCACCAACTCATAAACAAAAATTTCATTCTCATGTGCCGATTGATACTTGTTGCCAATAGAGTCCAGAGATGAACATCCTGCTGATATCAGTCCCTGTTTTTCCCCGGTAACGCTAAGATAAATAAGATTGGACATTATGCCTCCATACAAAAAATCCCATTCTACGGTTCGGAGCCGTAGTCTCTGCCGCATGGATATAATACTCTCTCAGGTGAGAGTTTAAAATACAACGCCCTTTATTTTCGTGTAATTTATTTAATTGAAAAAACAACACAAGTTATCGTTTAAAGGATACCCTTTAAAACAAATCCTAGTATAACCGACAGCCGTTTTTCTTGGCGATTATTGAGGGTTTTATCATCCTGTTTTCGTCATGTTCCTTTTTATCATGAACATAAATTCGTTCTTTTTTTCCACCATTATTAATAATAAAACTGATAGTTCGATATTAAGATTCAAACATCGAATAACTTCCAGCCTGCTCCACTAACTGCCAAAATGCCCTGTTTTCAGAGCGTTTTTAATTTCTATGACTACCAAGTCAATGGCTACGAAACTCGTAGTATCTGAACCCGTAAAAAGCATCGAC
This sequence comes from Pectobacterium peruviense, assembly GCF_002847345.1. GTDB lineage: Bacteria > Pseudomonadota > Gammaproteobacteria > Enterobacterales > Enterobacteriaceae > Pectobacterium > Pectobacterium peruviense. The sequence continues at coordinate 46,323 of NZ_LXFV01000015.1, forward strand.
AATTGGTGACACTGACTTTCAAGGAGGATCACCAATGACCATTATAAATGCTGCCGTAACAGAGAGTTCCATTACTATTTTCCGAGACCTAATCGCTTCGCTACCCGTTGAGCACCTTAGTCGTGCCCAATGTGACGATCTCAGCGCAATCGCCGCAGAGTCGGTTGAAGGGTTATGCCACGGTTTACAATATGTTAGCGAATCACTGACCGAAGAAACCACCACAGAAAATCTTCAAAAACTCAGCGCCTATTTCAACGCATGTGCACACTTGATTCCGGCATTGCTGGTAATCAACGAAAAAGCCCAAAATCTGTACATTTCACACCAACAAGCTGCGGTATTATCCGTTGAATAACGAAACCATCGAAGCACTAAACGACCGATGATGCATGCAACAAAATAGGACTATATTCCTACAATCCCATCAAAAATGGGAATATAGTCCCATCATCGCAGTACAAATCGATCCACCAGACCGCCATTAAGTACCATCTTAGGAACATCTTCACCAGAAAAAAACAGGGAAAAACAACCGCCATGCGTTATCTCGTCCTCCCCTTCATGCTTCTTGCCTTAACAGGCTGCCAGGCAATCACTACCTTCGATAAATACGCCACGATGCGTCTTTACGAAGTGTATGAAACCGACAACCTTTCCGCCTGCGATTACAAACCTAAATTCCGCGACTGTATGGTGAATAAGCGATCGTTTAACGTCAGAATCTCCGACGATAAGAGCAAAATTGCATTAGTGGTAAGAACCGAATATGCCTATTTCGGCTTTACGCGCGATGATTTTGCACGGCAGACGCAACCACTGCGTGATTTCCTGATTTGGACGGAAGATCCAGCAGCAAAAGATAAACAGATTACCCAGCTACGCAAAGCCGGAAACGTTGGCGGCAGTCTGTACGACGACAGAGAAGTGCAATATCAGTTCGATTATCTGCATACCCGTGCCGATATTCCGCTGCTCGTCGTTAAGCCCGGTGAGAACGCGGATTTCTACGGCCTGACCATTGATGAAGTGAAAAATCTGCTATCGGTGATGGATGCCTGGTATGCCGGTACGTTCTCAGGAAAACAGCTGACGTAACCACGGTAGAGGCGGCCAGATAAGATGGCGTATCTGGCCGAAACCTAATAATTAAAATTTCTGCATTCTGGACGTGAATTGGCCGCAGTTTTTCAGCATCAAATCTTTGACAAGTCGGCGGTCGTAGTAGCCTTTTTCAGTCTTGAACACTTCATAAACTTCAAGGTGTCGTGCCGAATAAGGCCCGGCAAATTCGCCAGTGATATAGTAGTAATTCCCGACCACAGGCTTAAACGTTACGGTTCTAAATCCGCCATTGCCTGCAATCATTCTGACCGCGATATTGTTTTTCGCACTGACCCAAAATTCACGAACCATCGTTGGCGTTTCGGGAATTTCAGGGAAGCCGAGCTCTTTATTATTGAGTTTAGTTTGGAACCCAATCGCGTTATTGGTGTAGCCATTTTCTGGCGCATCGATATTAATGCATCTATCAGTATTCGGATAAACGCGAATATAGTCGAGGTTACGGTTATCGAACGTCATACCAACACGATCCGTTCCCTGATAGTCCTCCAGCTTATTGCTGTACGTTGCGACCGAGCACCCGCTGAGTAATGCCGCACTCACCCCAAACAGAAGAATTTTCCCCAACATAACCATCCCTTACCTTTATAAAATCAGAACTTCCTGATTATTTTACGCCGTTTTTTATTTGAGAATTCAAGCCGTATTTTCCTCACCTTAAACACTATTAATATACCCTAAATAATTCGAGTTGCGTGAAGGCGGCAACTGCGCGAATCCCCAGGAGCTTACACCAGTAAGTGACTGGGGTGAGTAAGGGCAGCCAACGCACAAGCAGCTTGAAGTATGACGGGTATAAACGAGGCAACATGGCAATTTCGCTCTATTACACCGCTCGACGCAAAAAATCCCTGAGCCAGAAAGAGATATCTGCCGTGAAGGAGATCGTCCAACGCCATTCCGTTAATGACCAAATTGAGAAATATCTGACGACGGGTACAGGCCTGAACTGGGAATCCTTTGATTTCGCCCTCAATGTGAAAATCGGTAACGTCTTCAGGAAGGGGATTGTGCTCTCCGGTTCAACTAAACTTCCCGACAACGAGGAAGAAGCAATCTGGGTTGGCGTACAACACTGGTGCCAGTGTTTATCCGAGATTCGCGGCGCCCTTACGCACTGTGAATGGCACGTCTCGGTTGACGATCGCGCGATTCCGTGGAGCCATGAGGTCAATGCCTATGACCCTGCGCGGTAGAAACGTGAGCTTCTGAAAAACAGGGGGGAAGATGAACGACAACGACATTTTTGATGCAGTCACGACCAGCGCATATGGGCTGTCGATGGGCGCCATATGGCAACATATTGCGGTGGAGTGTCGGGGCAACCCTAGAACGTATGCACAGCGTCAGACGCTGTTTTTCGATCTACTAGAGCACCTCATCATCGCAGGAAAAATCAGGCTTGCCAGCAAGGGAGAATATCTGCAGGGCGAAACAACGCATCAGGTCGATCAACTTCGCAACGCCTTTCCACCTGACGTCTCTGATGATGAATTTGATGATGTAGACGAATTTGGCCTGTGGTTCTTCGCCAAATCCCCCGCTGGCGTCGTGTGGATCACGCCCGAGGGGCAAGAGATTTGGACGTAAGAGGAATCCGCCGACGCCGATCCCTCTTACTCATGACCGAATATCACTAACACAAGCAGCAAACTTACTCCGTGGTCTTACGCTCAACGCTCTGACCTTCCGCGGCCTGACCTTTCACTACCTGACCCTCTAGCACCTCACTCTCTTCCTGCTTTGCCATACTCGGGTGCTGACGCCCTTCTTCGATAAAATCTTCGCTGATACCTTCAATATTTTCCTGATTATCGCGCCCAGAGAGGATGTTCCAGCAGGCGATGAACAGCGCAGCAATCAGCGGACCAATCACAAAACCGTTAATACCGTAGATTTCCATACCGCCCAACGTGGCGATCAGAATCAGGTAATCCGGCATTTTGGTGTCTTTCCCCACCAGCAGCGGACGCAAAATGTTGTCCACCACCCCAATCACCAGCACAAAGAACGCGACAATGAAGATGGCTTGCCAGAGCATATCCGTCGCGAACAGGAAGATAGCGGCAGGCACCCAGATAATCGCCGACCCCACGGCGGGGATCAGCGACAGGAACGCCATCAGCGAGCCCCACAGCAGGCTACCTTCTATCCCTGCGATGGAGAACGCAATACCGCCCAGTGTCCCCTGCACAATCGCCACAACCACAGTGCCTTTCACCGTCGCCCGCGATACCGCGGCAAACTTCACCAGCAGGTGATGTTTAACATGGGTGGAAAGCGGCAGCGATTCCAGAATCAGATTCACCAGATAGGAACCGTCCTTCAAAAGGAAGAAGAGCAGGTAAAGCATCACCCCGAAACCAATAAAGAAGGTGAACGTTCCTTTGCCAATCAGGAGCACGCTTCCCGCCAGATATTGCCCGCCTTTCAGCGCTACCTGAGAAAGCTCTTGCTGTATTTTGGCGGCGTTATCAAGATTGTGTTCTGTCAGGAAATGCCGTGCCCACTTCGGCAGATGCTGAAGCAGCTCCGCCAGCACCACAGGGAATTGTGTATTGCTATCCTGCAATCGGGTGTAAACCCCGTTAATTTCAACCACCAGCGAGGAAACAATGATCCCCAATGGAATGAAAACAATCAGGAAGATGATCAGGACGGTCAGCAGCGAGGCCAACCCGTTACGATCGTTTAATTTTTGCCGAATTTTGCTTTTCAGCGGATGGAAGATAATGGCCAACACTGCCGCCCATAAAATGGCGGAATAATACGGCGCCAATATGTCAAAAAACGCCAGTGTGACGACAAACAAGATAAGGATGAAGAATCCCTTCGTAAGCCCTTTAATATTCACAACGATTTCCCCTTCATTCAATCTGCTCTCGAAATATAGAACGAAGTGGGGCATTTGCAATACAGGAAAAAGCGTAGAGTGCCGAGGAAGGAACTATGCGTTCACATCATGTGTGCCGATAAAGGCATTTTTTAGCTGACTATACACGGCAGAATCGTTATCACATGCCAGTGCGGCGGCGCGCTTTATTGCCGCGTATTCCGCACACACGGAAGGATTAGCACGCAGATAATCACGAAAAGCCAGATGCCGCTGAATGTGCGCGTCACCGACTATAAAAGCGTGAAGATGGTGAGTACGCTCATCGCCGCCCTTAGTGTAGTACCGACGCCCCGCCATCCCATTTTCGCCGCGTGGACGATAGCCCAAATCGACCATGACCTGATCCAGCCTGTCCAAACCGGACAGCGAAACCACTTCCAGCAGCATATCAATCACCGGTTTAGCGGGTAGCCCCGGTACGGGCCGTACTGCCGATGTGATGCACTCTCACTACAACCTCGCCTAGCGCCTTCGCTGCCGTTGCGTAATTCGTTGCCCAATGGGGATCGTAATCCACCACGGTTATGGTTCGTCCACCCATTCACTGATCCCCAATGCGTTTTTATCCCGTGCAGGTTATCAACGTTCAAGGGAAGGTTCAAAGGCCATTAGGAAACGCGGCGAGAGGATCACTCCCGCCGTCTAATTCGCGCTTACAGGCCGTCCAATCGCCGCTGCGTAACCTGCACCAGCGAATCAGAGGTAATGTCAGTAATGGATTTGGCACCGGTGAGCGTCATCGCCACACGCATCTCTTTTTCGATCAGATTCAGCAGATTAACCACACCTGCCTCCCCCGCCGCCGCGAGCGCGTAGACAAACGCGCGTCCGAGCATTACGCCATCCGCGCCCAGTGCAATCATACGCACCACATCCAGCCCGGTACGAATACCAGAATCTGCCAGAATGGTGATATCACCTTTCACCGCATCGGCGATGGCAGGTAGAGCATGTGCTGTCGACAGCACACCATCCAGTTGGCGACCGCCGTGATTGGAGACGACGATGCCGTCTGCGCCGAACCTGACCGCTTCTTTGGCATCTTCCGGGTCGAGGATACCTTTGATGATCATCGGCCCTTTCCAGAACTCGCGAATCCATGCCAAATCCTGCCAGGAAATGGAGGGATCGAAATTCGCTGCCAGCCAGCCGATGTAGTCTTCCAGCGTCGTGGGTTTGCCACGATAAGCGGAGACATTCCCCAAATCGTGCGGTTTACCGTTTAGGCCGACATCCCACGCCCATTGTAGATGAGTCACGGCCTGTAACATACGGCGCGCCGCTGCATTCGGCCCGCTCATGCCAGAATGCGCATCACGATAGCGCGCACCCGGCGTCGGCATATCCACGGTAAACACCAGCGTTTTCACACCCGCGGCCTGCGCACGCTCCAGCGCATTGCGCATAAAACCGCGATCTTTTAATACATAGAGCTGGAACCACATCGGGCGATCGATGGCGGGTGCCACTTCCTCAATCGGGCAGACTGAAACCGTGGATAAGGTAAACGGAATCCCTTTCTGTGCCGCCGCACGAGCCGCCTGTACCTCGCCGCGTCTGGCGTACATACCGGTCAGGCCAACGGGAGCCAGCACCACCGGCATCGCCAGTTTTTCACCGAACAACTGCGTTTCCAGACTCAGGTCGGACATATTTTTCAGGATGCGCTGACGCAGCGCGATGTCCGCCAAATCGGCGGTATTACGCCTGAGCGTGTGCTCGCCATACGCACCGCCATCAATATAGTGAAAAAGAAACGGCGGCAGCCTACGCTGCGCCGCCGCACGATAGTCCGTTGAAGCAGAGATGATCATCGTCCTTTCCCATCCTTCTTCTGGTTTGTGCCACTCTTGCGGTCAGTGGAATGACCGCAAGAGGAATGGTCTTTTAGTGAAACTGTAAATACGCGACGTGCGTTTGCAGGTATTCCTGCAAGCCGTGCTTACCGTCCGCACCACCCACACCGGATTTACGCCAACCCGCATGGAAACCCTGCATCGCCTCGAAGTTCTCACGGTTGATGTAGGTTTCCCCGAACTTCAGCCCTTTTAGTGCTTTCATCGCGGTGTTGATGTTTTGAGTATAGATCGACGACGTCAGGCCATATTCGCTATCGTTCGCCATCGCAATCGCGTCTTCCAGCGTGTCGAAGGTCGCCACTGGCAGCACCGGGCCAAACACCTCTTCGTGCATGATTGGCATCTCTTGCATCACGTTTACCAGCAGCGTCGGCGGATAGAAATACCCCGTACCGCCTTCAGACTTGCCGCCGAGCAGCACTTTCGCGCCCTGCGATACCGCTTTCGCTACCTTGTCTTCCACACGCTGTAGCGCAGCCGCACTGATCAACGGCCCCATATCCAGCGCTTTTTTCTCCGCCGTATTGCCGAAGGTCACTTGCTCCATCGCAGTTTTAATACGCGTGATAAAGTCGTCGTAAATGCCTTTCTGCACGTAAACGCGCTCGGCGCAGTTACACACCTGCCCACTGTTGATAACGCGAGAACTGACAATCGCTTTAACGGCCAGATCGAGATCGGCGTCGTCCATCACGATGGCTGGCGCTTTACCACCCAGTTCCAGCGACACTTTGGTCACGTTCTGCGCCGCCGCCGTCATAGTGGCAATCCCCGCAGCCACGCTGCCGGTCAGGCTGACCATGCCTACTTTCGGGTTACCGGCCAGCTCTTGCCCTACCGTCGGGCCGTAGCCGGTAACAAAATTGATGACGCCTTTCGGCAGGCCAATTTTGTGAATGATTTCGGCGAAAATCACCGCATTATTCGGCGTGATCTCGCTCGGTTTGATGACGATGGTATTGCCGGTAATCAGCGCGGGAGCGGCTTTGCGTGCAATCAGGAAGAAGGGGAAGTTCCACGGCAGAATACCGGTCGTGACGCCAATCGCTTTACGGAAGACGAAGATATTCTCATTCGGTCGGTCGCTCTGAATGATTTCGCCTTCGTAACGACGCGCCCACTCGGCCATGTAGTCCAGATAGTCGGCGGTGAACAGCACTTCTGTCTGCGCCAGACCGTAGGTTTTACCGCCTTCCGCAATGATGGTGTCGGTCAGTTCGGCTTCGCGCTCGCGAATACCAGCAGCTATCTTGTGTAGCCAAACGCCACGTTCAACCGCAGGTAGCGCTTCCCAGCTCGGCTGTGCGGCTTCTGCCGCATCAATTGCTCTTTTTGCATCGTCAGCGGAGCCTTCTGGGATCTGTGAAATGACCTGCTCGGTAGCCGGGTTCACCACGTCAATCCACTTCCCGCTTCTGTTTTCAACAAACTCACCGTTGATATACATACGTTTCTGGGTGGTGCTCATGTCAGGCGTCTCCAAAGTAGGGTAAGGGGATACAACGCATAAACGAGTTGTTAAAAAAACACGTCTCTTTTGTGAAGTTTTGCCATGCTGCGCGATCTGCACTGCATTTACCTTTTCATGGCTGCCATCTCAGTCTAGCAAGTGGCAAAAAAGTCATGATGAGAATGCCTGACGTAACACTTTTGCAAAGTATCGGATAACACAGAGGAATAACGGCAGTGCGGGGATAAACGAGGCGGTAGCAGACGCCGTATTCAGCTACGGCATCTGTCTGTAAAGCAGGGAAATACTACTGTTCGTCGATTTTCACTATCTCTTCTTTCACTTTCCACTTGCCGCCCACCAGCTCGCGGGTTGTGGCGACCATTGCCTGTTTCTCTTCAGAATAGGCTTCCGTGGTTTCGACAATCAGGACCGGCTTATTATTGGCCATCTGGTAGGTGGACCACTGGTGCCAGCAGCAGCCGCTTTTGGTAAACGTCGTGAGAGTCTTACTTTTCTCATCGATATCGAACAGACCGAGGTTGGAACTGGCTAACTCGGTCAGCGGTGCATTCTGGGTGAACTGCTGCTTTTCCACATCAAACAGATACACATCGTAAGACGGCCCGCCATAAGCCCCGTTATTGCCATTGCGCAGCATGATGTCCGCGTGGTGATCGAAGTTAGCGTCATCAATCACCAGCCCGCTGTTGTTCTCGCCGTAGACCTCGACCAGATTCGCCGTCACTTCGCCCTTATTGTTCAGTTCAATGAACAGGTTTTCCATGGTGATACGCTGGAACAGATCACCACTCCCTTTCTTAAAAATATCCAGCGTGCCGGGGCCTTCGCAGGTTGAATAAGAGGAATCAAGATTGCACGTTGCGACGCTGAGAATAAAGTCCCACTGGCCTGATGCCTGCGTAATCACGGAGATATTTTCACTACCGGACAGCGCCTGAATACGGGAAACCATCTCATTCCCTAGACAAACGTCATCCTTACAGCGGTCACGTTCGGCCAGCCACGTGCGCTGCTCCTGACGCGCCTGCGCTTTGTCTGCTTTTTTCACGTAACCCTGATAGGCCTTGTTCAATACCGCATCGAGCTGCTGTAAGCGGCTGCTGGCGCAAATCATTTTCTCGGTGTCTGTGCTGGCCTTGCTGCAATCCATCGCCCAGACGGACGAGGTGAAAAAGAACAGCAGAGATGAAACGGCCAGAGATAAATAACGCATGAAGTATCGCTCCTTGAATACAGATAAAAATATAACATATTGATAAAAATGGATAACTGGCTATTTTTAGCGTCCTGTTCCCATTTTTTTAAGAAAGCGCTGCTGCTCAACCAAAATATCTTTCAGCGTAATGCACTGATACTCAATGCCATGACGCGGGGCAACGTCCGCAATAATTTTCGATAGCGCGGGATAGTGCCGGTGATTCCAGTTGGGGAAAAGATGGTGAGTCAGGTGCATATTGAGCTGCCCCAACCAGTAACCCAGCCATTCGGGCTGGGTAGTCCAATCTACCGTGGTGGAAAAGACGTGCTGGTAGCGACCATGCTTGAATAGGCCGTCTTCCGGTGCCTGATAGAACGTCCCTTTTGCCCAGTGTGACCCCAGAATCAGGACGACAAAAATCAGCGACGACAACATCTGGCTCAGCAGATAAACCAACAACAGCGAACCGACGCTGATGGGGGTCGGAGACAAAATCCAGTAGGGAATAACCAGCGCCAGCAGGGCATGCAGCACTTTGGATAACAGGAAAACACCCCAGCCCTTTGCACCCTGAAGCGTCATATTGCGCGTCACCTGTGTTTTCCCCGCGCGATCGAGCCAGTCAAAAAACCAGATGATGCAAGGGAAGGTCAGCGACGCCACCATTGGCCAGTAGTAGCGCTGAGCGCGCATAAAAAAGCGAAATCGATGGTAGGGTGATTGGCGCAAGACGCCGTTCTCTTCGATATCCAGATCGTAGTGCTGCACATTCACGTGCGCATGATGAAAAATTACATGCCGCACTCGCCAACAGTCGGAATCCATACCGAGCGGAATACTCACCACAATATTGAGCAGACGATTCGCCCACGGCCGCCGGAAAAAGACGTTATGGGACGCATCATGCACCACGTTCACCGCCAGAAACATGGCGGTAAAAATAAAGGCAAAGTAGCAGCCAGCAAAACCCAACAGCGTCGTTTGCTGGAGGCTGAAACCATAAAATGTCAGGCACAGCGCCACCAGAAACAGCATCTTGCCGATAAACCCCGCATTGGCAAAACGGTGATCGCCCGTCTCTGCCAGATACGCATTCGCCGCCTTCATCAACGCACGATGCAACGCCAGATCGCGACCTTGTTCATAACGTAGAGGTTTCAACGGTGCGAGCATCATTCTTCCTCTGATCGGGATTGCTCGGTACGTTGCGCAGTACGCCGATCGTAACCTTCACCCATCGATTTTAGAAACCGACGCTGGCTATCCAGCAGTTCACGATAGGTAATGCAGCGGTAATTCATACCATGCTCGGCGGCAATGCGCCGTAAAATGCCGGCTAGTGCAGGGTAATGGCGATGATGCCATCCTGGGAAAAGATGATGCGTCAGATGTAAATTCAGTCCTCCCGTCCAGTGCCCAAGCCAGCGCGGCGTCGGTAGCCAGTCACAGGCGGTCGCAAAGTTATGCTGATACCAGCCTTGAGGCATGGCCTCTGCATCCGCAACGGCATAAAACTCAGCCTCAGCCCAGTGCGTACCCAGCAGTAAAAACACCACCAATAGCGATGCCAACATTTGCCCGAACACGTAGCTTAACAGCACGATACCGGGGCTAATGCCGTGTGCGCCTCCCACCAAGATGGGAATAACCAGTACCAGCAAGATATGGCCGATTTTACTGCCGATAAAAATCAACCACCCACCTCGGCCTGATTGTGCTACGCGAGCGTTCACGGGCGTTTTACCCAAGCGATCGGCCCAATCAAAGATCCAGGCGATATAGGGGAGCGAGAACGCGGCCACCAGCGGCCAGTAAAGATGCTGATAACGCATGTAAGAGCGGTGGCGCTGAAAAGGCGTTTGTCGGAAAACACCATTCTCTTCCGTATCCAGATCGTAATGCTCCACATTCGGATAAAGATGGTGGAAGTCCACATGACGCCAACGCCAATAGTCAGGATCGATGCCTAATGGCAGCGTCACTATTCGCCCGACCACGCGGTTCAATGTTCGATTGCGGAAAAAAGTATTATGGGAGGCGTCATGATTAACGATGATATTCAATAACATCGACAACATGATGAAAGAAAAATAGCTCAGGAAGAATGCCCATGCTGCCTGCTGCACTAAGCAAAGCACATAACAGGTAATGCAGCCTAAAAAGAGTAATCCGGCCTTAACGAACTGGCCGGTATCGGCAAAGCGATGATCATGGTTCGCGCGGAGATAAGCCGACGTTTCCCGCTGTAGTGCTCGATGAAAAGCTTGTTCACCTTTCGCCGGATACCGCTTCTCAGGAAGCAAACTAGCCATTTTCATATCCTTCAGCAATCGGGCGCTGACCCCAGCCGACCGCCATCGCCAGCCCGTGCAGCGCCATCATCAGCATAGCTATTTTCCAGTAGAGCGCTTCCCAGCCCAGATAGACAAGAAACACGGCAGGAAACAACAGTACCACCAACAGCCAGACGTAAATGCCCCACCGTCGCCCTTCAGAAATACCACCCAGCGCGACCGCACCCGCCACCAGCAACAGGAAGAGCGCCGCCTGCGACAGGTTGGCGGAGTCATAGCCGTAGCCATACAGGTAGACATAGCCCACCACCAGCGCAAATAGCAGCATCGCCCCAGCGATTAACGCCATCGGCGTACAGTGAAACGTCGCCTGACGTGTACGGCGTACCGACAGTTTCAGATACGACAGAAAAGGTAGGTTACTGGCCAAGAACGGGTTTTTCGATGGTGCTTCTTTGCCTGCGCCGTAGCGGAAAGGCGTGTCGGGCAGCTGCGGACAAAAGCTGCCAAACAGCTTGTCCCAAAAAATGAAAGTGCCGCCGAAGTTCTTATCGGCGTAGGCACGGTCGTTCACGTGATGTACGCGATGGTGTGCGGGCGTCACCAGCACCTTTTCAAGCCAGCCCAGTTTGGGCGTCATCGCATTATGGTTAAAGAGTTGGACGCTGTAATGCAGGATGGAAACGGTGACGAACACGTACAGCGGAACGCCGAGCAGCGCCAGAATCAGGAAAAACGGAATCGAGGTCAGCGAGGAATACCAGGAATTACGCACGCCCAGCGACAGATTGAAATGCTCGCCCTGATGATGAACCACATGCACCGCCCACAGTACGCCAAAAGTATGGTGCAGGCGGTGTAGCCAATAAAAACCGAAATCCCAGGCGAGTAGCGCGAACAGCCACATCAGCACCGGCGGCCAGGTTTCCACCCAGCCAAAACTGAAATGCGCCGCGACATAGCCATAGCAAAAAATTTCCACGCTGCGAAAGAGCCACAGCATGATATGCCCTGAATTCAGGTTGAACACGACGTCATGCCAGTTCACCTTCTCTCGCTGCATCCACTGTAGAACCAGCGCTTCGCCAATCACCACAACCAGCATGAAGACTATCGGTAATGCTAAATCAATCATGAATTCATTCCTGATGGCGCTTATCGTTGGGCAGCGTCGATGGGGAAATAGCCTTCACCGTCTCTCGGCTACGTAGAAAGACCCATCCGACGATTCCCGCCAGCATCGCCCCGGTCACCAGATCGATGAACAGGTGTCGGCGCAGTTGCAGGATGGAAAAGGCAATCGCCGCACCCCATAGAAGATACAAGCCAGTTTTCACTTTCTGCTGACTATCGCTCATCGCCCACACCGCCAGAACCGTTAGCGCAATGTGCAGCGACGGCAGGCAGTTTTGCGGCGAATCGATACGCTGCAAAAGCTGTAGCAGACGGACGGAGAAATCGTCCCCGACGACTTGCGGATACACCATCGTCGTCGGAAAAGTTAGGTACACTGCGCCCGCAATCAACGCAGTAAGCTGCGTTGCCCGACGTAATCCAGCCAAACGCGTAATCGGGCAGGATAAGTAAGACAGCGGAATGATGATGAAAAAGGAAAGATACAGCCAGATAGCCGAGGCGCTAAAGGGAACCGATTCATCAACCATCGAAGGCGGTAACACGGTTCCCTGCCCCTGAAACTGCGCGCTCAGTTGATACACTACCCCGACCGATCCCCAGCCGAAGAGCAGCGCTTTCAGCCGTAGTAATAGCATCGTTCCTTGAGGAAATCGCATCATGCTTCCTCCTTCAGGCGGGTAATGCGTCTGCGCTTTTGCGTGAATTCTGGTGCGATCTCTCCAGCGGTTAACTGCCACCGTAGTTGCGGCGTATCAATCCCCTGTAACGCAAACTGCTGCGCCAGACTATCCCGGCAAGCTTCCAGTTCCGACAGACTACACGCAGCGGATAAATGCAGCGTCACTTCTCCCTGCTGTACCAGCCGGTAGTCGGCATGCAACGGCAGCGCATTGGCGATCACCCGGCTACAGAGATCCGCAAACACGGTTTGCGGTTCACCGCGGTTGTTCGGCAGCCGCAAGCTGTCATCGCTGCGCCCTTCGATACGGGCTATCGCCATCGTCACTCGGCCACACGCGCAGGGCGCTTTTTGCTTCACCAACACATCATCCAGCCGATAGCGCACAATCGGCTGCGTACTGCGGGTAAAATCGGTAATGACGGGCGTAAAGCGTTCGTCATCCAGCCACTGTGGTTCGATGTGAATAAATTCTTCGTTGAGGTGTAACGTGCCGTGCTCGCAGGTCGATGCCAAAAAGCCTTCCGTCGCCTGATACACTTCTCCAACCTGCCCAAAGACCTGCTGCAACAGCTGCTTATCCTGTGGCTCCAGCACCTCAGCCACGGAAATCACCTTTTTGACCGACAGGCGCAATTCACCGCGCTGTACAGCCAGCGCCAGCTCGCGCAGCACCTGTGCAGGGGCGACAATAATCGACGGCGACCACGTTTCCAGACGCGAAAAATGTTCGGCAAATGGCGCGAAGAGATCGTAAAACGATAGACTCAGCCAGCGATTATCGACGCTGTGATAGAGGTTGTTATCTGCCCGCAGAAATAGCGCCACACGTTCACCGGCGCGTAAACCGTCAGGCAGCATTTTCGCCAGCATGCCTCCGGCCCAAATCTGCTGTTCGCGTGGGCTGACGACAAACAGACCGCGCTGACCGGAAGTGCCGGACGACAGCCCGACGCTGAACCCGTTTACATTCGGCGTAAAGTCACGATCGTCCTCGCTACGACGCGCGCAGGCAAGAAGCTCGTCCCGCTTCAGTCCGGCGGTATTCATCCGATTGAATTCAGCCATCATCACGGCTTTATCCATCATCGGCCAGGATGTAATGGGTAGCTGGCAATAAGGACGAAAATAAGGACTACGCGCCAGCACTCGACGTGCAAAACGAGAAAGCTGACGCTGCTGATGGCGTTCAAGCGCCTGACGGGTACGAAAATTCAGGCGTCTGGCACGCAAATAGTGCCAGATCGTCATCAGCGGAATCATAGGTCGCCCTCGTGACACAGCCGAATCTCAACTTGCCCGTTCAGATGCAACTGATGCAGTTGATCCAGCGTGTGGTAATAGGCTTTTGGATCGTCCATCACCAGATTCGCCAAGCGCGACGGCCCGCGGCCTTCGCGATAGCTGTGCGGCGACCAGGCCGCATCGCTTGCCAACAGCACCCAGCCGTTTTCGGTCAGCACAAACGCACCGAGGTGCCCGACTGCATGGCCGGGCAACGGCACCAGCACGATCTCTTTGTCACTCCCCGGCAGCACATAACCTTGCGTAAACGGCGCAAGCGCCGCAGGCAGGTCGGTAAGCGGGAAGTTTTCGACAAACTGGAGTGACTGCTCAAAATGTTCAGGAATCAGCGCAGGCACAAACGCTCGCTTCAAGGCCGCGAAACCACGCAGATTCCGCGTCTGCTGCCAGCCTAGCGCCGAACAGATAAACGGCACAGTGGGGAAATCCCGCAGCCCTGCGATATGGTCGCCGTGAAAATGGGAAATAATCAGGCCGTCGATGTCGGCAGGTTGAATGCCCTGCGCGTTTAGTTGATGAATCAACGCGTCTTTGGTCTCGAAATGCACCGGCGTCATTCTACGGTACAGTTGAAACAGGCCGGAACGCGTCGCGTCGGTAAAATGCTGCGCATAACCGGTGTCCCACAGCCAGCGCTTGCCCTGACTTTCCAGCATCCAGACCCGCGCCGGAAAACGGCACACCTTCCATCCCGCACCGCGCAACGCCATGCAGCCCGGATGCAGGCAGTACCCTACTTCAAACGTCGAAATATTAGCCATGTCCGTTAGCACTCCGCTGTGCAAGGTGGGTATTGAACCAGTTACCGGTTAATTCGATGCCCTGCTGGAGGGAGAAACGCGGCTGATAGCCCAGCTCTTGCTGCGCTTTTTCCGCGCTGAGCGTCATATCGAAATTCACCGTTCCCGCACTGTAGCGTGTCAACAGCGGCTCTTTCCGGCTAAACCGCGATAACAGCTCCATTCCACCCGCCACCGCATGCAACAGCGGATACGGCACCGCTTTGACGCGATAATGCATCCCCAGTTGCCCGACCAGAAGTTGCGCAAGCATATCGGCAAGGTGTGCGGGTTCATGATTGGTGATGTTGTACGTCGAGCCAGAAACTAACCCCGCTCGCTGGCTGGCAAGCGCCATCGCTTCCACCACGTTGCCGACAAACGTCAGATCCAGCAGCGCCTCGCCGCCGCGCGGGAGCCGTAGCACACCGCCGCCCACCGCGATCTGCTCCAAAATGCGCGGCAGAATCACGCGGTCATGCGGACCAAACAGGCCACGCGGACGCAGGATCACATAGGTGGTTTGCGGATAGCGCGACGTCAGTGCATGAAGCCGTTCTTCCGCCAGAAATTTGGTCTGCGCGTAGTGATTGGCAAAGCGCGCTGCGTGGTAGCTTTCATCAATATTCAGGTGGTGCTGATAATCGAAGTAAATCGCAGGCGTGGAGATATGGACAAAACGTGGGATACCCAACTGTCCGGCAGCCTCAGCCAGTCGCGCCGTCACATCGGTATTATTCTGATAGAAGTCATCATATTGACCCCACGGCGATGATTTCGCCGCACAGTGCCAGACGACATCGCAGCCTGTCATCAGCGTTCGATACTGCTCTACCAACGTTTCGACCAAATCAATGCAGATAAACTGCGCACCCAGCATGTCAAGCTGTTGCCCCACCGTGCGATCGCGCCCGCAGGCCAGCACCTGATGTCCAGCCTGAATCAGCCATTCCACCGCGTTACGCCCCAGCCCGCTGGTTGCGCCAGTGACGAAGACCTTCATGGAATCAGTACCATCCCGCCCAGCGTCAACCCGGCAGCCGTACCGACCAACATCGCGGGTTCACCTTCAGGCAGGCGTTGCGTCACGATGGCATGGTGCAGCGCCGTCGGAATCGAGGCTGCGACCTGATTACCGTGATAGCGGTAAATATCAATCAATCTGTCTGTCGGAATCGCCAGCCGCTTACGCATATGCTCCAGCGACAGGTGGCTGGCCTGATGCGGAACCACCGCCGCCATCTGCTCTAGCGTGAAGCCACTTGCATCCAGCAGCCGTTGCAGATAGCCCTCAATCAAAGCAGAAGCCTGCCTGAATAGCCGTTTTCCCTGCATATGGAATAGAAAATCATGCAGTTCCATCCCCGCTCGCGGGTTACGCAACGTACCGCCTGCGCGGATCTGACACAGCTCATTGCCCTTCGGGTAGGTTTCCAGCAGACACGCAGCAATCCCGCTGCGACCGTCACCACGTTCGACAATGGCACAGGCGGCCCCATCGCCAAAAATCAGCGACGATTCTTCGTCATCCCAGTCAATGCCGCGTGAGGCCAGTTCGGTAGAGACAATGGCAATGCGCCGATAGGCGCCGGTATTTAACAACCCTGCGGCCACCTGAAGGGCGGAAATAAAGCTGACGCAGCTGCTGTTAATATCAAAACAGGCCGTCCCTTTTGGCAGGGACGATGCCTTTAATAAATGACTGGCGCTATAAGGCAGCGCCTGAATCGGAATCGCGGAAGCAAATAGCAGCAGATCGATTGACGCTGGTGGAATAACGCCTCGCGCCAGCGCGTCATTTAACGCCGCCACACCGAGTTCAGCCTGGCTGGCATGATTATCAGCATGGTGGCGATAGATAATTCCCGAACGGCTTTCGACATAGCCAGCAGGCTTATTTAATCGCACATCTAATTCAGCCGACGTCACCCGCTGCGCAGGAAGTGCGCTGCCAGTGGAAATAATCTTGAGAGGAACCAATCCCTTAGTAAATGCATGACTTTGCGTCTTCAATATCAATCCTTTTCAGATTCATTATCGTTTTACCCGTACCTACAGTGCCATATACCCTAAATAATTCGAGTTGCGTGAAGGCGGCAACCACGTGAATCCCCAGGAGCTTACACAAGTAAGTGACTGGGGTGAGTAAGGGCGGCCAACGCACAAGCAGCTCGAAGTATGACGGGTATCACGTACAGTATTTATTCATTCTGCTGCTAAGAATAACGAAATTGCCACGAATTGAAATCTCAAGCTGTGCGGTCACACTATTCTATACGGGTACTTTTTCGCTATTCTCTGTGCATTCACGATGCTTAATTAAGCCAGAACTTATACTTATGTCATTGTTTATCAAATCTGTTATCGGCGCACTGATCGTATTGCTCATCAGCGTATTGGCGAAAAGCCGAAATTATTATATTGCTGGGCTGGTGCCGCTATTTCCCACGTTCGCTCTGATCGCGCATTACATCGTGGGCACCGAGCGCGGGCTGGACGCACTACGTACCACCATCCTATTTGGCATCTGGTCCGTTATTCCCTATCTGGTTTATCTCATCTCACTTTATTACTTTACCGCGTGGATGAAATTGCCACAGGCGTTGCTCGCGGCGGTCGTGTGCTGGAGTGTGTCGGCAGCCTTGCTGGTCAAAATCTGGACGTGGTATCAGGGGAATTAGCGTCTGACTTCTTATCTTAGGATTGTGCAATGACAAAAACGACATATCCCGGCACGGTTTCTCGCCCTGTGCTCTCTGCGCAGGAAGCGGATCGCTTCACGCTCCCACACTATTTCACGCTGCGTGGGCACGATAACCAGACTGAGGCTGACGTCTGGCAACCCATGCCGATTGAGGTCGATCCAGCGACGCCTTGGGTTGTTGGGCCACAGGTCGGGGTCGATGGCGCAACACACGCCCATATCCAACAGGCAGTGAACGCCGCACTGCGCACGCAGCAGGATCGAACGCGTATTGATATTAAAGTGCTGCCAGGCACCTATATCGGCACGGTCTACCTCCCCGCCGATGCACCACCGCTCACGCTATTTGGGGCGGGAGAACAACCGGATGATGTGGTGATTCAACTCGCGCTGGATTCGATGTTCTCACCAGAAACCTACCGAGAAACGGTGAACCCGCACGGTGAATATCAGCCCGGCGATCCTGCCTGGTACCTGTACGATCTCTGTGCGTCAAAGCAGAACGCGACGATTGATACTATTTGTGCCGCCGTGGTCTGGTCGCAGAGCAACAATTTCCAGATGAAGAACCTGACGGTGGTCAATTCATTGCTCGATTCGGTAGATAGCCGCGCACATCAGGCCGTGGCGTTACGCACCGACGGCGATAAAGTGCAGCTTGAAAGGGTTCGTCTGATCGGGCGTCAGGATACGTTTTTCGTCAATACCAGCAATCGCCACAACGAGTACGTCACGGACCGCTACAGCCGCGTCTACATTAAAGACAGCTACATTGAGGGTGATGTTGATTATGTTTTTGGTCAGGCGACCGCGGTATTCGATCGCGTCCACTTTCATACCGTTTCCAGCCGTGGGGCAAAAGATATTCATGTTTTTGCACCTGACAGCATGCCGTGGGCGCAGTATGGTTTTTTGGCAGTGAAATGTCGCTTTACGGGTGACGAAGGCTTCAGCGGGGAAAGAAGGGCCAAACTGGGGCGCGCCTGGGATCAAGGGGCAAGGCAAACCGGATACCAGCCAGGTCTGACAGCAAACGGTCAGCTAGTGATTCGCGACAGCGCGATTGACGCTAGCTATGACAGGGAACAACCATGGGGAGCCGCGGCCACCAGCGCCAGACCCTTTACGGGTAACGCGGATTCGACCCGCAATCTGGACGATGTGCATTTCAATCGACTGTGGGAATACAACAATATTGATGGAGCATGATGTACAAAGAAAAACGGTACGATTGTAGATAAAAAAGCACCGTTTTTTATGACGTTATTGATGAAGTCAGCTGAATTAACATTCCCTGATGTTAGCTAATCATCAACAGAATTTAAATGCACATGAATTATGTTAATTACATCTTTGAACTTATCTTATAATTGTACGTTTTTTCACTCACGTATAACAATTAGACTTAGGTACAGGTGTGGGTATATACTTTTTCCATTACAGGGATGTTGATTCTTCAGACTGAGGTCATGAGATGTCGCCATTATTCACCGATAGTGAAATAATAAGCAGGGTAATCAAAAATCACTTCAATAAAAACCTGGATCACTACGACGGCGTAAAATTCTCATTTATGGTTCTCAATAAGAAGAACCCTTCTCAAATGATCATCATTTCCAGCTATCCTGATGAATGGGTTAATCTCTATAAAGAAAATAAATATCAGCACATTGATCCTGTTGTTCTTGCTTCGTTTAATAAAATATCACCTTTCTCTTGGGAGAAGAGTCTGGTTATTAATACTCGGCTACAGCTTGCCAAGATATTCGACCTCTCCAAAAAATATGACATTATCAACGGATATACTTTTGTGCTTCACGATCATGGTGAAAATCTGGCTATGCTATCTATTATCGTGGACAACTCGTATCCAGATGACGTTGAAAAATTCATTGAAGAGAAAAAAGACACCTTTCAGATGCTATTAATTGAGGCATATGAAAAAATCATCTCCCTTTGCAGAGAGATGATTGGAAATAAGAAACAATCACATAATAAAGAAATATTCTCTCAACGAGAAAATGAAATTCTTTACTGGGCCAGCATGGGTAAAACCTATCTGGAAGTGGCTATTATTCTCGGAATAAAAACCAGCACAGTAAAATTTCATATCGGCAACGTTGTGAAAAAACTTGGCGTCCTGAATGCCAAGCATGCCATAAGGCTCGGCGTTGAGTTACAGCTCATCAAGCCTGTGCAATAGCGGCAGGTACCCGTAAAGGCCACTGCTTCAATTCATTGCTCATAAATGTCCCACTGCGGTTAATACGACGAGCCAGCTCTTCCTGATTCTCATCATCAACAGGAAGGAAAACTAAATAGACTCTTTCTTCCTTTTCTGACAGACCTTGTTCAACTACACGAATTCCCCAGCCAGAACGTTTTAATATCGTCAGCATAGGATGACTCACTATCGTATATATTCCATCATAGCCTTTATCTCTTGAATAATTAATCATCGAAAGAAACAGCATCGAACTAATTGGGTATTCATTACCGAGAATATCTTTCGCTCGTGATTTATCCACAAAGAACCGACTCGATTCTAGATAATTCCCATCAGGAATATTCACCTCCTTGAAATAAGCGAAAAATGTTCCAGTAATCATGTTAGGGTATTTTGTTTCGATAAACCTCAAACTACAGATAACGGTGTTATCTTTTATGCCAAAAAGGTAAGTCGTGTTATTATTATCATACTGATCAAACTCCATTCCATCAGTACATTGCACGGCCCAATTCAGTCGATCTTTAAACGTCTCTTTTCTGAGGGTAAATAGCTCTTCTGATTTAGTTTCTGACAACAAGGTGTGATTTACATCAAATATCTCTAACATTTTTCCTCCATTGAAAAGTTAACACATAACCTCAAAAAACGATGCGCCATCCCGCAGAACCTTCGCCTTCAGATTATTATCCTGGCTGATTATTTATAAGTATTTTGTCCCTTTCCACGGCGGTTGTACAGATGCAATCTGCATTGTCAGCAAGAGTTCATACACGAAAAAACCTCGCAAAAGAATCGAATATAAACATCTGATAAACAGATAAAAAAAATCCGGAAGCGCGAGGCGATTCCGGATGTTTATATTATTCAATCTGGCGTTATTTCTCTGTTTTATCCTGCAATTGACCTACCTGCGGCAGGCCCGTGCTGGCAGAGGAAGAGAGCAAGCCCGTTTCAGCATAGTTAAACAGTTTTTCACGCGTGTCTGTGATGTCCAGATTGCGCATGGTCAGTTGGCCAATACGGTCATCTGGCGAGAAGACCGAGTCGCCTTTCTCCATGGTCAAACGTTCTGGCTTATAGGTCAGATTGTCAGACACGGTATTCATGATGGAGTAATCATTGCCACGACGCAGTTCCAGCGTAACCTCGCCGGTGATGGCACTGGCGATCCAGCGCTGAGAAGAATCACGCAGCATCAATGCCTGGGAATCAAACCAGCGTCCCTGATACAGGAAGCGACCCAGTTGACGGCCATTAGCATGGTATTGCTCGATGGTGTCTTCGTTGTGGATACCAGTGAGCAAACGCTCATAGGCAATGTGCAACAGTGCCATTCCCGGCGCTTCATAGATGCCGCGGCTTTTTGCTTCAATGATACGGTTTTCGATCTGATCGCTCATGCCCAGACCATGACGACCGCCGATGCGGTTCGCTTCCAGCATCAGTTCGACATCATCGGTAAAGGTCTTGCCGTTCAGCGCAACTGGGTGACCACGTTCAAAACGAATGGTCACTTCTTCTGCCGGAACCTTAACGTTCTCGTCCCAGAACTTCACGCCCATAATCGGGTTAACAATTTTGACGCTGGAGTTCAGGAATTCCAGATCCTTCGCTTCGTGCGTCGCACCCAGAATATTGGAATCGGTGGAATAGGCTTTCTCTGCCGACATTTTATAGCCGAACCCTGCCTGTGACATAAACTCAGACATCTCCTGACGGCCGCCCAGCTCATCAATGAAGTCGGTATCCAGCCACGGCTTGTAAATCTTCAGTTCAGCATTGGTCAGCAGGCCGTAACGATAGAAACGCTCGATATCGTTGCCTTTATAGGTGCTGCCGTCGCCCCAGATGTTTACACCGTCTTCTTTCATCGCTGCAACCAGCATCGTGCCGGTAACCGCACGGCCTAGCGGTGTGGTATTAAAATAGGTCACGCCCGCTGTCGTATTGTGGAATGCGCCACACTGAATCGCAGCGATACCTTCAGCAACTAGTTGCTTACGGCAATCGATAAGGCGAGCATTTTCTGCGCCGTATTCCATAGCACGACGTGGGATTTCATCGTAATCATCCTCGTCTGGTTGCCCCAGATTTGCGGTATACGCATAAGGAACCGCGCCTTTTTGACGCATCCAAAGCAGTGCAGCGCTGGTATCCAGACCACCCGAGAACGCAATACCAATACGCTGACCAACCGGAAGATGCTTGAGAATCGTTGTCATATATGTAATCCCTGCTCGAAAGATCTATGGTGATATACCCGTTATACTTCAAGCTGCATGTGCGTTGGCTTCTCTTACTCACCCCAGTCACTTACCGATGTAAGCTCCTGGGGACTCGTGCGATTGCCGCCTGCATGCAACTCGAATTATTAAGGGTATCAGCTTAGCCGCCACACCATTATGTTACGCCATACATTAATGAGCGTTCGTACCCTGTGTACATATCACATCAAACGGGCCAGTCGATGACCAATAATCGACACGCTCACAAATGCATATTTATGCAAAATAAGTGAGTGATAATTTAAACATCTTTTTGGCGGGACAGGAAGAGAAGAGTCATGGTTTCATGCAAAAAAATTCGTGGCGAATTCGCGACCAAGTTAGCAAGTATAGCGCCATCTTCTCTTTAAGCTAAGCAGCAAAAATCGTTTACGCGACCCACTCGACATTAATAAAACATCGTTTCATTTTTACGATATTTTTTTGCTATCCTCTTGCGGTTAACACCTTCCCTTGCATATTGCTGGAGATGCTATGTCTAAGAAAGTCGCCGTTCTGCTGGCTCCTGGGTTTGAAGAAGCAGAAGCGATTATGGTGATTGATGTACTGCACCGTATGAAGATAGAAGTCACCATGCTGTCCTGCTATGACAGACTGGAGCTGCACAGTTATCACAATATTCGCATGTTTGCCGACGCGCTGCTGGAAAGAAACCAGGACACGCTGTTTGATGCCGTGGTCATTCCCGGCGGCCCACAGGGAACGGTAAATCTTGCCGCAAACCCGATGGTTGTCGAGTTTATCCGTCGCCATGACGACGCGGGAAAATTGATCTGCCCACTGTGCTCCGCAGCCGCACGCGTACTGGGTGGTAACCAGCTGCTGAAAGGCCGTCGCTACGTCTGTTCTGGGGATTTATGGCAGGACGTGACCGATGGCGTTTATGTTAACGAGAAAGTCGTCGAAGACGGCAATCTGATCAGCGGTAAGGGACTGGGCGTGTCATTCGATTTTGCCTTTACCATCGCCACCCGCCTGACCGGCGACAAAGAAAACGCCAACTTCCAGGTTGAACACATCGATTACGATTACTGGCGCGTGCCAGCGTAACCGTTCACCAGCCTAATGATAAGGCGCGCACACTCGCGCCTTCCTGCATGATCTGCCCGTATGACCTTCTTTTATGGATAATCTTAATAACCTTCCCCATAGCGCTCGCGATACTCTTTCGGCGTGATGTCATACCCTTTCTTAAAAACGGCATAAAAATAGGGCAGCGAAGGATAGCCGCACATCAGCGAAATTTCACCAATCGAGAGCGAGGTCGAGATCAGCAAGTTGCGCGCCCGATCTAATTTTTCCGCGTGAATCACACCGTGAATCGTCTGGCCTACCTCATCTTTGAAGCGTTTTTCCAGATTCGAGCGGGAAATCCCCACAGCATCCAGCACTTGTTCGACCTTAATCCCTTTACAGGCGTGATAACGGATAAAGTGCATCGCCTGAATAACAGCAGGATCGTGCACAGAGCGATAGTCCGTTGAGCGGCGTTCAACCACTCGAACCGGTGGCACAAGAATCCGTTGCAGCGGCAAAGCCCCCTGATTCAGCAACAGCTGATGCAGCAGCTTCGCGGCGCGGTATCCCATCTGACGCGTGCCTTGCGCCACCGACGAGAGCGCGACGCGTGACAGGTAGCGAATCAGATCTTCGTTATCGATCCCAATAACACACAGCTTTTCTGGTACGGCAATATTCAGATGTTCGCAGACCTGCAACAGATGACGGGCACGGGAATCCGTCACCGCGATAATTCCCGTCTGCGGCGGCAACCCCTGCACCCAATCAGCCAGCCTATTTTGCGCGTATTGCCAGTTATCCGGCGAAGTTTCCATTCCCTGATACACCACGCCCTGATACTTTTCTGCCGCAACCAACTGCCGGAAAGCGTGCTCCCGCTCCTGCGCCCAGCCTTTCCCGCCCGATGCAGGCAGACCATAAAAAGCAAAGCGGTTCAGACCTTTCTCTTTAAGGTGCATAAACGCGCTTTCCACCAGTGCATAATTATCTGTCGCGATATAGTGCACAGGCGGGTAATCCTCCGGCTGATGGTAGGAACCGCCAACGCCTACCAACGGAACGTTCACATCCTGTAGTAGCCGTTTGATCTCGCCATCGTCAAAATCAGCAATCACGCCATCACCCAGCCACTCTTTGATGTTATCAATCCGGCAACGAAAATCCTCTTCGATGAAGATGTCCCAGTCGCACTGAGAAGCCTGTAAATATTCACCAACTCCTTCAACCACCTGGCGGTCATACACTTTATTGGCGTTGAACAACAGCGTGATGCGATAGCGTTTCTCAAACATGGTAGTCGGCGCTCATTAATCGCAAGTTCCTTGAATAAAATCCTCTTTCTTGAATAGCACAGCGCCCCCAGAGGCCAAAATAATTTGCTGATTATTGCGAGCCGTCACGTGTTTCCTCGACTAACCCAACCATGTCATACGCGCCGCTTAGTAGCGGTATCCATCCACACCGCCAAGAGCAGGATTCCGCCTTTCACGACGTATTGCCAGAACGTCGGCACATCCAACATGCTCATTCCGTTATCCAGCGACGCCATGATAAATGCCCCCATCACCGCACCCGCCACGCTACCAATACCGCCTGCCAGACTGGTTCCACCAATCACGCAGGCCGCAATCGCATCCAGCTCAGCAATATTCCCGGCAGATGGCGACCCCGCCCCCAGTCGTGAACTGAGAATCAGCCCGGCGACCGCGACCATCAGGCCGTTAATGGCGAACACCGCCATTTTGGTGCGTTCGACGTTCACTCCCGATAAGCGAGCCGCATCGATATTCCCGCCCACGGCATAGATACGGCGGCCAAACGCGGTTCGCGTCGCCAGAAAAATACCGCCCAGCATCAACAGCGTCAGCACCAGAACCGGCGTTGGCACGCCACGATAGTCATTCAGCAGATAGATCGCCCCCAGTACGACCAGCGCCGTCACTGTCTGGCGGCCGACATCCCCTGCGGGTGGATTGATCGGTAACCCTAACCGAGCACGGCTACTACGCCGACGCCACTGCCAACCAATAAACACCATCAGCCCGATAGCACCGAACATAAAACCGATACCAGAAGGCAGATAGCTCTGCCCAATCTGCGACATCGCCTCGCTGGTCGGGGAAACCGTTGTCCCATTGGTAATACCAATCAGAATGCCGCGAAAAGCCAGCATCCCCGCCAGTGTCACGATAAAAGAAGGGACTTTCCGGTAGGCGACCCACCAGCCGTTCCATGCGCCAAGCAATAATCCCAGTGCGAGCGTCACAACAATGGTCAACGGCAAAGGCCAGCCAAACCAGACATCAAAAATAGCCGCCGCACCACCCAATAACCCCATCATCGATCCGACCGACAGATCGATCTCGGCGGAAATAATGACGAACACCATACCGACGGCCAGAATGCCAGTAATTGCCGTTTGCCTCAGCAGGTTGGAAAGATTACGCGCGCTGAGGTACGCCCCATCGGTCATGTAGGTGAAAAAGAGCATGATGGCGATGATGGCCGCAATCATCACGTAGACCTGAAGATTGATGCTTTTCAGCCGTTGCAGCATCGAGACAGATCCGGCGACATGTTGTTGTTCAGACTGCGATGTTTTCAGCACGATGTTCACTCCTCAATGCAGCTTCCATAACCTGTTCCTGGGTTAAATCACGATTGATCAAATCCGCTTTGATACGCCCCTGATGCATCACCAACACCCGATCGCTCAACCCCAGCACCTCAGGCAATTCTGAAGAAATCACGATGACGGCAATATGCTGTTTTACCAGCGCATTGATGAGCTTATAGATTTCATATTTGGCACCGATATCAATGCCACGCGTGGGTTCATCAAGGATGAGAATACGGGGGTTCAGCAGCAGGCATTTTGCTAGCACCGCTTTTTGCTGGTTGCCGCCGCTTAACCGAGCAATCGCCAGCTCTGGGCTGGAGGTTTTCACTTTCAGATTCGCTAACGATTGCCGGATGATGTCCTGCTCACGGGCATCATCCAGCGTGGAAAGTGCCCCTGTGAATTGATCGAGCGCAGCCAGCGTCATATTCTGCGCTACGCTCATCACCGGGACGATGCCGTCCTTCTTACGATCCTCAGGCACCATTGCAATTCCCTGTGCCATCGCCTGCTGGCAGTTGCTGATAGTCACCTGCTTGCCGTCAACAAATATGTCGCCCTGCCAGCGGCCGTGATAGGCACCAAACAGACACTGCACCGTCTCCGTACGCCCTGACCCAACCAGCCCGGCAATACCCAGAATTTCACCTCGGTGCAGAGCAAACGACACATCATCCACCCGACGAATATGGCGATTCACGGGGTGCCAGGCGGTAAGGTGTTCCACGCGCAGCACCTCTTCACCAATGACATGCGGCTCATTGGGATAAAGCTCTGTCAGTTCACGCCCTACCATCATGGCAATGATCTGATCCTCACTCAGCTCAGCCGCCGGACGCGTACCAATATGCTTCCCGTCGCGAATCACACAAATCACATCGGAAATCGCTTTAACTTCGTTGAGCTTGTGAGAAATATAGATACAGGCGATGCCGTGATCGCGCAGATCCTGAATGATCTCCAGCAAGATGCCCGTTTCCCGTTCGGTCAATGAGGCCGTTGGCTCATCCAGCACCAACAGACGCACCTGCTTGTTCAGCGCCTTGGCGATTTCCACCAGTTGCTGCTGACCCAATCCAAGCTCCCCCACTTTGGTATTCGGGTCGACGGCCAGCTTGACCTGCTCCAACATGCGCTGGCAGCGTAGATACATATTGTCGTAATCCATCACGCCAAAACGCGTCCACTCATTACCCAGAAACATGTTCTCCAGCACCGTCATCTCTTTCACCAGCGCCAGTTCCTGATGAATAATCGCGATGCCTTTTTGCTCCGTATCACGGATATGGTTGGCACGCAGTTCATCACCGGAAAAGATAATCTGCCCGTCATAGCTACCATGTGGATAGATGGCACATAACACCTTCATTAAGGTGGATTTCCCTGAGCCATTCTCGCCGCACAGCGACAAGACCTGACCAGCCTCCAGCGTCAGGCTGACGTTATCGACGGCTTTCACCGTACCAAACGCCTTCGTGATGTTTTTCATTTCCAACAGATGCGGCATCGTAGCCTCCGTGATTCAGGTGTATCAGACCTCGTCAGCGACAGTGGCGAGCCACAACGTCATGTCGTGGCTCAGTGACCTCTTTCCTACATCCTGAAACTCGAATTATTTGGAGTGTATTGGCTGCGGAGCGCGTTAATACACATCCGCTTTTTTGTGGAAACCATCAGCAATGACGGTGGAATCGATATTGGATTTATCGACGGGAATCGGGGTCAGTAAGAAGGAAGGAATGTCTTTCAACCCATTGTTTAGTTTAGCGTTAGACTCCGGTGCTTTACCTGAGCCAAGCGCCACAGCGATATCTGCGGCATCTTTTGCCAGCTTGCTGATCGGTTTATAGACCGTCATGGTTTGCGTCCCAGCCACAATGCGTTTGATTGCCGCCAGATCGGCATCCTGACCGGAAATAGCCACTTTTCCTGCTAATCCTTGTGCAGCCAGCGCCTGAATCGCCCCGCCCGCCGTGGCATCGTTCGACGCAACAACAGCATCAATCTTATTGCTGTTCGCCGTTAGCGCATTTTCCATAATTTTTAGCGCGTTCTCTGGTAGCCAGGCATCAACCCACTGATCGCCAACCACCTTGATTTTTCCGCTCTCAATCAGCGGCGTGAGTACCTTCATTTGCCCCTGACGAAACAGCTTCGCATTATTATCGACGGGTGAGCCGCCCATTAAGAAATAGTTGCCACCGGGAACCTTATCGACCAGATATTTCGCCTGTAGCTCTCCAACCTTTTCATTATCAAATGAAATATAAAAATCCACATCCGCATTATTAATCATGCGATCGTAAGCAAGAACTTTTATTCCCTCACGTTTTGCTTCTGCAATAACGTTACCAAGTACCTGACCGTTATAAGGAATAATAACTAATACATCGACACCGCGATTGATCATATTTTCTATTTGAGAGATTTGCGTAGCTTCATTGCCGTTTGCTGATTGAACAAAAACATCAGCGCCCTGCTTTTTGGCTTGCTCAACAAAAAGATCGCGATCTTTCTGCCAGCGTTCAAGGCGCAAATCATCAATCGCCATACCTATTTTAACGTCCTTCGCGAATCCGGGCTGACAAGCTAAAGTGAATACGGCACAAGCTGAGAGTAAAAAATGTTTAACTTTCATCATAGCGTACCTTTTTATTTAAAATGCAGGGCTATACCCTAAATAATTCGAGCTACAGGAAGGCGGCAAGAGAGAGAGTCCCGATGAGCTTACACAAGTAAGTGATTCGGGTGACTGAACGCGGCCAACGCACATGTAACTTGAAGTATGACGGGTATGAGGTCTCCAATAGCCAGCTGAGTATTGTCGCTAAATATCACTCCATCAATTACAGATTTTTATCCTCCAATTATGTTTTTTGGTTTAATTTCCATTTTTTGATGCGGGTCATATTTTATTGTCGAGTCACATTCTCACGTTGTTACACATTGCGAAGCGTATTCAGGTTAAAACGCCGTTATTTTTGCGACACAGCGCACATTTAATAATTCTCTGAATTTCAGTGTGAAATAACGTAATTGAGGAAACGTTCATCCACTCCGAAAATTAATCCCATTCCCGTCTCTTCCGTCTGGGTGGTTTCTAAGGAGTTAACGATGCAAGCCTATTTTGAACAGATCGAAAAAGTCCGTTATGAAGGTAGCCAAAGCAACAATCCCTTCGCTTTTCGTCATTACAATCCCGATCAGGAGATTCTCGGTAAACGTATGGCGGACCATTTACGTTTTGCCGTCGCGTATTGGCACACGTTCTGCTGGAACGGCGCGGATATGTTCGGTGTAGGCTCCTTTGCTCGGCCGTGGCAGCAGTCAGGCGACGCGCTGGAGCTGGCGAAGCGCAAAGCTGATATCGCATTCGAATTTTTTCAAAAGCTAAGCGTGCCTTACTACTGCTTTCATGATGTCGATGTCGCGCCGGAAGGGAACTCGCTGAAAGAGTATCTGCATAATTTTGCGGTCATCACCGATGTGCTGGCGGAAAAGCAGCAGGCTAGTGGTGTGAAGCTACTGTGGGGCACGGCTAACTGCTTCACCAATCCTCGCTATGGCGCAGGTGCGGCCACCAGTCCTGACCCAGATGTTTTTGCCTGGGCGGCTACGCAGGTGTTCACGGCAATGAACGCGACCAAAAAACTGGGCGGTGAAAACTATGTACTGTGGGGCGGGCGTGAAGGGTATGAAACCCTGCTCAATACCGACCTGCGTCAGGAGCGTGAGCAAATCGGTCGCTTTATGCAAATGGTCGTCGAGCATAAACACAAAATCGGTTTTCAGGGCACGCTGCTCATTGAACCGAAGCCACAGGAGCCGACCAAACACCAGTACGATTACGATGTCGCCACTGTTTATGGCTTCCTGAAACAGTTTGGGCTGGAAAAAGAGATTAAAGTCAACGTGGAAGCCAACCACGCGACGCTCGCTGGACATTCATTCCACCATGAAATCGCCACGGCTGTCGCGCTGGGCGTTTTCGGATCAGTCGATGCCAATCGCGGTGACCCTCAACTCGGCTGGGACACCGATCAGTTCCCTAACAGCGTGGAAGAGAACGCGCTGATCATGTATGAAATTCTCAAGGCAGGCGGCTTCACAACGGGCGGTCTAAATTTTGATGCCAAAGTTCGTCGCCAGAGCACCGATCGCTATGACCTTTTCCATGCTCATATCGGCGCGATGGATACGATGGCACTGGCGCTCAAGGCGGCTGCCAGAATGATTGAAGATGATAAGCTCAATCAGCTTGTTGCTAAACGCTATGCAGGCTGGAACGGAGAGCTGGGTCAGCAAATTCTGCAAGGTAACGCGTCGTTGGAATCGCTCGCCCACTATGCGGAAAGCCACCAACTGGCACCACAGCACCAGAGCGGCCAGCAGGAATTGCTGGAAAATCTGGTTAACCGCCACCTATTTGGCTAAAACGGTACGCATGCCTGCTACGGCAGGTTAAAAAACTGCCGTAGAACGAGGTTATCAGGAGCGACTATGTATATCGGTATTGATCTGGGTACTTCTGGTGTTAAAGCCATCCTGCTGGATGAAACAGGAGAGGTGATCGCCAGCCATAACGCCGCGCTGAGCATTTCTCGTCCGCATCCGCTTTGGTCGGAGCAAGCGCCTGAGGACTGGTGGCAGGCAACGGACCAAGCGCTACAAGCATTGGCAGCAACACACAGCCTTCGCGCCGTGAAAGCGCTGGGGTTGACCGGGCAAATGCACGGGGCGACCTTGCTGGATGCCCACCAGAACGTTCTGCGACCTGCGATCCTTTGGAATGACGGACGTAGCGCGGCGCAATGCCGAACGCTGGAACAGTTGGTGCCTACATCACGTCAGATTACCGGCAACCTGATGATGCCGGGCTTTACTGCTCCCAAACTAAAATGGGTGCAGGAAAACGAAAGCGATATCTTTCGCCAAATCGACAAGGTTCTGCTGCCAAAAGACTATCTCCGCTGGCGTCTGACAGGGGAATTTGCCAGCGATATGTCCGATGCGGCAGGAACCCTTTGGCTGGACGTCGCCAAACGAGACTGGAGTGACGCTCTATTGGAAGCCTGCTCGCTGACTCGTGAACACATGCCCACACTGTATGAAGGTAGCCAAATTACCGGTTATCTGCGGCCTGACATCGCCAGTCGCTGGGGTATGGATACCATCCCCGTTATTGCTGGCGGTGGAGATAACGCAGCAGGCGCGATTGGCGTCGGGCTGTATCAAACCGGTCAGGCGATGCTGTCTCTCGGTACATCCGGTGTTTACTTTGCCGTCAGCGACGGCTTTCTTAGCAACCCGCAGCATGCCGTCCACAGCTTCTGCCATGCACTGCCACATACCTGGCACCTGATGTCCGTGATGTTAAGCGCGGCGTCCTGTCTGGATTGGGTCGCCCGCCTAACACACGCCGAGAGCGTGCCCGCCCTGTTGCAGGAAGTCGCCTCAATGCCAGCCGATGACACGATAACGCCAGTATGGTTTTTGCCCTATCTTTCTGGCGAACGTACGCCGCACAATAATCCCGATGCTAAAGGCGCATTCTGGGGGCTGACCCACCAGCATGGTCGCGTAGAGCTGGCAAAAGCGGTACTGGAAGGCGTGGGATTTGCACTTGCTGACGGGATGGACGCGCTGCACATGACTGGGCTGAAGCCCGATAGCATCACGCTAATTGGTGGTGGTGCACGTAGCGCCTATTGGCGGCAAATGTTGGCAGATATCAGTGGGCAAACTCTGGAATACCGCACGGGAGGCGATGTCGGCCCAGCGCTAGGTGCTGCCCGTCTGGCACAAATCGCTATGCATCCCCATACGCCACTGGCAGAACTCTTGCCGCCGCTACCGTTGGAGCAGGTCCATCAGCCGAATATCCAGCGCCACGCCGACTATGCCGAGCGTAGGCGTATATTTACGGCACTCTACCAAAGCTTATACTCTAAATAATTCGAGTTTCAGGAAGGCGGCAAGGGAAGGAATCCCGATGAGCTTACAAAAGTAAGTGATTCGGGTGACTGAACGCAGCCAACGCACATGCAACTTGAAGTATGACGAGTATAGTCCGCTGATGTAGCACCGTTAGTCCGATAAGCTGGGCGAACCGTCAACTCACCCAGCGCCGCACATCAATCTTCTGTAGCGCCATCGAAAGCAGCAGGCTGACCGCCAGCGCGATGGCGAAAACAGAGAAGATATCGAGAACCGGATGGTCAGGCAGCATCACATCATGCGTACGTAGATAGTGAATGATCAGTGCGTGGAAACCGTAAATCGCCAAAGAATGGCGCGAAATGATAGCAAAACCGGGTAGAACCCGCTGGCTAAAATACTGCTTAAACACCACCAACAGGCTGACCGCAGCCAGGAAAACTAACGGGCCACAGTAGATATAAAACGTCTGGGTGAACGTATCGTTCAACAATGTGTGGTGCTTCGTCCCCATCGCAATCAGCGCGACACACGCAATGAAGAAGGGAATCGCCGCCAGTACGACTTTCTTTGGCACGTCCAACATACCTAACGCGCGTCCCAGCGCGGCATACAGCACGTAGTAAAACGTATCGCCATAAATATAGAGATTAACAGGCAGTAATTTAAAGCCTTCAAACCCTACCCGTCCCGTATTAGGGTTGGCGACAACAGCTAATAAGATAATCAAGACCGCTAAATATTTGCCCGACACTGGCTTGATTGTAATGAGTGGAGAGAGCAGGTAAATCACGATAATGGCGTAGAAAAACCATAAATGATAAAAGATCGGTTTTTGCAGGGCATGGTGTAATGAATTCAAGCCATTAATCGGCGTGAGCGTCGCAATATAGATCAGCGCGACCGTACTATAAAAAAGCAGACATAAGCCGATACGCAGGAAATGTTTTTTCCCTGCACTGCGCTCACCAAAGAATAAGTAGCCTGAGATCATAAAAAATAACGGGACGCAGACGCGCGAAGCAGAGTTCAGGACATTCGCGACATCCCAATGTCCGTCGCCCGGCGTGCCGCCCGCAGTAATATAGTAAGTTGTACTATGAATCAGAACGACCATCATGCAGGCCAGCGCCCGCAGGTTATCAATCCAGCCGATCTTATCCGTCATGCACAACCTCTTGAAAGCAAAGCGCTATTCAAAACAGCGTAGCCGTTGTTAAGCGCAGACACAATCAACTATCAATAATCAGAGACTAACAATCGGGTAAATCTGAGTGCTCAGGACGAATTAACACGGAAAGCCTGCATCGATTTACGCTACGCATGCGCACCCACCCGCAGTGGTAGGTGCGCAGGGTTTTAAGGAAATATACGGTTAGAACAACCCCATCGGCTTATCAGAGTAACTCACCAACAGGCACTTGGTTTGCTGATAGTGTTCCAGCATCATTTTATGGTTCTCACGTCCGATACCGGACTGCTTGTAGCCCCCGAAAGCCGCATGTGCCGGATAAGCGTGATAGCAGTTGGTCCAAACTCGACCAGCCTGAATGCCGCGTCCCATTCGGTAAGCGATGTTACCGTTACGGCTCCATACGCCAGCGCCCAGACCGTATTCCGTATCGTTAGCTATCTCTAGCGCATCTTCCATCGTCTTGAACGTTGTTACCGCCAACACTGGCCCGAAGATTTCCTCCTGGAAGACGCGCATACTGTTTTTACCAAACAATATCGTCGGCTCCAGATAATAGCCTTCCGCCAGTCCGCCCGGCATCGCCTTGCGCTGGCCACCCGTGAGCACCCGTGCACCCTCTTTCTTACCGATATCAATATAGTTAAGGATGGTGTCAAGCTGGCCTGCTGACACCTGTGCGCCCATCATGGTTTTGCTGTCCAGCGGGTTCCCGATGCGGATAGCCTCAACGCGCTTGATTGCCCGCTCCATAAAGCGCTCATAGATAGATTCCTGCACCAGCGCGCGGCTCGGACAGGTGCAAACCTCTCCCTGATTGAAGGCAAACAGCGTGAAACCTTCGAGCGCTTTATCAAAGAAGCTATCTTCCTTATCCATCACATCGGCAAAGAAGATGTTCGGTGATTTGCCACCCAGTTCCAACGTCACCGGCGTCACATTCTGCGCCGCATAGCTCATAATCTGCTGGCCTACCTCGGTCGACCCAGTAAATGCGACCTTCGCAACGCGTTTTGACGTAGCGAGATACTCACCAATTTCACTTCCCGATCCATTGACGACATTAATGACCCCTGCTGGCAGCAGATCCTGAATCAGCTCCATCAAAATCAGCACCGACATCGGCGTCAGCTTGGCAGGCTTCAGTACAATACAGTTACCGGCGGCCAGTGCAGGCGCCATCTTCCAACAGGCCATCAGCAGCGGGAAGTTCCAGGGAATGATTTGCGCAACAACGCCAAGAGGCTCATGAAAATGATAGGCCACGGTATCGCCGTCAATTTCGCTGATCGCCCCCTCTTGTGCCCGGATACAGGCCGCGAAATAGCGGAAATGGTCAATTGCCAACGGCACATCCGCCCCGCTGGTTTCACGTATTGGCTTACCGTTATCCCAGGTTTCCACCTGCGCTAGCCGTTCAAGATTTTGCTCCATCCGGTCAGCGATTCGGTTAAGCACCAACGCACGTTCCTGCACCGACAGGCCACCCCATTCCGCTTTTGCCTTGTGGGCGGCATCCAGCGCGTGGTCAATATCTCGCGCTGACGAACTGGCAACTTCACACATTGGTTGACCCGTCACTGGCGTCAAATTGACAAAATACTGACCAGCATCAGGCGGAACCCAGGCTCCACCGATAAAATTGTCATAGCGTTTTTTCAGATTGAGAGAGCCGACTTCGCCAGACGCGGATCGGCCTTCGAGATTATCGTGCGCCATTTCAGTCTCCTTTTTATTTCCGAGTGAGCGGCCATGCCGCAGTGAAAAAAAGAGGCAAGCAGTAAGCAGCTCCATTAAGCCTATACGGGGTATGGGGTTAGCGACAGGATTCGGCCAGAGAAGAAGGCAACTCTTCGAGTTGACGCACAGTTTCTTTCCTGTTGCAGGAAAAATACATATTGCTATGCGAACACGCTCGCTGTTCCTGGAGAAAAATTCGCATCCCTTCTGGCGCAGCGAGATATACCCTAAATAATTCGAGTTTCAGGAAGGCGGCAAGGGAAGGAGTCCCGATGAGCTTACTCAAGTAAGTGATTCGGGCGAGTGAATGCAGCCAACGCACATGCAACTTGAAGTATGACGGGTATAATACTTTTAATTTCTATGGTTACTAACATGCAGGTATTTCAGGTGGAAGGGGTTCATTCACAAGCGGATGCCGTCCTCGAAGGCGCAACGCAACATTCGGTCTATCATCCCGATTCACTGCATCAGCCACAGTCTGACTGGCTGGCGGAAGAGGTGCCCGTGGCGCTGGTTTATAACGGTATCTCGCATGTCGTTATGATGGCATCACCGAAAGAACTAGAGCAGTTCGCACTCGGGTTTTCCTTATCTGAAGGCATTATTCAATCACCAGCAGATATCTACGGTATTGATGTACAGAACGCCTGTAACGGCATAGAAGTTCAGATTGAGCTTTCCAGCCGACGTTTTGCCGGTCTAAAAGAACGACGCAGATCGATGGATGGCCGTACAGGCTGCGGCGTCTGTGGCGTAGAGCAGCTAGCGGAAATCGGCAAACCTGTTGCACCTCTGCCTTTCACGCAGACATTTTCCCTCAGCAAGCTTGAAAATGCCCTGATACGACTGCGTGATGTGCAGAAGATCGGTCAGGTGACGGGTTGTACCCATGCTGCAAGTTGGATAGCACCAGACGGCACACTGTCAGGGGGGAGCGAAGATGTCGGCCGCCATGTCGCGCTGGATAAATTGCTGGGTGCCCGAGCAAAACACGGGTGGCAACAGGGTGCAGCACTGGTTTCCAGCCGAGCCAGCTATGAAATGGTCCAAAAATCCGCCATGTGTGGCGTGGAAATCTTGTTTGCTGTCTCTGCGGCAACCTCACTAGCCGTAGAAGTTGCACAGCGCTGCAACCTGACGCTGGTCGGTTTTTGTCGGCCAGGGCAGGCAACGATCTACACGCATCCGCAACGTCTGAGCAAGTAAGTCACTGCAGCTAGGATTGCGGTGTCCTGCGGCCAATACACAAGCAATTTGAAGCATGACGGGTATAGATTAATTTGTTTTTACATAGTGCGATAACGACATAAACGTTTGTTATCATGAAGTAAAGCAATCTGACTCACGACATCAGATCGAGAATAATCATTTTCAATATCATTTAATTAACTATAATGAACGTATTGCTTACGCGGCACTCATAGAACAGTGCCGTAACATTTTTTTTACCATGGAGATGCTAAACATGAGTTATTCACTGCCATCGCTGCCTTATGCTTATGACGCACTGGAACCGCATTTCGACAAAGAAACGATGGAAATTCACCATTCCAAACACCATCAGGCTTACGTCAATAATGCTAATGCCGCGCTGGAATCTCTGCCTGAGCTGGCTCAACTGTCTGTTGAAGAGCTGATTGCTCAACTGGATAAAGTCCCTGCTGAGAAAAAAGCAGCCCTGCGTAACAACGCTGGCGGCCACGCTAACCACAGCCTGTTCTGGAAAGGCCTGAAATTAGGTACTACGCTGGCTGGCGATCTGAAAGCAGCAATCGAACGCGATTTCGGCAGCGTTGATGCGTTTAAAGAAAAATTTGAGCAAGCAGCAGCAACCCGTTTCGGTTCTGGCTGGGCATGGCTGGTTCTGAAAGACGACGGCAAACTGGCTGTAGTCTCTACTGCAAACCAAGACAGCCCGCTGATGGGTGAAGCAATTTCTGGTACTTCTGGCTACCCAATCGTCGGTCTGGACGTATGGGAACACGCTTACTACCTGAAATTCCAAAACCGTCGCCCAGATTACGCGAAAGCATTCTGGAACGTGCTGAACTGGGACGAAGCCTCAGCTCGCTTCGCTAGCGCGAAAAAATAAAACCGTTGGATGCCTGATACCATCAGGCTCCTTCTGCGTTTGAATAGAGACTGGAATAACACCTTGTTATTCCAGTTTTTTATTATATTTCTCCTCGTATTTTCTGTTCCCCTTCTTACGCGATTTCCCCATCGGCACACACCATCGAATAGCCGCGATCTGATGCTGTGTATGCATTTCTGTTAGTCCACAGGCTCCAAACCCGAAAAGCAGGCAGCGCGTAAAGTTTCAGAGTAGAGTGCCGATATCTACTGCGGGTTTTTATCATGTTTTTTTGCAGGGATAGGCTTGGCACGCGGTAATCCGAGATGCTAACACCGCTAATCAAGTGTGCATCAGGATAGTGAATTTGACTCAATACGATATAGTGGTGGAATGGGATGGCTATGAATTTTGACAATCTAAAAGTCGGTAAAAAATTAGGATTAGGCTTTTTCCTGATTCTGCTGATGACCATGGTGATTGCCGGCGCGGGCATTATGCATATCAGCTCGCTGAAAGACAGTATTAATAAAGTTGATTTAAGTAATAATATCAATGACGAAATTAACCAGGCTAAATATTACCGCGCATTATATGGCACCACCTATAATCCTGATGATATAAAAAAGAACATTGAGCACATTTCCAATATCAGCAAACTCACTGAAAAAGCGAAAGAATTTAACTGGCCGGAAAGCGACACCAAGAAAATAGCCAGCATCCCTACATTAATTACTAGCTACCAAGAAAAACAAAAAAATTATATTAATGCAGTGGGTACCAAAGATGCCGTCAGAAAAAGCTGGAATATTTCAACGACAGAAAAACCTCTGCAACAGCTCAATGACCAATTAAAGACAGACAATAACAGCGCCAACCTTCAATTATTGCTTTCTGACCTAAACCAAAAATTAATTGCCGTCCGCTACCACGTTCGTGGCTTATTACTTTCGACCAATAAAGAATCCGAAGAAAGTCTGACGGATTCCATCAACGCAGCGCAAACATCATTGACCTTCCTGTATCAGAGTCTGTCTGCCGAACAGCGTGAAACGCTGGCACCGGTTATGACGATCATGAACAATTACGAAGAACAAGTGTTGGCATATATGCCGGCCTATCAAGAAGAAATGGCGCAGGCAGGGCAAATGCGGGTTGTTGCCGATCAGTTGAATGCCGTTATCCTATCACTACTTAGCGATCAGCTGGCTGCCTCACAGGCAGACATTCGCAATGCCACGCTGCAAATGAGCATCGCGGCGCTGATTACGTTGCTGCTTGGTCTGCTGATTTCCTGGTTCATTTCACGTCAGATCACCACACCACTTGGCAACACGTTGAACATGGCTGAAAAAATCGCGATGGGCGACCTCACCATGTCTATCAACACAACTCGTAAAGACGAGCTGGGTCAGTTGATGAGTGCAATGTCGAAAATGAACGACAACCTGCACAATATGATCGATGACATTCGCGTCGGCGTCAGCCAGATTTCTAACGCGTCCAGCGAGATCGTTGCAGGCAATACAGATTTGTCGTCACGTACCGAACAGCAGGCCGCTGCCGTTGAACAAACTGCCGCCAGCATGGAACAGCTCACCGCGACGGTTAAGCAAAACGCAGATAACGCTCACCACGCCAACAAGCTGGCAATCAGCGCGTCCCAAACCGCTAAACAAGGTGGCGAGCAGGTGAATAACGTGGTGCAAACCATGACCGCGATTGAGAGCAGTTCTAAACGTATTGCGGAAATCACGTCCGTCATCAACAGCATCGCCTTCCAGACTAACATTCTGGCATTGAACGCCGCGGTAGAAGCCGCCCGCGCCGGTGAACAAGGCCGTGGCTTTGCCGTTGTCGCCAGCGAAGTCCGTAGTCTTGCCCAGCGCAGTTCACAGGCTGCGAAGGAAATTGAAGGTTTGATCTCTGAATCGGTTAATCAGGTATCACGCGGCGCAACGCTGGTCGGCAATGCTGGCAAAACGATGAACGATATCGTCACCTCTATCACACAGGTGCATGACATCATGGGTGAAATTGCCACCGCGTCGGATGAGCAAAGCCGGGGAATTAGCCAGGTTAGCCAGGCAATTGTTGAGATGGATAGCACCACGCAGCAGAACGCCGCGCTGGTTGAACAATCCTCTGCTGCCGCCGACTCGCTGGAAGAGCAGGCAAGACTACTGAAGCAGGCAGTTTCCGTCTTCCGTCTGGCCAACGCACAGCATGACGATACTCCTGCCGGTATCGCGTTTAACAACCAAACGCATCGTCTGCACGCACCGCGCTAATTAGAAAGCGGCAAAAACGACAAAGCCCCTGTTAAACAGGGGCTTCATCAATGAATCCATCACGATAACTCGTCCATCACTATCCTCCGCCTGTGCAGAGAAAAGACCTCAGAACGATTTCGGCGCGTAGCCTGTCATCTCTTTTAAGCCCATCTCGCGCCCGAGTGCCGTCATCGGATGCACAATCACCAAACCGCGAACGTTTTTCTTCAACGTCCCCATATCAGCCTGCTCTTTTTTAGTAATCGCACGGTTGAAAGGTAAGTTCGCCAATTTCTGTGCTTCTTTGCTGAGTTTCTGTTCTCTCACGTTACGCAGGCGTTCAATTTCAGCCGTTAGCTTCTCGCAGGCCTCCAGATTGAGGGCGATGGCTTCACCATCACCTTGTGCCAGCAGCGTGGTCTGCTTATGCGTCAGCTTATCCAACTGGTCGCTAAGGAGTTTGATCTCTGTTTTTTCCTGCTCTTTCATAAAAGATAACCTATATAACGGGAGAATAATGCGGGGCACAGCATACACTATACGCTAAATAATTCGAGTTGCGTGAAGGCGGCCAACACACATGCAGTTTGAAGTATAACGAGTATAAACGCCTGACAGGTATAGTGGTGTAATGTAGCAGAATGGGGTTAAAACGCCTTTTTCAGACTGATTTGCGCAATCAACGTGGTCAGGGATAAAACCAGCGTGGAACGCACCATCTGCTGATAGCGCTGCTGCTGCATACTCACCAGAAG
Organism: Pectobacterium peruviense; assembly: GCF_002847345.1. GTDB lineage: Bacteria > Pseudomonadota > Gammaproteobacteria > Enterobacterales > Enterobacteriaceae > Pectobacterium > Pectobacterium peruviense. The sequence continues at coordinate 85,902 of NZ_LXFV01000015.1, forward strand.
CGGATCGGCATCAGCCCCCAGCGGCAACGTCGGTTCCGCGGGCAACGCCGCAACGCAGTGCAACTCGCCGATGGGCCCCAGAATTTCATCATCGGTAAAACGATAATGCCGATCGTCATGCGCCAGTTCTTCGCCCAGCGCCATTAACAGTTCCGCATCTTCATACTCTTTACGGCTGATCATCCCCAAGCCATAAATCAGTTTCAGGCGCACAGAAAGGTCGCCCAGCGGGCCCGTTCCCGTCATCAGAGGTTCAACGGCATATTTCACCGCATAGTCGTCTTTACGGAACACCTGCAACATCAAGATACTGGCTGCTTCGGCCAGCAATTCAACGGCGCAGAGCATAAAGTCGCGCACTGTCTTCCCTGAGTTCAGCGCTTCCAGAACCCGGTTTTCAAACGCCTGTGTTTCTTCCATCGTCACTTCTCGTACCTTTCAATCCGCACAGCATACCCATCTCGGTAGCATGCTTACCGGCAGGTGTGGCGACATCCTATCCCCGACGTCGCCCGTATACATTACACCGTGTCGAAAAGACCACACCTGCCTTGTGACGAGACGCGCCGATTACTGCATGGCGTTATACACATTCACTGCTTGCGCGACAACCTCGCTGTCAGCATCCAGGCCAGAAATCTGCACCAGCGCCGCCTGTGGCCCCTGTGTACGGATTAACTCAGCCAGCTCCAGCGCCTGCGGATCCTGTTCGCTGCGATAATGCATCGCGGCAGCAATGCCGATAATCAGGTTGTCATGCGGCAAATGGTATTCCAGCGTTCCGAGCAGCGGCTTGATCAGACGATCGCCAGCACTCAGCTTCCGCAGCGGCTGACGACCAACGCGCTCCACATCATCATGCAGATGAGGGTTTTCAAAGCGGCTGAGAATTTTGTTGATATAGGCGGCGTGTTTATCCGCATCAAAACCATAACGTTTGATGAGTACCGCACCGCTCTCTTCCATTGCGCCTTTGACCACGGCTCTGACTTTCGGGTCAAGAATCGCATCGCGGATCGTTTGATGGCGCGCCTGCTGGCCGAGATAGGCCGTAATCGCATGGCCGGTATTAAGCGTGAACAACTTACGCTCAACAAATGCCATCAGATTGTCGGTCAGTTCCATACCGGGAATCGCTGGCGGCTCACCGCAGAACTGGGTTTTATCGACAATCCATTCGCTGAAGGTTTCTACCGTCACCGCCAACACATCGTCGCTGCCCGCTTCAGAAGGGGGAACGATGCGATCCACAGCGGAATCGACGAATCCTACATGCTCGACAACCCATTCCTGATGAGCTTCCGGCAGCAGTTTCAGCACATGCTGTTTTAACTGGCTGGTGCCACGCACCATATTTTCACAGGCAATAATGTTCAACGGCCGGGTGTTGCCGTCGTCATGACGTTTAACCAGCCCCTGAGCGATAGTTCCGGCGATTTTTTCCAGAATTTGCGGCCCCACAGCAGTCGTCACCAGATCGGCCACAGCGATCAGCGCGACGGCATCCTGACTGCCGCTGTGAACGGCGCTGACGTTGCTAACGGTATCAACCTGAGTATTATCGCCGACAATCCGCACCGAATAGCTTTTACGGCTGTTGATCGCATCCAACACCGACTGATTGACGTCAGCGAATGTCAGTTCAACGTTGGCATCCGCCAACAATTTACCAATAAATCCACGGCCGATATTACCCGCGCCAAAATGTAATGCTTTCATGAGACATAACCTTAAAAAGACATAAAAAGAGGCCGCCCGAAGGCGGCACTAGCCACATCAATTAGGCACTCTTTTTACCAGAGAGTAAGTCGAGTACTTCCTGAACATCTTGGGTATGTGCCAGACGTTCAATGACGGCATCATCATCCAGCGCGTTAGTCAGGCTGGTGATAACCTGGATATGTTCGTTATTGCGGGCAGCAATACCGATGACCAGACGCGCAACCTCATCTTCTTCATCGCCAAAGCGAACACCTTCAGGATATTGGCAGAAGACAACGCCCGTTTTCAGCACACGATCTTTCGCTTCAATCGTACCGTGTGGTACGGCAATCGATTCACCCAGATAGGTGGAGGTCAGCTTTTCGCGCTCCAGCATCGCTTCAACATACTCAGGATCGACGTAGCCGCCTTTTACCAGTTGCTCACCGGCAAAACGGATTGCCTGCTCTTTGTGTGTCGCATGCTGATTCAGGAACACGTTACCCGCACCCAGTTGGAACAGGTTCGTCTGCACATCGGCTACAACTGCTGGTGCAGGTGTCGCGACGGTTTCAGGCTTCGCAGCACCCTGCGCGGCCACAAGACGGGCTGCCAGATCGCTATACAAACCGCTATCAAGGAAGTTGGTCAGCGAAATATGCTGCGCTTGCGGCGCATGGCGCATCGCGCGCTCGGTCAGATCGCGGTGCGTAATGACCAGGTCAACATCGTCCGGCAGGCTATTGATCGCGCTGTTAGTCACCGAAATGTTGGTCAGCCCAGCATCCTGAACTTTCTTACGCAGCACACCAGCACCCATCGCGCTGGAACCCATACCAGCATCACAGGCTACGATGATTTTACGCACGGTGCTCATGTCGCCGCTGACACCGGCGCTCGTTGCTGCACCTTTGGAAGAGGCTTTCATTTCCTGCACGCGGCGTGTCGCGTCGCCCAGATCTTCTTCTTTTTGCTTGGTACTTTTCAGCAAAATCGCTGACACAATGAAGGACACCGCGAAAGCGGCTGCAATGGCTGCGAGGTTAGCGAAGTAAGCGCCTTTTGGCGTCATCGCCAACACGGCCAGAATGGAGCCAGGGGACGCAGGAGAAACCAAGCCGCCACCCAACACGCTCAGCGTAAACACGCCAGTCATCCCACCCAGAATCACCGCAATAATCAGACGTGGATTCATCAGCACGTAAGGGAAGTAAATTTCGTGAATACCGCCCAGGAAGTGAATAATTGCCGCACCCGGTGCTGATTCTTTCGCGTTACCACGACCGAAGAACATATAAGCCATCAGCACGCCCATACCTGGGCCTGGGTTCGCTTCGATCAGGAAGAAAATAGATTTGCCGGTTTCCGTCGCCTGCTGAATGCCCAGCGGTGAGAAGATACCGTGGTTGATGGCGTTATTCAGGAACAGAATTTTTGCGGGTTCAACGAAGATGGACGTCAACGGCAACAGGTTGTTCTGCACCATCAGGTTAACGCCGGAGGCCAGCACCTGAGAGAAGACTTCAACCAGCGGACCAATTGCCAAAAACGACAGAATTGCCAACAACATACCGATAATACCGGCAGAGAAGTTGTTGACCAGCATTTCAAAGCCGCTCTTGATTTTACCGTCGACCATGCGGTCAAAACGTTTGATCGTCCAGCCGCCCAGCGGACCTACAATCATGGCGCCGAGGAACATCGGGATATCAGTCCCAACGATCACGCCCATTGTCGTAATTGCACCAACCACACCACCACGCTCACCGAATACCAAGCGCCCGCCGGTATAACCAATCAGCAATGGCAGCAAAAACGTGATCATTGGACCGACAAGCTTCGCCAACGTTTCATTGGGAATCCAGCCAGTTGGGATAAACAGCGCGGTAATAATACCCCAGGCGATAAATGCGCCAATATTGGGCATCACCATATTGCTGAGGAAGCGGCCAAAGTTTTGAACTTTGATCTTAATATCTGGTGAAAGCATAAAAACACACCCCTATTGAAACGCGCTGACAATAAGAGCGCGTGGTAATTATCGTGAGACTGCGTGGCAATAAAAACACTGATTACCACAAGAATATTTCCGTCATTATTACTGTATGCAGCGCGGACTCTAACACGCTGTTTTCATACCGCAACCTCATGGCAGCAACGTGACAAAAATCACACAACCACCCTACATCAACGATACAAATAGGTGATTTACTTCACAAAAAACCGTTAAAAATGAAAAACTAAACAGATTTGTAGACAAACACCGCGCCTTATATGTGATTTACATCACACTTTACAGGAGCTTGTTTGTTTTATTTATGTGATGTTAATCACAATTTATTTTTCCTCTCGTCTGCCAAACTCATCTTATCCAGAATACCTATCCGCTAAGATCGCCTCGCTAAAAGGGGCTAATTAGGGGTAGCTAGTGCCAGTTACCCCTCTGAGCGCATTCATTAAATTTTGCTGCTGAACCGGCAATGCTGCCACCATACCGTTATATTGCGCCACCTGCTGTGGCGTACGGAATTGCACAGACGCACCGTTAAATACGGCCTGATCGCCCTGAGCTTGAAGGAAATCCCCAACCTGAATCAGGCTTTGTGTAAACGACGTGGCATTCGGAATAGCAGGCAACAACGCATTCGTCGGCTGTATTACCGTCCGCGCATACAGGCGCTCATAAGGAATTTGCACCTCTTCGGGCTGTTTTAGCGTCCGGTGGGCATTGTCAGCCTGCGCTTTTGCCGTCTGAACATGCTGCGCCAACAGGCTCATGGTTCCAACAGATTGCCTCAGTGCATCACGCTGTGTCAGATAGTCTTTAGGGACGCGAATACGGGAAATTTGCCCCAGCATCGGCGTCAAACTGCCGGATACGGCCTGATTAAACTGCTGAGAAAAGGTGGTTAAAATCGCGTAATCGTTGGTGAAATTGCCAAAATTCTTCTTTTGCTCTTCCGTCAATGCGGGCAGTTTCCCATCCTGCTGCGACTGCACGCTTTGCAGGAACGCAATGAATGCCTTCCGCTGCTCGGCTTCGCTGTCACCGCAGGCAGCAAGCTGCAATGCCGCCAGAATAACCAGAACTGGCAGCAGCCAGCGTGAACGGTACGTCATCAGCCTTCTCATTCCCTACTCCCGTTATGCTTACTGCCCCGCCAGCCGTGCTTTATACAGACAGAAACACGCTAGCGACGGATTTTCCATGACAAGATTTTCTACGACATAAGCATAGTCGAATCAGGCTGGCTGTGCAGAAAAAGGCCAAGCCTGACAGCAGGATTTTACCAGTGGAGTAGTAACTCGATGCGGGTTGCAACAGCAAGATGAGGAGTTCTGGAATGCAGAAAAAATAACCCCCGAACAGGAGAACCTATTCGGGGGTTAAGATTACGATAACGCTATCGCCGTTATTGCAACACAGAAATATCCGCAACCTGCAAGAACAGCTCACGCAGTTGGCTCAGCAGCGTCAGGCGGTTCACTCGAACCTGCTCATCTTCCGCCATTACCATCACCTGATCGAAGAATGCATCGACAGGTTCACGCAGTGAGGCCAGCTCAACCAGTGCTTCCTGATAGCGACCTTCAGCAAACAGCGGTGTCAGTTTGTCACGCAGCACGACAAGGTGCGTTGCCAACGTAATTTCCGCCGCGTCTTTCAATACAGCCGCATTGACGCTCTCATTCAGCGTATCGGTAGACTTCGCCAGAATGTTGGAAACACGCTTGTTAGCCGCTGCCAGCGCCGCTGCTGCATCCAACGAACGGAAGTGGCTGACCGCTTTCACGCGGGCATCGAAATCAGCCGGACGAGTTGGGCGACGCGCCAATACCGCCTGAATGGTATCCACGCTGTGGCCTTCTTCCTGATACCAAGCGCGGAAACGACCGAGCATAAACTCAATCACCTCATCCACAGCCTTAGCATTAGTCAGCTTGGTGCCATACAGACGCACCGCTTCTTCGGTCAGCGTCTGCAAATCGAGCGGCAGACGTTTTTCGACGATGATGCGCAACACACCGAGGGCAGCACGACGCAGTGCAAACGGGTCTTTGTCGCCTTTTGGATGTTGGCCGATGCCAAAAATCCCGGCCAGCGAATCCATTTTGTCAGCAATCGCCAACGCACAAGCCACGGCAGAAGACGGCAATTCATCACCTGCAAAGCGCGGCTGATACTGCTCATTCAGTGCAACAGCAACATCTTCCGCTTCACCATCGTGACGCGCATAGTGCATCCCCATCACGCCCTGCGTGTCGGTGAATTCGAACACCATGTTGGTCATCAAGTCACACTTGGACAGCAGACCCGCACGCGTCGCGTGATTCACATCGGCACCAATCTGGCAAGCAACCCAGCCTGCCAGTGCCTGAATACGGTCAGTTTTGTCGCGCAATGAACCCAACTGCTGCTGGAATAAAACGGTTTCCAGACGCGGTAGGTGATCTTCCAGACGCTTCTTACGGTCAGTATTGAAGAAGAACTCGGCGTCAGCTAAGCGCGGGCGCACCACTTTTTCGTTACCGGAGATAATCTGCTGTGGATCTTTGGATTCGATATTGGCAACAAAGATGAAGTGAGGCAGCAGATTGCCGCTGTTGTCATAAACCGGGAAATACTTCTGGTCACCTTTCATGGTGTAAACCAGCGCTTCGGACGGCACCGCGAGGAATTTTTCTTCAAATTTCGCGGTCAGTACCACCGGCCATTCCACCAGCGAGGTAACCTCTTCCAGCAGGCTGTCGCTCAGATCGGCATTACCGCCAATCTTGCGTGCGGCTTCTTCCGCATCGGCTTTGATTTTGGCTTTACGCGTATCGTAGTCAGCAACGACTTTACCGCGTTCCAGCAGAATCTGCGGGTACTGTTCGGCGTTGTCGATCGTGAATTCAGCTTCACCCATAAAGCGGTGACCGCGAATCGTTCGAGCAGAGTGAATACCCAATACCTGACCGGGGATCAGTTCCTCACCCAGTAGCAGGGTTACGGTGTGCACCGGACGGACAAACTGGGTTTCTTTATCGCTCCAGCGCATCAGTTTTGGGATAGGCAGCTTTGATAATGCGGTGCTTACCATGCCAGCCAGCAACGCCTGCGCCTGTTCACCTTTAGCATGGGCGCGATACAGCAGCCACTCGCCTTTATCAGTCGTCAAACGTTCAGCCTGCTCAACGGTGATACCACAGCCACGCGCCCAGCCTTCTGCCGCTTTGGTTGGCTTCCCTTCAGCATCAAACGCTTGAGAAATCGCCGGACCCCGTTTTTCTACTTCACGATCGGGCTGAGAAGCGCTTAAACGTGCCACTTTCAGCGCCAGACGGCGCGGCGCAGCAAACCAGCTTACGTCCCCGTGCGCCAGATTGGCGGCATCCAGCTCCGCCGTGAAATTAGCGGCAAAGGATTCTGCCAGATTACGGAGAGCCTTCGGCGGCAGCTCTTCCGTGCCAATTTCCACCAGAAAAGTCTTGTCAGTCATGGCTGCCTCTTAGCTTTCTTTCTTATTACACATCGGGAAACCCAGAGCCTCACGAGAGGCATAATAGGCTTCCGCAACCGCTTTGGTCAGGGTACGAATACGCAGAATGTAGCGCTGACGCTCGGTAACCGAGATCGCTTTACGCGCATCCAGCAGGTTAAAGCTGTGCGCCGCTTTCAAAATGCGTTCGTAAGCTGGTAAAGGCAGCGGTTTTTCCAGCGCCAGCAGATGCTGCGCTTCTTTCTCATATTGCTCGAAACAGCTGAACAGGAAGTCGACATCAGCGTGTTCAAAGTTGTAGGTCGATTGCTCGACTTCATTTTGATGGAACACATCGCCGTAGGTGGTTTTACCTAACGGGCCATCGCTCCAGACCAGATCGTAAACGCTATCAACGCCCTGAATGTACATCGCCAGACGTTCCAGACCGTAGGTGATCTCACCGGTTACTGGTTTACATTCCAAACCGCCAACCTGCTGGAAGTAGGTAAACTGCGTGACTTCCATACCGTTCAACCAGACTTCCCAACCCAGACCCCAAGCACCCAGCGTCGGGTTTTCCCAGTTGTCTTCCACGAAGCGGATATCGTGAATGGTCGGATCCAAACCCAGTTCTTTCAGAGAGCCGAGATACAGCTCCTGAATATTCTCCGGTGATGGCTTAATGACGACCTGAAACTGGTAATAGTGCTGTAAGCGGTTCGGATTTTCGCCGTAGCGTCCATCGGTCGGACGACGAGAAGGCTGCACATAGGCGGCGGCCATTGGCTCCGGCCCCAGTGCCCGCAGGCAGGTCATAGGATGTGAAGTGCCTGCGCCGACTTCCATGTCCAATGGTTGAACAATGGTGCAGCCCTGGCGAGCCCAGTAATCCTGTAACGTCAGGATCAGGCCCTGGAAGGTCTTGGTATCAAACTTTTGCATGTTGGATTCGCGCGCGATACAAGTGGATTTATAAGGAATGCGCCAGTATACCCTCTGACCGCAAGATATACAGCCAGAATGCGGTAACAAGTGCAAATCCCCGTCATCATCGTTCAAGTTCCGAGATCAACTGGAAAAAACGGTCTGCAACATCTTCAAACTCAGTAGCAGTAACAATGCCGCAAAGGCCTTTTTCAGCGTCGCAACCGGCAAACGGTGCGCCAGACGAGCGCCGACAGGCGCAGTGAAGAAACTGACGGCAGAAATCAAGAGAACGGCGGGCAGAGAAACATAGCCGACGCTGTAATCAGGCAGCCCATTCGCCGACCAACCGTTGATCATGTAGCCCAGCGCACCGGAAAGGGCAATTGGTAGCCCGACCGCCGCCGACGTACCGATTGCCTGCTGAATACGCACGTTGCACCACGTCAGGAACGGCACCGTGAGCGACCCACCACCGATGGCCACTAACGCCGAAATGCTGCCAATCACCAGCCCTGCGAACGAAACGCCAGCCGTACCGGGCAACTGGCGCTGCGGTTTTGGCTTGATATTCAACACCATTTGCAGAGAAACGTAGGCCATAAAGCAGGAAAAAAAGATTGCCAGCGTCCGCGTCGGCAACAGCGTCGCCAGCCAGGTAGCGGCGAATGTCCCGATCAGGATGGCAGGCGTAATCCGCACCACCACAGGCCAGAGCACCGCCTGATGCTGATGGTGGGTGCGCAGGCTGGAAATTGCCGTGACAACAATCGCCGCCATTGACGTTCCCAACGCCAGATGCACCAGATGGGTATTATCTACACCCTGTGCGGCAAACAGCGCCGTCAGCACTGGCACCATAATGCCGCCACCGCCGATGCCCAATAACCCCGCCATAAAACCCACTACCGCACCTAATGCCAGATAGGCTGCTACCCACTCCACTGCCATTCCCTGTTCCCCTGTTTATGCTTTTCTTATGATCAATGAACGCCTTGAGCTAATGAACAGCCCTGAGCGAATAAAATAGCCCTGAGCTGTTGGCAAAGCATTATTCACGATTCCACGACGACTTTCCGCCTCATCCGCACACAACCTTTCATATCTGCGAGCACGCCCGCAAAACGCTGGTTGCATATACAGCACTATGAATGTCATGATCTCCCCACATTGCGGCAGACCGCATTACAATGAACTGTGCGTCCAACTACCAACGGCACAACCGAATCAGGAGAAAGGAATGCAACGCTGCGGCTGGGTTACACAAGACACCTTATATCAGGATTACCACGATAACGAGTGGGGTAAGCCCTGCACCGATAGCCAGAAGCTCTTTGAGCTACTGTGTCTGGAGGGCCAGCAGGCGGGTCTTTCCTGGATCACCGTACTGAAAAAACGCGAAAACTATCGCCGTTGCTTTCACCAGTTTAATCCTGAACAGGTGGCGAAAATGACGCAGGATGACGTAGATCGATTAGTGCAGGACAGCGGTATTATCCGCCACCGTGGGAAAATCGAGGCGATCATCACCAATGCAAAAGTGTGGGTGGAGATGGAAAGTCAGGGAGAGAGTTTCTCGCACTTCATTTGGTCTTTTGTCGAACACCAGCCACGTCTCAATCATCCCGCTTCGCTCGCAGACGTCCCAGCTAAAACTGACGTTTCAGATGCCATGTCCAAAGCCTTGAAGAAACGCGGCTTCAAATTTATTGGTTCAACTATCTGTTATGCCTTCATGCAGGCAGGTGGATTGGTCAACGACCATGTCACCGACTGTTTTTGTCATCAGGAAAGCACCTCGTGATCCGCCCTTACCGCGGCCTCGATCTCGAACCACTGATGCAGCTCTGGTTGAAGAGCACCATTCTGGCGCATCCCTTCATTCGTGAAGATTACTGGCGAGAAAGTGCCACCGCGGTACGTGAAATCTATATCCCCCAGTCTCAAACCTGGGTTTATGAAGAGCAAGGAAGCCTTATCGGCTTTATCAGCGTGCTGGAAGCGCGGTTTATCGGTGCGCTATTTGTGGAACAAGACTATTACGGCAAACAGATTGGCGCTGCGCTAATTCAGCATGTTCAGGCACAGTTCCCTTTACTCAGCCTGGAAGTGTATCAGCAGAATACGCGCGCCTGCCGGTTCTACCATAAGCAGGGTTTCATCATTGTTGAGGAGAACGTCAATCAGGATACGCAAGCGACTGCGCTGATCATGCAGTGGGCAAAACGGGTGAGGGAGCAGTAAATCCCGCTCCCTCTGGTTCAATGGGTCATCTCTGAGCTATCGATTCAACCGGATATCAGAACGTTGTCCAGTTATCGTTCCCGTTATCCCGCGACGCCAGCGTCGGCAGACGAGCCGTAGCCTTATTACCCGAATTTGGATTACTGGTATTCGAACCTTGCAGCCTTGCCAGCCCCGCAACATCCTTATCGGATATGCGGAAAACCGACATTAGTGTTGCCAACTTCGACGCTTGTTCTTGCAACGAGTTTGCCGCAGCCGAAGATTCGCTCACCATTGAGGCATTCTGCTGGATAGTGGTATCCATTTCAGCCACCGCACTGCCAATTTGGGCAATACCACGACTCTGCTCATCCGATGCTGAGGAGATTTCCCCCATGATGTCATTCACACGACTCACGGAAGCGACAATGTCATCCATCGTCGTTCCCGCACGAGAAACCAACTCGGTCCCGGCATCCACACGAGAAACCGATTCGGAGATCAGGGTTTCGATCTCTTTTGCGGCCTGTGAACTGCGCTGAGCAAGACTACGAACTTCACTGGCGACCACCGCAAATCCGCGCCCCTGCTCACCGGCTCGTGCCGCTTCCACGGCCGCATTCAATGCCAGAATATTGGTCTGGAAAGCGATGCTATTAATGACACTCGTGATATCAGAGATCTTCTTCGAACTCCCTGAAATATCGCTCATGGTATTAATCACGCGGTTAATAATATCTCCGCCGCGGTTGGCATTGGTTGAGGCTTCTCCGGCAATCTGGCTGGCATGTCGGGCATTCTCGGCGTTATTCTTCACGGTGGCCGTTAACTCTTCCATACTGGCCGCCGTTTCTACAATCGCCGCCGATTGCTGCTCGGTACGCGATGACAAATCATTATTGCCTGATGCAATGTCAGCAGACGCGCTCTCAACGCTGTACACGCTCTGACGAATATCCGTCATTAAATGACGTAATTTCTCCGTCATCACCATCATGGCCGCCGTTAATTGCCCCAGTTCATCATGCCGTTCCACCGTAACATTCGCAGAGAGATCGCCACCAGCGATCCGCTCCGCCAGCTTCAGGTTGGTGATAATCGGTCGGGTAATTTGTCGCGTGACAGACCATGCGATCAGTAGACCGAAGACAATGGCAATCGCCCCTAAAACCAGCGTTTGCAGTACAGAGCTATTGATAATGTCATCATTCTTCGCGCCGAGCTTTTGCAGAATACTGCCGATATCGCTCGTCATTTTGTCTCCGGTTGCCCGGAACTTCACATCTGTGGTTTTTAACTGCCCCAGCCGCGCGTAATACTGTTCTGCCGTTTGATGATAATTTTCAAATGCTTGCCAAAACGAATCGACTACGCGACGGCGATCGCTACTGACCGATGATGCCAGCGAATCATAGGATGTCTTCGATTCGGCATAGACCTGTTTCTGTGCATTAAACGCGGCTTCGCTATTCTCTCTTTGTAAGGTGTAGGTACTGTTGACCAGTTTCAGGAACAGCAGCGAGAGGGCTTCCTTCTGCATAGACAACGAATTTTCATCTGCGCCGACGGGGAGATTGGTCATAAATGCCGTTAATGCATCAGAGGCATTCATCTGGCTGATTTTCTTTGCCGTCTCGACCACCGCATTTGCGGCGGCTTTCATGCTATTCAGATCGGTATCATAATTCGAAAAATCCTGATCAAGATTATTAAAATCAGAGAGATAAATCGATTCCCACGTTAGCGCTTTCGCTTTTTCTTTTTGCTGATTTGCCTGACTAATGTAGGTATTAAGGTTCTTGATATTGTCATCCGCAAAGGTGAATGAATATTTCACTCTCGCCATTTTTGACTGATCGAGATAATGATTCATTTCATTCAAAATCGTCGTTTTAACATACAAATCGTGAATGATGAAAAATCGTACCGCACCAACACCAGACGCGATCATTACCAACAACAGGACAATACCGAAACCGCCATACAGCTTATGAGAAACCTTGAGATTACTCATAATCCTGGTAAAAAAATGCATTTCCGCCCCCATTAACAATACCAATGTCTAAAACATCACCATGTCAAAAAACATCCCCGTAAATAACGTTATCGGTTTTTTGTAGTAATGCTTTATCAAGAAATGAGTGATAAAAATCACAAAGGAAATATTTTAATCAAACCATCATAAAGGAACATCATGCAGGCCATCTGCACGCGGCAGTGAAGCGTCTGTATGCGATCGTTCATCACATCAATCGTGCAAATTCCCCATTAATCGTGATTAACCTTGGGCAGATGCGGGGGCGGTATCGCTTGCAGTCTCTCGCCAGCTACGCGATTATTCGATGAGCTATTTCTACGTTAACTTCCTTAATCTGCTGGAGTTTGTGATGAAACCTAGCGTTATCCTGTATAAAAAAGTGGCTGACGACCTACGCGCTCGTTTAGACCAACACTTCACCGTCACTGAACTTGACGCCTTTCCTGCCCTCGACCATCCCGCTTTGGCAACGGCCGAAGGCATCATTGGTTCCGGCGGCAAAGTCGATAAAGACTTCCTGCAACACGCACCGCGTTTACGCGCGGCTTCTACCATTTCTGTCGGTTATGACACCTTTAACGTCGACGCGCTGAATGAAAAAGGGGTGATTCTCATGCATACCCCGACCGTGCTAACGGAAACGGTGGCGGATACCGTTCTGGCACTGATGCTCGCCAGTGCGCGTCGGGTCGTGGAAGTAGCTGAACGGGTCAAAGCTGGCGAATGGAAAGGTGGTGTTGGCAGCGACTGGTTTGGCACCGACGTTCACCATAAAACCATCGGTATTCTGGGGATGGGACGCATCGGTCTGGCCGTCGCACAGCGCGCTCACTTTGGTTTCAGCATGCCGGTACTGTACAACGCACGCCGCCATCACGCCGAAGCGGAAGAACGCTTTAATGCCCGCCATTGCGATCTCGATACGCTATTGGCCGAATCTGATTTCCTCTGTATCACACTGCCGCTGACGGCGGAAACTCACCATCTCATTGGCCGCGAACAACTGGCAAAAATGAAGCCCAGCGCTATTTTGATCAATATCGGTCGTGGTGCCGTTGTGGATGAAGACGCGTTAACGGAAGCATTGGTGAAAGGGACAATTCAGGGCGCAGGGCTGGATGTTTTTGTCCAAGAACCGTTACCTGTCGATTCTCCACTGCTGGATTTACCCAACGTCGTGGCGCTGCCGCATATCGGTTCCGCGACGCACGAAACACGCTACGATATGGCCGCCTGTGCCGTCGATAATCTGATTGCCGCCCTGAGCGGTCAGATAAAAGAAAACTGCGTGAATCCGCAGGTTTTGAAATAACTCTCAGTCGACCTTAGCGCTGCGACGATTTTTTCGCAGCGCTACTATCTCCCACTTAATACCCCCATCATCACACGCGAAATGCGGTTATTTTCCGCTAAAAATCACGCTTTTCCCTACCTAAAAACTGGATAACCAATGCCAGTATTGTTCTTTGCTGTTTCCTACCGCCTATGGAAGTATCGCCTGTAACGAGCGGTTAACGTTTCCTGCTTTATTCCCCCGCTTCAGGACGTAATCGATCCGAACATTCACCTGATAAACCAATAATTTAATAAAAATCATCACATGTAGGGACAATCATCGTGGCAACTTTTTTGCATCCTCATCAGAAACTCACTCTTTTTACCTCGCTGCTCCTTCTGGGCGGTGCGGTGAACGTACACGCTGCGAACGACGCACCGAAAATCGGCGGTACGCTGGTTTATCTGGAACAGCAACCACACACCAATCTCTATACGCCAGCGGGCGGTTTTTATCCGAACGGCGGCATTCTCAACCAGATTACCGATAAACTGACGTACCAGAACCCAGAAACGCTGGAGATCGAACCGTGGGTTGCAGAATCCTGGAGCATCAACGCGGACAACACCGAATACACGTTCAAGATCCGCCCCGGCGTCAGCTTCTCTGACGGCACTCCGCTGGATGCCAACGCGGTAGCGAAAAACGTCGATACCTATGGTTTAGGGAACACCGCGCTCAACCAGCCAGTTTCCGAAGTCATCAACAATTACCTGCGCAGTGAAGTTATCGATCCGTTGACGGTGAAATTTTATTTCAAGAAGCCTTCGCCGGGTTTCTTGCAAGGCACTTCGGCGATCGGTTCTGGTTTAGTTTCTCTCAGTACGCTTGAGCGCAATTTCAATCAGTTAGGCAATGCCAAAAACATTATTGGCTCCGGCCCGTTCGTGGTGAGCAGCGAGAAGCTGGGACGTGAACTGAAGCTGACTGCACGTAAGGATTACGACTGGGCTCCGGTTAAATCAAAGCACCAAGGGCGCGCCTATCTGGACGGCATTACCTATCTGGTCACCCCGGAAGACAGCGTGCGTATCGGCGCATTGGTCTCTGGTCAGGCTGACTTCATTCGTCAGATTCAAGCCTATGATGAAAAGCGGGTACAAAGTCAGGGCTTCAACCTTTATGCACCGCCTACGCGCGGCGTCAATAACAGCGTAGTTTTCCGCCCGGATAACCCGCTGGTAGCCGATATCCGAGTACGTAAGGCGCTGCTGCACGCCACCAACACCAAAGAGATCATTGATACGCTGTTCTCTGACAACTACCCACAGGCCAGGTCACCGCTGGCCAAAACCGCCGCAGGCTATGTCGATCTCTCCAGCAAGCTGACGTTCGATCCCGTTCAGGCCAACAAACTGTTAGATGAAGCAGGCTGGAAAACCGGTCCCCAAGGATTACGTCAGAAAGACGGCAAAACGCTGGAACTGACCGCCTATGAATCTCTGCCGCAGCCGCAGAACAAAGAAACCCTGCAACTGGTTTCTCAACAGTGGGCAAAAGTCGGCGTGAAGCTGAATGTGTTAGCGGGCGATGCAGGCAGTAAAACCGTGGATAGCCTCGACCCGCTGAAAACCGGCGTGGCACCCGCGATGGTCGGCCGCGCCGACCCGGATGTGCTGAAAAGCCAGTATTACCCGACGGTACGTAACGTCCTGCTGCAAAAAGGTGGTTCCAGCGACAAGGTGAAGGACTTTGTTGACCCGCATCTGAATACGCTGCTGGATGGCATCGCCGCAGAAACTGACCGCAGCAAGCGGCTGACGCTGGTGGGAGAAGTGCAGGGCTACCTGATCGATCAGGCCTACGTCGTTCCCATTTTTGAAGAACCGCAGGTATTTGCAGGCGCCCCCACCACAAAAGGCATCGCGTTTGAAGCCGTAGGTCGCCCCAGCTTTTACAACACCTGGCTAGATAAGTAACACAGAAGAAGAGGGAGGAGATCATCATGAACCGCTATCTGGCACTGCGCATCGGTCAGGCACTGCTCGTGCTGTGGGCGGCATTCACCCTGTCTTTTATCCTGCTTCAGGCGATGCCGGGTGATGCCGTACTGATCAAGTTTCAAAACCCAGAGCTCGGCCTAAGCGCCGAGCAGATCGCGCAGTTGCGTTTGTCCTACGGTGCCGATACGCCAGTACTCACGCAATATTTTCATGCAATAGCACAGATACTGCGTGGCGATCTTGGCCTGTCTATTCAGGCTGGTGTGCCAGTCAGCGAGCTTATCGCCGCGAATCTGCCACCCACATTACTGCTCTCCGTGCTGGGTTTCATCGCCGCCGGGCTGTTGGCGTTCGCCCTTGCATTCTTATCGACGCTAACGCCGTTTCAGTGGCTGCGAACCGCACTGCAATCACTGCCGTCGCTGTTTATTTCCGTGCCAACATTCTGGCTCGGCATCGTGCTGATTCAGATCTTCTCTTTCCGTCTGGGCCTGATTCCGGTGATTAACCCCGGAGAATGGGAAGGACTGATTTTGCCCGTTCTCACGCTGGCGCTACCAATCTCTGCCCCGTTGGCTCAGGTGCTGATGCGCAGCATCGATCAGGTGCAAACCCAGCCGTTTGTTGCCGTCGCCCGCGCGAAAGGGGCCAGCCGCAGCGGCGTGCTCTGGCGGCATATCGCCCGTAACGCCATGCTACCCACGCTGACCATCGCCGGTTTACTGTTGGGCGAACTGATTGCGGGCGCGCTGATTACGGAAACCGTCTTTGGCCGTAACGGGCTCGGACAGTTAACGCAGGAAGCGGTGAATTATCAGGACAGCAGCGTGTTACAGGCCATCGTGCTGATTTCCGCCGCCGCCTTTGTTGTCGTCAATCTGGCCGTCGACCTGCTTTATCCACTTCTCGATCCGCGCCTGAAAAGAACGCCAGGAGCCACGCTATGACTACCGTTCCACTGGAAAAAGTCACCTTTCCTCTTCTGCGCAAGCGGCTGTTTATACGTCGCTATGCCTTTCAGCCGGGACTGCTGCTAGCCTGGCTGGTCATACTGACTGTCGCGCTTTGGGCGCTGTTTCCCGGTTGGTTTACCAGCTATAACCCGACGGAAGGCATCGCAGGCGCACAGCGGCTGGCACCCGACGCAGCATACTGGCTCGGCACCGATCAGTTAGGGCGCGATCTCTATGCGCGTATCGTTTACGGCGCGGTGCATTCGCTGTCTGGCGCATTTATCGCCGTCGGGCTAGGTTTGGTGCTCGGCAGCCTATTCGGTCTCTTGGCTGGTGCGATTGGCGGCTGGTTGGATAGCGTCGTCATGCGCAGCATCGATGTCTTGTTGGCAATCCCCGGTCTGCTGCTGGCGCTGAGCGTCATCATCCTGCTGGGCTTCGGCACGGTCAACGCCGCGATTGCCGTGGGCGTCACCTCCGTCGCAAGCTTTACCCGACTGGTGCGTTCAGAGGTATTGCGCGTACGCCACAGCGACTATGTCGAAGCCGCCTATGGCAGCGGCGGCACCTTTTTCAGCGTGCTGTGGCGGCACATTTTGCCAAATTCATTAACTACCGTTTTCGCCTTCGCTGCCCTGCAATTCGGCAGCGCGATTCTGGCTATCTCCACGCTCAGCTTCCTCGGCTACGGCGCACCGCCACCGACGCCAGAATGGGGGCTGCTCATCGCCGAAGGCCGCAACTACATCGCAACCGCGTGGTGGCTAACCACCTTCCCCGGCCTGATTGTCGTACTCGTTGTGCTGTCCGCTAACCGCATCAGCCAGTCGATCAGGAGGACAGAACGATGAGCCTGTCAGTCAGCTTACAAACCAGCGCGGCGGTGCCCGTACTGGCTCTGGAGAATGTCACGATTGCCTACCGTAGCGACGATCGCGAGCAGACCGTCGTGGAAGGTGTCTCTTTCCATATTCAGCCCGGCGAAGTCGTGGCGCTGGTAGGGGAATCCGGCTCAGGCAAGACCACCACTGCGCAGGCCGTCATCGGCTTACTGGCCGAGAATGGTAGGCTCACGCGCGGTGCTATTCGGCTAAACAGCGTAGATATCAGCGGCTGGTCGCAGAAACGTTTGGACAGCGTGCGCGGTGCGCAGATCAGTCTGATCCCTCAGGATCCCACCAGTTCCCTGAATCCAGTGCAAACCATCGGCGAACAGGTAGATGAGATTCTGCGTATTCATCAGCGGGAAGATCGCCAGACGACACGCCAGAAAACACTGGCGCTACTGGAGCTCGTTGGCCTGAATCAGCCGGAGTTGCGGGCAAAACAGTATCCGCACGAACTCTCCGGCGGCATGAAACAACGCGTCCTGATCGCGATTGCGATTGCGTTAAAACCGGCTTTAATTATTGCCGACGAGCCCACCAGTGCGCTGGATGTCACGGTGCAGAAACGTATTCTCGATCTGCTTGATGAGTTGCGGCGCGAGAATGGCACAGCGGTGCTGTTCGTCACTCACGATCTGGGCGTGGCGGCTGAGCGTGCCGATCGTCTGCTGGTCTTTCAAAACGGCTACATTCAGGAACAAGGCCCAACGCTTGATGTGCTCAGCGCACCTTCAAGCCACTATGCTCGCACGCTGCTGGCGAACGTCCCGTCGCTAAACCCAACCCCGCGGCCACCGCGCAGCCATGCATCTGACATAATTGTCTCGGTCGAAAATCTGGTGCAGACCTTTCCTCTGTCGAGCGGTAAAGGCGAGCATTTTCGCGCTGTGGATGACGTTTCTTTCAGCGTGGCACGCGGCACAACACACGCGATTGTTGGCGAATCCGGCTCCGGTAAAACCACCACGGCACGCAGCTTGCTCGGGTTTCATCATCCCAGCGCCGGACGCATTCTGATCGACGGCACCGACATCACTCATCTGAAAGGCGAAGCACTGCGCCAGTTCCGGCAGAAAATTCAGTTGGTGTATCAAAACCCCTTTGGCTCGCTCGATCCGTCGCAGCGGCTGTACGACATCGTCGAGGAGCCGTTGCGCAATTTTAATCGCCATACCGGCGCGCAACGGGAGCGAAAAATTCATGAGATGTTCGAACGCGTTTCCTTACCGGTAGCGCTGCTGTCACGCAAGCCGCGTGAGCTGTCCGGCGGCCAGCGCCAACGCGTCGCCATCGCACGAGCACTGGTGCTGGAGCCGCAGGTGTTGGTATTGGACGAGGCCGTTTCCGCATTGGATGTCACGGTGCAAGCGCAGATTCTGCGTTTGCTGACCGAGTTACAGGAATCTCTGGGGCTGACGTATGTGTTCATCTCGCACGATTTGGCGGTAGTGCGCCAGATCGCCGATACCATTTCCGTGCTGTACCACGGCAAGCAGCTTGAATCCGGCCCAGTGGAGCGCATCTTCGCTCAGCCCGAGCATCGCTATACGCGTGAACTTATCGAGGCGATCCCCGGGCAGCATCATCCGGCGTTTGCCCGTTCACACCAATCCCCAATTCATACTGAAACCACATTCGCACTAAACCAAGGACTGTAAAATGGCAACGAAACGTCTGGGATTTTTCACACGGTTGCTGGATGACGTTTCCGCCCAGCAGCGCTATCGGCTGGCAACGGAACAGATCGTCAAAGCAGAACAGTTAGGATTCGACAGTGCTTGGGTCGCACAGCACCACTTCCACGCTGATGAAGGCGGGTTACCGTCACCGCTGGTATTTTTGGCACTGGTCGCCGCCCGCACCCAACGCATCCAGCTCGGCACTGGCGTGATTACGCTGCCGATGGAGGAACCGCTGCGCGTGGCGGAAGACACCGCCGTGCTCGATTTACTCAGCAACGGCAGGCTTGAAGTTGGCGTGGGTTCCGGCGGCACGCCGTCCTCATTTGCCGCGTTCGGTCACGACAGCACGCAGCGCGGGCAGATCCTCGGGCGATATCTGGAGAAGCTGCGCGCCGCATGGCGGGGCGAGGCACTGAGCGAAGACGGTAATCAGCTCTATCCTGCCGCCCCACATTTAGATAAGCGCGTCTGGCAGGCTACCTTTTCCATCGAGGGTGCAGAACGGGCGGGCAAAGCGG
This sequence comes from Pectobacterium peruviense, assembly GCF_002847345.1. GTDB lineage: Bacteria > Pseudomonadota > Gammaproteobacteria > Enterobacterales > Enterobacteriaceae > Pectobacterium > Pectobacterium peruviense. The sequence continues at coordinate 105,575 of NZ_LXFV01000015.1, forward strand.
GCGATGGCCTGATGCTCTCTCGCACCCAACCACGCCCGGAACATTTCCCAGACGCCACGCTCGCTGACCTACAAAACCCGATGATCGACGCCTACCTGGCTGCACTGCCTGCTGGCGTCACACCGCGTATCCTCAGCTCACGCAGCGTCTTCGTGGCTGACGATCGTCAACTGGCGCTGAGTCTGGCGGAGAAAGGGCTTAATCGTTCTGCCGCCCGCTCCGGTACGTTCCGCGCAATTCCTCACGACTCGATAGAAGCACTAATCGCCTCCTTCGACAGCCATGTCGGCACCGCACAGGACGTCACGGCGTCGCTTCGGGCAGACAGCTCACTGGAGCGGGCGACCGATGTGACATTCCAGGTGCATTCTATCGATCCGCCGCATGCGTTAATCCTTCGCTCGCTTGAATTGATTGCCACTCAGGTGGCACCCGCTTTGGGCTGGAAGCCCGCCGTCAAACAGAAAAGCCCACTCGGGCAGGAGATTGCATGACGTACGCTAACACCTTACACACCCATGACGTATTGGATGTGCTGGCCGACATCAGCCCAGATTCTGCCCTCGCCGCAGCCAGAAAAACTCGTGAGGCGGCAACTCGCCACACCCAAGGCAGCTACGATGCGCTGTTTAACGCCACAGCACATGACAACGCGACATTACCGTTATCGCTGCGCTTCTGGTTTGCGACAAAAATCAGCGGCTGGCAGCAGGATGAGCAACTACAGCATTTTTATACCGAGCGGCTAGCGGACTTCCCAGAACCTGAGCTAACACCAGCGCTACAGTTGGCGCTGGATCACGCTGAACACCTGACACAAACGCCCGTGCAAGCCGCACCATCACACGTCAAGGCGCTGGAGCAGGCAGGCTGGTCGGTAGACGATATCGTCACGCTTTCACAGCTCATCGCATTTGTGAATTTTCAAAGCCGTTTACTGCGTGGTTATCGCCTGATTGCGGGTCATCGCGTTAGCCAGCCTCATTCGCAGGCAGCTGTCGCCGGTCAGTGGCATACCCAGCCGCAGGCGCACAGCGGCAAATCCGCACCGCAGGCGTTCACTCAGGCAGAGCTAGGCTGGGAACCGTGGATTGCCCCCAAACCGCTGGCAGAATTCAATACCGACGAGCAGGCGATTCTGGCGCGCTTCGGCCACACCGATTCCGACTATTTCCGTCTCTTAGGGCGCAACCTTCCGGTGCTGGAACAGCGCACGCTGACGGATAAAGGGATTTTTTATACTTCTGGCGGCCTGCCGCGCAAGGAACGCGAACTCATCGCCGCCGTCACCAGCAAGGTCAACGGCTGCATCTATTGCGCCTCGGTGCATGCTCGCAAAGCCAGTCAGCTTTCCAAGCAAGACAGCGACGTGCAACGACTACTAGATGTCGTTCCCGGTGGCGATTTAAGTATCGGCCAAAGCCCACGCTGGCAGGCGATTATCGATTTTTCGGCTCGCCTTTCCGCCACGCCCGCGCAGGTCAACGCAAACGACGTGAAACAGCTGCAAGAACAGGGATTAGATACGCTGGAGATTGTCGATGTGGTGCAGTCGGCCGCCTTCTTCTCATGGGCCAACAGGCTGATGCTTACGCTAGGCGAACCGTTCTGGCCGGAGAGTTAATCGGCCTTATGCGATAGCAAATCAGGCGACACAGTATCCGTGGCGCCTGTTGCTGTTTATTTTTTCAGGCAAGCAGGGAAATCCGCAGGCAATTCGCTGGCAGGGCAGTTGATGACGTCGTTATTGTTTTCCCCACAGTCGCGGATGAACGTAATGGTAGCGAACTCATCGATCACTTCAGTAGGGTAGGCTGGGCCCACGTCGCGATACGCTTCCATTTCAGCAATATGTTCATTCTGGAAACACACCGTTTTTTCTGGGTTATTGATGATCCAACGCGGGAAGAAGATGGTGCCATGGAAGACCTTATCGGCAATATTCGCAATCAGGCTGACATCCGTTCCCGTTGGTTCTGTCCATGAAATTTTATACACCTCGCGAGCGACCTGCACGATATACACCTGCTGATCCTTCACCCAGCGGTTACCCACAATACCGCTGTGAATACGGTAGTCTATTGTGTTGGCATTTTTGACATACAGCTCGTAATTCCAGCCATTATCGTAGGTATATACCAGATGTTTCCCGACAAAGTGACTCAGGTCGTGTTGGTTAAATGCAAGCATGATAGTTCTCCTTAAGTGTGTATTCCCGTCATACTTCAAGTTGCATGTGCGTTGGCTGCGCTACTCGTCCCACTTACGTGGATCTCGCCCCTTTGGGGCCGCTGCAAGCAGCGTTCAAATTTGCCTCTGGCAGATTTGTCACTCACCCGAATCACTTACCTGAGTAAGCTCATCGGGATGAAATGAGAGACATCCTGTCTCTCACCGGAGGCCAGCCGCTGGCTGGTCAAATTCGTTCCCAACGAATTTGTCATTCTCTTGCCGCCTGCCTGAAACTCGAATTATTTAGGGCATAAATTCACTCTATAGCTTTCCTAATTCGATGAATAACGCTATTTTTCAGGGAAAATCATTCAATATTTAGATATATCAAAGATGCTAGCAAAGACGACACTGGAACAATGGGAGATACTTCAGGCAGTTATCGATTTGGGCGGCTATACGCAGGCGGCCAATGCGCTTCATCGCAGCCAGTCTTCGGTCAGCTACCAGCTTTCGCTGCTGCAAGAGCGACTGGGTGTCGAGCTACTCACGATAAACGGGCGTAAAGCCGAGCTGACGCCAGAGGGAGAAAGCCTGCTGGCACAGGCACGACCCGTAATACGTTCGTTTCATGCGCTGGAAGCCCGCGCTCACTCGCTGAAAATGGGTGAGCAGACTAGCATCAATCTGGTGGTTGACAGCACCTTCCCCAAAGATCGCCTGTTCCACTTGCTTAGCACCTTTCAGAAGCAGCATCCGGCTACACGTATCCACCTAACTGAGGTGCTGCGTAATGAAACGCCGGCCCAGTTGAAGGCGCGAGATGCAGATATTTATATCATTACGCAGCGCGAGATCGACGGCTGCGCTGGGCGATGGTTGATGAACGTTGATTTTGTCGCGGTCGCACACAGCCACCACCCGCTTTTTTCACTCCCCACGCCATTAAGTCATGAGTCGCTGTCTCGCTACCCTTGCGTAGAGATTGTGACGAGAACAACCCCACATCCGCAGCCAGCGTCTGCCGAGAGCTGGACATTCACAACGTTTGAAGCGGCAACGCAGGCCGTTTTGCATCAGGTCGGTTATGGCTGGCTGCCAGAAGCGCGGATTTCAGAGCACATTACGCGGGGCGAATTACACATATTGCCGCTGCAGCAAGGGGAAAGGCGCACCACCCCGCTCTATCTGTTAGCCGAAGAGAAAGGACAGCCGCTCAGCAAAGAAATCATGACGCTCATCGAGCTACTGTTCGATAGGCTCTGATGTATGGCAACTGGGTCATAAATGAGCAAAATATTAATAATTAATATAAATAAGTATCAAATATGGACAACAAGAAAATTTACAGGCTATATTTAAACCATAAATGAGGTAAATTCAAAAATAGAGTCCATTTATGAATACTCCCACCACTGCGCCAACATTACTAAAGCTCGACGCCATTAGCGAAGCTATCGACGAACTACGGCACGAACTCGCACGTAGCGATGCCTCCAACAAAGAAGTTGTGCTGGAAGACCACATTCATTCGCTGGATGTATTTGGCGTTCAGCTAAATACGCGACGTAAAGCGTTGGGCATCGAACTTTCTACGCTTGAGTTACAGACTGGCGTATCCATATCCACCTTAAAACGCCTATTCAACGATCCCGCTCAGGTGAAATTTGCCACGGTTTATAACGTCTGCTCTGCGTTAGGGATAAAACTGTGCGCCGTCAGGTAAAGGTCTATCTTTACGGTGTCCATATCGGCCAGTTAAGTCAGGATGATGAAGGCTATCTGTTTGAATACAAAAAATCCTATCTCGGCCCACAGCTATCATTGAGCTTACCGCTACAGACCGGAGTATTTCGCAGCAAATCATTACCACCTTATTTTGCCTCGTTAGCCCCCGAAGGCTGGCTCCGGCGACAGTACAGTCAGTTTCAACATCTGGATGAGAAGGATTTATTCGGCATCCTCATTCAAAACGGTAAAAACCTGATCGGCGCAGTACAACTGATCGCGGAGGATAAGTCATGACAAGATGTCGAATTTTGCTGACACCGCTAGCACATGAAGAAGAAATTGCCACAGGCTATAGCCGTAAAGGGTTGAAGCATCTCGCGGGGTCAATACATGCTTCCCCGACGTTACGTTTCACACGCCAGCAATTCATGCACGACCTGCCACAAACGCAGAAAGGCATGAGTATTTCTGGTTATCAGCCCAAAATTCAGATGGTATTAGAAGATCAAACGTTTACCGTCGTGGATCATCAAGGGCTGTACATTCTCAAACCCTCCCCGATCGAATTTCCCCATTTGGCAGAAAACGAACATGCCACAATGACGCTAATGGTGCGGCTGGGATTTGCCGTCCCACCACACGGATTACTTCGCTTTAAACCGGAAAAGGCTGATGAAGAGCCTGAGTTTGCTTTCGTTATTAAGCGTTTCGACCGCGACGAAAAAACGGGTCACCCTATCCATCAGGAACAGTTGGACGGTGCGATGGGGATCGGTGAAAAATTCGGTAAAATACGTGCAGATGGCAGACAATATGTCAGTTATGAGAGGTTGGCGTTATTCCTTAGCGAACACGTTAATGACAATATCGTCTTCAAAATAGATCTGTTCCGCCGCATCGCTTACGCCTACATGCTGGGTAACAACGACATGCATCTGCGTAATTTTGGCCTGATACATTCGCGTTCAGGCCAGTTAATGCTGGCTCCTATTTATGATTTTGTTTCCGTCGCCCCTTATCCCGCCTATTTTTCTTCCTGTTTCATGGCATTACCGCTGCTAATTCAAGAAGAAGGTGACGAAGCACTCGCACCAGGGTTTGAAACCGCGTATGGCGAATACCTTGGTATGGATTTCATGTTGTTTGGCCAGAATATTGGGCTAAGTGAAAACCTCACTAGGAAGTTGCTGGCAGACCTCATCAAAGAAGCTGAATACGTTGAATCGACCTATCGGGATTCCTTTATGCCTGCGGACGCGATTGACGCAACGCTGCGGTGCTATCGACACCGTCTGAATCTTATGAGCATTCTCGATGCAAAGCGGATTTAGTGATTAGTAATCAAACGCTTTAATCACATCACTGCTAACATCAGCGCAATGGCACGAAGCTTACCGCCGGGAGAACGCCAGACGTGCGGCGAACGCTAAAAAGACCACGCCCGTTGTTCGATCCATCCATTTAACCACCGAGCCACGACGCAGAAAACGCGCCAACGGGCATGTGGCAGCAATCAACGTGGTCGACCACAGCGTGCCGATAAAGACATGAATAAGAACAAGCAGGTAAGTCCATAGCACGACCGAATGACCAGCGGGGATAAACTGCGGCAGGAATGAAACGTAGAACACACCGACTTTCGGATTGAGTACGTTACCCAGCATGCCGCGGAGAAACCAGTTTTGATGCTTCGACGTAGTTTGCGACGCTGTCATCACCAGCTCGGTTCTGGGTTTCAGGATCATTTGCAAACCTAACCAGCAAAGATAAGCCGCACCGCACCATTTCAGGATGTTATAGGCCAGCTCCGACGCCGCAATCAACGTTCCCAGACCAAACGCCACCATCGCGCCCCAAATCAGGCAGCCAACGTTAATCCCAAACGCGGCATGGAAGGCTTTCTTACTGCCTTCTACGGTAGCGGTACGTAAAATCAGCGCGGTATCCAAACCCGGCGTCAGGGTCAGCAGCATCGCGGCAAACGTAAAAGCAATCAGCGATTCGGTCAAGGTCACGGTAATTCATTACTCCAACAGGGGAAAACCACAAAACGCACCATTCTCTACGTAATATACGGCAGAGCCTGACCCTACCCAACCACTCTCTTCAGCCAGATCGCATAACGACAGGTCACCGTTTGGCCTTGATTCAGAAAGCGTAAATAAGCTCCCCCGATAGGTTACCTTCCGCTACGCTATCCGGAAGACAATGATTCACGACACAGGCGCAACACCATGATAAAACGCTTCATCCTCACACTCACCTTATTGACGCTTTCCGCATCATCACTAGCGAAAGATGCCCTGCCGGACGCGGTGAAAAGCATCGAAAAACAGGGTATTACGATCATTAAGCCGTTCACTGCGCCCGGTGGCGTACAAGGCTGGCTGGGCAGTTATCAGGGTGTGGGAGTAACCATCTACTTAACCCCTGACGGTAAGCATGCCATTTCGGGCTATATGTATGATGAACACGGTAACAACCTCAGCGAAGCGCTGATTCAGCAGGAAGTGTATGTTCCTGCCGGTCGAGAGATGTGGCAGAAATTACAGCAAGCGCCATTTATCACCGAAGGGTCGAAGGATGCGCCGCGTAAAATCATCGTCTTTGCCGACCCGTTCTGCCCGTACTGCAAACAGTTCTGGCAGCAAGCACAACCGTGGGTGAAAGCAGGAAAAGTGCAACTGCAAACGTTGCTGGTCGGCGTGATAAAACCGGAAAGCGGACGTTATGCCGCAGCGATTCTTGCCGCCAGCGATCCGGCCAAAGCCTGGCATGAATATGAGCTATCGAATGGCAAAATGGTGCCTCCGTTCCCCGAAAGCACTTCACGCGACATCTGGAATAGCATTCAGCTTAATCAGCGGCTGATGGATGAACTGGGTGCGAACGTCACGCCAGCCATCTATTACCTGAACGATAAGGATGAGCTACAGCAGGTCGTCGGGCTGCCGGATGAAAAGCAGTTAGCGGAGATGATGGGGAAATAGACGCAGGAGGGAATATCCCTCCTGACGTTTTCTCTTAGCGATGCGACCAGTAAGCCATAAAGTTGATCGTCTCTTTATCGAGGTGACGCTCGTCGAGCAGATAGCGGCGCAGTCGCTTGATGGCAGAGGATTCTCCCGCAACCCAGGCATAGAACGGACGGTTCGCCGTTGCGCGCTCCCAGAGTAGCTCGTCTTCCGGCGTCTCCTGGGCAATATCATCACGGTTGGTACAGGCACTAGCAGGGATTTTCACGTCCTGTTGCACCGCAGCCAACAGACGTTCACCCCATATTGTGCTGCTGGTTTCCTCACGCGGCAGCCAGTGAATCTGCGCAAAAGGGAAGTCGCTAGGCGTTACGCAATCCCCCGCTTTTGGCACTTCAAAAAAAGCCTGTACCGACGGCGGGGAAGGCTGGGTCGCCAGTTGTTCAAGAATGCCCATGGCTGCTGGCAGCGCCGTTTCATCCGCAATCAACAACACCTGCTCAACGCCAGCGTGCGGAGCCCATTCATAACCGCCGCTGTCGCCATCGGCTTCCGCGTTGGGTGCGACGATCTGTAGGGCATCGCCCGGTTTGGCATGACTCGCCCAGCTTGAGGCAGGCCCAGTATCACCGTGCAGCACAAAATCGATCGTTGCCTGCTGTAACTCACGAGAAACAGAGCGCAGCGTATAGGTACGCAGAATCGGACGACGCTCACGCGGCAGCGCCAAATAGTCCTGATACCAAGTGTCGCTCACGGCCATCGGCGTCAATTCGCCGCTTTCACTGGCGAACAGCAGTTTGATGCGCTGATCCGGTGCATCCAGTTTCATCTGGCGCACTTCCGGGCCAGTAAATACACAGCGCGCTAATGAAGGCGAGAGCAGCGTCTTACTCTCTAAACGTAAATTGAACAACCGATAGGCTGAAGACGTTGTGCGGTTAGCTAAAGACATAGTGAGAAAGCCGTATGTTTTGTAAGGAAAAAATCAGTCAGCGGGATCAAACCCATTCACCGCAACTTATCATAAACAAAACACTAACGATAATCATTATCACCACTAAGGTGAATGCCGTGATAAAAGCAGCATTTTCTTCATCGCGTGGACAGAAAGCCACTCTGGTCAGGTACAAGAAATCAACAAAAGACTTGTTAACAGGTCTTTTGTTGATTACTTTAAAGACCTATTAACCGGTCATTAAAGGTCTGCCATGCCGAATATTATATTGAGTGATACCAGTGCCAGCGTCAGTGAACTGAAAAAGAACCCGATGGCGACGGTCAACGCTGGCGATGGCCTACCTGTCGCTATTCTGAACCGCAACCAGCCTGCGTTTTATTGCATTCCTGCGGATCTCTACGAAAAAATGCTGGATGCACTGGACGAACAGGAACTGGTTAAGCTGATTGGTGAACGGAAAAACCAGCCGCTGGTTGACGTGGATTTGGATAGTTTCCTATGAGCTATAGCGTCAAATTCAGGGAAGATGCGCTGAGAGAATGGCTAAAACTCGATAAAACCATCCAACAGCAATTTGCCAAAAAACTAAAAAAGTGCTGCGAAAATCCCCACATTCCTTCCGCAAAATTAAGAGGGATAAAGGATTGCTACAAAATAAAGCTCCGGGCGTCAGGCTTTCGCTTAGTTTATGAAGTCATTGACGACGTATTGATTATCGCCGTGGTGGCAGTAGGCAAGCGTGAACGTAGCGGCGTTTATCATCTGGCGAGTGAGCGAATGAGGTAGCGACGTTAGGCTAGGCATAAAAAATGCCGGCTAAATAGTTCACTATTCAACCAGCATGTTTTCGTCTTCCAGAAAAGCGATTAGAGCCGCTTCCCTACATGATTACCGCATCGTCACAAACTCTTCCGACGCAGTCGGGTGGATGGCGACGGTGTTGTCGAAGTCTTTCTTGGTTGCGCCCATTTTGACGGCAACCGCGAAGCCTTGCAGCATTTCATCCATACCAAAGCCGATGCCGTGGATACCGACGATTTTTTCCTCTTTGCCCACGCAGACCAGCTTCATGCGGCACGGCTGGCGGTGCTGCGTTACGGCGGTGTACATCGCGGTGAAGGCGGATTTATACACTTTCACCTGATCATCGCCGTACTGCTCACGCGCCTGCGGTTCGGTTAGCCCCACCGTACCAATCGGCGGGTGGCTGAAGACGACGGTTGGGATATTGCTGTAATCCAGATGCTCGTCCGGCTTGTTGTTAAACAAACGCTCGGATAAACGACGTCCTGCCGCAACGGCAACCGGCGTTAGTTCGACGGCACCCGTGTTATCGCCCACGGCGTAAATACCAGAGACGGTGGTGTTCTGGAATTTATCGACATTGATGTAGCCTTTGTCGTTCAGTTCCACACCGGTAACGCTCAGGTTCAGGTTATCCGTCACTGGTTCACGACCAATCGCCCAAATCAGGCAATCGACGGTTTGTGACTGACCATTTTCCAGCTCCAGCGTCAGGCTGCCATCAGCATTCTTCACTATCGCTTTCGGGATCGACTCGGTATGCAGCGTCGGCCCTTCGGTGTTCATCACTTCCACCAGCGTATCGACAATCAGCGGATCAAAGCTACGCAACGGCGCGTGTTTGCGTACAAACAGGTGGGTTTCAGAACCCAATCCGTTCAACACGCCAGCAATCTCCACGGCGATATAACCTGCACCGACGATAGCGGTACGCTTCGGCAGCGCGTCCAGCTCAAAGAAGCCGTCGGAATCAATGCCGTATTCCGCACCGGGAATGTTAGGGTGAACTGGACGACCGCCCGTCGCAATCAGGATATGGTCAGCCGTAATTTTCTCGCCATTCACTTCCACCGTGTGCGCATCGACAAAACGAGCAAAACCGTGGATGACATCGACCTTATTCTTACCCAGCACGTTATCGTAGGACTGGTGGATACGATCGATGTAGGCGCTACGATTCTTGACCAATGTGCCCCAGTTAAACTGGTTCACCGTGGTATCGAACCCGTAATCTGGGCCGTACTGATGGATCGCTTCGGCAATCTGCGCCGCATGCCACATCACTTTCTTCGGCACACAGCCGACGTTGACGCAGGTGCCGCCCAGATATTTCGCTTCGATCAACGCACATTTTTGTCCATACATCGCCGCGCGGTTGATAGACGCGATACCGCCGCTGCCGCCGCCAATAGCAAGGTAGTCATAGTGTTTGGTCATCAGTGTATCCATGCTTAAGTGAATAAAATTTGCCTAGAGTGTAACGCCAGAGCCATATGTCCAATAAAGGTTATGCCTATGGTTGCGATAGGAAAAACCGACCGCGTCGCCCACAGCAATCGCGCACATTACTCCGGTACGATTTGCTCCACCAACGTATGTCCGGTGCCTTCCGGTACCAGCACGTTATGCAGCCACGGCAGCACGTCCTTCATCTGCGCCGCCAGCTTCCACGGCGGGTTAATCACAATCATGCCGGACGCCGTCATACCGTAGCGATCGCTGTCAGGCAGCACGGCCAACTCAATTTGCAGAATGTTGCGAATGCCCGTGGCTTCCAGCTCTTTCAGCATGCGTTTGATATTCTGACGCAGCACAACCGGATACCACAGTGCAAATACGCCAGTGCCAAAGCGTTTATGCCCTTCCTTAATGCCTTTGACCACAGCCTGATAGTCCGTCTTCAGTTCATAAGGTGGGTCAATCAGCACAAATCCCCGACGAGAAAGCGGTGGCAACTGTGATTTCAACTGCTGATAACCATCGTCACGCAACACTTTAGTGCGCGTATCTTTCTGAAACTCATTGCGCAGCAGTGGGAAATCGCTGGGATGCAGCTCGGTCAGGTGGAGTTTGTCATACTCGCGCAGTAGCTGGCGTGCAATCAGCGGAGAACCAGGGTAATAGCGCAGTTGTCCACTGCGGTTATAGGTATGCACCGCCTGCATGTAAGGTTCAAGTTCAGCCGGAATGTCGTCACGCTGCCAGATTTTCGCGATGCCATCCAGATACTCCCCTGTGCGCTCGGCGTGCGGGCCGCTAAGCTGATAACGTCCGGCACCCGCATGGGTATCCAGATACAGGAAAGGTTTTTCTTTCTCTTTCAGGGCAGTGATGATCAGGCTCTGAACAGTGTGTTTCAGCACGTCGGCGTGATTGCCGGCATGGAAACTGTGGCGGTAACTAAGCATGCTTGCTTTCCGGTGAAGTTTTTATAAATAACGTCGATTAACCGACAGTATAACCGTCTGCGGCGGAAAATATCCCTTCAATACCGAAACAACGCCCCACCCTGCGAGCCGCCGCGCAAACCAGTAATTTTTATCGTCTGAAATCAGTAAATTGTGAAACATGGCCGTTTTTCATTCGATTGAAAGCTACCGATATTCAGGTACATAAAGTACGATCGCCCGCAACATGTGATGGAATTGGACGTTATTCTGATGGAACCTGAATATCAGCGCTGGCTAATGGCGCTTTCCGCCCCGATGGTCGCACTCAATATCAAGTACGATGCCCGTTTCTCCGAGCCCACCTTCTACGAACCCGGCGAAACCATCAGTCTAAGCAACAGCTGGGGTATCACCTCACGCGAAGGGCTGATATCAATGATTAACGATATGACAGACGGCGGCCATGCTGAGCGTTTGGCGTATTACTATCACCTTTGGCATCACCTGACGGTATCCGAGTGGCAGCAGCATTGCGCCAATCAATCTGAAGACGTACAGGGTGCGCTCGCGCTGGTGACCGAAACGGCCGCGCTATGCGGTGAAGGTGGGATCCGCGCCTGGGATCTGGGACGCATGAGTTTCCTAAGTCGCATCGGATTACTCAACGGCTGGATTAGCGAAAAAGAGAACCTGTGGATTCACACTCGGCTGGCCGACAGGGCGCGCCACTATTACCGCAGTTGGGAAAATTATTACGCTGCATTCTTGATTGGCCGCACTTATTGGCTCTCCCTGGATGAGGAAGATCCTGAATGCCAGCGCTACATTTTCAGCAATGCTAGTCAAAAACCTGATTACATTGACCAAATCGGCACGCTCTATACTCACCCAGACAGCCCGATTCATGACCTCGACTGGGATGTTGATCCGATAGAAATGGATAAGCCCGAGTCCTTACCAGAAGCGGAACTATAATGGACACACTGTGCTGGCAGCGATTAGGCATTGAGCCGACTCAGGATCTGGATGTTATCCGTCAGGCTTATCGTCAAAAAGTACCGCAGTTTCACCCAGAAACCGACCCCGATGGCTTCAAACAGCTGCGCGAGGCGTACGACACCGCCTGCAAGCTGGCGAAAAATCCTGTGCCGTCGGGTGATGAAGAACACGCTAACACCGAACCACGCGACACCTCTTCAACAACCGAAGAGGTAGCCACCGACCACGCCGATCCTCTGGCAGAAGAGCTGGTCGCCGCGTTTGAGCAACTGTTAAGTAACCCAAGCGAACGCTTCGTTTCACTGTGTTGGGAACGCTACATTCAGTTGCTAAACCAGCAGGCTTTCGATGTCATCGATCGTATTCGCTGGCCGCTGCTTCAGCGTCTGATGCGTGAGTCCTGCATCTCAATTCTCTGTGTTCGCGCACTGGCCGATCGCCTGCGTTGGCAGCAGCGTCAAGGGGAGCTGTCCGGTGACGAAGTTGAGGATGTCCGTAACTTCCTCGACTCACTTGGCTATGAGGATCTGTTCGATTTTTCCCTGTTGTCGCACCTGAGTCTGCCCGCACAGCTGGAAACCATCTTCTATTTTCAGCAGGCCAACGGAACGTACTGGAATCGCCCGGCGTTTATGCTGGCGACGCTGCTGCGCAATCCAACCGCCATTTATTGGCCTGACAGCCCGGCGCTGATGCAAAAGCTCGCGCGCTGGCACAACCATGCCAGCGTTCCCAACACCATACTGCGTGATTACTGCCTGCAACAACTGGACGAGACGCCTGACGACGCAGAATGGCTCGCGCTCAGCGCCAGCCTCTGTTCCCTTACCGGAGAAGACGAGCGGGCTTTCGCACTGTGGCTGACGCTTTATCAGCAAACTCACCATGCACAGGCGGAGAAATGGTTGTTGGACTGGTGTAAACAACATCGGCCAGATGCGTTCCCCTTATTGGTTCAGTCACTAAACTATACGCCAGCACCGACTCTGACAGGGTTAGCGCTGGACGACCCGCGCCAGCGTTTCTTCATTTCTCAGCACAATACCCACCAGTTGATTCGCTGGGCAGAAGCGCTGAAACTGCCGCTGTCGCCTATGGCGGAAAGCTACGCTCGCTGGAAGCTGGGAAAACAGGATCTGCGGGGCATTTATCAGCACCTGCTGCTACACAGCGGGGATGCGATTCAGGATCGCCTTTATTGGCACGCCAGCATGTTAACCATCGGTAATGAGCGCCTATTGCAGGACATTCTGGCACAGCCGTTACCTGACGAACCGCTGTATGCGTTGATCTTACAGGGGTTGCAGTTCCAGGCGACGCAACGCTTATCCTGGCTGGAAACCTCTGACGCGATTCATTCCTTCACAGAGTGGCTGTATTCGCCGTCAGAAGACGCATTACCTAGCGTGTTCACCAACCAGAAATCGTTCGCCTGGCTGCAAGCACAAACCTGGCTGCGACAATGGCGTCCGCTGTCGCTGAATCAGCTCAACAAGCTGTATAGCAGTGGCATCCATACGGAAGAAATCGACCCGATCAATGATTGTCTAGTTGAGCTTTCTGCACGCTACCAGTGCGATGTGTCTCTGGTGCAGCAAGGGGTCGATAAACCACAAGAACTCAGCGCCAGAGAGGAACTGAGACAGGCTATTCTGATTGCATTAATGATGACCGATCCAACCTCTTATCTGGGTTTATCGCGTCAGTCGGTGCTGCCTGAATTGGCCTTAGCCCACCCAGCACATTCACTCTCTCGGCTCTTTCGCAAGGCAGAATCCCGCGATGGCGATGCGGTGATGCCGCTGAAAAAGCAGCTCGACCTAACCGACCCGCTGCACTACCATTGTTGGATGAATTTCCCCGTCGCTATCGAGGAATATCTCGGCAGCAGTGAGACTTACAGCGAGTCTGCTGCCAGCCATTTTTATCTTACCGATGACCACTGGCAGGCGGAACTGGCGAAGTCGCCCATGATTTATCAGATCTTTTTCCACGCGTTTTATGCCCTTGTGGGAGAAGAGGATCAGGCGGAGCAACACCGTGAACGGCTGGCGTCTCTCCCCGTTGAAACCCAGCAGGAAGAAGACATCCGTGTCGCCTTTATCGAAGAGTCGGATGAGTTGGGAAAATCATTAAAACAGCTCTCCGACGACAAACGCGTCACGCTCATCGGCCAATTGATCCAAAGCTGTGCGAAGAACCCCGAGTACCTGTTTGATAATAGCGATCAGCGGTTTTTGACCGAACATCTGTCCTATCCGCATGAAGACATCGCGCTAAAATTGATAGCAAAAGTGCTGCTGCAATGTACCGATCGGCGCGAGCGCCAGTTCAACGTACCGCAGGCCAGAAAAAGCTACTGGTGGCAGTTTTGGCGCACCAACACACGAATTGGCCGTCTCGGCTTCCTGATACAAGGTGGGCTGGGGAGTTATTGCCTCTACCGGGCAGGTGACTGGATAGGTTCACCACCGCCGCATATCGAAGGGCTGCTGATGGCGCTACTGGTCTGTAATCTGCTGAGTGCCGCGCGTCGGCGCTATAACGATATCGGCTCCAATACGCCGTGGGTGATGAGTTTCTTCACCCTACTCATACCGCTATTTCTGCTGCTCCCCTTGCTGACACCGAGCCTTAACCGCTGGAATAAATTCGGGCCGCCACCACACGGCAAGAAAACCGAAACGGACACCACGCCAGCCTGACGAAAATGATTCTGGCGGCACTGCAATTACACGCATGCATATACCCAATAGATTTCGAGTTGCAGGAAGGCGGCAACCGCAGGAATCCCCAGGAGCTTACTCAAGTAAGTGACTGGGGTGAGTAAGGGAAGCCAACACACCTGCAGCTTGAAAGATGACGGGTATATTTAGCGGGAGACCTCATCCAGATACTGCTCAATCCGCTGCCGCGCTTCATCAATCGCCGGTGCGTATTGTCCCGCCAGTGCCTGTTCAAAGTCACGTAGCCAGAAGCCGATCTGCTCCCGCTCTTCCAGACGCGTTTGCGCCCAAGCCTTTTCCAGCCGTGCCAGCAGATTACGGTTCATCAGATTATCTCGGGGGTGAATCTTCAGCGTTTGCAGTTTCTGATGGCTTTTCTGTTGTTGATCGATGCTCAGCCCCGTCGGGCTGCGATCGATCACTTTCGTGAAGTTATCGCCGCTATCCGGTAGGTTAACATCCACTTCCAGCAGCCCATTGATGTCATAGCTGAAACGCACCTCAATGGATTGCTTATAAGATTTCGCTTTTATCGGCATAGTGAACTCATCGATGAACACATTGTTATCGACGTAAGGGCTTTCGCCCTGATAGATCGCGATGCAGATGTTGTCCTGACTGGGTGCGCCAGTGGAAAACGTCTCTACTCGCGAAGTCGGCACCACCGTATTGCGTTCCAATATCGGGGAAAACAGGCCGTTTTGCTTATCATTAGAGACTCGGATTCCGAGGGTGTACGGGCAAACGTCCGTCAGGATGACTTCTTCGATGTCCTGCTCGCGTAGCCGACAGGCAGCCTGCACCGCCGCGCCTTTGGCAACCACGGTATCCGCATCCAGATGCTGATAAGGTAATTTGCCAAACAGCCTGACTACCAGCTTCTGGATAATCGACATCTTTGATGCCCCACCGACCAGTACTACGTGGTCTAGCTGCTCTGGCTTCAGACGAGCATCGTGTAGCGCCTGCTCTATCGGTGCACGAATACGGTTCATCAGCGGTAGCCATGCCGCTTCAATCTCTTCATTATCCAACACAATGCGCCAGTCTTCCTCGCGCCAGTGCCATATCAGTTCATTTGATTGAGAGGGAAAACCGGGCTGGCATTTCAGCGCTTCAGCCTGGCTGTAGAGACGCGCCAGATCCGTCGCGGGAATCGTTGAATCTTCAAGCTTCCACGCTTTCAGGCAGGCTTTCACTACAGCCTGTGTGAAATCTTCACCACCCAGATAGTTGTCGCCCGCCGAGCTGTGCACTTCGATCAGCGGAAAGGCGTATTCCAGCACGCTGACGTCGAAGGTGCCGCCGCCTAAGTCGAAGACCAGCGTACGCCCCAGTTCCTGCGTGTGTAAGCCGTAGGCCATAGAGGCTGCGGTAGGTTCATTAATTAAGCGAACCGCATTCAACTCTGCCAGTTCCGCCGCAAAACGCGTCTGCTTACGCTGTTCATCGCTGAAATAGGCTGGCACCGAGATCACCACATCCTTGATCGGGTGCCCGAGGTAACTTTCTGCATCGGCTTTGAGCGATTTCAACACCATGGCCGACAGCTCAGCGGGAGAGAACGTTTTATCCCCGAGCCTGAAGGTTTTCTTGCTTCCCATGTAACGCTTAAACAGCGACGCCGACACCTGCGGGTGCGTCGTCAAACGGGAGATCGCAGGTTTACCCACCAGAATACTGCCGTCTTCATCAATGCTGACGGCCGAAGGCGTGAAATTATCATTCAGGGCATTCGGTATCAGGCGAACCTCGCCATTTTGCCAAACGCTAATCAGGCTGTTCGTCGTGCCCAGATCGATACCAATGGCCAGAGAAGCGTCTTGCGGGTGCATCATGCTGTTATTCCTTATTAACCATTCCATTCTCAGAGTGCCCATCAGGCGCAGACAACGAGCCCGTTCAGCAAGCAGGGCAATAGTATATACATACTGGTCAGGAAAAGACCGCGTGCGGCTAATACAGGAATATTTTTCAACAGATCTGGTGAGTGATAAACAAGCGTTATATTATTTATTATATAGCGATCATTCACGGAGCATTATCATGGGAAACCATTTTGAGCGGGGCGTCCTCGCGGGGCTGAGATCTGCCAACCCAAAATCCACCAACGACATTAATCCTTACTGCTACGACTATCGGCGCGGCTACATTTGCGGGTATGCCCATAACTTGGCGGAAACCAAAGGCGACCGTCAGCAGGCCGCCTTCGAGGCAGGGTTGTTATCCCGCCGCTACGGACTGGAACGGGAGAGAGTCGCCGAGTTCTTTACTGAACAGGGCAACCCTTACGCGATTCGGTTTTTTTATGCTGGTTATGATGCACACACGCCGCGCTAGTTGATGCCAGCTAGCGGCGTGCTTCTCGTAAATCGAAGCTAATCGGGATCGTGATGGTGAGCTGCGCGTTATCGCCAATCACTTCTGCTGGCGGAGCCGGAAGCGGCTGAGCACGCTTCGGCAAGGCGACAGACTCCGCATCCAATGGCGCCACACCGCTGCTGCTGGCCAACGAAACGGCCAGCACATTTCCGGTTCGATCTAACGTCACACGAATCTGAGCGACACCCTGCAATCGCTGCCGTGCGGCCTGAGCCGGATAGCGTTTATGGCGGCTCAGATGTGCCAACAGTGTGCTACTCCAGTCCGCCACGCCTTTACGCATTTGCGCGGCATCGCTGTTATACGGCGCAGCAACGTGCTGGCTGCTGCCCGGCAGCGGTGCGCTGGTAACGGGTGCGGGCGGTTTTTCCGATGGCGCGATCGCTTCCTGCGGTGTCGTCTCCTGCACCGGTTTTTCCATTTTTTTCTGCACTTTTTTCTGCGGCTGCGGTTTTTCCTTTTGCACCGTCGCAATCACCGGCTTGGGTGCAGGCGCGAGCGGCGGCACGTCTTGCGTTATTTTTTCCGGTTGAGCCGCGGACGCTTGCGGCGTGGACAGCGTTTGCTGCGGGCCAACAGGCGCATCCTGAGGGCTGGACGTAGACTGCACGCTATCCGCGACCGTCAACATCATGGCAGGCGGTGGCGCTTCAATTGAGGAATCGAGAGCATGGTAGCTCATCCAGACAATCACCCCCGCGTGTAGCGCCAACGCCAGCAGCGAGCCACTTCCCCAACGTACTGTCGTTGCAGGCTGAATCGTATTGAATTTCAGCGTCTGTGTGGCCATTAGCACACCGCCTCTCGCCGCAAAGACAGAGGTAGTATTCTCAATGAATGAGGTTCCGAGGAAATCATCATGCGTTCTTCATCACATCGTTAGGTATAAGACAGGCAACCGATAATAGTGGGTCGTTCCGCTACGGGGATCGGGCAGAAAAAAAGTGAAAACAGCATAAAATGTAATGTTATTACGCTTTGACAGGATATCTTATCGCGCAGCAATCTGAACCCAGTAGCGAGAGAAATAACGCACCTGCACAGGAAGCGCCTCCACCAGCGCCGCCAAAATATTATCGGTATCCGACAGCGGGAAGACACCAGAGAACCGCAGGCTCTCAACCTCTGGCTGGCAACGAATCACGCCGCTGCGATAGCGGCTCAGTTCATCAATAAAATCCACCAGACGCTGATTATTCGCCAGCAACTGCCCTTTCACCCAGGCAGGCTCTGCCTTCGCTGTCTCTATTTGGCCACAGCGCTGCGTGGTGAACGTCGCTGCCTGTCCGCTTTTTATCACTTGTACATCCTGACCGTTCTGCTGCGGATGAAGCCTTACCGCGCCGTCATATACCGCCACCTGCGTGTGTTCATCCTGTACCCGCAGGCTGAAGCGCGTCCCCAGCGCCTGCACCTTTCCCTGCGCCGTCGTCACAACGAAAGGACGCGGATACAACGCGGCCTTCTCCGCCTGGCCGGTTTCGATCATGACTTCACCGCGAATCAGCGTGAGCTGGCGTAGATCGTCACCGTAGGCCACATTCAGCGCCGTCTGCGTATTCAGCAGCAGCGTCGTGCCATCTTCCAATACCGCATGGCGCTGTTCGCCCACCTGCGTCTGATAATCTGCCGTAAACGACTGCCACACATCCGTACGCGATCCAGCCACGCCAGCTCCCCCGGTTAAACAGAGAATGGCTAGCGCTTTGAGTACACTGCGGCGCTGCATACCGTTAAGTGTCGATAGACTCTGATGCGCCGCTCGCGCGTTAAGCTGACCCAGATTGGCACATACGGACTCAATATGCTGCCACGCCTGCTCGTTATCCGGCGAGGCTTCCCGCCAACGCTGCCACTCACGGCGATCCTGTTCCGTGACGCTGTCGGACATCAGCTGTGTCAGCCACACCACCGCCTCACGCGCGCTGTCTGGTTGAATAGGCTGCCCCTGCCCGTCACGATAAAAAGTGCGATGGTTCATAGCGGTAGTGCAAAGAAACATTGGAGGTTGGCACGTTGCAGATACTGCTTCACCGAACTGCTGGAAACGCGTAAACGTTCAGCGATATCGCTGTAGCGCATACCGTGGAGGTGTGCCAGCAGAAACGCCTCTCTGACTGGCGCAGGCAGACCATCTAGCGCGGCATCAAGCTGTTCAAGAATTTCGAGGGTAAGAAGACGCGTTTCCGGGGATGGCATACAAGCATCCGGCTGCATACTCAGCACATCCAGATAGGCATCTTCAATCTTTTTACGACGATAATGATTAGCGACCAAACGGCGAGCCACGGTGGCCAGAAACGGGCGCGGCTGGCGAATCGTGAGCAATTCTGGATTCATCAGGACACTAAGGAACGTATCCTGTGCCACGTCTTCCGCATGCTGGGCACAATCCAATTTATGGCGCAGCCAGTTATACAACCAGCGGTGGTGATCAAAATAGAGCTGTTGGGCAAAGTCATTCACGCTGGCCGTCGCTTTCCTCACCATCGAACTTTACCCCAGAGCGCTATTTAAACATAAGAATGATAATCGTTCTTATTTATGTTTTTTCCCTCTGACTGTCAAGTTCCGAAACGAAAATTATTCAAATTTGCTGAATTTGCATTACGCCCATGCAACATGCCCCGGCGAACGGGGCGGAAATCGCCTCCGCCCCGCACAACGCTATCAGAAACGTTGTAGCACGCTGATTTTCACGTTACGTCCCACACCGGACACGGATTCACCCAGATATGGGTAATAATCGGTATTCAGTAGGTTATCAACCGTCACACGCGCTTCAAATCCTTTTATCGTCTGCGGCTGCCAGCTTGCGAAGAGACCATGCAGCACGTACCCCTTAGTCTTCGGTAACGCCCAGCCATAGGCCAGAGGGTCGCCGTCAGCAGGTGAGCGATCCTGCTTACGCACGAAATCACCCGTCCAGCCTACCGCCATATCCAGACTCGGAATTTTGGTGCCCAGCGTCGCATGTGCGGTTGTTGGTGGGATTTCAGCAATCCAGGTTTTATTGCCCCACGGGTTACGCGGTGAAGCATCGCGTTCGCCGCGAATCGAGGAGAAGGACAGGCTACCAAACAGCCTGCGGCTGTCGTAGAACGACTCAATTTCAACCCCTTCGATGGTATATCCCGTCAGATTGCGGTAAACCGACAACGGCCCGGCACAGGATGAATTACGGCCTGTCTGTGCAGACGCTTCGCAATACACGCCCGTACGTTTGAAAATTTCGTTTTTGCCACGGTTACGGAACAGCGTGGTGCGGATTTGCAGACTGTCCTCTTCCAGCATCAGGTTATTGAAGTCCAGAATCGCTCCCAGACGGATGCCTTTAATGCTTTCCACTTGCAGATTACGGCTGCTACCTGGCACACCCGAGGTCGCAGATTGTACTTCATACTGCTCATCGATAACGGGCGCACGCCAGGTGCGGCTGGCATCGGCAAACAGCGAGAGGTTATCCGTTGCTTTCCATAAAGCACCGATTCGCGGCGACCAACCGGTGTAGGTCACGCTGCTGTAATCATGTCCAGCAGCAGGATTACTACTGTTATAACGAGGGGCTATGTTGGGTCGCCCAGTATTGGTTACATGGTCATAGCGTACGCCCGGCGTGATCGTTACGCTGCCCAGCGTAACCGCATCCTGTAGATAGACACTACGCGTTTCCTGATCGCCCGCAGGCATGTAGTAAGGCTGTAAATAGCCATAGTTATATTCGGCGCTATTCTTGCCAGACGGGTAATAAATAAGCGTATCGCGCTTATGCTGGTGCCAGCTCATTCCGACTAGAACAGCATGGTCGAAAGGACCGGTGCTGAAACGGCTTTCGTTACTGACTTCCGCCAGCTGATCTTTATAGCTTACCCAACTTTCGTTCCCTAACGTGCCCAGAAAACTGTCTTGAGAAGCCGAATCAGGGCGTCTGTCATGCTGTTCAGTCTTTGAGGTAGCAAATGACGCCGTCAGATTCAGCCACGGCTTATCCTCCGGCGCAAGGTTCCATTTCAGCGAGTAGTTTTTATCGACCTGATTGCGGTAAACCAGCTTGCGTCGCCAAGCCTCTTCCCAGCCATAGAGGTCAACTTCCCTTTGTGTGGGTGCCGCCATATCGTCACGCTTAGCGGCAAACGGCTGCCAACCGTCAGATTCGGAGCGCATAGCGGAGAGCGTCAGCGTCTGGGAATCCGTCAGATAAATGTTGGTTTTCAGTAAATAAGACGCCATGTCGCTGGTCGAGTAGACAAAGCGCGTGCCATCAGGACGTTCGATGTTGTCGCCATCGCGCTTACTCATGTAGAGCAGGCCATCAGCCATCCCCTCTTCCGTGCGGCCATACAGCGCACCGCTGTAGATATTTTGACGGTCGTTGGTGTGATAGCTGTACTTGACCATCCCACCGAAGCTTTCTCCCGGCATGAGCAGATCGCTGGCGTCTTTGGTATCAACATGAATGGTGCCACCGAAGCCGCCATTACCGCTGCGAATATCATGCGGCCCTTTATCGACGTCGATACGCTTAATCAGCTCAGGTTCAATGAACACCGAGCCTTGGCGGTATTTCTCAAAGCCTTTTGGCGCACCGTCCAGAACGACTTTGACGTCTTCCATGTCGCCCATGCCCCAGATGTTCAGGCTTTGCCCACCCGGTCGAGGAGAACCGGCCATCGATACGCCGGGAAGTTTATCGAGCAGGCTGGCAATATTGTCGGCTTGTACGCGATCGACATCGGCTTGGCGCAACACGGAACGTCCGGCAGCGGCGCTGTCCGATGTACCGCCGACAACCGAGAGCGTCGGGATCATCAGGCTGCCGTCGCTTCCCTCGGCAGCAAGCGTGGACTCCAGTCGATAGCCCGTGGCCGTCTGTACCGCATTCAGTCCAGTTCCCGCCAGTGCGGCCGAAAAGGCTTCCTGAACGGTGTAGGTTCCCTGCACGCTCCCGCTGGTTTTATTCTGTGTTTGATCGGGAGAAAACGTGAGAATGACATTGGCGCGGCTGGCAACAGCCTGCAACGTGGCTCCTAACGGCCCGGCCGGAATGGAAAATGCCATTGTCGGTGCCGCGACAGCTGCGGCAGTTTCTGCCGCTAGCGCCGAGCCGACCATTCCGACACTTAAGATCAACACGCCAGACAGTGCCAAATGGACTGCCCGCGCGACCGCCAAGGCGGGTTTATGCGCGATGCACCCACCATTATGATTGTTTATCGCCATTGTCATTCCCCTGAAATATTGAAAAAAAAGACACATCAGGTAGGTCACTCGAAAAACAAAATCGGGCAGAAAAATAGCAAAAATTTTCAGAGAAATGCCTTTAGCACGGTGTTAATGACCGCATCGAGGTAACGCACAGGACTGATTGATGACGGGAAAACGCACCTTTGGTCACGAGGAGCACCGCCTCTACCATTGATTTTCACGGCACTTGACCTCATCTTAGTAATCAATCCGCAATAGATATCCGCCTTGCTGGTCTCTCTTCAACAGATTCCACTTACCGGCAACGAGATCACCCACAATTATCAGGACGGCACCATGACGAATCCATTACTGACCTCATTTACTCTGCCCCCGTTCTCCAGCATTAAAACGGAAGATATTGTCCCAGCAGTGAAATCTGCGCTGGATGAATGCCGCGAGACGGTGGAGCGTGTGGTCGCGCAAGCGGGGCCGTTCACATGGGATAATCTGTGTCAGACGCTGGCGGACAGCGACGATCGTCTTAGCCGCATTTTTTCCCCTATCAGCCATCTGAACGCCGTGAAGAACAGTCCGGAGCTGCGCGGTGTTTATGAGCAATGTCTGCCGCTGCTGTCTGAACACAGCACTTGGGTTGGTCAACATGCTGGTCTCTATCAGGCTTATCGCAGCCTGCGTGACGGCGAACACTACACCACGCTGAGTCTGGCGCAGAAGAAATCCGTTGATAACGCACTGCGCGATTTTGAACTGTCCGGTATCGGCCTGTCACCGGAAAAACAGAAACGCTACGGCGAAATTTCCGCTCGTCTGTCCGAACTTGGCTCGCAGTACAGCAACAACGTGCTGGATGCCACCATGGGCTGGAGCAAACTGATTACCGACGTCGCTGAGCTAGATGGCATGCCGGAAAGCGCGCTGGCAGCAGCCAAAGCGCAGGCAGAAGCCAAAGAACAAGATGGCTGGCTGTTGACGCTGGATATCCCAAGCTATCTGCCAGTTATGACCTATTGCACCAATCAGGCTCTACGTGAAGAGATGTACCGCGCGTTCGGCACCCGCGCATCCGACCAAGGGCCGAACGCGGGCAAGTGGGACAACAGCGAAATTATGGCGGAGAAGCTGGCACTGCGTCATGAACTGGCGCTGCTGCTGGGTTTCGACAGCTACGCACACAAGTCGCTGGCAACCAAAATGGCGGAAAACCCGCAGCAGGTTCTAGATTTCCTGACCGATCTGGCGAAACGCGCCCGTCTGCAGGCTGAAGAAGAACTCGCACAGCTACGCGCCTTCGCCAAAGAACACTTCGGCGTGGATGAATTGCAGGCTTGGGATATCACCTACTACAGCGAGCAGCAGAAGCAGCACCTGTATTCCATCAGCGATGAGCAGCTTCGCCCGTATTTCCCGGAAAACCGCGCGGTGAATGGCCTGTTTGAAGTGGTTAAACGCATTTACGGCATCACAGCCAAAGAACGTAACGATGTGGACGTGTGGCACCCAGATGTTCGCTTCTTCGATCTGTTCGATGAAAGCGGCGAACTGCGCGGCAGCTTCTACCTCGATTTGTACGCCCGTGAACACAAGCGTGGCGGTGCCTGGATGGACGACTGCGCGGGTAAACTGCGTAAAGGTAACGGCGAGCTGCAAAAACCGGTCGCCTATCTGGTCTGTAACTTCAACCGTCCGGTCAACGGCAAACCCGCTCTATTCACCCACGATGAAGTCACCACCCTGTTCCACGAATTCGGCCACGGCTTGCACCACATGCTGACCCAAATCGATACCGCCGGTGTCGCTGGCATCAACGGTGTACCGTGGGATGCGGTCGAGCTGCCAAGCCAGTTTATGGAAAACTGGTGCTGGGAACCGGAAGCGCTGGCCTTTATCTCCGGCCACCACGAAACCGGCGAACCGCTGCCGCAGGAACTGCTGGAGAAAATGCTGGCAGCGAAGAACTATCAGGCTGCGCTGTTCATTCTGCGTCAGTTGGAATTCGGCCTGTTCGATTTCCGTCTGCATGCCGAGTTTGACCCTGCGAAAGGCGCACAGATTCTGCCAACGCTGGCGGAAATCAAAGCGCAGGTAGCCGTAGTGCCAAGCCCAAGCTGGGGTCGTTTCCCACACGCATTCAGCCACATCTTCGCGGGCGGTTATGCAGCAGGCTACTACAGCTATCTCTGGGCCGACGTGCTGGCCGCAGATGCCTATTCCCGCTTTGAGGAAGAAGGTATCTTCAACCGCGAAACTGGTCAGTCATTCCTGGATAACATCCTGACTCGCGGCGGTTCCGAAGAGCCAATGGAGCTGTTCAAACGCTTCCGTGGCCGTGAACCTCAGTTGGATGCCATGCTCGCGCATTACGGCATCAAAGGATGAGCATCTGCTTAATCGCAGAAGAAGGCGCCGATAGTGGCGCCTTATCTTCTTTGGCTGAGCGCTGGGGACTGGTTTCCGATCCTGATGCGCTGATGGCGCTAGTGCTAACCGCGGAACGTCTGGAATTGCGCAAGCAGGATGAGCCGAAGCTCGGCGCTATCTTCGTGGATTTTGTTGCTGGGCCGATGGCACACCGACGTCGCTTTGGCGGCGGACGCGGTGAAGCCGTCGCTAAAGCGGTTGGTATCAAAAAAGGTTACCTGCCGGATGTCGTGGATGCGACAGCGGGTCTGGGGCGCGATGCTTTTGTACTGGCAGCATTGGGTTGCCACGTACGCATGGTCGAACGCAATCCGGTGGTTGCGGCGCTGCTGGACGACGGGTTGCAGCGTGGCTATCAGGATGCAGAAATCGGCCTGTGGCTACGGGAACGGCTCACGCTGCTACACGCATCCAGTATGATGGCGCTGCGTGACATCGCGCCACCACCGGATGTGGTCTATCTCGATCCCATGTTTCCACACAAACAAAAGAGTGCGCTGGTGAAGAAAGAGATGCGGGTGTTTCAATCACTGGTGGGTGCGGATGACGACGCCGATGCACTGCTGGAACCCGCACGTGCGCTGGCGAAGAAACGCGTCGTGGTGAAGCGTCCAGACTATGCGCCGCCGCTGGCTGGCGTCCCGGCACAGTCTATGTTGGAAACCAAAAGCCACCGCTTCGACTTCTATCTTCCCGCTTGAGTCCTTCGCCGCAGCACCGATAAACGTGTTGGCGGCGAAAAACCCATCCTGCATCGCATTTCTTATGCCGCTTTTGCAAAGTCTGTAGCGCAAATGAGAAGCAAATCGCATAATTTCGCGCTATCAGTTCTTATTACACTAAGATGACATAATGAAAAAAACGCTTCTGTCACTTCTGCTTTGTTTGAGTACCTCTGCTATGGCCGTTCAAGAACCGGTAAATATCACGATTCTGGGTACATCCGACCTGCATGGCACCTTTGTTCCCTGGGATTACGCTACCGATACCGCCAACATGGCTGGCAGTCTGAGTCAGATCGCGACGCAGGTACATAAAGTTCGTGCGCAGCAGCCAAATGTGATTCTGGTTGATGCGGGCGATACCATTCAGGGCAACTTTGTCGAAACCTTCAAAAATGACAACACCAGCCCGATGATTCTCGGTTTTAACGCCCTGAATTATGACGTCTGGGTGATGGGCAACCACGAGTTCGATTTCGGACTGAACGTGCTTTCCACCTCGCTTGAGCAGTTCAATGGCACCGCGCTGGCGGGTAATATTTTTTGGGAGAGCGGTAAGCCTTACTTACCAGCCTATAAAATAGTCGAACGACAGGGCGTGAAGATTGGCATCATTGGTATGGACACGCCGATGACCGCTGAATTCGCCAAGGGCACTGACCGTGTGAAGGGACTGAACTTTACCGATCCCGTCGGGGCTGTAAAAACGGTTATCCAGCAAATCCACGGCAAAGTAGATGCCATCGTGCTGGTCGCCCATATGGGGATCGATAACGAGAACCAGCGGCCGGGCACAGGCGTGGGCGACATTGCTCGCGCTAACCCTGAATTAGCCGCCATCGTCGCGGGTCATATGCACGTAAAAGTGGATAAAGAGGTGATTAATGGCGTGATCGTCACCGAACCGGACAGATATGGCCGCGCACTGTCGCGCATCGATTTGCAGTTTGAGCAACAGAACGGCAAATACGTGCTGATTAATAAAGACAGCTATACCTATTCGATTAAAGACGTAGATTCCGATCGCAAGATGGAAGACATCTACGAGCCTTATCACAATACCCTGCGCGCCAATGCCAACCGTCCGATTGCACAGCTTATGGAGCACGATCTGGTACCACAAGATGCCGTAAAAGGCATTCCTCAGGTACACGTACAGGACACAGGTATCAGCGCCCTGTTCCAGGAAGCCAGCCGCTATTACGCGCCTAAAGCGCAGGTTATCGCACTGCAAATTGATAATGATCGGCCCAAGCTGAACATCGGCACCATTGCCGCAAAAGACATCGCCTTTAACTATCAATACGCAGGCGGTGAAATCACGGTTTATCAGCTCACCGGAAAAGAACTGAAGAAATACATGGAATGGTCAGCGGGTTACTTCAACCAGCTGCAAGACGGGGATGTGACTTACAGTTTCAATCCGCAGCGTCGTGCCTCCAAATATTCCACCAATGATTTCTTCGACGGCGTGACCTACACCATCGATCTGACGAAACCCGCTGGGCAACGCATTACCGACCTGAAAATGAATAACGGCACACCGGTTACCGACGATATGCCGATTCGTCTGGGTATGAACAGCTACCGTATGGGTCACCTGACGCAGAAAGGCGGCGTGCTGGAAGGCATGCAGTTCCCAGTGCTGTCGGATACCAAAGTGGAATATGGCGAAGAGGCGGGCACGATTCGTAACCTGACCATCCGTTATTTGACTGAAGTGAAAAAAGGTCAATACGAGGGTACGGTGCCGCAGCGCTGGAAGCTGGCGGAATTGCAGGGCTATGAACATGAACGCAAAATTGTCGAATCACTGCTCAACAGCGGAAAAATCAGCGTACCGACCTCAGACGATGGCCGCTACAGCAACGTGCAATCCATCAACGTGAAGTCGTTGATGCTGCCGGATGCAACGCAAAAGGAGAAACGCGTGGCGGAACTGACGCAACAGCGCGACAGCACCACCAATGCGTTGACCAAGCAGCGGCTGAACGATCAGCTGACGATTATCGCGGCGATTAACTGACAGGCGTTATCTCTCGCTGCGGGCTTTCCAGCGTTCGCTCGTCAGGTAGCCGTTCACGCCCACATCAAGGAAAGGGCGTGGCGGCAGGTAGTTTGCCTGTCCGAGCGATTGCATATCGCTAATCAGCGGGTTGTCTTCACCTAACGCCAGATCCGCCAGAATATGTCCGGCGGCGGTTTGCTTCGATAGCCCCGCCCCGTTACAGCCAGCAGAGGCGTAGACATTGTCGCTTAGCTGCCCCCAAATTGGCGCACCATTGCGCGTTACGCTAATCAGCCCTGACCACGTGTGCGCCATTTTAACGTCGCTCAACTGCGGAAACATGCGGGCAAAAATAGCAGCATGTCGACGCGCGTGGCGTCCGGTTTCTACTGCACTATTAACCAGCTCAGGGGCAAATTTAACATGCTCCCGAATCAGGAAGCGATGGTCGCGCGTGTAACGCAGCGTCGCACTGGCTAGCGCATTGACCGGCGTCAGCCCCCAATCTGGCATATCACCCATCCGTGCAATCTGTTCCGCATTCAGCGGCTCAGTCAGCGTCGCGAAGGTCGCTACGGCAAAAACCCGACCATTGAACAACGGCAGGCCGCGTGCCGCGCCGTTAATCGCCATCATCAGCTTATCTGCCTGAATCTCACCATAGGGCGTTTCCACGCGAATGCGCGATCCAGTTTCAATATTCAGCGCAGGAGAATGGGCGTAAACCGTCACGTTCTTAGGCAGATTCGCCACCAGCCCGATAACCAAAGCTGCCGGATTTAGCAGAATACAATTGGGGGTATACACAGCGCGTTGATAGAAAGAAGTTCCAAGGCGACGAGCAAGTTCGTCTTTTTCAACCAGCTGATAGGGTTCGCCAAGGTCGTTCAATTCACGGACATAGGTATCGATCAGGCCGTTGAATGTCGAGCTAACGGCACAGTGATATTTCCCCGCCACGCTCCAGTCACACGCAATAGCATGGCGATCCACCTTCTCTTTCAGGTGCGCCACGCCGGACTGCAACAGGCGGCGATAAGCAGCAGCCTTTTCTAACTCTGCCGTCGAACTGCCGATGTTATGCGGCAAATCGATGACGAAACCGGAGTTACGCCCGGAGGCATTGTCGCCAATCTCGCCGGCATCCAGCAGGATAATGTGTTTATCTGGGCGCTGTTCAGCCAAACGCTGGGCAAAGGCGATCCCCGCATAGCCAGCGCCAATCACCAGCCAATCCGCCGTTGTTTTCCCCCGCTGCTGCGGATAATTCGGTTTATCGACAAGATCTGCCGACCAGCCATTACGATTCTGATCGAAAGGAAGATGTTTGATTTTCACAATGGTGTAAGCCTTGAAGATAGCGGGTTGTACCGGAAGGCAGGAACAAAAACCCGACGATACGCAATGCGGATTAAGATAAAGAAAGGCAGGAAGCAGTGTCCAGCAAGAAATGTCGCTAAAACATAGATAAATAAGTGAAAAGTCAAAGCACCTGCGAATACAGGCGCTTTGACTACATTATGCGCTACACAGTTATCGTTAAACCATCATACGTTGAACCATCATCCGTTAAACAACGCCCTGCGCCAGCATAGCGTCGGCTACTTTGACAAAGCCCGCCACGTTGGCACCGCGCACGTAGTTCGTCTGGCTATCTTCGCCACCGTACTGCACACACGCGTTGTGAATATCCAGCATGATGTGATGCAAACGCGCATCCACTTTCTCAGCTTTCCAACCCAAACGTGCCGCGTTCTGCGCCATTTCCAGTCCGGATGTCGCCACACCGCCTGCGTTAGCCGCTTTGCCTGGTGCAAACAGCACGCCCGCATCCAGGAACGCATCGGTCGCTGGAATCGTAGTTGGCATGTTGGCACCTTCCGCTACGGCTTTCACGCCGTTAGCAATCAGCGTCTGCGCCGCTGGCAGATCCAGCTCATTCTGCGTCGCGCACGGCAGCGCGATATCTACCGGCACTTCCCACGGCGTTTTGCCTGCAAGGTAGGTCAGTTTCGCTTCACGCGCGTAATCTTCCACGCGGCCATAGCGTTTGTTTTTAATCTCTTCCAGCAGCGCCAGTTTCTCTGGAGTAAACCCGTTTTCATCCACCACAGTACCGTTAGAATCAGATACCGTGACCACACGCGCACCCAGCTCCATCGCTTTTTCAATCGCGTACTGCGCCACATTACCGGAGCCGGACACAGCAACTCGCATGCCTTCGAAGCCCAGACCGTGGCGTTTCAGCATCGCTTCCGTGAAGTAAATCAGGCCGTAGCCCGTCGCTTCAGGACGAATCAGACTGCCGCCAAACGACAGCCCTTTGCCGGTGAAGACGCACGCCGTGTTGTTGGTCAGCTTCTTCATCATGCCGGTCATGAAGCCGACTTCGCGACCACCGACACCGATGTCACCCGCCGGAACGTCCGTATCCGCGCCCAAATGACGATACAGTTCCGTCATCAGCGCCTGACAGAAACGCATGACTTCGCCCTGACTTTTCCCTTTCGGATTAAAGTCCGAGCCACCTTTGCCGCCGCCCATTGGCAGCGTTGTCAGCGCATTCTTGAACGTCTGCTCGAATCCAAGGAATTTCAGAATCGACAGGTTAACGGACGGATGGAAACGCATGCCGCCTTTGTACGGGCCGATCGCGGAGCTGAATTGGACACGCCAGGCACGGTTCACCTGTACCTGACCTTTGTCATCCGTCCACGCCACGCGAAACTGAATCACACGTTCCGGTTCTACCAATCGTTCCAGCAGGCTGTAATCCGCATAGTGAGGGTTCTGCTCCAGAAAAGGCCACAGCGTAGAAAGCACTTCATTAACGGCCTGTAGAAATTCAGGCTGATGCGGATCGCGTTGTTGAACAGAATCAAGAAAACTTGCCAGAGATACGATTTGTGCCATGAACAGCTCCTGATTGAACGAATAAGCTCCCTTCTGCTTCTTTAATTTTTAGACACGTAGAAGCTTGTGGGATCGGTGAAAATGATGTTGTGTCCTCTGGACTATAACACTGGCGATGGATATTTAAGCAAGCGTTTTCTTTTTAGATAAACGTTATAATCCAATGAGATAGGAAGGGTTTTTTGGGGTGTTTTGAGAAAGAAATACGACATAAGTTTTTGTTATATAACAAAAGGCGCAGCCAAAAGCCGCGCCTTTCATCACTGAAAAAAAATGCAAAAAAAGTTAATTTTTATTCGTTTTCCTCATCACGCAATGGCACGATGAGCATGTCTACATGTACGGTATTAATCAGCTGACGTGCAGAAGACATCAATTTGCTCCAGAAGTCCTGATGGTGCCCACACAGCACGAGATCGGCTTCATATTTCTTGATCGCATCAACCAACACTTGCCCTAAATCACCGCTGCCACTCAGCGTTTCGCTGATAGGATAGCCAGCATTCTGGGACAACTCGGTCAACGCATTCTGGGTTTCTTCAGAGATGCGCTGTTGCATATCTCCCAGATTGACGTCGATAAGCCCCGTGTAGAGATCGGAGTAATTCACATCGACGTGGATTAACGACACTTTCGCATTGTACGGTCTTGCCATTGAAACGGCTTTTTCCACTAACACTTTGCTTTCTGGAGAAAGGTCAACAGCAATAAGGATGTGTTTGTAAGCCATAATAAGACTCCTTCCGTAAAGACTAATTAAGGGTTAGCAGATATTTCGCCTGCCGATTTAATACTTAACAGAGAGTTATATACCCCAAATAATTCGAGTGGCGTGAAGACGGCAACTGCGCGAATCCCCAGGAGCTTACTCAGGTAAGTGACTGGGGTGAGTAAGGGCAGCCAACGCACAAGCAGCTTGAAGTATGACGGGTATAAGATAGCACTCGTCCGCGCTATTGGACTGTTCAGTCGATCACAACCCGTTTTCAAACCTGTCAATTCTATTAATAAGTGTAGTAGAAACCGCTCCTTTTCACAGTTAAATCGCGCAGCTTCTCCTTTCGGAAAGGGTATTACCTCGCCGAAAATCGTCCTTCATCCTGATTGCACCTGCCTCTCTGGCACAAACGAACATTCTTCTTCTACACTACAAGTAGGGGGTAGTGAGCCTGTCTGCTGCACCTTGGGATGGAAAACAAGAATGGGATTAGCCGTGATGCTGTTGGCTATCCCAAATGACAATAAAATCGTGCGCAAGCGCGTGGCATAACTATTCGTCGCAGAAAAACGTCGCGGACAATCGTAACGCTTGTCATCGGTCATAGGTGGACCACAGGAATACATGGCCATCAAATCTGACGAATAGAACGACCGGGAGGGAAGCATGATTAGTACATTTGCGCTTTTCTGGGCTTTATGTATCGTCTGCATCATCAATATGGCGAGGTATTATTCTTCATTACGCGTGTTACTGCTGATTTTGCGTGACTGTGACCCGCTGCTTTACCAATACGTTGATGGAGGAGGTTTTTTTACATCGCACGGTCAGCCAAGCAAGCAAATCAGGCTGGTAGGCTATATCTACACGCAGCGCTATCTTGACCATCACGACCCTGAATTTATTCGCCGCTGTGAGCGGGTGCGGGGACAATTTCTGCTCACGACCGCCTTGTGTGGCCTCATTGTCATCAGCCTGATTGCCATGACGATATGGTATTAACAGTATGAACATCGATAAAAAGTAAAAAGGCGATTCCCCACAGAATCGCCTTTTTTTATGATTAACCTGTTACCAAAATCAAATCAGCTTCAACGCCAGCCAGTACAGCGTACCGGACATCAGCATTGAGACTGGCAGCGTCAATACCCAAGCCAGCAGAATGCTTTTTATCGTTTTACCCTGTACGCCTCCACCGTCCGCAATCATCGTCCCGGCAACCGCCGAGGATAATACGTGCGTGGTGGAAACCGGCATACCGGTATAGCTGGCAACGCCAATCGATAGAGCCGCCGTCACCTGCGCCGAAACGCCTTGTGCGTAGGTCATGCCTTTCTTACCAATCTTCTCACCGATGGTCACAGCAACACGTTTCCAGCCCACCATGGTGCCCAGAGACAGCGCCAATGCAACCGCGACGATGATCCAGAGAGGCGCGTATTCAACCGTCTGCAGCATGTCTTTACGCAGGTTGTTCAGGTAGCGTTTATCTTCACCCGACGTTTCTGGCAGCTTAACCACGCGATCCATCGTATCCGCGATGCACATCAACAAGCGACGTACTCTGCTACGATCCTCAGGGTTTAACTGGTCGTAACTTTTCAGGTTATTCAGCAGGCCCTGTGTACGTTCAATCGCGATCATCACGCGTGAACTGTCACAGTGGAACTCTTTCTGACCGCTGCCGGGAATCGTGCTTTCTGGCGCAGGAATCACTGGTGGAGACAAGTCGATAACGTGCGTCAGCGCGTCACCATGCTGCTTGTAGTATTCCTGTAAATTGACAACCGCATCGCGGGTACGGCTGATGTCATAGCCAGATGCGTTCATGTTGACAATAAACCCAGCTGGCGCGACGCCAATCAGCACCAGCATAATCAAGCCGATACCTTTCTGACCGTCGTTTGCACCGTGAGAGAAGCTCACACCAATCGCCGATAAAATCAGCGCGGTACGCGTCCAGAACGGCGGCTTACGTTTGCCATCCTGCTTCTCGCGATCGACAGGTGTCAGATGCACGCGTTTGCGTTTTTTACTGTCGTTCCAGAACCGACGCAGTACTAGCACCAGCAGGCCTGCGACCACCATCCCCACAATCGGCGATAGCAACAGCGACAGGAAAATGCTGATCATTTTCGGCACGTTCAACGCATCCACGACGGAGGTATCCGTCAACAGCGCGTTGGTCAAACCAATACCGATAATGGAGCCGATCAGGGTGTGAGAACTGGAGGCAGGAATACCAAAATACCAGGTACCCAAGTTCCAGATAATGGCGGCCAGCAGCATGGAAAAGACCATCGCCAGACCGTGTGCCGAACTCACGTTCAGTAATAAATCCGTGGGGAGAAGGTGAACAATCGCATAGGCCACGCTCAGGCCGCCCAGCAGTACACCGAAGAAATTAAAGACACCCGCCATAACAACAGCAAACTCTGCGCGCATCGCTCGGGTATAAATAACAGTGGCAACGGCATTCGCAGTATCGTGAAAACCGTTAATGGCTTCGTACATCAGTACAAACAACAAAGCCAATATCAACATCAGGCCGGTGTAGTAATCCAGTCCGGCAAATAAATGTAGCATAAACGTTAGGCCATTTAGTGGTCATGAACGCGGCGCATTATCAGTGACAAGCGGGGGTCGGGAAAAGCGAAATATGACATTTTTTTGACTTAAAATGTGACGACGATCGGTAGAGAAACCACTTAATCAATAAAAATCAAATAATTATATATTTTTACTAAATTATGCAAATTGTTACGCTGGTATCGAACACAAACCATCACTACAATTTGCCGCCCCATGGTTTATCAGCCTGCGGCAATCCAAGAAGATAAAATCACTCATCGGAGAAATGCATTGTGGAACAGTTTGACGTTGTCATCATCGGTGCCGGTGCAGCAGGCATGTTTTGTGCCGCACAGGCAGGACAACGCGGGCTGCGTGTTCTACTGCTCGATAACGGCAAGAAGGCTGGCCGGAAAATATTGATGTCCGGCGGTGGTCGCTGCAATTTTACCAATATGTATGCGGAACCGGCGGCGTATCTGTCCCAGAATCCTCACTTTTGTAAATCGGCACTGGCGCGTTATACCCAATGGGATTTCATTAGTCTGGTCAACAGCCACCGCATCGCTTACCACGAGAAAACGCTCGGCCAGCTATTCTGCGATGATTCCGCACAGCAAATCGTGGACATGTTGGTAACTGAGTGCGAGCAGGCTAACGTCACTCTCCGTCTGCGCAGCGAAGTTACCTCGGTGGAGAAATCTGACGATCGGTTCACCATCCATCTGAGCAACGGGACATCATTCCAAAGCGCATCGCTGGTCGTTGCCTGCGGCGGCCTGTCAATGCCTGGCTTGGGCGCGACGCCGTTCGGTTATCAGCTCGCCGCACAATTTGATATCAACGTACTCCCAACCCGCGCTGCGCTAGTGCCCTTTACGCTGCACAAGCCTTTGCTCGAACAGTTGCAAACGCTCTCCGGCGTCTCTGTGCCTACCATCGTCACCGCAGAAAACGGCGTGATATTCCGTGAAAATATCCTGTTCACGCATCGCGGGCTCTCTGGCCCCGCTATTTTGCAGATTTCCAGCTACTGGCAGGCCGGTGAATTCGTCACCATCAACTTACTGCCCGACTGCGATCTCACCCAGCTTATCAATGACGAACGCACAGTTCATCCGAATCAAAGCCTGAAAAACACGCTGGCACAGTGGCTACCTAAACGACTGGTCGAATGCCTACAGGCGTTAGGACAATTGCCGGACGTCACGTTGAAACAGCTCAACAGCGCACAGCAAACAGAGATTGAACAGAGCCTGCAACAGTGGCGCGTTCAGCCAAACGGCACAGAAGGTTACCGCACGGCTGAAGTGACCATCGGCGGCATCGATACCCGAGCCATCTCCTCCAAAACCATGGAAGCTAACGCGGTGCCGGGGCTGTATTTCATCGGTGAAGTAGTTGATGTAACTGGCTGGCTCGGCGGCTATAATTTCCAATGGGCCTGGAGTTCGGCATGGGCCTGCGCGCAGGCTCTGCCTTTCAGCAAATAGGCACTATAATAACCACTATTCAGCGCTCTCCTTGAATTCACGGAGAAAAGGACGTCTCTACATAGGCCTCTGCTGCCAGAAAGGAGATGTGAATGAGTCCCAGACGTAGTGAGCATAAGATCAATATGTTGCAGTTACTGGTCGCAGGTATGCTGCCATTGCTGCTCGGATTGTTGTTCACTTTTGTAGAGTCCAGATTAATGGTAAAGCGCGATTTGGAATCCACCGCGCAAATTGCCATGAATCATGCTGAGAATATTTCGACACAAGCATGGAAGATGGTGGATCGCCTCCAGCACTTTCATGGTCAGCCCTGCAACGTCATTGCCGATGAACTGCAACGTCTTGGCTCGATTTTTTCTTACTTTCGTGCGATTGGCGTGACTCATAATACCGACGTCTATTGCTCTTCAACTTTTGGTAGCACACTGACGCCAATAAGCCGCATCATTCAACAACCATTGCCGGATACCTATTCTGAACGCTGGAGCCTGTCGATCGCAGGTTCAGACAACGTAAAAGGACGCCCAGCGCTGATTTTCGTCCAGATGCCCCTCACGGGTTACGGCGCTTACGCTATGGTCGATGCGCAATACCTCATTGATCTTATGATTGCGATTAGCCAAATCCGGGGCTATGAACTCATTCTGCAAATGGATAATGGTCACCCAATTCAAACTGGCCCGACAATTGCGCCTCGCGCCGGCTTATTTTCTACCTCTGCGCTTGAAATCAAATCGGACCGCTTTCCCATTACTATCCATATTATCGCCCCCGCCTCTCAGGAAATAACGAACTGGAAGCAGGCATTTTTCACGTTTCTGCCACTGGCAATGATTCTCTCTCTGCTTTTCACTACGGCGATGTGGTACTGGCAAAAACGTAAATTATTATTCCGCGATGAAATCCGTAAAGGCATTGCTAACGGCGAATTTTCCGTATATTACCAGCCAATCTATGATGCGGATTCGCACTCCTGCACTGGCGTTGAAACATTACTCCGTTGGCGGCGCAGTAATGGCCAGTGGATTAGACCCGATGTATTTATCTCTGCCGCCGAAGCAGAAAGTATGATCATCCCCATCACTCGGCATTTATTTGATCTGGTCGCATCCGATATCGCCAGCTGGCAGGTGAAACCCGGATTTCATCTGGGGCTCAACGTTGCAGCCGAGCATTTGCATCATCCAAGTTTCGTACCAGACGTACATCGCTTTGCGGAGAAGGTCGCCTCACATTCATTAAGCATTACGCTGGAACTCACAGAACGTAACCTCATCAGCAACGGTCCTGAAATCATACAGCGCCTGCATCAGTTGCGTGAAGATGGCTTTATGATTGCCATCGATGACTTTGGCACTGGCCACTGTTCACTCTCTTATCTGCAAAATTTTCCGCTGGATTGCCTGAAAATAGATCAGGGATTCGTCAGTGCGATTTCATCTCCGGACGAAGAAGCTCCTATTCTTGATGCCATTATTAATTTAAGCCATCGCATCAAGCTTCAATCCATCGCGGAAGGCGTGGAAACCGAACAGCAACTCATGTATTTACAGCGGCGCGGTGTCAAATATATACAGGGATTCCTTTATGCTAAGCCGATGGACAATGAATCGTTGCATGTCTGGCTTCACTATAATGGTAATAAATCGATTGAGAGTTTTATCAATAAAAACGTGGAAGGGGAAAATAAGTAATAACCGGCGGAAGCCTGTCCACCGGTTTTCTATGTCAGGAAAATCAGAAACGATAACCGACGCCAATATTAAAGCTATCTACACGCGTTTCATAAATTTTTGTGCCTTCGTAGCCAATATCAATTGCCCAGTTGGCTACTGGCGTAATTTGGATACCAGCGCCGTAAGCAAAGCTGGATTTGCTTTCACTACCAGATTCACGGAAAGCATCTCCTTCTTCCCAACTGGATTTACCGTGGCCAATACCCGCCAAACCATAAACACTGACATATTCGTTAAAGCGGTAAGATGGGCCAGCCATGAGTGAATAATATTTCAGTTTATAAACATCATTGCTTGAATTCTGATAATACTCTGTTTGTTCCGCGCTCACATAAGTGAAAGAGCCAATAATGCCAAGAGCGGAATCACCCTGATAATGGTATTTGGCCGTAATCCCTTTTGGATCTTTAAAATCATCGACTTTCGCCTGGGCATAACCCAAGGACACCGTTTGTGTCGCCTGAGCAACAGACATTCCCATAGCACAAGCAATCAGAGTGGAAAGCAGCAGTGTTGTTTTTTTCATGATCGAAACATCTTCCATGTTTGAATAAAAAAGACGGTTTCAACAAAGCGAATATATAACTATCGCGAATGTTGGCCGCACACAAACTTACATTTAAATACGGCGAGGTAAAGTCAGGCTTATTTTTAAACAACGAGAAGCATTATTATTTTAATCATTAAAAAACAAAAGGATAAGAATCATTCAGGGTAATTAACGCGCACTTTTTTACTCTGTTTTTGGGAACATTCCGAACTAAACGCTGGGAAAATATGGCAATACTCAACGCCAAAGAATACTGATAAAAAACCCTGTTCTTTGAAGGAGTATTTTTATAAATGACTAGTTTTAGACATGAGTACTTTAGAAACGAACGGTATGAATAGACGATGTTGAAGCAGGATGAAAAATGAAAATGAGTTACTGGGGAAGAATGTTGGTCGGCGAGAGAGGATTCGAACCTCCGACCCACTGGTCCCAAACCAGTTGCGCTACCAAGCTGCGCTACTCGCCGAATGCGGGCGCATATTACTGCTACCTTATTAGAGCGTCAATACCTTTTTCGCAAAAGGATTCTGGCTGCTGTTAAAGTATCCATTCCTTGTATTTACAGCCTGAAACCCGACGTCCTTGTCTGTGGTTCATGTCAATTATACCCGTCATACTTCAAGCTGCATGTGCGTTGGCGACGTTCAGTCACCCGAATCACTTACCTGAGTAAGCTCATCGGGACTCCTTCGCTTGCCGCGTTACGAGGCTCATAAATGAACCTCGCCCTAGCGGGCCAACGCTTTGCGTTGTTCAAAACGATAACGTTTTGTCCTGAAACTCGAATTATTTAGGGTATAGCGGGTTTCTGACACCAGTTATTTTTAGGGTTAATACCGCCATCAGGCGACGTGTATCCCAGACATCCAAGAACCGTGTCAAACAGCTCTTCATGGCGATGTGTTTTGCCAACGCGCTGTTGCGCCTTCAACTGCTCAAACGCATGCAGATTATCGGTGTCAGCCAGAAATTTATCTGATGTCCATACCATCATCGGTGAACGGAACTGTTCAGGCGGCGCCATCTGACGCGGCGTACCATGCAAATGGTAGTTATCATCGATGGACTCACCATGATCGGAAGCATAAAACACAATCGCTTTCTTATCCCGAACCTGATCGATCACGCTATCAATAAAGCTATCGGTATAGAGCACGCTATTATCAAAAGCATTAATCAGCTGATCACGCGTACAGGATGCATCAACGCCCATACACTCTGGCTGATAGCGCGCATAGCTGCGTGGATACCGCATGGAATACAGGTAGTGGGAACCCTTGGTATGCAGCACAATCAGATGCTTACCTTTAGGGTAGCGTGCCAGCGATTCCTTGACCTCATCAACCAGCAACATATCCTGCACTGATTTACCGTCATTGTGCTTCTCTGATGCAATCATTTCGCGGAAAGAATAGTTGTTCGCTTCAATGCTATTGTAAAACCACACCTCACTTTGCATAGCAAACAGCTCGGAGGTAAAGCCCAACTCTTTCATTACGGCAAAGACATTCTGTTCTTTCAGCGTTCGTTGCGGGTTGTCTTCCGTACCGCCTTCTCGCACAAACATACAACGCATGGAAAGCTTAGTTGAGGTATCACACGATTGGCCACGGAATGCGACCAGATTCTTTTCTTTTGATAGCTTCGGCGTCGTATCTCTTTCGTAGCCTAATAGCCCCATGTGATCCCAGCGGGTTGTTTCACCAATAATGAAAACCACGTAGGTATCGTCAATGCCTTCCGGCGGGACGTAGGTAAAGTGCTGAGCCGGATCGAAAAGATTGGAGGAGTCCTGGCTCTCGTCATACTTGGTGTACGCAAACAATCCTAACGCGGATAACCAGTTAGAAGGCAGATACGAGTGAGCCACTACGCCACCATAGCTGGGCAGATCCACATTGGATTCTCGCTCGGATATCGACTGAATGTTGTCCATATAGCGAAGCGGCATCCAAACCAGCGCAACGACGGCCACAAGAATCAAAAGAGGAATCAAACGCTTTCCTGGTAATTTAAGCTGCTCGATCAGCGTATGACGCAGTGAGTTTTTCCAGATCAAAAACAGCGGCAGCGCACTTACCACCAGCATCCACAGGAAGAAACGAAAACCAATAACTTCTTTAGAAAGATCAATATCCGTGGTCATGACCGCTGCAATAATCCCATAGCCGATCACGACATTAAAAAACGTCATGTAATAGCTTGCAGCGACGGAAATCAGCACTAAGAAAGAAGCAATAACTCGATAAAAACGACGTCCCCCAAGTGAAATGATTCTCATCAGGAAAAAGGTGAATAAGATACTCGCTGTCAATTCGACAAGAGCGGGAATGAATGTTGGAACCTGGCTACCAGCAGAGAGTGAAAAATAATCAAACCGACGGTAATACACTGAGATATTGAGAAAAAGGCCAATATAAACTGCCAGGACAAACGATAACTTGGGTTGCGAAAAAGATGCTACAAACTTCATTATGACAAGTGCTCCAACAAAACCTTTCTTATTATCTGAAGCTATACGACAACATCCCTATGCCTGAGTTCAACGGAAATAATCAGACTCTCAGGCATTTTTATATCGCAAACAGCAAATAGGCTCACATCGTTTAATTAGTAAATATTACTTATGATTAAGTAGGGAAAACAGGAAAAAATTGTCCTTTTATGTGAATAGAACCACTAAAAAATAAAAAGTGCGATTCCAACATTTACTGAAAAATCACCGTTGCTTATCTATGTATTCCCCCACGATCCAACCGGGCAATTAATTCCACCACGATGGGATGATTCAGGAACGCCATAATCTCTTCTGCACGTCGTTCCCCAATACCCGAGAACTGCCGCCACTGTTGCGCCGTCCGTTGCTGTAATGCCAGCCAATCCACATTATCCAATGCATTAATTGCCGAACGAGGAACGGGAATGCCCAGTGCAAGCAGCCAATGGGATAGCGACTTCTGTCGTGCCGACTGGAAACTCGTGTAAATATCTCGCGCCCGCTTATCACCCATACCATTGATGGCATTAAGCTGTGGCTCGGTCAGAGATAACCACGACAGCACATCCCCCAGTAAATCATGTTGCATCAAGCGTAGCCACATCCCGTCACGCATTC
Organism: Pectobacterium peruviense; assembly: GCF_002847345.1. Classification (GTDB taxonomy): domain Bacteria; phylum Pseudomonadota; class Gammaproteobacteria; order Enterobacterales; family Enterobacteriaceae; genus Pectobacterium; species Pectobacterium peruviense. The sequence goes on from NZ_LXFV01000015.1 coordinate 146,173, forward strand.
CTGCCAGATTTAAACCGTGTTCTCCACTCAACCAGACTAAGCGCGCCAGAAATTGCTGTTGGCAAATTACACTATAATGAAAACAGCTAAAAGCATGGAAATTATGTTCATCAGGCGAAACGATGATGGGCCGTTCAGTCCCACGCCATACCACATTATCCAAACGTGGAATCCCCTGCCCAACCAGGCTGACACTTACCCGATCTCCGGGCAGCACATCCCATTGCTTCCAACGAGACAGCGAACCCACATTCACTCGACTGACCGATTTATCATCCAATTTCAAAGGACTAAGCTTCAACACCACGGCGATCTTACCTGTACGTCCGACAGAAAATGCAACATCGGTGACTTCCGCAACCTGATGAACAGGCGGATATTTCCATGCGATCGCCCAGTCGGCCGAGGTGTTACGCCAATAGCGCCCCTGCGGTTCTTTAGTCTGGCGGATAACCACACCATCCGTCACAAAAGGTAGTGGGCTGTGATACCACTGATGACGCCATTTCTCCGCGTCGGCGAATGACGCAATGGCATGGGTATAGTCTGCTGTCATGGCAAACCCCATTTCCTTCAATTTTTTCAGCCGTTCGGGCATCGCTTGTGGGCCATCCGGCCATTCCCAAACAAACAGGCCAATCTGCGACAACACAGGGGATGGCTGATGACGACGCATTTCTCCTGCCACCGTCGAGCGTGCATTAACGCCGCCCTGAGTGTGCTGTCGATGATCGGTCATCTTCAGGAAAAGCTCACCTTGTAATACCAATGAGGAAGGTGCGCCGTCTAATAAATGAGAAATTTCTGGAATCAGGCGAACCTTTTCGGTCCAATCCTCACCTTGCAGGCCGTTGCCTCGGCTAACCGCAGACACAAGCTTGCCGTGCTGATAGACCAGTGTGACGGCCACACCATCAACTTTTGGCTGAATCCATAAATCCTCACGCTGTGCGATCCATTGCACCAACCGCCCGCGGTCTGACAATTTTTTCAATCCTGTATGGGCAACAGGATGAGGCTGCTTACCATTGTCGGGTAACCGGGCGGGAATCACGTTTTGAGGCTGAAAGCAGCCCATCCACTGGTTTAACTGTTCCCGCAGTTGATCATAAACGTCATCCTCTATCGGGCTTTTCCCTTCGGTGTAATACACGTCATCCCACTGTTCTAACTGCTGACGCAATGCATCAATTTCCTTGATCGAACGTGTGTTATCCCAGTCGGGACACGCTCTGGACGCAGCAGGGAGACTGCTGATACCACCAGCAACGATGATAATTAAAAAGACGCTGTTCCTGAGCCACATAGAACCTCCAGCCATCCATTAGCGAATGGCCGCAGTACATAACAACGGAGGGGAAAATACGAGGCGAGAAAAAGAGAAATGCCAAGCGCGCCGCAAGATGATTTATCGTTTGCAACCCCGACAAGAAAGACAGGAATATGCTTCGCATTCTAAAAAAGAAACACTGGAAAAAGATTTGCCCGATGGCATAACGGAAAAACAATCTGCGGAGAATTTATCGTAGCGCGACTGATGGCACATTGGCGTGTATAATGCGGAGAAATGCGCATGTCCCTGCGGCATATACCCTAAATAATTCGAGTTGCAGGAAGGCGGCAATACAGTGAGTCCCCAAGAGCTTACTCAAGTAAGTGACTGGGGTGAGCGAGGAAGCCAACGCACATGTAGCTTGAAGTATAACGGGTATATCAATATCCACCATCGTAACGTAAATAAACTTCATTATGGCTCAAGGCACGTTATATATCGTTTCTGCTCCCAGTGGAGCCGGGAAATCCAGCCTGATTCAGGCATTATTAAAAACGCAGCCGCTTTACGACACTCAGGTATCGATTTCGCATACAACACGAGCGAAACGACCGGGAGAAAACCACGGCGAACACTATTTCTTCGTCGAAGTCGATGAATTCAAACGTATGATTCAGGATAGTGAGTTCCTGGAGCACGCTGAAGTCTTCGGTAATTACTACGGTACATCCCGACCGGCAATTGAGCAGGTATTAGCGACAGGCGTTGATGTTTTTCTGGATATCGACTGGCAGGGTGCCCAGCAAATCCGCGCCAAAATGCCGCACGCGCGCAGTATTTTCATTCTGCCGCCGTCAAAAGAAGAACTGGCTCGCCGTCTACGTGGTCGTGGACAAGACAGCGATGAGGTCATTGCCCGCCGGATGTCGCAGGCCGTGGCTGAAATGACGCATTACGGCGAGTATGATTACCTGATTGTGAATGATGATTTCGATCTGGCGCTGCTCGATCTGAAAACCATTATTCGCGCCGAACGTCTGCGTTTGAGCAGACAAAAGGTTCGGCATGATGCATTAATCACCAAACTATTGGCAGACTGACGCCTCTTTCAGTATGATGCCCAGTCATTTTATTTCCTGTGGAGTAGCACATTATGGCACGCGTAACTGTTCAAGACGCTGTAGAGAAAATTGGTAACCGTTTTGACCTGGTGTTGGTCGCTGCTCGTCGCGCCCGTCAACTCCAGACTGGCGGCAAAGATCCGTTGGTTCCTGAAGAAAACGATAAGTACACCGTGATCGCACTGCGTGAGATCGAAGACGGTCTGATCAACAACCAGATTCTGGATGTTCGTGACCGTCAGGAACAGCAAGAGCAGGAAGCCGCAGAGATTCAAGCGGTCACCGCAATTGCTGAAGGCCGCCGTTAATCACACCACGAGTCGCCCTTGTACATTTTTGAAAGCCTTAATCTGCTGATTCAACGTTATCTTCCCGAAGATCAGATCAAACGTTTACAGCAGGCTTACTTGGTTGCACGTGATGCTCACGAGGGGCAGACTCGCTCCAGCGGTGAACCCTATATCACACACCCTGTTGCCGTCGCCTGTATTCTGGCGGAGATGCGTCTCGATTACGAAACGCTGATGGCAGCACTGCTGCATGATGTTATAGAGGACACCCCCGCCACCTATCAGGACATGGAACAGCTTTTTGGTAAAAGCGTTGCTGAACTGGTAGAGGGCGTTTCCAAGCTGGACAAACTAAAGTTCCGCGATAAGAAAGAAGCGCAGGCTGAAAACTTTCGCAAAATGATCATGGCGATGGTGCAAGATATTCGCGTCATCCTGATCAAACTTGCAGACCGTACCCATAACATGCGCACGCTGGGGTCATTACGCCCAGACAAACGTCGCCGCATTGCCCGCGAAACGCTGGAAATATATAGCCCGCTGGCACACCGACTGGGTATCCATCACCTCAAAACCGAGTTAGAAGAACTGGGCTTTGAGGCACTGTATCCGAATCGTTATCGCGTAATTAAAGAGGTCGTTAAGGCTGCGCGCGGTAACCGCAAGGAAATGATTCAGAAAATCCTGACGGAAATCGAAGGGCGTTTGACGGAAGCAGGGATTGCCTGCCGCGTCAGCGGTCGTGAAAAACACCTGTACTCTATCTACTGCAAAATGCACCTGAAAGAACAGCGTTTTCACTCCATCATGGATATCTACGCGTTTCGGGTCATCGTCAAAGAGTTGGACACCTGCTATCGCGTGCTCGGTCAGGTTCACAGCCTGTATAAGCCACGTCCAGGCCGAGTGAAAGATTATATCGCCATTCCCAAAGCTAACGGCTATCAATCACTGCATACGTCTCTGATTGGTCCACACGGCGTCCCAGTCGAAGTACAAATTCGCACCGATGACATGGATCAAATGGCGGAAATGGGTGTTGCTGCGCACTGGGCTTATAAAGAAGGCGAGAGCAGCACCACCGCACAGGTACGCGCACAGCGCTGGATGCAAAGCCTGCTGGAACTTCAGCAAAGCGCCGGTAGCTCGTTTGAATTTATCGAAAGCGTTAAGTCCGATCTCTTCCCTGACGAGATGTACGTCTTTACGCCGGAAGGCCGCATTGTGGAACTCCCTGCAGGCGCGACGCCCGTCGATTTCGCTTACGCAGTACACACCGATATCGGCCACGCCTGCGTCGGCGCGCGCGTTGACCGTCAGCCTTATCCGCTGTCACAATCGCTCACCAGCGGCCAAACCGTTGAAATCATTACCGCACCGGGTGCAAGACCAAATGCCGCGTGGCTTAACTTTGTGGTTAGCTCCAGAGCGCGTTCCAAAATTCGCCAGATGCTGAAAAACCTCAAGCGTGATGATTCCGTGAGCCTCGGACGTCGTTTACTGAACCACGCATTAGGCAACGGCCGCAAACTTTCCGATATCCCTGAAAAGTCGATTCAGCTTGAGCTTGAGCGCATGAAGCTCGCTACGCTGGACGATCTGATGGCCGAAGTTGGTATGGGTAATGCCATGAGCGTCGTTGTGGCAAAAAATCTGCTGAATGAGCAATCTGAACTGGGAACTACCGGGTTACGCAAGCTTCCGATCAAAGGCGCCGATGGCGTAATGCTCTCCTTTGCCAAATGCTGTCGCCCCATCCCAGGCGATCCGATCATTGCCCACGTCAGCCCCGGTAAAGGGCTGGTGATTCACCATGAATCCTGTCGCAACATTCGCGGCTATCAGAAAGAACCTGAAAAATTCATGGCAGTCGAATGGGATAAAGTGACGGAACAAGAGTTCATCGCTGAAATCAAAGTGGATATGTTCAACCATCAGGGCGCACTGGCGAATCTGACGGCAGCGATCAACGCCGCGAACTCTAATATTCAGAGCATCAATACGGAAGAGAGGGACGGCCGCGTATACAGCGCCTTTATCCGCCTCACCACCCTCGACCGCGTTCATCTGGCCAACATTATGCGTAAAATTCGCGTGATGCCGGATGTTATCAAAGTTAACCGTAACCGAAATTAATCGTCATGACCCCTCAACGTTATGCCCGCATAAAAGAAATGCTGAACTGTCGTCAGCCCGATCTGACGGTTTGCATGGAGCAGGTGCATAAACCCCATAACATTTCTGCCGTTATCCGCACTGCGGATGCCGTCGGCGTACATCAGGTTCATGCAATTTGGCCCACCAGCCGAATGAAAACACTGGTTTCCTCCGCCGCGGGCAGTAATAGTTGGGTAGAAGTTAAAACCCATCGCACCATACATGATGCGGTCGGCCACCTGAAGAATGAGGGGATGCAGGTTCTGGCGACCAATTTGTCTGAACACGCGGTCGATTTTCGGGAAATTGATTACACCCGCCCGACCTGTATTCTGCTCGGACAAGAAAAAACCGGTATAACTACTGAAGCGCTCAAACTGGCCGATCGGGATATCATCATACCGATGACCGGCATGGTGCAGTCGCTGAATGTCTCCGTGGCCTCGGCGTTGATCCTGTATGAAGCACAGCGCCAGCGCCAGAACGCTGGCATGTATCAGCGTGAAGACAGCCCACTGGATGAAGAAGAACAGCAGCGCCTGCTGTTTGAAGGGGGCTATCCGGTACTCGCGCGAGTTGCAAAACGTAAAGGGCTGCCTCGCCCGTATATTGACCATCAGGGTCAGATTGTAGCGGATACCCCGTGGTGGGCCGCGATGCAATCGTCGGAGTGCTGATGAAAGGCCGCCTGCTAAACACCCAACCGCTGAGTACACTTGCTGGCGTGGGTGCGAGTCAGGCAGCAAAACTCGCCCGACTCGGACTGGAAACCGTGCAGGATCTCCTGCTGCACTTGCCTTTACGCTACGAAGACCGCACACACCTTTATCCGATTGGCGACCTCCTTCCCGGTATGTATGCCACCGTGGAAGGTGAAATCCTACGCAATGACATCACCTTTGGCAGTCGCCGTATGTTGACCTGCCAAATCAGCGACGGCAGCGGTCTGCTGACCATGCGCTTCTTCAATTTCAGCGCAGCGATGAAAAACAGCCTTGCACCGGGACAACGTGTTACTGCTTATGGTGAAATCAAGCGCGGCAAAATCGGCGCGGAAATCATCCATCCTGAATACCGTGTTCAGGGAGATAGCACGCAGGTTGAGCTACAGGAATCGCTCACACCGGTTTACCCCTCCACAGAGGGCATTCGCCAAGCGACGCTCCGCAAGCTCACCGATCAGGCGCTGGATCTGCTCGCTGCAAACCACATAGATGAATTACTGCCTGAATCCCTGAGTCGATCGCTCATTAGCCTGCCAGATGCGCTGCGCACGTTACATCGCCCCCCACCGGATATGCAACTCAGCGAGCTCGAGCATGGGAAACACCCAGCACAGCAGCGGCTAATTATGGAAGAACTGCTGGCGCATAACCTAAGTATGCTCGCCGTTCGAGCGGGGGAACAGCGGCATAAAGCGTCGCCGCTACCGACTAAAGACAGTCTGAAACAGCAGTTGCTCGCCGCCCTACCGTTCACACCTACGCAGGCGCAAGATCGTGTCGTGGCTGAAATTGAAACGGATATGGCGAAAGATTTCCCGATGATGCGTCTGGTACAAGGCGATGTGGGGTCAGGGAAAACGCTGGTCGCCGCATTGGCCGCATTACGTGCCATTGCCAGCGGTAAACAGGTCGCGCTGATGGCACCAACAGAGCTATTGGCCGAGCAGCACGCCCATAATTTCCGTCAGTGGTTCGAACCATTAGGGCTTGAAGTCGGCTGGCTGGCTGGAAAACAAAAAGGAAAAGCACGTCAGGCACAGCAGGACGCCATCGCCAGCGGTCAGGTTTCCATGGTTGTCGGGACCCACGCTATCTTCCAGCAACAGGTGAAATTCAACGGGCTGGCATTGGTCATCATCGATGAACAGCATCGCTTTGGCGTTCATCAACGGCTGGCGCTCTGGGAGAAAGGTGAAGAACAGGGTTTTCATCCCCATCAACTGATTATGACCGCGACACCCATTCCCCGTACGTTAGCGATGACGGCCTACGCCGATCTTGATACCTCTGTTATTGATGAGCTACCGCCGGGTAGAACTCCCGTCACCACCGTCGCTATACCGGACTCACGCCGCAGCGACATCATCGAACGGGTGAATAGCGCCTGTCAGCAGGAAGGTCGGCAGGCTTATTGGGTCTGTACGCTGATTGAAGAATCTGACCTCTTGGAAGCGCAGGCCGCAGAAGCCACCAGCGAAGAGCTGAAGGCTGCTTTGCCAAATCTCAAGGTTGGATTGGTTCACGGTCGCATGAAAGCACAGGAAAAGCTGGCGGTAATGCAGGCCTTCAAACAGGGTGAACTGCAACTGCTTGTGGCGACAACCGTCATCGAGGTCGGTGTGGATGTACCGAATGCCAGCCTGATGATCATTGAAAACCCAGAGCGTCTGGGTCTGGCGCAGTTGCACCAATTGCGCGGGCGCGTCGGACGTGGTGCGGTGGCCTCTCACTGCGTGCTGCTCTACAAAACGCCAATGAGCAAGACGGCACAAAAACGGCTTCAGGTTCTACGCGATAGCAACGATGGCTTTGTCATCGCTCAACGCGATCTGGAGATTCGTGGGCCGGGTGAATTATTAGGTACACGGCAGACAGGCAATGCCGAGTTCAAAGTGGCCGATCTCCTGCGCGATCAGGAACTGATTCCACAGGTGCAGCGCGTTGCCCGCCATCTGCATGAGCACTATCCCGAGCATGCCATTGCGCTCATCGAACGCTGGCTACCAGAGCGCGCCCGCTACACCAACGCCTGATCGCGGCACAGTATTCTTCATTTCCCCTAAAAGTATCCCCTTAAATAATAAGGTATTGCTCATCAGATAAAATTCATATCGAAAAGATGCGTTAGCAAACGTTTGCTTTCGACAAAGAGATCATTAAAATGCGCTCTTTGTCGTTTCAGGAACGCCAACTTACATCATGACTACCACCACGGAAACGTCCCAAACAGAAGCCGCTGCCGCGCCTCAACGCAGTGAACTCATCTATCGTCTTGAAGACAGACCGCCACTGCCGCAGACGCTGTTTGCCGCTAGCCAGCATCTGCTTGCCATGTTTGTTGCGGTGATTACCCCCGCGCTGCTGATCTGTCAGGCACTAGGTTTACCTGCTCAGGATACGCAGCGCATCATCAGCATGTCGCTTTTCGCTTCCGGTCTGGCCTCTATTCTACAAATTAAAACCTGGGGCCCAGTCGGTTCAGGTCTGCTGTCTATTCAGGGCACCAGCTTTAACTTCGTGACGCCGCTGATTATGGGTGGACTGGCGCTGAAAAACGGTGGAGCAGACGTTCCCACGATGATGGCTGCACTGTTCGGGACGCTGATGGTTGCTTCCTTCACCGAAATCATTCTTTCACGCTTCCTGCATTTAACCCGCCGTATCATTACCCCGCTGGTTTCCGGCATTGTGGTCATGATTATTGGTCTGTCACTGATTCAGGTCGGGCTGACCTCCATCGGTGGCGGCTATGCCGCAATGGGTAATAACACCTTCGGCGCGCCCAAGAACTTGCTATTAGCGGGTGCCGTGTTGCTGGTGATTATTTTACTTAACCGCCAGCGTAACCCCTATCTGCGCGTCGCGTCGCTGGTGATTGCTATGGCGGTGGGTTATCTGGGTGCCTGGCTGATGGGAATGCTGCCGGAAAATGCGCCTGCGCCACACGATACGGTCATCATGGTACCCACGCCGCTGTATTACGGTTTAGGCTTTGACTGGAACCTGCTGATCCCACTGATGCTGGTCTTCATGGTGACATCGTTAGAAACCATCGGTGACATCACCGCGACCTCTGACGTTTCAGAGCAGCCAGTCAGAGGCCCGCTGTACATGAAACGCTTAAAAGGCGGCGTGCTGGCTAATGGCCTGAACTCGTGCCTGTCTGCCGTGTTCAATACCTTCCCTAACTCATGCTTCGGCCAGAATAACGGCGTTATCCAGCTTACTGGTGTTGCTAGCCGCTATGTCGGTTTCGTGGTTTCGCTGATGCTGATCGCACTGGGGCTGTTCCCTGCCGTCAGCGGATTTGTGCAGCATATACCAGAGCCTGTTCTCGGCGGTGCGACTATAGTGATGTTTGGTACGATCGCGGCATCCGGTGTGCGCATTGTGTCCCGTGAACCGCTGAACCGTCGTGCGATCATGATTATTGCGCTGTCGTTAGCCGTCGGCCTTGGCGTATCACAGCAGCCGTTGATTCTGCAATTCGCACCAGATTGGATTAAAACATTACTGTCTTCCGGTATTGCCGCTGGCGGGATTACGGCAATCGTGCTGAATATCGTCTTCCCACACGAAGAAAAATAGCGTCAACCCGCAATAATTTCTGTTCAGTTCATGTAAAAGCGAGCGGTGATGCAACACCGCTCGCTTTTTACTGTCTGTAACAGCATTACCTATTGAGCCTTCAGGGAAATTGCGGCATAAGAACAGTTCTCCCTGACGATTGGCATGGACTGACACGATGAAATTTATCGGGAAATTATTGCTGACCCTACTACTGCTAGCCTTTTTAGCGCTGGTGGTCGTATATGTATTACTGCAAACCAGTTGGGCGGCAGGCTGGGTGAGTAATTGGGTAAACCAAAATACCGACTACCAGTTGTCACTGGGCAAAATTAATCACGACTGGTCAACGGTCGATCATATCCAACTCACCGATGTCAGTTTTGGCCAAAAAAACCAGCCTCCGACGCTCACGGCAAAACAGGTTTCAGCAGGGTTTAGCGCGCGCCAAATTACTGAACCGCGCCATTTCGCTAGCCTGGAACTGGAAGGCGGTACACTAAACCTGTCCTCACAGGCCGCCACGCTCCCTATCGAAGCCGATGTGCTACAGCTGCGTACAATGGCACTACAGGCAAAGGACGGTGATTGGCGTCTGAATGGTCAACAGATCAACGGCGGCATTATGCCGTGGCAGCCCGAAGTGGGTTATCTACTGGGCAAACAAGGGCAGTTCCAGCTCAGCGCCCGTTCACTCGAACTCAACGATATTCCCGCCAGCCAGGTATTGGTGCAGGGCGAAATCAACCACAACCAGCTGATTCTGAGCAATTTCGGCGCTGATGTCGCTCAAGGGCAGCTAACAGGCAACGCCAGCCGCGCAGAAGATGGCAGCTGGCAGATCGGTAGCCTACGGCTCAGCAATGTTCGTTTGCAAACGCAGAGAACGCCGGAAGCCTTCTGGCAGCCTGTCACCGAGCTTCCTTCTGTTACGGTTAACCGCTTTGACCTAATTGATGCTCGTATTGAAGGGCCAGGATGGGCATTTATCGATCTGGATGTCGCACTGCAAAATGTCACGTTTAAGCAGAATGACTGGGAGAGCGAAGGGGGTACGCTGTCATTCAATGCCACCGATATTGTGAACGGCAACATGCATCTTATCGACCCTATCGTGAATCTGGATTTGTCACCGGCAGGCGTTAACATCAAGCAGTTCTCTACCCGCTGGGAAGGCGGTCTACTGCGAACCAATGGCAATTGGCAACGTAATAATCGCCGTCTACAGCTGAATGAATTTGTTGTCGCAGGGATGGAATACACGCTCCCCGGCGACTGGCGCCAGCGCTGGCAAGCGACGCTACCATCATGGCTGTCAGAAGTGAATGTGCGAAAATTCACGGCAAATCGTAACCTGCTAATCGATATCAACCCGGATTTTCCTTTCCAGCTAACCGCATTGGATGGCTACGGCAGTGATTTGCTGCTGGCTCGTAATCACCAGTGGGGAATGTGGACCGGATCGTTGAATCTTAATGCCAGCGATGCGACGTTCAATAAAGTCGATGTGCGCCGCCCCTCGATGGCACTGGTAGCCGACGATAATCAGATCGCCATTAACGAACTTAGCGCATTTACGCAAAATGGTATGCTGGATGCTAAGGCGACCATCAATCAGCAACCCGCTCGTAATTTCTCCCTGTCGCTGACAGGACGCGCCGTACCGCTGGATGTTCTGACGCGTTGGGGATGGCCAGAACCCGCAACTGCGCCGACAGGCAACACGAATTTGCAATTACAGTTAAATGGGCGACTTGCGGCCGATACGCCGCTGAAGCAGACGTTAAGCGGTACGCTACAAGGCGTGGATAGCAATGATCATCCTATCAGGCAGCAAATGCATCAGGGTACGGTCACGGAAACGCCATAAATATTACGTTTTCGAAATACGGATGAGCAAAACATCCACAGTGTCATAGCCTGCTGAGAGAACAGGGTAAACCCTCATGCTAACCACTTAAGTATAGTTTTAGGGGGAAGCACGGTGATGAGGCTCCCGCAGGGATGCCTCGCACCGTGGTAGCACCCGGTATCTCGATCCTTAAATGATCGGCATTAGGGTAAACCCCGTGAAAATCACAGGGTTTACTAAGACGAGATGCAGATATCACGAGGTACTGCTGGTTAGCGCGAAGCGTGATGTACGGATGGGAAGAGCGTCATAATAAGCTGCTGTGGGTTAATCGACTTCCGAGCCCCCCTCTTCTAATGGCGCATCCGGCTGAGCAGGCAGCACGATGTAAACCCCCTCAAATAGCGCCCCTTTATTGTCATCACCGAACAGCTCTACGTTTAACTGCACACGCGCCTTACGTCCACGCGCAAGACGATCCAGATCGCCACTCAGCGACCCCAAATCGGCAATAGCGCTCGGTCGGCCGCTCACCGGCGTACTGTAACGAATATGCGCGTCCGCCAGAATAATGGTTCCGCCAAGGTGCTGTTCACGCAGCAACAGCCAGATCAATCCCCAACCTGTGAGCGTTGCGAGAGAAAACATGCTGCCAGCAAAAAGCGTGTGATGCGGGTTCTGATTACCCGCTTCAGGCATGGTAGTGATAAATTTTTTCCCAGTGTACTGGCTTATCCTCACGCCCATTTTTTCACTCAGAGGGATATGATCGTACCAAGCCTGTTGCAGTTGCCCGCACCAGTCAGCACGATGCAGAATATCATCTAGCGTCGCCACCGGTTTGATCATCAGGAAGTGCCGTACTGGCGTCGTTTGTGGCGCTAAAATCTCCCCCTGATTAACAAAACCTAGCTTGGAGAAGAAGTCCATTGCGTCTTCGCGGGCGCTACAGACTACGCGCTTGACGCCTTCCTGACGCGCGACAGACTCCAGAGTCATCGCAAGCAGAGTGCCTAGCCCTTTCCCCCGTAGATCGGGATGAACGGCTAGAAAGCGGATTGCCGCCTCATTATCCGCATTGATAGAAAGACGTCCAATCGCGACTAGCTTCCCCTGTTCATCGACTACGGTTTGGTGATGAGCCAAAGCATCATAGGCATCGCGCTCAGAGCCTAACGGCTGGTGTAGAGGTTTACGCAGCATTTCCCAGCGAAATTGATAGTACGCATCCAGTTCTTCTGCGCTTTCAGGTACTCTCAGATGATACATAACCCTTCCTCAATGCCGATGATGCTTTATTGCACCATGGTTCATAAGATCAAACCGCTGACAAACTTATACACGGAACGGCAACGACAATGACGCTTTTTACAATACGGCTGTAGCCACATTATGTTTGCAGCCAAAACGTCACAGGGCCATCATTCACCAATGCCACTTTCATATCCGCGGCAAACTGCCCCGTTTCCGTATGAACGCCTTGCTCACGACATTGCCCGACAAAATACTGGTAGAGGCGATCGGCCTCTGAGGGATGCGCACCACGGGAAAAACCTGGTCGCATGCCACGCTGCGTATCAGCCACCAACGTAAATTGAGAAACCACCAGCACATTTCCGCCAGCCTGACGCACATTGAGGTTCATTTTCCCGTCATCGTCACCGAATATCCGGTAACCCAACACGCGCTCGCAGAGTCGCGTGGCTTTTTGCTCGTCATCGCCTTGCTCAACACCCAGCAATATCAGCAAACCCTTATCGATTTCCCCAATGATATTGCCTTCTACCGTAACGCTGGCGCTGGATACCCGCTGAATTAGCGCAATCATAAAACCCAACTACTCCTGATGTTATCATTCCCAATAGGGGCTGTGTCCGCCCCTGCGATATAAATCATGCTTTGGCCGTCGTCGCCTGCATAGCGAAAAAATCTGGCACCACCTGACGATCGGTCACCAGAATGCTGTGAATTCCCAGGCTTTGTGCAGCATCGACATTCGCGGAATTATCGTCAAAAAATACGGCCTGATCTGGAATAACACCTTCTTGCGTCAGGACATAGTGATAAATCGCCAATTCCGGCTTACGTAATCCAATGTCTTGAGACAGATAGATCCTGTCAGCCGTGGCTCCCACTTCTGGGAATAATGCAGGCCAGTGTGAACAATGGAGGCGGTTGGTATTCGACAGAATTACCACACGGTGCCCTTCCTGACGCAGGCGCTGCATGATGTCGATAACCTCAGGGCGCAACGCGACAAAAATAGCCTGCCAGCCCGCGGTGAATTGCTCGAAGCTCAGGGCGATGCCCATTTCCTGACACAGTCTGGTGGCAAACTCTTCATCGCTGATTTCACCCCGTTCATGCTGTTCAAACGCTTCTCCCATGACAAAGCGCTCTTGCAACGTCGCGAGCGGTGCGCTGCTCAGATTACTCCAGACGCCCAATACTCTTTTGAAATCAATATCAATGACGACATTACCCAAATCAAAGATATACAGCATGGCAGCCACCTCCTGACGCAATCGTAGGATTTTCACTGTAGCGGGAAATGGCGAAACTGAACAGGGAGGAAATATAAGGAAAGGTTAAAGTGGAAGAAAGCGCATAAAATTCAGGACACCCGAAGGTGCCCTGTTGCGTGACAATACAAATCGGTCTGAAATTAGACGTCTTTGCTGCCGCGGCTCGCGCGCTTACGATCGTTTTCGGTCAGGTGACGCTTACGAATACGAACAGACTGCGGCGTAACTTCAACCAATTCGTCATCATCAATGAACTCCAGCGCTTGTTCCAGAGACATTTTGATAGCTGGAACCAGTGTGGTTGCTTCATCAGTACCTGATGCACGCATGTTGGTCAGTTTCTTACCGGTCAGACAGTTTACGGTCAGATCGTTAGAACGTGAGTGAATACCGATGATCTGGCCTTCATACACTTCTGCACCGTGTCCGAGGAACAGCTTACCGCGGTCTTGCAGGCTGAACAGTGCAAACGCAACTGCTTTACCCTGACCGTTAGAAACCAGCACACCGTTCTGACGTTGGCCAATTTCACCCTGACGCACGTCATCGTAGTGGCTGAAAGTGGAGTACAGCAGACCAGTACCAGACGTCATGGTCATGAATTCGGTACGGAAACCGATCAGACCACGAGCAGGGATCAGGTAATCCAGACGGATACGACCCTTGCCATCTGGGATCATGTCTTTCACATCACCTTTACGCTCACCCATGGCTTGCATGACTGAACCCTGGTGCTGTTCTTCGATGTCCAGCGTAACGTTTTCAAACGGCTCTTGGTTACGACCGTCAATAATACGGTTAATAACCTTCGGACGTGATACGGCCAGTTCAAAGCCTTCACGACGCATGTTTTCGATCAGAACTGACAGGTGCAATTCACCACGGCCAGAAACGCGGAACGCATCGGCGTCTTCGGTTTCGTCAACGCGCAGGGCAACGTTATGCACCAGCTCTTTGTTCAGACGCTCCAGAATCTGGCGCGACGTCACATACTTACCTTCTTTACCGCAGAATGGTGAAGTGTTGACGTTGAAGAACATGGTAACGGTAGGTTCATCGACGCTCAGTGCTGGCAGCGCTTCGACATTCTGCGGATCGCAGATAGTGTCGGAAATGTTCAGCTCGCCCAGACCGGTAATCGCGATGATATCGCCCGCTTCCGCTTCAGTTGCGTCGATACGCTCCAGACCCAGGTGAGTCAGAACTTTACCTACTTTACCGTTACGAGATTTGCCTTCGCTATCAACAATAGTCACTTGTTGGTTAGGCTTAACTTTACCGCGCTTGATACGGCCGATACCGATAACGCCAACATAGTTGTTGTAGTCCAGCTGAGAAATCTGCATCTGGAACGGCGCATCCATCTCAACCTGAGGCGGAGAAACGTGATCGACAATAGCCTGATACAGCGGAGTCATATCTTCCGCCATCTCGTTATGGTCGAGACCCGCGATACCATTCAGCGCAGAAGCATAAATGATAGGGAAATCCAGTTGCTCGTCGGTCGCATCCAGGTTCACGAACAGGTCGAATACCTGATCGACAACCCAGTCAGGACGCGCACCAGGACGGTCAACTTTGTTGATAACCACAATTGGTTTCAGACCGTTGGCAAACGCTTTTTTGGTCACGAAACGCGTTTGAGGCATAGGGCCATCCATCGCATCAACAACCAGCAGTACCGAGTCAACCATCGACATTACACGCTCAACCTCGCCGCCGAAGTCGGCGTGTCCCGGGGTATCTACGATGTTAATACGGTAGTCTTTCCAATTAATGGCGGTATTTTTTGCGAGGATGGTAATTCCACGCTCTTTCTCCAAATCGTTGGAGTCCATTACACGCTCAGTTGCTTCGACACGTTCACCGAACGTTCCGGATTGTTGCAACAGCTTGTCAACCAGGGTGGTTTTCCCATGGTCAACGTGCGCAATAATGGCGATGTTACGCAAATTTTCGATCACAGCTTTGCCTCAGGCATTTAGAAATAGCGCGCTATTGTACACGTATTAATCGAGGGACTAAACAAGATCACAAGCATCTATGATAAACAACCTAGAGCTGCCTGCTTTGTGATCCCTTTCACGGTGCAAAAGCGCTACAAGCGAACATGAATGCACCAAATAAGTGCAATAATTCACATATGGAGCACCATTTTGGTGCTTTAGACTATAATGGTGCAGTGGGTTTACGTGAGAAAGCCCCAAGGAGCAACACATTGCACACATTTAAAAAGTTGGCACACTTTTAGCTTTAGTCTACTCACGGCAACAACATCAATCCACAACGATATTCGTTCCACGACGATAAATGACCAATCGGGAGAACCAAGTATGTCCGCAGAACATGTTTTGACGATGCTGAATGAGCACGAAGTGAAGTTTGTTGATTTACGCTTCACTGATACTAAAGGTAAAGAGCAGCACGTCACCATTCCGGCTCATCAAGTCAATGCCGACTTCTTCGAAGAAGGTAAAATGTTTGATGGTTCCTCGATTGGCGGCTGGAAAGGTATTAACGAGTCAGACATGGTTCTGATGCCTGATGCTAGCACCGCGATGATCGATCCGTTCTTCGAAGATTCCACGCTGATCATTCGTTGTGACATCCTTGAGCCAGGCACCATGCAGGGCTACGACCGTGACCCGCGTTCTATCGCGAAACGTGCGGAAGATTTCCTGCGTTCTTCCGGTATCGCCGATACCGTACTGTTCGGGCCTGAGCCAGAGTTCTTCCTGTTTGATGACATCCGTTTCGGCAGCAGCACTTCCGGTTCTCACGTCGCTATCGACGATGTCGAAGCTTACTGGAACTCCGGTAAAGCCTACGAAGGCGGTAACAAAGGTCACCGTCCAGGTCTGAAAGGCGGCTACTTCCCAGTTCCACCAGTCGATTCATCACAGGACATCCGTTCTGCTATGTGTCTGACCATGGAGCAAATGGGTCTGGTTGTTGAAGCTCACCACCACGAAGTGGCTACCGCTGGTCAAAACGAAGTGGCTACTCGCTTCAACACCATGACCAAAAAAGCTGACGAAATTCAGATCTACAAATATGTCGTGCATAACGTGGCTCACGCCTACGGTAAAACAGCGACCTTCATGCCAAAACCAATGTTCGGTGATAACGGTTCTGGTATGCACTGCCATATGTCTCTGTCTAAAGACGGTACTAACCTGTTCGCTGGCGACAAATACGGCGGCCTGTCTGAAATGGCTCTGTTCTACATCGGCGGTGTTATCAAGCACGCTAAAGCCATCAACGCCTTGGCAAACCCAACGACCAACTCTTATAAGCGTCTGGTCCCAGGCTACGAAGCTCCAGTTATGCTGGCTTACTCTGCCCGTAACCGTTCTGCTTCAATCCGTATCCCAGTTGTTGCTAGCCCGAAAGCACGTCGTATTGAAGCGCGCTTCCCAGATCCAGCAGCTAACCCGTACCTGTGCTTCGCTGCACTGCTGATGGCTGGCCTTGACGGCATCATCAACAAAATCCACCCTGGCGATGCAATGGACAAAAACCTGTACGACCTGCCGCCGGAAGAAGAAGCAGAGATTCCAAAAGTTGCAGGTTCTCTGGACGAGGCCCTGGCTGCACTGAACGAAGACCGCGAGTTCCTGACCCGTGGTGGCGTGTTCACTGACGACGCTATCGAAGCGTATATCGAACTGCGTAAACCAGAGATTGACCGCGTTCGTATGACGCCGCACCCAGTTGAGTTCGAACTGTACTACAGCGTTTAATAACGAAAGCATCTAATATTTATACCCTAAATAATTCGAGTTGCGTGAAGGCAGCCAACGCACAAGCAGCTTGAAGTATGACGGGTATATCTCGGCGTGGTTGGGTGTGCTGATATCCAACCATGACCGATGAACAACAGAATACTAAGAAGTTTGTTCTTGTTGCCGTGGAAACGCTTCAGCCCATCTTCGGATGGGCTTTTTTCACCACCGGCATTGGCCGTTGCGACGTAACATCCATCATCCACACTACAATGCACCATGCTGGTGCGGGAGTCTGCGTTATGGCAACAGGCACGCTGCCCGATGCTGGGCAGATCCTAAATTCCCTGATAAACAGCATCTTATTGCTGGATAACGATCTGGCGATTCACTATTCCAACCCGGCAGCACAGCAATTACTGGCACAAAGTTCGCGTAAATTATCCGGCACACCGCTGCCCGATTTGCTGGGATATTTTTCTCTGAACGTCGATTTGCTGCGTGAAAGTCTGGATTCAGGGCAAGGTTTTACGGATAACGAAGTCACGCTCGTCGTGGATGGTAAAGCGCACATCATGTCGCTCACCGCTCAGCGGGTACAAAACAATTTTATCCTACTGGAAATGGCGCCGATGGATAACCAGCGTCGTCTCAGTCAGGAACAGCTTCAACATGCACAACAGCAGGCCGCCCGTGATTTGGTCCGGGGCTTGGCGCATGAGATAAAAAATCCGCTTGGCGGATTGCGCGGTGCTGCACAGTTGCTTGCCAAAGCATTGCCCGACCCGGCACTGACGGAATATACCAAAGTCATTATTGAACAAGCTGATCGTCTGCGTAATCTGGTTGATCGCCTGCTCGGGCCACAGCAGCCTGGCCTGCACGTTACCCAAAGCATCCATCAGGTTGCAGAACGCGTTTGCCAACTTGTTTCGCTGGAAAAGCCAGATAACGTGACGCTGGTAAAAGACTATGACCCCAGCCTGCCAGAGTTGACGCACGATCCCGACCAGATTGAACAGGTACTGCTGAATATTACCCGCAATGCGCTACAGGCGCTGGGCGAGGAAGGCGGGACGATTACGATACGTACCCGCACGGCTTTTCAGCTTACTTTGCACGGCGTGCGCTATCGTCTCGCCGCACGTATTGACGTGGAAGATGACGGCCCTGGCGTACCCGCTCAGCTACAGGACACCCTGTTTTACCCGATGGTGAGCGGACGCGAAGGGGGAACCGGTTTAGGGCTTTCCATCGCCCGCAGTCTTATCGACCAGCACTCAGGTAAAATTGAATTTAACAGTTGGCCAGGACACACCGAATTCTCGGTTTACCTGCCCATTCGCCAGTGAGGTTCACAATGCAACGAGGGATAGTCTGGATTGTCGATGACGATAGCTCCATCCGTTGGGTGCTGGAGCGCGCGCTTGCTGGTGCGGGTTTAACCTGCGCAACGTTTGAGAACGGAAATCAGGTATTGCATGCGCTAACAACACAAACACCCGACGTTCTGCTGTCCGACATCCGCATGCCAGGGATGGATGGATTAGCGCTCTTACAGCAAATCAAACAGCGCCACCCGATGCTCCCGGTCATCATTATGACGGCACATTCCGATCTGGATGCCGCCGTCAGTGCTTATCAACAGGGTGCGTTCGACTATTTGCCGAAACCGTTTGATATTGATGAGGCCGTCGCGCTAGTTGAGCGTGCAATCAGCCATTATCTGGAGCAGCAACAACCGGTACGCAACCAGCCGATCAATGGCCCGACAACGGACATCATCGGCGAAGCACCTGCGATGCAGGATGTCTTTCGCATCATCGGTCGTCTGTCTCGCTCATCGATCAGCGTGCTGATTAACGGCGAATCGGGAACGGGTAAAGAACTGGTGGCACATGCCCTGCATCGCCATAGTCCGCGCACCAAAGCCCCTTTTATCGCCCTGAATATGGCGGCAATTCCCAAGGATCTGATCGAATCGGAATTGTTTGGTCATGAGAAAGGCGCATTTACGGGTGCAAACCAAATTCGTCAGGGCCGCTTTGAGCAGGCCGATGGCGGTACGCTGTTTCTGGATGAAATCGGCGATATGCCGCTAGACGTGCAAACACGCCTGTTGCGCGTATTGGCCGATGGGCAGTTTTATCGCGTTGGCGGCTATGCGGCGGTGAAAGTGGATGTCCGCATTATCGCAGCAACGCACCAAAACCTTGAACAGCGCGTGCAAGAAGGCAAATTCCGTGATGACCTGTTTCACCGCCTGAATGTGATCCGCGTTCATCTGCCGCCACTGCGTGAACGTCGGGAAGATATTCCCCGTCTGGCGCGTTATTTCTTGCAGGCAACGGCCAAAGAGTTGGGTGTCGAGCCAAAGAATTTGCATCCAGAAGCGGAAACAGCACTAACGCGTTTACCGTGGCCTGGCAACGTTCGCCAATTGGAGAACACCTGCCGCTGGTTGACGGTCATGGCTGCCGGTCAAGAGGTGCTGATTCAGGATCTGCCGCCGGAGCTATTCGAGACCACTGCGCCCGATTCTACTGTGCATATCTTGCCAGACAGTTGGGCCACGCTATTGGCACAATGGGCCGATCGCGCGCTGCGTTCCGGTCATCAAAATCTGCTAGCGGAAGCACAGCCAGAAATGGAAAGAACACTGCTTACGACAGCATTACGGCACACGCAGGGCCATAAACAGGAAGCCGCAAGGCTACTGGGATGGGGCAGAAATACCCTAACGCGTAAACTAAAAGAGCTGGGAATGGAGTAGCGAGATTGCTTTTTTATTACTCAATTGTTAAGAAATAAACTGGTGATAAAAAATACAATCTGGCGCACGAAATTGTCATTAATTTGTCCTTTACTTGCCTCGAGTCAGCAGTATGATCGTGTCGCTGATTCGGGAGGAACACCATGCTGGACTCATTGATTTCTGCAGCAACACATGGCGCTGAAATTGGCTCCGCGGCAAGTCATTCGCCGCAGGCTGCTATTGCCGCCGTTTTGTGTGCTGCACTGATTAACTTCTTTAGTTAATCCTATAAACGTTTGAGAACAGCCAGCCGGTACTAACATCGACTGGCTGTTTTTTTTGTTAAATCACGCGGGAAAATTGCTGCGTTCTGAGCTTGCTACGTAAATAAACATCAAAACACATACAGATATTGCGGATCAGCAAACGTCCTTTCGGCGTTACCACCAGCCCGTCTTCCTGACTATCGACTAGCCCATCAGCCACCAGCGGTGCCAATAACGCTAAATCCTGCTCAAAGTAGGTTTTAAAGTCGATGGCATATTCCGCTTCAATCGGCGCATAGCTGAGTTGGAAATTACAAATCAGCGTCTTAATCACATCGCGGCGGAGACAATCATCACGCGTCAGCTGTAATCCACGCCATAAGCCATTTCCTTTGTCTTTAACCTGAGCATAATACTGTTTCAGCTCTTTCTGGTTCTGGGCATAGTTATCACCGATCATACTAATCGCCGAAACGCCCATACCAAGAAGATCGCTATCGCCCTGCGTCGTATAGCCTTGGAAATTGCGATGCAGCTTCCCTTCCCGCTGCGCCACCGCCAGCTCATCATCCGGGCGAGCAAAGTGATCCATACCGATAAACTGATAGCCCGACTGCGTCAGCGAGCCAATCGTCTGTTGCAGAATATCCAGCTTTTGCTCCGCGCTCGGTAAATCCGCGTCTTTAATCTTGCGCTGTGCCGCAAACAGGCTGGGCAAATGCGCATAGTTAAAAACGCTAAGCCGATGCGGATTTAATTCCGCAACGCGCTGTAGCGTAAAAGCGAAGCTTTCTGGCGTTTGTTTCGGCAGACCGTAAATCAAATCAATATTGGTGGAGGCGAAACCAAGCGCCTTCGCCCGTTCAATGAGGGCAAAAATAAAGTCTTCATCCTGCTCACGGTTGACCAGCTTCTGAACGTCTTTATTAAAATCCTGCACCCCCATGCTAAGACGGTTAAACCCTTCAGCACGCAGATGATCGAGGACGTCCAGTTCAATTTCTCTCGGGTCAACTTCAAGCGACAGCTCAGCCTGCTCAGAAAAAGAGAACAGCTCGCGCAACAGCGACATTAGCCGGCTAATTTGTATTTTATTCAGGTAGGTTGGCGTACCGCCGCCCCAATGCAATTGCGTCACCGTTCGTCCAACGAATAGCGGTGCACGCTGGCGAATTTCCTGCTCTAGCACATCAAGGTATTCATCGGCTTTATGCTGCTGGCGCGTAACCAGCTTATTACAGCCGCAGAAATAGCACAGCCGATGACAAAAAGGGATGTGGATATACAACGACAGCGGTCGCGCCGGATAACGGGCGATGGCATGCTGAAATGCAGGCTCATCGTAAGCTTCACTGAATTCTAACGCTGTGGGATATGATGTATAACGCGGCCCAGAATAGTTATATTTTTGAATCAGGGCCAGATCCCAGTCAACGGACGGTATCGACATATTCGCTCACTCCTTCCAGTTTTTACTCGGTGGGTTATCCTTCCCCTCCTTCAGATCACCAAAAAAATGGCGTTCAGAAACGCTCCCTGCGTTTTGTTACTCGTCTCATCCTTGAGACTCACCCTAAAGGGCCGTCACGTTGTGACGTTCAAAAACGCTCCCTGCGTTTTTGTCTTGGGCGTCGAACCTGATTCACGCGCCCGTTAAACAGGGCGCGATGCAATCGGTGCTTACGCTTCGACAATAGCCATAGTTTACTGAACAGACAGAGCAGATAAAACGCCACCAGCAATATCAGGAACAGAAACAGCCATTTCATTGATTAGAGCGCGTCTTTCGGGTTATTACGTTTTAAAAGCTGCAACATGTCTTCCTGTTGCTCTTCTTCGTCATCATCACCCAGCTCGATTCCAAGCTCTTCCATCAGGATATCGATACGATCCAGCGTTTCATCAACCCATGATTGATCTTTAGCGCTCAGCGTTTCACCGCTATCCAGACGATCCAACAATGCATCCAGACGCGCATCATTTTCTAACATTTCCAGCTCTTCTTCCGGTGACATTGCTGGCTTGGCAGCACTGACTTTTTCCACAGGCTCAGAAGGCTTCAACTTAGGCTTCGGTTTAACGATAGCGCTATCCAATACGCCAAGCTGTACAGGCTTTTTGCTGCCGATACGTGGATCGGCGACTTTACGTTGGCCAGAATTCTGATCGGTAGACGATTTTTCCTGAGTCCGGCTACCCGCTGCATGGCCACGATGTTTTTTATCTCTTTTCCGATCCCGCGCTTCACGTTCCAGCTCTTCGCGGGTTTTTCTTTTTACTTTAGGTTTTCCTGCCTTATCGGCAGCCCCTTTGACAGGTCGGTTCATAATGTTGTTCTCAGGTACACAGATATAAGGGAAGTGCGGCGGAATCTAGCAGAAAGCTGCGTAAGAAAAAAGCGCCCACATCAGACGGCTGAGCTTTTCTTTTCACACTCACCCGTTGCATTTCGAGGCAGATAAAGCCGCCTTTATTGTCAGTTACAGGTATAATCCCCAACCAGACAGAGATCCAGATAGAGATAACCATCGTGACCCAGCAATATAACTACCACATGACGCGTTTTATCATCAGCGCCCCGGATATTCGCCATCTGGCAACAGATAGCGGTATTGAAGTGGCCTTTGCTGGGCGCTCTAACGCCGGAAAATCCAGCGCGCTGAACACGTTGACCAACCAGAAGAGCCTAGCACGAACCAGTAAAACACCGGGTCGTACCCAGTTGATCAACCTGTTTCAGGTAGCTGACGGCGTGCGTTTAGTCGACCTTCCCGGCTACGGCTATGCCGAAGTACCGGAGCAAATGAAGATCAAATGGCAACGTGCGCTCGGTGAATACCTGCAAAAGCGTAACAGCCTGAAGGGTCTGGTTGTGCTGATGGATATTCGTCATCCGCTGAAAGATCTCGATCAGCAAATGATTCAGTGGGCAGTCGATGTCGAACTTCCGGTCTTAGTACTGCTGACCAAAGCCGATAAGCTGGCTTCAGGCGCACGTAAGACACAGTTGCATATGGTTCGCGAAGCTGTCGCGCCATTTATGGGTGATATTCAGGTCGAGGCATTTTCGTCACTGAAAAAAATCGGTGTCGATAAACTACAGCAGAAATTGGATAACTGGTTCAGCACATTGCAACACGTTGAAGAAGAACAAGACGCTGAATAATCCTTTCGCGTGGTGCAGAGTGCCATAACTCGCATCACGTCATCACTTTCCCTCGACGGTCCCCCACCAGAGACGTTCTTTTCACACCCGAAATAGTGCTAACACGTTGCTGTCTGCCACGCTGTCGCCGGCATTTTTGCGGGTAAAAAAAACCTGGATAAAGCCCATAAAAAACGCCCCGCTCAAAACTGAGCGGGGCGGCTAATATTCAGCCAAATCCGATTACGTGAAGTAAAAGGTCTGAAAGATAGAACATCTTACCTCTGTACCCTACATCTTTAACTCTACCCTATTTTTTCGCGGGAACAAAGGCTTTTTTGTTGTTTACTTTCATACAAAATGGTTATCGATTACACAAAGTTAAACCAGGTCACACAATACTGTTATTTAATTACAGAAATAGCACAAGAATCGGCCATTAATGCGCTTGATCCCAATTCATGCCTGTACCGATATCTACCTGTAACGGGACATTTAATTGCATACAACCCTCCATTAATACCTTGATTTTACTAATGGATTCTTCAATAACCGAATCATGAATCTCGAAAACTAACTCATCGTGAACCTGCATGATCATCTTCACCAACGGTGCGTCTTTCTGTAGCCACTCATCAATTGCGATCATCGCTTTCTTGATGATATCAGCTGCCGTCCCCTGCATCGGGGCGTTAATCGCCGCACGCTCAGCGCCTTTACGCGCCATCGCATTACGCGAATGGATGTCTGGCAGGTAGAGACGGCGACCATCCAATGTGGACACATAGCCATGCTCTGCGACCTGTTGCCGCGTCCGCTCCATGTAATCCTGCACGCCTGGATAGCGCTCAAAATACAGGTTCATGTACTTCTGTGATTCGCTACGGGGAATATTCAACTGACGTGACAAACCAAATGCACTCATACCGTAGATCAGACCGAAGTTGATCGCTTTCGCACTACGACGCTGTTCTGACGTCACCTTATCCAATGCGATGCCAAACACTTCTGACGCCGTTGCTCGGTGGATATCCAGCCCGTTTGCGAACGCATTCAACAACCCTTCATCACCCGATAGATGCGCCATAATACGCAGTTCGATTTGCGAGTAGTCAGCCGCAACAATGCTATAGTCTTTAGGCGCAATGAATGCCTGACGAATACGGCGTCCCTCATCATTACGCACCGGGATGTTTTGCAGGTTAGGGTCGCTGGAAGACAAGCGTCCGGTTGCAGTAACAGCCTGATGATAAGAGGTATGCACGCGCTTCGTGGCCGGATTGATCATCAGCGGCAGCTTATCGGTGTAAGTAGATTTCAGCTTGGCTAAGCCACGATATTCCAGAATCAGCTTAGGCAGAGGGTAATCCAGCGCCAACTCAGCCAGCACTTCCTCATTCGTTGACGGTGCGCCCTTTGGCGTTTTCTTCAGAATCGGCAGCTTTTGCTTTTCATAAAGAATACCCTGTAGCTGTTTGGTCGACGAGAGGTTGAATTCTTCGCCAGCCAGCTCATACGCTTGTGCTTCCAGCTCAGCCAGACGCGTTGTTAGTTCTTTTGAGTGTTCTGCCAGAATTGCGGGATCGATCAGCACGCCAGTACGTTCGATGCGGGATAAAACCGGAACCAATGGCATATCGATGGTCTGGAAGACCTGACACAGATCGGCATGCGGCTGGAGTTTCCCCCATAGCGTCTGGTGTAGATGCAGCGTAACGTCAGCATCCTCAGCCGCATAAGGCCCAGCCTGTTCCAGTGCGATCTGATTAAACGTCAGCTGATTTTTCCCCTTACCTGCAATCTCTTCAAAGGTAATGGTTTTGTGTTTCAGATAGCGCTCGGCCAAGCTATCCATATCGTGACGACCCGCAACGCTGTCGAGCACATAAGATTCCAGCATGGTATCAAACGCGATGCCGCGTAAATCGATGTCATATCGCTGCATCACGCCCTTATCAAATTTGAGATTCTGACCAATCTTAAGCAGCTTCTCATCTTCTAGGAGCGGTTTGAATAATGCCAATACTTGGGCGCGATCCAACTGCTCAGGCGCATCCAGATAATCATGAGCCAACGGCAAATAAGCCGCTTCGCCTGGCTTAATCGAAAATGACAGACCAATCAGATTGGCGGTAAGCGTATCCAGCCCGTCAGTTTCCGTATCGAAAGCGAAAACCTCGGCCTGTTTTATACGCTCAATCCAATCCAACAGCGTTTTTTCATCAAGAATCGTGACATAACCATCGGCAGAAAGCGTAGGCGTGCTGTCTTCTTCAACCGACTGCTCGACCACCGCATTACTCACCGTCTGAACAGGCTGGCTGCTCTTTTTACCCTGCATCCAAGTGCCTGATTCAATATCTGATAACCAGCGTTTAAATTCATAGCGGGAGAAGAGGCGATGCAGTTCATCCACATCCAGTTCGTTGACGGTGAGCTGCTCACAGCTGAGCTCCAGCTCAACATCCGTTTTAATGGTAGCAAGCTGATAAGAGAGGTAGGCCACTTCTTTATGCTGTTCCAGCTTCGGTGCCATGGTTTTTGCACCACGGAAGGAAAGCTCAGCAATTTTATCAAGGTTAGCATAGAGCGAATCCAGCCCACCAAGCCCTTGTAATAACGCCTGTGCAGTTTTCTCCCCCACACCAGGTACACCGGGAATGTTATCCGATGCATCCCCCATCAGCGCGAGGAAATCGATAATCAGCTCAGGTGGAATACCGTACTTATCACACACTTCTTGTGGGCCAAGAATCGTGTTGTTCATGGTATTAATGAGCGTCACACTTGGTGTCACCAACTGCGCCATATCTTTATCGCCAGTACTAATCAGCACCGACTTACCGGCTTTTTCCGCCTGCACGGCGAGCGTGCCAATCACATCGTCTGCTTCTACGCCAGAAACCGCCAGAAGCGGTAGCCCCATCGCTTTCACCATATTATGCAGAGGCTCTATCTGCTCGCGTAGATCCTCCGGCATCGGTGGGCGATGAGCCTTATAGTTTTCGAACAACTCGTCGCGAAACGTTTTCCCTTTCGCATCAAAAACAACAGCAACGTGGCTGGGATGATATTGCAGCAACAAACTGCGTAGCATATTCAGTACGCCATACATTGCACCGGTTGCTTCTCCCGCGCTGTTTGTTAACGGAGGGAAAGCATGATAAGCACGATACAAATAGGATGAACCGTCTACCAGTATTAAAGGGTTTTCTGCAATCTGAGCCATAGCCTGCCGTGATCGTTGTGGTCTGTCATAGCGCTAAGCATGCCATAGGTCAGGGAAAGAGACGATCCTTAACGTAAGATATTGGCTGATTTTGCATGGATCCTCGCAAGATCCTTCTGTGGATAACTTTGTGAATAGTTTTATCTGTTTAATTACTAATTCCTATTATTCTCTTGGTTTGTTTTTTTATATTCATAAATTTCATTAAGTTATAATATAAAGTGTTTATTTTAGAGACACAGTAATCCGTCATCCCATTTGTGGATATAAACAAAGAGATAAATAGATATTGTGGTGTGGCGAGATATAAAAGATAAGAGGGTGAACCGCGGGAAGGTATAAAGCCATGCGGTTTTACCCGCATGACTTATTAAATGATTACTTTTTGGTAATGAGGAATTTCACCACATCAGCGTACTGTTTTACATATCCGTCCATTGAACTAGTATCAAGACCATCATTCTTGATCATATATTTACCGTTAACGAACATGGCTGGAACGCCGCGTAATTGTAAATCTGCAGCCGCTTTTTCCTGCTGGGCAACCAGAGATTTCACAACAAAACTATTCAGTGCATTATCAAACTCTTCTGCAGTCACACCTGCTTTTACAAAAACAGCGCGAATATCTTCTGGTTTTTGTACGGTCTGAGTTTTCTGAACAGCATCAAACATCAGAGGAGTAACTTTATCTTCTACGCCCAGCGCCATAGCAACAGCCCAAGCCTGCGTCAGGTTTTTACCCAATGGGCCCAAGAAGTCCACGTGATAACGTGTCATCTTCACCCCTTCTGGCAGTGCCTTTTTTACTGCATCTGGAACATGATAAACCTGTTCAAATTGATAACAGTGCGGGCAATAGAATGAGAAAAACTCAAGAACCTGAGGCTCTTGAGTTGCTGGTTTATCTAATTCTACATATTGCTTACCGTCAGAAAATTCTGCAGCAGAAGCACTAAATGCCAGAACAACGCCAATCAGCGCAAGCCATAACTTTTTCATAAATTTAACTCTCTCCATTTAATTTCAGTACATTGGCATTAGCTGTAGAGGGGGCTCCTGCAACAGCTGAGTTTGCCCAATAAAAATTGCCGTTTGCTTCAACCAAAAATCAGCATCCGTCATCCAAGGGAAATTTTTCGGAAAAGCAGGATCCTCCCAGCGACGAGCAACCCAAGCCAGATAATAAACCTGCCGCATCGCACGAAGAGGCTCAATCAGCGCGAGCTCTTTCTCCTGAAAATCCGCAAATTCACTATAGGCTTCTAACAAGATATCCAATTGAATGCGTTGTTCACGACGGTCGCCGTGCAACAGCATCCATAAATCCTGTATTGCCGGACCATTGCGAGCATCATCCAAATCAACAAACAGAGGGCCATCACGCCACAAAATATTTCCTGGGTGACAATCCCCATGTAGACGCAGTGGCCGCCAGTCGCTGTGCCAATAAGTTTCAACTGTATCAATCAGTTGACGGGTTGCCTGTAAAAAACTATGTCGATGTATTTTCGGTATTAGCGGACATGTCTCCAACAGCCGATAAGGTTCATGCAGATATTCATTTACCCCTATCGTCGGGCGCTCGGTGAATAACGATTTCTGCCCCGTCTGGTGAATCCGTCCGAGAAAACGGCCTACCCACTCTAGCTGCTCTTCATTATCCATTTCATACTGCCGTCCACCCACGCTGGGGAATACAGCAAAATGAAATCCTTCATAGACGTTCAATGTCTGCCCATTAAGCGAGACTGGGGCGACAATAGGGACTTCATCTTCTGCCAACTGCAGGGCGAAAATATGCTCTTCCTGAATCTGTGACTCGCTCCACCGTTCCGGGCGATAAAATTTCACTACGAATCGTTTACGATCTTCATCCGCAAACTGATATACCCGGTTTTCATAGCTGTTTAATGCCGTCAGGCCGGAATCAACGCGCAACCCAACATCCAGCAAAGCATCCACGATCAGATCTGGGAATAGCGTCTGGAAATTAAATACCGAACTATTCATCGCGGCCACAAATGGTCAGAGGCGACATAAGATATACGCGTGCAATAGTTAGCATCATGAACGTGTTATTCCTTTCCACTAGTCTTTAATAACCCCACGGGCACGAAGCAATGCTGTTTTGAAATCTTCCTCGTAGTCTTTCTTCAGACCGGGAATGACTTGTTCTTTATCTGAATCACGCATTTTCAGATGGTAAATAAGGATATCATCTGTCAGTTCATTTAACTGCCCCTGGAACCCCGCCTCCTGTGCAAGGTTTTGTAAAAATTGTACCAGGTTTAAATCGGGCTCTTTTTGCCAGGCTGGATGCAAGAGTTCAATCAGCTCATTAACGCGATGACATTTCATTTTTTTCTCCTTAAAAACGATTTGTACTCAATAAATTTCAATAAGTAGAAAACAGCTTGAGCAATGTTGAGCATATAGCGATAAAAATAACAGCCTTGCGCACATGAGGAAAGAGCTTGGTCTTCTGTGAAAGTTTTTAGAGAATAACGTATGGTTTCTCCCTCACTAGCTTTCGGTACAGAGAAAAATGGAAATAGATAATTGGGAAGTGAAATGATTACAGGCGTTATTCTCGCGGGCGGACGTGCAACACGCATGGGTGGACATGATAAAGGTCTGATAGCACTGAACGGTATACCGCTATATCAGCATGTCTTATCTCGGCTTAAAACACAGGTCGACGAGGTCATCATCAGCGCTAACCGCAACCAGGATGTGTATGAACAAAGCGGATGCCGAATTATTAGTGACTCTGATGCAAACTTTCTAGGCCCATTAGCAGGTATCCTAAGTGGGTTACATGCCTCCACATCCGAGTGGGTCGTATTCGTCCCTTGCGATGTCCCAGCACTCCCCCTCGACCTAGTACACCGTTTGTGGCAAGCGCGGGGGGAAGCAAATGCAACTTATGCCACAGACGGAGAACGTCCACATCCCACATTACTCTTAATCAATAAGAACCTTATTGAACGGCTGGAAGCTTATCTGCATCTAGGAAACCGTAAGTTAATGCTATTTATGGAACAGGTCGGAGCAAAAACCGTTTCATTTAACGATCAACCTGAAGCCTTTCACAATTTGAATTCGCCTGAGGATTTATCCAACTGGGAGGATCAACACAGTGAGTTCTGATCATCTACCTTTGCTCGCTATTGTCGCCTACAGCGGTACAGGCAAAACAACATTACTTAAGCACGTCATTCCTCTGCTGACTAATCAGGGTATTCGAATCGGATTAATTAAACATACGCATCATCAGATGGATATTGATACACCAGGTAAAGACAGCTACGAGTTACGTAAGGCAGGAGCTGCGCAAACTATTGTTGCCAGCAGCCAAAGGTGGGCATTGATGACGGAAACGCCTGAACAGGGAGAACCCAATCTTTACGATCTGGCAGGTAAAATGGATGCTTCAACTCTCGATCTGGTAGTGATTGAGGGTTTTAAACACGAAAAGATCGCTAAAATAGCCTTATTTCGTCAATCGTTGGGCAGAGAGTTAAGTGATTTGATCGATGAACATGTCATCGCAATTGCAGCTGATTCAGAGATAGACACCACACATCCAGTGCTTGATATCAATCAACCAGAGCAGGTGGCTAGTTTTATTCATCAATGGCTTCAAAATGGCCGTCTATAGTGCGGAGCAGACTGTAATTCATACCGCATCATTGGCGGAATATTGGGCAGAAAACAACTTCCGCGTCCCCAAGAACCGTCCTTGCGTCGCGTAATCATCATACTCTCAGCGGATTCT
>NZ_LXFV01000016.1 GCF_002847345.1 Pectobacterium peruviense
AGGCACATTGTGCCCGCTATTTTTTACGCTGTCAGGTGTAAGCACAATGTTTTCAAGCACCGCCAGACAAAAATACTCTCTTCCCTACTCGGCTTTTCCAACTAACTGTTCCAGCAGATCGATATGCAGCGGATCGTCATTGAGTGCGGGAATATAGTGGAATGCCTCTCCACCAGCGTGCAGGAAGATTTCACGATTCTGTTCCTCAATCTCCTCCAACGTTTCCAGACAGTCAGCGGCAAAACCGGGGCACATAATCTGAATGTGTTTGACGCCCTGTGCAGGTAGCCCCTTCATGGTTTCATCTGTGTAAGGCGTCAGCCAGGGCTCACGGCCAAAACGCGACTGGAAGGTCATCATTATTTTACCTTCCGGCAACCCCAGTGCGGCAATCAGCGCCTCTGTGGTCGCTCGACAGCGCTGCGGATAGTCATCCCCTTCATTGGCATAACGCACCGGAATGCCGTGGTAGGAAATCACCAATCTGTCCGGTTCGCCATGTTCAGCAAAAGACTGCTCAACACGGTGCTTCAACGCCGCAATATAAGCAGGATGTTCAGCGTAATCACGGATAAAACGAATCGCAGGCAACTGGCGGTTATCACGCAGTTGTGCAGCAAGCCCATCCCACACGGCGGCGGTCGTTGAGCAGGAATATTGCGGATACATGGGCAAGACCACCAGTTGCGTTACACCTTGCGCCAGTAGCTTATCCAGCGCTGAACGCAAGCTGGGCGAACCATAGCTCATGCCTAGCTCAACCGGCGTGTCTGACATACGTGCAGCCAGCGCCTGATGCTGTCGACGGCTAATCACCAACAGCGGCGATCCCCCTTCCATCCAGACCGATTGATAGAGCTTCGCCACTCGTGGGGAACGAATTGGCAGGATGATACCGCGCAGCAGCGGCCACCATAGCAGACGCGGCGTATCCACAACGCGTCGGTCGCTCAGAAACTCAGCCAGATAACGCCTCACCGCCTGCGGCGTCGGGGCATCGGGTGTCCCTAAGTTCACCATCAGCACGCCGTATTTCTCTTGTTTCATCGCCGTCTTCCTTTTATGGAGAAGCAGGCTTTCTTTCAGCCCGCCACTGCGTAACATCAGATTCCTATTGTAGCGAAAAAAAGCTAAACAAATACGGGTAGATAACAAGGGTAATACCGATGCTACTAATAGAGGAAAATAAACAAGAGAAGGTTTCAGAACGAAAAAATGCCAGACAATTGTCTGGCATTCAGAGGGTGGAATCCGGTTCGCTTAGAAAAATTAGCCCAGAATGGTTTCCAGTTCTGCGCGAACTTCTTCCACTTTACGCGTGCCTTCCACTTTGAAATAGCGCGTGTTGCCTGCGTCAGCTTCTTTCTGATAGTAAGAAACCAGTGGCGCAGTCTGCTGATGGTACTCAACCAGACGCTTGCGCACGGTATCTTCCTGATCGTCCTTACGAATGCTCAGATCTTCGCCTGTCACGTCGTCTTTGTCTTCAACTTTAGGCGGATTAAATTTTACGTGATAAACACGACCGGACGCCGCATGTACGCGACGGCCAATGATACGATCGATGATCAGTTCGTCAGGAACTGCGAATTCGATAACGTAATCCACATCGATGCCAGCATCTTTCATAGCATCGGCCTGCGGAATGGTACGTGGGAAGCCATCCAGCAGAAAACCGTTACGGCAATCGTCCTGTGCGATGCGCTCTTTAACCAGAGCAATAACCAGTTCATCAGTGACCAGTTTACCCGCGTCCATGATTTCTTTAGCCTGCTTGCCCAATTCAGTACCGGCTTTTACCGCTGCACGCAGCATGTCACCCGTGGAAATCTGCGGAATACCGTATTTTTCCATGATGAATTGAGCCTGAGTACCTTTGCCTGCGCCCGGAGCGCCCAGCAGAATAATACGCATCGCGTAAATCCCCTTGCTATGTAATATTTATAAAATAAATTTGAAAAACGCTGAACCATACCATTCCAGACGCTTATGCTCAAGGAACGGGCTCGGTTCAGCATCGCGTAGGCAGATGAAAAAAAGTCAGATACCTAAAAATATGGTTTGCCGCCTGCCCAATGTTGCCATTCAGTGTAGACGAAGAAACCCTCGTAAGAGGAAGGAAGAGTAAAAATCGGGGAAGACCCCGGTTGGTTCCGGGGTCTGAAGAACATCAATATCAGGCGCTTAATAGCTGATTCATACGACGAATGAACAGGTTCGGATCGTCAAGCGTACCGCGTTCGGCTAACAGAGCCTGATCCAGCAGCAGTTCAACCCACTCGCCAAATTCAGCCTCATCAGAAACGTCAGCTGCACGTTTAATTAACGCGTGCTCCGGGTTCAGTTCAAAAATGTACTTCACTTCTGGCGCCTGTTGGCCCGCAGCGGCGAACAGTTTCGCCATCTGCGTACTCATCTCGTCGGCATCCGTCACGACAATCGCAGGCGTATCGGTCAGACGGTATGTGAAACGCACGTCCTTAACGCGTTCGCCCAGCAGAGTTTTCACTCGCTCAACAAACGGCTCCAGCGCTTTTTGTGCTTCTTTCTGCGCATCGTTTTCTTCATCAGCCAGTTTATCCAGCGTGTCATCCGCTTTGCTGACAGACTGGAAGGATTTACCGTCGAACTCGGTCAGGTAGCTCATCATCCATTCGTCAATGCGCTCGGACAACAGCAAGACTTCGATACCTTTCTTACGGAACAGTTCGAGGTGTGGACTGCTCTTCGCCGCTGCATAGCTGTCTGCGGTGATGTAGTAGATCTTATCCTGACCTTCCACCATCCGGCTAACGTAATCTTCCAGCGATACCGTCTGCGCGGAACTGTCGGATTGCGTGGTAGCAAAACGCAGCAGTTTCGCGATTGCTTCACGATTGCTACCGTCTTCCGCTGGGCCTTCTTTCAGCACCAAGCCGAATTGTTGCCAGAACGTTTGGTATTTTTCCGCGTCATCTTTCGCCAGTTTATCCAGCATTTGCAGCACACGCTTGGTCAACGCATT
Organism: Pectobacterium peruviense; assembly: GCF_002847345.1. GTDB lineage: Bacteria > Pseudomonadota > Gammaproteobacteria > Enterobacterales > Enterobacteriaceae > Pectobacterium > Pectobacterium peruviense. The sequence goes on from NZ_LXFV01000016.1 coordinate 3,005, forward strand.
ACGCAGGTTCTGCGTCACACGGCTGTCCTGCAAAATCTCACGGGAAACGTTCAACGGCAGATCGTTAGAATCTATCAGGCCGCGAACAAAACGCAGGTAGTTCGGCATGAACTGTTCGGCGTCGTCCATAATGAATACACGTTGAACATACAATTTCAGACCGTGTTTATGATCGCGATTCCACATATCCCACGGTGCATGTGCGGGAATGTAGAGCAGGCTGGTGTACTCCTGCTTGCCTTCCACACGGTTGTGGCTCCAGCTCAGCGGATCGGTAAAATCATGGGAGATGTGCTTATAAAATTCGTTGTACTCATCATCGCTGACTTCAGATTTACTGCGCGTCCACAGGGCTTGTGCCTTGTTAATTTTTTCCCAACTAACGGTGGACTCACCGCCTTCTTCTTCGCTTTCTGTCTGAGATTCGATTTCTACTGGCAGCGCGATATGGTCGGAATATTTGCTGATGACAGAACGCACACGCCAATCATCCAGAAACTCGTCTTCACCTTCACGCAGGTGCAGAGTGATTTCCGTTCCGCGATCGTCTTTGGTGATGTCAGCAATCGTGTAATCGCCTTCACCGGCAGATTCCCAATACACGCCCTGATCGGCATTTGCGCCCGCAGCACGGGTACGCACGGTCACTTTATCCGCAACGATGAAGGCAGAGTAGAAGCCCACACCAAACTGACCAATCAGTTGGCTATCTTTAACCTGATCGGAACCCATTGATTCCAGAAAGGACTTGGTGCCAGATTTCGCAATAGTACCGAGATTATCAATCACTTCGTCACGGTTCATACCGATACCGTTGTCAGAAATCGTCAGAGTACGTTTTTCTTTATCCGTAGACACGCGCACGCGCAGGTCGCCATCGCCCGCATACAGTTCTGGTGTGGACAGCGCACGGAAACGTAGCTTGTCTGCCGCATCGGAGGCGTTGGAGATCAATTCACGCAGAAAAATTTCTTTGTTGGAATAAAGCGAATGGATCATCAAATGCAGGAGTTGCTTAACTTCGGACTGGAACCCGCGAGTTTCTTGGCCTTTCATACTCATTGTTGCTTACCTCAATCCTAATATTATTCAGGCTGATTAAACTGACGATAAGTAGCAAGTGGGGATAAACCAAGATGATTTCAAGGGGTAAATTTCAGCGGATCACGAAAATGGTGGAGAAGAAAAGAAGACTGCGGCTGCCAGATAGTGACGCTGACAGCCGACAGATTAAAACCGGAAAGGCTGACGACCCGCGAGCGAATGGGAAAGCGTCGTGCCATCGACCATTTCCAGCTCACCGCCAACGGGAACACCGTGTGCAATGCGGCTTGCCATCACGCCGTGTTGCGCGCAGAGTTCAGCGATATAGTTCGCTGTAGCATCGCCTTCTACCGTCGGATTGGTAGCCAAAATGACTTCGTTTACCGATTCCACGTGCAGGCGCTCTTCCAACCGCCCCAAACCGATGTCGTCCGGGCCAATGCCATCCAGCGGCGACAAATGCCCCATCAGTACAAAGTAACGACCGGCAAACTGCCCCGTCTGTTCAATAGCATGAATATCAGCCGGGCTTTCTACAACGCAAATCTGCCCATTTTGCTGACGGCGCGGATTCGAGCAAATCGCACAAACGTCCTGCTCGGTGAATGTCCGACAATCGCTACAGTGACCGATTTCGGACATCGCCCGCGTCAACGCCTGCGCCAGGCGCATACCACCGCTGCGGTTACGTTGCAGCAGTTGAAACGCCATGCGCTGCGCCGACTTGGGCCCAACGCCCGGCAGGCAGCGCAGCGCTTCCATCAATGATTCAAGAAGCGGACTGGTCTGCATTAGAACGGCATCTTGAAGCCCGGCGGCAATTGCATACCGCTGGAAACCGATGCCATTTTTTCTTTCTGCGTTTCAGCGATGCGGCGAGCGGCATCGTTGAACGCTGCTGCGATCAGATCTTCCAGCATCTCTTTGTCGTCTTCCATCAGGCTTGGATCGATCTCAACACGGCGGCAGTTATGCGCACCGTTGATCGTGATTTTCACCAGACCCGCGCCCGATTCGCCCGTGACTTCCAGATTCGCCACTTCTTCCTGCATCTGCTGCATTTTTTCCTGCATCTGCTGGGCTTGCTTCATCAGGTTGCCAATTCCACCTTTACCAAACATAGTTTTCTCTCTATCACGTCGGGCTGCGCACTCGCAGCGGTTAAACAGGGCGGATACTTTCTTCGTCCAGTTCCGCATCAAAGAAACGCCGCAGCGTTTGAATCGTTGTATCGTCTAGAATCGACTGACGCGCCTGCGCCAGCTTCTCTTCATATATGGCCTGACGCCACTCCAGCGGCGTTCGCACCGCTGGGTTGTCGTCTTCCGTAATCAGTAATTCTACAGGATGCCCATAGTGAGCCGTCAATGCGTCCAGCAGCGTCTTTTGCGCCGCAGGCGAATTCAGATGCCGCTGAGATGAACGTAGATGCAGATGCATCTTGCCTGCCTCATCACTCTCTTTAAACGCATTGAGTGCCAGCTGTTGTACCAGCTTTGGCAGCGTCAGGCGATGGATTTCCGCCGCCCATGGATCCCGTTCCAATGACTCTTCCGCCAGTCGTGCCGCCAGTTCAGGCGTTTTTTCGTGCTCTAATGCCGAACGCAGCGCTTTTGGCGTCGCCACATCGACCTTCTCTTCCTCGACTTTATTCTGCGCCCGCCAACGGTACGCTTCCGGCTTTTTAGGCTCGGTGGAAGAGGTTTTCGCGTTTTGCCGTTGAATGCTGCGCTCAGTTACCGAAGCCAATCGCTCCAGCGCTGAGGTTGCCGGCCGCGTGTTGTCAGACGCTGCCGGTTCAGCCTTTTTTGGTGGTGTACTCCCCTGTTTTCGCAGTAGCTGACTGCGAGCCTGTAACAGTTGGGAAGTCGCATCAGGTAATTCACTCTCACTCTGCTGATCCGCAGAACCGACCGTAGCAGTTGGTTCCCCTAACGGCGGTGCATACGCGGAGGCATCCATCGGCGGTTCGGGAGAATAAGATGACGGTAGTACGTCGCCATGAGATTCAGTGTTGTGCGGCATTGGCGCACGAGCCATCGTCGATGTCGTTGCCGCAGGTTGCTGCTGTGCAGTCGGCTGGATAGAAGGCGCACGCGCAGCCTGAGCAGGCGCGGCACTTACTGGAGCAACAGGTTCGGCAATAATCTGGCTGGGATGAAACGCCAACGCTCTCAACAGCGTCATTTCAGCGCCCATCCGACGGTCTGGTGCAAAAGGCAGTTCTTTGCGACCAATCAGCATCGTCTGGTAATAAAGCTGCACGTCCGCAGGCGGCAACGCTCGCGCCAACTCTCGGATACGGGCTTCAACTGCCGCGTAATCATCGCCCAACGCCGCAGGCAGCAGTTGAACCATCGCAATACGGTGTAACAGCGTCTGGGTTTCCACCAATAGTGATTCCCAGTCCACGCCCCGAGCCGCAACCTGATCGAGCAGTGACATCACCTGTGCACCATCGCCTTTCGCCAGCGCTTCAATCAGTGCCAACGGTTGCTCATCATCCAGCGTACCCAGCATTTGGCTGACTGAAGCCGTCGTGACCTGCCCCTGCCCCATGGCAATGGCCTGATCGGTCAGACTTAACGCATCACGCAGGCTACCATCGGCAGCACGCGCCAGAAGCTGCAACGCACGTGGCTCACTGACGAGATTTTCCGCCTGTAGTACCTGTTCCAAATGCGCACGAATCTGTTCGACATCCAGCGCTTTGAGATGAAATTGCAGACAACGCGACAGAATGGTCACTGGCAGTTTCTGCGGATCGGTGGTCGCCAACAGGAATTTGACGTGCGGAGGTGGCTCTTCCAGCGTTTTTAACAGCGCATTAAAGCTGTGGCGCGATAACATGTGTACTTCGTCAATCAGGTACACCTTGAATCGTCCACGCGCAGGGGCATACTGCACGTTATCCAACAGATCGCGCGTGTCTTCGACTTTAGTACGAGATGCGGCGTCGATTTCAATCAAATCGACAAAACGACCCTGCTCGATTTCTCGGCAGTTATCACACTGGCCGCACGGCGTTGCCGTCACGCCCTGTTCGCAATTCAGCCCTTTTGCCAGCAAACGGGCAATCGTCGTCTTCCCGACACCGCGGGTGCCAGAAAACAAATAAGCGTGATGGATTCGACCTAAGGAAAGGCCGTTAGCCAACGCGGTCAGGACATGTTCCTGACCGACAACTTGGGTAAAGGTTTGGGGACGCCACTTACGGGCAAGAACCTGATAGCTCATCAATACCGCAACAGTCGAGTTATTGAGGCGATCATGCTAACACAGCCACGCCGCTATCGGCGAGACTGTTATGATTAATGTCCGGGGAAGTCAACCAAGCTATAGCAGGTTACACCCATCTCAGTCAGGCGTTGCTCGCCACCCAGATCGAACAGGTTAATGATAAAAGCGGCATCGTTTACCGTGCCACCCAGACGACGGATCAACTTCACCGTAGCTTCAAGCGTACCGCCCGTTGCCAGCAGATCGTCGATCACCAGCACATTATCGCCAGCGGAGATCGCATCGGCATGAATTTCCAACGTATCTGAACCGTATTCCAGCTCATAGCTTTCACTGATCGTTGGACGTGGCAGTTTGCCCGGTTTACGCACGGGAACAAAACCCACACCCAGCGCCAGCGCAACTGGGGCGCCAAACAGAAAACCACGCGCTTCGGTGCCGACAACCTTCGTCACACCGGTGTTGCGATAACGGTTCGCCAGCATTTCAATACTGGCCGCATAGGCCACAGGATCTTCCAGCAGGCTGGTGACATCACGGAACAGTATGCCCGGCTTTGGATAATCGGGTATGCTTTTGATACTGTTTTTAATTAATTCTGCCTGCTGCTGCGCTGTTACGGTCGTCATAGTTGTGCCTGATAAAACGTTCTGAACATACAAATGCCGGTCGCCACAAGGCTTTTATCATCGCGTGATGCGATGAATAAGCATTATGACAAAGAGGAAAATGGCGACCCGTGCACGAAAACGCTCAAATCTAGTCAAAGTGACGGATAAATGCAACCATCCGCACTCTGGGTGGGTATTTTTTGTCTACCCGTCACGGAGGCCGCCGTTTGCGCTATCTTTTCGGATCCGCGCCCTGCGTTTGTTGTTCTGGATCAACCACAGGTAAACGAAGCATGAAGGTCAGCAAAATAGTTAAAATGACCAACAGCAAGATCCTGACCCAGACTAGCTTGACCAGCCAGAGCGAAAGCGCGAACGTCAGCAGAATCATAGTGACGGCCTTCCACTTGGCTCCTGGCGGCAAGGCTCGGTGTTGCTGCCAGTGGCGCAGATAGCTGCCAAACCAGGATCGGTACAACAGCCAGTCATGAAAACGCGGGGACGAGCGGGCAAAACACCAGGCGGCCAGTAACAAGAATGGTGTGGTCGGTAATAAAGGCAATACGACACCCAACGTTGCCAGCACAACGGAAACCCACCCCAGTATAATCAGCAACACGCGATACATATTCACCTTTATGCTTTGTTCACTACCAAATATGTTTTGTCTACTCAATATGCTTTGTCTACGACAATATCCATCACACTTTATCACCACCTTGCCTGATGGATTAGTTAAGATATCCTCATGCAGTAGATAAAGCGACGTAGGCTAGTTATGCGATATGCCACGCGCTGGCACACCACATAAAGGCAGCTTGCTGAATCATCAGCCTTACTGTAAGGGAAAAAAGTGAATACGCATCAATTGCTGCAGGCGCTTGAACAACAAATTAACACGCTGGCGAAAGAGCTTGAACCGTTGGCGGATAAAGCCGTGCCGCAATCTCGCTTTGATCGTCAGCTTTTTAGCAGCTACGGCACCCGACTACGTGACTATCGCGCCGAGGTTGAACAAAACCTGCATGCAATAAAACAGCTGGTCGCCGAACAGCGCACCGATCGTGTGGCATTTCTGGCTGAAAAGCTGGTTAGCCAGATAGCGGCATTGCAGCGTGAACTGGCAACGCAATCATTGCGCAAGCAAGAGCAACGTGCCGCACCACAACAGGAAGATGTGTATCACAAACTGGCGGAGCATCAGGATTATGAACGCCGCTTGCTTTCCATGATTCAGGATAGAGAAAGTCTGCTCATTACACAGACGCTTTTCAGCGAGCAACAACGGCTGCAAAAAGAGCTGGCCGCGCTGGAAGGACGGCTGTCACGCTGCCGTCAGGCACTATTACGCCTAGAGCGCCAGATCGAACGCCGGGAACAAGGACTGTAGCGCTGCAGCTTCGCCGAGAAAGGAGAGGTACTGATTTATGTCACTTGAAAACGCCCCACCCGAAGTCAAGCTGGCGGTTGATTTGATTATGCTGCTGGAAGAAAACCAAATCGACCCTCGTATCGCGCTAGCCGCACTGGCAATGGTACGAGCCGATTTTGAGAAAAAGCTCTCGCAAGAAGAAAGCAATGCTGAATCCTCCACCCAAGGCAAATAGCTCAGCGCTTTAAAGACAAGAGGTGTTAACGCGGGCGAACCACGACTTACTCAGCAGGTTTGCGTAACGCAGGGCTAAAATGCAACATATCGATAAAGGCATCCACCAGCGCTGGCGCTTCCTGATCGAGATCGAAACTTTCCGGCATAAATAACCAGTTTTCCATCACGCCGGAAAAATAAGCCCGCAGCGCAATCGCCGCACGACGGGGATGAATGTCCGTTGGCAACATTCCCATGCGGATGCACTTAATCAGGTTTTCTTCGATATCGACATAGCAGGAAAGATAAAGCTCTTTGCGTGCATTATACGATTGCAACATTTCACCGACAAACTCACATTTGTGAAAAGCGATCTCCATAATGGAACGCCAGTGAGTATCGCTAACGGTTAAACGCAGCATATAAATCAATAATTCACGCATCACACGGAGTGGATTATCAGGGAATTTTGTCTGATACTCTATTTCAAACTCACTGATTTTTGACTCTGCCAGAGCCCAGATTTCATCAAAAATTTCGGCTTTGTTCTTAAAATGCCAATAAATAGCACCGCGGGTCACACCAGCAGCAGTCGCAATGTCAGACAATGAAGTCGCAGACACACCATGCTCAGAGAACACTCTTAACGCAGTATCCAGTATCTGTTGCCGGGTTTCCTGAGCCTGTTTTTTGGTTTTTCGTGCCATGATAATTTGGTTTTTCGTGCCATATCGCTGTATTTGAAGGAAAGTGAGATTTACATACATTCAAGTATGTATGTAACATAGCATGAACATAAGACTATAGCAGCAATGGGTTTTTGAGCTTGTGATCCATTGGTCAATTTCAAATCGGACACTTGAGGTTTATCTATGAACAAAAACAGAGGGCTAACGCCTCTGGCGGCAGTTCTGATGCTTTCTGGCGGCTTAATGCTTGCAGGATGTGATGACGGCAACAATCAGCAAGGCGGCGCACAGCAGCAGATGCCTGAAGTGGGTATTGTTACGTTGAAAACGGAAGCACTGAATGTTATGACCGAACTGCCGGGCCGTACAAGTGCTTACCGCATTGCAGAGGTTCGCCCACAGGTTGGCGGTATTATCCTCAAACGCAACTTCGTTGAAGGATCTGACGTTAAATCTGGCGCATCGCTGTATCAGATCGATCCTGCGACATACCAGGCAAACTATAATAGCGCCAAAGGCTCACTTGCTCAGGCACAGGCTCAGGCAGAAATTGCCCGCCTGACGGTTAACCGCTATAAACCACTGCTGGGCACCAACTACGTCAGCAAGCAGGATTACGATCAGGCAGTTGCCACTTCTCGTCAGGCTGACGCAGCGGTTCAGGCAGCTAAAGCAGCAGTAGACACTGCACAAATAAATCTGGCGTACACCAAAGTTAATTCCCCAATCGAAGGCCGCGTGGGTAAATCCACGGTGACGGAAGGCGCATTGGTGGCCACCGGCCAAGCAACGGCATTAACGACCGTACAGCAGTTGGATCCAATCTATATCGATGTCACGCAGTCCAGTAATGATTTCCTGCAACTGAAGAGAGAGCTGGAAAACGGCACGCTGAAACAGAATGAAGGCAAAGCGAATGTTCGCCTGCTGTTGGAAAACGGTACCGAATATGCCGAAGCGGGTACATTGGAATTCTCTGATGTAACGGTAGATGAAACCACAGGTTCCATCACGCTGCGCGCTATTTTCCCAAACCCACAGCATAACCTGCTCCCCGGTATGTTTGTACGAGCTCGCCTCGATTCCGGTGTTAACCCAACGGCCTTGTTAGTACCTCAACAAGGTATCACCCGCGATCCGCGTGGTCAGGCTACGGCGATGGTTGTTGGGGAAGGCGATAAAGTGGAGCCACGCACGCTTAAAACCAGTAAAGCAATTGGTGACAAATGGTTGGTTACCGAAGGCTTGAAAGCGGGCGATCGCGTTATTGTCACTGGTCTGCAAAAAATCAGACCCGGTGCGCAGGTGAAAGCTAAAGAAGTCGCTCCAGAAAATCAGCAGGCGCAACAAGCGTCAGCAGAACCCGCGAAGTCTTAAGACGTTCTAACAGGAGCCGGTACAATTCATGGCTAAGTTTTTTATAGATCGACCCATTTTTGCATGGGTGCTCGCCATCATGGTGATGCTGACGGGGTTGCTGGCAATTGTTAAATTACCCATTGCCCAGTATCCAACAATCGCGCCACCCGCGATTGAAATAACAGCAAACTATCCTGGGGCCGATGCATCAACACTGCAAGATTCCGTTACGCAGGTTATCGAACAGAATATGAACGGTATCGATAACCTGATGTACATGTCATCAAGCAGTGACTCCTCAGGTACAGTCCAGATTACGCTGACCTTTGAGGCTGGTACCGATCCGGACATCGCGCAGGTTCAGGTGCAGAACAAGCTGCAACTGGCCATGCCTCTGCTACCGCAGGAAGTACAGCAGCAAGGGGTTAACGTTCAGAAATCAAGTAGCAGCTTCCTCATGGTTGCCGCCTTCATTAGTGAAGACGGTAAAATGTCGCAGGAAGATATCGCTGACTACGTGGCCGCTAACGTTAAAGACCCTATCAGCCGTACATCTGGCGTAGGTGACGCGCAGCTATTTGGTTCCCAGTACGCCATGCGTATCTGGTTGGATCCGAACAAGCTTAATAACTATCAGTTAACTGCAGGTGACGTCAGCGCAGCAATCCGTGTTCAAAACAACCAGATCGCCGCAGGACAATTAGGGGGCGCTCCACCGGTTCCCGGCCAGCAGTTGAACGCCTCGATCATTGCGCAAACCCGTCTGAATTCAGCAGAAGAGTTTTCTAAAATACTGCTGAAAGTTAACGCGGATGGGTCTCAGGTTCGCCTTAAAGACGTCGCACGCGTTGAGCTGGGTGCAGAAGGCTACGACGTTATCGCACGTTTCAATGGGAAACCTGCTGCCGGTATCGGTATAAAATTGGCAACAGGCGCGAACGCGCTGGATACCGCAACTGCCGTAAAAGATGCCCTGACGAAAGCGGAAGAGTTCTTCCCTTCTGGCCTGAAAGTCGTTTACCCGTACGATACAACGCCCTTCGTTAAGATCTCGATCAGCGAAGTAGTGAAAACGCTGGTGGAAGCTATCGTACTGGTATTCCTTGTGATGTACCTGTTCCTGCAGAACTTCCGTGCCACGTTGATCCCAACAATCGCAGTGCCGGTCGTCTTGCTGGGGACCTTTGCTATCCTCTCCGCGTTTGGTTATTCGATAAACACCTTGACGATGTTCGCGATGGTTCTCGCCATCGGGCTTCTGGTGGATGATGCCATCGTCGTCGTGGAAAACGTAGAACGTGTTATGGCGGAAGAAGGTCTGCCGCCTAAAGAAGCGACCAAACGATCCATGGAGCAGATCCAAGGCGCGTTGGTCGGTATTGCACTGGTGCTGTCCGCCGTATTCATCCCGATGGCGTTTACTGGTGGTTCAACAGGGGCAATCTATCGTCAGTTCTCCATCACAATCGTTTCGGCGATGGTGCTGTCGGTTCTGGTTGCGTTGATTTTGACACCAGCACTTTGTGCAACACTGCTGAAACCCATCGCCAAAGGCGATCATGGTGAGAAAAAAGGCTTCTTCGGCTGGTTCAACCGGCTGTTTGAGAAGAGCACGCAGCACTACACCGACAGCGTGGCGAATATCCTGCGCAGCACTGGCCGTTATCTGGTCATCTATCTGCTGATTGTTGTGGGCCTGGCACTGTTGTTCTTACGTTTGCCAACGTCTTTCCTGCCGGACGAAGACCAGGGGGTTCTCCTGAACATTGTTCAGTTACCTTCAGGTGCAACGCAGGAAAACACCCAGAAAATCATGGACAGAATGACGCAATACTATCTCGACAATGAGAAAGGTAACGTCAAGTCTGTGTTTACCGTGACGGGCTTCGGGTTCTCTGGTCGTGGGCAGAATGCCGGTTTGGCCTTCGCCAGCTTGAATGACTGGAGTGAACGAAGCGGCGCAGAAAATAAAGTTATGGCGATTGCAGGCCGAGCAAACGCGGCCTTTAGCCAGTATAAAGAAGCTATGGTTTTCGCAGTCAACCTTCCTGCGATTATCGAACTGGGTACCGCAACAGGTTTCGACTTCCAGTTGATTGACCAGGCTAACCTTGGGCACGCAAAACTGACGGAAGCACGTAATCAGTTACTGGGCATGGCAGCACAACGCCCTGATACGCTGGTGCAAGTTCGTCCGAACGGGATGGAAGATACACCGCAATTCCGTCTTGATATCGATCAGGAAAAAGCACAAGCACTTGGTGTGTCACTGTCAGATATCAGCTCAACGTTGGCAACAACGCTGGGTGGTTCTTATGTGAATGACTTTATCGATCGCGGTCGCGTGAAGAAAGTTTACGTTCAGGCCGACGCGCCTTTCCGTATGCTGCCAGATGACATCAAAAACTGGTACATCCGCGGTAGTAACGGACAGATGGTGCCATTCTCCGCCTTCACGCAGAGTCACTGGGAATACGGTTCACCGCGTCTGGAGCGTTATAACGGCCAGCCATCCATGCAAATACAAGGCGAAGCGGCTCCAGGTAAGAGTTCCGGTGACGCCATGGCATTGATGGAAGAGTTCGTCACTAAATTACCGCAAGGTATCGGCTACCAATGGACGGGAATGTCCTATCAAGAGCGGTTATCAGGCAACCAGGCTCCCGCAATCTATGCTATTTCATTGATTGTCGTGTTCCTGTGTCTGGCGGCGCTTTATGAGAGCTGGTCAATTCCGTTCTCCGTCATGCTGGTTGTTCCATTGGGGATCATCGGTGCATTGATTGCAGCGAATATGACGGGTCTTGAAAATGACGTTTACTTTAAGGTGGGTCTGCTAACAACCATAGGGCTATCGGCGAAGAACGCCATATTGATCGTCGAATTTGCTAAAGATCTGATGGAAAAAGAAGGGAAAGGACTGATTGAAGCAACGCTGGATGCTGTTCGTATGCGTTTGCGTCCAATCCTTATGACATCACTGGCCTTTATCCTCGGTGTAATGCCACTGGTAATCAGTAGTGGTGCTGGTTCCGGTGCACAGAACGCCGTTGGTACTGGCGTAATGGGCGGGATGATTACGGCAACCGTGCTTGCTATCTTCTTCGTTCCGGTGTTCTTCGTTGTTGTCCGCCGTCGCTTCGGCAAGAAAGTGGACGACACAACCGCTCACTAAGACAGAACATCACCGATATCTCTTCTAAAAGGCCGCCTAGCGGCCTTTTTTACGTCCCTCCCCTCACTTCCCGACGCACCAAGTTGTTTTCATCTTATCCGTATCTACAGCGGCTTAGAGAATACTGCCGCCTCACAGAAACATAATAGTTGATCCTGATGCTAAAAAAGCGCAACATGATAGATATATTATAACATAACAATTGAGGCAACTATGAAAGCGGGTATTCATCCTGACTATCGCACAGTGGTATTTCATGATACCAGCGCGGATGTCTATTACAGGACTGGGTCAACCATTAAAACCGATCGGACCATTGAGCTTGAGGGGACCGACTACCCTTACGTCGTCATTGAGATTTCTTCGGCATCACATCCCTATTACACCGGGAAGCAAAAAGAATATTCCAAAGAAGGTAGCACGGCGCGCTTCCAGCAGCGTTTCGGGAACTTCTTCAAGTAATCAGAGAGGGTTATTAAATGCAGGTGCTTAGTTCGCTGCGTTCAGCAAAGAATCGCCATAAAGATTGTATTGTGGTCCGCCGTCGTGGGCGAGTTTACGTTATATGTAAATCCAACCCGCGCTTTAAGGCCGTGCAAGGCGGAAAAAAGAAAAAAGGTTAATCTTTCCCTAGCGCATCCCGCTACAGTCTGCGTTATGATACTAACAAGGCTGTACGGGATTACTTTCATGAAAAAACAGCTGAAACAATAAGATAACGAGTCTCCCTCCATCTTATCAATTGAAAGCCTCTTCGCATTACTTCTGCCATTACTCATATTTTCAGATAGAAATAATTAAATAATCCGCAGCCAAGTTTATTCTACGCTGACTGCGACAACAAAAAATCAGAGGTTTAATCAAAATAAATAGCAATGAAAACCTTATCTATTATCCGCGAATTTTACGAACACTTTTGCTATAGTCATATATAGAATGACGTAATCGTAACCAACACGGTAGAGCTATACTTAAGGTTAAGTCATGATATGTTGGTATTTACGCCAACCCTATTTCGCGACATAGTAGATAGTAGGAGGTAAGAAAATCTCTGTTTTTTCATTCATTGCTGAACGAATCACAATGCATCAACGTATTGCCTGTAACAGCATGAATACGAAACAATGCTAATGTCTTTATCTTGCAAGTTTCATCAGTCTACCTGTTTACCAGGTGTTAACCGCAGTAACACTGAATAACGGCTTAACGGAGGGATTGATATGGATGAGTACACACCGAAACATTATGATATTGCCCAACTCAGATTCTTATGTGAGAATCTGTGTGACGAAAGCATAGCAACGTTAGGCGATAGCAGTCACGGCTGGGTCAACGATCCAACATCTGCGATCAATCTCCAATTAAATGAACTTATTGAGCATATCGCTACGTTTATTCTCACATTTAAAATAAAATACCCTAACGAAAGTGAGCTTTCAGAGCAGGTTGAAAAGTATTTGGATGATACTTACGTCTTGTTTAGCAACTATGGCATTAATGATGCTGAACTACGGCGCTGGCAGAAATCCAAAGCAAAATTATTCGGAATGTTCTCAGGGGAGAACGTCTGTACGCCTGCTAAAACTTAAGCAATAATTTATTTATATTTTTTAACCACCAGGTACTGTTTGCATAGGCCATTATGAAAAAAATCGACTATTTGATGCGTTTGCGTAAATGCACAACCATTGACACTCTCGAACGTGTTATTGAAAAAAACAAGTATGAGCTCTCCAATGATGAACTGGAGATGTTCTTTTCCGCAGCCGATCATCGTCTGGCTGAACTGACAATGAACAAACTCTACGACAAAATCCCTACCGCAGTATGGCGATACGTACGTTAATTTCTAACGACTCGCATACAAAAACTGACATTAAATACACTGCGCCGATAATATTATCGGCCTTTGTTTTTATTATCTTTTAATGCATTAATTAAGTAATACTTGTAACAAATTGTATTTTTAATATTAAGTGAAAATGAAAATCGCCCCTCACTTCACGCTTATTCCCCCACCACTTATCATTTATAACAATCGCATCGATAACATTACTAATAGTATATCGTGTGATAAAAACAGAGGGCGTAATAATTGCCGCGATTATTACTCGCTAAGCAAAGAAGCATGAGTAATCTTTCCAGAAAACCGAGAGCAGGAAATGAGACCTATAGAGCCGAAAATGGTGACTCAGAGCTTATGCTTGGAGAGCGACTTAGGGTATGTGGCAAAGGATGGGATCTATGGGTAGAAAACAAAGGTCGATCTGACGATAGCGTGATTATACAGAAGCTAAATTGGTGGAGGCCCCGCCAGCTACATCCCGGCACACACGTCTCCTGCTGCGGCTGCTTCCTTCCGGATCTGACCGAGTCCACAGGTTAGTGTTGCGGGAGAACCGACAGGGCCTCCATTGACGACTTCATAACAGCCTGCACATCATAACCACAGCGTGTCACAAAGCGGTGGGCATTATCGGCGATGAGATAGGCAATTGCAAGCTAACCCATACTAACCGTTGTTTTCTTACTCACCTCACTATGCCACTATGATGATCAATCGGCTTAGAAACACGGGAACACCCGCGGATGTCAGAAGAAAACGATAATTTCCGCCAACGCGTTTTTCAAATTGTCGCGGCGATTCCTTATGGGAAAATAGCGACCTATGGCGACATCGCGCAGCTTGCCGACTCACCCAGAGCATCAAGGCAAGTCGGCGGAGTGTTAAAACGCCTACCGAAAGACAGCAAACTCCCCTGGCATCGGGTAATCAATCGTAAAGGCGAAATATCGCTAGTCGGTGGAGATTATGTGCGCCAGAAGTCTGCATTGCAGGCAGAAGGCATCATTTTTAATCGTCAGGGAAAGATTGATCTTGCTAAATATCGTTGGCAATACGCGCCATAACGGCGCGTATACCTATGTATTACCAGACTGGCTGCGGAGCCATTGATGACGATGCAGGCTGCCCCTGAAGCATATGAGGGGTCTGATTCGTCGGGTTAGATATCATTGATTCCTGATTTTTCGCCGGTAAGGGAACAGAAGCGACAGGTACCAACACCAAATCGGCGTTATTTACCCCGTTGCTAATGACCGGCAAGACGTTCTCCGTCACCATGACGATACGATTGTCGATCGCAATCGCTGCGCTAAGTAAGATACGCGCGTTGGGCTGAATATCAGCTGGGTTATACGGCAACTCAAATTGGAAAGGAGCCTGCTTTCCTTCCGTACGTGTCACGCGCTGAGTAATCACTTTTGAAGGCGCATCAGCCAGAGATGCATCAGATACTGTGACGGTCAAAACCGCGTTGTGAGGTAGCGCAATGCGCTGACGAATATTTACAGTACCCGTTACCGCTGGCATCGCAACAGCCGGGCGCTGAGAGGAAACACTGGTGACAGGTGCACCTGTCTGAGGAGAAACACCATAATCACTTCTCTGTGCACATGCAGCCAGAGTCATCGATAACGTGATACCGCCTAAGATATGCCATAATTTCATTCGGTCAGTCTCCTTTATTATTGTCAGACTACCGGCATCGAAGACCGGCACTCATAAACAGTATGAGTCACTAAACACAATAATGATGGTGCAAAATTCTGATTTTTTTCCTGAAAACCGCACATTCATTATAATAAAAGTCCATGAGTGGATATTTTATACCTTTAAAAACAAATAGATAATTACCCATCTGCATCCATTGAGGCCGATACCATGAGTCAATCACTACAACACCTTCTCGACCTCCTGCATTTAGAGAAACTCGAAGAAGGACTATTTCGCGGACAAAGCGATGATTTGGGGCTACGCCAGGTCTTTGGTGGGCAGGTCGTCGGTCAAGCTATGTCGGCCGCTAAGCAGACCGTTCCTGTCGAGCGTAACATTCACTCTTTTCATAGCTACTTTTTGTTACCCGGCGATAGTCAGAAACCGATTATTTATGACGTTGAAAACCTGCGTGATGGCAACAGTTTCAGCGCTCGCCGCGTTAGCGCCATCCAGAATGGTCGCCCCATTTTTTATATGACTGCGTCATTTCAAAGCCATGAGGAAGGATTTGAGCACCAAAATGTGATGCCAGATGTCGCACCGCCAGAGGCGCTGAGATCCGAGCAAGAAATTGCACAAGATATGCAGCATCTTCTGCCCCCCCGCTTTCGCGATAAATTTATTCAGGCCAGCCCGATTGAGATGCGCCCGGTTAAATTCCATAACCCGCTAAAGGGCGAAGTAGACGAGCCAATACGACACGTCTGGTGCCGTGCCAGCAGCCCGCTACCGGACGATAAGCGTATTCACCAATATCTGCTTGGCTATACGTCTGACTGCAATTTCCTACTCACCGCCTTACAGCCTCATGGCGTTGGCTTTTTGGAACCGGGTATGCAGGTCGCCACGATCGATCACTCAATGTGGTTCCACCGTGATTTCCGGCTGGACGACTGGCTGCTCTATACCGTGGAAAGCACATCCGCATCCGGCGCTCGTGGCTTCGTTCGTGGGCAATTCTATACTCGAGAAGGCGTGCTGGTTGCATCCAGCGTACAGGAAGGCGTGATGCGTCGTCGCCAGCAGTAAATCTGCTGACAAACCATATTACATCGCTAAAACAACGCAGTTTGAACAGCGTTAGCCGTAAAGCAAAACAGGCGTGGAGTTTCCTCCACGCCTGTTCACTGTATCTGAACTGCCTTACTTATTGGTTGTAAGCGCTCTCGCCATGGCTGTTAACATCCAGACCTTCGCGCTCTTGCTCTTCAGGTACACGCAGACCAACGATCATATCCGCTACCTTGAAGGCGACAAATGCCACCACGCCAGACCATACCAGACAAACAATCACGCTGAACAGCTGTACCCAAACCTGATGTGCCATTGTCACACCTTCTGCATAGCCCGTTCCACCCAGCGATGCCGACGTGAATACCCCCGTCAAGATACAACCAACGATACCGCACACGCCGTGAACACCGAACACATCACACGGGTCATCCACACGCAGCCATCTTTTCAGTACCGTTACGCCCCACAGGCCTGCAACACCACCAGCCAGACCGATGATCAGAGCGCCACCCACACCAACCGTACCCGCCGCTGGGGTAATTGCCACCAGACCTGCGATACAGCCAGAGCACGCCCCCAACAGAGAAGGCTTACCGCGCACCAACCACTCACCGCCAACCCATGCCAGAATCGCAGCAGCAGTTGCAACAACCGTGTTCAGGAAAGCCAGAGCAGCGACACCGTTCGCAGCACCCGCAGAACCCGCATTGAAACCAAACCAGCCGATATACAGAATCGCGGTACCGATAAACACCATTGGCAGGTTGTGCGGTTTGAAGGCTTCTTTACCAAAACCAGCGCGTTTGCCCAGCAGGTAAGCACCAACCAATCCAGCAACCGCGGCGTTGATGTGAACGACCGTACCACCAGCAAAGTCTAATGCGCCATCCGCCGCCAGATAGCCACCGCCCCATACCATGTGCGTCATTGGCAGGTAAGAGAATGTCAGCCACAGCCCAACAAAAATCAGCACAGCAGAGAAACGAATACGCTCAGCGATCGCCCCGACAATCAACGCAACGGTGATACAGGCGAAGGAAGCTTGATAAGCCACATGCACAAACTGGTAGTAGGTGCCGCTGATGGACTCAATCCCAATACCTTTCAGCATAAACGTACTGAAACCACCGAAGAAGGCGTTACCTTCGCTGAAGGCCAGGCTATACCCGTAAACCACCCACAGGATACAGACCATCGCGAACGTTACGCTTACTTGCGTCATCATGGACAGAACGTTCTTAGAACGGATCAGGCCGCCATAAAACAGTGCGATGCCCGGTATAGTCATAAAGAGTACCAATGCGGTACAAATCATAATAAAAGCGTTATCCGCTTTATCAATCGTCGGTGTCGCAGCCATTGCCCAGGACGGGAGTAATGCCGCCACACCGAGACCTAATGAAGAGAGTAGTTTTTTCATTTTCATCCATCCCTATTTACGTATCTACGCTAGGTGTTGTTAAAGTGCGGCTTCGTCAGTTTCACCCGTACGAATACGGATAACCCTTTGCAACTCGGCGACAAAAATTTTGCCATCACCAATTTTTCCGGTGTACGCAGCTTTGCTGATGACGTCGATCACTTCGTCCAGTTGGTCGTCTGCAATCGCGATATCAATTTTTACCTTGGGTAAAAAGTTAACGCTGTATTCTGCGCCACGATATAGCTCCGCGTGCCCTTTCTGACGACCAAATCCTTTCACCTCAGTGACGGTGAGCCCCTGGATGCCGACAGAAGATAACGCTTCACGTACATCTTCCAGCTTGAATGGTTTTATCACCACAGTAACCAGTTTCATTTATCTTCCCCCTAGCCATTACGTTCAGGCTTTCGCCCGCCACTTGTTCGATTACGTACTCTATGAAGTCGGTCTACGTCATGATTAAAGCAAACGGTGTGCCATAAATGATTTATCTGGCATAAATCAGGAGGGAGAACGCGATTAGAGAGAGAAAAGTGCAAAAAGCAAACGCGATAGGAATGGAATAGTGAAGAATTCGGAGCAAGCATTGCACTAAATTAGTGCATAGAGAGTATTTTTAGTGCAGAGCGAGTAAAAACTAGAATCACGATGCTTACTGATGGTGCGAAGCGATGCGTAGACTGTTGGTCTGCACCATACGAGGCAGTGCAGACCGTGGCATTACCGATAATCGTGTTATGCAGGGCAAGATTCCGTGCTGATGGCAGCGAGATCCTCTCCGGCCAGCTGTAATTGATACATTTGATAATAACGCCCCTGCTGTTGCAGCAGTTGCTCGTGCGTTCCCCGCTCAACCGTTTGCCCATGATGGAGCACCATAATCGTGTCGGCCTCAACGATAGTGGAAAGCCGATGGGCGATGATAATCAAGGTCGTCTGTTCCCTGATGATGCGCAGCGCCTTTTGCACCGCCTGCTCCGTGCCTGAGTCGATATTCGCAGTGGCCTCATCGAGAATCAGGATTTTAGGCGTTTGCACCAAGACTCGCGCAATCGCTAACAGCTGTTTTTGTCCGGTAGACAGGTTGTTTCCTTGCTCACCGATGCGCGTATGCAATCCTTCAGGAAAATCTCGAACCAGTTCAGCAAGCTGTACCACTTCCAGCACGTGCCAGACGGCCTCTTCGCTGATATCACGTCCCAGCGTCACATTCACAAACATCGACTCCGCCAGCACAACGGGATCCTGTTGGACCATTGCCACATTTTGGCGCAAAACGGTATGAGAGAGCGTCGATAGCGGCCGACCATCAAGCTGAATTTCACCCTCATCTGGCGCGTAATACCCCATAAGCAAGCTCGCTAGTGTACTTTTCCCACTACCGGTATGCCCGACTAAGGCGACAAATCCGCGATCAGGTATCGTCAGAGAAATATTCTGTAGCACACGTTTTTCTGTGCCATAGGAGAAAGAGACATCGTCAATATCGACGCGCCCGGTAACCAGAGGACGCTCGTCATTGCCGTAGGTCTGCTTTTTGCCATCCATCAGTTCAAAGATACGTTCACCAGCGACGACCGCCTGCTGTAACATGGACTGCTGGGTGGTCAACTCAATCAGTGGTTCATTCAGGCGGCCAAGGTAGTTGATAAACGCGTACAGAACCCCAACGCCAACCGATCCCATCGAGCTAAAACCAAATTGCATCAACAAGCCACACAGTACCATCGCGGCAAATAAGCTCAGCAGCGGCCGCAGCAAAAAACCTTCCAGACGCAAGGCCTTCATACGCGCTTCATAATGTTTATGGCTGGCTGCACCCAACTTCTTGCCAAAGTGTGCCTGCTGGCGAAATTGCTGAATGACGCCCATGCCATTGATCACTTCGTTGAAACCATCGTTAATGTCCGCCAGATAGCTTCGCACCTTGCGCACCGTCGGCGTACTAAAGCGATGGTATAGCACCATGACCGTTGCGACCGCGGGGAAAATCATCAACGCGACGAGCGCCATCTGCCAGTTCAGACTGAACATCGCCACCAGCATTGCACCAACCAACGCCGCACTGCGTAATACCGTTGACACCACCATGACGTACAGATCTCTAACTACTTCGGTGTCATTGGTGACGCGTGAAATCAACTGTCCAACAGGTTGTGTATCAAATGTGCTAAGCGGCTGACGCAACGCGGCATCCATTACATCAATACGCAGTTGCTGAACAACACCCACAGCGACCCGATTAAACAACAGCGTCTGAAAATAGTGCAGCGAGGCTGCCAGAATTTGCAGCAGGATATAGGCCATTGCCAAGCCAGCCGCAATCGCCAGCGGAAATTGATCTTTTGCCACCAGATCGTCAATAAAATAACTGACCAAGACGGGACCAGAAACTTCAGCGATAGCAGCAATCCACAGCATCAGGACACCCTGTAACAACGGTTTCCGCCAAGGGGAACCATAAGCTAGCAGACGTTTCAGGGTGGGCCAAAACCGTTGAGGGCTATTCATTTTCCGCTCCTTCCAACTGCGGCACATCATCCAGCGCCGCCTCCAGTTGTTGATAACGGTACATATCTCGATACCAACCGGGCTCTGCTGCCAACGCTCTGTGCGTGCCACGCTGCGCTGTTTGTCCCTGTTGCAACACCACGATTTCGTTCGCTTCAGTTAGCGCGGACAGGCGATGTGCGCTGATGATCAGCGTCCGTTTCTCACCCCATGTTTTGAGATTCTGTAAAATCTGGTGCTCCGTTCGCCCATCAACCGCAGACAGCGCATCATCCAACACCAAGATCTCAGCATCTAGCAATAACGCACGCGCAATCGCAATCCGCTGTTTCTGACCGCCCGATAGCATCACACCACGCTCGCCAACCTCGGTCTGGTAGCCCTGAGGCAAACGCAGAATATCGTCATGAACACTCGCAAGCCGCGCCGCCTGTTCAACCTCTTGTTGCGTGGCATCAGGCCGCCCTAGTGCAATATTTTGCGCTACCGTGTCCGAAAACAAAAAAGGCATTTGCCCTACAACGGCAAAACGGCTCCGGAGTTCATCCAAACGAATCGTGTTCAAGGGACGATCGTGATAGCGAATCTCTCCCGGCAGAGTATCGAAATGACGTAAAATCAACGCCAGCAGCGTACTTTTCCCTGACCCTGTCGGCCCACATAACCCCAGCATATTCCCCGGCGCCAACGTAAACTGAACATGTTGTAAAGCATCACGGGTATTATCCGGGTAGCGAAATGCAGAGAGATTCACTTCCAACACGCCCCGTCCGGCAGGCAATGACTCTTCACCGTCTTTCACCACCAGCTCTTCCGCAAGCATCTGACGAATGCGGCCATATGCCGCGCTGCCACGTTCCACAATATTAAACATCCAGGCTAGCGCCAGCATCGGCCAGATCATCAATCCCAGATACATGACAAAGCTGGTCAATAAACCCAGCGTTATCGAACCGTTAATCACCATCCAACTACCGCCACCAATCGCCAGCAAATTTGAAAGCCCGACGGCAATATAAATTGTGGGATCGAAGCGTGCATCAACCTGAGCGACGTGCATGTTTTTAGCGCCGGCATCCGCCGCAACCTGTGCGAAACGCGAAGATTGGTAGTTTTCCAACCCAAAGGCTTTAATCATCCGAATGCTGGTTAAGCTTTCCTGCGCCTGATCGTTAAGCGAAGAAAACGCCGCCTGTGCGGATTTAAAACGGTTATGCAGTTGGGTGCCGTAGCGTTTGATGAAAAGTGCCATGACAGGCATGGGGAGCAGCGCCAGCAGGGTAAGTTCCCAGCTGATTTGAGTGCACATGACAACCAGCACAGCACAGCCCATCACCATCGAATCGACCAGCGTCAGTACGCCCTCCCCGGCGGCAAAGACTACGCGATCGACATCGTTCGTGGCGCGCGCCATCAGATCGCCAGTACGATTGCGTTGGTAAAATGCAGGATGCTGGCGACTCAGTTGGCGGTAAAAATCCTCTCGTAACTCAACGGCCAACTGGTATGACGCCCCAAACAGGAACACGCGCCACACGTACCGCAATAGATAGACCATGACGGCGGTAAGCAGCATCACGCCAATCCACTTCATCATTTCGGTCATCGACATGCCGTGTTGCGTCACACCATCGACAATAACGCCGACCAGTTTTGGAGGGAGTAATTGTAGAATAGCAATCGCAATCAATAGCGCGACCGCACCCAGATAGCGCCGCCATTCACGACGAAAATACCAACTCAGTTGAGCAAACAGTCTCACGCGGTTTTCATTCCAATAGCCAAATGGGTCATGACAGACTCAGAAAAGTGATTATTAAAAGACGGATGCAGGGTGAATCACAGGGATAAAGGCAGTGCCGTGGTATGTTTGATTCGTTCCATAGCAAAGCTAGATGTTACATCGACCAGCCCGGGAATACCATTCACTAACCGCTTATAGAAATCATCATAGCTTTTCATATCAGCGACCTGGACCTGCATCAGGTAGTCGTATTCGCCCGCCATGCGATAAAAGGCCAGCACTTCCGGCATGTCGGACACCACGCGAGTGAAGGTCTGATACCAGTCACGATTGTGCTGCTGCGTTTTCAATAAGACAAACGCGGTTAGCCCTAATCCCAGACGTTCATTATCCAGCAGCGCCACCCGAGCCCGAATGATTCCCTCTTCTTCCAGACGCTTAAGACGTTTCCAGCACGGCGTGGATGTCAGATTAACCGCATCAGCCAGCGTCTGAAGCGAAAGCGTGCAATCCTGTTGCAACATACTCAGCAGTGTTCGATCAATTTTATCCAGCATAGTGTTACCCAATATGTTTTACCCAACATAACGCCGATCCATAGAAAGCGTTTCCCTACTTTCCGCCATTAAGAGATAAAAGCAATGTTCTTTCCGCCCAAACGCGAGGGGATGGCATTATTGGTGCCATCAGTATAGCTGATGACCTTAATGACTTTTGCAGCAAGACCATCACCGTCACCATGATTTTTAGGATAGCGACCCTTCCTGTATCTCGATAGTAAAAACATCCCCACATGAATCAATAAAGAGTAAATAATTCCCTTAAACTACCCATCAAGAGATAAAAAGGTAATTTTTTTATCCTGAAAACTCGTTAATCTATTCGCATAGCTATCTAACCGAGTTTTCATCATGACTAATGCCTGGGTTAAAAATGCCATCAGCGCTATCGAAGCAGATTTTCAGCGTTCGGCTGATACGCATCTTATCCGCCTTACCCTGCCGGATTATCCCGGTATCTATTTTTATCTCAAAGATGAAAGCACACATCCCAGCGGTAGCCTGAAGCATCGACTGGCGCGCTCCTTGTTTCTCTACGGGCTGTGTAACGGTTGGATTAAAGAAGGCACGCCAATTATCGAAGCGTCATCTGGCAGCACCGCTGTATCAGAAGCGTATTTTGCACGCCTGCTTGGCTTACCGTTTATTGCCGTCATGCCGTCCTGCACCGCAAAGAGAAAAATAGAGCAAATCGCTTTCTATGGCGGACGCTGCCATTTTGTTGAGCAGGCGGGACAAATCTATGCCGCATCCGAACAGCTCGCGCAAGAGATGAACGGCCACTATATGGACCAGTTCACCTATGCGGAACGCGCCACTGACTGGCGTGGCAACAACAATATTGCCGACAGTATTTACCGCCAGATGGCTCGTGAACCCCATCCTGTACCAGACTACATTGTGATGAGTGCCGGTACGGGCGGCACATCAGCCACGCTCGGGCGCTACATTCGCTATCAGGGGCTGGATACGCAATTGGTCGTCGTCGATCCAGAAAACTCCGTTTTCTACGACTGCTATCAGAAACAGGATCGTTCCATCATTGGCCCGTGCGGCAGTCGGATAGAAGGTATTGGTCGCCCGCGTGCCGAGCCTTCTTTTATTCCAGGTGTTATTGATAGCATGATCAAAGTGCCGGATGCTGCCAGCATCGCAACACTGTACTGGCTGGAAAGCGTATTAGGCCGAAAAGCGGGTGCCTCTACCGGCACGAATGTCTGGGGCATGCTGCAATTAGCCAAAGAAATGGTTAATCGTGGCCAAAAAGGTGCGATTGTGACCCTGTTATGTGACAGCGGCGAACGTTATCTGGACACCTACTACAACAGCAGTTGGGTAGAAAAAAACATCGGCGACATTGGCCCTTACCTCAACGCCCTGAACAATCCGAAGATGTCCGCTATCATGCAGGAACCCAGCCTAGCGTGAGGCTGGTGTATTCAGCGCGCGGACACAGCGCTGAATACAGGCTATTTTTCAGGTAACCTGGTTTCAGGTAACATAGCAACTTTGCACCGCAGTGCGTTAGAGACGTCTTGCGGTTAACGTCGCGTTAAGGTGAATGAAGAATGAAACGTGCTGTTGTCGTTTTTAGCGGTGGACAAGATTCCACAACCTGCCTGATTCAGGCTCTGCAACATTATGATGACGTCCACTGCATCACCTTCGATTACGGACAACGCCACCGCGCGGAAATTGATGTCGCCCAAGAACTCAGCCAGAAACTGGGTGCAACGGCGCATAAGGTTCTGGATGTCGGCTTACTGAATGAACTCGCCACCAGCAGCCTAACGCGCGACAGCATCCCGGTTCCTGATTACGACGCCAATGCACAAGGCATTCCCAACACCTTCGTTCCGGGAAGAAACATTCTTTTTCTGACTCTCGCTTCTATCTACGGCTATCAGGTTGGTGCAGAAGCCGTCATTACTGGCGTGTGTGAGACCGACTTTTCCGGTTACCCAGACTGTCGCGACGAATTCGTAAAGGCGCTAAATCAGGCTATTGTCCTTGGTATCGCCCGCGATATCCGCTTTGAAACTCCACTAATGTGGCTCAATAAGGCCGAGACCTGGGCGCTGGCGGATTATTACCAGCAGCTCGATACCGTGCGTTACCACACGCTAACCTGCTATAACGGTATCAAGGGTGATGGATGTGGTCAGTGTGCCGCCTGCCATTTACGCGCAAACGGACTCGAACAATATCAAAAAGACGCTGTAGCGGTCATGGCCTCACTGAAGCAGAAAGTCGGGTTACGCTGAGACTTCGGCACACAAAAATTTCACACAAAGTAAAAATAGCATGCCACTTCGTACAGAAGCGGCATGTTGCTTTATGTTAACGACGAATCTCGTTTAAGTGTTCCAGTAACTCACCCTCAAGCGGCAGTGCTTTTTGCGTCAATAAATCAATGCAGACAAATGTCAGCGTTGCATCCGCTACATCACTTTCATCAGACACTCGGGTTATCTTCTGACTGATCACGCCACTTTTCGTATTCATCTGAAGTAATTCACTATCAACACGCAGAACGTCACCGAGAACGGCAGGCTTGCGATAGTTGATATTGATGTTCACTACGACGAAAGCAATGTTGTTACTCTGCATCCAGCCAAAAGCGGGCAACGTTTCCAGCCATTGCCAACGCGCCTCTTCCAAAAACTCCAGATAGCGCGCGTTATTAACGTGCTGATAAACATCAATGTGATAACCACGAACGGTAATGAAAGTCTGCATAACACTCATGCTCCTGTGACAAAACCAACAACTGGTATGACCTGACAATTAGCCTAGCAGAGGTTCGCAGCCCCGAGGAAGTGCTCAACTGGGCTGCGACCGGTATCACAGTATTAAAAGCATCACAGTTTTAAACGAGAGAGATTACGTTCAACTAATGCAGCGCCAATTCCTGGGACCTCAGTTAATTGATCGATCTGGGTAAAAGCGCCATTTTGCTCACGATAGCTAACGATCGCTTCCGCTTTTTTAAGGCCGACACCGTTCATTATTTCAGCCAAATCCGCAGCGTTCGCCGTATTAATGCTTACCTTATCCTCATCACCATCAGGAAGCGTTGCTTTTTCCGCTTTCTGATCTGCTGGCGCAGACTTCACCGCCGTCGCTGTACTGTCAGCGGCTTTAGCTGCAGCCTGGCCCAGTAATGGCAACCCAGACAAACTCATTCCAATGATCAAACACAGTGCTTTTATTCCTGATTTTTTCATGCTGTTTCCTCCTTGTGTGTGACAGCACGGCTACCTTGCCGCAGACCCATCAACACCGCAAACAGCAGAATTTAAATGTGGAAAAGGCCGCGAAAGCGGCCTTTAGTTGTTGCAACGATTTGCAAATTTTTGCGGAGCTTATTGCTGTTCCTGCGCCGCATTGCCTATCTTGATTTTCGCTTCACTACGCAAGCTGGACAGCAGAGAATCAAACAGCGCGCCCAGAGAACCTTGCTGAACCTGGCTGGCAAACTGTGTTTTCTGCTCATCGCTTAGCTGATGTGGCGTCACGCTATCCAGCGCAGCCAGCACGATGTTACCCGCCTGATCCTGAGTAATCGCATAGGACGGCTTATCTTTTTGTGGATGCGGCATAGCAAAAATCGCCTCAGCCGTTGCATCACCTTGAGAGATAGAAGACATCGTTTTTGCTTCACCAAAGCTCAACCCGGCAGCTTTAAGCGCGTCATCTTTGCCTTGCTTCAGCTCAGCCAGAATTTTTTCAGCGTCCACGCGAGCCTGCTGTTCAGCCTTCTGACGCTTCAACGCCTCTACGATCTCGGTACGAACCTGATCCAAAGGGCGAGTGCTTTCAGGCTTGTGCTCAGAGATACGCAGAACAAAAGCACGGTCACCGTCAACGTTAATCACATCAGAGTTGTTGCCCGCAGCACCGTTCTCACCCAGCAACGCACCGCTAAAGATAGCCTGCGTTACCGGTTGGAAGTTCAGCGCGGCTGGAACCTTCTCACGCGTGAACCAGTCTGTCTGCGTTGCTTTCACGCCGGCCGCTTCTTCTGCTGAAGCCAGAGATTCGTTGTCATTGCTTGCCGCTTCGCTGGTTTTTTGTTGCAGCGCATAGTAACCATCCTGCGCTTTCTCGTGCTTCACTTTCTCAGCAATCTCGGCACGCACTTCGCTCAACGGTTTGACCTGCTGTGGCTGAACATCATCCAGACGCACAATCAAATAACCAACAGATGATTTAATCGCTGCGGAAACCTGACCTTTCTCCGTCAGTTTTGCCTGCTTAAGCTCATCAATCATGCTGTTTTCGTCCATCCATCCCAGATCGCCACCGTTGCGACGTGAGATGATGTCCGTTGATTTTTCTTTCGCTAACGCAGCGAAGTCGACGCCTTGCTTAAGCGAATCCAGAACAGATGCTGCATCGGCCTCATTCTTCACCTGAATAACGCTGAATTTTTTGCGTTCAGGTTGGGAATAGTCGTTCTTATTCTGTTCGTAGAAATCGTTGATAGCCGCATCGTCCACTTTCACGCTATCCATGATGCTTGCTGCATCCAGCGTGATATAGCTGACTTTGAATTCTTCTGGTGCGATGAAATTCCCTTTGTTCTGGTCGTAATAGCCCTGAACTTCATCGTCAGCAACCGCTTGAGCTTTTGCCTTGGCAGCAATATCAATGGTTGCCACACGAACAACGCGATCCTGCGCAGCCAGTTTCACCAGATTATCGATCTCCTGCGGCAGCAGGAACGATGTATTGCCAAAACCGCGAATCAGCTGTTGTGAAGTCAGTTGCTTACGCAGCATCTGAGCATACATATCCGGCGTTACGCCCAGTCGACGAACCTGATCCAGATACTTTTCATTATCAAAACGGTTATTTGTCTGAAACGCGGGAACGTCAAAGATCGCCTGTTTGATTTGCGCATCACTGATGTTTAGTCCCAGCTTGTTGGCATACTGATCCAACAAGGTTTCATCAATGAGTTGGGAGAGTGCCTGCCTACGCAACTGCTGCATGTAACCGTCATTACTCGCCAGGAGAGAGAAATTCTCACCCAGGGTTTCCTGCTGACGACTGCGTTCGTTTTGTACCGCCTGCTCAAGCTGTGCACGGGTAATTTCCTGCCCGTTCACCTTTGCAGCGTAATCTCCTGAACCACCAATAAGATAATCACCAACGCCGGTTAAAACGAATGATGCGATGATCAAAGCAAGAATAATTTTGAGCACGACGTTATTCGCGGCCGTACGTAAATTGTCCATCATAATGTGACAACACTCCGCTGTAGAATGGATAAAACTCCCTGCGCTGGCCGGAGCCATGCATCCTTGCGACTGCTATAGCCCAATACAAGGCTAGGGCGCACTTAAGCTTATTGCCCGCCACGTTCTGTCGAGTGTCGGGAATGTATAGTCCTGATAAATAAAAGGCACATCATAAAATGATGCGCCTCGTATCTTACCCTACCAATATCATTGCGTCAGGTATTGTTTGGCACCCGAAGTGGTTATCAGCCAAACCTGTGACGTAATAATCAGTTAACGGCGTCTTTCAGCGTTTTACCAGCACGGAATCCTGGTACTTTTGCCGCAGGGATACTGATTTCCTTACCAGTTTGCGGGTTACGACCGGTACGCGCAGCACGTTCACGCACTGAGAAAGTACCAAAGCCAACCAAAGCAACATCATCCCCTTCTTTCAGGGATTCGGTAACGGAACCAATAATTGCATCTAACACACGCCCTGCTGCCGCTTTGGAAATATCAGCATCTGCGGCAATTTTGTCGATCAATTGTGACTTGTTCACTCTGTCATCCCCTCTGGAATTCTCTTATCGCGCTTCAATGTCCCAAGACGCGACACGTAACTTATAATCAATACTGTCATGTCTTAGCCAGTTACGGCTAAAACTAACAGTGCTCTAACTTAGCGGTACAAAAAAAAGCTGGCAAGCACGATTTCACTCACCAGCCCTGATTTTCTCTAGGGTTTTTGCGACAGGTCACTATTTTGCCTTGGCCTTGGCTCTGGCTTTAGGGGTCGAGACCACCTGAATACCAGAAGGCGCATTCTGCAACGCTAACGCCAACACTTCCTCGATACGTTTCACCGGATGAATTTCCAGATCGGCAATCACGTTCTGTGGGATTTCTTCCAGATCGCGCTTGTTGTCATCAGGAATCAATACCGTCTTGATACCACCACGATGTGCGGCCAACAGTTTCTCTTTCAGACCGCCAATCGGCAGCACCAAACCACGCAGGGTAATCTCACCCGTCATCGCCACATCAGCACGCACCGGGTTACCGGTCAGACAAGAAACCAGCGCAGTACACATCGCGATGCCCGCACTCGGGCCGTCTTTTGGCGTCGCACCTTCAGGAACGTGAACGTGGATATCACGCTTCTCGTAAAAATCAGTATTGATGCCTAATTTTTCCGCTCTGGCGCGAACGACGGTAAGCGCAGCCTGAATCGACTCTTGCATGACCTCACCCAACGAACCGGTATAGGTCAGTTTACCCTTGCCCGGCACGCAGGCGGTTTCAATCGTCAACAGATCGCCGCCAACTTCCGTCCAGGCCAATCCAGTCACCTGCCCTACGCGATTTTCATCGTCCGCACGGCCATAGTCAAAACGCTGTACCCCAAGGAAATCCTTAAGGTTATCGCCCGAAATCTGAATATGCTTAGTGGATTTATCCATCAACAGCGTTTTTACTGCTTTACGGCACAGTTTGGAGATTTCACGCTCCAGACTACGCACGCCAGCCTCACGCGTGTAATAACGGATAATGCCAACAATTGCACTGTCTTCTACTGAGATTTCGCCCGTTTTCAGCGCATTACGTTCAATCTGCTTCGGCAGCAAGTGCTGCTTGGCGATATTCAGTTTTTCGTCTTCGGTATAGCCAGAAAGACGAATGACTTCCATACGGTCAAGCAACGGCGCTGGGATGTTCATGGAGTTAGACGTCGCAACAAACATCACATCGGACAGATCGTAGTCGACTTCCAGATAGTGATCGTTAAACGCGACGTTCTGCTCAGGATCGAGTACTTCCAGCAAGGCAGAAGCCGGATCGCCACGCATATCGGAAGACATCTTGTCGATCTCATCCAGCAGGAACAGCGGGTTTTTCACCCCGACTTTCGCCATTTTCTGGATCAGTTTGCCAGGCATTGAACCGATATAGGTACGGCGATGCCCACGGATCTCCGCTTCGTCACGCACGCCACCTAGCGCCATGCGCACATACTGACGTCCAGTCGCTTTGGCGATAGACTGGCCGAGTGAGGTTTTACCCACACCTGGAGGCCCTACCAGACACAGAATCGGCCCTCTAATCTTGCTGACACGGCTCTGTACTGCGAGATATTCAAGGATACGTTCTTTCACACGATCCAGACCATAATGGTCGGTATCCAGCATTTCCTGCGCTTTCAGCAAGTCTTTCTTCACTTTGCTGCGCGCATTCCACGGTACCTGCACCATCCAGTCGATATAGCTGCGCACCACCGTCGCTTCCGCAGACATTGGCGACATCATCTTCAGCTTTTGTAATTCAGCTTCGGCTTTTTCACGCGCGTCTTTCGGCATTTTTGCCGCTTCAATCTTACGCTTTAACGCTTCGTGTTCATCCGGTGCGTCATCCATCTCGCCCAGCTCTTTCTGAATGGCTTTCATTTGCTCATTCAGATAGTACTCACGCTGGCTCTTTTCCATTTGCTTCTTAACACGGCCGCGGATTCGTTTTTCTACCTGCAATAGGTCGATTTCGGATTCCATCATCGCCATCAGGTACTCTAAGCGTTCAGTGATGTCGAACATTTCAAGTACAGACTGCTTATCAGCCAATTTCAGCGGCATATGCGCAGCAATGGTGTCGGCTAAACGCGCGGCATCGTCAATGCTGTTCAGAGATGTCAGAACTTCCGGCGGAATCTTCTTGTTCAGCTTGATGTATCCCTCAAACTGATTGATTGCCGTGCGCATGAGAACTTCCTGCTCGCGCTCATCAATCGCCGGGGAATCAAGATATTCTGCGTGTGCAGCGAAATGCTCACCGCTGTCAGAAAGCGTCGTAATACGCGCACGCTGTAACCCTTCGACCAGCACTTTTACCGTGCCGTCTGGCAGTTTCAGCATTTGAAGAATTGAGGCTACTGTCCCTACCGAGAAAAGATCGTTAATACTTGGCTCATCCGTTGAGGCCTCTTTCTGTGCCACCAGCATGATCTTCTTATCATGATCCATTGCGGCTTCAAGGCACCGAATCGATTTCTCCCGACCAACAAACAACGGAATGACCATGTGCGGATAAACCACCACATCGCGCAATGGCAATACGGGGATTTCTATGCGTTCGGAACGCTCAGGGTTCATAGAGCTCTCTCTTAGTTTCGTTTCCGCCAGGTTATGGGAATCTCGTGAAACGCGGTTTTCACGGTTTCATCAAATAGGTATTTGAGTATATGGGGATAAATGTCTCACATTCAACGACCAGCATGCGTGTAAAAAACAAATGGGGGATAAATCCCCCATTTTTATTTTTTGATACAGCCAAATTGATTAATTATTCGCCGGAAGCCTGCTGTGTCTCAGGCTTGCCATAGATCAGCAATGGCTCGGACTGGCCCGCAATAACAGATTCGTCAATGACGACTTTATCCACGCTATCCAGAGATGGCAGGTCATACATGGTATCGAGCAGAGCAGCTTCAACGATAGAACGCAGGCCGCGAGCACCAGTTTTACGCGCCATTGCTTTCTTGGCAATCGCCGTCAGCGCTTCATCGCGGAATTCCAGATCAACGCCTTCCAGATTGAATAGCGCTTGATACTGTTTGGTCAGCGCATTTTTCGGCTCACGCAAAATCTGAATCAGTGCGTCTTCGCTCAATTCTCTCAGCGTCGCAACGACAGGCAGACGACCGATAAACTCAGGAATCAAACCGAATTTAATCAAATCACCCGGTTCAACATTGCTTAACAGCTCGCCTTCGGTCGCTTTTTCAGCCGATCCTTTAACCGTTGCATTAAAGCCGATGCCGCGTCCCGTATCGGTACGTTGCTCGATCACTTTATCTAGCCCAGCGAACGCACCGCCACAGATAAAGAGGATCTTGGAGGTATCAACCTGCAAGAACTCTTGCTGCGGATGCTTGCGCCCACCTTGCGGCGGAACCGCTGCGATGGTTCCTTCGATCAGCTTCAACAGCGCCTGCTGCACGCCTTCACCAGACACATCACGGGTGATAGACGGATTGTCTGACTTACGAGAAATCTTGTCGATTTCATCAATATAGACAATCCCACGCTGCGCTTTCTGCACATCGTAATCGCACTTCTGCAACAACTTCTGAATGATGTTTTCAACATCTTCACCAACGTAACCGGCTTCGGTCAGCGTGGTAGCATCCGCCATAGTGAACGGAACATCCAGGAAACGCGCCAGCGTTTCAGCCAGCAGCGTTTTACCGCTCCCGGTCGGACCGATCAGCAGGATATTACTTTTACCCAGCTCGATCCCGTTGCTGCTGTCACCATTACGCAAGCGTTTATAGTGGTTATATACCGCAACAGCCAACACCTTCTTGGCCTGTTCTTGACCAATGACGTAATCGTCAAGGTGGCGGCGAATTTCGTGCGGCGTCGGCAACGCACTGCGCTCACGGTGTGGCGCCACTTCTTTAATTTCTTCGCGAATAATGTCGTTACACAAGTCAACACATTCATCGCAGATATACACCGACGGCCCGGCAATCAGCTTACGCACTTCATGCTGGCTTTTGCCGCAAAAAGAGCAGTACAGTAACTTTCCTGAACCGTCTTTGCGCTTATCTGTCATGAGTTAAACCTCTTCTTCGTCTTTTGCCCGCAGGCCAACCACAGCGATATCGCTACAACGAACGCCGATACTTATAGCCAATACGCGTCAAATAACCCCGCACAACAGACTATCGGTCGAACACTGATTTTTAGCTACACCAAAACCGCTACTATGGCGGAGAATTACCCACGGTTAGTGAATACGGAGTCTACCAAACCGTATTCTACTGCCTCACTGGCAGAGAGGAAACGATCGCGCTCTGTGTCTCTCTCTAACGCTTCAAGAGATTGTCCCGTGTGTTTCGCCATCAGCTCATTCATTTTGGCTTTCACTTTCAGTATTTCTTTGGCATGGATTTCAATATCCGTTGCCTGCCCTTGGAAACCACCCAATGGCTGGTGAATCATGACGCGCGAGTTAGGCAAGCAAATACGTTTGCCTTTGGCTCCCGCCGTCAACAGGAATGCGCCCATTGAACAAGCCTGTCCCATACAGATCGTGCTGACATCCGGCTTGATAAACTGCATGGTGTCATAAATGGACATACCCGCAGTAATCACGCCACCTGGAGAGTTAATGTACAGATAAATGTCTTTTTCTGGGTTTTCGGCTTCCAGAAACAGCATCTGTGCCACAACCAGATTCGCCATGTGATCTTCAACCTGACCAGTCAGGAAGATTATCCGTTCTTTTAGCAGACGGGAATAGATATCGTAAGAACGTTCCCCACGCGAGGTCTGTTCAACCACCATCGGCACTAACGCCATATGAGGTGCTTGTCTTTCTTGTTCGCCACTGTATGACATTCACGTCTCCTAGATAAAATGCGTCCGGCACTCTTATTGCGTTGTTCAATCATTGCATTGCTCAATTCTACTAGAGATAGGTAGGGATGACTATGGAACCCCACCCCGCCCTGTTGAACAACCCAACGGCCGAGAATCCTTACCTGCTGTGCCAGCGTTTCCTCTTCAGTGAGTGGGGGCACATGCATTGTATTTCAAGCTTACACTATCAATCGCTCTCTATTAAAGAGCCAATTGTTTTATTATTAACACGTTATCGGCACAGCAAATCTGTGGTTTAACTCTTTGCCTGAACTAATAAATTCTCTGCCTAAACTAATAAATTCTTCGCCTAACTTAATAGTAGTGCAATTTCAGGCGGTCATCCCTTGCGTATTGTCTGACGAGAACGAAGACGTTCAACACCGAAGATCAAAGATCGCCTGAACGATCGCCATCAGCACAACGATTACGCAACGCTATAAGCAAAAAGCCCGCGCCATAAGGCACGGGCTTTAATAGGGAAGCACCCTGCTACGCAATAAACAATGTTGATATCAACAAGGTTTATGCCGTAGTCGTTTGATTCATCAGTTCGTTGAAGCTTACTGATTTCTCAACCACTTTGGCTTTAGCAAGCACAGTTTCTACCGCTTGCTCTTCCAGAGCGACGTTACGCATGTTGTTCAGCAGCTCTTTATTCTTGCTGTAGAACTCGATAACTTCCTGCGGATCTTCGTAAGCAGAAGCCATCTCTTCGATCAGTGTATTAACGCGTGCTTCGTCAGCTTTCAGCTCGTTGCTGCTGATCACTTCGCCCAGCAGCAGACCGATCACAACACGGCGTTTCGCTTGCTCTTCGAACAGCTCGCGCGGTAATTCCTGCGCTTGCTTCTCGTTGCCGCCAAAACGCTGTGCAGCCTGACGACGCAGAACATCGATTTCGCCATCGATCAGTGCAACTGGCACTTCGATTTCGTTTGCGTTGATCAGCCCGTCCAGAACCTGAGTTTTCACACGGTTACGCACCGCGCCTTTCAGCTCACGTTCCATATTTTTACGAACTTCAGCACGCAGACCTTCCTGAGAACCATCAGCCACGCCGAAACGTTTGATGAATTCTTCAGTCAGTTCAGGCAACTCACGCTCTTCAACTTTCTTCAGGACGATAACGAACTGAGCCGCTTTTCCTTTCAGATTTTCAGCGTGGTAGTCTTCTGGGAAGTTCACGTCGATAGTGAATTCTTCGCCCGCTTTGTGCCCAACGATACCATCTTCAAAACCAGGGATCATGCGGCTCTGGCCCATTGCCAGTACAAAGTCAGACGCTTTTCCGCCTTCGAAGACTTCACCGTCGATAGAACCCGTGAAATCGATCGTTGCACGATCTTCTGCTGTTGCAGCACGGTCGGTTTCTTTCCATGTTGCCTGTTGCTTACGCAGCGTGTCCAGCATGGTATCAACGTCAGCATCAGTCACTTCAACAACCGGTTTTTCAACTTCGATTGCTTCCAGACCTTTCAGTTCGACTTCCGGGTACACATCAAACTCAACAGAGTAAGTGAAGTCGCCACCTACGGCATATTCGCCAGGGATATAGTTAGGCGCGCCAACCGGATTAATTTTTTCTTTGATGATAGCGTCAACAAAGTTGCGCTGCATCAGGTCACCCAATACGTCCTGACGCACAGAGGCACCATAACGCTGAGCAACAACATTCATCGGCACTTTGCCTTTACGAAAACCGTCAATACGTACTTTTTTGGCCGCGTTGACCAGCTCGCTCTTCACCGCACTCTCAATGATGTCAGCAGCAACGGTAATCGTTACGCGACGTCCCAGACCTTGAGTGGTTTCAACTGAAACTTGCATCTTGTTACCTCAAAAAATCACAGTGATCGGTCAACCCCAAAACTATTCTCGCGACGAAAAACTCTCACGACAGCAAAGCTTATTCAGACTGCCACCACCTAAGGTGCACCGCACGAATCAACCCCGCAGAACCGGGAAATTGCCAACCCCGTCCTTGTAGTCAGAAGCGTCCCGAATACATTCAGGAAAAATAGACGCAGCATTATAGCGATATAGAGAGGATGAGTCGAGAACGGCGGGCAGACTATTACAGCAACGAATTCACACTTTTTGTCAGTAACCCGCTCCGATATGTCAGGAACGGGCCATATTCATGACTTAAGAAAGGATGCCAGCACCACCGCAGGGCGGTGAAGAAGGGACGGCGTTTTGCAAGCTGACCCACTCTTTTGTCGTATACGTATGCAGCGCTAACGCATGCACCGAACCCGCAAGTTCCGCAGCCAGTACGGCATAAACTGCGCGATGTCGCCCAATCACGCGCTCCCCAGTGAATTTATCGCTGACCAGCACAACTTTAAAATGACTTTCCGCTCCAGCAGGCACGTTATGCCGATAGCTTTCGTCAGTGACCTCTAAATGAACGGGTTCAAAACCCACACGCAGCTTCTCTTCTATCGTTTCACGCATCATACGGCTACCCTTTCGGCTTGGGGAAAATGGGAGATCAACGTGACATGACTGTCATTCACCGATGCCCGAATCATTATATACCCGTAATACTTCAAGCCGCATGTGCGTTGGCTGCACTCACTCACCCGAATCACTTACTTGAGTAAGCTCATCGGGATTCCTTCCCTTGCCGCCTTCCTGCAACTCGAATTATTTAGGGTATAACCTTAGCGGTTTTCAACCTGTTATGCGTAAAAACGGCATGACGAGCAGAAGCGAGTTCTCAACAGGTTGATATGTAATCGACGGTATTGATGTGACAAAAACAGTTTTTTCAGGTCAAAAGCATGAAAAAGATGAATTTCAGGACAATTTACCTGCTATCGACTCTTTTTCCTGCCAGTGGCGATGATATGATATCAACAATATTTGTCAGCTCACCACACTAATCATTATTGAGAAAATACGAATGTTAAAAAAATTATTTTTCCCTCTTCTGGCCGTCATCCTGCTTGCCGGGTGTGCAGCAAAAAGCAACACGCTGAACGTCACCCCAAAAATTAGCCTGCCTTCTCAGGATCCTACGCTGATGGGCGTGACGATTAGCATCAATGGTGCAGACCAGCGCGCCGACCAGGCTCTGGCAAAAGTGAATCGCGATGGACAACTGGTTACGCTGACACCTTCCCGCGATCTGCGCTTCCTGCTGCAAGAAGCACTGGAGAAACAAATGACCGCGCGTGGTTACATGATCGGCACTGGCGGCCCAGTCGCCTTGCAGATCGTGGTTAACCACCTGTACGCCGATGTCTCTGAAGGCAACCTGCGTTACAACATCACGACCAAAGCAGATATATCCATCATGTCTCAGGCCGCAAATGGCAACAAGCAGGTGAAAAACTACCGCTCAACCTATAACGTTCAGGGCGCTTTCACTGCGAGCAACGAAAAAATCACTGATGCGGTTAACACCGTGTTAGGCGATGTCATCAACGACATGGCGCAAGACACCAGCGTAAGCAGCTTCGTCAAAGAAAACGCCCGTTAATTTCTGTACGCCGCTTCCCTTGCTCCTGACCTATCGCGGAGCAAGGGAAAGGACTCTTCATGTTTAGTCGCATCATTACTTTATTCAGCCAACGTAATTCGCTTTTTATGCTGTTACTTGGCTTCGCTTCCGGTTTACCACTGGCATTGACCTCCGGCACATTGCAAGCCTGGATGACCGTCGAGAATGTCGATCTGAAAACCATTGGTTTTTTCTCTCTGGTTGGCCAAGCCTACGTATTCAAGTTTCTGTGGTCCCCGCTGATGGACCGCTACACCCCACCGTTTCTTGGCCGACGCCGTGGCTGGCTGATTCTCAGTCAACTTCTGCTGATTGCTGCCATTATTGGTATGGGGTTTATGAACCCAGCTCGCGATCTCTGGTGGCTGGCTACGCTGGCGGTTCTGGTCGCGTTCTGCTCGGCTTCTCAGGATATTGTTTTTGATGCCTATAAGACGGATTTACTTCCCCCTGAAGAACGCGGTACGGGTGCGGCTACCTCAGTATTAGGCTACCGGCTTGCCATGCTGGTTTCAGGTGGACTGGCGCTGTGGATGGCCGATCGCTATCTCGGCTGGCAGGCAACCTATTGGCTGATGGCAGGGCTAATGCTAATCGGGGTATTCGCTACTTTGTTAGCGCCGGAACCACTGAATAGCCAGCCTGCGCCGCGCACTATGGAGCAAGCGATTGTTGCCCCTCTACGCGATTTTTTCGAACGTAATAACGCCTGGCTCATTCTTCTGTTGATCGTCTTATACAAACTCGGTGACGCCTTTGCGATCAGTTTAACGACAACCTTCCTGATACGCGGCGTTGGCTTCAATGCGGGTGATGTCGGGCTGGTTAATAAAACGCTTGGGCTATTCGCGACCATCGTGGGCGCGATTTACGGCGGATTACTGATGCAGCGGCTCTCATTGTTCAGAGCGTTGATGTTGTTTGGACTCCTCCAGGCCGTTTCCAATGCAGGATACTGGCTGCTGGCTATCACAGATAAAAGTCTCTTCACCATGGCCAGCGCTGTTTTTCTGGAAAATCTCTGCGGCGGTATGGGAACAGCAGCCTTTGTCGCACTGTTGATGACGTTGTGTAATAAATCCTTCTCAGCTACACAGTTTGCCCTGCTCTCTGCCCTTGCAGCCGTCGGGAGGGTTTACGTCGGCCCTATTGCAGGCTGGTTTGTCGAATCCTACGGCTGGGCATGGTTCTATCTATTCTCGATTTTTGCCGCATTACCGGGCTTGGCAATCCTGATGATTTGCCGCGAGACACTAGAATTTACTCAGAAAACAGACACCTTTCAGTTACGCACACGCTTTCAGAATTATTACAAAAAGGCCTTATATGTGTTAGGGCTAGGAGTGATATTACTGGCACTCTGGCTCATTCTGCTCATCAGCAATGCGTTGGAATGGTCTTCATTACATCTGTTGGCAGAATACCTGCTCACCGCAGGCTGTACGTTCGCACTGTCGGGCATTTTCTTCGGTAGCTTGCTGGACTATCTGTCACTCAGACGAGCGTCTAAGCCATCCGTACACTGATGATATTCGTTCAGGTAGCGCCATTTGCTGCCTGAACCTATTACACCATTTTCTTTATTTAATTATTTTTTTCATAATTATCTTGCTAGAGGAAATTTTATTTCCTCGTAAAATCTCTCCAGAAATAATTTCATTCGTTATCAAAAACACATGTTGTGCAAAAAACCTCACCAAACTAACAACAGAAAATAAGCGTTACAGTCAGTTGTAATTTCTTATTATCCATCCATACTCTCATCTGGGTAGCCGCTTAATTTGCTGTTTTTAAATACCATTTTTATTTTGGCTATCTTTGTGACATTAAGGGCAAAAAACAGCAACAATCGGCTGACATAACCTTAATCATGTTTACAGTGCAGTAACCTTCCCGTAAAATGCCCGCTCGCATGAAATGACAATAGAGCCCTTGTTATTGAGGTCGCTAGATGAGACTCAAGAAATACAATAAAATTTTTGGGATGCTGTCTTTATTTGCAGCCACTGTTCTACTGAGCGGTTGCGATATGGCGCTAATGAACCCCAAAGGAGAGATCGGGTTAGAACAAAGATCGCTAATACTGACTGCCATCGGGCTGATGTTGATCGTTGTGATTCCCGTTATCGTTATGACGATAGCTTTTGCCTGGAAGTTCCGTGCTTCTAATGAAAAGGCAAAATATACCCCGAACTGGTCACACTCCAACAAGATAGAAGCTGTAGTCTGGACTGTACCAATTATCATTATCGTTATTCTTGGCACGATTACCTGGAAGACGACTCACTCGCTTGATCCGTACAAGCCGCTGGTATCAGACGTCAAACCTATCAATGTCGAAGTTGTTTCGCTTGACTGGAAATGGTTGTTTGTTTACCCAGATCTTGGTATCGCTACGGTTAACGAATTGGCTTTCCCTGCCAATGTGCCTGTTGCATTCAAGATCACATCCGACTCCGTGATGAACTCCTTCTTCATCCCTCGTCTTGGTGGACAGATTTATGCCATGGCCGGAATGCAGACGAAGCTCCATTTAATTGCTAATGAACCGGGCAAATATGACGGTATCTCTGGCGGTTATAGTGGTAAAGGCTTCTCTGGTATGAAGTTCACAGCGATTGCCACACCAACCCAGCAGGAATTCGATCAGTGGGTTGCGAACGTTCGTGCGTCCGCCAAGACACTGAATACCATGGATGAATTCAACACGTTGGCTAAGCCAAGTGAATTCCATCCTGTCGAATACTTCTCCAGTGTCCAGCCGGATTTGTTCAATAATATTATTCGCAAATTCATAGGCAATGACATGAACATGCAACATCATGGTGAAGGCATGAAGCCCGATGAAAACATGCAACACGGTGAGGGTATGAACATGGGCGAGCATAGCTCGCACAAAGGAGCCGAGGGATAATACGATGTTCGGAAAACTTACACTCGATGCGGTTCCGTACCACGAACCCATTATTATGGTCACCGTGGCGGCGATCATCGTTGGTGGCCTTGCGCTGCTGGCGGCAATCACTTATTTAGGTAAGTGGAAATGGCTGTGGGCCGAGTGGTTTACCTCCGTAGACCACAAGAAAATCGGTATCATGTATATCATCGTCGGTTTGGTGATGATGATACGTGGTTTTGCCGATGCCATCATGATGCGCGGTCAGCAGGTTCTTGCCTCTGCCGGGCAAGAGGGCTTCCTAAACGCTCACCACTACGATCAGATCTTCACCGCGCACGGTGTCATCATGATCTTCTTCGTGGCAACCCCATTCGTTGTTGGCTTGATGAACCTTGCGGTTCCCTTGCAGATCGGTGCGCGTGACGTTGCTTTCCCATTCTTGAACTCCCTCAGCTTCTGGCTGTTTGTGGCTGGCGTTATCTTGATCAACCTCTCTCTCGGGGTCGGTGAGTTCGCGCAGACTGGCTGGGTGGCCTATCCGCCGCTTTCAGGAAAGGAGTACAGTCCCGGCGTCGGGGTCGATTACTGGATATGGAGTCTACAGATATCCGGTATAGGTACCACGCTGACTGGCGTTAACTTCTTCGCGACAATTCTGAAGATGCGTGCGCCAGGCATGACGCTGATGAAAATGCCAGTATTTACCTGGACAGCGCTGTGTACCAACGTGCTGATCATTGCCGCATTCCCGATATTGACCGTTACCATTGCGCTGCTGACGCTTGACCGTTACCTCGGCACCCATTTCTTTACCAATGATATGGGTGGCAACATGATGATGTACATCAACCTGATTTGGGCATGGGGTCATCCTGAGGTTTACATTCTGGTGCTGCCGATATTCGGTGTTTACTCCGAAGTGGTTGCTACCTTCTGTAGAAAACGTCTGTTTGGCTACACCTCACTGGTGTGGGCAACCATTGCGATTACGGTTCTGTCGTTCATCGTTTGGCTGCACCACTTCTTTACCATGGGGTCCGGCGCGAACGTCAACGCCTTCTTTGGTATAGCCACTATGATTATTTCAATCCCAACCGGGGTTAAAATCTTCAACTGGCTGTTCACTATGTACCAAGGTCGTATTCAGCCTCACTCCACGATGCTGTGGACCACGGGCTTCATCATCACCTTCACCATCGGTGGGATGACAGGCGTACTGCTGGCCGTACCGGGCGCAAACTTTGTCTTGCACAACAGTCTGTTCCTGATTGCTCACTTCCATAACGTGATCATCGGCGGCGTGGTGTTTGGTTGCTTCGCGGGTATTACTTACTGGTTCCCGAAAGCCTTTGGTTTCACGCTGAACGAAACCTGGGGTAAACGCGCGTTCTGGTTCTGGATTATCGGCTTCTTCGTTGCCTTTATGCCGCTGTACGTCCTCGGCTTCATGGGAATGACGCGTCGTCTGAGCCAGCAAATCAACCCTGAGTTCCACGCCTTGCTGGTTGTGGCCTCCATCGGTGCAGTATTAATCGGTATCGGTGTACTGTGTCAGGTTATCCAGTTCTACGTCAGTATCCGTGACCGTGACCAGAACCGCGATCTGACAGGCGACCCGTGGGGTGGACGCACGCTGGAGTGGGCAACCTCTTCTCCTGCACCGTTCTACAACTTCGCTATCGTGCCGCATGTTGACGAGCGTGATGCTTTCTGGGAAGCGAAAGAGAAAGGTGAAGCATACAAACGTCCTGCCAGCTATGAAGAGATTCACATGCCGAAGAATACCGGCGCAGGTGTGATTATCTCGGCATTTAGCCTGGTATTCGGTTTCGCTATGATCTGGCATATCTGGTGGCTGGCCATCGCTGGCTTCGCAGGCATGATTGTGACCTGGATTGTGCACAGCTTTAATCAGGACGTGGATTACTACGTACCGGTTAAAGAAATTGAGCAAATTGAGAATCAGAATTTTGATCAACTCAGTAAGGCAGGCGTGAAACATGTCAACTGAAACTCTGACTAACCACAATACTGCCCATGCTGAGCATGGGCACCACGACACAGGAGCCAACAAGGTCTTCGGCTTCTGGGTCTACCTGATGAGCGACCTGATCATTTTCGGGTCACTGTTCGCAACGTATGCAGTACTGGTTAACGGTACTGCGGGCGGCCCGAGCGGGAAGGACATTTTCCAACTGCCCTTCGTGCTGGTAGAAACGTTTGCACTGTTGTTCAGTAGTATTACCTACGGCATGGCAATGATCGCCATGAACAAGGGCAACAAATCTCAGGTTAATACCTGGCTGGGTGTGACTTTCTTGTTCGGTCTGGTGTTTATCGGGATGGAAATCTATGAATTCCATCACCTGATCGTGGAAGGTTATGGCCCGGATCGCAGTGCGTTCCTGTCTGCTTTCTTCGCGCTGGTCGGCACCCACGGGCTCCACGTAACGGGCGGTCTTATCTGGTTAGTCATCATGATGATTCAGGTGTCCAAACGTGGCCTGACTGCAACCAACAAAACGCGTCTGATGTGCCTGAGCCTGTTCTGGCACTTCCTCGACGTGGTGTGGATTTGTGTCTTCACCGTTGTTTATCTGCTGGGGGCAATCTAATGAGTCATTCAACAACCGATCATGCAGGTGCCAGCCACGGTAGCGTTAAGTCATATGTGATAGGGTTTGTTCTGTCCGTTATTTTGACAGTCATTCCTTTTAGTATGGTCATGAGCGGCACTGCCTCACATAACGCCATTCTTTTCACGGTGGTGGGATGTGCAGTTGTTCAAATTCTGGTGCATCTGGTGTACTTCCTGCACCTGAATACGTCCTCAGAAGAGCGCTGGAACGTGGTGGCTCTTGTGTTTGCCGTCCTGATTATCGCGATTGTTGTCGTGGGCTCCATCTGGATTATGATGAGCGCACACCACAATATGATGATCCAGTAACCGAGCCGTAAAAGATGATTAAGCAATACCTGCAAGTTACTAAACCA
Source organism: Pectobacterium peruviense (assembly GCF_002847345.1). Classification (GTDB taxonomy): domain Bacteria; phylum Pseudomonadota; class Gammaproteobacteria; order Enterobacterales; family Enterobacteriaceae; genus Pectobacterium; species Pectobacterium peruviense. The sequence goes on from NZ_LXFV01000016.1 coordinate 45,568, forward strand.
GGAATTATTTTCGGAAATCTGATTTCCGTTATCGGTGGGTTTCTCCTTGCGGCACAAGGCCGCATTGATTATCCCTTGTTTCTCGCCACCCTCGTGGGTGTGTCGTTAGTCGTTGCGTCTGGCTGCGTGTTTAACAACGTCATTGACCGCGACATCGACAAGAAAATGGAGAGAACCAAAAATCGGGTTCTGGTAAAAGGACTGATTTCGCTGAAGGTAACGCTGGTTTACGCATCGCTGTTAGGTATTGCGGGCTTTGCTCTGCTGTACATCGCAGCCAACCCGCTGGCTATGTGGCTGGCGGTGATGGGCTTCGTCGTGTATGTCGGTGTGTATAGCCTGTACATGAAGCGGCATTCTGTTTATGGCACGCTGATTGGAAGCCTGTCCGGCGCAGCACCACCGGTTATCGGTTACTGTGCCGTCAGCAACCAGTTCGACGCTGGTGCGCTGATCCTGCTGTTAATCTTTAGCCTGTGGCAGATGCCGCATTCCTACGCGATTGCGATTTTCCGCTTCAAGGATTATCAGGCAGCCAACATCCCCGTTCTGCCAGTGGTGAAAGGTATCTCCGTTGCGAAAAACCACATCACGCTCTATATCGTCGCATTTGCAGTAGCAACATTGATGCTGTCTCTCGGCGGTTATGCAGGCTACAAATATCTGATCGTTGCCGCAGCAGTCAGCGTGTGGTGGTTGGGTATGGCGTTGTCTGGCTATAAAAACGCGATTGATGACCGCGTATGGGCAAGAAAACTGTTTGTTTTCTCCATCGTCGCGATTACCTCACTGAGCGTCATGATGTCCGTGGATTCAATGGCTCCAACGCATGAAGTCCTACTGACCTACCTGCGTTAATCACAAGCCACGTTCTATGCATTAAGAAAAACAGGTGGCTCGTCCACCTGTTTTTCTTAATGCAAACGTCCTACACGCTACTCTTCGGGTCGTCACAAACGACGTTGAAAACGCTCCCTGCATTTTTTCTTTTCCCCCTATTTCCCCTTCCGCCAAATCACGTAACAAACCTATCGTTTACTGTCTGGCCAATAACACACTAAAATAGCGCCAATTGTTTTCAGAGGTAATGAATGAACGATAATAAAATGACCCCAGGCGAATTACGCGCCACATGGGGCTTGGGTGCCGTTTTTTCACTACGCATGCTTGGCATGTTCATGGTGTTGCCCGTTCTGACCACCTACGGTATGGCATTACAAGGTGCCAGTGAAGCGCTGATCGGGATTGCGATTGGTATCTATGGCCTGATGCAGGCTATTTTCCAAATCCCCTTCGGTCTGGTCTCCGACCGCATTGGCAGAAAGCCGTTGATCGTCGGGGGGCTGCTGATTTTTGCACTTGGTAGCGTCATCGCTGCACTGAGCGATTCTATTTGGGGCATTATCCTTGGCCGAGCATTGCAAGGCGCGGGCGCCATCTCTGCCGCCGTCATGGCGCTGCTTTCTGACCTGACTCGTGAACAGAACCGAACCAAGGCCATGGCATTTATCGGCGTAAGCTTTGGCGTCACCTTTGCTATCGCGATGGTCATTGGCCCTATCGTTACTCACGCCTTCGGTTTGCAGGCGCTCTTCTGGGGCATCGCCGTCCTGTCACTCGCGGGTATTGCTATCACGCTGACCCTGATTCCTTCCGCACCAGCACACGTCCTAAACCGAGAATCAGCGATGGTGCGTGGCAGTTTCCGCAAAGTACTCGGCAATAGCCGCCTGCTGAAACTGAATATCGGCATCATGTGTTTGCATATTTTATTAATGTCGAGCTTCGTCGCGCTACCCCGCGCAATGGAATCCGCAGGACTGGCTCCGCAGGAACAATGGAAAGTCTATCTAGTCACCATGCTGGTCTCCTTTGCTGGCGTCGTGCCTTTCATCATTTATGCTGAAGTGAAAAGACGGATGAAGCAGGTCTTCATCGGCTGCATCGTGGTACTGGTAGCGGCAGAGATTGTTCTGTGGGCGTCAGGTAACCATCTCTGGCAAATTATCGTCGGCGTACAGCTGTTTTTCCTGGCTTTCAACGTCATGGAAGCACTGTTGCCATCGCTAATCAGCAAGGAATCACCCGCGGGGTATAAAGGCACTGCAATGGGCGTTTACTCCACCACACAGTTTATCGGTGTAGCAATTGGAGGAAGTCTCGGTGGCGGGCTGTTTGAGCTTTATGGTGCATCAGCCGTGTTTATGGCTGGCGTGGCTATTGCGGCCATCTGGCTACTTGTCAGCTTCACCATGCAGGAACCGCCCTACCTTAGCAGCCTGAGAATCGCACTGTCCGATTTAGCATTGCAGGATAGTGAGCTGGAACAAAAAATTCGCACCCAGCCAGGCGTCGCCGAAGTGGTTATCGTGCCGGATGAATACAGCGCCTACGTGAAGATAGACAGCAAAAAGACCAATCGCCAACAGTTAGAACAATTAGCGGGTCAAGCCTAAGTTAAGCAAAAAGCCAGCTTTCGCTGGCTTTTTTCATCGGCAGATGGCTAAAAACATCAATCACGGAAGTTGGTAAATTGGAACGGCTGTCCCAGATTGCCACCACGAATCAACGCCATCACACCCTGTAAATCGTCACGTGCTTTACCGGTGACGCGTACCTGTTCACCCTGAATCTGCGCCTGCACTTTCAGCTTGCTGTCTTTAATCAGCTTGATGAGTTGCTTCGCCAGCGTAGTTTCAATACCTTGCTTCAGCTTCGCTTCCACACTGTACGTTTTACCGCTGTGTTCCATCTCTTCAGGGATTTCCAGCGCACCGCCTTCAATACCTCGCTTAACCAGCTTTTCACGCAGAATATCAACCAGCTGTTGTACCTGAAAATCAGATTCGCTGGCCACTTTGATACTCTGTGATTTCTCATTCAGTTCAAAGCTGGCCGGAACATTACGAAAATCCCATCGGGTGCTCAGATCGCGTGTCGCATTTTCCACCGCGTTACGGACTTCCTGCATATCAATTTCCGAAACAATATCGAAAGATGGCATAATTCGCTCTCCTGACAAATTTGGCTGGCGAGCATAATAACCGCTCTTCTGCGATAAGCAAGATGCCAGACACGATCCCGATTTTTACTCTGCATCAGGTAAACAGGCCGAATAGCACAACATCACGATGTGAATGATAGCCTAAGATGAGCGATCGACAGCGCCCGCATCAAACAAGGGAGACGCACATGAAAATCACCGTTCTTGGCTGTGGCGCGCTGGGCCAACTTTGGCTCGCCGCGTTACATCAGCAAGGGCATGATGTCCAAGGATGGCTGCGCATTCCGCAACCGTATTGTTCGGTCAATGTCACCATGTTGGACGGCCAGCACTGCAATCTCAACCTGACAGCTAACGATCCCGATCATCTTGCCCAGAGCGAACTGCTGCTGGTCACGCTAAAAGCCTGGCAAGTTTCCGATGCCGTTACCGTACTGTTGCCCCAGCTTAACCCACATTGCACGATTCTGCTGTTACATAACGGGATGGGTACGCGGGAAGAGTTGCCGTCACTACAGCAGCCGCTGGTGCTCGGTATCACCACTCATGCAGCACGGCGCGACGCAACCAACGTTGTACACATTGCCGCAGGCACGACGCATATCGGTACGTTTAACGGCGACAGCAGTCAAAGTCATTTAGCTGAAATGCTGCATCAGGCCTTGCCGGATGTCGCCTGGCATACCAACATTAGCGCCACTTGCTGGCTGAAGCTGGCAGCTAACTGCGTCATCAATCCGCTAACGGTGAAATATCACTGCACCAATGGCGAGCTTTCTGCGTATCCGGAGCTTATTGCCTCACTTTGTCAGGAAGTGGTCAATGTCATGGAACGGGAAGGCTTCCATACATCGCGAGATAGCCTGCTTATCTACGTTAATCAAATTATTCAGAACACCGCGGCAAACACCTCATCAATGTTGCAGGACATCATCGCTCAGCGGCATACCGAAATTGACTACATCACTGGGTATTTACTGCGCCGTGCGCGTCTCCACGGCTTAATACTCCCCGAAAATGCCCGCCTGTTTGACTATATTAAGCAAAAGGAAAATGATTATGACCGCATCGGCGCTGGTGTGTCTGGCACCTGGTAGTGAAGAAATTGAAGCCGTCACCACCATAGATTTGCTTGTCCGCGCGGGTATAACGGTAACACTCGCTAGCGTAGCCAGCGATGGCAATCTTGAAATCGTCTGCTCACGCGGAGTCAGGCTATTGGCCGATGCGCCACTGGCTATGGTCGCCGATCGGCCTTTCGATGTCCTGGTGTTACCGGGTGGGCTAAAAGGCGCGGAGTGCTTCCGCGATAGCCCAATTCTGGTGGAGTGCATTCGACAGACGCATCTGGAAGGAAAAATTGTCGCCGCGATGTGCGCCACGCCTGCTCTGGTGCTTGAATATCATCAGTTGTTCCCCGTGGGAAACATGACGGGCTATCCCACATTCAAAGAGAGCATCGCGCCAGAGAAATGGATGGAAAAACGCGTCGTCTACGATCCACGCGTGAATTTGCTAACCACACAAGGGCCTGGCACCAGTATGGATTTCGCTCTGAAGATCATTGATTTGCTGCTGGGGAAAGAAAAAGCCGCCGAGGTCGCCGCGCAGATCATCCTGCCGCCGGGGATTTATAACTATCGCGATTAGCGTAGATGAAAAAGGCGCGTACGCGCCTTATTCTATTACGGACGGTATACCTTCACATTGCTAAAACCTTGCTCACGCAGGTAAAGCGCCTGCAAGCGACTCATCACGCCACGCTCGCAGTAAAGCAGGTAGGTTTTGCTCTGATCCAAATCGCCAAACTGCGTACCCAGCTTGTAGAACGGTAAGGATTTGATTTCGATCTGAGCCAATTCAAGCGGCTTATCATCCTGTTCATCTGGAGAACGGATATCCAGCAGTACGTCGGTTGGCGCAAATGATGCAACCGTTTCGACTTCAACCACTTCTTGCTTGGTCTGCTCGGCGATCTCACGAATATCAATATTGCGCGCTTCGCTCACCACACGATCCAGGATAGAGAAATCAAAGTGGCCCTCTTCGGCCTCAATCTTCGCTTTCACTGCCTTCACCGTCGGGCTTTTGGAGATCACACCGCAGTATTCCGGCATCGTTTTAGCGAAATCTTCCGTGCCCAGTTCGCGAGCCTGTTTGATAATGTGTTCTTTATCATGAGAAATCAGCGGGCGCAGAATCAGGGTATCGGAGGCATTGTCGATTAAACGCAGGTTAGTCAGCGTCTGGCTGGAAACCTGCCCTAACGCTTCACCGGTCACCAACGCCTGAACACCGTAACGCTCGGCAATTTTGGAGGCAGCACGCACCATCATACGTTTCAGCACGACGCCCATCTGGCCGTCATCGACCTTCTCCAGAATTTCACCGACAACGGGATCGAAATCGATAGCAACAAAACGAACACGGTGTGAACTTCCAAAACGGTTCCACAGATAATGTGCCACCTGTTTCACACCAATCTCGTGTGCTGCGCCGCCAAGGTTGAAGAAGCAGTAATGCACGCGGCATCCGCGACGCATCAACATATAGCTGGATACACCGGAGTCGAAACCACCGGAAATCAGTGATAACACATCTTCCTGCGTGCCAATCGGATAGCCGCCGATCCCCTCATTGCGACCTTTAATCAGCAGCAGACGATCCTGTTCGATTTCCAGATGCACAGTGACCTGCGGCGCAGTGAGGTTGACTCGCGCAGTCTCAATATGCTGGTTCAAACCGCCGCCAACATAGCGCTCCACGTCCTGTGAGCTAAACTCATGCTTACCGCGGCGTTTTACCCGCACACAAAACGTCTTGCCTTCCAACCGTTCACGATACAGCACCAACGCCTGTTCAAAGATGTTGTGCACGTCGGTATAGGCGTGGTCTTCAACTTCCAGAATATGGTGAATACCCGGAATTCTCGTCAGTGCATCACGAATCGCTTCACGCTGATTTTCGTCTTTAGCCCGAACTTCGATATGATCCCAGTGACGGACAACCGCCAGCGTTTCATCATAGTGTTTTAATACGTTGCGAATGTTTCCGGTTAGAATCTTGATAAAGCGCAACCGAACAGATTGGCTCTTGATGGTGATTTCCGGGAACAATTTAATGATAAACTTCATGGTGGCTGTCGTTACTTGATCAGAAAGGTGTAAATAAATTTACCCTGGGCACTAAAATCACGTTATCGGTAAAATCAGCCAGAACAGAGATGATTTTACCAATAGCATCCAAGGCGCGGAGTATATCATTATATGCAGATATACTGTGCGTTTTAACCGTATAATCGTCGCGCCATCCACGGATGACCAAACGCAACACCACGCTTTGCCGCCACAAGCCAACGGCGTATAACACCAGGATTCCGAAACCACTATGCCTAAGAAGACCGAGCAGCCAGTCAGCTTTGAAAGCTCACTGAACGAACTGGAAAAAATCGTTACCCGCCTCGAATCAGGTGAACTGCCGCTGGACGATGCGCTAAATGAGTTTGAGCATGGCATCCAGCTCGCTCGTCAAGGGCAGCAAAAGCTGCAACAGGCCGAACAGCGCGTACAAATTCTGCTGAGCGACGATCCCGATGCGCCGCTGTCACCGTTTACGCCGGATAATGACACGCTATGACCGATTTCAGCGCGCAACTGAATGCGCATTATCAACGCACTAACCGTATGTTGGGGCATTTCATCGCCAACCTCCCCTTTCAGAGTAGTCCACTGGTCAATGCGATGGAGTATGGCTCACTCTTAGGGGGCAAACGCCTGCGTCCGTTTCTGGTTTATACTACTGGTGAACTGTTTGGCATGCCGCAAGAAAGTCTGGATGCTCCAGCTTCGGCAGTAGAGTGTATCCATGCTTATTCATTGATTCATGACGATTTACCGGCGATGGACGACGACGATTTGCGCCGCGGACAGCCGACCTGCCACATCAAATTTGGCGAAGCCACTGCCATTCTGGCGGGCGATGCTTTGCAGACGTTGGCCTTCTCCATTCTGGCCGATGCGCCAATGCCGCAGGTCTCTGACCGCGATCGGCTGGCGATGATTTCAGAACTCGCGCAGGCAAGTGGCGTAGCTGGCATGTGCGGCGGTCAGGCTTTCGATCTGGAAGCAGAAGGCCATCAGGTCGATCTGACTGCATTAGAGCGGATTCATCGCCACAAAACAGGCGCCTTGATCCGCGTCGCCGTTCGGATGGGTGCGCTAGCCGCGGGTGATACTGGCCGCGCAGCATTGCCCCATCTGGATCGCTACGCCAACGCGATTGGGCTCGCCTTTCAGGTTCAGGACGATATTCTCGATGTTGTTGGCGACAGCGCGACAACAGGCAAACGTCAGGGTGCAGACCAGCAGTTAGGTAAAAGCACCTACCCCAGTTTACTGGGGTTAGATAACGCACGAAAAAAAGCACAGGAGCTCTATCAGGAATCACTGGCATCGTTGGACGATCTTGTCGCATCCAGCCCGATCCCCCTGAATATTGCGCCACTACAAGCGCTGGCGAATTTCATCGTTGAACGCGATAAGTAATTACTTAATGAGTCTCTAATGAGTTTTGATACCGCGAAGTACCCTACATTGGCGTTAGTGGAAACACCGGATGAACTTCGGTTGCTACCGAAAGAGAGCCTGCCAAAGCTGTGCGATGAGCTGCGCCAATATCTGCTGGACAGCGTCAGTCGTTCAAGCGGACATTTTGCTTCAGGGTTAGGGACGGTTGAGTTAACGGTTGCGCTGCACTACGTCTATAACACGCCTTTTGATCATTTGGTATGGGATGTCGGCCATCAGGCTTACCCACACAAGATCCTCACAGGTCGTCGCGATCGTATTTCAACGATCCGCCAAAAAGGCGGTTTGCACCCCTTTCCGTGGCGCGATGAAAGTGAATATGACGTATTAAGCGTCGGACATTCATCCACCTCAATCAGTGCTGGACTGGGTATGGCCGTTGCCGCCGAGCGTGAAGGCAAAGGTCGCCGTACCGTTTGTGTAATCGGTGACGGCGCAATTACCGCAGGCATGGCCTTTGAGGCAATGAACCACGCGGGCGACATTAAATCCGATCTACTGGTTGTGCTGAACGACAATGAAATGTCGATTTCGGAAAACGTCGGCGCATTGAACAACCATCTCGCACAGCTGTTATCCGGCAAGCTATACGCCAGCCTGCGTGAAGGCGGTAAAAAGGTCTTATCCGGCCTGCCACCCATCAAAGAACTGGTGAAACGCACCGAAGAGCACCTTAAAGGCATGGTTGTGCCAGGTACGCTATTTGAAGAGCTGGGCTTTAATTATATTGGCCCAGTTGACGGCCATGACGTTCAGGCATTGACGCATACGCTGAAAAACATGCGCAATCTGAAAGGCCCACAGCTTCTGCACATCATGACGAAGAAAGGCAAGGGTTACGCCCCCGCCGAGCAGGATCCGATCAGTTGGCACGCGGTACCAAAATTCGATCCAGCCAGCGGTACGTTGCCAAAAAGCAAAGAAGGCGCACAACCCACCTATTCCAAAATCTTCGGTCAATGGCTACAGGAAACTGCAGCCAAAGACAGCAAGCTCATGGCGGTCACGCCGGCGATGCGCGAAGGATCCGGCATGGTGCAATTTTCCCGCGACTATCCGCAGCAATATTTTGACGTGGCGATTGCCGAACAACACGCCGTCACATTTGCTGCAGGTCTGGCTGTCGGTGGCTATCATCCGGTCGTCGCTATTTACTCTACTTTCCTGCAACGCGCCTACGACCAGGTCATCCACGATGTCGCAATCCAGAATCTACCGGTTCTGTTTGCTATCGATCGCGGCGGTATTGTTGGTGCAGATGGACAAACGCATCAGGGTGCATTCGATCTCTCTTTCTTACGCTGTATCCCGAATATGATCATCATGACGCCTAGCGATGAAAATGAGTGCCGTCAGATGTTGCACACAGGCTATCACTACCAGAAAGGCCCTACGGCAGTGCGCTATCCACGTGGAAACGGTACGGGTACTGAGCTGACACCACTATCAGAGCTGCCAATCGGCAAGGGTGTGGTGCGCCGTCAGGGAGAAACGATCGCGATTCTGAATTTCGGTACACTCTTGCCAGAAGCTCAGGCTGCGGCAGAGAAATTAAACGCCACACTCGTCGACATGCGTTTTGTGAAACCGCTGGATGAAGCATTACTTGAAGAGCTGGCTCAGTCTCATAGCACGTTTGTGACGCTGGAAGAGAATGCGGTTATGGGCGGTGCGGGGAGCGGTGTGAATGAATTCTTGATGGCGAAACGCCTTGCTGTCTCGGTACTAAACATTGGGCTACCAGACGTATTTATCCCACAAGGTTCGCAGGAAGAAATTCGCGTCGATCTGGGTCTGGATGCCGCAGGCATTGAGCGCAGAATCACGCAGTGGATGGAATAAGCGATTAACGCAAACCGGGGCACATGGCCCCGGTTCAATAGTGCCGTAACGTCAGAATATCGGCCAATGATGGCCTATAAAATAGATAATTCCCGCAGAGATCACCCCTGCGACGATATCATCGATCATGATCCCCATACCGCCATGCACGTTGCGATCAAACCAGCGAATCGGCCAAGGCTTCCAAATATCCAGACAGCGAAAGACGAAAAATCCCGCCGCTACCCATTGCCAGCTATCCACCGGGATCGCCATCAGGGTAATCCACATACCGACAAATTCGTCCCAGACGATGCTGCCGTGATCGTGAACACCCATATCTTTTGCCGTTTGATGACACAGGTAAACACCGATACAAATACTCAGCATCACCAACAGCGAATACAATTCAAGCGGCAGGAAAGACATGAGATACCACAGTGGAATCGCTGCCAGCGATCCTACCGTACCCGGCATCCAAGGCGATAAACCGCTACCAAACCCCGTCGCCAACAAATGCCACGGATTACTCAGCCGTAAGCGACGTTTTGCCACTTCAGCGCCTTTCGTCTTATTCTCGGAATCAGTTTTGCTCGCTAAAATGGTCATACCCCTTCCAGTTCAGCTCGGTCGCTTTATTATCCCTGAAAAAACGTAATCCTTCAGATGAAGGCCCGATTTGCCCGATACAGGTATAGGTGGCACCGAGATGCCCCAAGGCAAGCTCCAGCGCACCACGGTTAATTTCCGGCACGGTAAAGCACAGCTCATAGTCTTCACCACCAGATAACGCCCAGCGCAAAGCCTGTTCTTCGTCAGTACAGCTTCGCAACCAATCAGATTGTGGGATCGCATCCAGATGAATACGCGCACCGCATTCGCTGGCTTTAAGTATATGCTGTAGATCAGAAATGAGGCCGTCGGAAAGATCGATAGCCGAGCTGGCGAGATCGCGCAGCGCCTGCCCTTGCAGGATTCTGGGCTGAGGACGAAGATGACGCTGAAGCAGCCCTTGCCGCGCTCCATCATCATCAACGTGAAGTCGATTCTGGAGGATAGCCAGGCCAGCAGCGCTATCACCTAATGATCCAGTAACATAAATCCAATCGCCAATTCTGGCCCCACGGCGCGTTAACGCTCGGCCAACAGGCACCAGACCGTGGATAGTCAGCGTAAGGCTAAGCGGACCGCGCGTCGTATCACCGCCCACCAACTGCATGCCATAGTAATCAAGCAGTTCAAATAAGCTGTCACTGTACGCGGACAGCCATTGGCTGTTGCTTTGAGGTAGGGTAATAGCGAGAGAAAGCCAGGCAGGATCGGCGCCCATTGCAGCCAGATCGCTTAAATTCACTGCCAGAGATTTGTAACCCAGATCGGCGGGATCGATATCAGGTAGGAAATGAACACCAGATACCAGCGTGTCGGTACTCACCGCCAGCATCTGCTTATCTGCCACCGTCAGTAACGCACAGTCATCACCGATGCCTAATTCAACATCGCGACGTGAACTTCGAACCCGATTAAAATAGCGGGCAATAAGGTCAAACTCACCTTCAACCATAACCTTTCCAGCCAGCCTATCATTCAAAAGCGATCAGGGCCGGATATCCGGCCCTGATTCGATTCATTTTACTTCTTGCCTTTCCGTACACTCGGAGCAGCTTTGTCGAGCACGCCATTCACAAACTTATGGCTATCTTCAGCGCCGAAGATTTTAGCCAGTTCGATGGCCTCGTTAATCGCCACCTTGTAAGGAACGTCTTCGCGCTTGCTCAGCTCAAACATCGCCAAACGCAGAATCGCTTTTTCAACCTGTCCCAATTCGTTAATCTGGCGAGACAGGAAAGGTGCCATCAGTTGATCAAGCTTCTCAGCTTGAGTGGCAACGCCCGCCAGCAATTCACGGAAATAGGTAATGTCGACATCTTTGACATCCTGCTCGCTCAGGAATTGGTGTTCAACATCGGCAATATCATTTTTAGATAATTGCCAGGAGTAAAGCGCTTGAACCGCACATTCACGAGCGCGGCGACGAGCAGCAGGTTTCACGGAATTCCCCTTACTTAATCAGGCTTACTTAATCGCTTTCAATACATTAATCATTTCTAGCGCGGTCAAGGCAGCTTCTGCACCTTTGTTCCCCGCTTTCGTGCCAGCACGCTCAATCGCCTGTTCAATACTTTCCGTCGTCAGAACGCCGAAAGAAACAGGGATTTCGCTGTCCATCGCAACGGAGGACAGGCCAGAGCTACATTCGCCAGCAACAAATTCAAAATGCGCTGTTCCACCACGGATGACCGTTCCCAGAGCAATAACAGCATCATAACCGCCATTTTTCGCACTTTTAGTCAGCGCACGAACCGTCAATGGCAGTTCGTAAGCACCCGGCACCCAGACAACGGTGATGTTTTCGTCTTTAACCTGACCGATGCGTTTCAAGGCATCAATCGCACCTTGCAGCAGGCTGTCGTTAATAAAATGGTTAAAACGCGCAATCGCAATCGCCACACGAGCATCAGGAGTAGCAACAACACCTTCGATAACGTTCATAGCTTTCCTTTATCTGGTCTTTATGCCCCGTAGGGGGGCGGATTCTATCATAATTTTTGCTGGCACGTATTCGGTTTTGTCGAACACGCACCGCGTATTTACATGCACATCAGAATTTGGGTCTCAGGCGTAATCGTAAATCTGGGCCAACCTGGCGCACCTCTGCGATGTCAAATTCCGGTGCCTGAGACAGCTGATTCAGCCCAGGCAAGAGGCACAGCGAACGGGCATTTTCACCCAATAGTTTGGGGGCAAGATAAACGATAAGCTCATCAACGACACCAGCATTAAGCAGCGCCCCTGCCAGACTGGCACCCGCTTCAACCCAGACAGAGTTAATCTGACGTCTTCCCAGCACCATCATCAGCGCCACCAGATCAACCCCACCATTGTGCTGCGGTAGCATGACTTGTTCAACGCCCAGTGGCCATGCCTGCTCATCAGCCTGCACCCGCGCTAGCCAGGTCTCACCCGGTTGGCTAACAATCCGATGCTGTGGTGTAACCCGCTGTTGGCCGTCCACAATGACCCGAACAGGCTGTCTGAGATCGGCTTCGGAATAGCGCTTCTGGACATCAGCATCCAGCTCTGACCACCGTACAGTGAGAGAAGGATCGTCGGCCAAGACTGTCGCACTGCTGCTTAGAATCGCCGCACTCTCAGCGCGAAAACGCTGTACATCCTGCCGCGCCTGCGGTGAAGTAATCCACTGGCTTTCTCCCGATGCCATCGCAGTGCGCCCATCCAAAGATGCCGCCATTTTGAGTTGTACGTAAGGAAAACCCGTCCGCATGCGTTTCAGGAAACCTACATTAACTTTCTCGGCTTCAGCCATCATCAAGCCATGACTAACGGCAATCCCCGCCTGCTGTAAGCGATGTAAACCACGACCCGCAACCTGCGGGTTTGGATCCTGCATTGCAGCAACCACACGGGAAACGCCAGCAGTAATCAGCGCATCGGCGCAAGGCGGCGTTCGGCCATGGTGGCTGCACGGTTCCAGCGTGACATAGGCCGTGGCGCCATGCGCACGTTCCCCCGCCATTCTCAGCGCATGTACCTCTGCGTGAGGTTCACCAGCACGGAAATGGTAGCCTTCGCCGACAATTTCGCCATCACGCACGATCACGCAGCCAACATTAGGGTTGGGTGCTGTCGTAAAACGGCCACGGCGCGCCAGTTCTAACGCTCGCGCCATGTATAATTCATCCTGCGGCGACTGGCCGTTTTCCTGAAAAGCACTCATTCCCGAACCTCTTATCTCTGTCGAATCGACACGATTTAATCCTGCAAACGCGCAATCTCTTCGCCAAATTCACGGATATCTTCAAAGCTGCGATACACCGATGCAAACCGGATATAAGCGACTTTATCCAGCTTTCTCAATGCTTCCATCACCAAATTCCCCACCATCTTGGTGGTCACCTCTCGTTCTCCGGTAGCACGAAGATGAGATTTAATGTGATTAATCGCCATTTCGACGTCATCAGAACTCACAGGCCTTTTTTCCAGCGCCTTTAGCATGCCGCTGCGCAATTTATCTTCATTAAAAGGCTCGCGCACTTCATTGCTTTTGATGACTCGCGGCAGTACCAGTTCAGCCACTTCAAACGTGGTGAAACGTTCATGACAAACCAGACACTGCCGACGACGACGGACTTGCGAACCTTCGCCGACCAGACGGGAATCAATGACTTTGGTATCAACAGCGGAACAAAACGGGCAATGCATGATGTGTCCTGACCAGTAATCCTTAACGTAGAGACAGTTTACCCTGAATTAACGGACTAACCAAAACTCCTGATCCACGTTGCGAAGGGTTTCGCATCTCTTCTGATAGCGGGATGAAAAAAGCCGCCTCTCCTATGACTCAGGCTTAATCACAGCTAAACTCAGCAACAGGGATTAACGGATCAATGAATATACCCTAAATAATTCGAGTTGCAGGAAGGCGGCAAGCGAGGGAATCCCGATGAGCTTACTTGAGTAAGTGATTCGGGTGACTGAACGAAGCCAACGCACATGCGGCTTGAAGTATGACGGGTATAAAACATCGAAAGGGGAACCACAGATATGAGAACCCGATATCGCGTACTGACCTTCCTGCCAGCACTACTTTTGCTTGCAGGGTGCGCCGAACAGCGCCAGATGCCAAAATTGCAGAATCAGATAGGTCAGTTAAATCAGCAATTACAAACGCTGACCGATCAGGCCACCGCGTTAGAACGACAAAATGCGTTGAACTCCCAATCCACCTCTGGCGTTTATTTACTGCCCGCAGCACAAACCAGCACCATGCTGGAAAGCAGTATTGGCAGACTCAGCGTATCGCTACGCAATATCGAGACAGAAGCGAATGGAACAAGTGCGTTACTGCACATTCGCACACTTGATGCGAAAGGGCTGCCAGCCTTTGGCGCACAGCTTGATTGGGGACGACTCGACCCCGTGAGTGGTAAACCTTTAGCTGGCGACACACAGACACAGTCTTTTGTTGTCTCTCCCACGCTGTTACCAAAATCCGAAGCACTTATTGAATTACGTCTGAGCGGCCTGTCGCCGGAAGAACTTGGTTTTGTTCGAGTGCATCAGGTTCAGGAAATACAAAGTCCGCCACCTGTTGCCGCAACCGAGTCCCCCTAACACATGTCCCTGCGCTAAAATGCAAAAAACCCCGCAACGCGGGGTTTTTTATGTTTACGGTCAGCAGATTAAGGCAGGATAGACGGTTGGTCCGCCCCTTCTTTTTCCACTTTTTGAACCAGCAGGTGTTCACGCGTCATACCCAGTTTCAGCGCCAGAGCAGAAGAAACGTAGATAGAAGAGATCGTACCGATGATTACACCGATAAACATCGTCAGTGAGAAGCCATGCAATAACGCGCCACCGAAGACCATCAAAATCAAAATCATCGCCAGCGTGGTTGCTGAAGTGATGATGGTACGGTGCAGCGTCTGCGTCAGAGAAATGTTGGTAATTTCGTAAGGCGTTCCACGACGAATCTTGCGGAAGTTCTCACGAATACGGTCAGACACGACGATCTTATCGTTAAGTGAATAACCAATTACCGACATCAGCGAGGCAATTATCGTTAGGTCAACCTCAACATAAAACAGAGATAGTAGACCCATCGTAATAATTACATCGTGCGCCAAAGCCAGCACGGCCCCCAGCGCCAGACGCCATTCAAAGCGAAAACCGATATAAATAAGAATGGCAATCAACGCAGACAACAGCGCCAATGCGCCTGCCTGTGCCAAATCGCTTCCCACACTCGGCCCGACGAACTCAATACGTTTTACCGTTGCATGCTGCTGGAAGGTATCATTCACCACCGTCAGCACTTTGTTACCGAGCGCTTCGTTTTCGCTGCCAGAAACGGGTGGCATACGCACCATCACGTCACGGCTGCTACCGAAATTCTGCACCTGCGGCTCTGAAAAACCAGAGGTTTCCAATGAGCTACGCAGTACATCGAGATCGATAGGTTTCTCAAGGTTAATCTCAATGACTGTACCACCGGTAAAGTCGAGCCCCCAGTTGAAACCACGTACACCCATGATCGCGATAGAGATAATGATCAGCAGACCGGAAATCACAAATGCCAATGTGTCCCAGCGCATGAAATCATAGACTTTACGCCCATGGTTTAGTTGTTCAATGCTGTATTCCTGTGCCACAACGCACTCCTAGATAGACAGTTTGTTGATACGTTTACCGCCGTAAAGCAGGTTAACGATGGCACGAGTACCGACGATCGCCGTAAACATTGAGGTCGCAATCCCAATAGCGGTAGTGATAGCAAACCCTTTGATAGAGCCTGTCCCCACAGCGTACAGGATGATGACCTTAATCAGAGTGGTGACGTTCGCATCAACAATCGAGCTAAATGCACCTTTGTAGCCCTCATGAATAGCCTGCTGCACAGAACGGCCATTACTGAGTTCTTCCTTGATACGTTCGTTGATGAGTACGTTAGCATCCACTGCGACCGCCAGCGTAAGCACGATACCCGCGATACCCGGCATGGTCAGCGTAGCCCCTGGTAGCAGCGACATCACGCCAACAATCAATACCAGGTTAGCGACCAGTGCACTCGTTGCGATGACACCAAACTTCTTGTAGAAGAAGACCATGAAGAGGATCGATGCGATCAAGCCCCACAAGCAGGCTTCCAGGCCCTGAGTGATGTTTTGCATCCCCAGCGTTGGACCAATGGTACGTTCTTCCACGATCTGGATTGGAGCAATCAGCGCACCCGCACGTAACAGAAGAGAAAGCTGACGTGCTTCGTTCGGGTTATCAATACCAGTGATACGGAAGCTGTTACCCAATCGCGACTGAATCGTCGCCACGTTGATGACTTCTTCGTGTTTTTCCAGTATCGAACGACCCGTAGCATCTTTCTTGCCGCTGTCTTTGTATTCCACAAACAGCGTTGCCATCAGCTTGCCGATACTGTCCTTGGTGAAGTTGGACATGGTGTTGCCACCAGCGCTGTCCAGAGAAATATTCACCTGAGGCTGATTGTATTCATCCGTACTTGATGTCGAATCGGTAATATGGTCGCCCGTCAGAATCACGCGTTTGAACAACACAACGGGTGAACCGTCACGCATGTTTTTCACTTCAGAGTCGCCCGGCACACGGCCGTTCGCCGCTGCAGTCGAATCAGCATTACTGTTGACCAGACGGAATTCCAGCGTAGCAGTTGCGCCAAGAATTTCTTTCGCGCGCGCCGTATCCTGAATACCCGGTAACTCAACAACGATGCGGTCAGCACCCTGACGCTGTACCAGCGGTTCGGCAACGCCCAGTTGGTTCACACGGTTACGCAGGATATTGATGTTCTGCTGTACTGCGTATTCACGTGCTTCACGCAGACGCTCGTCAGACATCACTGCGCGTAGCAAGTTGCTACCGCTGCTGCTGAGAACCAGATTGCGGTGACGAGACGTCAGATAATTGAGGCCATCATCACGCGTTTGAGCATCACGGAAACGAATTTCGACGCCGTAATTATCAATCTTGCGCACAGCGGCATAAGGAATGTTCTTTTCACGCAGATCGCTGCGCAAAGAGTCCATGGTTTGTTCTTGCAGTTTACCCAGCGCTGTATCCATATCCACTTCCATCAGGAAGTGGACGCCGCCGCGCAGGTCAAGCCCCAATTTCATCGGTTCAGCGCCTAACAACCGCAGCCAGGTTGGCGTGGCAGGTGCAAGGTTTAGCGCGACGACGAATTTTTCGCCCAGCTCATTAACGAGCGCTTCACGCGCGCGGAGCTGAATATCAGGGTTAGAGAAGCGAGCCAGAATTGCACCGTTTTCCAACGCAACTGACTTACTGGTAATATTTTGTTCTTTTAGAACATTCTGGACTTGGATCAGCGTCGTTTCGCTGGCGGCGGTTCCCCGCGCGCCAGTAACTTGTACCGCCGGATCCTCACCATATAGGTTAGGAAGTGCGTAGAGCAGGCCGACAAACAACACCACGACCAGCATCAGGTACTTCCACAAAGGATAACGATTTAACACGGCAGTTCCCTTCGGGAAAATCGGAAATTACAGGGCCTTAATCGTGCCCTTCGGCAGCACGGCAGCCACAAAATCACGTTTGATAACCACTTCATTGGTTTCGTTCAACGCAATCGCAATATAGCCAGTGTCGGACACTTTGGTCACGCGACCAACCAGACCGCCAGTCGTTAAGACTTCATCACCCTTGCCGATGGAGTCCATTAACTTTTTGTGTTCCTTGCCGCGTTTTTGCTGAGGACGCAGGATCATAAAGTAGAAAATCAGACCAAAAACGGCCAGCATAATAACCAGAGAGTACGGGCTTCCCTGAGCCGGAGCGCCGGTTGCAGCTACAGCATCGGAGATGAAAAGACTCATTTAAATATCCTCTTTTTTGTCAAAAGATAAGCTATCAAAAAGATAAATTATCAACCTTACAATCGTAAAAACGCTTCACAGCAAAATGCTATTCATAGCAAACGGGCTGTCAGTTGCTTGCGGCAACGTCTTTTTCAGCAAGCGGCGGAATGGCTTTGCCTATCCGTTGGTAAAAATCCACCACAAAGTGCTCTAATTTACCCTCTTCAATGGCCTGACGTAAACCTGCCATTAAACGCTGATAATAACGCAAGTTATGGATGGTATTGAGCCGTGCTCCGAGTATTTCGTTGCAACGGTCAAGATGATGCAAGTAGGCGCGGCTATAATTGCGACACGTGTAGCAATCACAGTGTTCATCCAGCGAACTGACGTCATCTTTATGCTTCGCATTACGGATTTTCACGACGCCATCAGTCACAAAGAGATGCCCGTTACGTGCGTTGCGCGTTGGCATGACGCAGTCAAACATATCGACGCCGCGGCGTACACCTTCAACCAGATCTTCCGGTTTGCCAACACCCATCAAATAGCGCGGCTTATCTTCTGGAATCTGCGGGCAAACGTGCTCCAGAATACGGTGCATGTCTTCTTTCGGTTCACCCACCGCCAAACCGCCCACAGCGTACCCATCAAAGCCAATGTCTACCAGCCCTTTTACGGATACATCACGTAAATCTTCGTAAACACTACCCTGAATAATGCCGAACAGCGCATTTTTATTCTCTAGCTCGTCAAAACGCTCGCGGCTGCGTTTCGCCCAACGCAGTGACATCTCCATGGAGCGCTTGGCGTAATCCCAATCGGCAGGATACGGCGTACACTCATCAAAGATCATCACGATATCGGAACCGAGATCGTGCTGAATCTCCATCGATTTTTCCGGGCTAAGGAAAATCGAGTCTCCGTTGATCGGATTACGGAAGTGCACACCCTGCTCGGTAATCTTGCGAATATCGCCGAGACTGAACACCTGAAAACCGCCAGAGTCCGTCAGAATCGGGCCGTGCCAGTTCATGAAGTCGTGCAGATCGCCGTGCAGCTTCATGATTTCCTGACCGGGGCGTAGCCACAGATGGAACGTATTACCAAGCAAGATCTGTGCGCCAGTCTCTTTCACTTCTTCCGGCGTCATGCCCTTCACCGTGCCGTAAGTGCCCACGGGCATAAACGCAGGGGTTTCTACCACGCCACGATCAAAAATCAATCTACCGCGTCGCGCACGGCCGTCTGTTGTTTGTAATTCGTACTTCACTTAGCCTCCAGCATCAGAAAAACAGTCTGATGGTCATGATGTATTAATGCCTGACAGAGCGTGATCTGTGGCATCACTATTATGTAGAAAGCAGGATTTATCCCACTTTCTCTTGTTCGGCCATCGGGTTATGCGTAATAAACATCGCATCACCGTAGCTGAAAAAACGATACTGCTCTGCCACCGCTTCACGGTAGGCAGACATCGTGTTCTGGTAACCGGCAAAGGCCGACACCAGCATAATTAACGTCGACTCGGGCAAATGGAAATTGGTCACCAGCGCATCAATAATGCGGTAGTGATAGCCCGGATAGATAAAAATCTTGGTATCACCGAAGAACGGAGCGATCGGCGCATCCTGACTGGCCTGCGCAGCACTTTCCAGTGAACGTACCGAGGTAGTGCCAACCGCGATCACGCGATTTCCACGCGCCTTGCTCGCCAGCACAGCATCGACGACATCTTGCGGCACTTCGGCATATTCAGCATGCATGATGTGATCTTCAATCGTATCAACGCGTACCGGCTGGAAAGTACCTGCACCCACGTGCAGCGTAACGAACGCCATTTCGATGCCCTTCTCGCGCAGCGCGGCCAACATCGGCTCATCAAAATGTAAGCCCGCCGTCGGCGCAGCTACAGCCCCCGGACGCTGGCTATACACCGTCTGATAAAGCTCACGGTCGGCGTCTTCATCAGGCCGGTCGATGTAAGGCGGCAGCGGCATATGACCGATGTCATTCAGAATCGACAGGACATCGCGAGCGTCATCGAAATGCAGCTCAAATAGCGCGTCATGACGAGCGACCATCGTAGCCTTGACGCTTTCATCATCACCCAGCAGCAGTTCCGTGCCCGGCTTTGGCGCTTTTGACGCCCGAACGTGGGCGAGAATACGATGGTCATCCAACACACGTTCCACCAGCACTTCCAGCTTGCCGCCACTGACTTTGCGACCAAACAAGCGTGCCGGAATCACACGCGTGTTGTTGAATACCAGCAAATCACCCGGATTCAATTTCTCCAGCAAATCGGTAAACACACCGTGCGTTAGATCCCCCGTCGGCCCATCCAGCGACAACAGGCGGCAACCACTACGTTCCGCTTGTGGATAATGGGCAATCAATGATTCAGGAAGTTCAAACGAAAAATCGGCAACACGCATGGCAATTCACTTAGCTGTTAATACATAAAAATGGGCGGCCTAGTCTAGAGCCGCAAGCGCATGGCTGCAAGGAATAAGCACCTGAGTCGTGGAATGCATGATACCCAATAGATTTCGAGATACAGGAAGGCGGCAACTGAGGGAGTCCCTAGGAGCTTACATCAGTAAGTGACTGGGGTGACAAATCTGCTGGGAGCAGATTTGAACGCTGCTTGCAGCGGCCCTTCAGGGCGAGGCCCACGACGGGCCGAGTATTTAAGGGCAGCCAACGAGCCTGTAACTCGAAAGATGAAGGGTATATACTGTTGCCATGAATTTTCTTGCCCACCTTCATCTGGCCACGCTGGCCGACAGCTCCCTGTTAGGTAATCTGATGGCGGACTTTGTTCGCGGCAACCCACAGGACAGCTACGCTGACGAGATCGTCGCGGGTATCCGTCTGCATCGCCGCGTTGACTCACTGACCGACAGCCTGCCGGAAGTCAAACAGGCGCGTCAGTATTTCAGTGATGAATTCCGCCGCGTCGCCCCCATCACGCTCGATGTCTTGTGGGATCACTATCTTGCACGTCACTGGCTACAGTTGGTGCCGGACACGCCTTTACAGACCTTTATCGACGGCGCGCAATCACAAATCGAGCCCCATCTGGCGCAAACCCCTGAACGCTTTCAGAACCTGAATCTCTATTTGTGGCCGGAACGTTGGATGACGCGCTATGCGGAATTGCCGTTTATCGCCGATGTGTTGCACAGAATGTCGGTGCGCCGTCCGAAGCTGGCCGCACTGTCCGGTTCTTTTCAGGATATCGAGCTGCACTATCACCAATTTGAAATACTCTTCTGGCAATTTTATCCACGCATGATGCAGCTAGCGAAAACGCAGCAGCTGTGAGTTCATAACTTTTCCGTTTTTCTACGCAACCTATTGTCCTTTCAATTAAAAGGGTTAATGTGGTTTCTTGAAAGGAAATAGCGATGAGTTCAATAGACAAAAGCTATCTCATTGATTGGTCTCTTTGCCTGTATTCACTCAAGCAGAATCCCTATACTGATCG
This sequence comes from Pectobacterium peruviense, assembly GCF_002847345.1. Lineage (GTDB taxonomy): Bacteria > Pseudomonadota > Gammaproteobacteria > Enterobacterales > Enterobacteriaceae > Pectobacterium > Pectobacterium peruviense. The sequence goes on from NZ_LXFV01000016.1 coordinate 66,904, forward strand.
CTGTCTTTTACATCCTCCGATTATTAACCGCTATCTACAGGAGTAATTATGGTCCTGGTAACTCGTCAAGCCCCAGACTTCACCGCAGCTGCCGTTTTAGGCAGTGGCGAAATCGTCGAAAATTTCAACCTGAAGAAGCACATCAACGGTAAAGCTGCCGTGATTTTCTTCTGGCCGATGGACTTCACCTTCGTTTGTCCATCAGAACTGATTGCTTTCGATCACCGCTATGCCGAGTTCAAAAAGCGTGGCGTAGAAGTGGTTGGTATTTCCTTCGACTCCGAGTTTGTTCACAACGCATGGCGTAAAACCCCTGTGGATAAAGGCGGCATCGGTGAAGTGCAATACGCGATGGTTGCTGACATTAAGCGTGAAATTCAGAAGGCCTACGGCATTGAGCACCCAGAAGCCGGTGTTGCACTGCGTGGTTCTTTCCTGATCGACAAAAACGGCGTGGTTCGCCACCAGGTGGTGAACGATCTGCCGCTGGGTCGTAACATCGATGAAATGCTGCGTACCGTTGACGCACTGCAATTCCACGAAGAGCACGGCGAAGTGTGTCCTGCACAGTGGGAAAAAGGAAAATCAGGTATGGGCGCATCACCAGATGGCGTAGCAAAATACCTGTCTGAGAACGCAGACAAGCTGTAATCCCATCCTTGCCCTCATGGGTAATGTGATAATCAAGCCAGTTGCTATGCGACTGGCTTTTTCTTTGTCAGTAGTTTCCCACTAATCATTTTCTTCACTACTCATCTTCCACACGCTATCCCAAATAATACAAAAGGTTGACTAGGAGCGCTAAATCCTTAGCCTTAATGCCACATCGTGTTAACGCACGACAGATTGATGGAATAAAAGGAGAACGCATGCAACAAAACCTCGCGCTGTGGTTGAGAGAAGCAGACATACAACACGCTGGCATCATTGCATTACTGATTGTTCTTGGGCTGATATTGCTCATTTCTGCCGTCATTCACCTGATTTTGCATCAGGTTGTGCTGAAAGGAATGGTTCTGCGTTCACTCAATAAGCCAGGAAAGACAGAAGGCCACGGGTGGAAACAGGCGCTGACGCAACACAACCTGTTTAACCGGCTGGCCTTCTTACTACAGGGGGTAATTCTCAATATTCAGGTCTTTGTGTGGCTTCCCGCGCAAAGTGAAACCCGTGAAGCGCTCATCATCTGCTCCCAAGTGTGGATTATGATTTTTGCGCTGCTGTCTCTCTTCTCGCTACTCGATGTGCTGCTCAATGTGTCCGCCCGAACCAAGGTCGCTGCGCAGCTGCCGCTGCGCGGTATCTTCCAGAGCCTGAAACTGATCGCCACTATCGTCATCAGCATCATGGTGGTGTCACTGCTCATAGGGAAATCACCACTGATTCTGATTAGTGGTTTAGGTGCGATGGCCGCTGTGCTGATGTTGGTGTTCAAAGATCCGATCATGGGGCTAGTCGCAGGCATCCAGCTTTCCGCCAACGACATGCTAACACTGGGTGACTGGCTCGAAATGCCGAAATATGGCGCTGATGGTGCCGTCATCGACATCGGGCTGACGACGGTAAAAGTGAAAAACTGGGACAATACCGTCACCACCATTCCCACCTACTCGCTAGTGTCCGATTCCTTCAAGAACTGGCGTTCGATGTCAGAATCTGGGGGACGGCGCATCAAGCGTAGTATCAATATCGATACCACCAGCGTGCATTTCATGACGGAAGACGAGCAGGTACGATTGCTGCGCAGCAAGTTACTATCGGCTTATATTCAGAGCAAGAAGAGCGAGTTAGATCAGCACAATGCGCAGTCCGATTCCGACCTGACATCACCACTGAACGGCCGTCGCCTGACAAATCTGGGGACGTTCCGCGCCTACCTTCAGGTTTACCTACGCACCCATCCGGGGATTCATAAAGGAATGACGCTAATGGTACGGCAGCTTGCGCCAACGTCTGAAGGGGTACCGCTGGAAATTTACGCGTTTACCAACACCACCGCCTGGGTTGATTACGAAAGTATCCAGTCTGATATTTTCGACCATATCTTTGCAATATTACCGGAGTTCGATCTCCGTATTCATCAAACACCAACTGGCCACGATATGCGGATAATGGGACAGCAGATGACGACTCCGAAAGCCTAGAATCGGCTAAAAAAAGCGCTCTGTTCTGAGCGCTTCCTCTGATAGCAAGCGGCTAGCTTAATTCTGTGCAGCCACCGCGCTCTGACGCTTTTTCTTCCAGACATAGCCCACTAAAAGCACCAATATCCAGACGATGCCGACATACAGTGATATGCGGGTATCCGGGAAGTAGCCAATCAAACCGATGATGAAGAACAGGAAGACGATACCGAACACGGAGGTTGCGATCCCCCCACGCAGCGGGAATGCCAATGCCTTCACTTCATCAGGGCTCAGGCGGCGGCGGAATGCGATCTGAGAGAACAGAATCATGATCCACACCCACACCGTCGCAAAGGTGGCCAGTGAAGCAATCACCAGGAATACTTTGCCAGGCATAATGTAATTCAGGTACACCGCCACCAGCAGTGCCATCATCATCACAACGACCGTTACCCACGGGATACCACGTTTGGAAACACGACTAAACACCTTCGGTGCATGACCCTGCTCTGCCATCCCGTGCAGCATACGGCCTACGCCGAATACATCACTGTTAATCGCCGACAGAGAAGCAGTAATCACAACAAAGTTCAGAATGCCTGCCGCCGCTGTAATACCCATATGCTGGAACGTCAGTACAAACGGGCTCCCATTGGTGCCTACCTGATTCCACGGGTAAATCGACATAATGACGAACAGCGTGCCGACATAGAACACCAGAATACGCCACGGTACAGAGTTAATCGCACGAGGGATGGATTTATGCGGGTCTTTGGCCTCACCGGCGGTGATCCCGATGATCTCCACGCCGCCATATGCAAACATCACGAGTTGTAGCGATAGAATCATCCCCATCACCCCGTTACTGAAGAACCCGCCATTAGTCCACAGATTATGGATGCCGGTGGGTTTGCCACCGTTGCCAATACCCCAGATAATGATGCCGATCCCGGCAGCAATCATGATGATTATGGTAGCCACTTTGAAGAAAGAGAGCCAAAACTCCAGTTCGCCAAAGGCTTTCACATTCATCAGGTTGATAGCACCAATGATAAGCACCACGCTCAAGACCCATACCCAGTGCGGCACAGCAGGGAACCAGACGCCCATATAAATGCCAAACGCGGTCACATCAGCAATGGCGACAATCAGCATCTCAAAGCAGTAGGTCCAGCCAGTGACATACCCCGCCAACGGCCCGAGATAATCCTGCGCATAGCGAGAAAAAGAGCTGGACTGCGGGTTATGCACCGACATTTCGCCCAGTGCACGCATGATGATATACGCGACAATCCCACCGATCAGATAAGCCAGCAATACACTGGGACCAGCCATTTGGATCGCGCTAGCGGAACCATAAAACAGACCGGTTCCGATCGCCGAACCAAGGGCGATAAAGCGGATATGCCGCGTGCTTAACCCACGCTTGAGCTTGGAGGATGGTTGTTCCATTGATAAGCAACCCTGTCTTATAAAAGAAAAACTTACAAAAAGAAAAACCACAGGCAAATACCTGTGGTGCAGAAACCCAACGCTGTGCTGGAACAGTAGGATATCCCTACCACCCCAGCGCGATCAGGTATGAACGATATTATTGATGTACCGTAACTTCCTGACGACCACATAGTCTGTCGTAAATCACTGCAACCAGTAAAACCAGCAGTGACGGTGGCAGCCAGGCCAACCCTTGCTCACTCAGCGGCAGGTTGAGGCTCCACTCTGGCAACAGCGATTTGAAAGCCGACGATTTTATACCATCAATCATGCCAAATAACAGGCTGACTAGCATGACGGGGGCCACAATACGTGAAGCGCTATTCCACCAACGCAGCGTAAAACTCAGTAAAACCAGAATGATACACGGTGGATAAATTGCAGTCAGCACAGGAATGGAAAGTTGAATCAGGTGGCTCAATCCAAGGTTGGACACCACCATTGAGAACGCCCCAAGAACAAATACCAGCGTGCGATAGGACAGCGGCAGATATTGTGCAAAGAATTCAGCACACGCACAGGTCAACCCCACCGCCGTCACCAAACACGCGATAAAGATTAACAACGCCAGGAAGCTGCTTCCCATGTTACCGAACGTGTGTTGCACATAAGCGTGGAGAATCTCAGCCCCATTCAGTGCCTGCGGCGCCAGTTCACCGCTGACAGAACCGAGCTGGAACAGGCTCAAATAGACCAGTGTCAGACCAATGCCCGCAATTAACCCAGCCCACACGGTGTAACGCGTCAGCAGCACTGAACTCGTCACTCCACGCGAACGTGCCGCATTGACGATCACGATACCAAATACCATCGCACCCAGCGTATCCATCGTCAGATAGCCGTTAACGAAGCCATTGGAGAACGGCAGATGCTCATACGCTTCTGTTGCAGGAATCGGCGTACCCGCAGGCCACAGCACCGCAGCAATACCCAGTACCGCCAAAGCAATAATCTTCAACGGCGCCAGCACATGGCCGACCGTATCCAGCAGTTTGCCCGGGTACAGGGAAATGCCGATGACGATAGCAAAATAGATCAGGCTGTAAATGAGAAGTGGAGCAGCGCCATTACCGACCAAAGGAGCCAGACCGACTTCAAACGAGACGGTTGCCGTGCGCGGCGTCGCGAACAGCGGCCCAACAGCCAGATAGCACACGGTGGCCAAGACCACACCGGCCTTTTTGCCAATTGGCGAGCTTAGCGCATCAACGCCGCCGCCGACTCGGGCAAGAGCGATCACAGTCAGCACAGGTAGGCCAACCGCCGTCAACAGGAAGCCGATTGCCGCAGTCCAAACATGCTCTCCAGCCTGCAATCCCACCATAGGCGGGAAAATAATATTTCCGGCCCCCACGAATAAAGCAAAGGTCATAAAACCTAATGCCACAATATCTTTGGAAGTTAAACGATGACTCATAGTGATGTCGTGTTGCCTGTATCAAATCGATAAAAAGAAAATCGTGTCGTTTATCGCCGCCAGAAGCCGTTCACAAATGAGTAGCCCGAAGCATGATGCCAACACTCTGGCGACGCGAAAGATGGTGAGCATAGAAGAGTTATTTTTTGCACAGCCATATTGGGTGCTAAGTAAACCGTTTATAGCGTAAAAAGACAAGCGGAGATCCAAAAACCAGAGTATCTAGCCTATTTACACTAAAAAATAAGAATATAAATTGGTTTATCATGATTTGCATAACACATGATTTGCGCATTTATCGATATTTCATTGCAATAAAACTGACAAAATCTGGCATAAAATGCGTCGTTCGATCATAAAAAAACATATTGCACAAAAACGTCGCAGGTAGAAAGCAGGATAATGGCCACAAAAAAGGCCGGATCGCATGATCCAGCCTCTGTATATCCATTATAGGGATAAGGTTACCTCATCGGTGTCACCAGACGCGATTGGCGATATCCACGACAAGCTTCAACTTATTCCACTGCTGATCTTCCGTCAGGCTGTTGCCCTCTTCCGTTGAAGCAAAACCACACTGCGGGCTCAGACAAATCTGGCTGAGATCGACATATTTTGCCGCTTCCGCGATACGCGCCTGTACGACTTCAGCCTCTTCCAGCTCGCCGTTCTTCGTGGTGATCAGTCCCAGCACAACCTGCTGATGGCCCGGCTTAACAAAACGCAGCGGCTCAAACCCACCCGCTCGCTCAGTATCGTATTCCAGGAAGAATGCATCGACATTCACTTCCCCAAACAGAATTTCTGCAACAGGCTCATATCCGCCTTCAGAAATCCAGGTCGAACGGAAATTGCCACGACAAACGTGCAAGCCGATAACCAGATCGGCAGGTTTATCAGCCAGTGCTTTATTCAGTACGTCGGCATAGGTACGTGCCAGCTGTGCAGGATCTTCACCACGTTCACGGATCTGGCGTTTTTGATCGTCAGAGCACAGGTAGGCCCACACGGTGTCATCCAGTTGCAGGAAGCGACAGCCTGCATCATAAAATGCGTGAATCGCATCGCGCCAGGTTTGCGCCAGATCGTCGAAGTAGTCGGCTAGATCGGGATAAACCGTCGCATCAATCGCTTTTCGTCCACCGCGGAAATGCATCACGCTCGGGCTAGGAATCGTCATTTTAGCGACTGCATCGCCAGAGATACTGTTCAAGTAGCGGAAATGATCGAGCATCGGGTGCTGAGGGTTAAAACTCACTTTATCCACGACACGAATCGCATGGGATTTGGTCTGAATACCATTGAATTGAATACCCTGATCGGCTTCATAGCGTTCTACACCGTGCAAATCAGCAAAAAAGTCAAAGTGCCACCATGCACGGCGCAACTCACCGTCCGTCACAACCTGCAAGCCAGCTTCACGCTGCTTTTCTACCACCCGCAGAATCTCACGATCTTCAATATTCCGCAGCGCGACATCATCAATCTCGCCCGCCTGATGCTGAAGACGCGCCTGCTTAATCGCAGCCGGACGCAAGAAACTGCCGACGATATCGGCACGGAAAGGGGATAAGGTGTTCGCCATATGTCGCTCCTGACATGTTGTCAGCACTCACCTTCATGAAAGAAGCGTGCTGACAGATAGTTTCAATATGAAATATTTACCCAGAGGGATAGTTACATTTAATCTTATTTAGCCATCTGGACGTCTAAATTTAAAACTATCCTGTCACGTAGCGAATCGCAGGGCAATAGAAGAATTTTCACATCACGTGAATAAAATTCATATGACGTGAAAATATTGCCAAGTCGTAATGGGGAAAGGAATTATTCAGGCAGGCCAATCTGTTGACGCGCCTGACGACGCGTTTCTTCCGGCAGCGGCAAATAGCCATCCTGATTCACCAGCGATTGTCCCGTTTCGGACAGCACGCGCGCCAAAAATGCCGCCGTCAGCGCCTCCAGCGGTTGTCCGGGAGCTTTGTTTACATAGATGTAGAGATAACGGGTATAGGGATACAATCCACTGCGAATATTTTCAGTCGAGGGATAAATGTAGTCAGTGCCTTGCGCGGCGAGTGGCAACATTTTTACACCGCTGGAACGAAAACCCACGCTGGCATAGCCGATCGCATCGGTTGATGCAGCAACCGCCTGCACAACGGACGCCGAACCGGGCAGCTCATTGACTTGAGGAAGAAAATCGCCGCGGCATAGCGCTTTTTGCTTAAAGAACCCATAGGTTCCCGATGCTGAATTGCGCCCATAGCGCAGTAGCGTGCGCTTTTCCCAACTACCGCGTAGCCCAAGATCGCCCCAGTGTTTTATCGGCTGATGGTTACCGCAGCGCTGCGTGATCGAAAAGATAGCGTCCAGCTGTGACAAATTCAGCCCTGACAGAGGGTTATCCTGATTAACCAACACAACCAGCGCATCCATTGCCACCGGCACCGCCAGCGGCGGATAGCCATAATGCTGGACGAATGCCTCAATTTCGCTGGCCTTCATCGCCCGGCTCATTGGCCCAAGCTGCGCGGCTCCTGATGCCAGAGACGTTGGCGCGGAGGATGACCCAGCGGCCTGAATCTGTAAATTCACGTTCGGATAATGCTGGCTGAAATCCGCCGCCCAAAAGGCCATCAGGTTAGCCAGCGTATCCGACCCCGCGCTGGAGAGGTTACCCGCCAGCATCTGGCGAGGCTGCGCGAAGCAAAACGCGCTGAGCAGCAATAAAAAAACGCTCGCAATACGTATGGCGGACTTCATGGATAGCATTTTCCGTCAGGCTGAAGGTTTCACCGTATTTTCAGCCAGAGAGGTAGGGACAATCAACCGATTCGGCAACGTAAAGACAAAACGTGACCCCAGACCATCCTCACTCATGATTTCCAAACGGGAATCATGATGACTAAGCGCATGCTTAACAATCGCTAGCCCCAGCCCGCTGCCACCCGTCTGTCGCGAGCGCGCTTTATCCACGCGATAAAAACGTTCAGTCAGACGCGGCAAATGCTCGGCGGCAATCCCCGGCCCGTTATCGCTGACCTGAAATTGCGCACCTTGTGGGATCTTCTGCCAGCAGACTTCGATACGTGTTCCCTCTGGCGTATGGTTGACCGCGTTATACACCAGATTAGATACCGCGCTGCGCAGCTGTTCTTCGTTGCCAAACACACGGAGATTTTCATTCACACGAAAGACGATTTCATGACGCCCCTGACTCAGGGTCTGCGCTTCACGCTGCAACACGCGCAGCATCAGTGGAATATCGACTTTTTCATTCAGATCGATCGCCGTCGCCGCTTCAATGCGGGACAACGTCAGCAGTTGTTTAACCAGCCCGTCCATGCGTCGGGTCTGCTCCTGCATGGTACTCAACGCTTTCCCGCGTAGCGCCGCATCCAGCGTTTCTTCCTGCATCATTTCCAGATAGCCCTGCAACACCGTCAGCGGGGTTCTCAGCTCATGACTTACATTGGCAAAAAAGTTACGTCTGGCACCTTCGAGCTGGTGCATTTGCGTAATATCACGCACCACCATCAGCAGCTGCCCTTCAGAATAAGGCATCACGCGGAATTCAACATGGTGGGAATTATTCAATTGCAACGTGAGAGGACGGCTAAAATCCTGTCCTTTCATGTAATTCGTAAATTCAGGATAGCGCAATAAGTTGAGGATATTCTGACCGTTATCTTCCGGCCAGCGGAAATTGAGCAGGTGCTGCGCCAGATGGTTACACCAGAAGATCGTCCCCTCTTCGGTGGTGATCACCACGGCATCCGGCAAGGATTCAGCACCGCTGCGAAACCGCTTGATCAGGAGCGCCAGTTCCCGGCGTCGGCGTCGGTTACGCAACTGCATCTGATAGAGCCCGTAAAACAGCGGCTCCCAGCTCCAGCGACCGGGCGGCGGCGTCATACTGCGGTCAACCCACAGCCAATAAGAAAGTTTGAGCTGGTTATAAAAATTCCAGCAAAGCAGGCCTAAAACGGCGACCAGCAGAAACCAGGGCAGATAGCCAAAAATCAGCCCCAGCAGTAGCGCGGGTAAACAAAAAAAAGCTAGCTCCAATGCCAGCCTTTTCCAGGATAAACGTTCTAGCACGTTAGTGTTTCTCCGGTTACGACCACCTCAGTAACGCGTTGAAAAACGGTAGCCCGTTCCCCGAACGGTTTGCACCATTTTGTCATGTCCGCTGGTTTCCAGCGCTTTACGCAGGCGACGAATATGGACGTCGACAGTACGATCTTCAACATAAACGTTAGTGCCCCAAACGTGATTCAGCAACTGCTCCCGGCTATAAACACGTTCAGGATGCGTCATAAAGAAATGCAGCAGTTTAAATTCCGTCGGCCCCATATCCAAGGCGTGCTCTTCGGTCGTCACACGATGCGACGAAGGGTCGAGACTCAGGCCGCGCATTTCAATCACTTCTTCCACCGCCATCGGTGAAATTCGGCGCATAACGGCTTTGATACGCGCTACTAATTCTTTAGGTGAAAACGGCTTAGTAATGTAATCATCCGCCCCTACTTCAAGCCCACGCACGCGGTCTTCTTCTTCGCCACGCGCGGTCAACATCATTACCGGAATATCACGCGTCAGTGCTTCGCGCTTCATATGCTTGATGAATTGCAGGCCCGAACCTCCTGGCAGCATCCAGTCCAATAACACCAGTTCAGGGAAAGGCTCTGACAGTTGCGTTACCGCGCTGTCATAATCTTCGGCTTCAACTGGTTGATAACCATTTTGTTCCAGTACAAAGCAGACCATTTCACGAATTGGTGCTTCATCTTCCACGACTAATATGCGTTTTGCCATTGTTAATCCTGTCGTTAATCATCGTCGCTGTTAGCAGGCGAAAGGCATTATGCGTCAGTTTTATGACAGATTTATGAAAAACGCACTGCCCTCCGTCGCATGATGTTACAGCGCGTACATCCTATTTTTCGAGCCGCTTTCCAAAGTCTTGATTCCACCGCGACAGCCGTCATCCCTGCTATATATAATCATGGCATTACGGTGACAAAGCACCATCGCGACGACACACCATTCCACATAATGGACAATGACAACGTCATCCAACGCCGCACGGCATGAATATCGAGAGAGCACGATGCGCATTATCCACACCGCCGATTGGCATTTAGGGCAATATTTTTATACCAAAAGCCGCGCTGCTGAGCATCAGGCTTTTCTGCATTGGCTTATCGCTCAGGTGGAACACCACCACGTCGATGCCATTATAGTCGCAGGCGATATTTTTGATAACGGTTCGCCTCCCAGCTATGCGCGGGAAATGTATTATAGCTTCGTGGTAGAACTACAGCGCACAGGCTGCCAGCTTGTCATTCTCGGCGGCAACCATGATTCCGTCGCGATGCTGAATGAATCCCGCGGTTTGCTGGCCTGCCTGAATACGCGGGTGATTGCCTGCGCCAGCGACGATCCTGCCCAGCAGGTGCTCCTGCTGGAAAACCGTCAGCGGCAGCCCGGCGCCCTGCTCTGTGCGATTCCTTTTTTACGTCCGCGCGATGTACTAACCAGCAAAGCCGGACAATCCGGTGATGAAAAACAGCTCGCGCTACAGGAAGCGATTACCGCGCATTACCAGCAGTGTTACCAGTTGGCTTGCCAAAAGCGCGGTGAGCTTGGCCTGCCGCTACCAATTATTGCAACCGGTCATCTGACGACGATTGGTGCAACCGCTTCGGAATCCGTGCGCGATATCTACATTGGTACGCTCGATGCCTTCCCTGCTCAGGCTTTTCCCCCTGCGGATTACATTGCACTTGGGCATATTCACCGCCCGCAGCGCGTGACCCAAAGTGAGCACATTCGCTACAGCGGCTCCCCCATTCCGCTGAGTTTTGATGAACTCGGCAGCGAGAAATCCGTTTGTCTGGTCAGTTTTATACCCGATGAGCCGCCGAAAATAGATCTACTGCCCATTCCCGTAACCCAGCCGATGCAGTTGATTAAAGGCAGTCTGAGTGACATTGAACAACAGCTGTCCGCCTTCGAGAACTATCAGGGCGATAAACCCGTGTGGCTGGATATCGAACTCAGCACGCAGGATTATCTGAGCGACATGCAAAAGCGCGTTCAGGCGATGACCGAGAATCTGCCCGTTGAGGTACTGCTGCTGCGCCGCACGCGCGAACAGCGTTTGCAGGCGATTACTCGTCAGGACAAGGAAACGCTAAACGAATTGAGCGTACATGACGTTTTTGAACGTCGTCTGGCAACGGAGACAGAAATGGAAGACGGTCGCCAACAGCGTGTGCGCACGCTGTTTAATCAGGTTATTGATGAATTGGAAAATAGCGAGTCTGCCGAATGAAAATCCTCAGTCTGCGCTTAAAGAATCTCAACGCGCTGAAAGGCGAATGGAAGATCGACTTCACGCAGGAGCCATTTTCCAGCAACGGCTTGTTTGCGATTACCGGCCCAACAGGCGCGGGAAAAACTACGCTGCTGGATGCCATCTGTCTGGCGCTTTATCACGAGACACCACGGTTGGGTCAGCTTTCCGCTGGTAATAATGACCTGATGACCCGCAACACGGCAGAGTGTCTCGCCGAAGTAGAGTTTGAAGTTAAAGGCGTCGGATATCGCGCCTTCTGGAGCCAGCGTCGGGCTAGAAATTCGCCGGATGGTAATTTACAGGCCCCCAAGGCCGAACTCGCCCTCATTGAAAGTGGCAAAATCCTGTGTGAAAAGCTCAATGATAAGAAAGAGATGACCACGCAGCTCACTGGACTGGATTTTGGCCGTTTTACACGATCTATGATGTTGTCGCAGGGGCAATTTGCCGCGTTCCTCAACGCAAAAGCAGACGACAGAGCGGAACTACTGGAAGAACTAACCGGTACGGATATTTACGGACTGATTTCCGAACGCGTCTATGAAAAACACAAACAGGCAACCGTAGCACTGAGCACGCTACAGGCGCGCGCGTCAGGTATTCAACTGTTGACCGATGAGCAGCGTCAGCAGGTAGAAACACAGCTTGCCGAGCTGCTCCAGCAAGAGCAACAGGGCAACGCCGAGCGTGAGCAAGCACTGACTACGCTACGCTGGTTTGAGCAATTGACGCTGCGGCAAACGCAGCTCACCAACACGCAGGCACAACACGCGAGCGCCGAATCAGCCATTCAGCAGGCCAAGCCGCAGCTCGACAAGTTAGCCACCAGCGAACCGGCAGAAAAACTGAGGCCGCTACATCAGGAACGAGAGCGGAATCGGCAGGAATCCCTTACGCTCGTCCAGCAGATTGAACAACTGACTGAGAAACAGAGCGCAGAACAGTTGGCTTTGACAACGTTACACCAGCAGGAAGAAAAGGCAGATCAGGACGTTAATGGGCATAAACAGGAACGTCAGAAACAAGAGTTGTTGATCAACGAACAGGTTGTTCCGCTTGACCATCGTATTGCCACGTTGGAGCAGCAAAAAGCCCAGCAGCAGGACGAGCTGGAAAAAACACAGCGTCGCCTGCAAACGGACGAAAGCAAACAAACACAGATCGCGATGGAGCAACAGCAGGCCAAACAACTGCTTGAACAAATCCAGTCTTACCGTCAGCAACACGCGCATCATCAGCAGTGGGGAGAACAACTTCCTCTGTGGCGCACACAGTTTCGGCAGTTGCGCCAGCTTCAGGACGATCAGCAGAAGCTGAGCCAAAAACAGATACAGCACACCGAACTGTCGACAGCGCTCCAGCAAGAGACTGCAACGCTGGCAGCACAACAGCGTGAACAACAAACGGTCGTTGATGCCGCGCGCGAGTTGTTCACACATCACGATGAGACACGGAAAAATCAGGAAACTCAGCAGCCGCTTTCCGCCTTGCACCAGCGGTTTCATCAACTCATCGACCAGCGAACCGTACGCCAACAGCTCGCGGCAATCAGCGACCAGTTCCAGCGTCTTTACGCCCGTAAACAGCAGCACCTCATCAGACAAGATGAGATACAAGGGCATATCAGCCAGTCAGAAGCCTTAAAGAAACAGCAACAGTCTGAGTACGAGCAACGCACCCAGCATCTGATCGATCTGGAAACCATGTGCCGGCAGGAAGAACGGATCGTTAAGCTGGAAGCTGAACGGCAACGGTTACAGGCTGGCGATCCTTGCCCGTTGTGCGGTTCGACCGAGCATCCGGCGATTGAACGCTATCAGGCGCTGCAACCATCCGAAACTCAACGTCGCCTGACGGCGCTACAGCAGGAAGTAAGCCAATTAGCAACGGCACTGGCGAATACGACTGCACGGCTGGCCTCGCTAGAGCAGCAGCGGGAACAACGGCAACAGGATATCGCTCAGAACGATGGCGAACATCAAACGCTGTTGCAACAGTGGCAAGATGTCAGTGAGCGCTTACAAGTTAACTATACGCTGGAACAGCAGGACGAGGTTGCTGCCTGGTTTGCACAACGCGAGGCCGAAGAACAGGATATTCGCCAGCAGATTAGTACGCGTGAACAACAGCAAAAGCAGTGGCAGGAAAGTAAGGATTCACTGACAACTAATGAGGCATTGCTGCGGGAACTCGACCAAAAAATTGCGTTGAATACCCAGCAACAGACCTCGCTACGCGTTGCACAGGAAGAAACCGCACAGTCACTGCAAAGCGTGCAGCAGCAGCTCACGCAGTACGCTCAGGAAATCACGCAGGCGCTGGCAAATGCAGGTCTTATTTTGCCGGAAGATGACGCTCAGGATGGCTGGTTGGTTCAGCGCGAGAGCGAATGGCAAGACTGGAAAACCAGAGAACAGGAGCAGTCTCGCTTAATCCCTAGGTTAGCCACGCTGGAAAGCGATGTTCAGCATCTGAATCACAGCATGATCGAGGCAAAGCAGCTACTACAGGCGCAGCAACAGCAGTTGGAACAGCACAACAACGCACTCAACACGAGCCAACAAGCGCGGCTAGCACTGTTCGGCGACAGGAAAACAGCGGATGTGCGTGAACAGCTGCAACGGAGCAGCCAGCAGTATGACGACGCGCTCCGGTTAGCCCAGTCGGCACGTCAGCACGCAGAAACAACGTTGAGCCGCCTGACGGGAGAACTGACCCGCACACAGCAACAATATGAACAGAGCACGCACCAACGTGATAGTGCGACTGAACGGTTTACTCAGGCTTTGCAGCAAAGTGCTTTTGCTGATGAAACCGCCTTCCTGAATGCGCTGCTTGATGAACAGGAACGGCAGACCCTGCAAGCATTGAAAGAGAAGCTGTACCAGAGCTTGCAGCAGGCAGCAGCGCTTCACCAGCAGGCTGAACAGGCATTACTTGAGCTGCAACAAAAACGGCCTGCATCTCTACCAGAAGAAGCAACGCGGGAATTGGTACAACAGCAGCTGTCAGAACAGGACGAAGCGCTGAAAACCAACCTGCGGCAACAGGGGGAATTCCAACGTCAGCTATCTGACGATCGGCAACAGCGCCAGAACCAACAGGCCTTGCTTAACGAGATCGCCCAAAGCCAGCAAATGTGTGACGACTGGGATGCGTTAAACTCGCTGATCGGTTCAAGTAAAGGGGATAAATTCCGCAAGTTTGCTCAGGGGCTAACGTTGGATCATCTGATCTACCTCGCCAATCTCCAGCTTTCACGCCTGCACGATCGTTATCAGCTAAAACGTAAGCCCGGTGGCGAGCTGGAACTTCTGGTGATGGATACCTGGCAGGCAGATGCCGAGCGCGACACAAAAACGCTATCCGGCGGCGAGAGTTTTCTGGTGAGTTTGTCGCTGGCGTTGGCGCTATCCGATCTGGTCAGCCATAGAGCCAGCATCGACTCTCTGTTTCTGGATGAAGGCTTCGGTACGCTGGATGCCGAAACGCTGGATATCGCGCTGGATGCGCTCGATAACCTCAACGCCTCCGGTAAAACCATCGGCGTCATCAGTCATGTCGAAGCCATGAAAGAGCGAATTCCAGTACAGATCAAAGTGCAGAAAGTTAACGGGCTGGGCGTCAGCAGACTGGCACCGCAGTACGCCGTTTAGCCTTTACTCCGTCTTTGGCCATAGCCAGGCGGCTCCGCGTACCCCGCTGGAGTCGCCGTGTATGGCCTGCCGCACAGGCGTTTCGCACTCACCGCCGAAGATCCACTGTTTAATCTTTTCCGGCACAGTCTGATAAAGGCGAGAAACATTGCTCATTCCGCCCCCCAGTACCACCACGTCAGGATCGAGCAGGTTAATCACATGCGCCAGCGATTTTGCCAAACGATGTTCATAGCGCTGCAATGCCAGCTCTGCGATGGCATCCCCCTGCTCTGCTAAGGCAATGATTGCTTCGCCCTTGTGCGGCTGACCGCTCAGGTGCTGATAATCCAGCGCAAATCCCGTACCGGAAATAAAGGATTCAATGCAGCCAGACTTGCCGCAGTAGCAGGGAACCGTCTGCCGATAGCGCAGTTCATCGTCATCCATCCAGGGCAACGGGTTATGCCCCCATTCGCCGGCAATACCGTTGCCGCCGACGTGAGCTTGTCCGTTCAGCGCAATTCCCGATCCACAGCCAGTGCCGATGATGACCGCGAAAACGGTCTGCTTCCCTGCCCCGGCACCGTCTACCGCTTCTGAAACAGCAAAACAGTTCGCGTCATTGGCGACCCGCACGGGTCGATTTAGCAGCGTGGCAAGATCGAGATCCAGCGCCTGACCGTTGAGCCAGGTGGAGTTGGCGTTTTTTACCTTGCCGGTAAACGGCGAAAGCGTACCGGGAATGCCTACGCCGACGCTACCGTGGCAGCCGATCGCTTTTTCAGCCATCTCCACCAGTGTGACAATAGTCCGCAGGGTTTCCGGATAGTCATTTCTTGGCGTCGGCATACGTTGCCGAAAACGTTCTTGCCCCTCGTCATCCAACGCAATGACTTCTGTTTTCGTCCCGCCCAGATCGATACCGATTCTCATGATGTCTCCCCACGTGTGGTAAATAGGCCCGCGTAAGTTTGCCACCGACCTGAAAACTTTCTTATATAGATATATACCCTAAATAATTCGAGTTGCAGGCAGGCGGCAAGCGAAGGACAAATTCGTCGGGAACGAATTTGACCAGCCAACGGCTGGCCTTCGGTGAGAGACAGGATGTCTCTCATTTCATCCCGATGAGCTTACTTGAGTAAGTGATTCGGGTGACTGAGCGAGGCCAACGCACATGCAGCTTGAAGTATGACGGGTATAACCAGAGAAACCAATCAACTGCAATCCAAAGCGTGATAGGTATTCCTCTGAATCCGGGTATTTTATTCCACATTGCGGCTTCGAATTCGTTATCATGCGCGCAACATTACAAACCCGCGTGCAGACCTGCGCGCCCAGTCAGGGATAACACCATGTTGTGGTTTAAAAACTTAATGATTTACCGTCTAAGCCGTGACAGCATGCTGTCCAAAGATAACGTTTTGTCTGCGGATGAAATGGAAAAACGGCTCAGCGCCTTCGCGTTCACCCCGTGCGGCAGTCAGGATATGATGAAAACGGGTTGGGTATCGCCGATGGGATCGCATAGCGATGCATTAACGCACGTCGTTAATGGGCAAATCGTTATCTGCGTTCGCAAAGAAGAAAAAATTCTGCCGTCTCCCGTCATCAAACAAACCCTTCAGGCCAAAATTGAACGTCTGGAAGCGGAGCAGCACCGCAAGCTGAAAAAAACCGAAAAAGATTCGCTGAAAGACGAAGTGCTGCACAGCCTGCTGCCACGTGCATTCAGCCGTTTCAGCCAGGTCTGGCTGTGGATCGATACGGTTAATGGCCTGATTATGGTCGATGCTGCCAGCGCCAAAAAAGCGGAAGACACATTGGCGCTGCTGCGAAAAACGCTGGGTTCTCTGCCTGTTGTACCGCTGACGATGGAAAATCCTATCGAGCTGACGCTGACCGAGTGGGTTCGTTCCGGTGAGCCCGCAGCTGGTTTTGCGCTACAGGATGAAGCTGAGCTGAAAGCGATTCTGGAAGACGGTGGCGTTATCCGCTGTAAAAAACAGGATTTGGTCTGCGATGAAATTGCCGTGCATATTGAAGCGGGCAAGCTGGTTACCAAGTTGGCGTTGGACTGGCAGGAACGCATTCAACTGGTCTTGTCTGATGACGGCTCGGTAAAACGATTGAAGTTCTCAGATACCTTGCGGGAACAGAATGACGATATCGATCGGGAAGATTTTGCTCAGCGGTTTGATGCCGATTTCATTTTGATGACCAGCGAGCTGGCTGCATTGATTGCGAATTTGATTGAAGCGTTAGGCGGCGAAGCCCAACGTTAATACGATCGATTGTTAATACAGTCGGTGATTGCCCGCCGCCGTTCAGGCGGCGGGCGATACCTCATCAGCGACTGAATCCGTTAGACTCGGAATGCCCCGACAACGGAATTCAGTTCTTCAGCCTGTGATTGCAACGCACCCGAGGCAGCGGCAGATTCCTGCACCAGCGCGGCGTTTTGTTGCACCATCGAATCCAACTGCGCGACGGCTTTGTTGATCTCGTTAATGCCACGCATTTGCTCATCTGCTGCATGCGTAATTTCAGACATCACCGAGCTCACCGTAGATACACCACCGACAATTTCATTCATCTTGTCGCTGGCCTGACGAACCTGTACTGAGCCAGACGTCACACTGGAGACCGTCGCTTCAATCAGCTCTTTAATTTCTTTTGCGGCCTGCGCACTACGCTGTGCCAGACTGCGAACTTCACCCGCGACAACGGCGAAACCACGGCCCTGTTCACCCGCTCGCGCTGCCTCTACGGCGGCGTTAAGCGCCAGAATGTTAGTCTGGAACGCAATGCCATCAATCACACCGATAATGTCGCCAATTTTGCCAGACGCGACCACGATTTCTTCCATCGTGACAATCACATCAGACACGACTTTGCCACCCGTACCGGCATCTTTCGACAGCAGCAGCGCTTTAGCGTTAACCTGTTGCGCAGATCCTGCCGACTGCGTTACCGCAGCAGAGATTTCTTCTAGTGAAGCCGCCGTTTGCTGAATACTCGACGCCGCAGATTCCGTACGCGCAGAGAGATCGTTATTTCCCGCTGAGATTTCATCCGCAGCA
Source organism: Pectobacterium peruviense (assembly GCF_002847345.1). Taxonomy (GTDB): domain Bacteria; phylum Pseudomonadota; class Gammaproteobacteria; order Enterobacterales; family Enterobacteriaceae; genus Pectobacterium; species Pectobacterium peruviense. Next base: position 85,029 of record NZ_LXFV01000016.1, read on the forward strand.
ACCTGAAGCGATGCGCTGATATCCCGAATCTGCACCATTACCTGGCTGATCTTATCGACAAAAATATTAAACGAGCGGGCAATTTGTGACACTTCATCATGCCCTTCATCCGGCAGACGTTGCGTCAGATCGTTGTTGCCACTGCTGATATCATCCATTGCGTCGCGGATTTGCAGCAGGCGCTTGAGCGTTGACGTGATGATGAAGCCAATAATCAGCGTCCCCAACAACGCGATGATGACGAGCGTAATGACCGATGTGGAGAGCAGAGAGCGCATGCCTGCGGTAGCTTCGGCTTTATCCAGTGCCACCAGCATGTACCAGCTTGTGCCGGTAATCGGCTTTGCCAATACCAGCTTTGCCGATCCAGAGAAATCCACATCGCGGGCGCTATCTGCTGAAAGCACGTCGTTCAGATTAATTGCGGGGGCGATGTCAGTGATATTTTTCAGCGTCAGTTTTTCATCCGGATGCGCAATGATCGTACCGTTACGGTCAATCAACACGCCGAAACTCCCCGGGCTAGGGTTGATAGCCTTGACGTTTTCGATCACGCTTTTCATCGTCACGTCACTGCCGACTACGCCTCTGACCGTACTTCCTTCCAGCACCGGTGCGACAAAAGAAACGACCAGCGTATTCGTTACCATATCAACGTACGGCGCAGTTGCCAGCGGCTTACCTTCCTTTACTGCCTGCTGATACCAAGGCCTGATAGTAGGGTTGTAATCAGCAGGAATACCGCCTGGATCGGCAAACTTGGCAGTACCATTGGCGTACCCCATGTATACGTTCAGGAACCCGCCAGATGCCACAATCTGTTTAAACAACGGAATAGGATCTTCATCCTGAATGGCGCGGTCATGCAGTGCGGAGATCATCTGCGTTTTAGAAGCAACCCAGTCGCTCACCGCGATACTGTGGCTCGTCGCTACCGCATCAAGCGTATTCTGGATCGATTCCTTATTTGCGTTATTAGCTATGGTGTAATTAAGAAAGGTATTGATAACAAGTGAAAGTACAACAATGGTCGAACAGGCCGCAAGAATGCGGGAACGGGTCGTTTTCAGCATAAAATACTCTTTGCGTAGAATAGTTATACTATCCATAACGGCACAGTAAAATAAAACTTGAGTACGATCACATTTTACAGCCGTCATTTATCTTAAAAGTTGCTTTGAAAATTAATACGTTCAACCAAGTCATTACGTAAAAAAAGAGAAGTAATGAATAACTTGCTACAAAACCGAAGTAAAAAACCACGATAAAGACACAGCAAAGAATAAACCACTTATTATTTTCCATAATAAAAAATTATTGATAAGGTTGATTATTCATTGATTTTTAACAAATCAGGGATAATTCTTAATAAAGTCACTATTATTCCGTATTATTAATTAATAAACTCAATTAAACAAAATAACTCATATATGGAATTAATGATTAGTGTTACGAGAGGAAAATGAAAAGTGTCTGTCGACTCTAAAAAATAGCGGGGCAACAAAAAGTGGCTTTCCATTCATAACGGAAAGCCACTTTCTTTTTATTGGTAAGGAGGGGGGGAATTACAGGTATTTACACAAATAAGAGGTCGGCTCGACCACCTGTAAATTGAACTCGCTTTTTCCTGGAACAAAAAACGTTTCTCCCGGAGTGAAAACCTGCCAATCCGGTGCGCCGGGCAACAGTACTTTCAATGCCCCGGTGATCACAGTCATTTCTTCCGGCTGTCCGGTTCCAAACGTGTATTCACCCGCATCCATAACACCGACACTAGCGCGACCAATGCTGTCGCCTTCAAAACCGATTGACTTGACCTTCCCTGCAAAATACTCATTTACATTCAGCATAGCGCGGCACCTATTGTCGAAAAATTCATGAAATTCATCTTAAAAGGAGAGTTGAGCCACTGTCACGATCTATTCATTGAAAGTTAGTGCTCAGTAACACTGACTGATGATTATTTTGCCAGTTCCCGTTTGCTACCCTACGCTGCCGACGAGCGCAGCACCTTCAACACGCTTGTCACAATAGCGTCCGGCGTCTGCGACGCATCAATAACGTGATGCGCCACACCGCGATAAAGCGCTTCACGCGCAGCCAGTACGTCGGCCATTTCCTCTGCGATGGGACGACCTGTCAGCGTAGGTCGCTGGTCATCCTGCGGATTTTCTTCCAGTCGCTGAGCCAGCAGTTCTGCATCCGCGTGGAGGTAAATGACGATGCCTTTATCATGCATAAAACGACGATTGGCTTCCGCTAGCACCATTCCGCCGCCTGTTGCGACGATGCAGCGGTTAGACGCCACCTGCTGAAGCGCCAGACTTTCACGCTGGCGGAAACCATGCCATCCCTCCTGCTCGACCACATCAGCGACTGTCATATTGGTCGTCTGCTGCATAAACAGGTCGGTATCGACAAAGTCATATCCCAACGCCTGCGCCAGTTGATGCCCAATGGTGGTCTTCCCACAGCCTCTGGCACCAACCATAAAAATGGGGTGTGTCATGTAATGACGAATCCTTCTTTTTTACTCACCCGTTCCGCCCGATATCAAGTTGCACACGCGTTGGCGGTACCGCAACTCAAACTATTTCGGATATCAAAGATAAATGGGGTGATTACCTGCTTTGTCGTGGGCTGAATCATACCGATAAAATCGACAGAGAGGGAAGTGACTTCTCAGTGGGAATGAAAAGTTGAATAACTAAAAGTAAAAATGGGATGACAGTAAATATACCCTAAATAATTCGAGTTGCAGGAAGGCGGCGAGCGAGGGCATCCCGATGAGCTTACTCAAGTAAGTGATTCGGGTGACTGACAAGTCTGCCAGAGGCAGATTCGAACGCTGCTTGCAGCGGCCCCAACGGGGCGAGGTCCACATAAGTGGCCCGAGTAGCGACGCCAACGCACATGCAGCTTGAAGTATGACGGGTATAAAAAGCCCCGCGTTTAAAGGCGGGGCTGGCACACTAAAAAACCGCACAAGCGATTAATAAGCGTGGAAGTAATCCTGAATTACCGCTGGGTTCGTCGTTTTTGTCAGCGCCAGCATCAGCAGAATACGTGATTTTGCTGGGCTAAGAGAATCGGCAACCAGACCAGGTTGACCTGCATCTGGTGGGACGATACCGCTGCCGGTACGGCTGGAACGCACGACAACAATGCCTTTGCTTTCCGCTTTGCGGATGCCGGCGTCGCCGCGCTTGGATACGCTACCTGCGCCCATGCCCGCATACACGATGCCTTTTACGCCGTGCTTGATAGAAGCGTCATACATGTATTCTGGGTCATCCTGATAACCATAAATAATGTCGACGGCTGGCAGTTTATCGATGTTGGTCACATCAAACACAGAACGCGTGGTGTGAACTTTATCCAGACGAGTCTGGTAGTAAACTTTGTCACCGATAATCACGCCCAGATAACCTTCTTCTGGCGCTTTAAAGGTATCCAGCGTAGAGGCGTTGGTTTTGCTGATGAAACGGGCAGATCCAATACGGTCGTTCAATACAACCAGCACACCACGACCGCGGGAGTTTTTATCCGCTGCCACTTTTACTGCACCGTACAGATTCATCGGGCCGTCGGCACTGATTGCCGTTGCCGGGCGCATCGCAGCAACAAAGACGACTGGCTTGTCGCTTTTCACCGTCAGGTTCAGAAAATAAGGAGATTCGTCGAGCGTATCCGTACCGTGCGTAATGACCACGCCATCAACATCGCTGCGTGCCAGCAGCTCGTTCACGCGCTTGCTTAGCGTTAGCAACACATCGCTGGTCATATTTTCACTGCCGATGCTGGCAACCTGCTCACCTTTGATATTGGCAAGCGTTTTCAGCTCTGGCACTGCTTGAATCAGCGTCTCTACGCCCAGCGCACCGGCTTTATACCCAGTGGTTTGCGTATTGGCCGCTGCGGAACCCGCTATCGTACCGCCCGTTGCCAAAATGACAATGTTAGGTAGATTTTCTGCCGCATTTGCCAGAGACGAAAAGCAAACAAAAACAACAACGAATAATGCGTTAAACATCCTTTTCATAACATATACCAACTTATTGAGTTAAGTGGCAGACCAGATACGTCAGGTGCCTGATCTGTAAGTAAAAAACCTCAACTCTGTTGGCAGCCTGCCAACATTGGCGCTTATAATGCCCCAGAATTCAACGAATTAATATATGCCCGTCAGACTTCAGGCTAATGGTGTGTCATGACTCACAGCGCGACATTTTTGCCGCGCTGCCTTGCGCTAGCGGCTAATCTGCGAGACGGCATCCTGCGAGGCCTGTTCACGCGCGGCACCCGTCAGTTCTGACAGCGTACCCTGATGCATTTCAAGCAGACGGTCGGCATGTTCAAAGTAGTGATCGTCATGGCTGATCGCCACAATCGTTTTCCCCAATGCGCGCAACTGCGGTAACAGCTCAAGATAGAACACGCGGCGGAATTGCGGATCCTGATCGGCGGCCCATTCATCCAGCAGCAAGATGTCGCGCTGTTCGGCGACCGCCAGCAGTAGTGCTACACGCTTACGCTGCCCTTGTGAGAGCTGCAAATTCATCACCTGATGATTCTCCAGCGTCAGCTTATGCTGCATGTTTAGGCGCTCCAACCAGCCATCGACCAGCTCCGTATCCGGCTCCGCTCCCTGCGGCCCCATCATTTGTCCGAACAGGTGGAAGTCGGTAAAAATGGCAGAAAATAGCTTTTGATAATCTCCTCGCGTTTCCGGCGTAACCGGATGGTTATCCAGCAGCAACGTACCCGACACTGGCGTATAAAGCCCTGTCAGCAGCATCGCTAGCGTCGATTTCCCGCTCCCGTTCCCACCAATGAGAAACACCAGCTCGCCGCGTTTTATCACCAGATTGATTGGCCCAACTTCAAAGCCGGAATCGTCATAACGAAACACCACGTCACGTAGTTCCAGTGTGTGCCAATCGGCAGGCGCCATTGCAGAGGAAAAAGATTCCTGATAATCAACCAAATCAAAACGTTTCAACTTATTAAACGCCACTTGCGCGCTCAACAATGTTGGTAGTGCACCAACAGCCTGAAGCATCGGCGTCCGTAAAAAAAGCAGCGTAAGTGAGTAAGTCGCCGCGACATTGGTATCCGCCCAGCCGAGATTGTTTGCCATGAAAAAAACCGCGCCAATCACGCCCAGCATCATAATATTCGACCAGTTCACCGCGCTGAGATGGAAGGTGTCGGCGCGAATCACATTCTGTCGATAATCTTGCGCATTGGCCTGATAAACCTCGTCATACAGTTTTTGCGCCCGCTCCCGATTGAGCGTCAGTTCCTTACGGCCGTTAATCACGGTTTCGTAATCTTTCTGAAGGCGGTCTTCCGCTTCTCGAACCTGAGTAAGATGGCGGTACACGCGGGAAACCAGCATGAATCCGCCCCAGAGGGTTATCACAATCCAGATGGACGTCACGACTAGCATTTTTGGAGAGAGCCACGCCAGATAAGCCGCTGAGCCGATAGTCAGCACAATACCCTGAATCAGCTCCGGCAGGCGCACAAACGCGATGGTGATATTGCGGATATCGCTGGACAGGCTGGCGAGCAATTGCGCACTCCCAATCTGCTCAATACGAGCAATGTTGGTATCCAGAATTCGCTTGATAAATTGCCCGCGCAGGCGATAAACGAAATGGTGCCCGAGCGTGGTCAACGCCAGTTGCGATACCAGCGTCACCCCCATAAGAAGCAGCAGTAAGCCCAGAAACTGTGGCAAGACGCTCAACGATTGATTGACCGTTTCAATCAATTGCAGGTTGATAAAGGCAATCAGCCCAATGCCTAAGGCTGCGCTCAGTAAACTTAAAATAATAACGGCGAGAAATGGCCAACGGTATTGTTGGTAAACAATGCGGAGCAACTCCATAACAACCTGGTCTCTATGATGAAAACAATCGTCCGCAGTGTAATGGTGATAACTGTGATATCAAGAATAATTCTCATATTCAGCCCGCCCCCCAACTCCCCCCCCTCAAATTCACGCCCAGTGCTGTAGGCAAAACGCATTAGCAATCATGATAAATCATCACAATTCGTTATCACTTTTTACCGCTATCTTGGTTAACGCTCATTTTTTAGCGCCAAAAAACAATAAAAACATATTGATACAATAAATACAGATAAAGACACGGTTACCTGCGAAATCCCTACCCCCTCCCTTAACCCGAATGTACGCCAAAAGCGCACCACCACGCCATCAGGAACGCTAAGTGATGGTAATTCAACATGATAATTAGTGAGATAATAATTAAATAAGAAAACCAGTCCGCTAAACCATTTAATACGTAAGAATATTGTCATAATTTTTATTTTCAAAACATTTCAAAAAAGTTGGATCTTTATCTAAGCCGCACCTATAAACATCAAGAATTGGATGAATATCATCCCGATGGCCTAATCCCCGTAAAAGAGGGATAGCACACCGTATCTTTAGCCACTCTTACTGTTTTTTTGTTTCTGAACCAGGTCAGCTTTAGCGCCCTTCTTTTTGGTTGCGCATATACCCATACCTATCCACTACGGCACTCAATCTGTTGGGAGAGGTATAAGACAATGGTTGCAGATAAGTAAGAGGCTACTTCATGTCAGATATGAATATTATTTCGGGAAATACAAATATCCTGTCACGTAACGGTGGCCAATTCATCAGTACAGTCCCTCAGGGAGCAACAAATGTCGAGCTGCTGGAAAGCAGCACCGTTCGAATCAATGCCACACCAGACATCGTTTCTCGCTATGAGCGCGTCGGCAACGATCTTATCTTGCACATGAAAGACGGCACAACCGTCCGCTATGAAAGCTTCTTCACGCTGGACGCGGCTGGCTACCACAGTGAACTGGTTTTTGATGATGGTACTCGGCTCATCCATGCGCAGTTCTCCGGCGCAGCAGCCGCAGAAGGGGCCGCACTTACAGCAGAAGCCATTGCCCTGACGCCAGAATACGCTGCACTGGGTGATATGACGTCATTACTGATCGGTAGCACCGCCAGCACGCTATCGACCGCCACGTTGGGCAGCGTTCTCGGTGCTATCGCTCTCGGCGGAGCTGCTGTTGCAGGGGTCGCGGTCGCCGTTGCCTCATCGAGCGATGACAACACCACACCGGCTCCTGCACCAGCCCCCTTAACCATTGATACCTTCGCGGGAAATAATGGGCTGAACCGTACGGAAATCGGCCAACCTCATATCCTCAGTGGGAAAACAACAGGCGTCAGCGCAGGGCAAACGGTCACCATCACGTTGAATGGCGTGGTTTATACCACCACGATAGCCGCCGATGGCAGTTGGCAATTTACGCTACCTGCGGATGCATTTACTGGGCTGGAAGACGGCATTTACGCATTAAAAGTGAGCGTGCCGGGTGCGAACGGCGTCGTCCATGAAAGAACCCTCGATCTCACCATTGATACCCTGCCACCAAATTTAACCGTTGATAAATTTACCGGTGATAATTACCTCACCGTAGGAGAACTGGCAAACGGCCAGATCCTCAACGGAACGGGTGAAGTGGGCCAGCAAGTCACTATCTTGCTCAATGGGAAAACCTATAGCGCCACCATTAATGCAGCCGGTAGCTGGACCCTGACGGTTCCTGCGGCGGACCTGCGCGCACTGAGCGAAGGCGAACACGCGCTGTCGTTCACGGTTACCGATAATGCCGGTAATATTACCGTGGTCAACCGCACCGTTATTGTCGACACCACACCGCCGGAACTGTCCCTGTTACCCTTTACCGGAAACAATCTGCTCACCGCCGACGAACTGCAATCCTCACAGTTTGTCTCCGGTACGGCTTCCCTGTCGGATGTCGGCCAGACAGTGACAGTGACACTCAACGGTATCACCTATACCACCACCGTAGAGAGCGATGGTGCATGGAGTGTTTTCATTCCCTCCGGCGATATCCAGGCGCTGACTAACGGCTCCTACAGTCTGGTGGCGTAACTAACGGATAAAGCAGGCAACACCACTACGCTACCACCACAAACCATCACGGTGGATACCAGCGCCGAAGCGGTCAACATCAGTATCATCTCATTTGATAATCGCCTGAATGCCGTGGAAGCAGGACAGCCGCTAACCATTGATGGCACGACGGCCAACGTTGCTGCGGGTCAAACGGTTACCATCACATTGAACGGAAAGCCCTACACCGCAACAACGGGGGCAGACGGCAAATGGTCTGTGGACATCCCTAGCGCCGACCTGCTTGCTCTGACGGATGGCAGCAACACCATTACTGCCAGCGTGCAAGGGATAAGCGGAGAAACCGTCACCGTCGACCACACGCTGGATGTACACATCAATACCCTTCCGTCCATTACGCTGACGCCGCCTTTCACCGACGGCGTATTAAACGGAGCAGAGGCAGCGCAGGATCAGGTCATCAGCGGGGAAACCGGAATTAGCGGCAGGGGCCAGACCGTCAGCCTGACGATCGGCGGGTATTATGTTACCGGAACGGTGGATGCCAACGGGCACTGGACGGTCACGATCCCTAAAGACGTGCTGCAAAACCTGCCATCGGATAACGTTAGCGTATTGGAAATTGTTGTTCGCGATATTGCAGGCAACGAAACCACGGTGACGCAAAACATCAACGTGGATACAACCCCACCCACACTAACCGTCTCCGCCATCGCTCAAGACAATATCCTCAACGGCGCAGAACTGGCAGTCGATCAGATCGTCAGCGGAACGGCATCGCTTAGCGAAGCAGGTCGTACAGTCACCGTTACACTGAATACCAAACCTTACACCGCTACCGTCGGTAGCGACGGGAACTGGAGCGTCACACTGCCAACGGCAGATTTAGTGGCTATCGCTGACGGTAACCAGAGTCTGACCGTTACGCTGACGGATGCCGCGGGCAACACCACAACGGTTACCCGTCCGCTCACCATTGATAGCGGCGCAACCACAGCCCCAACCATCACCATCAATAACTTCGCAGACGATAACGTTATTGATGGTGCGGAAGCCAAAGTCAGCCAGCAGTTAAGCGGAACGACAGCTAACGTAGAGGCTGGGCAAGTTGTCACCATTAGCCTGAATGGAAAAACCTATCTTGCTACCGTGCAATCCGGCGGTGTCTGGAGCATCAATGTTTCAACGGCGGATATAGCACTACTGGCAGACGGTGCACACAGTATTAGCGTTAGTGTGAATAACAAAGCAGGCAACGGAGCGAGCGGAAGCCGGGATATCAACGTAGATAAGTCTGGCGACAGTATCGCGATCAACATCGTCGCCAGTGACAACCTGTTAAGCCGAGCAGAATCCCTTCAACCGCTGGCGATCAGCGGTAATACCGCCAATGTTCCTGCGGGGCAGACAGTTACCGTTACGCTGAACGGGAAAAATTACACCACCACCGTTGCAGCAGATGGCAGTTGGACATTGCAAATCCCCAGTGCCGATCTCCAGCTTCTGTCAGACGGCAATGCTACCGTAACCGCTAGCGTAAATGCGGCGGGAGGCGGTGCTGTAACGGACGCTCACACTCTCGGCGTCCACATTCATACTCTGCCTCAACCGACGATCGATACCCCGTTCGGCAATGGATCCTTGAACGGCGCAGAGGCGTTGGTCAGCCAGACGATTACCGGCCACACCGGCATCAGCGGCGCGGGCCAGAGTGTCATCTTGTCTCTCGGCGGTAAGTCTTATACAGGAACGGTTGATACGGCAGGCAACTGGAAAGTCACCGTCCCTGCGGCCGATCTCCAGCAGTTGCCAGAAGGTGATAACACGCTGTTGGTGACGGCACAGGATGCCGCGGGCAATCAGGCTGGCCATACGTTTGTCAGCCATACCGATTTCACCGCCCCGACCCTGACCATCGGCACCATTGCGGGCGACGACACCATCAATCTGGTCGAATCACAAAACAACCAGACCGTCAACGGCACCGCGTCAATCAGCGAAGCAGGTCGCACCGTCGTTATCACTTTCGATGGGCAGTTCTATACCGGCGTTGTTGCGGCCAATGGCAACTGGAGCATCAATTTACCCACCGCCGCCCTGCGCGGCATGACCGATGGCAGCTACACGCTATCCGCTTCGCTAACCGATGCTGTCGGGAATACCGCCAGCGTCGAGAAGTCCGTTACGCTGAGTGCCGACCCTGCGTTCCAGCCAACGATCTTCGTTAATGCTTTTGTTGATGAAAATAACCTTATCAGCGCGGCGGATCTCAAAGTCAGCCAGTGGCTGACGGGCACCAGTTCGAATGTGGAAACAGGTCAGGTCGCCACCATTCTCCTTAACAAAAAATTCTACTTTGCTACCATCCAGAGTGGTGGCAATTGGGGTGTAGAAATTCCGGCTGAGCATATGGCTGAACTCAGCGAAGGAATGGTAGCTATCTCTGCCCAGATTGCCGATCTGGCAGGGAACACCGGGAATCATGAAATATGGTCTTCTATCGACACCAGCAGTGACAGTATCTCTATCAGTATTGTCGCAATTGATAACCAGATTAATCGCCTCGAAGCATCACAGCCGCTGACCATTTCGGGTTCGACGGTCAACGTCACCCCGGGAGAAAGCGTTACCGTTACGCTCAATGGCAAGACCTATACAGGCACGATTGCCGCGAACGGCAGTTGGAGCATCACGATCGGCAGTAGCGATATGCTCGCGTTACCGGATGGCACAGCAACCATTACCGCCAGCGTCGCCAACCCCGGCGATATCCCAGTGACCGCCAGCCGCAACATTGATATCCATATTAATAACCTACCACAGCCCACGATCGACCAGCCTTTCGGCGACGGAATACTTAACATCATCGAATCGACCAGCGGGCAGAACCTGACAGGGAAAACTGGCATCAGCGGAGGGGGCCAAAGCGTCATTGTCACGCTTAACGGCAAAACCTATACAGCAACCGTGGATAATCAGGGTAACTGGATCGCAGCACTTCCCGCCTCAGACCTACAATCCCTGTTAACCGGCGTGCAAACCATCCGTGTAGAAGCGACCGATACCGCAGGCAACAGCATACAGAGCACTCGCGATGTTACCGTCGACATGGCTCGCCCTATTCTGACGCTGAAACCGCTGACCAGCGACGGTATCATCAATGCGGCCGAAAGTTTGAACGATCAGCTGATCTCCGGTCATGCGCTACAAATGGATGCCGGACGCACCGTCATTGTCACCGTCAACAATAAAAATTATCAGGCACAAATTCAGGCTGATGGGAGCTGGAGTACCACTATCCCTGCAGCCGATCTCCAGGCGTTAGCTGACGGCAATTACACGGTTACGGCGACATTGACCGGGGCATCGGGTAACAGCACCACCAGCACGGGGTCATTAACGCTGGATGCTAGCCCTGCGAACCAGCCTCTTCTCACCGTCAATGCTATCGCGCTCAATAACATCATCGACGGTGGTGAAATCAACGTTTCACAAATCATCAGCGGCAGCAGCCTGAATGTCGAAGCTGGGCAGCGCGTTACCGTTACACTCGGCGACAATACCTACACCACAACCGTTGACAGCAACGGCCAATGGCGCGTCAGCGTACCCTCTGTCGATCTCCTTCATCTGGCACAAGGCACACATACCGTCACGATCGGCGTCAACGACGTCAGCGGTAATCCGGCAACACTCAGCCAGACGATTACCGTGAATACCGCCCTGAGCGGTATCGCCATCGATACCGTCGCAGGCGATGACAAACTGAATCAAACCGAAGCCGCGCAAGATCTGACCATCAACGGCAGCAGCCAGAACGTGGCTACGGGCACCGCCGTCACAATCATGTTAAACGGGAAAAGCTACGGTGGGGTTATACAGCCGAACGGTTCCTGGAGCATCACCGTGTCTGCGGCAGATGTCAGCACGCTGGCCGACGGTTCGTCAACGTTAACAGTCACCACGGTAGACAGTACGGGGAATGTATTAAGCGGCAGCCGTACCATTGACGTGTTTACCCACAGTAACCCAATACTGACGCTGAACACGCCGTTCAGCGACGGCATCCTCAATGCCGCAGAGGCTGGCGTTATCCAGACGCTCAGCGGCACAACCGGTATCGCCTCACCAGGGCAAATCGTCACCGCTACACTAGGCGGTGTGACTTACACAGGGATCGTTGATACGGCAGGCAACTGGATGATTTCTCTGCCTGTGAATGGCCTGCAAAATCTGCCAAATGGTGCAACAACATTGCAGGTTAGCGTCAGCGACGCAGCCGGAAACAGCAATACCCTAACCAGCAATGTTACCGTGGCTCGTACGCCGCCTACGTTGACAGCGGCCAACTTTGCTACCGACAACGTACTGAACAGCACCGAGGTGCTGAGTAATCAGTTGCTCACGGGTACCGCCTCGCCGTCAAGCGCTGGACAAACCGTCACCGCGACGCTGAATGGCAAAACCTACAGCGGCACCGTCGGTAGTGATGGCACCTGGAGCATCAGCATTCCATCAGCCGATCTGAGCAGCTTGTCCGATGGCAGTTACAGCATCGTGACTCGTCTGACCGATGCCGCAGGCAATACCACCACCACCACGCAGACCATTGGTGTCGATGCCAGCCCGTTAAACGCACCGGTCATCATGGTGGGTACTTTCGCCAGTAACAACATTATTGACGGTGCGGAAGCACGAGTCAGTCAGGTACTCAGCGGCACCAGTAGGAATGTTGAGCAAGGCCAGACGGTGACGATTGTCTTCAATGGCAAACCCTATACTGCCGTGGTTCTGTCAAACGGGAGCTGGAGCACCACAATCTCGGATACCGATATGGCGCTGCTGGTTAATGGCAGCCAGACCATTACCGTTAGCGTGAGTGATGTCTCCGGCAATACCGCGACATCCAGCAGTACCGTCACGGTCAATACGAATGCAAGTGGTCTGTCTATTGCGCCAATAACCGGGGATAACCAGCTGAATGCGCTGGAGGCGGCAAACGGTATTACGATTAACGGTAGTGCCGTCAACGTAGCACCGGGAACGAATGTCAACATCATACTCAACGGGAAAACCTACACCGTACAGGTGCAGCCAGACGGTACCTGGAGCGCCATGGTTCAATCCGGCGATCTGCAACTGCTGGGTGATGGCGTCATCGCAGTTCATGTGACCGCCGTCGATCAGGCTGGCAATGCCCTATCGAGTACGCAGCAGTTAGGCGTCAGCATCAATAACCCACCGGTAGCGTCGTTGAATATGCCATTCAGCAACGGTTACCTGAATGCCAATGACGCACTGTCTGGGCAAACGCTCTCTGGTAGCACAGGCCTTCATGGATCCGGGCAAACCGTCAGTGTCACGGTTGGCACCACGGTCTATTCCGGTACGGTTGACAGCAGCGGCAACTGGATCCTTCAACTGCCATCGTCCGCTCTGACTGGGCTGGCAGACGGCCTACTCAATATTTCCGTTACCGTCAGCGATGCGGCAGGTAATACCTCCACCGTTCAAGGAGGCGCATCTGTTGATTTGACCCCACCGGTGCTGACCATCAACCCGATTGGCATCGACGATATCATCAACATCGCAGAAAGCCTGCTGCCGCTGCAAATCAGTGGTACGTCTCCCATCAACGACAGCGGTCGCCCCATCATTGTCAACGTCATCATCAATGGGCAGATCTATCAAGGGCTGGCACAAGCCGATGGCACCTGGAGCGTCACCGTGCCTGCTGGCGACTTGCAAAACATGCCAAACGGCATCACGGCCATCACCGCCACCTTGACCGATGCCGCAGGCAATACCGGCACGGTCAGCCATACAATTACGCTGGATACCGACCCAGCTAAAGCACCGACTCTGACAATAGCCACACTGTCTAACGATGATTATCTCAATCTGGCAGAGTCGGGACTGCCATTGACACTCTCCGGCAGCAGCCAGAATGTAGAGCAGGGCCAGCAGGTCACCCTTGTCCTCAACAATCAGACCTGCTTTGCCACCGTGGGTGCAGATGGCAGTTGGAGTGTTCAGGTTCCAGCCACGGATGTCGGCAATTTGCCTGATGGTAAGCAAACCGTGAGTGCCAGCGTGACCGACGTAAGCGGCAACCCCGGTTCAGCTACCCACGCGATTACCGTCATCACCGATGCCGCCAACCTGCCGAGCATCACCATTGCGACGCTGTCAGGCGATGACATCATCAGCGCGCAGAATAGCCAATCTGACTTGCTCATCTCGGGCTCAACGACGAATGTTCAGACGGGACAGCGTGTGACGGTGATGTTGAATAACAAAACCTACATGGCTACCGTTGGCGCTGACGGCAGTTGGAGCACCACGGTTCCCGCCAGCGATGTTCAAAATCTGCCACAGGGTAACCAAGACGTCACCGCGGCGGTGAATGACATCGCGCAGAATCCTGCCACGGCGACCCATCCGTTTACGGTCGATACCATCCCACCGCTGCTGTCCATCGACATGCTGGCCGATACCAGCGATATCGGTCTGGCAGACGCGCTAGCCGGATTACCGCTGAGCGGCAAGGCCGAAGCGGGTCTCCAGGTCACTATCAAAGTCGGTGTGGCTGTCTATAGTACCGTTGCTGACAGTAACTGTATCTGGCAGATCGCCATTGCAGCGGCCGATCTGTTGGCGTTGGGTGATGGCGTGAAAACGCTAGCAGCCAGCGTGACGGATGGTGCAGGCAATGCCAGCGCGACCAGCATTGATATTACGTTGAAAACGCAGTCGCTCCCGACGCTGACGCTGGATTCGCTCTATGACAACAATGTTCTGACTGTCGCAGAACTGGCGACAGCAACGACGATTGGCGGCAGTTACACCAATCTGCCCGTTGGGACAACCATTCAGGTCACGATAGGAACTTACACCACGACGGGCGTGACGCTCGCGGGCGGCCTGTGGAGCGCCACCATTCCGGCCAATGCGCTTAGCATTCTGGCAGATGGCAACATGCAGGTCAGCGTGACGGTAACAGACAGTGCAGGCAATACCGGCAGTGCGAGCGGCGCATTGGATGTCGTCATCAACACCAATTTCGCGGTCAGTATCGCTACCCCGTTTGTTGATGGCGTGCTCAATCAGGCAGAAAGCACGGTCGATCAGCTGCTGACGGGGACAACGGGGTTCATCGATCCAGGCCAGAGCGTGTCGATTTCGGTAACCAACGGTACGATCACCACCACCTACAACGCGACCGTAGCGGCAAACGGCCAGTGGAGTGTGACGCTGCCCGCCGCCGATCTCGCTGCATTGGGTGATGGGACACACGCCATCAGCGTGACCGCCACGGACCATGCCGGCAATACTGGCTCAGGCAGCGGAACCTTCACCAGCGTCATTGTCGGTGTTCCCGTTGCGTCGCTGGATACTCCGTTCGGTGATGGCAAACTGAGTCTGGCTGATGCGCAGCCGGGCGCGATACTATCCGGACAAACAGGGCTAACCAGCAACGTGGGGCAAACCGTGTCGGTCAGCATTAACGGCACAAGCCTTCCCGCCACGGTGAATGCCAATGGCAGTTGGTCATTATCGCTGGATCGCCAGACGCTGATTGACCTGCCGGATGGCACGGTGAATTTCACCGTCATCGTGACTGACGCGGCGGGCAACACCAGCACCACAACAGCCACAGCAAGCGTGCTGACCACCACCCTGCCTGCGGCCACATTGGATCTACCGTTTGGCGACGGCATCCTGAACGCCACTGAAATTCAGGCCATCCAGACATTAACCGGTAAAACCGGTATTACCAGCGCGGGTCAGGAAGTCATCGTGACGGTGACCAATAAAACCACGCTGGCAGAAACCACCTTTACCGCCACCGCAGACGGGTTAGGCGGCTGGTCCAGAGATCTGAGCCCTGCCGATTTGGCGATCTTTACCGAAGGCAACTACAGCATTAGCGTCAAGGTCACCGACTGGGTGGGCAATACCAACACCAGCACTTCGCTCGATGTGAGTTCAGCGCAGACGCTGCCAGCCCCCCTTATCGACGTGGTGCCGTTTGGCATAGATGGCATCCTGAGCAGCGCCGAAGCCGCATCTGCACTGACCTTCTCGGGTCGCACGCAGATTGGCGGCAACGGGCAAGGTGTAAAACTGGAGATCGACCTCAACGGCATCCGCTACACCGCGACGGTAGACAACGCGGGCAACTGGTCGGTTACACTGCCGCCTAATGCCTTGAACTCACTGGTCGACGGCCAGCATACCATCACGGTGACAGCCGTCGATGCCGCTGGCAACGTGGGCTCCGCACCGATTTCCTTTACCAGCGATCTCACCCCACCGGCCATTACGCTGAATACGCCGTTTGACGATGGTTATCTGAATATTGTCGAAGCCGCAACGTTGGCGGGCAGGACATTAAGCGGCAACGCCGGTGACGCAGTGAGTGTGAACGTCACATTTGGAGGGCAGCCGCTTGTCGTACAGCTTAGCGGGGGAATATGGACCGCAACGCTAACGCCAGCTCAGCTTTCCCTGCTTGCTGACGGCACCCACAATATCAGCATTACGGCAACGGACAGTCTGGGTAACAGTAGTACGTTGAATTCTCAGGCAATCCTTGCCGTACAAGCCGCCCCGACGGTCTCTATTACCGCCTTTGCGGGTCTGAATGGCCTTGATTATGTCGAAAGCCGCACCACGCAGGCGGTCAGCGGGACATCAACCGGTTTGGAAGTCGGGCAAAATGTCACCGTCAGGCTGAATGGCAATGACTATACGACGAAAGTGCTCACCGGCGGGATCTGGAGCGTTAACATCCCGTCTTCGGCGCTCATTGCGCTGTCCAATACACAGCACGCCCTTTCCGTCAGCGCGGAAGACCGAGCCGGAAACCCAACGACACCGGCCAGCGTTAACTTTAACGTCAACCTGACGCCACCGCCGACGGTGATGACCATTGACCCAATTTCGACCGACAACATCATCAACGCCGCAGAGATAGGCGGCAACATCACGATCTCTGGGCGCTCTATCGGTCCTTCGTCAGCGATGTCACTCATACAAGTTTCGATTAACGGAGTGGCACTTCAGACCCCTCCTTTCATTGTCACCGACATCAACGGTAACTGGAGCACAACTATTTCAGCTCTGCCAGCCTTTGCTGGTCAGGGGTCTATTAGCGTAACGGCCACATCAAATGACGCTACCCTGACAACATCCGTTATCGTGGACACCATTGCCCCAGAATTAAACATCGCTTCCTTTGCATCAAACAATGTGCTCAATGCAACGGAAACCACGACAGAGCAGGCGATTACGGGTACCGCCTCAGTCGCAGATGCCGGGCAAATTGTCTCGATTAGCCTGAATGGGAAAACCTACAGCGCGCAGGTTTCCGTGACAGGAACCTGGAGTGTCAATGTGCCGGCCGCCGATCTGGCGTTGCTCGCGGATGGCAGCCACACCATCACGGCGACCCTCACCGATAAAGCGGGCAATACCACCACCGATACGCAGGCTGTTACCGTCGATACCGCCATCCCGCTGCTCGGCGTCACGCTGTTTGATGACAACATTCTGACGCTGGCAGAGGCGCTGGCAGGCGGAGCGATTACCGGGACGGGCGAAATAGGTGCCACCGTGACGCTCACCGCAGGGCCGTTAACCGGCACCACCACTGTCGGCCCTGACGGCAACTGGAGTATCCCAGTGCTGTCCGCCGATCTGCAAAGCCTGACAGACGGGGTACAGGTCATCGGCGTCACGCTGACGGATACCGCCGGCAACACGGCACACCTTGATGCCACACTGGACGTCGCCCTGAACCAAACGCTCGGCGCAGGCATTAATGATATCTTCGGTAACGACGGTATCCTCAATCTGGCCGAATCACTGGTCACACAGGTCATCAGCGGTAACGCAACCGGCAACTATCTGGGCGCGAAAGTACAGGTCACCGTGTTAGGCTCAATGGTGGAAGGCACCGTCGGGGCCAACGGAGCCTGGAGCATCGCCCTTCCCCCGAACCTGTTCACAAGCCTGAGCAATGGTCTGCTGGCGGTTAACGTCGACATCATCGATTCACACGGCAACGTGAAGAATCAACTGGTCAACATTGACGTGTTGAAATCGCTGCCGGTCATTAACTCCGTTGTGGCCTTCACGGACGGCGCGCTGAATGCGGCTGATGTCGCGACCAGCCAGATTATCAGCGGCGTGGTCAGCAATGTGAATATCGCCGCTGGCGCAACGGTCGCCGTGACGTTGGGCACCAAGGTTTACACTGGAATTACCGTCGGTGCCGGTGGGACCTGGAGCTTATCCGTCCCTGCCCTCGACTTGCAGGCCTTACAAGATGGCACGCTGGCGCTGGGCGTCGCGGTCACCGATCACGCAGGCAATACCGCCAGCCAGATCGTCAACGTTCCAACCATCATCAGGAATCTGCCGAGCATTACGCTCAACCCAGCCTTTGGTGATAGCGTGCTCAATCTGGCCGATCTGCTGGTCAACCAATCCCTCAGCGGCACCGCCACGGGTCTGGTTGGCAGAACCATTACGCTCAGCGTCTCAGGCTCACAAATAGCGACAGCCGTCGTCGGGGCAGATGGCAAATGGAGTGTCGCAGTCACCCCTAGCGTATTGGGTATTCTGCAAGGGTTGGGCAACGGTGATTTCACCGTGGCTGCAACTGCAACAGATACCGTGGGCAATAGCGCCAACGGTAGTGCAGGTATCAAGTTCGATTTCACACAGCCTGTGATTACGCTGAACCCGGTGTTTGGCGGCGATGGCTTCCTCAATGCCGCAGAAGCCGTGGTGGCACAAACAATCGGTGGCGTGGTTACCAATGCAGGTGTGGGATCGCAAGTTACCGTTACCCTTGGCAGCAAAACGTTCCTGTCTACCGTCGGGGCGGGTGGCGTATTCAGCCTGACGCTGCAACCGTCCGATCTTAGCGCACTGGCAGATGGCAGCGCGACGCTTGGCGTGTCCGTCACCAATACCTCCGGCAACATTGGCACAGTCAATAGCGCCATCAACATTATTGCCAAAAACTTGCCGATAATTAGTCTTGGTTCGCTGTTTGGCGGTGATGGTTTCCTCAATGTCGCAGAGGCGGCGCTGACGCAGACGATCAGCGGCACTACCACCAACGCGATAGCAGGATCGTCGGTGGTGATACGCATCGGTACCCTGACATTGAACGCCACCGTCGGCAGCGATGGCACCTGGAGCACCAGCGTAACGCCGCTGCAATTGTCCGGTCTGACCAACGGCAACCTCACCGTCAGCGCGACAGTGACCGATCCGGCAGGCAACAGCAATGGCATCAGCACTGGCCTTAATATTGCCATACTGCCGCCAACCATCACGCTTAATACGCTGTTCAACAATGGCGTACTGGATCTCACCAGCCTGCTGAGCGCACAAACTATCAGCGGGACAACGACCAATGTGGCAGCGGGTACCGCCCTCAATGTCACATTGGGAAGCAAAACCTACACCACAACGGTCGGTGCAAACGGCAGTTGGAGCCTGCCGGTTCCTAACCTCGATCTGAAAGCCCTCACCGATGGTGTCAATAACATCGGCGTCCGCCTGGTGGATGCTGCGGGTAACGTGGGCGAAAGAACCGGCTCTCTGAGCGTGGCGATTAATGCACAGCCAACGCTGACCATCAACCCGCTCTTTGGCGGTGATGGTTTGCTGAATGCGGTCGAAGCGGCTGCGGGTCAGCTCATCAGCGGCACCAGTACCAATGCGATAGGTTCCACTATCCAGATCTCGCTGGGTACCAAGACGTATTCTGCCGTGGTGCAAAACAACGGGACCTGGTCCGTCAGCCTGCCATCACTCGATCTCAATAGTTTGACGGACGGAACGCTCTCTCTCAGCGCGTCGTTGACCAACTCAGCAGGAAAAACGACCAGCGCGGGTGCCTCGGTCGGCGTGGGCGTTCACGCGTTGCCAACCATCAACCTCGGTTCCCTGTTTGGCGGAGACGGTTACCTGAATCTGGCTGAAGCTGGCGTGAACCAGATCATCAGCGGAACCACGACCAATGCGGCTGGCGGTAATGTCACGCTGACCGTGGGTGGACTCGTGGTCAGCGCTGCCGTCGCCAGCAACGGCACCTGGAGCATCAGCGTACCGAGCGCCAATCTGCTCAACATTACTGATGGTAATTTATCCGTCGGCGTCAAAGTCACCGATCGCTATGGTAATACCAACAATACGAGCGCCAACGTCATCGTCAAAACTCACCAGCTACCGCAGTTGGGCATTGACGCGGTGGGGTCGCTGATCGGGAATACCGTTGGTCTGTTGGCGAACGGCGTCACCGTCAGCGGGACATCACGCTACGTGCAGCAGGGTGCAAAAGTTAACGTCACGCTGCTTGGTCAAACGCTACAGGGCACTGTCGGTGCTGACGGCAAATGGAGCGCACAGTTCACTAGCTCGTTGTTGGGCATCAACATTTTCAACGTGGCCGCGATTCTTACCGCGCTGCTGGGCACGGCGGTTGAAGCTTCCGTCACCGATCAGGCGGGTAACTTTACTGGGGTGTCCGCCGGACTCACATCCGGTGTCACCCTTGGGTTGCCACTCATGAGCATGATGGCGCTGGATGTCGACGATCACAGTCTTGCTCAGGTGGCCTCGCTGTCCATTGAACAGACCGATAGCGGGGAAAGCACCGATGTGCAAACTCTGCATGTCAGCTCGAAACTAGCGGCAGCTACACTCAGCGATACAACCACCATCGACAATAGCGCCAGCACCGAAGTGGATGACAGCGTGTATGCCATCGGCGGCGTCGTCATCAGTCTGGCCGACGGCAGTGTGCAAACAGGTACGGATGTCGAAGGCGGCGAAGGGGATGATCTTATTACGCTCTCAACCCTCGACTTTACCCAGATCGATGGGGGCGACGGCATTGATACGCTGGTTCTGGATGGCATCGAACTCAATCTGGATCTCACCGCGTTGGGGCTGAAAATCGACAACGTGGAGATCTTCGATTTAGGCCAAAACGGTACCAACAGCATCACGCTGGATCTCGACCGCGCCCTGAACGTCACCGACCGGCCAGAAGATGATCTTCTGATCCTCGGAGGAGAAGGCAGCAAGGTGAACCTGATCCCAGGTGACGGAGCCTGGAGCACGGTAGAACAGCGCGATATTGACGGTCAGCACTTTGATGTCTACCACCATTCATCGTTGGATAGCGCCAACAGTCTGGGAGATGTACTGGTGCAGCAAGGGCTGCTCGTCAATATGGTGTAACCGTGGGTTTAACCCCACAGCCTCTGACGAGGAGACTGTCTCTTATAAGTTTATGGTGAGGTTTTACTGCTATCCGGCGTAAAAATCATGCATCGGTGGGCATGAGTACCGAGTGAGCGGCATGGATGCCGTGAAAGTCAAACGCGGCACTGGCGGCTCGAAACGTACTCATGAACACCGATGGCACCGCGTAGCGGCATAGAGATATGCCCAAGAAACAGTAGAAACTGCCTCGGTAGCGGCATAAATATGTGTAAAGGAACTAAAACAAAGAGTAATGAAAACAGGGGCAATTGATGCACACACCATTTTTTATCAGGGGCATGTTTTTTCCGCGCAATCGTACTTTTCTGACTAATACACCACGTTATGTGCTGGCGCTTGGGCTGGCCTGCACCAGCCTTCCCTTCTTCTATAGTCCGCCGTCGCTCGCTCAGGCCGTCGCGTTTGACTGGTCCGCCGCACCAACAGAACAACAGGTCGAGAGTCTGGATCTCAAGCAGGCCATTCTCCGCGCGTTCGCACGCAATCCGCAAATCGCCCAGGCCTCAGCACAAATTCGCGTCGGCGACGCCGATCTGCGCGTGGCGCAAAGCGCCTGGTTTCCGCAAATCGGCCTGAGCGGTAACGTCGGCCGGTCAGATCAAAGTGATACCGGCGGCACGATGAGCAACAACTCCACCGCGGGCATCACGCTGAAACAGCTCCTGTACGATTTCGGCAAGACAGGCGGCAGCATTGATGAACAGCACAGCCTGTCAGATGCCTACCGCTACCAGCTCTATGGCATCATGACCACAGTCGGCCAGCAAACCCTACTCACCTACCTGAAAATCAAACGCTATCAGGAACTGAGTCAGGCGGCAGAGCGCAATATCACTTCACTCAGTCTGGTAAAAGATACCGCGACGCTCCGCTCCGAAGCCGGTCTCAGCACGCAATCCGACATCCTGCAGGCGGAAACCCGCATCGCGGGCATGAAGGCGACGCTGGAGCAATACCGTGCGCTGGAGCGCTCCTCGCTGGCACAGCTCAGCGTATTGACCGGTGTTCTCCCTGCCGCCCTGCCCGACCTGCCCCGCGTGCTGCTGCAGCAAAAGATTACGCTCAAGGCGCTTCCCTATCAGCAGAGTAATGCGGTGCTGAGCGCGCAGTCCAAGCAGGAGGCCTCGCGACACCGCATTCGTCAGGCGGAAGCCCAGCACTGGCCTACCGTTGCCGTACAGGCGGGGCGTACCCGCTATGAAACCGATCGGCGTAATTACTGGGACGACCAGCTACAGCTGGTTGTGGAAGCCCCGCTGTATCAGGGCGGTGCCGTCAGCGCACGCGTTGATGCCGCGTCAGGCACGCGCGAAGCCGCGCAGGCTGAGGTCGAAGCAGCGAAGCTGGATATGAACCAGAAAGCGGCAACGGCCTATGCCGACCTCATCGGTGCACAGCAGCGTGAAAAAGCCAGTCAGCAGCAAATCACCAGCGCGACCTATACGCGTAACGTTTATCAGGATGAATACAAGCTCAGCAAACGCAGCCTGAACGACCTGCTCAGTGTCGAACAAGACGTGTTGCAGGCCGAAACCTCGCGCATCGGCGCGTTATACGACGGCTGGGAGGCGGCGGTGAACTATGCCGCGGCCGTCGATAATCTGCTGGATATGCTGGGTATTGAACGTTATCAAGCCAGTGGCGAGACGCTCCCGTCGCTGTAAGCCGGCTTGCCTGCCGGATAAGAACATGCAGGAATGTAAATGACACAAGTCACCAACACTGAGATCTGGATTGCCGCGATGGCGCGCGCCGCCGCCCACTACGGGCAAGTGGTCGATGCCCAGTCGGTACGCCAGCAGATGAGCTGGTATGAACAGCTTCCCATCGCCCGCCAGTTAGAACAGATCAGCCACCTGATGGGGCTAACCATCAGCCTGCGACACGTGGAGAAGATCCGCTGGCGCAACAAAATTCTCCCCGTGCTGGCAGAAACCGATGACGGTGGCGTCATCGTCATCGAATCAGTGAATGACGAGGGGATCGCCACCTACTGGCTGGATGATGGCGGCGACCTTCAGCGAGAAGCGGAACTGACAGAGCTCATCAAACACAGTCAGGGCATTATCGTACTGGTCGGCATCGCCGAGCGTGGTCGAGACTCCCGCATCGATGATTTCGTCAAACCGTATCGCAAGCACTGGTTCTGGCAACATTTTCGCGGCGCAAAACGGCAGATCGGTGAAATCTCTCTGGCGTCTATCGTGGGTAACGTTCTCGCACTGGCAGGGATCCTGTTCTCCATGCAGGTGTATGACCGCGTGATTCCGGCGCAGTCGATCCCGACGCTGTGGGTGCTGTTTTTCG
Organism: Pectobacterium peruviense; assembly: GCF_002847345.1. Taxonomy (GTDB): domain Bacteria; phylum Pseudomonadota; class Gammaproteobacteria; order Enterobacterales; family Enterobacteriaceae; genus Pectobacterium; species Pectobacterium peruviense. The sequence goes on from NZ_LXFV01000016.1 coordinate 108,608, forward strand.
GCGTGCTGCTGGCCGCTGCACTCGAATACGCTATCCGGTTGTCGCGCACCGTCGTCTCCGATTTGATGGGCAAAAGCATCGATCTGAACGTGTCAGGGATGCTGTTCGCCCGCGCACTGGCGATAAAAAATGAAGCCCGCCCGAAGTCCACCGGCTCGTTTATTTCGCAACTGCGGGAAATCGATCAGGTGCGTGAACTGCTGACCTCAACGACCGTCGGTGCCGCCGCCGATATGCCGTTTGTCTTTCTGTTTCTCGGCATCATGGCGATGATCGGCGGCCCGTTGGTGTTTATTCCCATGCTGGCAATCCCGCTGATTGTGATCCCCGGCCTGATGCTGCAATGGCCGATGGCAAAGCTCGCCAAGGAAGGGATGCGCGAAAGTGCGTTGCGCAATGCAGTGCTGGTCGAGTCCATTGAAGGGATCGAAGATATCAAAGCCTTGCAGGCGGAACCCTACTTCCAGCGCCAGTGGGAGCAGACGCACGAAGTCAGTGCCTCCATCGGGATGAAGCAACGCGTCTGGGGGGCTCGACTCAGCGGCTGGGCATCAACCGTCCAGCAGTTAACCTATGCTGGCATGCTGGTGTTCGGTAGCTATCTGGTGCTGGCGGGCGATATCACTACCGGTACGCTCGTGGCCTGTAGCCTGCTTTCTTCTCGCACTATCGCCCCGCTCATGCAGCTCACAATGGTTTTTTCGCGCTGGCAGCACGCCAAAACCGCCATGACCGGACTGGACGATCTGCTGCAAAAACCGCTGGATCGGCCGGAAGAGGGAAAAATAGCGCACTGCCCGATCCTTCAGGGCCACTTCCAGCTCCACAATGTCCAATACAGCTACGATCCCGAGCAGGGCGATACGGCTTTACAAATCGTGAAGCTGGACATCAAGCCAGGGGAAAAAGTGGCGCTGCTGGGTAAGGTCGGCGCAGGTAAATCTACCCTGCTCAAGCTGCTCGCCAATCAGGCAACCGCGACACGCGGCAAGGTGATCATTGATGGTGTCGACATCAGCCAGATCGACCCGGCCGATGTCCGCCGCCAGTTGGGTTTCCTGTCACAGGACTCCCGCCTGTTCTTCGGCAGCCTGCGGCAGAACCTGATGCTCGGTAATCCGCATGCCACCGAACAGGAGCTGCTACAGGCACTGCGTATTAGCGGCGCACTCAGCTTGATCCAACAGGACGCCGCCAGTCTGGATCGTATTATTCATGAGGGCGGACGCGGTTTATCCGGCGGGCAGAGACAGATGATCCTGCTTAGCCGAATGCTGTTACGTAATCCTCAGATTGTGCTGCTCGATGAACCCACCGCGTCGATGGACGAGCAGTTGGAAGGCCACGTTATTCACCAGTTAAGCAGTTGGCTCACGGGCCGTACGCTGGTTCTGGTGACGCACCGCCCGGCCCTGCTCAGGTTGGTTGACCGCGTGATCGTTATGGATAGCGGACGCATCGTGGCAGATGGCCCGCGTGACCAGATTTTGAAGGCCGTCAGTAAACCGGCAGATAGCGCACAAAGCGTGGCGTAAGGGGAAACACAATGAGTAGCATCACGATCCATGATGACCTGAAACGCCAGGGTCGACGCGTCTCCGTCATTATCTGGCTCAGCCTGCTGGGGCTGGTCGTGTTTTTTGTCTGGGCCAAATTCGCCGTGCTGGATGAAGTGTCCGTCGGGAGCGGTAAGGTCACCCCGTCGACCCGCGCGCAAGTGATTGAAAGTCTGGATGGCGGGATCATCGGCCAGCTCTATGTGCAGCAGGGTAACGTCGTCGAGAAAGGGCAGGTGTTGGCACAGTTGGACATCAACCGCTTTCAGTCTGTCTACGGCGAAGCGTTCTCGCGCGTACAGACGCTGCGGGCGTCGGCTGAACGTCTGCACGCCGAACTCAGCGGCGCACCGTTAAAATTCAGCGCAGAAACCATGAAGGAGCCTGCGCTGGCCGCGCGGGAACGTCAGCTTTATGAATCGCGTTTGCGCAATCGCGATGAAACGGTCGCCAACCTGCAACAGTCGATGCAGTTGGTGGAGCAGGAGCTGCGGATGACGGAGCCGCTGGTGCAGCGCGGTGCCGCCAGCGCCGTTGAGGTGATTCGATTACGCCGACAAACTACTGAAATACGCGGGAAAATCGATGAAGCACGCAACCAATACGCCGTGCGGGCGCGGGAAGAACAGGTCAAAAACAACGCCGATCTGGAGGCACAGATGGAAGTGGTCAGCGGAAAAGCCGACCAGCTCAAGCGCGCCACCATCACGTCCCCGGTGCGTGGGATTGTGAAAGACATTCAGGTCACCACCGTTGGCGGGGTTCTGCAACCGGGCGGTAAACTGATGGAGATCGTACCGCTGGAAGATCAGTTGCTGATCGAAACGCGCATCAATCCACGCGATATTGCCTATATACGACCGGGTTTGCCTGCCACGGTAAAAATCACCGCCTATGATTCTTCCATCTACGGCAATTTAACGGGGGAAGTCGAAAGCGTGTCGCCCGATACCCTTCAGGACGAAGTTAGGCGCGATCAGTTTTATTATCGCGTCTATGTGCGAACGATGCAGGCGGAACTGACTAACAAGGTGGGTGAGAAATTCCCTATCGTGCCCGGCATGGTCGCCAGCGTAGAGATAAGAACGGGCCAGAAAAGCGTGCTGGATTATCTGATTAAGCCTCTGAACAAGGTCAATGAAGCGCTGCGGGAGCGTTAAGTCAGCACACTCAATGCACGCTGTCATTTTATAAATAACGGTGCTGCGATTGCTGACAAAGTGAGTCGAGCGGTGATAATGGGTAGATCGTAAAGACGCTGCAAGTACCTCCCTGTAAGCTCGAGCCGCGCCATCCCTGGCGCGGACGCTTTACTCTTCTATCCCATTACCCCCGTTCTCGTTCCGTAAATAGGTTTGTCAACGGTCTGAACGCTGTCATGACAAAACAACGAATAATGGAACTACTTCTTAACGTTGACGTTCTTGATTTGCCATGTGCTGTCGCTGGTCAGTTTGACATTCTTCATCGTCACTTCTATCGGCTTTTTAGCATTCTCACCGTTCAGTACCACGACGCCCTTGGTTTCAGATGTCACATCCTTAAACGTGATATCGCTCCAGTCCGGGACATTACTCCCTTCTTTTTTCTCATACACCGTATCAATCACGATCGGTTTCGCCACGTTCTTCATCACGACATTGCTATACCGAACACCGTTGACCACGCCAGCGGCCGATTTATCGCTTTTAATGCGTAAGCCATTGGTGGTGCCGTTCATCTTCAAATCATCGACCGTGACATTATAAACGCCCATGGTTTCGCTACCGATCGACATGCCATGTCCGGTACCAAAGTCATTATGGAGGATGGAGATATTGCGTGTTTCTGCCCGGCCTTTATACGCTTTGATCGCGACGTTATCGTCACCCGTTGAAATATTACTGTAGGCAATAGTGATATTTTTTGACGACATCGGATCAATACCGTCGGTATTTCTGGCGGTGGATGGCGTTTTAATCGTGGTTTTCCACGCGGTGAAACCATCACCATCGCTGAACACGACGTGGAAGTTCGGAGAGTTAATGAGAGAGACGTTATACAGCGTAAAATTCTTGCTCTTATTAATCTGAATCAGCCGAGGGGTATTCTGTTTTAACTTTTTCACTTTGGCATCGGCGGCCAGCTCCCACCAGCTCACCTTTTTATCTTGAAGCTTCACGCCCCCTTGCCCATCAATGGTGCCCGGCCCATAGATTCCGCTATTCGTGGTACTCACGGCGGTAATAAAAGCGTCACAGCCTTTACCGTTTTTATCAACTACACCACAGGATGAAGGCGCGTTCTCAAAAGACTTGGCGTTATTTATAGCTCGCAGGGTCACCCCTTTGTCGATTAATAAGCTGGCGCCTGAAGGTAGGGAGAGCGGACCGCTGAGAAAGACGGAAGAACTTCCCGCGCTCAATCTTACCGCTTTTCCCTGCCCGCAATTATTCAGTGCTTTTTGAATGGCACTGGTGGCCGTGCTGCTATCTGCTTTAAGTACCGTACAAGAAGTCGGTACTTTCGGTTCACTCACCGTTCGCGAATCAGAGGCCCATGCCGAAGCACTGAACAGGCCGATAAGGCCCAGTGATAATGATAAAACGCGTTTGCCTGATTGATATTCCATGTCAAACCTTACTTTATAGATATCCGCAATTTTGTTGTCACTAAAAAAGGAATTACGCTTCCTTCTGGCTTAATAAGAAAAATAAAACGCTTTTATAGAAACTAAAAATTGTCGGACATACACATGTAGATTAATAAAAGTCCATTTACATAAAACCTTGCCTATACCCGTCATACTTCAAGTTGCATGTGCGTTCACTCACCCGAATCACTTACTTATGTAAGCTCATCGGGATTAAATGAGAGACATCCTGTCTCTCGCCGAAGGCCAGCCGTTGGCTGGTCAAATTCGTTCCAGACGAATTTGTCATTCTCTTGCCGCCTGCCAGAAACTCGAATTATTTAGGGTATGTGTTTCTTGGAAAAGACATACGGTTTACGCGTGATTAAATTATCACCAGAAAATTAAATGAAGTATCAACAGAACGTGGAAACAAAACGAATCCCGTCACGTGCATCTGTCGGCGAGTGGTAAGATTTTTCTCTCTTCAGAGATATTCATTTTTCTTATTTTTTAATAAGAACCTTCCGAATATTTATTAATTGATCAAAAAATAATTAAATAAAATATAATAAACAACAAATAAAATTAAATATAAAATAATAACAGACTAAATTAAATAACCTGATTAATCTCAACAATTCCGCCGAATTATTATTCATTTCATATTCTCTACTATATAATCTCCCTCGATGCGCTAGGACTCCCTCTTTATTCCCTAAATAAAGAGAAAAAATATCCGTTTAATTTACAAGGAAAAACACATGTTTAAGTATTTAACACCGATATTTTTATGTACTGCTGCTTTTTCTTTTCAGGCTCAAGCTGATGACACAATGTTAATGCTGCTGAAAAAAGATAATGCTACCTATTTAAGTTGGTCTACCGATGCAGGCAATGTAGTTCGCCAGGATGTGTATCGCAGCACCAGTAATAATCAATCTGGCAGCGAAAAAATCGCAGAACTCAATTCCACCGACAGAACCTTTGCGGATTTAACCGCTAATCCGAAGTCGGAATATTGGTATTGGGTGGATACGGTTAGCGGCAATAATAGCGTCCTGAAATCTAATGCAGCATCAACAGCGCCAGCGCCATTACGTGCAGCGCCGCTGAAAGCAGCTAGTCCAGAATGTAAAGCTGGGGCGGTTATCAAAGATAAAACCGTCGACTGCGGCGGTATTACTCTGGGTCTGAGTTGTAAAGGCGACGGTGACGATCAGCCTCCTGTTATCACGCTGGAAAATGCCACCATCAAGAACCTGCGTATCTCTGAAAAAGGCGGCTCTGACGGTATCCACTGTAAATCAGGTAACTGCCGTATTGAAAACGTGATCTGGGAAGACGTCTGTGAAGATGCAGCAACCAACCTGGGTAAAACCATGACCATCGTCGGCGGTGTTGCCCATAACACCACCAATGGCCCTGGCGGCAAGCCGGACAAAGTGCTGCAACAGAACTCCAAGAACAGTCACACTATCGTACAGGGCAACTTCACCCTGACGGGTCAACACGGCAAACTGTGGCGCTCTTGTGGTGACTGCACCAACAACGGTGGCCCACGTAACCTCACCATCATCAGCGCAACCGTTAACGGCACCATCGACAGCATCGCTGGCGTAAACCGTAACTTTGGTGATGTCGCTGAAATCCGTGATTTGCGTATTAAAAACTACAAAGCAGGTAAACCTAAAATCTGTGAAGAGTTTACTGGTGTAGAAAAAGGCAAAGGCACACCAACAAAACATGACGAGCAGTGGGATACCAAGAACTGCAAAGTCAGCCGTTCAAACGTTAAAGCCCTGTAATTCAGCCAGTAGAACTATATATATACTCTACATAATTCGAGTTGCAGCCAACACATATGCAGCTTGAAGTATGGCGAGTTTACGTTAATGCCCCTCTGGGGTCCTGTGACGCATCAACCCTCAACAGACCGTGCTACAAAGCACGGTCTGTTTCATTTCATTATCCTTGCTGCAATTCAGTAAACCGCGTGCACTTCAGCGCCAGCTCAACACCACGCAGTTCCGCCAGCCCTTTCAACCGCCCAATTGCCGAGTAGCCGGGATTGGTTTTCTTTTTCAGATCGTCCAGCATCTGATGCCCATGATCTGGACGCATAGGGATCGGACGACGATCGCCCGCCTTTTGACGACGCAGCTCTTCCGCCAGAATGGCATTGATGATCGCCACCATGTCCACATCCCCCTGCAAATGCGCCCCTTCGTGGAACGAGTTAGGATTCTCTTCACGACAGGTGGCACGCAGATGGGTGAAATGCACGCGATCGGCAAACGTTTCCAGCATGTTAACCAGATCGTTATCTACCCGCACACCGTAAGAGCCCGTACAGAAGGTAAAGCCGTTATGAAGGCTATCGACCGTCTGCTTTAACCAGCGCATGTCGTCAATCGTTGACATCACGCGCGGTAGCCCAAGAATCGAACGCGGTGGATCATCGGGGTGAATAGCCAGTCGGAGACCCGCGGCTTCAGCCACTGGCACAATTTCGCGGAGGAAATGCGCAAGATGCTCACGCAGTTTGGCATGATCGATACCATCATACTCGGCGAGACGGCCACGGAATTGCTCCAGCGTATAGCCCTCTTCGGACCCCGGCAGACCCGCGATAATATTGCCCGTCAGGCGCGCAATATCCTCTTCGCTCATCGCACGGTAGTAGTCGGCAGCCTGTGCCTGCTCATCCGCCGTGTAATCTTTTTCGGCACCGTTGCGTTGCAGAATATGCAGTTCAAAAGCCGCAAAGGCAATATGATCGAAACGCAGCGCTTTTGAGCCATCCGGCAGCGTATATTCCAGATCGGTTCGCGTCCAGTCCAGCACTGGCATGAAGTTATAGCACACCGTATCAATGCCGCACTGCGCCAGATTGCGCAGCGATTGCTGATAGTTGGCAATATGTTGCTGATAATTCCCTGTCTGAGTCTTTATCTCTTCATGAACCGGTACGCTTTCTACTACCGACCATACCAGCCCTTTCGCCTTCAATTCAGCTTTGCGCTTTTCAATCTCCTCAACGGTCCAAATTTCACCATTGGGAATGTGGTGTAACGCCGTCACCACGCCGGTCGCTCCGGCTTGCCGCACATCATCCAATGAGACAGGATCGTTCGGGCCGTACCAACGCCAAGTTTGTTCCATACCGAGTTACCCTTTTTTTTTGCCAAAAATAGTGGTTTTTGTCCAGATAGCAAAAGCCTACCTCACCGAAATCGGCTGTCAAACGAAACTCACAAATTGATTGACCAATTACACAAAAAATCTGTCATTTGGACTAACAGCATGCATAAAAAGGCTATAGGAATGAAAAAACAGTCAAAGCCAGGGGATTTGGTCTGATATCTTTACTCTCCGTACACCGATACGATGCCGGAGAGAAAATTCACACGGGAAGGACATACTGGAGAATTAGGATTCCAGACGTGAAGGAACAGACTCGAACAGGTAACCATCGAATGTGGGGTCGTCTACATTCGAGATTTCCAGCAGTTTAATTTTTACATTCTCGAGATGCTGCCACATCGCCTGCCGCGCCATGTTCACATCACGACGAGATACGGCACGTAGGATCTGTTCATGATCGTCCAGCCACTGGCGCTGATAGCTGAAATCATCGGTATGGGAGTGAATTCCCTGCCACATTGGGCTGCGCTTACGTGCCTGCCAAACCTCATACACCATATTGGCTAAGACGCTGTTTTGGGTAGACTGCGCCAGCAGGCAATGGAATTGTTCATCGGCGCTTTCATCCACGCTGCCGTTCTCAAGCGATGCCCTTTCTTGTTCAATGGCCTGTCGCATCTTCACAATGTCACTCTTGGTCGCCTGCATTGCGGCAAACGCAGCGACTTCACCTTCCAGTAGCTGACGCGCCTGCATCAACTCGAAAGGACCATAATCGCTGTCCACGACGCTGTCTTTTCCCTGTGCCGTCGGGAGTTGCATGACATAGACACCGGAACCTTTGCGCACTTCAATCAGCTTTTCCAACTCCAGCATGATTAAAGCTTCACGCACCACGCTGCGGCTGACGTTGTAGGTTTCAGCAATATCACGTTCGGGAGGCAAACGATCGCCAATCTGATAGTTTCCCTTCAGAATTTCCGCGCGAAGATTGTCACCAATCTGCTGATATAAACGCATACCGCCATCCCTTTATTCAACATCGGCCATCGTAATATTGGCCTGACCAAAAGACAGAAAAAACGCCCAATTTGTCTGAAGTATAACATGAAGCCCCACCGCGCCAGCACGTTGAGCGCCATGCTTGCCAAATAATTTCAGATATAGTGGTGTCGAAACGCCATATCCCGTTAGCGAGCAGGTTGATGTTGCCAGCAGGCAAGGAGCATAAATGACAATAGACGTATTCCGGTTCGTTTCGTGGGCAGTCTGGAAACGAGTGATGACAGGCTTATTCGCTACCATTGGCGTGCTTTCCATCGTCGGATGCAATAGCAATCCACGCGACATCACGCCATTAGGGCAAACATCATTCGAGCGTTATCAGCAAGACACTACACGCTGGGTAGCGCAGCATCGAGCCTTCCAAACCACGGATAAACAGCTGGAATTACGTTGGAACACGCCGAGAGAAACCCGTCCTGCGGGTCAACCGCATAAAGCGATTTTGCTGGTGCACGGGCTGGGAGACTCACCCGGTTCGTTCATTGACGTCACACCGGAATTGGTCAAACAAGGCTTTCTGGTCAGAACCGTTTTGCTGCCAGGCCACGGCACTCGGCCCTCCGATCTGTTGCACGTCACTGTTGATGACTGGCGCAAAGTGGTCGCCGAGCAGGCCGCCATCCTCAGTAAAGAGGTCGATGAGGTCTATCTGGGCGGCTTTTCAACTGGCGGCAATCTGGCTCTGGAATACGCCTCACAACATTCTGAAATCAAAGGATTGGTGCTATTTTCACCCGCCATTAAATCCAACGAAAAATACGATTTCATGACGCCACTGCTGTCCGTATTTACCGACTGGCTGATGCCACCGCGCCCCGGTTATCCTGAGCAGTTAGCGACCCGCTATATGCGAGTACCAACCAACGGTTTCGCCCAATATTACTATTCCAGCAGCGGTGTTCGTTCACAACTGGCCAAAAAACCTTATGACAAACCGGTGTTAATCGTGCTGGCGGAACATGATTCCGTCGTCGATACGACCTATGTTGTTAACGCGTTCGATACGCAGTTTACCAATCCGCGCAGCCGCCTGATCTGGTATGGCGATCGCCCTGCCGGTGTACATTCCTCACGCGTGTTGGTGCGTACCGGCTCGCTACCTGAATGGCGTATCAGCCAGTTTTCGCATATGTCACTCCTGTTTTCACCAGAGAATAAGGAATACGGCAAAACGGGAGCAATCGTCATTTGTGCCAATGGACAAACCAATAGCGACCTGACGGCCTGCGCGGATCGCAGCACGCTGTGGTATTCCGACTGGGGATATAGAGAAAACGGCAAAACCCATGTGCGCCTGACGTTTAACCCCTACTTAGACTGGCAAAATCAGATCATGGCCAACGTACTAGACGTACAATAACCTTACCCAAAGCGGGTAATTGTCATCATTTGGTCATCAAGGGCAGGTATTTTTACTTAAAGATAAATCCGCCCAAAGATTAACCATGATCTCCATGTCCGTTCCTCGCGCCCGACCACTCCTCCGGGGTACTCCGGTGGCGCGAGATCTTTGCATTCCTTTGCCGGACGTTTCTCCTAACACCGACAACGCCACCGTATTGCAGTTGTTTAGTAAAAATAAAGAATGGGTCAGCCTGCCTGTCGTTGAGGATGGACGCCCTTTCGGCTTAATCAACCGCCATATTTTCCTCTCGCAGATGTCCCGGCCTTTTTATCGCGAGCTGTACGACAAAAAGAGTTGCATCGCGTTTATGGATAAGAACCCGCTGATCGTTGATGCGCTGGCCTCATTAAACGACGTCGCCGATCAAACGGTCATTACCGGTGATAAATCGCTGACGGACGGTTTTATGATCACCGAGAACGGACGCTATATCGGTATCGGGCTCGGTATCGATCTGATCAAGGCCGTATCGGATATGCACCTACGCCAACATCAACAAATTATGCAAAGCATCGAATATGCCAGCGTGATTCAGGCCGCGATGCTGACGACATCGACGCAGGCGATGTCCCGCTCGCTCGCTGACTGGTGCTTAGCCTGGGAGCCACGGGACTGTGTCGGCGGCGATTGTTATGCCTTTAAAACCTATCAAAATGGCTGGTTGGCCGCCGTCGCGGACTGTACCGGGCACGGCGTACCCGGCGCATTCATGACGCTAATTTTTTCTTCCGCACTGGAACAGGCGCTCACACAGCACGGCCCAATGTTGCCAGCGCAGTTATTGCAAGCGATCAACCGTCACATCAAAGATACGCTGGGGCAACGCGGCGAATCACGGCAGCTTTCTACCTCTAATGATGGCTGCGATGCGATGCTGGTGTTCTGCGATATGACGCGAAACACGCTGACGTTTTCCGGTGCACGGATGCCAGCCTTCATGCTGCAACGCCATACCGGACAGATGACACCACTCCAGTGCGATCGTATGGGTATCGGCTATACCGAAACGCCTTATGACTACCAGTGGTCGAGCTACGAATTGCCGCTTCATGACAACGATATGTTTTTCATCACCACGGATGGGCTGACGGATCAAATTGGCGGAGAACGCAGGATTATGTTTGGTAAACGTCGACTACAGGAGCACCTACAGCACTATAAAAATCAACCTATGCGTGAGCTGGCTAACCAACTCCTATCAGCACACAAGATCTACCAGGGCGATCAGACCCGACGAGACGATTTAACATTTTGGGGCTTCCGACATTGTTCGACTTTTGTTTAATCAGGTAGGCAGAATGATGCCAAACATCAAATACACCGAGTTCTTTTCGCCCTCTCATCAGCATGACATCACGCTGTATTACGTGGGCTATTTTTCACAAAACATCATCAGTTCACTGGCTGAAACCATGCGGCTACAGCTGGAGAAAAAGCAGCTTCCCGCTGGTATCCGTCGCCGGCTGTTTTCCACATTCGTGGAAATGGTACAGAACATCACCCGCTATTCCGCCACACAGTTAACCGCTCTTGAGAGCCCCATCGAGGTTCGTCATGGCTCCGTGTGTCTGGGTTACGAAAATGGGAAATACTTCCTGTTGTGCGCTAATCCGGTACGCCCTGACGATGTCGAGAAGCTGCGGGGACGTCTTGAACCGCTGCGCGGTATGACGCTTGATGAAATCCGACTCGCCTACAAAGTCTCTCTGCGTGATGAAACCCCGTCATCAAGCAAAGGCGCGGATATGGGGCTGTTGACCGTCGCGCGTGATGCCAGTGAGCCACTCCAGTTTACGTTTCTGGCCGACGCATCAACGGGGCTATCTACGTTTTATCTGAAGGCAATCATTTGACATGAAAAATATAACGACCATAAGCAACCTCCATATTTCGGGGACATCCTGTACCCCGGCAGTTGATTTCCATTTTGACACACACCGTCTTTATCTTTCCGGCGAATCTTATCCTGAGAATGCGGCGGCGTTTTATCGCCCTCTGCTCACCGAGATTCAGGCATATCTGCATGCATTGACGACCTGCGCAGAAACGATGCCACCGGATGAGGCACTCCCGAGCATCGAAATACACGTCTCCCTGATTTACTTCAACAGCTCAAGCACCAAGATGCTGTTCAGTTTATTCAACCTGCTTAACCAAGCGGCTGAACAGGCGCTCTCTATTGCGCTGTATTGGTATTACGACAAAGACGACGACATTGCAGAAGAATTTGGTGAAGAACTCCACATCGATTTCCCTGCCCTGATCTTTCACAGCACGATTTTGAGTGATAACCATGAGCACAATTGAATTGTTTACACCGGAATATGACATTCTGCTCGCCGCGCGCAACATTGCTAACCAGCAGGAAAGGCCAGCAGAAGTCTATCGCGATACGCTAATGGCATTAACCGATCACTACCAGCGATTGGTACGAGAGTCGCATCGCCTGATTTCACGCAGCGATCGGGCAGAGAAAGAGCTCAATCGTCTGAATGCGCAGCTCAATCAGTTGGCGGTCGAGTTAGAGTACAAAGCCAGCCACGATCCGTTGACCAGCGTGTATAACCGTGGCGCGATTATTGAACGCATAAACCACGCGCTGGAACGCAATCAGGCAGCGCTCATCGTGTTGGATATCGATCACTTCAAACAGGTGAATGACACCTATGGTCACCCTACCGGCGACGCCGTGATCTGCGATCTGGTATCACGTGTACAGCACGTCCTGAATACCACAAGCAGCATTGGTCGCGTCGGCGGTGAAGAGTTCACGATCCTGCTGGAAGGGCATACGCTCATGCAGGCCGTCGCCCTCGCCAGCCAACTACATCAGGATCTCAACAGGATGCCACTCAGCGTGCTGCCACAGCAGCGCGTTACTGCCAGCTTCGGCGTCAGTTGGGCACCGCAGAAGACCAGTTTTGATGCGCTATACGGTGCAGCAGACGTGGCGCTCTATAAAGCCAAAGAAAAAGGAAGAAATAGGGTGGAGTTTCAATAAGTCACAGGCTGGGCGATTGCCGTCGCCCTGACTCGCGACCATAATAGTGGGTATCGGCTCACCCGAGACAGATTCCCCTATGCGATTCGATTTAACCGATCTCCGGCTGTTTCTCAATATTCAGAAAGCAGGCAGCATTACCGGTGGTGCAGCGGCATCCAGCCTGACCGTGCAGGCCGCCAGCGAACGAATACGGGGAATGGAAGAGGAACTGGGCGTACCACTGCTGTTGCGATCAAAAGCTGGCGTCTCGCTCACCGATGCGGGATTTTCACTCGCGCATCATGCCCATATTATCCTGCGTCAGGTAGAACATATGCGCAGCGAATTACACCAATACGGCAAAGGGCTACGCGGCCACATTCCCCTGTTGTGTAACTCGGCAGCGCTGAATGAATATTTACCCGCCCTACTTGGCCGCTATTTGGTGGTTTGTCCGCAGATATCCGTAGCGGTGAATGAAAAACTCAGCCGCGATATCGTCGATGCGATCCGCAATCAAACCGCCGACCTCGGCATTGTGGCCGATTCCGTGACGCTAGACGGACTGGAAACTCGCCCGTTCCGTCAGGATGAACTGGTGGTTGTGGTTCCTCGTACCAGCATCTGGTCTGGCACAAAGCAGCTTGCCTTTTCCGCCATCACCGACGCCGAATTTGTCGGGCTTAGTGAAGGTGCTGCGTTGCAGGAACATATTGATGAACATGCCAGAAAGCTGGGAAAACGTCTGAATTATCGCGTTCGCCTAGCCAGTTTTGATGCCGTCATGCAGGTGATTCACAGCGGTATCGGCATTGGTATTCTTCCGCGACATGCTGCCCAACGGATGATGGAACGGCTAGAGGTTCACACCATCCCGCTGTCAGACGATTGGGCGACGCGCAATCTGGTTATCTGCGCCCGTCAGTTCTCCGCTCTGCCCGGCTACGTTCAGGATTTCGTGGCGTTTATTACCGAAGCGCATGCGGATTAGAGCAGCCCGCGTGCCGCCATGTATCCACCCAGTGCAATCAGTCCGATAAAGAAGCAGCGCCGGAAAAGCAGTTCACTAATCGCGTGGCGCAAACGCTGCCCTATTATCATGCCGAGTAGCGCGGGAATCAGGGCCAGCAACGACTGCCAGAGATCGATGCCCTCTAGCCCGATGCCCCGCATGAGCTGTAACGCCAGCCCCAGCGTGGAGACGGTAAACGCCAACCCCAACGCCTGTACCAGATCGTTTTTATTGAGTCGCAGACATTGCAGGTAAGGCACGGCAGGAATCACAAAGACTCCTGTTGCCGCTGTGATTGCACCAGTGATGTAGCCCACCAGCGGCGAGAGCCAGATTTCATGGCGTCCCGGCTGCGGCAAGGTGGTCGCCACGATGCCCCAGAGGCCGTAAACCACCAAAATGCCGCCGAGCGCTGCGCTCGTCCATGATGACGACGAGGTTAGCGCGGGCAGCCCATTCCATAACGTCCCAATAATGATTCCGGCAAATAACGTCCAAAACCGCTTAATCAGGATAAGAAAAGCTGGGCCACAGGCGAGTTGCCAGATGTTGGTCACCAGCGAAGGAATTATCAGCAACCCTGCTGCGCTGGCAGCGGGCATCACCAGCGTTAACAGCCCCATGGCGATCGTCGGTAATCCCAGGCCAATCACACCTTTCACCATGCCAGCCAGCAGGAACACCACCATCATCGTCATTGATTGCCTCGGTTTGCAACAGGTTGATTTACAAAAGACCCCACGAACGAATATTCCAATAAGGTGGCGGCGGGTGTCTATGCGGATTGTATTGAGGCTGATTCAAGGAAAATTGGAGGCAAAGGGAGGATTGAGAGTCTTGGAGTCACATATTTATGCAGGCTCAGAGACCGTTTCGTGCGCCATAATGCTGTTATTTCATGCTACCTCGTAGCACGCGCCCGACGCAGGGCGCTCAGTCGCCGCCGCCCTGCGAACCCTGGCTTCCGGCTAAATTATGTCGCTGCGCGATGCCATCGTCGGTATCAGGCTTAACGGACCGCTTGCGACACGCTCCCTGCGTGGCGCAAGCTTTCGCCGCGTCCATGCGGCTCATCCTAAGCCTACTATCTCCTCAGCATAATTTCTTACGCCGGATAACGGCCAGACCCGATGGCGTCCTTACATTGTGTATAAGGATCTTCCCTTGCGAAAGAGAAGACGGATACGGCATAAGCAGCACCCACAAAATATCTTAACGCGCGCGGCCTACGGCTTCACCGAGTTGCCATACGGCCATCGCATAGTGCGTGCTGTGGTTGTAGCGCGTGATGGTGTAGAAGTTCGGCAGTCCGTACCAGTATTGATATCCCGTTCCGATATCCAGCCGCAGTAGGCTGGCTTCACTGTATCCCGCCAGCGAATGCTGTGGCGTTAGCCCTGCGGCCTGAAGTTCAGTGAGCGAGTAACGGGTATTAAAACCGTTCGGAAGTAGCGGCGCTTGACCGTTTGCCGGCACCGCAACAGGCGCGCCCTTCACCCAGCCGTGCGCTTTGAAATAATTGGCTACGCTGCCAATCGCGTCCACCGGATCCCATAGGTTGGTGTGTCCGTTGCCGTCGAAATCCACGGCGTAATTCTTGAAGGATGAAGGCATAAACTGCCCGTAGCCCATCGCACCCGCGTAAGAACCACGCAGGCTGAGTGGATCGTTGCCTTCTTTACGTGCCATCAGCAGGAAGGTTTCCAGCTCGCCCGCAAAGTAATCGGCACGTCGTGGGTAATCAAACGCCAGCGTTGCCAATGCATCAATGATGCGCGTTTTCCCCATCACTCTGCCCCAGCGGGTTTCAACGCCAATAATGCCGACGATGATCTCAGGAGGAACGCCGTAAATATTCTGGGCACGCTGTAGCGCATCCTGATATTGATTCCAGAACGCCACGCCGTTCTGCACGTTGTCAGGCGTAATAAACTGATTGCGGTAACGGTTCCAGGCACCGTTCGGCCCTGAAGGTGGCCGTGATGTCGGAGCCTGTTTATCCATCAGACGGATCACCCAATCCAGACTTTTCGCCTGTACCAGCACATCATGCAATTGCTGACGATTAAAGCCATGTTCCTGCACCATTTTATCGACAAATCGCGCAGTGGCGGCGTTAGTCGCAAAATCACCGCCCAACGGATGGACATTGTGTGCAGGTTCAAGCAGGAAACCACCGTTGAAAGGATTCCCCGAAGGCGCTTCTGTGGGAGGAGGAGCTGGCTGACTGCTACAGGCAGAGAGCAAAACGAGCAGAGGGAGAAAACGAACCAAATGACGCATCAGATATCCGTATAGCCAGGTAAGAAATCAATATCAGCTATGGTAAAGGATTGTCTGATGTGAAAAAACCAGCCAGAGGTGAAAAAGTGCCGCGCGCCGACCAAATGGAAGACCAGCGCGCATCGCCACACTCGAATCAGTTTTTCTTCACAAACTCGGATTTCAGCTTCATCGGGCCAAAACCGTCGATTTTACAATCAATGTTGTGATCGCCTTCCACCAGACGAATCCCTTTCACGCGGGTGCCGATTTTCAGCGGAGTCGAGCTACCTTTGACTTTCAGGTCTTTAATAACCGTTACCGTATCGCCATCCGCCAGCAGATTGCCGTTGGCATCTTTTACCACTAAAGCGTCATCCTGCGCCGCCGCATCACCCGCCGCCGACCACTCATTTCCGCATTCAGGGCAGTTGAGCATTTCACCCTCTTGCCAGGTGTATTCAGAACTGCATTTTGGACAATGAGGTAACTGTTGCATGATAAACTCCTGAAAAATTCATAATAAAAAAGTAATAAATATCATTAGGTAACTACCATATTTTCGATATTTTACCCTTTTATGCTCATTTTTGATAGTGAAGCAGTGTTTATCGTGGCTTTACTGCCCGTCTGACATGGTTTCTCGCCTTGCCGTCAGAAACGCAATTAATGCTTCTTGCGTGAGCGCTTTGGAATACAACCAGCCCTGCGCATAAGCTACACCAAGGCTTTTCAGGTAGGCTTCCTGAATGGGGGTTTCGACGCCTTCAGCAACAATTTGTTGGTTAAGACAATGTGCCATGCTGACAATATGGGACAACACAATATCCGTGGGTGAATGGTTATTAATATTCCAGACAAAAGACTTATCAATTTTAAGCGTATTGGCTTTGACTCGCTCAAGATATGACAGCCCGGCATAGCCGGTACCAAAATCATCAATGGCAACGTCAATCCCTTTTTGCTGATACAGTTCGACCATGAGTCCGGCTTTTTGTGGTTCGATCATTGATGATTCGGTTAATTCAACGCTAATATTCGTCCCTTCAAGATCGTGTGCAGTAATGTGCTCCACAAGATAATTGAAAATGGAAATATCCTCGAATTCCGCCGCTTCAAGATTGATGGAGACAAACATCTCGGGGTAACTTCTCTTCAATACGCTAGCGGTTTGTAGCGCTTCATCAATGACGTATAACGTCAATTCTTTCATCAACCCAACCTGACGGATCATGGGAATAAAAGAATCCGGCATAATTAAGTGTCCGTCTGAATGACGCCAACGTATCAATGCCTCACATCCCACAACCTGCGCGGTATTCAGTGCAATAATCGGCTGATAATGTAATTCAAACTCTTTTTGCTTCAGTGCCTGATTAAGAACATAAAGTGGGCTCTGAATAGTCAAGGTTCGTCGGGAAATCAACGTGGATAGCAGCAAGGAAAGCAGAATAAAAAGAGGCAAGGCCGAGAAAAAAATCGTCAGATAGCGTGCGGTACTGACAGGCTTATCTGCACTTACCACTAGAGAAAGATCGCTGTTTGATAGCGGTTTCAAAACATAATATTTATTATCAATATAAAATCTATCGGTTCGATTTTCTCCCGTTATCAGGCGGGGAAAAACGCCGTCATTGATCGAATCCGACAGGATAACCTGCCCATCCTGTTTCTTTCTCTCCAGCAATGCGCTCTGGATATTATGGCTATAGGAAGAAACATCCAGAAATGAGCGCGGGTTCAACACCACAAGATGATGCGTTGCGCCAACATAAATCATTCTCTTATTGCTATTCAGCGGGCTTTCAACGTTATACCAAACCCCGTAGGCGTTTTTATAGACAAAGTCGGGCGCGGAAAGAAACATCGTATTAATTTCGTTCAACATCGAAGAACAGCGAGGCCGATTCCCGTCGATATAGACCACGTCCTGAATATAATCATTATCGTAAGCCACCTTGCGGAGCACATTCAGATGAGGAGCCTCGCAATAAGGCAAACGATATTCTTCTAATCTATCCAGCGCAGAGGTTGCCTGCGCCATTATTTCACCAGCATGTTCAATTGTGACGCTAGAAAAATTCTCTACATCCCCTTCAAACTGTTTGAGCGTGAAAGCCGAATGGATCGCAAGCGCCAACGCAAAAAGCGAAGCCAGAATAAAAAATAGGCAGAAGGATAATAAGAACAAACCTTTCTTAAAATAGAGCGTTTGAAAATAAGCTAACAGGTTTTGTCTCATAGGAAGGGCGACGTATCATCATCACGAGAAACTCAACATAGCACATAACCTTTTCCGACAATGTATGGATATCCTAAATAATTAGGATTTCAGAGCCTTGATAACCGTCTGGCTCAAAGGGTCTGAGCGGCATGAGAGCAACATATTTATTTTCTTTTCTATTTGCTTTAAAAAACAGATAGTTGTTTTCCATTCCATTTGTCGTGCCAATATCTCACCGCGATTCAATTGTAATGAGA
This sequence comes from Pectobacterium peruviense, assembly GCF_002847345.1. Lineage (GTDB taxonomy): Bacteria > Pseudomonadota > Gammaproteobacteria > Enterobacterales > Enterobacteriaceae > Pectobacterium > Pectobacterium peruviense. The sequence continues at coordinate 127,130 of NZ_LXFV01000016.1, forward strand.
ACCATTATCATACTAACATAGCGCCCTATTATTGACCGCCGATACGCTTTTCTACTCCTGACCATTATGTCTGACCACGCTACCACTTCTGCTGAACTGACGTTTGAATCGCTTTATGGTTCGCATCACGGCTGGCTAAAGCACTGGCTGACGGGCAAACTCCAATCTTCTTTTGATGCCGATGACATTGCGCAGGACACCTTCCTGCGCGTAATGAACGGCGAGTCGCTCACTGCAATCCGCGACCCCAAATCCTTCCTGTGTACGGTTGCCAAACGCGTGATGGTCGATCTCTTTCGCCGCAATGCGCTGGAGAAAGCCTATCTGGAGAGGCTGGCACAGTTGCCGGAAGCGCTTGCCCCCTCACCAGAGATCCAGCAACAGCAGCTTGAGACACTCCAGCAGGTCGATCTCATGCTTGATGGACTGAACCACAAAGCGCGACAGGCGTTTCTGCTGTCCCAGCTTGATGGCATGGCCTACGGTGAGATTGCCACGCGGCTCAATGTCTCCGTCAGCTCGGTCAAAAAGTATGTTGCCAAAGCCACGGAGCATTCCCTGCTGTTTCGTCTGGAGCACGGGCTGTGAGTCTTCCGCTGACCGACTCCCAACGTCAGGCGCTACGCTCTGCCTCGCATTGGTATGCGGTACTGAGCGACGAACGCGTGAGCCCGCAACAAACCGAGAAATGGCAGCAGTGGTATAAACAAAATCGAGATCACCAGTGGGCCTGGCTACAGGTAGAAAACCTGCGCAACCAGATGAACGTCGTGCCGGGCAACGTCGCCCACCGCGCGCTTCAGGATACCCAGCTCACTCGTCGCCGAGTGATGAAAGGTTTGTTGCTGTTGTTGGGCGTGGGTGGAGGTTGGCAGCTTTGGCGTTCTGACGCTGGAACAGGTCTGCGGGCGGACTACGCCACGGCTAAAGGCGCGATCCGTCAGCAGCGTCTGGAAGACGGCACTTTGCTCTCGCTTAACACCAACAGCGCCGTCGATGTCCGCTTCGATCTACAGCAGCGACGCATTCATCTCTGGTATGGCGAAATCGCGATGACCACCGGGCAAGATGCCAATAACCGCCCTTTTTACGTGCAAACCCGGCAGGGTCAACTGACCGCGCTGGGCACCGAATTTACGGTACGTCAAGAAGAAGGTAGCACTTTGCTGAGCGTGCAACAGCACGCGGTGAAAGTCGTACTGGCAGACGATCCGACACAAGAGCGCATCGTGCGTCAGGGCGACAGCCTGCACTTCAGCGCGCGGGAACTAGGTGAAACCCAATCCGCAGAGGAAGAAGACAGCAACTGGACGCAGGGTATCCTCAGCTTCAGTAATAAACCGCTCGGAGACGTGATGGCGACCCTCTCGCGTTACCGTCACGGCGTACTGCGCTGTAGCCCAGAGGTCGCTACGCTACGCTTAAGCGGCACCTTCCCGCTGAAGAATACCGATACGGTATTACAGGTTATTGAGAAAACACTACCCGTTAAAATTCAGTACATTACACGCTACTGGGTCAATATCCTTCCCGCAAACTAAACGATAACGAAAAAAATTATCATTCTTGGTTGTCCTTTTTCTCCCTCTCGTTCGACTTAAGTATATAGATGCAAAAAAATGATGATGGAGATGTTATGACGCTCTTACGCGCCATTCGTAAAGCAACACCTTTAGCTATGGCAATACAGCTCAGCCTGCTGTCGACAGTCGGTATCACGACAGGGATAGCCTACGCAGCCACTGCACCCGCCACCGCCACCGCCACCGCCACCGCACGCTACGATATTGCGGCTGACGATTTAGACAAAGCACTTAACCACTATGCCGCCCGCAGCGGGATTACGCTGTCGGTGGATGCCAGCCTGACACAGGGAAAGCGCAGTAGCGGCCTGCACGGCGACTACACCGTTAATGACGGCCTGAAAGCCCTGCTTGCGGGTAGCGGTTTGCAAGTGAAAGCGTTGGGTGATAACGCCTGGACGCTGGAACCAATCCCGACGGCAGCCGAAGAAACGCTGACGGTCGTTGGTGACTGGCTGGGTGAAGCCCGTGAAAATGATGTCTTTGAACACGCTGGCGCGCGTGATGTGATCCGCCGTGAAGACTTCGCCAAGACCGGTGCCACCACCATGCGCGACGTCTTAAACCGTATACCGGGTGTTTATGCGCCGGAAAATAACGGTACGGGTAGTCATGATCTGGCCATGAACTTTGGTATCCGCGGTCTGAGTCCGCGTCTGGCTAGTCGCTCCACCGTTCTGATGGACGGCATTCCGGTACCTTTTGCTCCCTACGGTCAGCCGCAGCTTTCCCTCGCCCCCATTTCTCTTGGCAATATGGATGCTGTTGACGTAGTACGCGGCGGCGGCGCAGTACGCTACGGGCCACAGAGCGTCGGTGGCGTCGTAAACTTTGTCACCCGCGCGATCCCGAAAGCGTTTGGCATTAGCGCTGGCGTAGAAGGCCAACATAGCCCGACGTCTTCACAGCACAATCCGAAAGAAACCCACAACCTGTTGGTTGGCGGCACGGCCGATAACGGTTTTGGCTCGGCATTGCTTTACTCCGGCACGCGCGGCAGTGACTGGCGCGAGCATAGCGCGACGCGTATTGACGACGTCATGCTGAAAAGCCGCTACGCGCCAAACGAGGTGCACACCTTTAACAGCCTGCTGCAATATTATGATGGCAGCGCCGATATGCCCGGCGGGCTATCGCGTGCCGATTATAATGCTGACCGCTGGCAGTCAACACGTTCGTACGATCGCTTCTGGGGACGTCGTCAGCTTGCCAGTTTTGGCTATCAATACCAGCCAGATCAGCAGCACAAATTCAACATTCAGAGCTTCTACACGCGCACGCTGCGCAGCGGCTATCTGGAACAAAACGCGATCCTTACCCTGTCTCCACGCGAATATTGGGTGCGCGGCATTGAACCCCGCTACAGCCAGAGTTTTACTCTCGGTTCCTCCGCTCATGAAGTGGGCGTAGGTTATCGCTATGTCAGCGAATCCACCCACGAAGTGCGTTATTTCACCAGTACCGCTAGCAAGACGCTGCCGAGTACCAATAGCCCCATCGACCGCGAAACCCGCGCGGGGACAGAAGCGCACGCCTGGTACATCGACGATCGCGTAGATATTGGCAACTGGACAATTACGCCGGGTATGCGCTTCGAGCACATCAAATCTCATCAGGACAATACGCTGAAAGGCACAGGTGAAGCGGTCAGCTACAACGCGCCGCTGCCTGCCTTGAACGTCCTTTATCACGTCAACGACAGCTGGAATCTTTATGCAAACACCGAAGGATCATTCGGCACCGTACAGTACAGCCGAATTGGCAAGGCTGCTAAAAGCGGCAAAGTGGAGCCAGAAAAAGCGCGTACCTGGGAAGCCGGCACCCGCTACGACGATGGTGCGCTAACGGCAGAAATGGGCGTCTTTCTGGTCAACTTTAATAACCAGTATGACTCCAACCAGACCAACGATACCGTCACCACCCGAGGGAAAACCCGCCATTCGGGGCTAGAAACACAGGCTCGCTATCACCTCGCCGACCTGTCACCTCGTTTAGAAACGGTATCGGTTTATGCGCGCTACGCCTATGTGAATGCTGAAATTCTCGAAGCGGGCGATACCTACGGTAATCAAGTGCCCTTCTCTTCAAAACATCGGGGTGGATTCGGCATCGATTACCAACCGGGCAACTGGACGTTCAACCTGAACAGTGAGTTCCAGTCCAGCCAGTTTGCCAATAATACCAACACCGTTGCCGAAAGCGCCGATGGCAGTGCCGGACGTATCCCCGGCTTTATGCTGTGGGGCGCTCGTGCCGCCTACGACTTCGGCCCGCAGTTCTCTGACCTCAATCTGGCCTTTGGTGTGAAAAATCTGTTCGACCACGATTACTACACGCGTTCGAACAGCGATGACAACAACAAAGGGATTTATGCTGGCCAACCCCGCACCTTCTATATGCAGGGCTCGCTGAAATTCTGACTGTCACGCTCTCTCTCGCCGGGCAGATGCCCGGCCTGACTATTGAATGATCACGACTATTAGGAGTTACGCTATGTTTGCTCTACTTCGCGTTGCACTGATTACAGTGCTTTGTCTGTTCGGACTGGGTCGCGCCAATGCAGTAACGGTGCAGGATGAACAGGGTTCCTTTACGCTCGACACGCCGCCTCAGCGCATTGTGGTGCTGGAACTCTCTTTTGCCGATGCACTGGCCGCGATAGACGTCAGCCCAGTAGGCATCGCCGATGACAACGATCCAGACCGGATCCTGGCGGAAGTCCGTGAACACCTAAAACCCTGGCACTCCGTGGGAACGCGTGCGCAGCCGAGCCTCGAAGCCATCAGCGCGCTGAAGCCTGATTTGATTATCGCCGACAGCAGTCGCCACAGCGGTATTTACACGGCGCTGAAGGCTATCGCTCCGGTACTGCTGCTGAAATCACGCAACGAAACCTATGATGAAAACCTGCATTCGGCGGAAATCATCGGCAAGGTATTAGGGAAAGACAGTGCGATGCAGGCTCGTCTTGCTAAGCATCGCGCGACAATGAAAGCCTACGCAGACCAGCTTCCCAAAGGCACGAGCGTCGCTTTCGGCACCTCGCGCGAACAGCAGTTTAACCTGTATTCCAGCGAAGCCTACACCGGCAGCGTGTTGGCTGCTCTGGGTCTGAGCGTGCCGAAACCCATTAACAATGCGCCGATGGCCTCCATCAATTTGGAACAGTTGCTGGCGATTAACCCACAGTGGCTGATTGTGACGCACTATCGCGAAGAAAGTATTGTGAAACGCTGGCAGCAGGATGCACTCTGGAACATGCTGGAAGCACAGCAAAAACAGCAGATTGCCGCTGTCGACAGCAACGCCTGGGCGCGGATGCGCGGCATCTTTGCAGCGGAACGCGTCGGCAGCGATACGGTGAAGATTTTTAAACATCAGCCCGTTAGCATCAGCAGCGAGCAATGAGGCAAAATTTCCATCCGTTCTGGCGTTGGGGATTACCGATAACAGTGCTGCTGGGCGTGTTCTGGCTCAGCCTATTCTGTTATTCCGCGATCCCCATTCCTGCACTGAGTGCTATCAAAGCGCTGATTACGGGATCGCCGTCTTCGCTACCGGAGGCGCTGGTGCTCAACCTGCGCCTGCCTCGTAGTCTGGTTGCTGTACTGATCGGCGCCAGCCTGGCGCTGTCCGGCGCTCTGCTTCAAACCCTGACCCATAATCCTCTGGCTTCTCCTTCTCTGCTCGGCATCAACAGCGGTGCGGCGCTAGCGATGGCACTGACCAGCGCGTTCACATCTTCGCTTTCCGGCTATCCCATCGCCTTTGTTGCCGCCTGCGGCGGTGGCCTGTGTTGGCTGATGGTGATGGCAGCGGGCGGCGGCTGGCGACAAACGCTCGATCGTAATCGCCTGATTCTGGCAGGTGTCGCGCTTTCTGCCCTGTGCATGGCCTTAACCCGCATCACGCTGCTGCTGGCGGAAGATCACGCCTATGGCATTTTTTACTGGCTGGCGGGTGGCGTATCGCACGCACGCTGGGTGGAATTCTGGCAACTCTTCCCCTTTGTCATCATCGTCATCCCCGTTGTCCTGCTAATGGCAAACCAGCTTAATTTACTGAATATTGGTGACGTAAGCGCCCATACGCTGGGCGTCAACTTGGGTCGCCTACGCCTTGTCTTGAATCTGGCAGTGCTGGTATTAGTCGGTGCCTGCGTGAGCGTAGCCGGTCCGGTGGCGTTTATCGGCCTGTTAATTCCGCATCTGGCACGTTTCTGGATCGGGTACGACCAGCGAAAAATGCTGCCTATGAGCATGCTAATGGGCGCAGCATTTATGTTACTGGCCGATCTGCTTGCCCGCGCGCTCGCCTGGCCGGGCGAACTGCCTGCCGGCGCGGTACTGGCACTGATCGGTGCCCCCTGTTTTGTCTGGCTGGCAAGGAAACGAGGATAATGCGCCCCGTCACTGTATTTATCTCGATTACTCTGCTGTTACTCGCCACTAGCGTTCTGGCACTGCGCATGGGAGCAATTCCGCTGCCGTGGTCGGCGTTGATAAGCGGTTGGCACAACGCCAACGAACATCATTACGTACTGACGCAGTATCGCTTGCCCCGCGTACTGCTGGCGCTGTTCGTCGGTGCAGCGCTGGCAATTTCCGGCGTATTGGTTCAGGGGATCGTACGTAACCCGCTAGCCTCGCCGGATATTCTCGGCGTAAATCATGCGGCAAGTCTGGCAACTGTCAGCGCGCTAATGCTGGTGCCTTCACTGCCAGTGATCTGGTTGCCGCTCCTCGCGTTCATCGGCGGCATCGTCGGGCTGCTACTTCTGCGACTTATCGCGGGAACATCATCACCCATGCGGCTGGCGCTCATCGGCGTTGCGCTTTCTGCTACCTGGGCAAGCCTCACCGATTATCTGATCCTCTCCCGCCCGCAGGATGTCAACAACGCGCTGCTGTGGCTGACGGGGAGCCTATGGGGACGCGACTGGTCATTCGTCATGGTCGCGCTGCCCGTCCTCTGTGTACTGATTCCGATCAGCCTGCGCTTTTGCCGCGATCTGGATTTATTGGCACTAGGCGACGACCGTGCCAGTACGCTGGGTGTCAATATTGGGCGTATTCAGTTCTGGGGATTGACGCTTGCAGTAGCGCTCGCCGCGACTAGCGTGGCCGTCTGCGGGCCCATCGGGTTTATCAGCCTTGTCGTGCCGCATCTGATCCGCTATCTGGTGGGAGGACGGCACCGCTGGCTTCTTCCTGCTTCAGCCGTTGCTGGTGCGTTGGTACTGCTGCTTGCCGATCTGCTGGCGCGTACGCTGAACCCACCAATGGAATTACCCGCCGGGGTGCTAACCGCGATTATCGGTGCGCCTTGGTTTTTTTGGCTTCTCGTGAGAATGCGATAAATGGAACTCACCACACAAAACCTGACGGCAGGTTATGGCGATAAACGTATTCTAGACGGCCTGTCGCTGTCGCTGCCTGCGGGAAAAATTACTGCCCTGCTCGGCCCCAACGGCTGTGGAAAGTCAACGCTGCTGAAGTGCTTCGCCAAGCTGCTTACTCCAGAATCCGGCGCTATTCAGCTCAACGGCAAACCGCTCTCTACGTTCTCTGCCCGCCAGTTTTCACGCCATCTGGCGCTGTTACCACAGCAGCATTTGACGCCGGAAGGGATTACCGTGCGTGATATGGTGGCCTACGGACGCAGCCCCTGGCTATCGCTGTGGGGACGGTTATCACAAGACGATCGCCAGCGCGTGCAGCTCGCAATGGAGAAAACGCACATCGTCGAGCTGGCCGACAAACGCTTGACCGATTTGTCCGGTGGGCAACGTCAACGGGCGTTTCTGGCAATGCTGCTGGCGCAGGATACCCCCGTTGTACTGCTCGACGAACCGACGACTTACCTCGATATCAATCATCAAGTGGAACTGATGAAGCTGCTGCGCGAACTGAATCAGGCTGGAAAAACGGTGATAACCGTCCTGCACGATCTGAATCAGGCCAGCCGCTACTGCGATCATCTGGTGATGTTAGCGGATGGACGCGTGATAGCGCAGGGTTCACCGCACGAAGTGATGAAACCGGAATTACTGCAACGGGTGTTCAGCATCGATGCGGAGATCCATGCAGAGCCGGTATCAGGTCAACCAATGTGTGTGGTGAAGTGAGCGCGGATCATGTTCTTATCCATCAAGGTGAACGCAGCAACCTCATAAAAATATTTATGCCCCTACAAAAATAGCCTTGTTAGCCGAAGGCCAACGGAATCGCTACTCTACGTGTATTACACGGAATCAATACACGTCGTGGGGCAACATCATGGCGATTAGCTCAACCCATCAGAATTTAAGGAAACGTAATATGGGATTAAAATTACACCATCTTAATGATTCACGGTCTGTTCGTATCCTCTGGTTGCTTGAAGAAGCCGGGATACCTTATGAGCTTGTCAGATATCAACGGGATGAAAAAACGCATCTGGCACCCGCATCACTGAAAGCGATACATCCTTTAGGTAAATCACCGTTGATTGAAGAGGATGGAAAAGTCATCGCAGAATCTGGTGCGATTGTTGAGTATCTGATCAATCGCCATGCAAGACACTTAGCGCCAGATGCAAACGCAGCCGAATACATTGATTATCTTCAGTGGATACACTTTGCAGAAAGCTCCGCGATGCTGCCGGTGTTATTGAAGATTTTTGGCGAATTTGAAAAGAATACCGGCACCACACTGAATTTCCTTGAGGGTTACGCTGACAATGAATTCGATAAAGTCTTTTCATTTTTAGACGACACGCTGGCTTCAAGAGAATTTATCGTGGGTGATACCTTAACCGGCGCGGATATTATGCTGGGCTTCGTTATTAATACCGTCGTGGAACGACTCGTTCCTGCTGAACGTTTCCCCAATATTCAACGCTATTCACAGCGGCTGAAAAATCTGGCTAGCTGGCGGAAAGTCCAGGATATTGAAGCAAGCGCAGAATAAGGAATAAACGCGAGGTACCCTGAAACACGGCGCATCGCGTTCAAAAATAACCACGATTGAGATGATTAATTCAACACCACCTATTTCGTCAACAAGGGCGGAATAGCGGGAAACTCAAGCGCCGTCGCTATATCTTTCTGCGTAATACGAAAGGCTTCAGGATAATGCTCGCGGCTAATACGGCGCAGCGGTTCGGTATCACGCCAGGTATACAAACAGCACTGGCACTGATATACCGTCCAGACGCCTTTCACTGGCGATGTCGCCATCACTTCGATCTGCTCATCGGCACAACGTGGACACATTATTTGTCACTCCTTAGTTATCGATTCGCCAGCATGGCAGACAGTTTTTCAACCCAGGCTTTGGCTTCAGGCAAATCTTTCACGGATTGGCTGTAGTGACCACGGATATCCGGCGCGACGGGCGTTGTAGCATCAATGATCAGTTTGTCGGTGATACCTGCAGGGCTTGAGCTCGGATCCAACGCCAGCACAGGCATATTCGGCAGTTGGACCAGATCGCCAGCTGGGTTCACTTTGGCAGACAGTGCCCACATGACTTGGGGAAGGTTAAAAGGATCGACGTCCTCATCAACCATGATAACCATTTTCACATATCCCAGTCCGTGCGGTGTAGTCATGGCACGCAACCCTACTGCACGAGCAAACCCTCCATATCGTTTTTTGGTGGAGATAATCGCCAGCAATCCGTGGGTATACATCGCGTTAACTGCCTGAACCTCTGGGAACTCCGCTTTTAATTGCTGATAGAGCGGCACGCAGGTTGCGGGGCCAATCAGATAATCGACCTCGGTCCAAGGCATACCAATGTACAGAGATTCAAAAATCAGTTTAGAGCGATAGGACACTTTATCAATTATCACCACGGGCATACTACGGCCACCAGAATAATGCCCAGTGAATTCACCAAACGGCCCTTCAATTTCGCGCTTACGGCTTTCAATCACGCCTTCCAGAATAACTTCGGAGCCCCAGGGAACATCAAAACCAGTAAGCGGTGCAGTAGATATAGGGTACGGACTTTCACGCAGCGCACCGGCCATTTCATATTCCGATTGATCATATTTCAGCGGCGTTGCCCCCATTAGCGTAATAATGGGATCGTTACCGAGGGTAATAGCAATGGGCAAATCCTCGCCGCGCTCTTCTGCCTTCCGGAGATGCATGGCAATATCGTGCATCGGCACCGGTTGCAGGCCCAGCTTACGTTTGCCCTTGACTTCCATCCGGTAAATACCGACATTTTGCTTACCGAAATGCTCGGGATCGTCGGGATCGCGTGAAACAACGCAGGCCTTATCCAGGTAGAAACCGCCATCACCGTCGTTTAAACGGAACAATGGCAGGAGAGCGAAAAGATTGATGTCATCCCCCTCCAATGCATTTTCTGCCCACGGCGGGTTCTCGCGTCGTTCCGGCGCAACTGGGAAGTTATCCCATCGGCGAATGAACTCATCAATTTGCTGTTTTACCGGTGTATTTCCCGGTAATCCCATAGAGATGGCATGATTCGGCCATGAACCTATCGTATTCATAACGACATGTGCATCAACGAATCCTTTAATATTCGTAAAAGAAAGCGCGGGCGCCCCTTCCCCAATACGTCCCGTTGCATTGGCCGCAGCGGCCAAATCTGGCTCAGCCTGAACTTCCTCATCGATATGCAACAGTTGGCCATTTTCATCAAGCGCGTTTAAAAAACCGCGTAAATCATCAAATGCCATATCCAGATTCCTTTCTTCCGAATGAGTGACAGAATAATCAGTCTAGTTGCTACCTATGATGCTGCAAGAAACGTGCGAACCGCCTCGCGCAATGCGCGGTAACGGCTATTGACTCATTTACCAAAAAATGCAGAAATTACCCTCCCATAAGGAAAAAGGATTTATGGGGCAGGATTATGGATAATATTAAGGAATAAATAATGGCAAATTTGATCTATCTAAAACTCACTGGCGTAACGCAAGGTCTTATCTCTGCGGGCTGTTCAAGTGCAGACTCGATTGGCAATAAATATCAGACTTCCCATGAAGATGAGATTTTTTTATGAGTTAATGAATAGAATAACTCGGCAGGATAATGTTTCCCTCAACCCTGTGGAAATCAGAAAACCGATAGATAAGGCAACGCCTCTTCTGGCACAGGCATTAGGTGATAACGAAAAACTAACCTGTGAATTTCTGTTTTACAGAACGTCCCAATCCGGTGGCAACGAACTCTATTTTAAAATGGTGCTAAGAGACGCCATTATCAATGACATTCAGTTTTTCTATCCTAACTCATTAACACATAATGAAACCCAGCCACAGGAAAGCATTTCGTTCAAATTTGCATCAATCGAATGGGAGCATGTGGTAGCAAGAACCAGTTCTTTTCTCTTATGGACTGATTCAGCTTACTAATACATAACTGTGGGCGATAGTGTTCAAATATTGCTACACCCTATAAAATATAATAAAAACCAGGAGAAAAAACCATGAATGACCAAGAGACAGAAAAGGAACTCTTAGCGAATGGTTTCACACAGAATGATATTAACTTCATGAGAAAGATAATCTCTCGTGGTGAGGATAGTGAAGAGACGCTACAGAGATTGATTCATACATTACGAACACGGTTTTATAACGGGTGCTTTTTGTTTGTTGTTATAATAGCTACATTTACCATTAATTTTATTTTTAACACACGAGCTGATTTAATTGAATTCTTTGTTTACTTTTTTGTCATGATGCTTTCTCTTTTTTTAGTTTATCACATGGGGCCAATGAAATTGGCATATAAATCATATAAATTAATAAAGGCGAGAAAATATGAATAACCAGGAGATAGAAAAAGTTCTCTTAGAAAATGGTTTCACTCATGATGATATTAACTTCATGAGAAAAATAATCTCTCGTGGTGAAAATAGTGAAGAGACATTATTAATGTTAACGCACACGTTAAAAAGCAGATTTCACACCGGATGTTTTTTATGCGCCATTCTAATCACTATACTTATAGCAACCCTGATTATAAGAAATGACATTATTGTCATCTCGGTATATTTTTCATTCACACTTATTTTTGTTTTTCTTATCTATTATATTACCCCAATGAAATTAGCATATAAGTCATATTCCTACCTAAAGAGAAAGGGTAAGATGGGCTGATCCAGCCTATTATCTTAAAGAGAGTCATCTTTATATATATCAGACATTATTCGTATCTTATTTCCAGCCCCGATCATCTTCAACATCAGCGATGCTCTGCTCATCGTATTTATTTTTCTATAATAATCGCTGGGAATATATCGAAAAAGCCTCCAGGCATCAGGTTTCAGCGTTAATTTGACGATACCATAGAATGAAGTGACAAGATCGACTGAATGATAAGCCAACAAGCCTGATCTTTTATCAAACCCCAAAAATTCTGCTGTACGTATATAGCCAGACTTCATAAATCCTACTGAATCCTCACGCCCAATAAGATGAAAAATACTCTCACTAAGTGAACTTGCTCCATTTAGAGCGATATGTGCCCCAATAAATCGACCTAAATAACCAGTCGCGGCATAAGCGATTCCAACTCCAGAAACAAACTGGGCATCACCAACAATTACACCGATTGCATTTATTGTATAACCAAATTCCTTATCTCTTTTCTCCATGCTGATGGTAATAAATACCTTGGCTTTTTCAAGAGAAAGCATTGTTCCTTGTTTTTCAATATTGGCACATTCTTCCTTGATATTATTAATAGCAATCTGACATTCCGATGAGCTACTGGCATTTCTAACGATGTCCAGATTTCCATTAGAAAAACGTCGAATTTCGTCTTCAAATTTTGCTTTAAGAAAGAGATCGTTAATATGACGAGCGGAAACAATTCTGGCTGTCTTTATTAGATCAAACGAGGCTGCCTGAGCCATAGCCAAAAAATATTGATTATTAACACTATTTCTATTTAGGTAATTGTCCATATCTCGCATCCTTGACGTTAAAGAACATTGAGAACCATCATCCATTCCCTTGGTTATCTGTTCTGCTAATTAGCTAACTTTCGCCCCTTCGGCTCAATCCCCTGCTTTCTCAATTCCTGACGAGCAAGCGCTTTGAACCCGTTATCGAGGCTGATACCTTACTTTTCTGTGTCAATCTTACCTTATGAATGATCGCGACGTTGGGCAAAAATCCCACCTATTATCAGCTTAACAATAGTGATAGCCTCAGGCCGCATTCGATCTTCGCTTTATTGACTTAAGGATTCCGGGCAAACTTGCGAGCCGCCTCGCGCGCCTGAGCAATAGAGGAAAAATCGCATACGCATCCCTGTCTCAGTCTGGTAACGTCGTCTGACGCCAAATAACGACCATCAATGGTAAGATAGCGCACTCGCAGGTGATGTTTTTCATCTGCCAGTCAGTATACTTCTGGCATTCCATTTCAATGCTCAGGTGACGAGCCATTGGCAAGATTTAACATCGACCCTACGCCATCATCTGAATGAACCAAAGCGTTAAGACTGAGTAAAATCAATATGAAAGATTCTACCGACAAGGATTTCACTGCCCACACGCCAATGATGCAGCAGTATTTTAGGTTAAAGGCTGAACATCCAGAAATCCTGCTGTTTTACCGTATGGGCGATTTTTACGAGCTGTTCTTTGACGATGCCAAGCGGGCTTCTCAACTGCTGGATATTTCGTTGACGAAACGCGGCGCTTCCGCAGGGGAACCGATCCCGATGGCGGGCGTTCCTCACCATGCCGTTGAAAACTACCTTGCCAGACTGGTGCAAATGGGCGAATCCGTCGCAATCTGCGAACAGATCGGCGATCCCGCCACCAGCAAAGGGCCAGTGGAACGTAAAGTCGTACGTATCGTCACGCCAGGAACCATCAGCGACGAAGCGCTATTGCAGGAAAAGCAGGATAACCTGCTGGCAGCAATCTGGCAGGACGGTCGGGGATTCGGTTACGCCACGCTAGACATCAGCTCTGGACGCTTTCGCGTAAGTGAACCCGCCGATCGGGAAACCATGGCGGCCGAATTACAGCGCACCAATCCAGCAGAATTACTCTACCCAGAATCCTTTGAGTCCATGGAGTTGATCGACAATCGTCATGGACTCCGCCGTCGTCCGATGTGGGAATTTGAACCCGATACCGCACGCCAGCAGCTTAACCTGCAATTTGGTACCCGCGATCTGACTGGTTTTGGCGTAGAACAGGCAAAGCTCGCGCTGCGAGCCGCCGGATGTTTGCTGCAATACGCGAAAGACACACAGCGCACCTCGCTGCCGCATATTCGTGGCATTACGATGGAGCGCCAGCAAGATGGCATCATCATGGATGCAGCCACGCGCCGTAACCTTGAACTGACGCAAAACCTGTCAGGCGGCGTAGAAAATACGCTGGCTGCCGTACTGGACTGCACCGTAACAGCGATGGGCAGCCGGATGCTGAAGCGCTGGATTCACATGCCTAGCCGCGATATTGATGCGCTCAAGCAGCGCCAGCAGGCTATCAGCGCATTGCAGGAAATCACACCGGATCTGCAACCCTACCTGCGGCAGGTCGGCGATCTGGAGCGTATTCTGGCGCGCCTCGCTTTACGCACGGCACGTCCGCGCGATCTGGCACGCATGCGTCATGCTTTCCAGCAGTTTCCCGATATTCGTGAACAGCTTGCGCCGCTAGAGACCGACTCCGTTCGCCGTTTGGTCAGTCTGATTGGGCAATTTGATGAACTACGTGATTTGCTGGAACGCGCTGTTGTCGAAGCACCACCGGTCTTGGTACGAGACGGGGGCGTTATCGCGCCGGGCTACCATGCAGAGCTGGATGAGTGGCGTGCGTTAGCTGACGGTGCTAGCGATTATCTAGACCGCCTGGAAATTCGCGAACGTGAAAAGCTGGGGCTTGATACGCTGAAAGTCGGCTTCAATGGTGTGCACGGCTATTACATTCAGGTCAGTCGTGGCCAAAGCCATCTGGTGCCGATCCACTATGTCCGTCGCCAGACGCTGAAAAATGCCGAACGCTATATCATTCCAGAGCTGAAAGAATACGAAGACAAAGTTCTGACCTCGAAGGGCAAAGCGCTGGCGCTAGAAAAAGCACTCTACGATGAGCTTTTCGACCGACTGCTGCCTCATTTAGCAGAACTCCAACAAAGTGCGGCCGCATTGGCCGAGTTGGATGTTCTGACGAATCTGGCGGAACGCGCCGATACGCTGAATTACGTCTGTCCGACACTGAGTGACAAACCCGGCATCAAAATAGCAGGTGGTCGTCACCCCGTCGTCGAGCAGGTACTTCGTGAGCCGTTTATCTCTAACCCCCTGTCGCTCTCACCGCAGCGTCGTATGCTGATCATTACCGGCCCCAACATGGGTGGTAAAAGTACCTATATGCGTCAGGCCGCACTAATTGTACTGATGGCGCATATCGGCTGCTTTGTGCCTGCGGAGCAGGCGGTCATTGGTCCCGTCGATCGCATTTTTACCCGCGTGGGGGCAGCAGACGATCTGGCATCTGGCCGCTCCACCTTCATGGTAGAAATGACCGAAACGGCAAATATTCTGCACAATGCCACGGAAAACAGTCTAGTGCTGATGGACGAAATTGGCCGTGGAACCTCAACCTATGACGGTTTGTCGCTAGCGTGGGCCTGCGCCGAGAATCTGGCGAACCGTATCAAAGCGATGACGCTGTTTGCAACGCACTACTTTGAACTGACCACCCTGCCGGAAAAAATGGAAGGCGTGGTGAATGTCCATTTAGATGCACGCGAGCACGGTGATACCATCGCCTTTATGCACAGCGTACAGGATGGCGCAGCCAGCAAAAGTTATGGGCTTGCCGTCGCCGCACTGGCGGGTGTACCGAAAGAAGTGATTAAACGTGCACGTCAGAAACTGAAAGAGCTGGAAACGTTATCGAATAACGCATCATCCAGCCATATCGATGGCGCGCAGTTGGCGCTACTGAACAATGATGAGCCATCACCAGCGATTGAAGCGCTGGAAGCCATCGACCCTGACGCGCTCACACCACGTCAGGCGCTGGATTGGTTGTATCAGCTAAAGAAAATGCTCTAACGCGAGTCAGAACGGAGCAAATAAAGCAAAAAGGCACTGAAAATCAGTGCCTTTTCTTTTAAACGTCAAGTCAGTCTATCTGTGTATCGCAATTTGCTCGTGCCTTCATGCGTACTTTATCACTGCCGTTGGGGACAACTGCTTTCACCATCTGCCCTTCTTCCATCGACGGAATAACGGCAAAATGCGCAGTGAGAACAAGTAATACCGGTTCAGCGGCTTTATCTCTCACGCGAAAATATTGTCTTTCCAACTCCGCGCTGTCATCCATCACAAAGGTTTTTCCTGTCGCACAGTCAGAGAAGGTCGCGACGTCCGCCATATAGCGGTACATTCCCTTCATTACCATCGGCGTGTTTGGCAGCGGCTGCTCGGTTGCAGTCAGCTGGCGAGGAAGAGAGGAATTGATGGGCAAACCTTGTTGATCCAACATTTCAAGAGCGCTATCAACTGGGCGGAAGTAACGTTTTTCGCCCGCGCTATCCGTCAGCACCAGCTTATCTGCGGTACGTCTCCATTGCCCATAGGAAGCGAACGTGTTGTTACCCTCTCTCGTCGTTTGATACTGTTCACGCAGAACAAAAGTCCCGTCTTTTTCCAAAAACAGTGACGTATCAATCCCTCCACAGTCCGCACAGGGTAAAACGCCACGATAACTTTGCGCCATTGGTTTAAGGGGCTCTTCCTGAACTTGTGAGCGGGTATGGCACCCGATCAACCCAGAAATCCCCGCAATCAACAGCACACCGATAGCCAGTTTTTTCATCATTATTTTTCTGTCCCTCTGTCCTGTTTTCCCGTTCTTACTCAATACGCTGGAACGTACCCAACTCGTTATCATCCCTGAGTCTGGGGAATTTTCCACTCAGAAAATGCTATTTCAAGACTATTCTTATCGTCAGACAACCAGATCGTGCCGTCCTGTATGGTTGCCTGCAATGACATGGTGCGTTGGATTAGTCCGGCAATCTGAGCCAGTTGATTGTCATCTAAAAAGCGGACAGCCAAATTCTTGTACCCGGAGACCTTATTCGATATCGCATTCCACCACACCTGTGCCGCACGCTCGCTGTAGGCGTACAAAACAACGGAACGGGACTGGTTGCAGGCTTTCTTCAGCCGCTTTTCATCCGGCAGGCCTAGCTCAATCCACAATTCCAGCTCCATCGTATCATTACGTCGCCAGATTTCCGGCTCGTCATCTGCGCTGAGCCCTTTGGTAAAGCGCAGGTTTTCATCAGCATGGCAAATCCACGCTAAAAGCCGCAGCATCATACGCTGCTCAGTTTCAGACGGATGCTGCGCTATCGTCAGATTCGCGTCGTGAAAAAAATTCCGATCCATATCGGCGATATTGATTACTGCTTTGTAAACCGTTGCTTTTAATGCCATCGTGACCTCGTATTTATTCCCCCCTAGTTTACTTGAGTTAGCGCCATCCTCACAGTAAAGGTGATATCTGCCACGTAACCGATAGATTAGGCCTCTAAGGACTACTGATATCCTGTTAGTCCCTATGCTATAGTCGGTTTGATAAATAGAGTTTATCTTCGTAGGCTTACAACATCGCGCACCACAACGAGTGATGATGCATGAATATCTACCGAGCTAAGCTTTCAAGGGAGGATATAGTGCAAGAATACTGTGAATTAGTACGTCGCTTATACGCAGAGATCGCCGGTGGCGCTCTGGGCTATATACCCGATTCGCTGGGTTGTGTTTTAAAAACCCTGGATGGCATTGCCGCGAATGAGGCGTTGCCATCCTCCGTCAGGGAACAGGCAGCTTTTGCCGCCGCTAACTTATTGGTGAGTGATTATGTCAATGAGTAATGAATATCAACCCATCAACTGTGATGATTACGACAGCCTGGAAGCCACCTGTCAGCAGAATCTAACGCTGACGCTGGAACTACGTAATGGTGAAGTTGTGACCGGTAAAGCCAGTGACATGATCTCACGTAAGCAGGTCGAATATCTGGTGATTGAAGCATCCGGTGCTACGCGCGAACTGCGCCTCGACCACATCGTCAGTTTTAGTCATCCTGAAATCGGGAAGGTCGTCGTCAGCGAATCCTGACAGACTTCTCCTTTCATTTAGCGGCAAACGCTGAATAAATGCTTCCCAAACGGACAACACAAGTTGTCCGTTTTTATTTCAGCGCTAACTAACATCATGTTTCCCCGGTTTTTTCCCCAGGTTTATTTTCCCAAACTTGTTTTTCCCACGTAATGTGCCACACAGGCTGATGTTCTCTCACTTGCCCTTCTCGCGTAACAAATCGCCCAATGGCAGCAATCAGTTGCTCGTTATAGAACACCAGCGGCGTCCGGTCGCGCCACCAGGGCGGAACATCCAGTTCCTGCCAGAGTTTCTTGATTTGCCGACCGTGTGCTCTGCCAACAATATGCACGGTTCCGCTGGTCGAAAAGCGAATACTCACCGCTTCACCGTTTTCCGGCGCACGAACCGCCACCCCACTATCGGCCAGCAACAGCGTACCTAAGTTGTCAGGGAGAGATAACGGACATAACGTCGGCTGCCATGGCAGAACGCGGTCTTTGAGCGATTGCATCAGCGGCAGTAGATAAAGATGCTGACGAAAACGGCGAATCTGCATCTGATTCAGTTGCAATATAGGTTCCGCATCCAGCCGGCTCGTCGCAACCTCATCCCAGAGTCGTTGCAACTGATCGCGCGCGGGCATGGTCGCCCCTTGTTGCGACAGCCAACGCCGCAGCAACGCAAAACGCCGCACCGGACTTAGCGGCAACAGACCATCAATGCTCAACGCGCCATCCGGCTGGCATAGTGCCCGCAATGACTCCTCCAGTAACTCATCGAGCAGTTCTTCCTGTTCGGCACAAAGCTGGGCGCTACGCGCAACGGCAGAGGGGAAATGCGGCCAGCGCTGCGTCAGTCTCGGTAAGATCTGGCGGCGTAAAAAATTGCGGTCAAAACGCTCATCCTGGTTGCTGTCGTCTTCAATCCAGTGAAGCTGATGCTGCTGCGCGTACGCTTCTAATTGTAAACGAGAAAAACCTAACAACGGACGTACTAAACGATGCTCACCGAGGAAGCTGTCAGCCGCCATCGCAGACAATCCGGCAGGCCCGCTACCGCGTTTAAGCGCCAATAAAAAAGTTTCGCTTTGGTCGTCAAGGTGCTGTGCCGTCAACAAGGTTTCGCTCTCTTGCAAATGCATTTTCAGCGCCTGATAGCGCGCGGTTCTGGCTGCGGCTTCAATGCCGCCATTCTGTGATTCAACTGTCACTGCCAGCGAAGAAAATGGCACCAGCCAGCGCTCACACTGTTGACGACAATGTTCAGCCCAACTGTCTGCCAGCGGATTTAAGCCATGATGTATATAAGCCGCACGAATAGTCAGCCCAGAACGCTGACGCACAGCCACCAGCAGATGTAATAACACGCTAGAGTCGAGACCACCGCTGTAGGCCAACAGGATCGACTCGCATCCGGCCGTTTGCATCACGATCGTCTGGAGTAATTCATCGTCAGGTTCGGTACGGTCCACGGTATCAGATCTCATACAGTTCTAAAGGCTGGTCGTCAGGATCGGAGAAAAACGTGAAACGCCGCTGCGTTTCAGAATCGATCCGTACGGGTTCACAAATGACACCAGCCTGCGCCAGTGAGGCAATGGCCTGTTCGACATCAGCTACAGCAAAAGCCAGATGGCGTAAACCGCAAGCCTCAGGTCGACTGACACGCGCAGGTGGATGAGGGAAAGAAAATAGCTCGATGGTGTAACGCCCATTCAGCGAGAGATCGCCTTTCCATGACTGTCGCGCGGCACGATAGACCTCATTGTTCAACGTAAATCCCAGCACGTCACAATAAAATGCTTTGCTGCGTTCATAGTCAGAGGCAATCACAGCAATGTGGTGTACATCGAGCAATTTCAGCATTCTTCAAACCCTCATAGCAAAAAATCCGCTGTCATTCCTGACAACGGATTTTCAGAGTAACGCCAGAATAGCCTGATTGATAAGACTGCAATCAATCAGACAGTCACGTCATCAGCAATAACACTGTGTATCAGCAATAACCATAGTTCATCAAACGCTGATAGCGGCGGTTCAGCAGTGCCTCTTCGCTCAGGCCTTCGAGGTCGAGCAGATCGGCCAACAGTTGCGCTTTCAGCGCCGCAGCCATTACCGGAACGTTACGATGCGCGGAACCCAACGGTTCAGGAATCACGGTATCGATCAGCTTCAACTCTTTCAGACGCGGCGCGATGATGCCCATGGCTTCAGCCGCCAACGGTGCCTTATCCGCGCTCTTCCACAGGATAGACGCACAGCCTTCCGGTGAAATGACCGAGTAGGTGCTGTATTGCAACATGTTGACCTTGTCGCCCACGCCGATAGCCAACGCACCACCGGAACCACCTTCACCGATAACGGTACAGATGATTGGCACACGCAGCGTCGACATTTCACGCAGGTTGCGTGCGATAGCTTCAGACTGACCACGTTCTTCTGCGCCAACGCCTGGATAAGCACCCGGCGTATCGATAAAGGTGATGATCGCCATCCTGAAGCGATCGGCCATTTCCATCAGGCGCAGCGCTTTGCGATACCCTTCTGGAGCAGGCATGCCGAAATTACGGCGAATCTTTTCTTTGGTTTCACGACCTTTCTGATGACCAATGATCATCACCGGACGTCCATCCAAACGGGCAATCCCGCCGACAATCGCTTTGTCATCGGCATAGGCACGATCGCCAGCCAATTCATCAAAATCGGTAAAAATGTGCTTAATATAATCAAGCGTATAAGGACGTTGCGGATGGCGCGCTAATTGCGCAACCTGCCAAGCACCCAAATCGGCGAAGATTTTGCGCGTCAGTTCAACGCTCTTCTCACGCAGGCGCTGGACTTCTTCGTCCAGATTAATATCCAATTTTTCGTCTTGACGGCTGACTGCGGTCAGCGAGTCAATTTTCGCTTCCAACTCTGCAATCGGCTGCTCAAAATCAAGAAAATTCAGACTCATAGTATTCCTATATTAGTCAAATTCCAGTTCCACCTGCTCATTACCCACTAATGTACGCAGCTCGTTCAATAGCGAATCGGCAGGCGTTACACGCCATGCTGCGCCGAAACGTAGTCGGGCGCGCGCATCTTCACGCTGGTAATAGAGATGCACTGGGATCGTCCCCGATCGATGGGGTTCCAACGATTGACGGAGACGGTTTAATAGCTGGTCATCAATTTGCCTGTCAGTCAGCGAGATAGCAAGCCCGCGCGCGTATTTTTCCCGCGCTTCACTGATATCCATTAACTCTCGGACGGTCATTTTAAGCCCGCCGCTGAAGTCATCAAAGCTGACCTGTCCACTGGCGATAAGGATACGGTCTTTCTCAAGTAAATGCTGATATTTTTCCAACGCATCAGTAAACAGCATTATCTCAAGCCGACCGGAACGATCGTCCAATGTACAGATACCAATACGGTTGCCCCGCTTGGTTACCATGACGCGAGCCGCCAACACCAGCCCAACGGCAGTGGTCATTTTACCCCGATCCGTCGGGTGCATATCTTTCAAACGTACGCCACCGGCATAGCGTTCAATTTCCTTAATATATTGCGTGATCGGATGGCCGGTCAGGTACAGCCCCAGCGTCTCCCGCTCACCGTCCAACACGACCTGTTCCGGCCACGGCGGCACTGTGCTGTAGGATTGCTCAACCTGCTCAGGCGCATCGGCTAGCACGCCGAACATATCCACCTGACCAATGGCTTCCGCTTTAGCATGCTGATCGGCCGCCTTTAGCGCATCAGCCAATGAGTTCATCAGCGCGGCGCGATGCGGCCCAAGACGGTCAAACGCCCCAGACATAATCAGCTTTTCCAGCACACGGCGGTTCAGCTTTTTAATGTCAGTGCGCGCGCAGAGGTCAAACAGCTCTCTAAAATAGCCGCCCTGATTACGCGCTTCAATAATCGCCTCAATCGGGCCTTCACCGACGCCTTTAATCGCGCCGATGCCGTAAACAATCTCGCCATCGTCATTAACGTGGAAGTGATACAGTCCGCTGTTGATGTCCGGAGGCAGGATTTTTAATCCCATCCGCCAGCATTCATCAACCAGCCCCACCACTTTATCCGTGTTGTCCATATCGGCCGTCATCACCGCCGCCATGAATTCAGCTGGATAGTGCGCTTTCAGCCACAGCGTTTGGTAAGACACCAGCGCATAGGCCGCGGAGTGAGATTTATTAAAGCCATAACCGGCGAATTTTTCCACCAGGTCGAAAATCTTAACCGCCAATTCGCCGTTCACGCCGCGAGATTTGGCACCATCTTCAAAGCCACCACGCTGCTTCGCCATTTCAACGGGGTTCTTTTTCCCCATCGCACGACGCAGCATGTCCGCGCCCCCAAGCGTATAACCCGCCAGAACCTGAGCGATCTGCATGACCTGTTCCTGATACAGGATAATACCGTAGGTCGGCTCCAGCACAGGCTTGAGTGACTCATGCTGCCATTCAATATCAGGATACGAAATTGCTTCACGACCATGCTTACGGTCGATGAAGTTATCCACCATGCCGGATTGCAGCGGACCAGGGCGGAAAAGCGCCACCAGTGCGATCATATCTTCAAAGCAGTCGGGCTTCAGGCGTTTGATCAGATCTTTCATGCCGCGCGATTCAAGCTGGAATACCGCGGTGGTTTCCGAACGTTGCAGCATATCGAAACTTTTCTTATCGCCGAGCGGAATCGCCGCGATATCAATCGGTTCCTGTCCTAGCTTCGCGCGACGGGCGTTGATCATCTCTAGCGCCCAGTCGATGATGGTCAACGTACGCAGGCCTAGGAAGTCAAACTTCACCAGCCCGGCATATTCCACGTCGTTCTTATCAAACTGGGTAACCGGATGGTTCCCTTCCGAATCGCAATACAGCGGCGCGAAATCGGTAATCTTGGTGGGGGATATCACCACCCCACCCGCATGTTTACCGGCGTTACGCGTTACCCCTTCGAGCTTGCGTGCCATATCGATGAGAGCCTTAACTTCCTCATCGGCTTCATAAATTTCCGGCAGTTGCGGCTCGGCGGCAAAGGCTTTTTCCAG
Organism: Pectobacterium peruviense; assembly: GCF_002847345.1. GTDB lineage: Bacteria > Pseudomonadota > Gammaproteobacteria > Enterobacterales > Enterobacteriaceae > Pectobacterium > Pectobacterium peruviense. The sequence continues at coordinate 149,870 of NZ_LXFV01000016.1, forward strand.
CGTCATGCCCGGATCGGGTGGCACCAGTTTTGAAATACGATCGACAAACCCATAAGGGTGCCCGAGCACGCGCCCTACGTCACGAATAACCGCTTTCGCCGCCATCGTACCAAAGGTGATAATCTGCGATACCGCATCACGTCCGTACAGCTCCGCAACGTGGTCGATAACCATGTCGCGTTTTTCCATACAGAAATCGACGTCAAAGTCAGGCATCGAGATACGTTCAGGGTTGAGGAAGCGTTCGAACAGAAGGTCGAATTCTAGCGGATCCAGATCGGTAATTTTCAGCGCATAAGCGACCAACGAGCCTGCACCGGAACCACGTCCCGGACCAACCGGCACATCGTTATCCTTCGACCACTGAATAAATTCCATTACGATCAAGAAGTAGCCGGGGAAACCCATCTGGTTGATAACGCCCAGTTCAATATCCAGACGCTCATCATATTCAGGCCGACGCTCGGCGCGTACTTCTGGGTCAGGGAAAAGGAATTCGAGACGATCTTCCAGCCCTTTTTTCGAGCACTGAACCAGAAAATCAGCCGTACTCATATCGCCCGTCGGGAACTGCGGCAGAAAATATTCGCCCAAACGGATCGTGACGTTACAGCGTTTGGCAATTTCAACGCTGTTCGCCAGCGCTTCGGGGATGTCGGCAAACAGCTCGCACATTTCCTCTTCCGAGCGCATGTACTGCTGTGGACTGTAATGACGTGGGCGTTTGGGATCGTCGAGCGTGTAGCCATCATGAATGGCTACACGAATTTCGTGAGCGTCAAAATCATCAGTGCTGATGAAGCACACTTCATTGGTCGCCACAACGGGTAGCCCGTACTTGGTTGCCAACTCCACGGCCGCGTGTATATAGCTTTCTTCGTCGGGACGAGACGTGCGGGTCAATTCCAGATAGTAACGCTGAGGAAAATGTTCCTGGTAGAACGCCAGACACTCTTCAGCCTGCGCCTGATTACCACGCAGCAAAAATCGGCCAACATCGCCACGGCGACCACCTGACAGTAAAATCAGGCCTTCCTGATGTTCAATCAGCCAATCGCGGTCAATCGTCGGCCCGGCAGCCCCATAACCACGTTGATAAGCATGGGAAATTAGCAGCGTGAGGTTCTGGTAGCCTTCATTGTTCATGGCCAGCACAGTGAGATGTGCCAGCTCATCCCCTAGCTCATCGCTTTCGACATAGAAGTCTGCGCCGATGATAGGTTTGACCCCAGCGCCATGCGCGCCGCCATAGAATTTAACCAGCCCACACAGGTTGGTAAAATCGGTAATCGCCAGCGCTGGCATACCGAGTGCCGCCGCTTTTTTTACCAGCGGACCGACTTTGGCCAGCCCATCGATCATGGAATAGTCACTGTGAACACGCAGGTGAACAAAACGTGGTTCGGCCATCTCCAGATCCCAGAATTTATTGAGTAGTCAGCGTTGCAATCGTGATATCACAACACAGAGAGTTAATGATGATGTTTTACGCCAGCCCTAACACACGCTTAACTGGCGCGAAGCTCCGACGGTGAAACTCAGTGGCACCCAGTGCGGCCAGTTTCTCCAGATGAAAAGCCGTTGGATAGCCTTTATGTTGGGCAAAACCATAAGCGGGGAAGCGTTGATCCAACTCGACCATCTCACGATCGCGAGTCACTTTCGCCATAATTGAGGCCGCGCTGATTTCTGCCACGCGGCTATCCCCTTTAACAACCGCCTGCGCGGGCATCGACAACGCCGGGCAACGGTTGCCGTCAATGAGAACAAAATCAGGCACAATAGTCAAAGCAGCCACCGCACGCTGCATAGCTAACATGGTAGCATGCAGAATATTCAGTTGGTCAATCTCTTCCGGTTCCGCACGGCCAAGACTCCACGCCAGCGCCTTTTCTTTGATTTCATCATAGAGCGATAGCCGACGTTTTTCACTCAGCTGTTTGGAATCCGCCAACCCGACAATTGGCCGAGCTGGGTCAAGAATCACCGCAGCCGTCACGACAGCACCAACCAAAGGGCCACGGCCCACTTCATCAACGCCAGCGATGCAGGTCGCCTGCGGGTAAATAAATATTTCGCTCATAGTGTTATTAACATGTTTTTATTAACGAGGCGTGACTAATTCAAGTACCGCCTGAGCGGCTTGCTCATCGGCATTACAGCGAATTTGCTGGTGCAAATCCACAAATGTCGTGCGTAGCTCAGCCATTTTATCCGTATCGGCAAACAGCAGCAGCAGCGCAGCGGCGAGCTTATCTGGGGTACAGTCGGTCTGGAGCAATTCAGTCACCAGCTCACGCCCAGCCAGCAAATTCGGCAGCGACACCCACGGTGTTTTGACCAAGCGCTGCGCCAGCCAGAAGGTAAAGGGCTTCATGCGATAACCCACTACCATCGGACACTTCGCTAGCATGCACTCCAGTGCCGCAGTACCAGATGCCAATAGCGCCGCATCACTGGCAATCATGGCTTCACGCGCCTGCCCATCCAGCAAATGCACGCGCAGATCGGGGGCCACGCTATTTTTTATCTGTTCGAACTGTTCACGACGCTTACTGTTCACCAAAGGAACAACAATTTCCAGATCGGGGAAATGCTGTCGTAGTAACACAGCCGTATTGAGGAAATCCGCGCTAAGCATTTCAACTTCTGCGCCACGACTGCCCGGCAGCAGCGCCAAACAGTGCGCATCGGGCGCAATACCCAACGTCTCACGGGCGGCCATTTTATCGGGATGCAGCGGCATCGCATCAGCCATCGTATGACCGATAAAGCGACAAGGTACATTGAAACGATCGTAAAACGCTTTTTCAAAAGGCAGGAAAGCCAGCACCAAATTGGTCGCTTTACCTATTTTGAAAACACGTTTTTGACGCCAGGCCCACACGGACGGGCTGACATAGTGAATGGTATTGATACCGCGCTGTTTGAGGTTGCCCTCCAGCGTGATATTGAAATCAGGTGCATCAATGCCCACGAAGACATCGGGCTGAAGTTCGCTGAAACGCTGGGTTAAATCCCGCCGAATTTTTAGCAGACGAGGAAGGCGTCCGAGCACTTCAACAATGCCCATAACGGCTAGCTCTTCCATTTCGTACCAGGCTTCACAACCTTCAGCCTGCATACGCGGTCCAGCAACACCGACAAACCGCGCATCGGGCACCTTTTCTTTTAGCGCACGGATCAAACCCGCGCCAAGGATGTCGCCGGAAGTTTCTCCGGCGACTAGCCCAATAGTCAAAGGACGTGATGACATGGATTAACGAATGATGCCGCGGGTAGAACGGGCAAAGAAATCGGTAAATGCCTGCACTGCTGGATATTCAGCCGCCAGCGCTTCGATTTCCGGTTTCACCTCGTCCAGCGTTTTACCGCTACGGTAGAGCAGCTTGTACGCGTTACGGATCGCATGCAGCGTTTCTTTTTCGAATCCACGACGCTTCAGGCCTTCGATGTTCAAGCCAAACGGCGTAGCGTGGTTACCCTGCGCGATAACATACGGCGGCACGTCTTGCGCCACACCAGAGCACCCGCCAACCATCACGTGAGCACCGATAATGCAGAACTGGTGCACAGCCGTCATCCCACCGATAATCGCAAAATCATCGACGGAAACGTGGCCGCCCAACGTAGCGTTATTCGCCAGAATACAGCGATTGCCCACTACGCAGTCGTGCGCGATATGCGTGTTGATCATCAACAGGTTATCGCTACCGACTTTAGTCAACCCGCCGCCCTGCGACGTGCCACGATGAATCGTGACGCTTTCACGGATGCGGTTACGATCGCCAATCTCAACGCGGGTCGGTTCCCCAGCATATTTGAGATCCTGATTCACTTCACCAATTGACGTGAACTGATAGATTTCGTTGTCGCGGCCAATTTTAGTGACGCCATTGACGACGACATGCGATTTCAGCACCGTACCTGCACCGATCTCAACCTGAGAACCGATGTAGCAGAAAGGGCCAATATGAACACCAGCGCCAATAATGGCACCGTCTTCAACAATCGAACTAGGATGAATAAAGGCGGTTTGATCAATCACGTTATCAGGACTCCCGACGACGAGCACACATCATTGACGCTTCACAGGCCACTTCGCCATCAACTTTGGCAACACCTTTAAAGCGCGCAACGCCACGACGCTCTTTAATGAATTCAACTTCAAGGATCATTTGATCGCCTGGCTGCACGGGGCGCTTAAAGCGCGCTTCGTCCACAGCGGCGAAATAGTACAGCTCACCCGGCTCCAGTTTACCGACGCTTTTAAACGCCAGAATACCCGTAGCCTGAGCCATTGCTTCCAGAATCAATACACCGGGAAAAATAGGTTTGCCCGGGAAATGCCCCTGGAAAAAGGGTTCGTTGAAAGAGACGTTTTTCACCGCCCGCAGAAACTTCCCTTCTTCAAAATCCAGTACCCGATCAACCAGTAAAAACGGGAAACGGTGCGGTAATAATTCTAAAATCTCTTCAATATTCAGAGTATGAGTGTCAGTAGTCAAAATACTCTTCCTGTCCATAAAAAACTGATGCCATCAACAACACGGCCTGCGCAGACCCTAAATTAGGTGTCTTCAGGCAGGCCGCAAATAAAACGCGAGTGATTAAACGTTATCGACTTTTCGTTCAACGGCTTTCAACCGTTTGCTTATCTCATCAATATTCATCACCAGCGCTGCAGTTTTGCGCCACACTTTATTGGGTTGCAAAGGAATACCCGAAGAGTATACCCCAGGTTCAGTGATTGGTCGCATGACCATACCCATTCCTGTTACCGTCACTTTATCGCAGATCTCCATGTGCCCGTTAATCACGCTGGCACCGCCGATCATACAATAACGACCAATTTTCAAGCTCCCCGCCATAATGACGCCACCCGCGACCGCGGTATTGTCGCCAATCACGACGTTGTGCGCAATCTGACATTGGTTATCAATGATAACACCATTGCCAATGACCGTATCATCCAACGCACCACGATCGATGGTCGTGCTCGCGCCAATCTCAACCCGATCGCCAATTCTGACCGTTCCCAACTGCGGGATCTTCACCCAGTTGCCGCGATCGTTAGCATAGCCAAAGCCGTCAGAACCGATCACCGTCCCAGACTGGATCAGGCAATGCTCACCAAGCTCAACGCGGTGATAAATCGTTACATTTGCCCACAAACGGGTTCCGGCACCAATACGGGCATCTTTACCAATAAAACAGCCTGGGCCGATGACAACGCCATCACCCAACTGTGCGCCAGATTCGATGACAGCATTTGCGCCAACGGACACATGCTGACCCAGCGTTGCATCGGGAGCAATCACTGCACTCGGAGCAATATCAGTGGCCGGTTGCGGTGTCGTATCCAGCAGCTGCGCCATGCGGGCATAGGTAAGGTAGGGATTTTTCACTACCAACGCAGCAACCTGACAGTAAGGTAAATCCGCTTCCGTCAGCACGACCGCAGACGCTTGCGTCCCGGCCAGTTGCTCACGGTAACGACTGTCGGAAAGAAACGTAATTTGCCCAGTTTTTGCCGAATGCATAGAAGCAACACCGGTGATGACGATATCGCCATCACCGTGTAATTGTGCATCCAACTGTTGAGCTAACGCGTCCAGTCGAATTGAATACATGGTTTATTTAACCTGTTTCAGCACATCGGCAGTAATGTCTTTGGCATTGGCGACATACGCAACAGCGTTAGCGTCAATCACGACATCATAACCTTCTTTGGTTGCAACGGCTTTCACCGCATCCTGAATACGACTCAGGATTTTGTTGCGTTCTTCAGTCTGACGGCGACGGTTGTCCTGCTCAAAAGCCTGCGCTTTCGTAGAGAACTGCTCGCGCTGCGCCATGACGTCTTTTTCCATTTTGCTGCGATCGCTCGCTTTCATGGTAGAACCATCACGCTGCAACTTCTGCATCTTGGTCTGTAAATCGTTTTCCATCGATTGCAGTTCAGAAGCACGGCCTTTGAACTCGTTTTCCAGCTGTTTGCCAACGCTTTCACGCTGCGGCAACTGTTGGAAGATACTGGAAACGTTAACAACGGCAATCTTGTCAGCAGCCTGAACGCTGGCTGAAGCAGCCAATGCTAAACCGAGGCCTGCGGCACATAACCACTTTTTCACTATAAACTCCTCAACCTAACCTAAATTTGTGTCTTAACACTTTAATGATGGGCATCGCGTCATGGCCTCAGCTGTATTTCCAGCATTCATGCCAATGAGCAGCGATGCGACATTCCCTGCATACGACCTACGGACGTCACACTACCAGGTTTTGCCAATGTTAAACTGGAATTGTTCCGACTTGTCTCCATCGTACTTTTTAACCGGCTGGGCATAGGAGAAGACCAATGGCCCAAGCGGAGACATCCATTGTAACGCGATACCGCTGGAAACACGGAAGTTGCTCGCCTTGCTGTAATCCGGCACGCCTGCGTCAATCGTTTCCTGTGTATTTTTCCAGTTGGTATCCCATACCGTACCGCCATCCACAAAGAAGGAAGTACGCACAGAGCTCGCGTATTTATCACTGATAAATGGCGTCGGTACGATCAGTTCCGCACTCAACACCGCCATCGCGTTACCACCAACGGCATCATCCAGATTGGTTTTATCAATACCACAACCAGAATAAGAAGGTGGGAGAGCTCCAGATGTACGGGTACATTGATAATACGCCGCTTTAGGTCCAATCGTATTCGACTGGAAGCCACGCACTGTACTGGAACCACCGGCATAGAAGTTGTCGTAGAAAGGCACTTCTTTACTTCCGATACCATCCGCAAAACCTGCACGCGTACGGCCCATCACCACCCATTTACCACTCTCGGTCAGTGGATAGTAGCTCGCCGAATCAAACGTCAGTTTGTAGTATTCGTTGTCCGAACCCGGCACCGCGATCTTGGCATTCGCGGATGCACGCGTTCCTTTCGTCGGGAAGTAACCGCGATCCAGATTGTTATATGACCAACCGGTATTCAGGAAGAAATCGTTCGCTTTGAAGTCCGCATTGGATTTGGCATTCGGATCAACCACGGATGGATTGACACCCACGGAATCCAGATAACGCCACATCGCCACCTGCGGTCTCATATCCGACAGGTCGTTATGCACATAATCCAGACCGACACGCAGTGAGTTATTCTCGTTAATCGGGAAACCCAGAGTGCTGCCAACGCCATAGCTCACGTTGGTATAGTCGGACAGATCGGCGTCAGACGCTTCAAATTTGTTATAGAAGATGCGTCCACCGAGGCTAACGCCATCGACAGTAAAGTACGGGTCGGTCAGTGATAGCTCAACATACGTCTGGTAGTCGTTCTTAGTCCCGCTGATACCAACGGAGTTACCCGTTCCCAGCCAGTTGTCCTGTTGAACCCCAGCCTGGAAACTCACGCCACTTTCTGTACCGAAACCAACACCAAAATTGAATGTACCCGTATTGCGCTCTTTGACCTTATACGTCACATCAACCTGATCGGCGACACCGGGAACACGCTGTGTTTCTACCTCAACGCTTTCAAAGTATCCCAATCGGTTTAGACGCTCTTTGCCTTGTTCAACCAGATCGTTGCCTAACCAGGCACCTTCCATCTGGCGCATTTCACGGCGCAGAACAGAATCTTTCGAGGTGTCGTTGCCGTCAAAGCGAACATGACGCACATAGAAGCGGTTACCCGCATCAACGTTGATGTTTAATCTCACCGTCTTGTCTGCGTCATTAATTTCCGGCTGTGTTACCACGCGCGGATAGGCATAGCCATAACGACCCAGCAGCTTTTTGATGTCCTCTTCCATACGGGTCACTTTCGTCCCGTTGTAGAGCTCACCAGGTTCAATCTTCGTCAGCCCTTCGATTTCCGCAGAGTGACCTGCCAGATTGCCTTTCACCGCCACGCCGGACAGCTTGTACTGCTCGCCTTCCGTCATATTGATGGTGATATAGATGCCTTTTTTATCTGGCGTCAGGCTCACCTGAGTGGAATCGATGTTGAAACGTGCATAGCCGCGATCCAGATAGAAACTCCGTAGGGTTTCCAGATCGCCAGACAATTTTTGTTTCTGGTATTTACGGTCACCGACCACGTTCCACCACGGCACTTCATCACGCAGTTGGAAACGGGAGATCAATTCGTCGGAACTGAATGCTTTGTTACCGACAATATTAATCTGCTGGATCTGGGCGGAAACGCCTTCCGTGAAGACCAGTTTCAGGTCTACGCGGTTACGCGGCAGTGGCGTGACAACGGCTTTAACCGACGCACTGTACTTACCGACGCTGTAGTAGAAATCTTCCAGTCCTTTTTCGATGCTGGTGAGCGCTGTGCGGTCTAACGCTTCACCAACGCGCACGCCCGAGGCTTCCAGGTTTTCTTTCAGCATGTCGTCTTTGACTGACTTATTGCCGGAAAACGTGACACTGGCGATTGTCGGACGCTCTTTCACCTGCACAATCAGCGTTTCGCCATCGCGCAGGACGCGAACATCTTCAAAATTTCCGGTCGCAAACAAGGCACGGATGGTGTTTCCGATATCATCGTCACCGATGGTATCACCAACGCGGACTGGCATACTGAGTAGTGCCGCCCCGACGGCAACCCTTTGCAGGCCCTCGAAATGAATGTCCTTCACTACGAACCCGTCTGCACCGTATACGGTTGCGCTGCTAAACAGCAGCGACGCTATGAGCAACTTTTTGATCGCCATCGTTGTTATGCGTTTTTCCTAACCTAATCCCGCGCCTAGAGACGAGAGAAATCATTGAAAAGTGCGAGTCCCATTAACAACATCAGCAACACTGTACCAATGCGATAGCTAACGTCCTGCACACGCTCAGAAACCGGCCTGCCCTTCAGCTTTTCAACCGCAAGAAAGAGCAGGTGTCCACCATCCAATACCGGCAGAGGGAACAGATTGATGATCCCCAAATTGACGCTGATTAAGGCCAAAAACATCAGGTAATAAATCAATCCATAATCTGCTGACATTCCTGCACCCTGAGCAATCGAAATGGGACCACTCAGGTTATTCAGCTTAACATCACCCATAACCAGTTTCCCTAACATACTGACGGTCAATTTCATCAGTTGCCAGGTTTTATCTGTTGCCTGATAGGCAGCACTGAACGGCCCATACTGGCGCACAGTCCTGTATTCTTCAGGCAGCGGCGTCACGCTTGGCATCACGCCAGCCAGACCTTCAACTCTGCCACTTCCCACAGATTTGCTGTCTGGCGTTAACGTCAACGGTACCGCTGCACCGTGTCGATCCACCTCCAGAGCAATAGATTGCCCGGGGTTATCACGCACGGCGATGACAAAATCACGCCAATGCGCTAGCGCCTGCCCGTCGACTTTAACGATCCTATCTCCGACTTGCAAACCTGCTTTTTCCGCTGCCGAGCCTGCCTGCACCTGCTGCAACACGGGCTCAATTCGCGGACCTAGCGGGATAATCCCAAGCGAGGAAGCCGGATCTTGCTTATCAGGCTCAAACTGCCACTCGCGTAAATCCAGCGTTTTCTGGACGACACGGTCGGAGCCCAAAGGTGCGGTTCCGATCACGACATCGCTATCGCCGATTTTACCGATCAGCGCCAGACGCGCGGTATCCCAATCAGGCGTTTCGATACCATCAACGGACTTTAGTTCCATTCCCGCCGACATTTCCGCTTGCGCAGCAATGGAGTTGGGCAGTATTTCACCCACTACCGGACGCACACCCGGCACGCCGATAATAAACACTAGCCAGTACGCCACAATGGCAAACAGAAAATTGGCAATCGGACCCGCGCTGACGATAGCCGCGCGCTGCCAGACCGTTTTACTGTTAAAGGATTGGTGGCGGAATTCTGGTGCTACGGTGTCGACACGCTCATCCAGCATCTTCACGTAGCCGCCAAGCGGGATCAGCGCAATGACGAATTCCGTACCGGTACGATCACGGTGACGCCATAGTGCGCGACCGAAGCCGACAGAGAAGCGCTCCACCTTCACACCACAGCGACGGGCCACCCAAAAATGTCCAAATTCATGGACGGTGACCAACACACCCAGTGCGATGATAAACGCGGCAAGATTCCAGAGAAAACTCAACATAAATAGCTCTACCGCTTTATTCTAAGCCACTTTAAACAGCAGCAGCATCAGGCAAGAGAACACAGGAACCGCAGCCGTCAGGCTATCGATACGATCGAGCACACCACCATGCCCCGGAATCAAATGGCTACTGTCTTTGATGCCCGCCTCACGTTTGAACATGCTTTCCGTCAAATCACCCAATACCGAGGCCAGCGCAGCGGCGATAGAACAGATCAGTAACGTCACTGGCGCTATCGTTAATGGGGCATAGAGGCTAAACAGCAAAGAGATGAGCGCTGAGGTTGCCAGGCCACCGAGAAAACCTTCCCAGGTTTTGCCAGGCGAGACTTTTGGCGCGAGTTTCCGCTTACCAAACAGTTTGCCAAACATGTAGGCACCGCTGTCCGCTCCCCAGACCAGCAGCATGACGTACAGCAGCCACCAGGCACCAGCGAAAGGATTAATCGCGTAATTGTAATGACGAAGCGCAACCATGCCCCAGAAAAACGGCACGATCGTCATGATGCCAAACACAAGCCGCAATGCGCGTGAATGACGCCAGAATGAGGCAGAAGCCGGATAGAACAGAACCAAAAACAGCGCGACACCCCACCATACCAGTGATGACCAGAGCGCAATACTGATTTGCGGGATATGAACGGAGTAATGGTAGGCTGGGAGTGATAACAGCATCAGCGCCAGCAAGAAACCACATAGGATCGCGAGCCATAGGCGTTGACCATAAGAGGCAAACCCCGCCAATTGACCCCATTCCCATGCCGCCAGCATACAAACAGCCAACGTAACAAGTGTGAATCCCAAAGGAGGCAACAAGAATAGCGCTGCAATAACCATCGGAATCAAGATAAAAGCAGTAATCAGGCGATACTTCAGCAAAAGTTCCCCCTAGGATGCATCAGCATCGATAGGTGTTGTTCCCCCGAAGCGGCGCTCGCGTTGTGCAAAAGCATTCAGCGCACCTTCAAAGACTTGTTCATCGAAATCAGGCCAGAGGACATCAGTAAAGTAAAGTTCAGCATAAGCAATTTGCCACAGAAGAAAATTACTGATGCGGTGTTCTCCACCGGTTCTGATCACCAAATCAACCGGAGCCAGATCATTCAGACAGATATACTGACATAATGACGCTTCATTAATGCTATCAGGGCGCAGAATGCCTTCCTGCACCTGCTCTGCAAGTTGCCGTACTCCCTGAATAATATCCCAACGGCCGCCATAATTCGCGGCAATATTCAGTGTGAGCCCCTGATTCTTTTCTGTCAGCACTTCTGAACGACGGATTCGCTCTTGTAAACGCGGGCTGAAGCGGCCGATATCACCAATCACCCGCAAGCGAACATTGTGCTTATGCAGACTTTTCACTTCGCTGTCCAGCGCTCGAACAAACAGCTCCATGAGTGCGGAAACTTCCTGCGCCGGACGGTTCCAGTTTTCACTGCTAAATGCGTAAAGTGTCAATGCGTCCAGCCCTTGGCTCACGGCGAAGCTGACTGAACGTCGCACAGCCTTTACACCAGCCTGATGGCCAAAAATCCGCATCTTCCCCCGGCTTTTTGCCCAGCGACCATTGCCATCCATGATGATGGCAACATGCCGTGGCCCGGCGAGTGGCAGATCGTTAGTATTCTTTTGATTATCGGACGGCATAACGCGTACTTATTTCCTCAAGCAAGAAATACAACAGTCCTTCCGTAACATCAGACCCCGTTAGCGCAAAAAAAGCCGTGAACGATCACGGCTTAGCTTCACGGTCGATTAAACAACTTTCGCATAATCAACCATTGAGTGACGCAGACTATACCACCTCCACCGCACATGAACAAATTGTGCCATGGGTCTATCCGGCTATCGCGCGTAATGTGTCAGGGTCTGTGCTGCGACCTGTCTAGCCCAGTTGTCGATGAACAAAACATCATCAACACTGGTGGGTTCTGGCAATGTAAGTTGTTCAATAACATGCTGATTTACCGCCGCGATATCCGTAAAGCGTATCTGCGACTGCAAAAATGCCGCCACAGCAATTTCATTTGCAGCGTTCAATGCCGTGGTAGCTGACTGACCGTGATTGCAGGCATCAATCGCCAACTGCAAACAAGGATAGCGCGCATAGTCCGGTGCTAAAAATGTCAGCGCACCAATTTGGCAAAAATCTAACGCTTTTGCGCCCGATGCCACACGTTCGGGGTAAGCCATTGCATGAGCAATCGGCGTGCGCATATCGGGCGAACCCAGCTGCGCCAGAACGCTGCCATCACGGTAACGCACCATCGAGTGAATCACCGACTGCGGATGAATAATGACTTCCATCTGTTCGGCAGAGGCATTAAACAACCAGCGCGCTTCGATATACTCCAGCCCTTTGTTCATCATCGTGGCAGAATCAACAGAAATTTTGCGCCCCATTGACCAATTTGGATGCGCACACGCCTGATCCGGTGTCATGTCTGCCAGCGCCGACACGGGAGTTTCACGAAACGGCCCACCGGAGCCAGTCAAAACAATACGTTCGACCCCATGCTGCGACAATGAAGCGTAGCCTAATTGGCGCTGAATTTGCTCAGGTAAACTCTGAAAAATCGCATTATGTTCGCTATCAATCGGTAAAAGCTGCGCACCACTTTGCGCGACGGCATCCATAAAGAGACGCCCGCAGGTAACCAGTGATTCTTTATTCGCCAACAAAACCTGTTTTCCGGCATGGATTGCCGCCAGCGTCGGCAACAGCCCAGCCGCACCAACAATCGCAGCCATGACCTGATCGACACCATCCAATGCAGCAAGTTCGCACGCCGCCTGTTCTCCCGCCAGAACCTCTGTTTTGCAGCCGTATTCCGCCAACTGCTGGCGCAGAGCAGTTGCTGAGGTTTCATCAGCCATTGAGGCATAGGCGGGTTGGAAAGTGAGGCACTGTTCCAGCATCAGCTTGACGTTATACCCAGCGGATAGCGCGCGTACGGCAAATTTATCGGGGTTGGCTTTAATCACAGCCAGAGAACTGACGCCAATAGAGCCAGTGGAACCAAGAATTGTCAGTTGCTTCATTAAAAATGCTCTGAATAACCGGATTTGATGACAGGAAGGTACACGAGTCTGAGAGGATTACCATGATATATCTCTGCTATCGATCACAGTCACGATAGCCACAGGTATATGCACAGCAAAAAATTGTTTACTACCCAGAGGGGCTGGCCTTCACCCATTGATTACATAACACGCATTATATAAAAATAAAGCGCCGCCGGAAAAAACATCCTGCGGCGCAATATCCAACAGGCTGATTAGAACTCCATCAGCTCCGCTTCTTTTTCTGCCAGTGCGACGTCCACTTTCTTAATGAAGTTGTCGGTCAATTTCTGCACATCGTCCTGAGCACGACGTTCTTCATCTTCACTGATCGCTTTGTCTTTCAACAGTGCTTTAAACTTGTCGTTAGCATCACGGCGCACGTTGCGTACAGAGATACGCCCCTGTTCTGCTTCGCCACGGACGACTTTGATCAGATCTTTGCGACGTTCTTCCGTCAGAGGTGGCAATGGAACACGGATTACGGTGCCAGCAGAAGACGGGTTCAAGCCGAGGTCGGAGGCCATGATCGCTTTCTCAACCGCAGGGCTAAGTGAGCGATCGAATACCGAAATCGCCAGCGTACGGGAATCTTCTACCACGATGTTAGCGAGTTGGCGCAATGGCGTTGCGCTGCCATAGTATTCAACCTGAATGCCATCCAGAATACTAGGCGATGCACGGCCGGTACGGATTCTGTTGATCTGGTTTTTAAACGCTTCAACACATTTGTCCATGCGCGTTTCAGCATCTTTTCTGATTTCATTAGTCACGTTGTGAACCCTTGAAAACTGGTTGCCTGGCAGGCCATGTCAGTACATGACCCAGTGAATAATTAATGCCAGCGCTCGGCTGGCATAGGCGCAATACTGGGGATATATTACCCCATAATTTGAGTTACTGACTAATCAACGTCCCTTCTTTTTCACCCATGACAACACGACGCAGTGCGCCAGGTTTGTTCATGTTGAAAACACGGATCGGCAAATTATGGTCGCGTGCCAGCGTGAACGCAGCAAGATCCATCACTTTCAGTTCACGTTCTAACACGTCTTGATAGGTCAGCGTTTCATACATCGTCGCTGAAGGATCTTGTACTGGATCGGCAGAATAGACGCCATCGACTTTGGTCGCTTTCAATACGACATCCGCTTCAATCTCAATGCCGCGCAAGCAAGCCGCAGAATCCGTGGTAAAGAACGGGTTACCTGTCCCAGCGGAGAAAATCACTACGCGATTATTACGCAGCAGGCTGATCGCTTCCGCCCAGCTGTAGTTGTCACAGACGCCATTCAGGGGAATCGCAGACATCAGGCGAGCGTTCACATAGGCACGGTGCAACGCATCACGCATTGCCAGACCATTCATGACGGTCGCCAGCATTCCCATGTGGTCGCCCACAACGCGGTTCATACCCGCTTTAGCCAGACCCGCGCCACGAAACAGGTTACCACCGCCGATAACTACACCGACCTGAATGCCTAACTCAACCAGTTCTTTCACTTCCTGAGCCATGCGATCCAGAATGCTCGCATCGATACCAAAACCTTCAGTTCCCTGTAAAGCTTCGCCACTGAGTTTCAGCAGGATTCGTTGATAGACGGGTTTTGCATTGGTTGCCATGGTGTTCTTATCCTACAGGCTGTCGTGGTATTGGGGGGTTGTGTAAATCAATACTGTAAAAATCAAAACTGTTCCACCCAGCTCCTGCCTGAATGCAGGAAGCCAAGCGAACTAAAACTCGTGGGGCTGGATAAAAAGGAACCGCCAACTGGCGGCTCTTTTTTTACTATTAAGACTGCTTACTCATCGCTGCAACTTCAGCAGCAAAGTCAGTCTCAACTTTCTCAATGCCTTCACCCACTTCGAAACGGATGAAGTTAGTCACGTCAGCGTTGTGCTCTTTCAGAAGCTGACCAACAGACTTGGCTGGATCCATAACGAAAGGCTGACCAGTCAGAGAAACTTCGCCGGTGAATTTCTTCATGCGGCCTTCAACCATTTTCTCTGCGATTTCTTTCGGCTTGCCAGACTGCATCGCGATTTCCAACTGAACCTGGTACTCTTTCTCTACCACTTCAGCAGACACATCTTCTGGCTTAACGAATTCAGGCTTGCTTGCAGCAACGTGCATAGCCAAGTGTTTAACCAGCTCTTCATCAGCGCCTTTAGCGGCAACCAGAACACCGATGCGCGCACCGTGTTGGTAGTTACCCAGAACTTCGCCTTCCAGAGCGGAAACACGACGAATGTTGATGTTCTCGCCGATTTTAGCAACCAGTGCAACACGCTCTTCTTCGAACTGTGCTTTCAACACGTCAACATCAGTGATTTTGCCTGCAACCGCAGCATCCAGCACTTTGTCAGCAAACGCCTGGAAACCACCATCTTTAGCAACGAAGTCAGTCTGGCAGTTAACTTCCAGAATCACAGCGTAGTTACCGTCGATCTTAGTCTTGATTACGCCGTCAGCAGCAACGTTACCTGCTTTCTTCGCTGCTTTGATCGCACCGGATTTACGCATGTTTTCGATTGCAAGCTCGATGTCGCCGTTAGCTTCAACCAGCGCTTTCTTACATTCCATCATGCCTGCTGCGGTACGCTCACGCAGCTCTTTTACCAGGGATGCGGTAATTTCAGCCATTCTAAAATCCTCGGAAGATTTGTACTGCCCGGTCGTCACGACCAAACAGCTTTAAAAGTGAAAAAGGGGCCATAAAAAGGCCCCTAACCAAACTAGTACTACCTGGTTAATAAGGGCTCGACGAGCCAGACTTATTATTCAGCTTCTACTAAGCCTTCTTCTGCCTGCACAGCCAGATCTTGAGAACGGCCTTCGCGGACAGCAGTAGCAACAGCGCTCAGGTACAGGTTAACTGCACGGATTGCGTCATCGTTACCAGGGATGATGAAGTCAACGCCATCTGGATCAGAGTTGGTATCAACCACAGCGAATACCGGAATACCCAGGTTGTTAGCTTCTTTGATTGCGATGTGCTCGTGATCAGCATCGATAACGAACAGCGCGTCTGGCAAGCCACCCATATCTTTGATACCACCCAGGCTGTTTTCCAGCTTGTCCAGTTCACGAGTGCGCATCAGCGCCTCTTTTTTGGTCAGCTTGTCGAACGTGCCGTCTTGAGATTGGATTTCCAGATCTTTCAAACGCTTGATGGACTGACGAACGGTTTTCCAGTTAGTCAGCATGCCGCCCAACCAACGATGGTTCACGAAGAACTGATCGCAGTTGTTAGCAGAATCTTTTACCGCTTCGCTTGCTGCGCGCTTAGTACCAACGAACAGAATTTTGCCTTTGCGAGAAGCAATTTTGCTCAACTCAGCCAGAGCGTCGTTGAACATTGGTACAGTTTTTTCAAGGTTGATGATGTGAACTTTGTTACGCGCACCGAAGATGAATGGCTTCATTTTCGGGTTCCAGTAACGGGTCTGGTGACCAAAGTGTACGCCAGCCTTGAGCATATCGCGCATGGAAACAGTTGCCATGATTACCTCTATTAATTAAGTATGGGGTTATGCCTCCACATGTCCCATTGCGCCGACCCCATCCGGTGAAACACCTCAGGAGCACCCCGGCGAACGTGCCGACATGTGTGTGTTATTTACACAAAGTGAGTTTAGTCGATGTGGTTGAGTATCGTATAACCGATATCCAGCCGGATCATCGGCGCGCTTTATACCATAAATCCGCCTGCGACACCAACATTTGTTATTCGCCAATCTACTAATCCGAATGATAATTTGGCAAGCCAGCGGCAGGGCTGGTAACATAAGTTATTAGTTATCGCTCTTAATTTTCGTGCTTAACAGGCACCTGCGGACAATCATCAATGGCAATTTCAATTAAAACCTCTGAAGACATCGAAAAAATGCGCGTAGCGGGTCGTCTTGCTGCCGAAGTTCTGGAAATCATCGAACCTCACGTGGTACCCGGCGTGAGCACCGCCGAATTAGACAGAATCTGTCACGATCACATCACCAATAAGCAGCAGGCCATTTCTGCTTGTTTGGGCTACCACGGCTTCCCGAAATCCGTCTGCATCTCCATCAACGAAGTGGTGTGCCATGGGATCCCTAGCGACGAGCGTATTTTGAAAGATGGCGATATCGTCAACATCGACGTCACCGTGATCAAAGACGGCTTCCACGGCGATACGTCAACAATGTTTATCGCTGGCAAGCCGACCATTCTGGGCGAACGTCTCTGCCGCATCACGCAGGAAAGCCTTTATCTGGCGCTGAAAATGGTTAAGCCGGGTATTCGCCTGCGTACGCTGGGCAAAGCAATCCAGCAATTTGCAGAAGGGCACAACTTCTCCGTGGTACGTGAGTATTGTGGTCACGGCATCGGCAAGGGCTTCCACGAAGAGCCGCAGGTTCTGCACTACGATGCAGATGACGGCGGCGTGGTGTTGCAGGCTGGTATGGCCTTTACAATCGAGCCTATGCTCAACGCGGGTGATTTCCGTATCCGTACGATGAAAGACGGTTGGACGGTAAAAACCAAAGATCGCAGCTTGTCGGCACAGTACGAGCATACTATTGTGGTAACCGAAAACGGCTGCGAAATAATGACGTTGCGAAAGGATGACACCATCCCCAACATCATCACGCATGAACAGTAAACACTAAGCCGGCAGATGCCGGCTTTTTTTATGGGCTGTGCTATGACAGATAAACGCTTTTCGCCAGACAGTACGCCACCTGATGCTTCCTCACCAGACAGCCCTGTAAATGCCATTGCGGCAACACCGCCCCCCGCGTCACCACTAACCTACGCTGATGACATGCTAAATTGCCAGGCGTTGAAACAGCAGTTGGAGCTATTCCAGCTCTGGCTCGGTTCAAAATTTCGCTCCGGCGTTAGCGCAGAAAAGCTGATTGATGCTAGAACCTTATTCATCGATCGTCTGTTGCAGCGGCTGTGGTACTTCCACGGCTTTGAAAATATCGCTCAAACTTCGCTGGTCGCCGTTGGTGGATATGGCCGCGGCGAACTGCACCCGCTTTCCGATATCGACGTACTGGTGTTAAGCCAGACAGCGCTTAGTGAAGAGCATTCCCAGCGTGTCGGCCAATTCATTACCCTGCTGTGGGATTTGAAGCTGGAAGTCGGCCATAGCGTCAGAACGCTGGAAGAGTGTTTACAGGAAGGGCGTGCAGACATTTCCGTCGCGACCAATCTGATCGAATCACGCATGATATGCGGCGACGTAGCCCTGTTTCTCACGCTGCAAAAACACGTATTCAGTGATGAGTTTTGGCCGTCATCTACGTTTTTTCCGGCAAAAATCACCGAACAACAGGAACGCCATCAACGCTATCACAGCACCAGCTACAATCTGGAGCCCGACATCAAGAGCAGTCCAGGCGGGCTACGCGACATTCACACGCTGCTGTGGGTCGCAAGACGCCACTTTGGCGCGACCTCGCTCAACGAGATGGTGGGTTTCGGCTTTCTGACAGAGGCCGAGCGTAAAGAGCTTAATGAGTGCCAAAGCTTTTTGTGGCGCATTCGCTTCGCCCTACACCTGATCCTGCCGCGTTACGACAACCGTCTGCTGTTCGACAGGCAGCTTAACGTCGCGCAACTGTTGCAATATCAGGGCGAAGGCAACACGCCAGTAGAGCGCATGATGAAGGATTTCTACCGCATGACGCGTCGCGTCAGCGAGTTGAACCAGATGCTGTTGCAGCTCTTTGATGAAGCAATTCTGGCGCTGGATGCGAGCGAAAAACCCCGCCCGATTGACGATGAATTCCAGCTACGCGGCAATCTGGTAGACCTGCGGGATGAAAATCTGTTTATCAAAAAGCCGGAAGCCATCATGCGCATGTTCTACCTAATGGTGCGTAATCGTGACATCAGCGGCATTTATTCCACCACATTACGCCAGTTGCGCCATGCTCGTCGTCATCTCGCCAGCCCGCTTTGCACCATTCCAGAAGCGCGCCAACTATTCATGAATATTCTACGCCATCCGTATGCGGTAAGCCGTGCGTTGCTGCCGATGCACCGCCATAGTGTGCTGTGGGCGTATATGCCACTGTGGGGGAATATCGTCGGTCAGATGCAGTTCGATCTGTTTCACGCCTATACGGTGGATGAGCACACGATCCGCGTTCTGCTCAAGCTGGAAAGCTTCGCCGACGAGGATACGCGACCGCAGCACCCGCTGTGCGTAGAGCTCTACCCTCGCCTGCCCCAGCCAGAATTGCTGCTGCTGGCCGCACTGTTCCACGATATCGCCAAAGGCCGTGGAGGCGATCACTCTGAACTGGGCGCACAGGATGTGTTGGAATTTGCCGCGCTGCACGGACTGAATTCACGCGAAGCTCAATTGGTATCCTGGCTGGTACGCTGCCACCTGCTGATGTCCGTCACCGCACAGCGTCGCGATATTCAGGATCCCACGGTTATTCAGCAATTTGCTACGGAAGTACAAAGCGAAACCCGTTTACGCTATCTGGTCAGCCTGACGGTTGCGGATATCTGCGCCACCAATGAAACCCTGTGGAACAGTTGGAAGCAGAGCCTGTTGCGTGAACTCTATTTCGCAACCGAAAAACAGCTGCGCCGTGGCATGCAAAATACGCCAGATTTACGCGAACGTGTGCGGCATCACCGCTTGCAGGCGTTGGCGCTACTGCGTATGGATAACATTGACGAAGAAGCGCTACACCATATCTGGAGCCGCTGTCGAGCCGATTACTTCCTGCGCCACTCACCAAACCAGATTGCCTGGCACGCGCGCCATTTGCTGGAGCACGATACCAACAAACCGCTGGTGCTGATCAGCCATCAGGCCAGTCGTGGCGGTACGGAGATCTTTATCTGGAGCCCTGACAGACCTTATCTTTTCGCGGCAGTCGCCGGCGAGCTGGATAGGCGCAACCTTAGCGTGCACGACGCACAGATTTTTACCAGCCGCGACGGCATGGCGATGGATACCTTTATTGTGCTGGAACCGGACGGTAGTCCGCTGGCACAGGATCGGCATGAAATGATACGCCAGGCGCTGGAACAGTCGCTGACACACCGACACTACCAGCATCCGCGCGTACGACGGCCGTCGCCCAAGCTGCGTCATTTCAGTGTGCCAACCGAAGTCAACTTCCTGCCGACGCATACCGACAGACGCAGCTACATGGAGCTCAGCGCACTTGACCAGCCAGGGCTGCTGGCACGAATCGGTGAGATCTTTGCCGATCTCAATCTGTCGCTGCATGGCGCACGCATTTCGACGATCGGCGAACGGGTGGAGGATCTTTTCATCCTGGCCGACAGCGACAGGCGGGCATTGAAGCCGGAATTGCGTCTTAAATTGCAAGAACGGTTGACAGAAGCCCTTAACCCAAACGATAAAGTACCATTGAGTTAATTTTTACAATCAGGAAAGAGAAATCAGGATGCACCAACAATTACAGAACATCATTGAGACGGCTTTCGAGCGCCGCGCAGACATCACTCCGGCAAACGCAGACACTGTAACGCGTGAAGCCGTTAATCAGGCGATTAGCCTGCTGGATAGCGGCGCCCTGCGCGTTGCAGAAAAAATCGACGGCCAATGGGTTACCCATCAGTGGCTGAAGAAAGCCGTGCTGCTCTCTTTCCGTATTAACGATAACCAACTTATCGAAGGCGGAGAAACTCGCTTTTTCGACAAAGTGCCAATGAAATTCGCTGACTATGATGAAGCGCGTTTCCAGCGTGAAGGCGTACGTGTTGCACCGCCAGCCAGCGTACGTCGCGGTGCTTATATCGCACGTAATACCGTACTGATGCCGTCTTACGTCAACATCGGTGCTTATGTCGATGAAGGTACGATGGTAGATACGTGGGTAACCGTCGGTTCCTGCGCCCAAATCGGTAAAAACGTTCACCTGTCCGGTGGCGTCGGCATCGGTGGCGTGCTGGAGCCGTTACAGGCTAACCCAACCATCATCGAAGATAACTGCTTCATCGGTGCGCGTTCTGAAGTGGTGGAAGGCGTTGTCGTTGAGGAAGGTTCCGTCATTTCCATGGGCGTGTTCATCAGCCAAAGCACTCGTATTTACGATCGTGAAACCGGTGAAATTCACTATGGCCGCGTTCCTGCGGGTTCCGTCGTGGTTTCCGGCAACCTGCCGTCCAAGGATGGTAGCCACAGCATGTACTGTGCCATCATTGTGAAGAAAGTGGATGCGAAAACCCGCGGTAAAGTGGGCATCAATGAGCTATTACGCTCCATCGACTAAACTAGAAACGGCGGGTTAATCACCCGCCGTTTTTTTACCAAGAAGGTGACGCTATGTATGACAATCTAAAAAGCCTGGGCATTACCAATCCCGATGATATCGATCGCTATAGCCTGCGTCAGGAAGCGAATAACGACATCCTGAAGATCTATTTCCGTAAGGATAAGGGTGAGTTTTTTGCTAAAAGCGTGAAATTCAAATATCCACGCCAGCGCAAGACCATCGTTGCAGACAACAGCGGACAGGGCTATAAAGAGATCAATGAGATCAGCCCAAATCTGCGTTATGTGATTGATGAACTAGACAAGATTTGCCAACAGGAACAGGTTGAAGTCGATCTGAAACGCAAAATCCTTGACGATCTACGTCATTTGGAAAGCGTCGTTTCCCACAAAATTACCGAAATCGAAGCGGATTTAGAGAAGTTGACCAAGAATCGCTAAATACGATCATCTCTAAACCTCATCGTCGTTAAAACATATCGTGATGATGGAAAGCAAATAAAAACGGGAGCCATATTAGCTCCCGTTTCTTATCTCAGCGCGACATCACTGTGCATCAACCAAATCTGCCCATTCTTCAACCCACGGGCATGAAACGACTTCAGGTTCAGGATTTTCGACCGCATCAATATCCAAAACGTTACCCAGACGCGTAGCACCTATTTCCTGCAATAGCGCATCAAAAATATGGCCGCCTGCGCAGAAATTCGGATAGCTACTGTCGCCCAGCGCAATAACGCCATAGCGCAGCATGGGCTGATAGCCGCCTTTTTCACGCAGTGCCGCGTAAAGCGGAACAATAGAATCAGGCAGTTGGCCTTGTCCCGTCGTTGACGTGACAACTAAAACCGCATGCTCACGATAATCCAGCCAGGATTCCAGCGTCGCATCCTCAAAGACCTTAACCTCGTGGCCGCGATCCTTGAGAATATTTTCGGCTTCTTCAGCCACCAGCAATGCATTCCCGTAGACCGTACCAACAAAAATACCAATCTGCGCCATGCTTCTGACTCCCTTTTTAATTCGGATGTACGTAATACGACGGCAATACGACAGGTATTACTCGACGAGATGCCCGCTATCCTGACCTGACTCGGCAGGAAACTCAACCCCTTCAAAATCAGGGAGAATCCCCTGCCAGCCAAACTGCCTCATCACCCCCTGCCACGGCGAATCCCAGCGTGCCTGCAGCGTCAATGGCTGCCCGGTCACGGGATGATTCAGCAGTAACTCGCTGGCGTGCAGCATGAGCCTACCGCAGGAGAAATGCGTCTCCATACCACGGTTATGTCGCAAGTCACCGTGCGCGGTGTCGCCGATAATCGGATGGTGAAGATGTGACATATGACGGCGTAGCTGATGTTTACGCCCAGTCTGCGGCTTTAGTTCCATCAAATTGTAGCGTGCCGTTGGATAACGGCCGATGGCGACTGGCATCTCAGCCTGCGCTAAAGAACGGTAATGCGTGACGGCAGGCTGCGGCGCTTTATCAGGATTGGCAAACTTATCGGCAATCTTGTCCAGCTCTTCGGTGAGCGCATAGTCGATCACGCCATCATCCAACACATAGCCGCGCACAACGGCATGATACGTTTTCTGCATCTGGTGCGATTCAAACTGCTGGGATAGTGCTCGCGCCACCTCGCTGGACAGCGCAAGCAGCAAAACACCGGATGTAGGCCTATCGAGGCGATGAACGGTATACACGTGCTGGCCAACCTGATCGCGCACAGTCTGCATCACCACGACTTTCTCTTTGCGATCCAGCCAACTGCGATGCACCAGCCAGCCACTGGGTTTATTGACGGCAACCAGATGCTCATCCTGATAAATAATCTCAAGCATCGTTCACTGCGCCATCCTGTACGTCGGGGTTAAATAGCTCATCGAGTTGCTTGATACGCAAAAGAATCGCCGCCGTCTGTTCCGGGGTGCCTTCCAGCGCGTCTTCAAAATAGGGGAGCAGAGCCAGCTCGGCAGGCAGCGCTAACTCGCTGTCCAGCAAAGCGTGCATGCGCGGCAAAAAGACCCACTGCAACCACTCTTCGGGCCGCATGGTATCGAGGCTGAAGGGCTCAGTGCTGTTAAACGCCTCATCTTCCGGCGGAACAACCTGCCAGAAAGGGCTTTCCCTCAATGCACGCTCAATATCGAATAATGACTGACGAATCTGATTCTCTCTGCTCATGTGGTTTCTCGCCCTTGAAGCCAACAGTAATGGCGGCAAAGCATAGCATTGATATCAGCCTGACCCAATCGCCAGTAAGAGAAGGCTGTACGCCTACTCACTACGCCCAGGCACATTATCCATCTCTTGTTCAAACACCCTGCAAAATCCCTCTAAATTGGAGAAAAGTTGCTGCGTTTGTTCCTGACCTAATGCCCCGAAAGCGCGTTCACTTAATATCTTCGATTGCGTCAAAATCGGCTGAGTGCGTTGTTTCCCCAGCTCAGTTAACGTCAGGATTTTTTCCCGCTTGTCATGCTCGCTTTCAGTGATGTCAATCAACCCTTGCTCTTTGAATAGCTTGCAGATGCTAAACACAGTTTGCTTAGGCAGGCTCCATCGCTCACAAATATATTTTTGCGTGCATTTTCCGTCTGGGGATACCGCCAACGAATGCAGAACTGCAAAGGCGTTTTGATTAAAGCCTAACTTCTTCATCCATTGTTGAAACAAGTTATCGAGATGATTGAGTTGTCTGCCTAATTCATCTAATCGATGCATATGAAATATCCTACAAATGGGCTAATTACTCAAAATCGCCAGGCAATGAAATCCAATCACTGCGTTATCTACCCGACCTATTTCGGATGATAGATGCGCTGATATGATTCCGGCCCATCCATAGGCTTCGTGCTATTGGGGCTACGGCAGTTTCTCTACTCGGCAGCGTGACGACTTCCCCAGTTACTGGCTTGTGCAAGCTTCCGGGGAATTCATTCGGTTGCTGCCTTTCCGCGCGGCCGAATTATAGTGGACATGATGTACGTTAGTACACTTTTTCCCCTTTGAAATAGGTTGCCAACACGTTGGTATTTTTCAATTTTTCCAGATCCGCGTTACCAATATCGGTATCCACAATAATAAAATCGGCATTTTTCCCTTTCTCAAGACTACCGGTTATATCACTGATACCAAGCTGCCTCGCGCCATTAATCGTGTAAGCCTGCAAGCTTTGACCAAGCGTCATTGCCGCATCCGTTGGAGGAAGATAGCCAGCATTTGGCTGACCGCGCTTGATGGCATGATACATTTGACTGAATGGGTTAACCGCATCAAAAGTATTGGCGGGATAATCAGAACCGAAGGTCACCGCGACGCCCTCGCGTACCACTTGCCCGAGCAGATATTGATGATTGTAGGCATCGCTACCAATTTTGGTTTTGGTTTCATCTTTTTCATTTACCACCGTCCAGTTTGGCGTCGTTTGCAGGAATAAATTGTCCTTCATTGCGGCAAATTTCTGCACGCCCTGCGGCTCAAACACTTGGTTGTGGGCAATCACGCGAGCCAAATGCGGGTTAATTTTTTTGCTAGCCTCAAATGCGTCTAAAATCGACTGCTGCGCTTTATCACCTATCGCGTGTACATGCACAGAGAAGCCCGCTTTCAAGGCTGCTGCAACATTGTCGTTAATCTGCTGCTGGCTTAAAAATGGCTCAACGATGTTGCCATTGGGATAGGGCTTGAACATCGCCCCTGAGTCCATTTCTATCGTGCCATCCATAAATAATTTATACAGATTCATCGACAAATTCCCCCGGTTATATTTTTCACGCAGGGCTTTAAGGCTGGCAATATTTTGTTCCGTCGATTTGGCCGCATCATAAAAATAGCCGCGCTGATAATATACCTTCAATTTCCCCTGATCGTTTAAGCGGGCAATGGCAGCAACTGTCGTGCTAAAAGTATCGCCGACATCCGTAATCGCGGTAAAACCTAGAGAGTGGTAGGTATTTAAAATCGGTTTAAGTTGCTCAGCGACGTTTTCTACCGTGTTAAATTGCTGCGCGTCGACAACATTGTGCATCGCGCTTTCATGCATGAAGCCTGTCGGGTTGCCTTTGTTATCACGCTCAAAATAGTGTTTCCCTGAGATAGGATCGGGCGTATTCGCATCGACGTGGGCGACTTTCAACGCTGCGCTATTCGCCCATCCGGCGTGCATTCCGCT
The DNA here is from genome assembly GCF_002847345.1 of Pectobacterium peruviense. GTDB lineage: Bacteria > Pseudomonadota > Gammaproteobacteria > Enterobacterales > Enterobacteriaceae > Pectobacterium > Pectobacterium peruviense. Next base: position 175,480 of record NZ_LXFV01000016.1, read on the forward strand.
GTCATAAACCACGATAGGAATACTCGTGGAGACGGTGTCTAAATCAGCAGCAGTCGGCAACGTGCCTTGTGGCAAGCCGAGCGAGGCAACGTTAAAACCTTGAGCTAATAAATAATTAGCTTTCGGGTGCGCAGCTAAATAATCTTTTAACTGGCTCAGAATCTGCGTCAGGCTTGCCGCACCGTCAACATACAAAAAATCCCCTGCCTGCATCACCGCTACCGTTGCAGGGTGAGCGTGACTTTCAATAAAACCTGGCAGTACGGTTTTTCCCTCTAAATCCACCAACTCGGTAGCGGTTGCTTTAAATTGCTTCGCACCATCGTTTCCGCCGACGTAGATAATTTTTCCCTGATCCACGACCAGAACTGATGCCGTTGGCTGTTGATCATTAACGGTATAAATCCGTGCATTTTCATAGACGGTATGTGCAAAAGCGTGGCTGGTAAACAGGCCAAGTGTGACTGACAGCATTTTTACATTGAATTTCATCACTGCGTTTTCCTTTGCTAAATAGTCCGATAACTTACTAAAAAACTAATTTAGTAAAATTTCAGACTAATTGCAAATTCTAGATGCAGGCTCACCGCCAACATTCAGTTGCAGCTCGGGTATAACGTATGGAGTGTTTTTTTCTTTGTAACGCAACTACATCAATGCGTTCGGGGAGGGAAAAGCATGCCATACAGGTAAAAAGTTGGGGGTACTGATTGCTCAGTACCCCCGGTTCGTTTTATAGCTATCCCGCTACACATTTGCGTCCCTGCTCATCCGTGAAAACTTTTCCTTTTTGGTCATCCTGACCCACAATCCTTGCTGGCGTCCCACTTTCGTCCTGACGTTTCCATCCTGTATCTTCCGTGATTCAATCCCTTTAGGCTCCTGCCCCACCGACATTCCTAATCGGCTCTCGGTCTCCTTCCTGGAGGTGTCCCTGATTTCATCCTGAAATCGTATTTCTTCCTGAAAACCGCGCTTCTTCCTGAAACGACTATTTCTTCCTGAAAACAATGCATCTTCCTGAAAACAACCCGAGTGCAGTAACGTTATTTTGTTACCGATAGTCACCGTTACATACACTGTAACCGGTTACTAATTTAAGTAATAAGATGTATTAATTGTCAGCTTTCGGCAAGGGGTAAGTGACAATGTTTCTCAATGCCCCTTAAGTAGCACAGTGAATTTTGGTTGTAATTAACTAATTAATAATGAAAAAATAAAAATGAAACCTATTTTCAACATTAAAGATAAGACATTTCTTACAGCAAATGTAAGAGATCTCTCACAAAGCCGAAAGTGAAATTCGATTAACCATTAGACCGCTAACGGGTTAAGGCCAGAAAGAAACGCCGCCAGGGTCGGCGCTATGTGCTGACGTTTCTTCGTTCCGAATTCTTCCAGAACGATTTCCCCTGAAACATTACATAACGACACCATTGTCATCTCAGAATCTGTCGTCGCTAAAAACAGCGTCGGCGTGAGTTTAAGGCGCTTCTGCGTTAATAAATGGCCAATCAGGTTTTCCTGCATACGGGTGAAGTCATCCTCGCTCCACACCTGCAACAGTTGGCAAGAGAGTGAATCAAACTGCGCAGCCATATCTCCAGCATATTGCGCAGTGTAGAACGCGTGAACATCAGGATGCAGGCTGATTTCCAACGCACGTTCCACCCCATCCAATGCGGCTGAAAGGGCAAAAGGCTGTGGCGACCAGTAAACCGTATCCTCATGATTTTCAACAATACACGGGGAAGGTATGCCGTAAAGCGCTTCACTGGCAGGCAAATGCCCCTTCTCTTGCTGCCAACAGGCAACATAGCGCTGGGTAAACGCCGCCAGTGCAGAAACAACCTCATGCTCCATAATTTTTCTCATCACTCTTTTAGTCAGGTTAAACTATTAGCCATCACGCTTATCACATCAAGGTAACAGCATGTCCGTTTATGACAAGCATCAGGCCCTAAGCGGGCTGACACTGGGCAAACCCACTCCCTATCACGACCGCTATGATGCCGCACTTCTACAGCCGGTGCCACGTAGCCTGAATCGCGATCCACTCGGTATTTATCCTGACAGCCTGCCTTTTCATGGCGCAGATATCTGGACGCTCTACGAGCTTTCCTGGCTGAACAATCGCGGTGTACCTCAAGTGGCCGTTGGTGAAATGCACCTTAACGCAGAAAGCCTGAATCTGATTGAATCAAAAAGTTTTAAGCTGTATCTGAACAGCTTTAATCAGACGACATTCGACAGTTGGGAAAGCGTGCACACAACCTTAGCCAACGATCTGGCGCACTGCGCACAGGGAGATGTCAGCGTCACGCTTTTCAAACTCAGCGAGCTTGAAGGTCAACCGCTCGCCGGATTCACAGGCGAATGCATTGACGATCAAGACATTCAGATCGACAGCTACGACTTCAACGCCAACTATCTGGCGACAAATGAACAGGATGCGCCGGTCGTTGAAGAAACGCTGGTCAGCCACCTGCTGAAATCCAACTGTTTGATCACCCACCAGCCTGACTGGGGATCCGTACAAATTCACTATCGCGGTAAGCGCATTAATCGTGAAGCGCTGCTGCGCTACATTGTTTCGTTTCGTCATCATAACGAATTTCACGAACAGTGTGTGGAGCGAATTTTTAACGATCTCATGCACTACTACCAACCGGAAAAACTCAGCGTTTATGCGCGTTACACCCGGCGCGGCGGGCTGGACATCAACCCGTGGCGCAGCAACACCCCATTTAGCGCACCAAATGGCCGTCTGCCACGCCAGTAACCGACCGATAGGCCGCGTGCTTGCACGGTAACATACCCTAAATAATTCGAGTTTCAGGCAGGCGGCAAACGAGGGAGTCCCGATGAGCTTACTCAAGTAAGTGATTCGGGTGAGTAAGTGAAGCCAACGCACATGCAACTTGAAGTATGACGGGTATATGCGTGGCGTCACGCAAGTTAGGAGATAGACTGCCGCCAACATTGGAAAAAATGATGGCAGCGCGTTAAGGTGGTATGCCAGACAACAAAAGATCCATAACGTCTGAACGGTGCTCAAGTAGGTTTCATTTAGGTTCGCGGTATTTAACTTATTCGCGTAGCGGCTTAAATGAATGACATTCGTGCCATGTTGCTGAAACGTCGAGCGTGTAGCAGCGGATTGTGCTCTCGGCAGCCAGCATGGCATCGCGAATTATATTGCGTTTCAAGGAGCAAAATTGATTACACATATCAGCCCATTGGGATCGATGGATTTGTTATCGCAGTTGGAAGTCGACATGCTGAAAAGCACGGCCAGCAGCGACCTCTACCGTTTGTTTCGCAACTGTTCCCTCGCTGTACTGAATTCCGGTAGCCAGACAGATAACAGCAAAGAGCTGCTGTCTCGTTATGAAGACTTTGATATCAACGTGCTGCGCCGTGAACGCGGTGTCAAACTGGAACTGGTGAACCCGCCGGAAGACGCCTTTGTTGATGGCAACATCATTCGAGCCTTGCAGGCTAACCTGTTCGCCGTATTGCGCGACATTCTGTTCGTTAACGGCCAAATCGCCAGCGCGGGTCGCTATCAGAACCTGAATCTGGAAAATTCCGCTCACATCACCAATCTGGTGTTTTCGATCCTGCGTAATGCCAAGGCGCTCCACGTCGGCGAAGAACCGAATATGGTGGTCTGTTGGGGTGGTCACTCGATTAATGAAATCGAATACCTGTATGCCCGCAAGGTAGGTAGCCAACTCGGCCTGCGTGAACTGAATATCTGCACGGGCTGTGGCCCGGGCGCGATGGAAGCACCAATGAAAGGGGCTGCCGTCGGCCACGCGCAGCAGCGCTACAAAGAGGGGCGCTTCATTGGCATGACCGAACCGTCCATCATTGCCGCAGAGCCACCGAACCCGCTGGTCAATGAACTGATCATCATGCCGGATATCGAAAAGCGTCTGGAAGCCTTTGTCCGTATTGGGCATGGCATCATTATCTTCCCAGGCGGGGTCGGAACGGCAGAAGAGTTCCTCTATCTCCTGGGCATTATGATGAATCCGGAAAACAGCGAACAGGTGCTGCCAATTATCCTGACCGGACCGGAAGAAAGCGCAGACTATTTCAGCGTGTTGGACGAATTCATTGTTGGCACACTAGGCCGTCAGGCGCGTCGTTACTACTCGATCATCATTAATGACGCCGCAGAAGTCGCCCGTCAGATGAAGAAAGCAATGCCACTGGTGAAAGAGAGCCGCCGCCACACAGGTGATGCCTATAGCTTTAACTGGTCACTGCGCATCGCACCGGATCTGCAACTGCCCTTCGAGCCGAGCCATGAAAATATGGCCGATCTTAACCTGCATCCGAATCAGCCATCTGAAGAGCTTGCTGCCGCGCTGCGCCGGGCATTCTCCGGTATCGTGGCTGGTAATGTGAAGGAAGTCGGTATTCAGGCAATAGAACAGCGTGGGCCGTACAAAATTCATGGCGACCCGCAGATGATGAAAAGCATGGATACGCTGTTACAAGGCTTTGTCGCACAGCAGCGTATGAAGCTGCCCGGCAGCGCCTATATTCCCTGCTACGAAATCTGCTCATAACCGCTCGCTCAACCAACACCTACGTGGGGAAGCCCAGCTTCCCCCTTTACTCACGGATAGCACGACAGGAATGATGCGATGCCCGTCCATTTGCTGATTGTCGACGCGCTCAATCTGATACGTCGTATTCACGCGGTACAAGGTTCGCCCTGTATCACCGCATGCCAACATGCGCTGCATCAGTTGATACAGCACAGCCAGCCTACACACGCGGTAGCCGTCTTTGATGATGAAGATCGCGATACCAGTTGGCGTCACCAACTCTTGCCGGACTACAAGGCAGGACGCACGCCGATGCCGGATAATCTGAAGCAGGAGCTCTCGCAGATTAAAGCGGCGTTTGCCGCCGTTGGCGTAGAAAGCTGGCATAGCCCCGGTAATGAAGCCGACGATCTGGCTGCCACACTAGCCACCAAGCTGTCCTCAGCGGGTCATCAGGCAACGATTGTGTCGACTGATAAAGGGTACTGCCAGTTATTGGCACCACACATTCAGATCAGGGATTACTTTCAGAAACGCTGGCTCGATTTGCCGTTTATCGAACAGGAATTTGGCGTTTCACCGCAGCAGTTAACGGACTACTGGGGGCTAGCAGGCATTAGCAGCAGTAAGATCCCGGGCGTTGCGGGTATCGGCCCTAAAAGTGCCGCACAGCTCTTGCAACAGGCAGGAAGTCTGGAAGCGTTGTACCAGCAAGTAGATACGGTGCCAGAGAAGTGGCGTAAGAAGTTGGAACAACATAAAGAAATGGCGTTGATCAGCCGTCAGGTTGCCACGCTGCGTACCGATTTAACGCTTAATGGCAATCTGCAACAGTTGAGGCTACCCGTGCAGAGTAGCGCTCAGCAGGATTAATACGGATGCGTACCTGAATGACACCAGATACGCATCAGTACAATACTATCGCTCGTCGCGACGGCCAGGCACCGCACTCCAGAAACGGCGCACATGCACAGTGACTTCTTCACGGTCATGGTACAAATGCTTGGCATGCACCTCGGCATGAATACCATTTTCACTTAGGCGTTCACGCAGCATAGCCAGATTCTGTGACACTTCTTCATAGCGCTTCTTCATCGGCAATTTCAGGTTGAATATCGTTTCACGACACCAGCCTTTAATCAGCCAATCACTCATCAAGCTTGTGACTTTAGCGGGTTTTTCTACCATGTCGCACACCAGCCAATACACATTGTTGCGCGGTGGTTCGAAGCGGAAACCATCCGCTTGATGGTGCATCACCTGCCCAGTGTCCATCAGGCTGGGTGCCATTGGCCCGTTGTCTACCGCATAAACCATCATGCTGCGTTTGACCAACTGATAAGTCCAGCCGCCGGGGCAAGCGCCCAAATCCACTGCGTACATACCGCTGCCCAGACGCTCATCCCACTCATCCGCAGGAACGAAAACGTGAAACGCTTCTTCAAGTTTCAGCGTCGAACGGCTTGGCGCGTCAGAAGGGAACTTGAGGCGTGGGATACCCATATAAAACGGTGAGTTGTTATTGCTATAGGAGTAACCGACATAGCAGCAGCCAGGTGCAATAAACAGCACATGCAGTACCGGTCGATCCGCTTTTTCATAGCCCAGCAGAATTTTGTGTTCGCGCAACGCCGCACGCAGCGGCACGGTGAATTTGCGACAGAACTTCATCAGCTCTTTGCTTTCATTGGTGTCAGGCACTTCAACGCGCAGTTCCCCAGCACGTTCAATCGCACCAGTCAGCATACCCACGATCGGCGTGATCCGGTCTTCCTGCGGCAGGTCGCGCAACAGTTCACCGCTAACGAACATCTGGCGGGCAAAAATCAGCTCATGGAACGGCAGCGTTTTCATCAGACGTTCGGCATCTTCATGCTGGTAGCATTCAAACACGACGTAGCCACTGTTTTCTTTTACCCGCGCGAAGCCAAAGGCATTGTGATGCGTAGCTTTTTCCGTTATTTCCGCCGCACACTCTTTCTCAAACCCAGGGCGACAATACAAAATGACTCTATTCATGGCGTTCAGCCTTTCTCTTCAGACGCAGTGCGCCAATCAACATTAATATCCATCCCACCAGAAAACAGGCTCCGCCAATCGGCGTCACATAAACCCACAGTTTCAGGTGAGAAAGCGCCAGACAGTACAAACTTCCGCTGAAGAGTACCGTTCCCAACGCCAGAAAAACGCTGCTCCAGTAAAACCACAGATTGGTTCGCTGTTGCATCGCAACCGCCAGCGCAAGAATCGCGAGCGTGTGAAATGCTTGATACTCAAGGCCGGTTTTCAACCAACCCAGTTCCGTTGCACCCAGCGTTTTGCTGAGAACGTGGGAACCAAATGCGCCTAGCGCGACAAAAGTAAAGCCGCTGATAGCAGCAAATACCAACATGAAACGACTATTCATCGTTATTACCTGTACGTTATTACCTATAAACAAGGTTGCTGACAAAGGCCGTCGTTTTCGTTCGGCAAATAGGTCTGTCATCAGCCTGATACGTAGTTACCTACGTGAGTTATTCGGTCAGTCAATCTTCAACGGTCGACGATGTAATTTCAGCGTGTACCGTTGTCATAGCGGAAGCGAAACTTTTCCTGCTCGCTGGCCGCCCGCGCCAGAATCCAATGACGAAAGGCGGCTATTTTACCCAGTTCTGCCTGACTGTCATGACATACCAGATAAAAAGCATTCCGGCTGACCAGCACATCGTTAAACGGACACACCAGTCGCCCGGCTTCGAGCTCCGTTTGTGCCATCACATTATTCGCCAGTGCCACGCCCTGTCCGTGAATCGCCGCCTGCAACACCATCGCGCTGTGGCTGAAAATCGGCCCCTGCTGCACGTTAATCTGAACGCCAAGCTGACGCGTATAGGACAACCAATCACGGCGCGACGCATCGTGCAGCAGCGTGTGCGCGACCAAATCGTCCGGCGTTTTCAACGGATGATTCCCCGTCAGCAACACGGGTGAACAAACTGGCAGAAGATACTCGGCGTACAACTTTTCCACCCGCAATCCCGGCCAATTTCCTCGACCATAGAAGATAGCGACATCCACATCATCGGCCAGGCGATCTTCGTCACGATCCACCGCCTGAATACGAACATCAATCCCCGGATAGTCGGAGTTAAAGCTCGAAAGACGCGGCACCAGCCAATGAATAGCAAAGCTGGGTAGCAGGCTCACCGTTAATGCGCCTTTCGCGCTACGGGATTGCAGCTTACGCGTCGCGTCATTCAGCGATGAGAAGATCTCTTTGATATCAAGATAGTAACTCTGCCCCTCTTCGGTCAGTAACAAGGAACGATTACGACGGCGGAATAATTTCAGCCCCAGAAAATCTTCCAGCGATTTAATCTGGTGGCTGACAGCAGCCTGCGTGACAAACAGCTCTTCTGCCGCTTTGGTAAAACTTAAATGGCGAGCCGCCGCATCAAAAACGCGCAATGCGTTGAGCGGAGGTAGACGTTTTGACATGAATGAAATCTTTTTGTTTGCGCTAAATCAGCGATTTATCAGGCACATTCGTCCCCATTAAATCTTAAGATGCAGAAAGGCAACAACGGGAAAGATCGCCAGCCAATTAGCTGGCTACGCGATTAACACCAGCGGTAACAGCCAGACTCTCTGCAAGAAAAAGATGACGGGTACATATATTAGTTTTTGTAATCCGAGGCATTATAATTTGTCCGTTGAGGATGTACCAGCAAATACCTATATTAGCGCAACTTCCTGGGCCGGAACGAAAAGTGCGGAGGGGTGACCTGAGGTGCTTTTGGCTTGTGGTTGTGATGTTGTGTTTGCTATTTGTTTGTCTGCCTTTTGCAGATGTGGTAGCGAGTCTACCCTATTCACTTCCTGTACATTTACCCTGTCTGTCCAAAGTGATTTTTTATGTAGCACCGCAAATTGCGGTGCTTTTTTTTGCTTACGATTTCACGCCTGAACGCCATGACAGTCTTAGGTGAGTCTGGCGCAGATTAACAGGCAGTGTGTGATAACAGGCAACGGCGCTATTTTCCTTTCGCCATTTCTTTCACATTATCACGATTAATTTGCTGCTGCTGACCATAAGCATCGGTATAGCTGATCATACCCGTCTCATCATCAACCTTCGGTTTCCCCTCAGCCACGATGGTACGCCCGTCATTCGTATGCATGACGTAATTACTCGAACAGGCTGCCAGAGAAAACGCCATCACGATGGCGGCAAAAATAGAAATTTTATTCTTCATAGTTAACCCTCGATGAATTTAAATGTCTTATAGTTAACCTGATGCATCAGGAAATCCTGAAAATTAACACTTTAAAGCGTAGCAATAATTGATTTTTTTTCCATAAAATCGCATTAGGCATAGTCCTAAACTTGTCTCTCTCGACAAAATGGGACAGGATCTATCCTCTATAAGAGGATGCTCATGACACCGTTTAACCCTGCAACTTTTCGCCAACAGTTCCCCGCACTCCAGCACTCGACGGTATATCTTGATAGCGCCGCGACCGCGCTGAAACCGCAGTCCGTCATTGATGCTGTGCAGCAGTTCTATTGCAGCGAGAGTGGCACGGTGCACCGCAGTCAGCATCGAGGCGCACAGGCGCTAACTCAGCGTTTTGAAGGCGCTCGCGAGCAAGTCGCCGCCTTACTCCATGCAGACGATCCGCGTTCCATTGTCTGGACCAGAGGCACAACGGAAGCGATCAATCTGGTCGCGCAGAGTTATGCCCGCCCTCGCCTTCAACCGGGCGACGAGATCATCGTTAGCGAAGCGGAGCATCACGCTAACCTCATTCCGTGGCTGATGGTGGCGCAGCAAACTGGCGCAAGCGTGGTGAAGCTACCGATAGGCACGGACTTCTTACCGGATATTGAGCAGCTAGCCACGTTGATCACGCCAAAAACTCGCCTGCTGGCACTAGGTCAGATGTCAAACGTGACGGGTGGTTTACCCGATCTGGCGCGTGCGATTACGCTGGCTCACCGCTATGGCGCGGTGGTGATGGTTGATGGCGCGCAGGGCATCGTTCATTGCCCACCGGATGTACAGGCGCTGGATATCGATTTCTACGCATTTTCCGGACACAAGCTTTATGCGCCCACCGGGATTGGCGTGCTGTATGGCAAAACCGCATTGCTGGAAAGCATGATGCCGTGGCAAGGCGGCGGGAAAATGATGACGCAGGTTTCCTTTGACGGCTTCAAACCGCAGGCGATTCCACAGCGGTTTGAAGCGGGAACGCCGCATATCGCTGGTGTGCTTGGTCTATCTGCGGCGGTAGACTGGCTGACCACACTGGATTGGCACGCCGCAGAGCAGCACAGCCAACAGTTGGCGCAGCTTGCCGAGACGCATCTGGCACAGTTTCCCGGCTTTCGCAGTTTCCGTAGCCCGCATTCCAGCGTGCTGTCCTTTGACATTGCCGATGTACACCACAGCGATCTGATTACGCTGTTAGCCGAAAGCGGCATCGCACTGCGTGCCGGACACCACTGTGCGCAGCCGTTAATGGACGCACTCGGCGTCAGCGGCACGATCCGTGCCTCGTTTGCCCCGTATAATAACCAGCAAGATGTTGCTGCGCTGATCGCCGCGATGGGCAATGCCCTTGAATTACTGAGTGACTAATCAACGCTACAAACGATAATCAACTACACACTATTGTCGCCCACAACCTATTGATCGACGACGGACTATGACCGAGACAACCGACAACATACATCCTTTTGGCCCCCCCATCACCGTTGCCGATCTGCTGGCACGATTTGATCATTGCCGGGCATGGGAAGATCGCTATCGACAGCTCATTTTGCTGGCAAAGACGCTACCAGCGCTTCCCGATGCACTAAAAACCGAGGATATTTCATTATCCGGCTGTGAAAATCGCGTCTGGCTAGGTTACCAACGTCAGGAAGACGACAGGCTACATTTTTACGGTGATAGCGACGGGCGCATCGTGCGGGGATTACTGGCGGTACTGCTAACCGCCGCTGAGGGAAAAACGCCAGAAGCGCTGTTACAGCAGGATCCGCTGGCGCTATTTGATACGCTGGGGCTACGTGCTCAGCTCAGCGCTTCACGTTCAAGCGGTCTGGCCGCGTTAGCCGCCAGAATCAAGGACATTGCCGAACGAGAAGCAGCGAGCAAATAGCAGATTACGCGATGCTATTTCTGCACCGCAGACGCTCGTTCCATTTTCGCTATCATTTTCTTCAGCGCATGAGATACCGCAACAAACCCAAAGGTTGCGGTGACCATCGTCGCCGCGCCAAAGCCTGACGCGCAATCCATACGCATCACCCCATCAGCCGTACTGCGAGACGCACAGACGGAACCGTCAGGCTGCGGATAAACCAGCGGTTCGCTGGAAAACACACAGTCGATGCCCAGCTTTCCTTTGCTGTTTTTCACCACGTTAAAATCGTGCTTCAGCCGTTCACGCAGCTTGGCGGCCAGCGGATCTTGAATGGTTTTGGCCAGATCGACGACCTCAATCCGAGTCGGATCGATTTGCCCACCCGCGCCGCCAGTTGTCACCACCGGGATCTTATAGCGGCGGCAGTACGACAACAGCGCAGCCTTCGGGCGCACGCTATCGATGGCATCAATCACATAGCTAAAGTTTTGGTCGAGAAACTCAGCCACGTTTTCCGCACTGATGAAATCATCCACGCAGGTGACGTTGCATTCTGGGTTGATCGCCAGAATACGTTCCGCCATCACTTCCGTCTTCGACTGTCCGGTATGTTGACGCAATGCATGAATCTGGCGGTTGGTATTACTGACACACACATCATCCATATCGATCAGCGTAATCGCGCCGATGCCGGTACGTGCCAGCGCCTCAGCCGCCCAGGAACCGACGCCGCCGATGCCAATCACGCAAACGTGAGCCTGAGAAAACAGCGCCAGCGCCTGTTGACCATATAACCGCGCGGTGCCGCCGAAGCGTTGCAAATAGGCTTCGGATAATTGCGTATTCATTCAACCAACCTTACGAAAACAAAATCACAGGAAAATAAAAGCGGCTCAGAATAGCGCTAAACCCGCACGACATCCACCAGACAGCTCATGGCGTTCGGCCCCTGCGTCAGCGGCGACGTGCCAATATCCAGCGTCAGTACATTCGCATTTCCTGATTGTTCAACCGGATGCCACGTTTTCTGGCCGAAGCCGGGCTCAAACCAGGCACCGGTGGACATGATCACGACGCCCGGCTTTACGCCGTCGGTAATCTGTACGCCAGCCAGAATACGACCACGCGCATTTCTGACTTCCACCTGTGAACGGTCGATAATATCCCGTGCAGCAGCGTCCTGCGGATGCATGTACAGCGTCTCTTTTCCTGCGGTCTTATTCGCGGCAACCTGCGGCGTAGCCGCCAGTTGGCTGTGTAAGCGGTCAGATGGCTGAATGGAAATAAAGTGCAGCGGCCATTCTTCCGTGCTTTTGGCTCCCAGCCATTCAACGGGAGGCTGCCACTCAGGATGCGGCGCAAAATCGGCATAGCCATAGCTGGCGATGGCTGAGCTGAACAATTCGATCTTACCGCTTGGCGTACTCAAGGCATGCTGCTGCGGATCGCGGCGGAAATCCTCAAAGAACACAAACGGCTTTTCATCCATCGGGATTTCTACATGCCCCTGCTGCCAGAAATCCTCAAATGACGGCCAGCTGTCAGCGAAATCTCGCTGCTTTGCTCTACACTCGTCATAAAGATGTTCCAGCCACTGCTGCTCGCTGCGGTTCTGCGTGAACGTGTCTTTATAGCCCAGACGCTCCGCCAGTTCGCTGAAGATATCCACGTCGTTACGCGCCTGATGTTGCGGCGCAATCGCCTGATGCATGGCAAAGATAAAGCGATCGCGGGACGATCCGCCGATATCATTACGCTCCAGCGTGGTGGTGACAGGCAGCACGATGTCAGCCATCTGCGCCGCGGGTGTCCAGACGATATCCTGCACAATCACCGTATCCGGCTTGTGCCAGCCGTCCACCAGACGGTTCAACTGCTGGTGATGGTGGAACGGATTACCGCCCGCCCAGTGAATGAGATGAACATCGGGGTAAGTGTGCGTTTCCCCCTGAAAGGTATAAGGCGTTCCCGGATGCAGTAGCATATCGGCGATACGCGCTACGGGGATCGCCCGTCCTGCGTTCGTGGTAGACGGCGAAGCCGGTGCAGGCGTTGAAATCCGTTCGTTACCGACGCTGTTCATCGAGCCATGGCCGAAGGAGAAGCCACCGCCTGGTAGCCCCACCTGCCCCAGCATAGAAGACAGCGCGATCATCATCCAGTACGGCTGTTCGCCACGGTGCGCGCGCTGCACCGAGTAAGAACAGGTAATAAAGCTGCGCACGCCGATCAGTTGCTGCGCCAAACGCCGGATCCGCTCGGCGGGGATACCCGTGATATCGCTGGCCCATTCAGGCGTTTTCACCACGCCGTCACCACGACCGTGCAAATAGTCACTCAGTTGCTCATAACCGACACAGTAGCGTTGCAGGAAGTCCTTATCGTCAGCGCCCAAACGCTGAATCTCATAGCCTAGCGCCAACATCAGGGCGACATCGGTATTCGGGCGGATAGGAATCCACTCGGCATTCACAAACTCAGGGCAATCGTCGCGCATCGGGCTGATGTTAATAACGGGAATCCCTTTCGCCACCAGCGCTTCCAGTGCAGGCTTCAGTGTATGGTGCCCAGCACCGCCGGAGGCTATCTGCGAATTTCTTAACGCCAGCCCACCAAACGCGAGGAAAATATCACAATGTTCGGCGACGCTGCGCCATTCAGTCACCTTGCCCGTCAGCGGGTGGAAGGTGCCGATCACATAAGGCAGGAAGAACTGTGCGGCACCCCAGCTGTAATTCCCCTGTTGGTCGACCGCTCCACCGCCGGAGAAATAGAAGCGGCGTACCTGAGAACGCGCATGGTGATAACGTCCAGCAGACGACCAGCCGTAGGAACCGGCAAAAAGGCCATCCGCGCCGTAGCGATCTCGAATACGGCGATTTTCCTGCGCGACCAGGTCGAGCGCCACGTCCCAATCCACCTCAACAAAATCCTCCCGGCCACGCAGCGTTTTATCGCTGTTTTCCCGCTTCTGTAGCCAAGAACGGCGCACCGAAGGCCGACGGATACGTCGGTCGGAATACACCAGCGGCACGATGGAATCGAGCATGCCGGATGGGGCTGGATCGCCCGAAAACGGCTCACATCGAATCAACCTACCGTCTTCAACCACAGCGGTAAACGCGCCCCAATGCGCAAGATGTGGATAACGTTTAATCGCCATGACAACCTCAGGATAAATAATTAGCAGGATGGATAATAACCTGAATTATCCACGTCCCCAACAGCAAGAAGAGTGAATAACTTATGCATAATTTGGCATTAGTTATCCATATTTAAACGTTCGTTTAAAACACATGTTGGGCTAGGGTTTAACCAGAAAATAAAGAGGTGGTTCAGGATAAAGCCGATCGTTTAAGAACCGAGATACACGGAGTGACCACGGGGCGAGCTATCCCTGCGGGAATCTCATCCCCGTGTATCTCCTAAAATGAGGCTTAAGTGACCCGCCTTAAAATTCAGGCAGTTTTATTCTTTGTTCGTTATTCAAACCAGGAACGCAGCATGAAAACCATTACGCCACACAGCAACAGTAATGACGTTATTTCATTACTGCCCCGATGTTGACTTAACCCAGCCTTATTTCTCTTCCTTCTGAAGAGAAAGGTGCGTTGTCTGTCACCCCAAACACATCATTCAAACACGCTATTAAAAAATAAAAGCGGAGAGCACACCTCTGCCCTCTGCATACGGATGGGAAATATGAAAAAAAATTTCTTCTTGTCAGCGCTGATTCTGACATCTTCGCTCTTCGGGCTTGCCACACAGGCGGAAACGTTGACGCCCAAGCGTGGCGGCACGCTGAATTTTTTGGCCGAGCCTGAGCCGCCGGTCTTAACCAGTCTGGTTAGCACCAGCGGCGCGGTGATGAAGATCAACGCCAAGGTGATTGAAGGGCTGTTGAATTACGATTTCGATATGAAGCCAACCCCGCAGCTTGCGACCAGTTGGTCGGTTAGCCCGGATGGTAAACAATATACGTTCCACCTGCGTAAAGGCGTGAAATGGCATGACGGGCAAGACTTCACCTCTGCGGATGTCGCGTTTTCCATTCTGACCGTCAAAAAATACAATTCACGCGGTCAGGGCACGTTTGCCAACGTCACCGAAGTGAAGACTCCCGATCCGTATACCGCGATCCTGGAACTATCAAAACCCGCACCTTATCTGCTGAGCGCGTTCTCCGCCAACGAAGCACCTATCGTGCCGAAGCACTTATACGAAGGCACAGATATTCTGTCTAATCCTCACAATACTGCGCCGATTGGTACTGGCCCGTTTGTGTTCAAGGAATGGGTGCGTGGCAGCCATATCCTTTATGAACGTAACCCGAACTACTGGGACAGCCCTAAGCCATACGTCGATAAACTGGTGGTGAAGATCATCCCCGATGCCGCCACTCGCACAATTGCGCTTGAAACCGGCGCATTGGATCTGGGAAGCGACTCTCCTGTTCCGCTGAGTGAAATTGAACGCATCAAGAAAAACCCCAAGCTGGGCATTGAAACCGCTGGCTATGGTTACAGCCCGACGCAAACCCGCATCGAATTCAATCTGGATAACCATTATCTGAAGAACCTGAAGGTTCGCCAGGCCATTGCACACAGCATCAACATTGATGTGTTGAAAAACGTGGTGTGGTACGGCTATGCGGTAAGCTCACCAACGCCGATTACGCCGGAGCTGGCGCAGTTCCATGATACGACGCCGTCACCTTATGGCTTCGATATTACCAAAGCGAACAAGCTGCTGGACGAGGCTGGCTTCCCGCGTCAGGCAAACGGCATCCGCTTCAAGCTGGTACATGACTTCATGCCCTATGGCGACAGCTTCAAACGCGTAGCGGAATACCTCAAATCATCGCTGGCTAAAGTCGGTATTGACGTCACCATTCGCTCTCAGGATTTCGCCACCTTTGTTAAGCGTGTTTATACCGACCGCGACTTTGATTTCAACAACGGCTCTATTTCAAACCTGTTCGACCCAGCGGTAGGCGTGCAGCGCCTGTACTGGTCAAAAACCTATCAACCGGGCGTGCCTTTCGGCAACGGCTCGCATTACAGCAACCCGGAAGTCGACCGTCTGCTTGAGCAGGCTTCGGTGGAAACCGATCCTGAAAAACGCGTGGAATTGTACAAACAGTTCCAACGCATCATCGCCACGGATATTCCTGATTTGAACCTGCTCCAGATTAAGCGTCAGACGATTTACAACAAGCGTGTGCATAACGTCGTCACGGATATTCAGGGCGTCAACGGCAGCCTGGCCGACGTATGGGTGGATCAGTAATCGTAATACAGCATTCCCCTGCGCGGGCAGGGGAACTCTCATGAAGGTATGTGATGAATAAAGTAGAACGAATCGGGCGCGTACTGTGGCGTACCCTGCTTCATGCGCTGCCAACGGCGATTGGCATTATCATTCTGGTGTTTTTCCTGTTGCAGTTGGTGCCGGGAGACGCCGTTGATGTGCTGGCTGGCGAATCAGGCAACGCGACCGAAGCAACCATGGCACACCTGCGCGCCCAATTCGGTCTCGATCAGCCCATATTGCAACAGCTCTCGGTTTATTTGGGCAATTTGGCACAGTTCAGCCTCGGCTTCTCTCCCCGCTACAACGCACCGGTGATGGACCTGATCCTGTCACGGCTGCCGGGCACGCTGTTCCTGATGCTGCTGTCACAGGTATTTGCCATCGTTATCGGCATCACACTGGGGGCAATAATGGCGGTATGGGCGGGTAAATGGCCCGATCGTCTGCTTTCACTGATCGCCCTGCTGCTCTATTCCACACCGGGATTTTGGATCGGCCTGATGACGCTGATTCTGTTTTCCGTTCATCTTGATTGGCTGCCAAGCGGCGGCAACATCACCATCGGTGCAAACCTGACTGGCTGGGCGTATTTCAAGGATATGTTGCAGCATGCCATTCTCCCAGTACTGGCGCTGAGCAGCTTTTTCATTGCCATTTATGCTCGCCTGACCCGAGCGGCCATGCTGGAAATCGCTCAGCAGGATTTCGTACGCACCGCGCATGCCAAAGGGCTATCGCCGCTGTGGGTCACCATCAGGCACATCCTGCGCTGTGCGCTGCTGCCAATTACTACCGTTGCCGGTATGCACTTCGGCAATCTGCTGGGCGGCGCTGCCGTGGTCGAGACGGTCTTTAGCTGGCCGGGACTGGGTCGTCTCGCGCTGGAAGCGGTGATGGCACGCGATTTCAACGTCTTGCTGGGTGTCCTGCTGCTTTCCGCTTTCTTAGTCATTCTGGCTAACGTGCTAGTGGACTTACTGCAATCCTGGCTCGATCCCCGAATTAAGGCTCGCTGATATGAATAACCTTTCTCCTGAAAACCTCGCGTCGAAGAAAGCCGCAGTTGATGGCGTTGTTAGCTCAGCGGCGACTCGCCCGTTAAAAACACCTTTTCGCCTGTCGCCGGAGGTGCGTGCATTTATCCGTAATCCCGCGGGAATGGCTGGCCTGCTGTTGCTGATTACGGTATTTCTGATGGCGGTGTTTGCGCCGTTACTGTATCCCGGCGATCCGCTGGATATGGTCGCTCAGCCTTTCTTGTGGCCGGGCGAAAACCCTGATTTCCCATTCGGAACCGATTCAATGGGCCGGGATGTCGCTGCTGGCATCGTCCACGGCTCACAGGTTTCCTTGCAAATCGGCTTCTCAGCCGTGATGGTCAGCCTGTTAATTGGCACCGTCGTCGGTGCGCTGGCGGGCTATTTTGGTGGTCGGGTGGATGACCTGCTGGTTCACATCACCGAACTGTTCCAGACCTTCCCGACCTTTTTGCTGGTCGTGGTACTGGTCGCCATCGGTTCCCCTTCGGTTACGCTGATTTCTCTGGCCATCGGTATTGCCGCATGGCCAACGATTGCACGTCTGGTACGAGCCGAGTTTCGCTCGCTGCGTGAAAGCGATTTTGTGTTAGCCGCACGCAGTCAGGGATTTTCCAGCCTGCGTATCATTTTTCAGGAAATGCTGCCGAACGCGCTGCCGTCGATCATTGTCACCACGTCGGTCATGGTTGCCTCGGCAATTTTGATTGAGTCCGCCTTATCCTTCTTAGGCTTTGGCGATCCGAACCGCGTGAGCTGGGGCAGCATGATTGGCGCAGGCCGCGAATCGCTGCGTACCGCCTGGTTTCTTACCGCCCTGCCCGGCACTGCGCTGGTCTTAACCGTGCTGTCACTGAATCTGGTTGGCGACGCGTTGAACGATGCCCTGAATCCACGTTTACGGGGGAGAAGCGCATGAAGCCGCTGGTCGATATTCAAGATTTACGCGTCGATTTTCCCGGTCACCAAGCTGTTCGAGGGCTAAACCTGACGATTAACGCCGGTGAAACGCTGGCGCTGGTCGGTGAATCCGGCTGCGGTAAATCCGCGACGGCGCTGTCCCTAATGCGACTAGTCGCCGAGCCGGGAAAAATCAGTGGCCGTATTCTGTTTGACGGACACGACCTGCTCACCCTGCCAGATCGCAAGATGCGCCAACTGCGTGGCAATGCGCTGTCGATGATTTTTCAGGAACCGATGACGTCGCTCAATCCCGTGCTCTCTATAGGGCAGCAGATTAGTGAAACGCTGCGGTTGCATGAAGCCCTAACGCCAGCACAGGCACGGACTCGTGCTATCGAGCTGCTGGATCTGGTCAAGATCCCAGAACCAGCGCGTCGGGTGGATAACTACCCTCATAACCTGTCTGGCGGCCAGCGTCAGCGCGTCATGATCGCCATGGCAGTGGCATGCCGCCCGCGCTTGCTGATTGCCGATGAACCGACCACCGCGCTGGATGTCACCATTCAGGCACAAATTCTGGCGCTGCTGGATAATCTGCGACGTGAATTCTCGATGAGCCTGCTGCTGATTACTCACGATCTTGGGCTGGTTGCGCAATGGGCCGACCGCGTGGCGGTGATGTATGCCGGGCAAAAAGTAGAAGAAGCACAGGCATCTGACCTGTTTCAGTCATCCAAGCATAACGTTTTCCCCAAACACAGCTACACGCGCGGGCTGTTGGCGACATCGCTGCATATGGATCAGGACAGACATTACCGTACCCATCGGCTGGCGGAAATCCATCATGCGGCGACGAACGACGACTCCAGTTTTACGCTGCTGACGCCGCCCAGCTTGATTCACCGAGCCACCGATACGAACCAGCAGCCGCTGCTCTCACTGCAAAATATTCAGACCCACTATTCAACACCGCAGGGCAAGGTGCTGGCGGTTGACGATGTGTCACTGACGATTTTACCTGGAGAAACGCTGGGTCTGGTGGGCGAATCCGGCTGTGGTAAATCAACCTTGTCCAAAACCATTCTACGTTTGTTACCACCTTCACACGGACAGATCGTTTTTGACGGGCAAGACATCACCACGCTAAAAGAATCTCGGCTGAAAGCGTTACGTCAGCGGGTACAGATGATCTTTCAGGATCCCTATGCCTCACTGAATCCACGCCACAGCATTCAGCATATTCTTGAAACGCCGCTGATTGTGCACGGCCTTGGCGATCGTTCGCAGCGACAGCAGGCGATCAACAATATCATCGAGCGCGTCGGTCTGCCGCAAAGCAGCCTGAATCGCTATCCCCATGAGTTTTCCGGCGGACAGCGTCAGCGTATCGGCATTGCTCGTGCGCTGGTAGTACGTCCTTCACTGGTGATTTGCGACGAGCCCGTATCCGCGCTCGATGTTTCTATTCAGGCGCAAATTCTCAATCTGCTAGTGGAGTTAAAAAACGAAATGGGTCTGTCGCTGCTGTTTATTTCCCACGATCTGGCAGTGGTGCGTTATATCGCCGACCGAGTCATGGTCATGCAAAACGGGCGCTGTGTGGAAAGTGGCGATCACCACAGCATCTGGCATCAGCCACAGCATCCGTATACCCGCAAACTGATCGATGCCGTCCCCGGCGGCGGGCAGCGCGAAGCGCCTGTGTCTCCAGAGCAAATGAGCAGGCAAGCGCATGGATAATAACGGTGAACACAAAGTGAGCACATCGACCGTTATTGACCAAACGGTTATGGAATCGATCATTCAGGATTTTTTACCTGAGCTGATAGCGATTCGTCACCATATTCATCAGCACCCAGAAATCGGCTTCGAAGAGTTTGCCACCGCACAACTGGTAGCGGAAAAGCTGACAGCATGGGGGCTTTCTGTCACCACCGGTATCGGTGGAACGGGCGTGGTCGCCACCTTACGCGGCCGCTATCCCGGTGAAGACAGCATCGGCCTGCGAGCTGATATGGACGCGCTGTATATCAGTGAAAAAACCGATCTGCCTTATGCCTCGGTACACGCAGGGAAAATGCACGCCTGTGGACATGATGGGCACACCACAATGCTACTGGGTGCCGCACGCTATTTGTCTCTGCACCCTGATTTCGCTGGCACCGTGCACTTTATTTTCCAACCGGCAGAGGAAGGATTAGGCGGTGGGCTTGCCATGCTAAATGACGGCCTGCTGACCACGTTCCCCTGCCATCGACTATTTGGCCTTCACAACAAGCCCGGTATCGAAGTCGGTAAGTTCGCGATTCGCAGCGGCCCGATGCTGGCAGCCAGCGACACCTGGCAGGTCACGTTTCACGGCACGGGCGGACACGGCGGTTCAGGCGTCCACCTTTCTATCGATCCAACGCTGCCTGCCGCACAATTTATGCTGGGCCTACAGACGATAGTCAGTCGCAACGTCCCCGCAATGGACGCAGCGGTGCTCAGCATCGGCCATATTCAGGGCGGCGATATCCATGCCCCGAACGTTATCCCTGACAGCGTCATCCTTAAAGGAACCGGACGGAGCTACTCGCCGAGCGTTCGCCGCCTGCTGGAAACACGTCTACGAGAACTGGCACACAGCACTGCGCAGGGCTTTGGTGCGACGGCCGATGTTCACTATGAACATCAATATCCCGCGCTGGTTAATGATACACACGCCACGCAGTTAGCCGTTAACGCCGCTGCGCAGGTGGTCGGACTCGAGCAGGTTGAAACCGCCATGACGCCGCTGCTCGGCGCAGAAGACTTTGCCTACATGCTGGAGCAGCGTCCCGGCTCGTTCATGATGCTAGGAAACAGCGACAAAGGTGCGGCCAGCGTGCATCACCTGCATACCCCGCGCTACGACTTTAATGATGCGCTGATTCCATTAGGGATCCGCTATTGGGCGACCTTGGTTCATCAAGAACTGGTTTATCAGGAGCTGGGGTTATCAATAGCAGGGGAGAGCGAGAACGACAGCCACTTATCCCACGATCTAAACATAACAATGCATGACGGCAATACACTCAGCGTCGCTCAAGAACAAAAAGGATGAATCATGATGGAGTTATTGAAAACTAAAGCGCAAAGCAAAGAAAAAGAGGCAGACATTAAACAGCGCATCCTGCGTGAGGCCATCACGATCTTCGCCAGCAAAGGAAGTGAGCTCACGACGATTCGTGAAATCACCGAAGCCACCAACGTGAACGTGGCATCAGTGAATTATTACTTTGGCTCGAAAGAAGGATTGCTGCGTGCTGTGCTGGACCATGTTCTTGGCCCGTTAAATGACGAAAGAACGCGTCTGCTGGATGAGGTGGAAAAAGCCAATCAGGGTGGTGTTCCGCCCGTTGCCGCACTGCTGGATGCACTATTGCGCCCGCTGG
This sequence comes from Pectobacterium peruviense, assembly GCF_002847345.1. GTDB lineage: Bacteria > Pseudomonadota > Gammaproteobacteria > Enterobacterales > Enterobacteriaceae > Pectobacterium > Pectobacterium peruviense. Next base: position 196,849 of record NZ_LXFV01000016.1, read on the forward strand.
TTAAAACGGCCCGCACGCCCGACGGCGGACGTATTGTCGTTCGACTATTACAGCACCTACGCGCGACGCCGGGTCTGGAAGTCACCGCCCTGCTTTCGGCGCAGTTCGATCAGGTCGCCCACCGTTTTATCGATGCCTTTACTCATGCGCTGCCAGCATTATCGCGCGCAGAGGTGATCTGGCGCTATGAATTTGCCCGTGGTGCTGCCATGCACGTATTAACCGACGCCGATCCGCGTTCTGGTCGTCTGGCGTTGCTCTCCAAAGGGCTATGTGACAACCGCGATGACGATCGCGTGCTGTCGCATCTATTACGTTTTGTCGAGGCCGGCTTTATCGCCGCACCGCTGACTGAGGCCTCCTAAATACACACTTATCGCGAGCAGTAGTTCCGATCTTTATTTATCCGTAATACGCATACGCCAACAGGAAACAAACATGAGCAGAGAAAAAATTGAAGGGTCATTTGTTGCCCTCATCACACCTTTTAATGACGATGGTAGCGTGGATTTCGGCGCATTTGAGGCGTTATTAAAATTCCAGGAAGACAACGGCACGGCTGCCGTTTTGATTATGGGATCAACAGGGGAAGTTTCCATGCTGTCCCCCGACGAGAGAAAAGCGATCATCCGCCGTACCGCACAATACAGCACCAGTAAAATGAAGCTGTTCTACGGCTGCACCGGTAACAATACCGATACCACCATTGACTATGTTCGCTATGCGCATGACAGCGGCGCCGACGGTGCCATTATCGCCGCACCGGCTTATATCTGCGCCAGCGAAAGCGATATCGAAAGCTACTTTCTGGAAATTGCAGACGCGACCGATTTGCCACTGGGGATCTATAACAACCCACCACGCGTAAAAACGGATCTGCACTGGACGTCGCTGCTGCGTATTTTCAAACACCCGAACTATGTTATTCATAAAGAGTCCACGACTCGCGTGGGTCAGGTCGCACAAGTTCTGGCGGGGAATCCTGATGTTTCGGTGATGTGCTGCGACTCGCCCAATCTGGGTTTAGTGGTACCAACAATGTCGCTGGGAGGCCATGGAACCGCCAACATGACAGGCAATATTGCGCCAGCAGAACTGGCCGAAATTTCTCGCCCGTGGAAAAACGGCGAGGATGCAGAACGTTTCCGTAAAGCCTATCAGCATTTGCTGCCGCTACTGCATTACACCTATTCGGCAATCAATCCGGTGGCGGTGAAGTCATTGATGAAGGCGGTAGGTTTACCGGCAGGCAGCCTGCGCCGTCCACTGAGAGGATTACAGGGCGAAGCGTTGGATTCCGGCGTTCGCATCGTGAACGAATTAGGACTGAGTAACAAATACGGCTTTAAAAGCTGATTATCTTCTCGGGATTAGCGTGTAGTACGCGAGGATTTACTCTCAGAAGTGGCGTAAATAAGAGCCACTTCTGAGATATCAAACGAAAGGAATAGCTACTGCGGATTACTGACCAACAGGGAGCCTGAGCCGTTCGCCGTACTGCTTTGTCCGTTCTTCAACACCCAGACTCGTCCATAGTGATTATAAAAACCCGCCGAGTGCCCTGCATCTGGTCCAATGCCCTGATACATATCGAAGTGTTGGCCTTTAATTGCTCCACCGACATCCAGCGCAATCATCAGGCGCATCTCATACTTGCCCGTGAATTTGCCAACGTTATCCAATAGCGGTACTTCCATTAACAGTGCAGTCCCTGCTGGAATCAGCGAGCGGTCAGAGGCGACGGAAGCTTTCGCCACCAGCGGCACGGCGCTAGCCCCTTTCACAGGCGCAGACATCATCGGCTTAAAGAAGACAAAAGAAGGATTCTGTTCAAACAGTTCACGCACTTCATATTCGGTGTGCTCCTCCGCCCATTTGCGAATCGCCTGCATGGACATATCCTCACGCGCCACTTCACCACGATCGATCAGCACTTTGCCAATACTGCGGTAGGCATGACCATTTTTGCCTGCGTAGCCAAAGAACGTCAGCGGGCGTCCATCGCCAAAATCAATATAGGCGCTGCCCTGCACTTCCATCATGAAGTTATCAACCAGCGAGTTGGTCCAGGCGAGAACCAGCCGCTCATCCAACGCGCCTGAATAAATTCCGGCACGATCCGGTAGACGGCGGTTATTTTTACCCTTTGACGGCATAGCATATAAAGGATGGCGGAATTCCCCCTGACGGGTATGCCGCGCCTGCAATACTGGCGTGTAGTAACCTGTGAACTGCACGTTACCAAAGTTATCGACACCTTCCATCTGCCAGGCGTTCAGACCAAATTTGCTCAGTTCGCGGGTATCCGCCCCTGACATCATCCAGTTTTCAATCGCCTGAAAAATCGTATTATTGCGCGTATAGAGATTCGGTGACGCTGACCGAATTTCCGAAACCTGAGTGATGAAATCCCGCGCGTTGACCGGTTTTCCTTTGGCATTAGGCTCATTCACCAATTCCAGAGGCTGGTTGAGGTGACCATCTTTATATTGCTGCCCGCGATCGGTTGGCCTGGATTGGCACCCCGCCAGAATGGCAATGACCACTGCGGTCAGCACATATTTTCCCCACCGTCCCTTCATCTTTTGCGCTCGCTTTTTACATCAAAAATTTACCGTCGAACGATAACAAACGCCTATCGAGAAAGGAATGGGACAGTGCATAAATCAATGAGGTAAGGAAGAACGGTTCGGTACGCGGTATCGCAAGAAGCCATTTTCGGTAAATCATCCCCATTACGTTCACAAAACAATCCATCCGGCGGTAAATCAATCACCTAACAGCCAAATACAGCGTTTTTTACAGAAATAGGTTGCATCAATGTTCGCGGAGAGTATAGTGCGCATCCACGGA
>NZ_LXFV01000017.1 GCF_002847345.1 Pectobacterium peruviense
CGCGGGATGGAGCAGCCTGGTAGCTCGTCGGGCTCATAACCCGAAGGTCGTCGGTTCAAATCCGGCTCCCGCAACCAACTAAAACTATCTTTTAAGAAGTAAGCGATAAAGCACCTTAACGGGTGCTTTTTTGTTTTTTGTGCCACATGTTTTCTACGCATGCCCTACTTCTACGCTCGTCTACGACATATTTCCTTTAAACCGCGCCGACAAGACGCGGTTACTACGTAATATTGACGATACTCACCACACCCACTACCGCTCCGCCTGACTAGCGAAGTAGGCTTTAATCCCTGCAAAAATGGATTCGGCAATTTGCTGCTGGAAATGACTGGTACGCAGCTTACGTTCTTCTTCCAGATTACTGATAAATGCCGTCTCAACCAGAACAGAAGGGATATCCGGGGCTTTCAGTACTGCAAATCCGGCCTGATCGACGCTATTTTTGTGCAGACGATTCACCTTGCCCAGCCGAGTCAGGATCTCTTTACCAAACGTTAGGCTGTCGCCAATCGTCACGGTCTGCACCAGATCAAACATGGTGTGATCCAGATAGCGATCGCCGCTCATGCTTACCCCACCGATCAAATCCGATTCATTCTGCGTCTCAGCCAAAAATTTAGCAGCGGTGCTGGTTGCCCCCTTCTTCGAGAGTGCAAAAACCGACGACCCTCTTGCAGATCGATTGGTAAAGGCATCTGCATGAATCGAAATGAACAGATCGGCACGCTGCTTGCGCGCTTTCGCCACCCTTACACGTAGCGGAATGAATACATCTTCATTGCGCGTCATATACGCCTTCATGTTGGATTCATTATCGATCAGCTTACGCAGGCGGCGGGCGATTTGCAGCACGATGTCTTTTTCGCGCGTTTTATTCTTGCCAATCGCGCCAGGATCCTCACCACCGTGACCGGGATCGAGCATAATAATCAGTGGGCGATCTCGCCCGGCCTTCCCCGCTTTCGGCGCTTCCGCTGGCAGCGTGCGTTCTAAATCGCCTTTGTTGTAATCCTCCAGCAGCGCCAGCAGTGGATCGTCTTCGTTGTCGTAGCGCCCTGCGGCAGGGTACAAATCCAGCACCAGCCGGTGTTTGAATTCAGCCACTGGCCCCAGCGTAAAGACTTTGGTCGTTGCCTGCTGTTTGAGTTCCAACACCAAACGCACCGTACTTTTATCAAACTGCCCGATGCGCGCTTCTTTAATCAGCGGATCGTTATCCTGCTGAAACTGGCTGGCTATTTCCTTCAGTACCTTGTTCAGATGAACATTTTCGATATCCACCACGATGCGTTCAGGATTACTGAGGCTAAACTGTTTATATTTCAGCGGATGATTGGATTCCAACGTGACGCGAGTATAGGCAGAAGACGGCCAAACACGCACGGCGATAACCTGTGCCGTCGCAGCCAAACCCACACCACTTACGCTTAATAGCCAGGTTGCTGCTGCGCTTTGTAATAGACGCCGTCGAGTCAGATGATGATTCGAATGAGACATGCCGCTCCGATCTAATTGCTGTGCACTATCCTGCATTGTCGTGTTGCCACTGCGCGGATATGCCATCAAAAAATGAATAAAGGTAAAAATTGTCAAAAACTTTAACGAATCTGCTTCGCGCTGTCATGCAAAAATCCTGTGTAGCCCTTATAACAGGCGGATATCATAAATTTGAAGTATTAACCGCGCTTTTCTGGTTAATACTTCCTCTTGCGTTTTACGTCATAAAGAATAAAAATACAGAAATTACGAATAAAAATGCAAAGAGGGCTCACAGTGAAGGAACGTAGTACAGAGCTGGTTCAGGGCTTCCGCCATTCAGTTCCCTATATCAATGCACACCGTGGCAAAACGTTTGTCATCATGTTAGGTGGCGAGGCCATTGAACATGCAAACTTCTCTAGCATCGTAAATGATATTGGGCTGTTACACAGTCTGGGGATCAAGCTGGTCGTCGTTTATGGTGCCCGTCCCCAGATCGATGCCAACCTTACAACGCACCACTACGAGCCCCACTATCATAAAAATACCCGTATCACCGACAGCGCCACGCTGGAGCTGGTTAAACAGGCTGCGGGTATGCTGCAACTGGACATCACCGCTCGGCTGTCGATGAGCCTGAACAACACACCGCTGCAAGGTGCCCATATTAATGTCGTCAGCGGTAATTTTATTATCGCACAGCCGCTTGGTGTTGATGACGGTGTGGACTACTGCCACAGTGGCCGTATTCGTCGTATTGATGAAGAAGCGGTTCACCGCCAGTTGAATAGCGGCGCGATTGTACTGCTTGGCCCAGTTGCTGTTTCAGTCACTGGTGAAAGTTTCAATTTAACCTCAGAAGAGGTTGCGACCCAGCTCGCCATTAAGCTGAAAGCAGAGAAGATGATCGGCTTCTGCTCGTCACAGGGCGTGACCAATGAAGAGGGCCGCATCATCTCCGAGCTGTTCCCGGACGATGCGCAGCAGCGTATTGATGTACTGGAACAGGCTGGCGATTACCACTCTGGTACGGTTAGATTCCTTCGCGGTGCAGTCAAAGCCTGTCGTAGCGGCGTGCGTCGCAGCCACCTGATCAGCTATCAGGACGATGGCGCGCTGTTGCAGGAACTGTTCTCACGCGATGGAATCGGTACGCAAATCGTGATGGAAAGCGCCGAGCAGGTTCGCCGTGCGACCATCAATGACATCGGCGGTATTCTGGAATTGATCCGTCCGCTGGAAGAACAAGGCATTCTGGTTAGACGCTCGCGTGAACAGCTGGAAATGGAGATCGACAAATTCACCGTCGTAGTACGCGATAACCTGACCATCGCCTGTGCCGCGCTTTATCCGTTCCCGGAAGAAAGCATCGGCGAAATGGCCTGCGTCGCGGTTCACCCGGATTACCGCAGTTCATCACGTGGCGATATGTTGTTAATGCGCGTAGCCGCTCAGGCGCGCCAGCAGGGTCTGCAAAAGCTGTTCGTGCTGACGACACACAGCATCCACTGGTTTCAGGAGCGCGGCTTTTTACCCGCCGAAGTGGAAATGCTGCCGAAGAAAAAACAGGCGCTGTACAACTACCAGCGTCGCTCGAAGATTCTGGTGCTGGATCTCTGAATTATTCCATTCAATAAAGCTTCTCGTGGCCGATAGTAAAATCGGCCACGATGATTTCATCGGTTTAGGGCTGCTTGCCAAACTCACAGCTCAGCGTCGTCCATTTCCTTGCCTGTTCACTCAGCGTAAATCCTAATCCTAGACGATCGGACACCCACATGCGCCCATCGCGCAACTCTAGCTGCTCGTTGAAGAGTGGGTTCAGCCACTCGAAGTGTTCCAGCCAGGGTTCAATAGGATAGGCCGCAGCCAGATGCAAATGCACTTCCATCGCAAAATGTGGCGCCAACTTACGCCCGTGCTTCGCCGCCAGATCCATGATTTTCAGGAAAGGAGAAATCCCGCCTACACGCGGCGCATCCGGCTGAACAAAATCACTGGCGTTACCAAGAATCAGCTGTTCGTGCTCGCGAAAACTAGTCAACATCTCACCCGTGGCAATCGGCGTATCCAGCGCTGCCGTCAGCGCCGCATGACCTTCTACATCGTAAGCATCCAGCGGCTCTTCAATCCAGACCAGATTAAAGGCTTCCATCTTTCTGCCCATCCGAATCGCCGTTTCGCGATCCCACTGCTGATTAGCATCCACCATCAGCGGGAAATCGTCTCCTAACGCTTCGCGTACCGCCGTGAGACGACGGATATCCTCCGCCGTATTCGGCTGACCCACTTTCAGTTTTATCCCACCGATACCACTTTCGCGGGAGATCACGACATTTTTTAATACCTGATCCAACGGCGTATGCAGGAAGCCACCGGAGGTGTTGTAGCACTGAACGGAATCACGGTGTGAACCCAACAGCTTTGACAAAGGCAAACCTGCACGCTTGGCTTTCATGTCCCACAGTGCAATGTCGAGCGGAGAAATAGCCTGCACCGCCATTCCGCTGCGGCCAACCGATGCCCCAGCCCACAGCAGTTTGGTATAGATCTTATCGATATCATTTGGATCTTCGCCTAGCAGGTTATCCGCAATCTCTTTCGCATGAGCGTAGATGCCTTGCCCACCCGCACGCTTGGAGTAGCTAAACCCCACCCCTTCAAATCCATCACGACTGCGAATTTCCGCAAAAATAATCGCCACTTCAGTCAGT
>NZ_LXFV01000018.1 GCF_002847345.1 Pectobacterium peruviense
ACCACTTCAGTCAGCGGCTTTTGCCTGCCTGTCAGCACTTTCGCATCGCTAACCGGCGTTGCCAGCGGCAAAAATGCCAGAGAGAGTTTTACCCATTCGATTCGATCGCCCGACTCGGCAGCCGTTCTGACGTTCGTGACTTTTGCATAGCTAACCGCCGCTGAATTTGCACTGATGGTCATATCTCACCTCGTAAAATGATTGCGCTAACATTTATTAACCAAAAGGAAGATAGCGATAAATGAAGAAAAAACATGCAATATAGATCACAAATTAATCATTAAAATGCCCATTACATATCTCAAACAACCAAATAATGATTGCGCAATCACCACGAAAAGCAAGAGGATAAAACGAAAATACGAAGCGGGAAGTTCAATTGCCAACGCGAAAAAACGAGAAATTCGGCAGTTTGCTAAAAACACGGGTGACTGGAAAATCGATGTACCATCAACGATAATCCCACAACATGTGAATGTGCGCGCAGCTCAAAAGGGAACCTGTGATTGAAACGCGATAAGAACGCCAGCAGCACTCCGCCTCGCGCCCCCACGCTTGAAGATGTGGCTCGCGCCGCAGGCATTTCACCCATGACCGTCAGCCGCGCCCTGAACAACCCGAAAATTGTTCGTGCGGAAACCGTGAACAAGGTGATAGAAGCCGTCCGTGCCACGGGCTACATCCCAAATATGTTAGCGGGCGGACTGGCTTCCAGACGCAGCAAACTCATTGCCGTCGTCGTGCCGCAAATCAATAACAGCATGTTTGTTGATACCGTTCAGGCGATCAGCGATGAGCTGGCCGCGCGCGGTTATCACATGCTGTTGTGCGTCGCTGGCTATACCAATGAATCCGAGGCGGAGATTGTCGCCACTCTGCTTTCGCGCCGCCCTGACGGCATCGTCCTCACCGGTATTCACCATACGCCCGAGCTCAAGCGACTCCTCCTCAACGCCGCCATCCCCGTCGTTGAAATCTGGGATCTGACTCCGACGCCGCTCGATATGCTGGTCGGTTTTTCCCATGAAAGTATCGGGAATACCATTGGGCAGTATTTGATCGGTAAGGGACATTCGCGCTTCGGCCTTGTCTGGACGGAAGACGCGCGCGCTGGACTGCGCAAGAAAGGCATTTACGACGTCATACAACAAACGGGGAACTACGTGCGTGAAGCCATCGCCCCCTGGCCCGCGACGCTGGCATTAGGGCGGCAGGGGTTGAGCGAACTTCTCGCCGATGGCGAAGCTTTTGATGCCATTATTTGCAGCTCCGATACGCTTGCGCAGGGTGTGATTATCGAAGCCACCGCCAGAGGATTAGCGGTGCCGAAGCAACTGGCAGTGATGGGATTTGGCGATCTTGATTTCGCTGCGCACAACACGCCAAGCATTACCACAGTCAAGGTCGATCGCTGGAAGATCGGCACTGATGCCGCAGCAATGTTAGCGGAAAAGATTGAGGGGAAAAACGTACCCTCCCCCGTCATGGATATCGGCTTTTCACTCATTGAGCGCGAGTCCGCCTGAGGTTATCCCCGAAATACTTCAAGCAGCATATGCGTGCTGCATGTGCGTTGTTCAAAACGCTAACACCTTGCCTTTCAAACCGAATTATTTAGGCCATTAATGAACGCGCTAATCCTCTCTTCCAACCCGCTATAGCGCTGCGTGGGTGTTTTCACCGCACGACAGAGAATTCGGACATCGGTATAGAGTGACAGGCGTTGGCGCGCACGCGTGATAGCGGTATATACCAACTCCCGCGTCAGCACCGGCAAATAGTGGTTCGGCAGTACCAACGCTGTATGATCGAACTCCGATCCCTGCGATTTATGTACCGTCATCGCATAAGCCGTTTCATGCGGCGGCAGACGGCTTGGCGTAACATCTTTGGTTTCGCCATTCGGCAAGGGGAAAAACACGCGCAGTTCCCCGTTTTCACCCATCATAGCGATACCAATATCGCCATTGAACAGACCCAATGCAGCATCATTACGTCCAATCATCACCGGTCGACCGGGATACCAGCGGTTAAGTGGGTTGCGACTGCGCTGAATCAATCCAGACTGATGCAAAGCCTGCTCGATGCGCTGATTGAGTCCCGCTACGCCAAATGGCCCTTCGCGCAACGCGCACAGCTGGCGATAACGCTGAAAGGAAAGCAGCACTGCATCCGGTGTCGCTCCCGCTGCAATAAGATCAAGATAATCACGATAGCCTTCGACGCACTGTACCAGCATCGCCTGATACTCTTCAGCCTCGGCTAACGGGCTACAGGTGATATCGGCAAACTCGCCGTTCAGCACCGCACGCACGCGGGCATCATCACCGCCGTTCACCGCCAGCGCCAGTTGTCCAATACCGGAATGTGGATCGAAGCGATAGCTCCGACGTAACAGACAAATACTGTCACTGACCGTCGTCTGTCCTTCCGAGCCGCTCTCATCCAGTTCGCAGCCTGTCAGCCGCTGCAACTGCTGCGCCCGCGCACGGCTATAGCCAGCCTCGGCAAAACGACAGATGTCACCTAACACCGCCCCCGCCTCGACGGACGCCAGCTGATCGCGATCGCCCAGAAAGATAATTCTGGCCTGTACCGGAAGCGCGGCGATCACATTCGCCATCATCGGCAAATCGACCATCGAAGCCTCATCCACAATCAGCATATCCAGATGCAACGGATTTCCCTGATGGTGACGCAGTCTCTGGCTATCCGTCACTGCGCCTAAAAGGCGATGCAGCGTCGTCGCTTCCTTCGGAAACGCATCTCGCTGTCGTTGATCCACCGCCAGACGGTGCAATGCCAACCCCAGCGATTCCGTTAGCCGCGCGGCTGCCTTTCCGGTAGGCGCAGCTAATTGAATACGTAACGCCTCCCCTGTATTCAGCTCAATCAGCGCCGCCAGCAGCTTAGCAACCGTCGTCGTTTTCCCCGTCCCCGGTCCACCGGAAATAACCGCAATACGGCGCGTCAGGGCAACAGCGGCGGCCACTTTCTGCCAATCAATCTCTTCGCCCGTATCAGGAAACAGCCGATCCAGCACCGCCCGAATCGCAGGTTCATCGACCGACACCGTATCACGCTCGCTGGCGATAAACTGCGCCACGCGCCCTTCACTCTGCCAGCTACGCTGTAAATAAAGTTTTTCGCCTTGCAGCACCAGAGGCGTAGGTTTGCTACCGTCGCTTATGGCATCGGACGCCAGCAAACGTTGCTGCCAGGCAGCAACCGTGTTGATCCCTGACTCGGTGATCAACTGTTGCGCCAGTTCAGGTTCACGACCGTCAAATAGCGTCTGCGCCTGCAAGTTCTCCAACGGTAGACACACATGCCCCGCGCCCGAATGTGCACTCAGGCAGGCGGCCGCCAACAGCAGTTCAGGCTGCGTATCATCTGCCAACATTCTGGCAAACTGGATATCCAGAGCGCGCAGCAACCGCTGCGCCTGCGCCATTTCAAGCAAGGCAATCATGACGAAACTCCTGTGTCAGCATCATCAGGTGCCTTTCCCCCAAACACATCATCGTTGAACACGTCACCGTTGAAAAAATCGCCTTCGAACAACGCATCAAGCCCGAAAACAAATTCAGCAGAAGGACGAAAAGCAAAGATGCCATTACCGGGATGAGAATCCTCGACGCCGCGTAAAAACAGATAAAACACGCCGCCAAAGTGGCGCTCATAGTCATAATCCGCAATGCGATGACGCAGATAGCGGTGCAGAGCCAGCGCGTAAAGCTGGTATTGCAAGTCATAGCGGTGCTCGGCCATCGACTGAGCCATGGCAGTCTGGGTGTAGGCACTGGCATCAGGACCAAGCCAGTTGGATTTATAGTCCAGCAGGTAGTAACGTCCTTCCCAGCGAAAGACCAGATCGATAAACCCTTTCAGCATGCCTTTAACCTGCTGAAAAGAGAGCGCCGGACACTGTGCGGATAGCGGGTCGTAGTGCTTTGCCAACCGATCAAGCTGCGCTGCCTGTATCGGTGCCTTAATCGGTATATAGAACTGTAGTTCAGCCTGCTTATCCGAATTATCCAGCGCCGATAGCGTAATTCCTTGCTCGTTAAGTGGCGTATTCAAAAGCGTATCCATCCACGCCTTCAACACCGGATGCCAGTGCGCTTCAAACCCCTGAAGCTGCAACTGTTCAGCCAGCCAGTCATCATCAACGGGTTGGGTAAAATCCAGCGTTTCAAACAGGCTATGCAAAAACGTCCCCGGACTCGCGCCGCGCGGGAACGTATGCGGCGTCAATTGGGTTTCCCCCACTTCCTGACGTTCACCTATCGCTTCAATATCCAGACGCGGCACCAGATCCTGCGCGTTTGCTGAACCGTGTTGCTGAAGCCCCGAATAGCTGGTCACTCGCCAGCCGTCGCGCAGTTGGCGCTCAATATGACGAGCCTGCAATTCTGCCAACTCTGGTTGATCCGGTTGCCAGCGCTGCGCTTCCGTTGTCTGTAGCGGAGTCAATGCAACACCGTCACCCACCATTCCCTTAAGCTCGCTGACCAAGATGGCAACATCCGCCTCTTGACCCCGCTGGAGCAAATAACCCAGCGCACTGTGGTGCATATCACTACTGCCATCTTTCTTACGCGACCTCTGAACGGGCGCGACACCAACGCTACAGTGGTAGATAGAACGGGTTAGTGCGACATACAGCAAACGTAAATCTTCCGCTAACCGCTCTTCTTCCGCCAGCGTCTGGCTTTCTTCATTATTTTGCAGATCTAACACGGCCTGATAGCTATCGCGATCGTGATAAATCCCCTGATCCTGCACGCGGAAATTGCTGATGAAAGGTAGCCAAACCAGTGGATACTCCAGCCCTTTCGATTTATGGATCGTCACGATCTGCACCAGATGGCGGTCGCTTTCCAGACGCAGTTGTTGGTTCTCTGCCTGCGGATTAGGCTGGACAATCTGTTGCGATAGCCAGCGCACCAGTGCGTGTTCACTGTCGAGCGTTGCCGAGGCATCCTGCAATAATTCACCAATATGCAGAATATCGGTAATACGGCGTTCTCCCTCAGCGCTCGCCAGCAGGTTCTCCGCCAGTTGATGGTGGCTCATCAGCGCACGCAGCATTGGCAATACACCACGTTGGCGCCACAGCGCACGGTAGCCAGCAAACTCATCCACCAGCGCATCCCACGCGGTTTCGCTTTGCCCTAAGGCATCAACCTGTTCGGCATCCAGCCCCATTAGAGCCGTCGCCATGGCGCTGCGTAACGTGCGCTCCTGCTCGGGTGCCAACACCGCCTTCAATAGCCACAACATATCGCTGGCTTCAGGCGTAGTAAACACGCTATCCCGATTGGACAAGTACACCGACGGAATGGACAAACGGCTCAGCGCATCACGAATCAGCGAGGCTTCACGTCGGCTACGCACCAGCACGCTCATGTCAGAGGCTTTAACCAAACGCCGGGAATCATCGGTTACCAGCCAGGCCTCTTTGCGCTGGCTGGCTGCCAGCCAGTCGCGAATCTGTGCCGCACACTGGCGCGCCATCTGCTGCTGATAATCCCCGACGCCAATCGGTTCTTCACCCGTTAGCCAGAATTGCAGCGCAGGCTGAGGCTGTCCGGCGATGTCAAACACCAAACCGCGCTTAGATTCCGCAGGTTTGACCGGTAAAAAAGGGATGTTGTGAAAAATAAAAGGGTGCTCAATACGTTCAAAAAGACGATTAACGCCACGTACCATCTGGTGAGATGAACGCCAGTTCGTGCCCAGCGTATAATGTGCGGCCACTTCTCCACGCGCGTGCATGTAAGTAAAAATATCCGCACCGCGAAATGCATAAATGGCCTGCTTAGGGTCACCGATCAGCAATAGGCCACACTGTGGTTGTCCGACATAAAGCGTGCGGAAAATACGATATTGTTGGGGGTCGGTATCCTGAAACTCATCGATCATTGCCACCGGATAACGCTCACGAATGGCGCTGGCAAGTTGCTCCCCACTCGGCTGTTGCAATGCGTCATCCAGACGGCTCAGCAGATCGTCAAACCCCAGTTCCGCACGCTGTCGTTTTTCTTCACGCACAGAATCTCGGATTGCCGACAGCGCGCGTACAATGACCAAATCACGCAGTGATAGCGGCGTTTCTAGCAGTCGCTCTGTTGCCTCAAAGATGGCATGAACGGGCGGTTCGCCTTTCTTCGTCTTCTCGATTAACGTTTGCTGGGCAAACCTCACCAGATCTTTCGGCAGTTGATAATCCAACGTCGGTTGCTCAGCCCACTGTGTGACTTTCTGTAGCCAGTTGGGAAGGTGCTTGCTGCTATAGCTGCGCTTATCAACGCCAGAAGCACTAATCAGCGCTTCCAAATCCGCTGCTGACGCCAGCCAGCGTTGTTTGTAAGCGTCGATGGTCGCCACGATTTTCTCATGTCGACTCAGCAACGTTTCGTCCTCTTCTGGCGGCAAGCGAAACGCAGGCGCTTCACCGTGCAGATAAGGCGCCAGATCGGCCAGCAAATTCTCCGGTCCTTTCCACTCCAGACCGACAATACGCGCAACTTCTACCGGCAGCGGATAACAGTAGCGACGCCAGAAATCGGCGCAGGCCTGACGGCGTAACGGCTGTTCATCTTCTATCAGCACCTGTTCAAAAAGCACGCCGGATTCAAACGCATTGGTACTGAGCATACGTTGGCAGAAACCGTGGATCGTGTAGATCGCTGCCTCGTCCATTTGCCGTTCGGCTGCCAGCAATACATCGGCGGCCTCGCGGTGATCTGAAATCTCCGCCAGCAGTTGTGCTAGCGAGGTATCCTTAGGTTCCTGCGCCGTGTCACCCTGCGCACTTTTACGCAGACAGGCGATGCGCAACGCGTGAATTCTGGCACGGATACGTTCGTGTAGCTCTTCGGTCGCAGCCTCAGTAAAGGTCACAACCAGAATTTCCTCGACCAGTAACGGGCGTGGATACGCGGCTTGCTTACCTAGCCCCAGCAGCAGACGTAGGTAGAGCGCCGCCAGCGTATAGGTTTTCCCCGTTCCTGCCGACGCCTCAATCAGCCGCTCTCCTAAGAGCGGCAACGTCATGACGTCTAATGATTGCGGCGCGGCATTTTTCATTCTGCTGAAACCTTACTGACAGCTTCCGATGCCGCTGGCTGTGCTACGGGTGCAGGGATCATCGTGGGTGCTTTCTCACGCGGTAACGTTTTCTGCAATGAAGACGCATCAGCATAGGTATGCCATCCTTTCGGTGCAGCATAGTCAGCTTTACCATGATGGCTACCAGAAACCTGCGACAGCACCGCCAGACCTTCAGGCTTCAGCGCCTGTTGGAAGAAATCCGCCAGTTGCTTCACCGTCAGCGGCTTGATTTGTTCGAGCAACTTCTCACGCGAATCAAAAGCAAAGTTTTCCCGATCCAGATCGCGACGCAGTCGGCTAGCCTCTTCGCCCAATGTTTGCGGACGCTGGCTCAGTTCATTCATCACGCCTTGCTTATACTGCGCAAACTCTTCTTCACTCATCTCACGCAGTCGCTTTTGCGCTTTCAGGAAAAAGTCTTCATAGCGCTGGTACAAATAAGCAGGTTGTTTGCTATTGCTCTGCAACAGGAAGCCGATGCCCATCTGTCGGCCAACGGTCGTCGGGAAGGCAAACACCGCATAGCCCAACTGCTCTTCCGTTCTCAGTTGGCTATAGAACCAAGGCTGGACGATCTGCCCCAGTACTGAGCCATAGGCCATGCTTTCCGTTTCCGAATAACCAGTCGGTACATACACCGCCGCTAACGCGGAATCCGTACTGCTGCCCGGGCGCTGTAGGTTAGCAAGCTGAGGCTTACTGACTTTAACATCATCACTGCGCGACAGATTTTCTCCACCGGCTTTCAGATGCGCTTTCAGCGTGTTCGCCAATTCGGTTACCCGCTCCGGCGTCAAGTTACCGACGACCAGCATTTCCGGCGTGGCTTTTTGCAACAGATCGTTGCGGTAGTTAACCACATCCTGTAAACGGATATCCTTCAACAGCTTACGGCGTTCACCACGCTCAAAGTAAGGCAGTTGCGATACGGCCTGAATCGGTTGTAGCGCCTGTTCAAAGGCTTTTGATTTCTCGACGGCATCCAACTGCTGCAAGTACCAGGATTTAGCCTGCTCCAACTGCGCTTCCGTCGAGGTAAAGGAAGCATAGCCATCCGCCAACGTCAGTAGCAATCGTGGCAAATGTTGGGTATAGCCATCGGCACTAATCACCAGGCCATCATTGCTGCGGGTGGAGAAACTGATGCCACCAATCGACGCCTGATAACTTAGTTCATCCAACGCCAGACCGGCCAGATAATCGTTTAACGCAAACAGCACCTGATTACGTGCGGTACTGCGCGCCTCCTGATTACGGAGAAGCAGCGTGATCTCTGCTTTTGGCTCATCAGCGAAGTAGTGGCTTGGCATGTACAGCACACGCAACCCCGGCTGATTCAGCAGGAGCGTCGGTTTAGTCATCGCCTTATCCGCGTTGATCAGAGAGAAATCATCTGGGATGTAAGGGTTTATCGTCGGCAACGACAGCGACATTTTCTGACCCAGCGTTTTCCATTTTGCAAAGGTCGCAGACGGGATTTTATCCATCTCGTACGGCGCATCGACAAAATAGGCGACCTTATTATGCGGCTCATTCGGGCTGATGACCCAAACACGCGCATTCTGCGGCGTCATCTCATCCAGTCGTGCGGCGATAGCCTTCGGATCGTAGCGATCCGCGACATACTGTGCATCCAGCGTGTGCTCGACCGGCACGCGCAGCATGGTATCAACCAGCCATTCGATGTAATCCATATCCCGGCTAATGGACGGATAGCGGAAATCCAGATCCATAACATGTGCGATCTCATCAAAATAACGCTGCTGAATTCCCTCGGTACGGATTTGTTGCAGGTAACGGAATATGGCTGCAATCACTTCATCACGCTGCGCCAGACCTTTATCGGTCAGCGAGGCTGAAATAGCGAACATGCCGCCGTTGCGGTCGATTATCGGTGAAGAACCGGCACCAATAGACTCAACCAGTCCTTCCTTTTGCAGCCAGTCAGAGAGCGTATTCTGGCTACGGTTGCCGAGTAGATAGCTGATATAGGTATCCGTCTTGCTACGGAATTCCTGGCTAATATCGCTGACGCGAAACTCAATACGCAGCTGTTTTCTCGGCTGGGCAGGAACATAGTGAATCATTACGCCACGCTGCTTCTCCGTCGTTACGGGAACCGTAACCGCAGGGATGCTGGCATTGTGATTGGCAATACGCCCGAATGTATCGACGGCCAGTTTCGCCAGTTCAGGCAGAGGTTGATTGCTATAAATCACCCCTTTCATCAGGTTGGCTGAGTAGTATTGCTGGTAGAACTTCACCAGCTCATCATGCAGTTTGCTGCCGGGTTTATCGCTCAGGGTTTCAAGATTACCGCCAGAGAAACGTGCGCTTGGGTGCGCCGGATTCAATGTTTCCGCCCCTACCTGTGCCATGCGGTGACCGTCACGTGAACGCGCCATCGTCAATTCCGCATTAACTGCATTACGCTCACGATCGGCGTTTACCGGGTCGAGCAGCGGCTCCGCGATAGCATCGGCCATCCGATCCACGGCAGGCCGCAGCGCATCGTTTTCCACTTCCAGATAAAAGGCCGTACGATAAGAGGCCGTGCTCGCATTGTGGCTACCACCGTGCTTTTTCAAAAACTCGGAAAGCGCCTCTGGTTCTGGGTAACGTTTCGAGCCCATCAGCACCATGTGTTCGAGGTAGTGCGCTAACCCGAGTTGGTTATTGGGATCGTCCAACGAGCCAATCGGCAGCGCCAGTGATGCCAGCGACTTGGGTGCCTGCGTATCGGAAACCAACAGAACCGTCATTCCGTTATCCAGTTTGATCGCCTGATATTGTCGCGGATCTTTTTCGCTTTTTCGAATCGTCTGAGCCAGCGGTTGCCAACCCGTTTCAGCCCAACTCGCCGGAAGCCAGAATGTGAATAAAAGAAACCACCCGGTAATCCAGACCCACTGTTTACGCATGCAATTCTCCAACCTCATATCCATCACTTTTCACGTTGCAGTGCGTTATCTTTTCGCACCTCGAAATCTACACAGACATTATTCAAAACACATTCATCAAGCCAGATTAGAGCGGAACGGCGGCAGTAGCCAGATTTGCGCCGCTTCAATCACCTCATTCATTCGTTTTTCATCCAACTCACGAATAATGCGTTGCAGGTAATAATCTTCACCTTCACCCCGCATTCCCATGTTGCCCTGCCAGGCTTGCAGCAAGCGGGCACGCGCCTTATTCTGCGTCTCGTCATCTGACCGCAAGCTATCACTTTCACGATCATAACATTCAGCCAGCCACGCGCTCCCTGCTTTATTGAGCAGTAACAGCGGCTTGCTCATTCCCTGACGATATCCATCCAGCATGACGCTCAGATGTTCTCTGGCCTGCGCTTCCGACAGTGCGGCAAAGCGCCATGCCGTGTCTTCCCGCCCATACAGCCGACTTTCTCCCTGTCCACCCGTTGCACAATAGGCCAGATGTTCCAGCCACAGCGTAATACCATCCTTCATGGAAAGCGTTCCGGGACGCCAACGCAGCAAACCATCCGGCTGAACCTGATTCAGCCATCCGCTGACACGCATGCCGTTAAGGAGAATATCCACTTCCTGGCTCACCGACAGCGACGGCGTTAATTCATCACGTACACGCGCGGCTAACTGCGCCATATCCTGCTGCTGTTCCTGCCAGTAAATTTCGCCAAACGCGCCGTAGGGCAATTCGCCCGCAGCTCTGGCACGACGGTACAGTTTTTCCGTATCACCTTCATTAATCAAGGTATTAAGTAACTCGCTATTCAATTGATAACGATTCAGACTATCGACGACAAAAGGCTCTTCATCCAATAGTTCGTCACTGTGCAGCATAAAGCTTACGCCAAGCCGCAGTTGAAAAAAGGCTCGCACGGGGTGACGATAAAAATGCTTCAGATCGTCCAGACTGACATCGCTATCACTTGCTCTTTTGGATAGTGCTTCACGATCGAAATCAGGCTGGGCCTCCCCTTTTCGGTTCGCCGCCGCCAACCACTCTGCCGCAAAACTCAACGGTTGCGGTACAGGCAGGAAATTATGCGCATCAAAAGGCATACGGCTATGCTCACGGCAAAGGTGCTTCGCCACGCGCTCGGCGCTGCTATCGATATCCAGCGCGTCATCGCCCGGCAGGACATAACTCTGCGCGATATATTCCGTCAGTTCGCTGACCAATACGGAAGGATAGCGGCGCGTATTATCCTGAATCGAGCGTCCTATATAGCTGATGTAGAGTTTGTGCTGTGCCGACAGGAGCGCTTCAAGAAACAGATAGCGGTCATCGTCACGTCGGCTACGGTCACCGCGCTTGATTTTCCGCCCCATCAGATCGAACCCAAGCGGCGGCAGCGTCCGAGGGTAAACACCATCGTTCATACCCAGTAAACACACGACCTTGAAGGGGATGGAACGCATAGGCATCAACGTACAAAAGTTGATAGCACCGGCCAGAAAACGCTGGCTAAGTCGTTCTTGATCGAGACGCCGTGACAGTTCATCACGTAACCGAGATATCGGCACCTGTTGCGGATAATGCGCCATCGTGCCCATGCCAATCACGTGCTGCCACTGTTTTTCAACTAGCGCCAGCGCCGCTTCAGTCTCGCTATCCGCATCAAAGAAGGTTTCGATCAGCTCTCGGCATAGCGGTAACCAATCGACAAGCAAACGTGGCTGGGACAGGCGCTCACGCCATTGATGAATCTGCATCAGCAGTTCGGCCAGTTGACCAGCCAGCTCAGCAATCAGTCCACTGGATTCATCATAAGGCAGCACGCCCTGCCAGTCGCCAACCTGGCTATCCATCGCATAGCCCAGCAGCATCCTCGTCAGGCCGAAGCGCCAGGTATGCTGCCCCGTTGGCGGCAGCATCAGATCACGTACGTTGTCATCATCCAATCCCCAGCGCACGCCCGATTCCACTACCCACAGGCGCAAACGCCGTAGCCCTTCTTCCTGAATACCGAAACGGGCAGCCAGTGCGGGCACTTCAAGCAACGCCAAAACCTGCTCCGCCGTAAAACGGCTCGTGGGCAAATCTAACAGACTGATCACCGCCTGCAACGCAGGATGCGCATGTCGCGCACGCTGATCGGAAATGGAAAAAGGCAGGTAGCGGTTATCCGGCGCATTGCCAAACACCGCCTGAATAAACGGCGTATAGCTGTCGATATCTGCCATCATCACGATCACATCGCGCGGCATCAGTTCAGGATCGTCTGCCATCATGGCCAACAGCCGATCGTGAAGCACTTCAACCTCACGCTGCGGACTGTGACAGGCATGAAAATCAATCGAACGATCATCGGGTACCAACAAACGCTTTTGCGTGCTGGTATTTTGTGTCTCGTGGCTTACCGCCACGACCGCATGATCTTCCAGCTCAAGGATGTCGCGCTGCAAAGTTTGCAGCAGATTTTCACCATCCGACTCCACAAAGGCATCGATTTCTTGCACGTTATCCAATTCGGCCAGCAGATACAGGTTATCGCGACCCAGCTTTCCCCACGATGCCAGCAGCGGGTTATTAATCGACTGTTTACCGTCATCATTGAACAACGTTTCAGCCTGTGAAGGGTCGCGAAATAGCGGGCGAGTCTCATCAGACTGCTCGCGGCCAAAGCGATGTAAGCGGCGGTTGCGGGCTTTTAGCTTCGCCAGAAATTTATAATCCTGAATGTCACTCCAGTAATGGCGGCAGGGATTGGTAAATAACAGATGCACATCAATATGCTGCGCCAGTGCGTTCAACGCCTGTAAGTAGATCGGAGGTAACGCGGAGATACCGCAGATAAAAACGCGTGGCGGCAGACCGTTAGGACATGTTTTTGCATGTTCTAATGCATGAATAAAACGTTGGTACAGAATCGCATGGTGCCATTCGGGCTGTGCCAGTTCACGCGTGTAATCCACCAGTGCGCGCCACAGTGCCGACTGCCACAGCTGATTTCCCCCGAGATCGTCAACCTGTTTCCCCTCTTGCCATGCTTTAATCCAATCAGGGCGATAAATCAGATATTGATCGAAAAGATCCGCCACGCGTCCGGCAAGTTGGTGCAACTTGCGCTGGTTATCATCATCCTGCAAATAGTGGTTAAGCGCAGAAAAATCAGGCTGTTCCAACAAATCAGGCAGCAAATGCATGAGCTTCCACGTCATCGCATCCTTACTAAAGGCGCTTTCTTTTGGAATATCCGGCAGCACATGGCGACACATATTCCACAAAAAAACGCCGGGCAAGGGGAATTGAATATTGGCAGCAATCCCAAAGTCCGCAGCCAGTTCAATTTGCAACCACTGCGCCATCCCAGGGCTTTGTACCAGAATCACTTCCTGCTGGAAAGGATCCATAAGCGGCTGACGTTTTATCAGCTCAACCATCAGTTCTTTCAAGATATCCAACTGATTGGAGTGATAGATTCTAAACATTCTGGCTCCTGCTACCGCTGCTTACGATTGATCATTCATATACCCGTCATACTTCAAGCTGCATGTGCGTTGGCTTCTCTTACTCACCCCAATCACTTACTGGTGTAAGCTCTCGGGGATTAATGAGCCTCATAAATGAGACTCACCCTTCGGGCCAGCGCTAGCGCTGTTCAAATCGGTCTTAGACCGATTTGTCGTGCGGTTGCCGCCTGCCTGCAACTCGAATTATTTAGGGTATAGTTTGCCAGGCATATTTAGCTGACAGGTGATGACAGGTGATGACAGGCAAAACCAACGGTTCAGTGTAGCCTGATAGCGACGTGGCGTCATGACTCTTGCCGTTACCTGACGGCATTCTCCGCTCTGTTGCTGTTCTAACAGGCTAAACTGCCAGTTTTTACCTGAAGAAGACGCCGAATCATCAAGGTTGAACGGATGATACGGCACACCCGCTTCATAGGCTTCAAGCTGTTGTATAGCCAACCGCCAGGCCTGGCGCTGTTGC
Organism: Pectobacterium peruviense; assembly: GCF_002847345.1. Lineage (GTDB taxonomy): Bacteria > Pseudomonadota > Gammaproteobacteria > Enterobacterales > Enterobacteriaceae > Pectobacterium > Pectobacterium peruviense. The sequence goes on from NZ_LXFV01000018.1 coordinate 14,041, forward strand.
AACTGGTGCTGAAATGACTGTTGCAAGATCTGGTGATATTGCAGTAACCCCATCAGCGATACGGCAAACAACAACGCTGCCACCAGCGTCTCCGGCAGGCTGAAACCCGATTGATAACTCACGAATCTGTTGTTCACTGCGTTACTCCGTTGCATCACAGTGCGCAACATCTTTATCTGGGCAAAAGTCTAACCAACCATTACCTAATGGTTGAATAGTAATTTGGCCCGACGACAGTGCCGAAAATGACACACGCTGGTACAGCCTCAATGGTCGCGGCGAAGCAGGGATCGCGCCGTCACCACGCAGTAACCCTTGCCCCCCATCCGAGGCCGCACGCAGGCACACCACCAACGGATCTGCCGACAACTGCTGACACTGCCAGTTTTCCGTTAGCGCGCCCCAGCGCTGCCCTACTCCCCAGTTCAGCGAGGACAATGCCTGATTGAAGGCTCGCAGATAGTGCCGTTCATCGCTTCCCATCTGAATGGCAGCATCAAGCTGGCGTTGCAAACCTGACATTAACAGCAGGCCGATAATAGCGATAAGCAGCACCATAGCCAGCGTTCCACTCCCTTCTTGCTTTCCTTTTATCATTGGTTACGACCGAGAATAATGCGAGAGGTATGCTGCCGAACGGCGGGGCGTTTGGCCCAATAGCCAGCCAGTTGCAGTTCGTACAACGCCACATCATTCTGCGTAGACAAACGCTGTAACCGGAACGCCGTGAGCACCACCTCCTGCGGATCAAACAATTTTTCCCATCTGTCACCCTGACAGTTATGCGCCCCGCTTTGAATTTCCAACGACCTGCCGCGCAGACGATAGCCGAAAGACTCGGCATCCTGCTGCTCTCCACCATCCCACACGCCATTCCGGTTCAGATCGTAAGAGACATTCAGGCAGCTGTTTTCCGCTTCTCCCGGATAATTCCCCATACTGATCGCCTTTCCCTGACACGTTCCCGCACAAAACCCCGCCCGACGGATATCTTTCTCAATCCCCATCGCTACCTGACTGAATAGCTGTTCCAGTCGGAAAAGCTGCGCACTGTCCTGACTTTGGCTGCGTAACAGAGGGTACAACTGCGCTGCCGACAGCATAATCAGGCTACCTAAACTCAACGCCAACAGGATTTCCGGCAGTGTGAAGCCACGTTGTTCACACCTAAACCCCGTTTGTCTTAACACGTTCTGTCTCAACATTTTCTGCCTCAACATAGCGGAATCGCCAAGACAGCTTGCGACTCACTGCACAGACGAATGCGCCCCCTCACCGAGATAACCAGACGCAGTTGCCCCGCAGAGTTCGACAACGAGATGTGCCCAGCCTGTGCGGCGTTACGTAAGCCAAAGAACGTGAAAACATTACTGGTAGACTTTGCCAACACGACATCCTGTGTGCGGCGAACAAACTGTCGCGGGTGGTTCTCACGACATGCTTCCTCTGCCTGTTTTTCATTCTGCCCAGCCACCATGCACCACAGCGCCCCCTGTAGTATCAGCTTCGCCGTCCGGGTTTCGTTATGCCAGTAGGCATTGGCCTGAACCCGACTCAAAAAGTCGAGCAGTTGCTGCGCACTCTGTTCCAGACGGATGGCCTGCTGATATTGAATCCAGCCATGTAGGCCGCCGCCAGCCATCAGCGCCACGATCGTCAGCACCACCAATAATTCAAGCAAGGTAAATCCCCGCTGTTGTCGATTCCCTGTTTTCATGGCATCAGGATAGTGAGTGCTATCCGCAAAAACAGCGTGTTAACAGCGCTATACGCGGCGGTTCGCAATGTTTTACTGCAACGATGTAACAACAGGGAAAATATGCGGGGAGATGGGAAAACGAGGAAACAAAAAAGGCCGCATTACGCGGCCCTAAGAAACAGTGAAAGGCTTTATATTGCCACTGGCGCTTTGATGGCGGGATGCGGATCGTATCCCTCGATTTCAAAATCTTCGAAGCGATAGTCGAATAGCGTATCCGGGCGGCGCTTAATCACCAATTTAGGCAGCGCGCGCGGTTCACGGCTCAACTGTAAATGCGTCTGTTCCATATGGTTGTTGTACAGATGCGTGTCACCGCCGGTCCAGACGAAATCACCGACGTCCAGATCGCACTGCTGCGCCACCATATGCACTAGAAGCGCATAGCTGGCGATGTTGAACGGTAGGCCGAGGAAGATATCGCATGAACGCTGATAAAGCTGGCAAGAGAGTTTGCCATCCGCCACGTAGAACTGGAAAAACGCGTGGCACGGTGCCAGCGCCATTTTGTCCAGCTCGCCCACGTTCCAAGCAGACACGATAATACGGCGAGAATCAGGATCCTGTCTCAACTGGGTCAGGACATTCTTCAACTGGTCGATCTGACGACCGTCTGCAGCTCCCCACGAACGCCACTGTTTACCGTAAACCGGCCCCAAATCACCGTTCTCATCTGCCCATTCGTCCCAAATACTGACTTTGTTTTCATTCAGATAAGCAACATTGGTATCGCCGTTCAGGAACCAAAGCAGTTCATGGATAATCGAACGCAGGTGGCATTTTTTGGTGGTAACCAGCGGAAACCCGTCCTGCAAGTTGAAACGCATCTGATGGCCGAAAATGGAACGCGTGCCCGTACCGGTACGGTCGGCCTTCGGCGTGCCTTCTTCAAGCACTTTTTTCATCAGATCCAGATACTGTTTCATACTACCTCACCACAAATATTAAAGAAGGACAGCGGATTATTGCTGTGCAGGCTGACGGCGATACGCCCAAACCATCATCAGAATACCGGCGATCACCATTGGCAACGACAGGATTTGCCCCATGCTGAAAAGGTCGCCAAATAGACCCAACTGCGCATCCGGCTGGCGGAAGAATTCGGTAATAATCCTGAACATGCCGTAGCAGATAAGGAAAAGCCCCGACACGCTGCCCATTGGCCGAGATTTACGAATAAAGAGGTTCAGAATGATAAACAGTGCTACGCCTTCCAGCATCATTTGATACAGCTGGGAAGGATGACGCGGCAGCATACCGAACTGATTGAAAATCGTCTGCCATTGCGGATTGCTGACGGCCAGCATCATATCTTCGCTACGCGAGCCAGGAAACAGCATGGCCCATGGGATATCTGTCGTGACACGCCCCCACAGTTCGCCGTTGATAAAGTTGCCCAAGCGGCCAGCACCGAGTCCAAAAGGAATCAGAGGCGCAATAAAATCCGCAACCTGGAAGAAATGGCGTTTGGTTCGATGAGCAAACCACAGCATGACGCAGATAACGCCCATTAAGCCGCCGTGGAACGACATACCGCCATCCCAGACTTTGAAAAGATAGAGCGGATTTTCAAGAAATGACGGGAAGGCATAAAACAGGACATAGCCCAGACGCCCACCGACGAAGACCCCAAGGAACCCCATATACAGCAGGTTTTCGACTTCATCCTTGGTCCAACCGCTACCCGGTTTATTCGCCCGACGCACCGCCAACCACATGGCAAATACAAAACCCACCAGATACATCAGCCCATACCAGTGCAGCGCCAACGGGCCAATTGAGAAAATCACTGGATCAAACTGAGGAAACGCCAGATAGCTTGTCGTCATCATTCACCACATATTTTATTGTGTTATCCCTGCTTTCGGGATCGTCATTGATAGGCAAAAGGCAGGAGAATGAATCCGTTCCTGCAAACCGCGGTGGCGAATCATAGCATACGCGCCCGTGCTCATTGCTCGCTGTGGGGAAAAGTTCTGTAAAACATTTATACTCGTCATACTTCAAGTTGCATGCGCGTTGGCTGCGCTACTCAGCACACCGGCGTGTGCCTCGCCCCGTTGGAGCCGCTGCAAGCAGCGTTTAAATCTACCTTCGGCAGATTTGTCACTCACCAGAATCACTTACCTGAGTTACGCATTAGCGCCCGCCGCGAATCAAACCGCCCAGCCCACGCTCTTCCATGAAGATCGCCGCCCACTGTCGGACTTCCGTCGCACTCTGTGCATTCAGCAATTGCTTCACCAGCGCCTGTGACTCAGCCAGCGTAATTTGGCGCAGCAAATATTTAATTCGCGCAACGCTGCGCCCATTCATGCTGAGAGAGCGATAACCCAGCCCGGTCAACAGGAGTGCGCCAAGCGCTTCCCCTGCCATTTCACCGCACACGGAAAGCGGAATATTATGTCGTTCGCACTCGACAGCAATCATATTCAGCGCTTGTAACATCGAAGGATGAAGGCTGTCATAGAGTGATGCTACGTGGGCGTTGTTACGATCCACAGCCAGCAGATACTGCGTCAGATCGTTGGTACCAACCGAAACAAAATCGATACGGGAAGCCAGATGAGGGAGCAGAAACAGCATCGATGGCACTTCGATCATGATCCCAATCCGCGGCTTGGGCTGTGGGAAGCCCAGTAATTCCTCAACCTCGCTTGCGGCCTGATCGATCAGGCGACGTGCCTCACTGATTTCATCCAGACTGCTGATCATTGGCAATAGAATATTGAGATTACCGATATGCGCATTCGCACGCAGCATGGCACGCACCTGAATCAGAAAGATTTCAGGCTGATCGAGCGTAATACGAATCCCGCGCCAGCCGAGACATGGATTCTCCTCGCTAATAGGCAGATAAGGCAGCGGCTTGTCCGCACCAATATCCAGCGTACGCAGCATCACAGGGCGCGTAGGATAAAGATCCAACATGCTTTGGTATTGTGCCATCTGCTCATCTTCGGACGGAAACCCACTTTGCAGCATAAAAGGGATTTCCGTGCGATACAGCCCAACACCATCGACCTGATTGATAAAGCGTTTCTCATGCTCAGCGCTTAACCCCGCATTCAGCATGACCTGAATACGTTCACCGCTTTTCAGCACGGCGGGCTGCTCCATCTCGCCTTCGGCCAGACGAGTCAGCTCGTTTTCTTCCGTAAGTAGACGCTGGTATTCCTGCACCAGCACCGGTTCGGGATCGACCAGCAACTCACCGCGATAGCCGTCAATGATCAGCTGTCGCTGATGCAGCAGCTCGGGCTGAATGTCCGCGCCAACCAGCGTAGGAATGCCCATGGCACGAACCAGAATCGCCGCATGCGAATTGGCAGCACCGTCATAGACAACGACGCCCGCCAGCCGCTCCGGCGGCAGTTCCGCGAGCAGCGTGGCCGTTAATTCATCCGCAACGAGGATAAAGCGCTCAGGCCATTGCCCCATGATTTGCGCGTTATCGTCGAGATGAAAGAGCAGGCGTTGCCCTAACGCACGCAGATCGCCAGCGCGCTCGCGTAAATAGGTGTCCTGCAAATTGGTAAACTGCGCTGCAAAACGTTCAATCACCAGTTTGACAGCCCACTCGGCGGCATTACCCGCATCCACTTCCTGAAACAGTTCACGTTTGAGACGCGCATCATTCAGCAAGTGCGAATACAAATCGAAAATCGCCGCGCTCTCTTTCTGCGCGCTAGCGTTGAAGCGTTTGCTGAAGCGACGGAATTCCGCCGTCGCCTCTTCTAATGCCTGCGTTAAACGGGAGCGCTCGCGTTCGCTGTCCAAACTGGATGCGGGGAAAACCTGTTCCAGAGAAGGTTGGGTACAATCCTGCCAGCCGGGGGCAATCGCCACGCCGGGTGCAGCGACCAACGCCTTAACGCGCGTTTGGCGGTATTGACCGAAGAGCGTTTTTATCTGCGAAAGAGAAAGAATAGCGGCCATCTGCGTGGCCAGCGTCACCATGAACGATTCTTCGTTTTTATCAAACTGACGATGTTCACGCTGCTGAACAACCAACACACCCAGCAGGTGGCGACGGTAAATAATGGGAACACCGAGAAAAGAACGGAAATGTTGCTCTTTGACCGCGGGGATATATTTGAAGCTAGGATGTGTGCGAGCGTCGGCCAGATTGATGGGTTCAGCACGTTGCCCGACCAGCCCGACGATGCCTTGCCCAAATGCCAGCGTAACCGAGCGACCACGCGGCTTTTTCAACCCGCGCGTCGCCATCAGGTAGTAGCATTGACGATCGTGATCGGCCAGATAAATGGAACAGACTTCCGTGTCCATAGCCTGACAGGTCTCATTGACCAGAATGTCCAGCGCATCACTAAGGCGGGCCGTTGCCGCAACATTTTCGACAATTTCTCGCAAGCGCGTGAGCATAATGTGCCTGAATTACCCTCTTTTTCGCCGGGGACCGGATGGAGTCGCCACCCGAGCCGCAACACTCTCCTGAAGCAGTATCACCGGGCTGATAAATTCCTTCATCACGCGACGATAAACATCTCGCTTAAAAGAGACGACCTGACGTACCGGATACCAGTAACTCACCCAGCGCCAGCCATCAAATTCCGGCGTGCCGCTGCTCTGCATATTGATATCCGACTCATTACACATCAACTGTAGCAAAAACCATTTCTGCTTTTGGCCGATACAGACCGGTTTTGTATCCCAACGCACCAAACGCTTTGGTAATTTATAGCGTAACCAGTTACGGGTAGATGCCAACACGCGCACATCCTTTTTTCTTAACCCGACTTCTTCAAACAGTTCGCGGAACATCGCTTGCTCGGGACTTTCACCGGGGTTAATTCCCCCCTGTGGAAATTGCCATGAGTGCTGACCATAGCGCCGGGCCCACATCACCTGCCCCTGCCGATTACAAATTACAATACCAACGTTTGGGCGGTAGCCATCATCATCGATCACCGGACTACCTCAATAAACATCAATGCAAAGATGACCTGATTGTTTCACACTCCCGTCAGGCGGTAAACCACTGCTTAGAAAGCATGTGATACTAATAAAAGTAAGATAACCCACAGATAAGATCGAAGTTATAAACATGTAAAGGCTGTAACCCGCAGTTTATTCACTTTTTCTGTGGACATCTTTGTGCAGAACCCATGAAGAAGTGAGTAAAACTCATTTTCCACAAAGAAAAAAAACCACTAACAATTAAAAAATAATTCTTTTTATTCATAAAATTACAAACCTTTTTAATTGAAATGACTACCCCTTTATTTTTGTTCAAATGGCATACAATGCAATATTGGCGAAAGATCGCACTATGCCGATTTTATCCACAGGGAATGTTTCAAACTCAGGCAATAAATAGGCAAACACAGCAAAAATGCTGCGAGTCAAGGCTGTAAATGGAACCAGTAATCCATGTTTACGTGGGTTATCCAAGAAATCTGTGGATAACCTAGTGTAAGATCCTGTTCATTGTCGGTGGCTATACGTGCACAGTTTGTAAAACTGCGTTCAGTGATCGCCATCACACTGAAAAAAAACGCTACGAATCATGCTATTATTGTTTCTCTCCACAACCTTACAGGTTGTACATTTGTATTTTCCATTTGTTGTGTTTTTTTTGAGCGAAAAAATATCGGGCGATATGCTATGAATTCACCCTCGGTTCACACGGCTGCACCGCAAAATGAACAAGCCTTGCTGCAACGTGCACAGTCCCTCGCAGGCTATAATCTTGCAGAATTAGCAAACATCGCTCTCCTACCTCTTCCCGCTAACCTGAAACGCGATAAAGGCTGGATTGGCATCTTGCTGGAACGTTTTCTAGGTGCGAGCGCAGGCAGCAAACCCGAGCAGGATTTCCCTGAAATTGGTATCGAGCTAAAAACCATCCCTATTGATGAACAGGGTAAACCGCTTGAAACCACCTTCGTCTGCGTCGCTCCGTTAACAGGTAATAGCGGCGTAACGTGGGAAAGCAGCCACGTACGACACAAGCTCGCTCGGGTACTGTGGATTCCGGTGGAAGGTTCTCGTCACATTCCGCTGGGAGAACGACGTATTGGCACGCCGCTGATCTGGAGTCCAAACGAAGAAGAAGAGGAACAGCTACGCTGTGACTGGGAAGAGTTGATGGACCTGATTGTGCTTGGCCGGGTAGAAAGCATCACCGCCCGACATGGCGAAGTACTGCAATTACGCCCCAAAGCGGCAAACAGTCGAGCATTAACAGAGGCCATTGGCGAATTTGGTCAACCGATTCTCACCTTACCGCGCGGATTCTACCTGAAAAAAACCTTTACCGCGCCGCTACTGGCCCGCCACTTCATGCAGCTCAGCAACTGAATTTCATTAGCATTAAATTTCATTAGCGCTATGTTCTATTAGCGTCCTACTTCATCAGCATGGCGCTTCATCGTACACTAGCCTTATAGACCCCACGATATGCCATATGCCGCATATCGTGCGACAAAGGAATACGACTCAGGGAAACGCCTGATGCCGACCCAGAGCAAAAAGGGACACCAGCGCACATGCAACTTGAAGTATGACGAGTATCTTTTCACGACATCACACTTTCACTTGCCTACGCACCGAGCTGGCAGAGTATAATATCGTTTACGTTTCGTTTAAGGTGTATTGATATAATGTTTGATTGGATTGTTGATCCGAACGCATGGTTGGCATTGGGAACGCTGACTATTCTGGAAATCGTTCTTGGGATCGATAACATTATTTTCCTGTCCCTCGTTGTCGCCAAATTACCTAAAGCCCAGCAAAACAAAGCTCGCCGTATCGGTCTGATGGGTGCGATGTTTATGCGTCTGGGGCTACTCGCGTCTATCGCTTGGGTAATGCGTCTGACCGACCCGCTGTTTACCGTAGCAGGCAATGAAATTTCCACTCGCGATCTGATTCTGTTCTTCGGAGGGCTTTTCCTGATCTGGAAGTCCAGCATGGAAATTCACGAAACGGTCGAAGGCGGTTCAGAAGATCATACCTCCAAGACATACTCTTTCTTTGGTGCGATCGTGCAGATCATGATGTTGGATATTATCTTCAGCCTGGATTCGGTGATCACTGCCGTCGGCCTGTCTGACCATCTGTTTATTATGATGGCCGCCGTGATTATCGCCGTTCTCGTGATGATGTTCTCCGCACGCCCTATCGGCGAGTTTGTTGAACGCCATCCGTCCGTCAAAATGCTGGCCTTATCATTCCTGATCCTTGTCGGGTTCACACTGATTTTGGAAAGCTTCGACGTTCACGTACCAAAAGGCTATATCTACTTCGCCATGTTCTTCTCGATGTCAGTCGAGGCATTGAACCTGTTACGTAGTAAGAAAGAAAAAACGGCGCACTAATCGCCGCATAACGCGCTTTATTGATAAAGACGTCATCATCAGGCGGCAACCTGCCGCCTGATTACACAACATTAATTCCCTCTATACGCATTTTTTCCATTATTCCTACGTTATCCCCCGCGACCATTTGCTAGACTCACTTTAGATTTTGCATTTATTAACAGGTTGATATGATGAAAAAACGGATGAAAATGGCGGTAACACTGGCGTTATTATTCACCCTTGTGGGTTGTTCCAGTAACTATGTGATGGCGACAAAAGAGGGGCAAATGCTCCTGACACAGGGGAAACCTGTGTTAGATAAAGATACTGGCTTACTTAGCTATACCGATGAGCAAGGTAACCAGAAACAAATCAACAGCGACCAAGTCTCCCAGATCGTGCAGCGTTGAGATCGCAGCCAGCCCGAAACGATCACCTCACATCGGGTAGTACTATCAAGAATAATCCGAAAGGGATAACAGAAGAGACTTCCCCACTCGTCACTGCTTCGTTATAGTCGAATTCAGGTGTGTCTTCCCAAACTCATTGGAATCGCAGCAAATCATGCGGAGATGATGGGAAATGCGCCTGCTATTTTCAGACATAAGGAAGCTGGCAATGCAATATCACCGTATTCCCCATAGTTCTTTAGAAGTGAGCGTGCTGGGTCTTGGTACGATGACCTTTGGCGAACAGAACAGCGAAGCAGACGCTCATGCTCAGTTAGATCAAACCATTGCCGCAGGTGTTAACCTGATTGACACAGCAGAAATGTACGCCGTTCCTCCTCGCCCAGAAACACAGGGATTAACCGAAAGCTATATCGGCTCCTGGCTGAAATCCCGTGGCGGACGTGAAAAATTGATCGTGGCGAGCAAAGTCTCCGGCCCTGTGCGCGGAAACGATCACAGCATTCGTCCGCAACAAGCATTAGACAGGAAAAACATCCGTGCAGCACTGGATGCCAGCCTGCAACGCCTGAACACTGACTATATCGATCTCTACCAGTTGCATTGGCCACAGCGCCAGACCAATTGCTTTGGCAAGCTGAACTATCAATATACTGATGACAAACCGCAATATACCGACGACAAATCGGTAGTGACGCTGCTGGAAACGTTGGAAGCGCTGAATGAGCAGGTGCGTGCCGGTAAAATTCGCTATGTCGGTGTCTCCAACGAAACGCCGTGGGGCGTGATGCGCTATCTGCATCTGGCGGAAAAACACGATCTGCCGCGCATCGTCTCGATTCAGAACCCCTACAGCCTGCTGAACCGCAGTTTTGAAGTTGGCTTAGCGGAAATTAGCCAGCATGAAGGTGTGGAACTGCTCGCCTATTCATCACTGGCGTTCGGTACGCTGACGGGTAAATACCTCAATGGCGCGAAACCCGCAGATGCCCGCAACACGCTATTTAGCCGCTTCACCCGCTATACCGGCCCGCAGGCTCAGGCAGCCGTTGCCGAATATGTCGCACTGGCGCAAAAGCACGGTCTGAATCCAGCACAGATGGCATTGGCGTTTGTTCGTCAGCAGCCGTTCGTTGCCAGTACGTTGCTGGGCGCAACCACGCTGGAACAGTTGCAAATCAACCTGGATAGCCAGAACCTGACGCTGGACGGCGAGATTCTCGATGAACTAGAAGCCATCCACCGCCGCTTCACGTTCCCAGCACCGTAAACGCAAAAACCGGGCATCGCCCGGTTTTTTAATGTTTGTAGATGCACAGCAATATATGTAGATCTACTGCGCGCTTACTTCAGCGACTGCAATAGGCTCTTGCGCTGGTCTTCTAACGACGTAACGCGGCTACATACGTCATTGCCGAAACGCTGGAACTCCAGTTCCTGATTATTCCACTCGGCCTGAATCGCTTTCTGCAAACCGCCGAGGTTACCCATCATCGCCTGTAGCGGATTGCCGCCACTGGACATCTGTTTTACGCCCATTTCGTTCAGGCTGTCCTGCAAGACGCCGCCCATGCTTTGCTGCACGATCTGCTTGCCATCTTGCTCAACCTGCTTGATCGCCTGATGGTGGAACGTCAGGCCATCACTGCGGTGTTCGATAATACGGTTCATCTGCTGTTTGAGCTGTTTATCCAGCGTAGTCAGACGATTGCGCACATTACTGTCGCTGCCAAGCTCCTGCACAATCACTTTATCCAGTGCGACTCGCGCTTTTTCCAGATGCTGCTGCGCTCCCTGGTCGATCCACGGCAGTTGTTGGCGTAAATCCGTCTGATAGGCTTTGGATTTTTGGCGCTGTTCGGCGTTCAGGGTCAATGGCGTTCCGTTACGGACAATATCGCCCTGTGGAGAAAGCTGTAAATTGCCGCTGGCACCCACAACCTGTACGTGCTGCGGACTGATAATAATGTCGTCCTGCGGGTTCACGTTGCACTGGTAAGCCGCCTGGGCTTGCCAGGACAGCAACATCAATAAACCCAAGGTCATTTTACGCGACATATTTTCTCCTGAAGAAAACAACGACAGTGGCGAGAAAGCGGCAATGCGCCCTTTGATGAGGCAGATAACGCCTGAGCCAGAATCAGCTCAGGCATTCCTTGATAAGACCAAGGATTACAGCAGGTGTTCTGGCAGATCCCACCAGATATCGAACAGATTGCTGACTTTCACGTCTGTCAGTTTCTGCTCTTCCAACCAGCGGCTAACCAGTTGGCGATGCTCGTCGGTGCAGTGACCAATTTTTTGCAGACAGACCAGTCCTTCCCAGAGCAAATAACCGCTGCCTTCAAATGCCAGCCCTTTTGGTTCAATGACATCGTCGACGAACTTATCCATCAGCTTATCGATGTCTTCCACATCAGTGCCTTCTGGGAAGCGGAAGCTGACCGAAAAACCTAATTCCTGAAACTCATCAATGTGAAGTTTTTTACGCAAACGACGGCTACGAGCTTGTGCCATTTTATTTTATCCTCTCAAACATCAGATCCCACACGCCATGCCCCAAACGCTGGCCGCGTGCTTCAAATTTCGTCAGCGGACGGGATTCCGGCCGCACAACGTACTCATTATTATCGGAAAGATTACGGTACCCGGCGACAGACGTCATCACTTCGAGCATGTGTTGCGCATAAGGTTCCCAATCTGTTGCCATATGGAACACACCGCCAACTTTCAATTTACTCTGCACCAGTTCGACGAATGGCACCTGCACGATACGGCGTTTATTATGGCGAGCTTTGTGCCACGGATCTGGGAAGAAGAGCTGGACCATGGACAATGAACCATCAGGGATCATCTTAACCAGAACTTCGATCGCATCGTGACACATCACGCGCAGGTTACTGATTTCCGCATCCTGTGCGGAAGCGAGACACGCCCCTATGCCCGGCAAGTGAACTTCAATACCGAGGAAATTCTGCTCGGGATGCTGTGCCGCCATCGTCACCAGCGATGCGCCCATCCCAAAACCAATCTCCAGCACCACGGGAGCGTCACGCCCAAATAGCGCGTTAAAATCTACCTGCTCGGTCTGATATTCCAAGCCCATCACCGGCCAGTAGTTATCCAGCGCCAGCTGTTGCCCGTTGGTCAAACGCCCTTGGCGGCGGACAAAACTGCGGATACGACGCATCGGGCGCCCATTTTCATCAAATTCCGGTGAAATGACGTTGTTAATCATAAAGAGTGCTTACTTGCTGTCCGATTTCGTTAAGGAAACGCGCATTATGCAAGGATACCGTGGTTTAGCAAGCCCACAGCCTCGGAAAGTTCCGGTTTACAGCACATTCACTCTGTGCTGGAATCGCTATCAAACTTTTTATTTGTCGGATAGTGACTCCATTTTATGATGCAAGCGCAACAGTTCGCCCATCAGGTGCTGGACTGGTATCAACGCTATGGCCGCAAAACCCTGCCGTGGCAGCTTGAGAAAACTCCCTATAAAGTATGGCTATCCGAAGTGATGTTGCAACAAACGCAGGTCACCACGGTTATCCCCTATTTCCAACGCTTTATGGAACGCTTTCCCAACGTTAACGCACTAGCGGCAGCGCCGCTGGATGAAGTGCTCCACTTATGGACCGGGCTGGGCTATTACGCCCGTGCGCGTAATCTACACAAAGCGGCACAGACCATCGTTTCACGCCACGGCGGCAAATTCCCAGCCACCTTTGATGAAGTGGCTGCATTACCGGGCGTTGGTCGTTCCACCGCTGGAGCTGTGTTATCACTCTCTCTCGGTCAGCATTACCCCATTCTCGATGGCAACGTGAAGCGCGTGCTGGCACGCTGCTACGCCGTTGACGGCTGGCCGGGCAAGAAAGAGGTTGAAAAGAAGCTGTGGGCACGGAGTGAGGATGTCACACCCGCCGAAGGTGTCAGCCAGTTTAATCAGGCGATGATGGATCTCGGCGCGATGGTTTGCACCCGCAGCCGCCCCAAGTGCGAGCTGTGCCCGCTGAGCACGGGATGCGTCGCTTACGCTAACCACAGCTGGGCACAATACCCCGGTAAGAAACCGAAACAGACGCTACCGGAAAAAACCGGCTGGTTCCTGCTGATGCAACAAGGCTCTCAGGTTTGGCTGCAACAGCGCCCTGCAGTGGGCCTATGGGGCGGATTATTTTGCTTCCCACAGTTTAGCGAACGTCAGGAATTGGAACTCTGGATGCAACAACGTGGTCTGAATCCTGATGGATTGCAACAGCTTGTCGCGTTCCGCCACACATTTAGCCATTTTCATCTGGATATCGTTCCACTCTGGTTGAACGTATCGCAGACCGATAGCTCACAAAACAGGTCCTGCATGGATGACGGTGCAGGTCTCTGGTATAACTTAGCGCAGCCGCCGTCTGTCGGACTGGCCACCCCGGTAGAACGCTTGCTGAGGGAACTGGCTCACCCACAGTCAACACTTTTGAATGCCTGCGCAATTGATGAGGAAGAAGCATGAGCAGAACGATTTTTTGTACCGTTTTACAACGCGACGCTGAAGGGCAGGACTTCCAGCTCTACCCCGGCGATCTGGGCAAGCGCATCTATAACGAAATTTCTAAAGAAGCCTGGGCGCAGTGGCAAACCAAGCAAACAATGCTGATCAACGAGAAAAAACTCAGCATGATGAATGTTGACGACCGTAAGCTGCTGGAACAGGAAATGATCAAGTTCCTGTTTGAAGGGAAGGACGTTCACATCGAAGGCTATACGCCTCCGAGCCATTGAGATTGCGGGCTTTCGGGCCCGCTTACGTCCCTATTCCGACACGGCTTGTTATATGAAGAAAATGTTAGCTCTGCTGGTGATTGCACCATTGTTGGTTTCCTGTTCGGGAAACAAAGGAAATACCGACAACGAAGAGTTTCTCAAGGATACCAACGCCTTCGATATTTTGATGGGGCAATTTGCCAACAACATCGAAAATATCTGGGGGATGAATGAAGTTCTGATCGCCGGTCCGAAAGACTACGTCAAATATACCGATCAATATCAGACGCGTAGCCACATCAACTTTGATGCCGGTTCGATCACTATCGAAACCCTTTCGGCGACCAACTCCGTCGCCAGCCTGCGTCAGGCGATTATCACGACCCTATTGATGGGTGATGACGCCAGTAACACCGACCTGTATTCCGACGCTAACGATATTCAAATCAGCCGCGAACCGCTGCTGTATGGACAGGTGTTGGATAACACGGGACAAGCGATCCGCTGGGAAGGCCGTGCCGCCAGCTTCGCGGATTACCTGCTCCAAAATCGTCTGCAAAAACGCACCTCCGGCCTGCATGTTATCTGGTCGGTCACGATCCAGCTCGTCCCTAACCATCTGGACAAACGTGCGCACAAATACCTGCCGCTAGTGCGTAAAGCCTCTGAGCGTTATGGCATTGAAGAGTCGCTGATTCTGGCGATTATGCAGACAGAATCCAGCTTCAACCCTTACGCCGTCAGCCGTTCCGATGCGCTAGGTCTGATGCAGGTCGTGCAGCACAGCGCAGGACGTGATGTCTTCAAAATGAAAGGGAAATGGGGGCAGCCGAGCCGCAGCTATCTGTTCGACCCAGAACAAAATATCGATGCTGGGACGGCCTATCTGTCGATTCTGAAGAACAGCTATCTGGCAGGTATTGAGAACCCAACGTCGAAACGCTACGCCGTCATCACCGCGTATAACGGTGGCGCAGGCAGCGTGTTGCGCGTCTTCTCCAGCGATCGGGATCGCGCCGTAGGCATTATCAATAACATGTCACCGGGCGATGTCTACCAAACGCTGACGACGAAACACCCTTCTGGCGAATCACGTCGCTACCTGAACAAAGTGAACACGGCGCAGAAAAATTATCGCCGCTAATCCGCGTCAGCCACAGAACGCCGCGCTACCGATTTGACTCCGGCAGCGCGGCTTCACCAGACGAACAATATGACTACGATTCCCTTACCGTTTATTACCGCACTTTTGCTGGTTATTTTGTTTTTTCGCATCCAGTTTCTGCATATTCAAAACAACATAGATATTCATAACAACAAAACAAAAAGACGTAATAGCAAAGTAGAGGCGATATTCATCGGGGTGAGCTGTATTGCCCTGACATTGGTGGCGTTGCGCTGGGGCAGCAATATGGCTTTCCCTGCGTTCATCCAGCCCGCGATTGCCGCGTCAATTCCGTCGCTGCTATGGCTTTGCCTTTTCCCCTACAGCAAGAACGCGCCAGATGCCTTACCCCGCAGACAGCAAGCGACCTTCCTTCATCTGTTACCGCCTTTATTCACCCTTGGTGCAGGCGTAATCCAAAGTAGAACGACTATTCCGCTCATCGATATCACGCTGGTGAGTGTTTACTTCGGTTATGGCGTCTCGCTGGTATACACCGCTCGCCATCCTCGAACGTCCTCCTCCATGTGGAAGAGCGCACCGTTTATCGCAGGATCGTATGTCCTTATCTCCGGCGCTATCGATCTAGTGATTGCACTGGATATCGCCTTCAACAACGGTAGCCACGCGGCAACCATCATTACCGTATTCCACATTGTCATGTTGGCGATCCTGGCCATGCTTATCGTCACGCATTCTGCACGCTCGCAGACTGAGCTTATCGTTACACATGACCAAAAGCCGGAAGCGCCACCCGCAACCGATGATGAACACCAACTAGCAAAAACGTTAGATGATTTCATTCGTACTCATGCGTTGTATACCGATCCGAGCATGACGCTTCAGCGCCTGAGCAGACGCATGGGAATCCCACTCAGACGCCTGTCCGAAACCATCAACCGCGTTCACGGCCGTAATTTCTCGCAGGTGATCAACGAATATCGAATCGAGGAGGCTAAGCGCCTCCTCAGCCAAACAGATGCACGCATCACGGATATCATGCTGGAGAGCGGGTTTCAGACTAAATCAAACTTCAACCGCGAGTTTTTGCGGCTAACGGGCATGAGCCCCAGCGTCTGGCGTAGTCAGTACCCACTTCGGAAGCAGGCTACGGCTTCCGCCACGCCGCCTGAAGAAAATCGCTGATATCCTTTGCCACTTCCTGATGAATCTGCTCACGCGAACGTTCACCACCGTCGAGACAAATCATGCCATCCCCTGGGTTCTCAGCATTGATGATCTCAACGGCACCCGGTTTACAAAGCTGCATAAAGCTAAAGTGCGTTGCGTCAGCAATTTCCTTATAGGCTGAATGCGCAGGTGACAGCTTCCGCGCCAAATCGTGAGATTCCAAGTCGGCAGGCAGTTCCTCACTCGGATACCCTGCCGCGAAGATCAATACCGGAATGTTTATTGCTGCCAGACTCTCTGCGGTAAACCCTCGCGCCAGTCCCATATCCAGCGATACCACTGCGCTGATGCGCGGATCCGCTAATGACTTATCAAGCTGCGCACGCGATGAGGCACTTTTTGCGATCTGCATCTTTTCATAGGCCTTGCAGGACGCCAGCCCGACATGCGTTAGACAGTCCCGCTCAAATTGATCCGTGCTGAAACGTCCACCCGCAAGCTCAAGCACCGTCCATCCTCCTAACGAGTGGCCCACAGCCGCAATCCGCCTCTCATCAACTCGCCCCGTCTTTTCTGGCGTAGCAAGTAATGCCGTAATGACGCGGCTGATGTCATTAGGCCGTTGCCACAATTCCTGGGCGTTCTCCGCCCGCATATCTTTAGTGGTGGTTCCTGGATGATTGGGGGCGGCGACAATATAGCCTTGTTTAACCAACGCCTGCGCCAGCCACAGTTGATTAAGCCAGTTCCCTCCATAACCGTGTGAAACCACAATCAAAGGATGTGCACCGGATTCAGGCGCAGCGTTTTTGCTCACTGCGATACCGGGAAAAACAACATTTTCACCGATTATCGCCGTCTGTTGTGACGACGACGTCGGATAAAAGACGGCGACGTCCAACGGCCGATGATTGGCCTCATCGGCCAACGTTATTTGTTGAAACCCAATACCGGCATCTGCCATAACAGCAAAGCTGAGTAGTAAGTTCGTGAGCAATCCTATTGTGATACGCCATGTCATACCTATTTCTCCGAAGTTTCTGCACTGTGAAAAACAGTATTTATAACAATGACTTTCTTTCCTATGCGACCTAAAACGCTATTTAGTACCTCTTCTTAATGCACAAAAAACTACGGCCAGCATAAGCTGGCCGTATTCCCTGATATTGGCACAAAATTTACCCGTTTTTCTTCCTGAGTTAGGACATCGGCGGATATAGAGCCAAAAAAGTCTGTTAACGCTTAATTTTTTTGAATTGCTGTGTAGTCGCTGTTAACGCTGTTTCTGTCGGCAACCGCTCCATGGAGCTGGCACCGTAAAAACCATCGCACTGCGGGCAGTGATCCATAATGAACTGTGCATCCTGCGGCGTTGAAATCGGTCCGCCGTGACACAGTACAATCACATCCTTACGCACGGCCTTCGCCGCATCCGCCCAGTGGTTAATCAATGGAACACAATCCGCCAGATTAAGCGCGGTTTCTGCCCCAATGTTACCGCCAGTCGTTAACCCCATGTGCGGCACAATAATATCCGCGCCCGCTTTCGTCATCGCGACCGCATCTTCTGCGTTGAACACATAAGGCGTGGTCAGCATGTCTTTTTCGTGCGCCAGACGAATCATGTCTACTTCCAGCGCATATCCCATACCGGTTTCTTCCAGATTGGCACGGAAATTACCGTCAATCAGGCCGACGGTTGGGAAATTCTGTACGCCAGAGAAACCTAGCGCTTTCAGGTCATCCAGAAACTTATCAAACTGACAGAAAGGATCGGTACCGTTTACTCCCGCCAACACTGGCGTGTGCTTCACAACAGGAAGCACTTCTTTCGCCATATCCACGACGATCTCATTAGCGTTGCCGTAAGCCAACAGGCCAGCCAGCGACCCCCTCCCCGCCATGCGATAGCGCCCGGAGTTGTAGATCACGATCAGGTCGATGCCGCCCGCTTCTTCACATTTTGCGGAAAGCCCCGTTCCGGCACCACCACCGATAATCGGTTCACGGCGTGCGATCATTGCGCGGAATTTTGCCAGCAGTTCCTGACGATTTATGCCTGACATCATGCTTTCTCCCTGTTACTTCACTAACGCCCGGAACGCATCAACAGCCGCGTGGGCAAATAAAGGATCGTTAATATGGAAAGGCAGACGAATAATCTGTCGTCTTGCCGTTTGCTGGACAATGCTCTCCAACGTGCTGATAAACGCGTCACGCGCTTCGGGGTGCCAGAATGCCTGATCCGGCGCATCTAGCGCGGAGAAGCCGCCTTCCGGGATCAGGAAGCGAACCTCGCCTTCACAGCAGTTAAGTTTCTCTCCAATCCAGCGCGCCATCGCAATGTTCTCGTCTATCGTGGTACGCATCAGAGTGACCTGTGCGTTGTGGTTATAGAACAGACGATGCGCGTATTTCTCCGACACGCTAGCAGGAGCACCAAAGTTAACCATGTCCAACGCACCGCAGGACGCCACGTAAGGCACCTGCGTTTTGGCAATCGCATCAAACCGTTCCGGCCCGCAGGCCAGCACGCCATCAAACAGTAAATCACACACTTCGGTCGTGGTGAGATCGAGCACGCCAGTGAGCAAATGGCTGTCCACCAGCTTTTCCATCGCTTTGCCGCCGCTGCCCGTCGCGTGGAAGACCAGACAGTCAAACTCCGCTTCCAGCAATTTGCTGGCTTCCTGAATACAGGGCGTCGTGACACCAAACATGGTCAGGCCAATCGCGGGTTTATCTTCATGGTGTTCCTGAATATGAAACTTCACGGCTCCGGCGATTTGGTGTGCGGCGTTGCCGAGAACCTGACGGGAAATACGGTTCAGACCCGCCACATCGGTAACGGAATACATCATGCTGATATCGCTGGCACCGATGTAGCCGGAAATGTCGCCGGAGGCCATCGTCGAGACCATCAGCTTGGGCATACCAATCGGTAGAGCCTGCATGGCGGGCGTGATCAGCGCCGTACCACCGGAACCACCAAGACCGAGAACTCCGGCAATATCATCGCGCGACAGCATGAAGTGCTCGAATGCAATGGCCATGGCGCTAATCGCCTGTCCTCTGTCATGGCAAAATACCGCCGATGCACCCTGCGGGTGGTAAGATGCCACCGTTTCTGCGCTGATATCTGTTGTATCCGACATCCGCGAATGTGTTGAAAGATCGACAGTGACCGTTTTCAAGCCCGTTGCGGCAATAAGATCGCGGACATAAATCTGCTCTTTCCCTTTAGTATCCGCTGTACTCGCAATATAAACGCTGCCAACTTCACTTCCCACTTGGTATCCCTCCCACCGTTAGCGAAACAATTAACAGATTGATATAAATGATAATTATAAGAAGCCAAAAACAAATAAGATTAATTTGTCGCCATATTGAGAC
This sequence comes from Pectobacterium peruviense, assembly GCF_002847345.1. Taxonomy (GTDB): domain Bacteria; phylum Pseudomonadota; class Gammaproteobacteria; order Enterobacterales; family Enterobacteriaceae; genus Pectobacterium; species Pectobacterium peruviense. The sequence continues at coordinate 33,985 of NZ_LXFV01000018.1, forward strand.
TTGAGTATCAGAAAGACAAATCATTAAATACCCAAATGAGACAAAAGTCTCAAAATGTTATGTATGGCAACACACTACCAGTAAGAAAGCTTGACGTGGCACAAGAATCACTCAATTTGCTATAGTTCAGGCTATAACGCCGTACTGCCTGATAGCTTCCGGCCAGAAAAATTCAATGAGGTCTATGTGATTGAACAGGATGAAAAACTGACATCAACGCGGGCGAAAACTCGTCGTTTATTGATTGATACCGCCATGAATATGTTCGATCAAGGCATATTTCCTTCCATTACCGATATTGCCGCTGCGGCTCAGCTTTCACGCGCGACGGCATACCGCTATTTTCCGACGCAAAGCGCATTAGTTTCAGCCGTTGTTGGCGAAAGCCTTGGTCCGATTCTGGCTTGGCATCCGACACAGCCGGACGCCAGCGAACGCGTTGCCGAACTGCTGCATTTTGCTTACCCAAGGATGCTGGAGCATGAAGGTGCGCTACGTGCCGCCCTGCATCTTTCACTCCAGCAGTGGGCCGATCGCCGTTCTAATCGTCTTCATACCGATACGCTGACACGCGGCAATCGTAAACGCCTGCTCAAGATTGCCACCGAACCTCTGGAAGGAAAAATCACGCCAGATGCGCAACAGCGGGTGATTTATGCCCTATCGCTCATTTATGGTTCCGAAGTTTTTCTGGTGCTGAAAGATATCTGGAACCTGGAAGAAGACGGCATTCAGGATGTCACGCAGTGGGTTGCCAAAGCTATTTTACGGCAGGCAGAAGAAGATGCCGCGCAGGCCGACTCACCGAAAACCTAACGAACACAGTCATGCCGCATCCCGCCATATTGCCGGATGCGTATGAACGGAAGAAGATACGGTGATCAGGGAAAACATGATGCTGAAAGGTAAACGCGCGATTGTCACTGGCGGTGGTCGCGACTTTGGACAAGCGGTATCCGTCTGGCTAGCTCGCGAAGGGGTGAAGGTCGATCTTTGCGCCCGCAAACTGGCCGATGCACAGGCCAGCGTGGACATCATTCATCGGGAGGGCGGCACGGCTCGCGCTTATCAGTGCGATATTGCCCATCCTGACTCAGTCAGGGATTTTTCTGCGCAGCTGCTGGACGACAGCACGCCCGTCGATATTCTCGTGCTAAGCGCTGCGCAATGGCTGGAAGGCGCATTGGGAGAAGAAGATGCCGATACGGATATCGTCAGCACCATCAACTCCGGCCTGACCGGCTCTATCCTGCTCACCAAAGCGCTATTGCCGAGCTTACGCCGTTCACAGAGTGCCGATATTCTGGCGATGGTTTCCGTCTGCGGCATCCCGCAGTTCAACGACTCTATCGCCCACCCCGCCTTCTTCGCCGCCAAGCACGGCATGAGCGGTTTTAGCCAGAATCTGGCACATCATGTCGCACAGGAGAATATTCGCGTGACAGGGTTTTATCCGCCAGATTTTGAGGTTACCGGCTTTGATGAGTATCCCGCTAGCGGAGAAAAAATGGGTGAGCACTTGCTGAACGCTCGCTCCATATGGGAAGCGATGCGTTTTGTCCTCATCCAGCCGCGCAGCTGTCACATCAACGCCATCCATTTTCAAGGGCCAACGCGCGCGGATATCAGCGTGTAATTCGTCATCTTTTGCTCTTCATCCCGCCCCGGATATCCATCACATAGACGGGGCGGTGAAATTCCGCCGTCTAACGCACCGCGCATCCCACACGCCATCATTCCCTGACACACTTTCCTTCTCTCCATTTTTTGCCACAGAAGGCAGGAAAAGGTAGCATCGCTGCCGTTGTTTTCTGCCATGCGACCGACCGCGTTAAATGCACAATAAAAAAATACCGCAGGTAAAAACATAACCATTTGAGTTTTAAATAATAATAACGAACGCATCACCACAGGATGCGTGACAGACAGGAAAACATCGACATCAATGACACAACATTCCTCCCCTCATAGCGAGCATCATACCGCTCAGCAGAACCTTCACGAAAAGGGTTATCACCAAAGTCTCGGCAACCGCCATGTACAGATGATCGCGATTGGCGGCTCCATCGGTACCGGGCTGTTTCTTGGCGCGGGTGCACGCTTGCAAATGGCGGGACCGGCACTGGCTCTGGTCTATCTGGTTTGCGGCATCTTCTCTTTTTTCATCCTGCGAGCACTGGGCGAACTGATCGTTCATCGCCCCACCAGCGGCAGCTTCGTTTCGTATTCGCGTGAGTTTCTGGGTGAAAAAGCCTCCTACGTGGCAGGCTGGATGTACTTCCTCAACTGGGCGATGACCGGGATTGTCGACATCACTGCCGTCGCGCTCTACATGCACTACTGGGGCACCTTTGCCGATATCCCCCAATGGTTGTTCGCGCTAGGGGCGCTGTCCATCGTCACGCTAATGAACCTGATCGGCGTGAAGTGGTTTGCCGAAATGGAGTTCTGGTTCGCGCTGATTAAGGTCGCGGCTATCGCCATTTTTCTGGTGGTCGGTACGGTCTATCTCGGCACAGGCAGCCCGCTGGATGGCAACACGCCCGGCCTGCATCTGATTACCGATAACGGTGGCCTGTTCCCACACGGCATTCTGCCCGCACTCGTGCTGGTTCAGGGAGTGATATTTGCCTTTGCTGGTATCGAGATCATCGGAACAACGGCAGGCGAATGTAAAAACCCGGAGCAGGTGCTGCCGAAAGCCGTCAACAGTGTCATCTGGCGTATCGGCCTGTTCTACGTCGGTTCTGTCGTGCTATTGGTCTGCCTGCTTCCGTGGAATGCGTATCAGGCAGGACAAAGCCCGTTCGTGACCTTCTTCAGCAAGCTGGGCGTTCCCTATATCGGGACAATCATGAATATCGTGGTGCTGTCCGCCGCGCTGTCTAGCCTGAACTCCGGTCTGTACTCGACGGGTCGAATTTTGCGCTCGCTGTCGCTGGGTGGCTCGGCTCCCGCTTTCCTGTCGAAAATGAGCAACCAGTCCGTCCCCTATACCGGCATTTTGGTGACGGTCTGCATCCATATTATCGGCGTGGTGCTTAACTATGTGGTGCCGTCGCAGGTGTTTGAGATCGTCCTGAATATCGCCTCGATCGGCATTATCTGCTCCTGGGCGTTCATCATCTTGTGCCAGATGCAGTTGCGTAAAGCGATTCATCAAGGGAAAGCCAAACCAGTTGCGTTCAGAATGCCCGGTGCACCGGTAACATCATGGCTGACGCTGGCTTTTCTGGTGAGCGTATTGGGACTGATGGCGTTCGATTACCCGAACGGAACCTGGACGATTGCAACGATTCCGGTCCTGGCAATCATGTTGATGATAGGCTGGCGCGGACTGAAAAAGCAGCGCGAAGCAGTGAAACTCGCTAACCAGCAGGAATCCAACCTGCGTTAACGATCTTACGATAAGAAACAATGCCTTAAGACAGAGAAAACTCAGGCTCGTTTCCGAGCCTGAGTTCCTGAGTTGAAGAGAAATATCGTTACTTTTCTACTACGTAACCGTACAGCCGTTTGCTGCCATCTTCTTCCGCGACGCTGTAAACACCCTGCAATTCCGGCGAAAAGCCGGGCAGCAGGTTAATCCCATCTTCCAGCGCCAGAAAATAGCGCTGTACCGCTCCGCCCCAGGCTTCCCCCGGCACCACACACAGCACGCCTGGCGGGTATGGCAATGCGCCTTCCGCCGCAATACGACCTTCAGCTTCAACAATGGGAACCAGCTCGATATTCCCGCGCACAAATTCCCTGTTGGCATCCTGCGGCAACATCGCCACTGACGGAAACTCGGTTTTGCGGAACATCGCTTTTTGCAGATCTTTCACATTATGCTGAGCGTAAAAATCATGCATTTCCTGACACAGCCGACGCAGCCGATAACCACGGTAGCGCTCTTTGTATTTCTGATACAGGCTAGGCAACACTTCGCTCAGCGGCGCATCACGAGCGATCAGCGTTTCGAAATGCACCAGCGCATTAACCAGTTCCTGCATTTTGGCGCCGTCTTCCGCTGGCGTTAGCAGGAACAGGATCGAGTTCATGTCGCATTTCTCAGGGATGATGCCGTGCTCACGCAGATAGTTGGCAAGGATCGTCGCCGGAATACCAAATTCGGTGTAATCACCGCTAATCGCATCAATACCTGGCGTAGTCAGCAGTAATTTGCACGGATCGATAAAATACTGATCTTCCGCGTACCCTTCGAACGCGTGCCATTTCTCACCCGGTTCAAAGTTGAAGAAACGCACATCCTGCGCGATCGTATCCGTATCGTGATCCTGCCAAAGCGCGCCGCCTACCGTAACAGGGACGAACGGTTTGATGAGCGAACAGCGCGTCAGCAATTGCTTACGTGCCTCAATGCCCAGCTTCACGCAGTCCATCCACATACGACGCCCACTGGCTCCTTCGTGCATTTTGGCATTCACATCCAACGCGGCGAACAGCGGGTAAAACGGACTGGTCGACGCATGCAGCATAAAGGCGTTATTCAGTTGCTTATGGTTGCAAAAACGGCGCTGACCTTTGATGTGCGTATCTTTTTTGTGGATCTGCGAAGTCTGGGAGAAGCCCGCCTGCTGCTTATGCACCGACTGGGTGACGAAGATGCCCGGATCGTTTTCATTCAGATCCAACAACAGCGGCGAGCACTGCTCCATCATCGGGATAAACTGCTCGTAGCCGACCCATGCAGAATCAAACAGAATGTAGTCACACAGATGCCCGATGCTATCGACGACCTGACGTGCGTTATAAATTGTGCCGTCATAGGTACCAAGCTGGATGACAGCCAGACGGAACGGGCGTGGCTCGTTGGCGCGTTCCGGTGCAACTTCTGCAATCAGCTTGCGCAGATAGGCTTCATCAAAACAGTGCGCATCCACGCCACCGATAAAGCCAAACGGGTTACGCACGGTCTCCAGATAGACTGGCGTAGCGCCCGCCTGAATCAGCGCACCGTGATGGTTGGACTTATGGTTGTTACGATCAAACAACACCAGATCGCCACGCGCCAACAGCGCGTTCGTCACCACTTTGTTCGCCGAGGAGGTGCCGTTCAACACGAAATAGGTCTTGTCGGCGTTAAACACGCGCGCGGCGTGCTTCTGTGCCTTCTTCGCCGCTCCTTCATGGATCAGCAAATCGCCCAATTTGACGTCGGCATTACAGATGTCAGAACGAAAAACGTTTTCACCGTAAAACTCAAAAAACTGACGCCCTGCCGGATGCTTACGGAAGAACTGACCGCCCTGATGCCCAGGACAGGCAAACGTCGTATTTTTCATTTTGACGTACTTGGTCAGCGTATCGAAAAACGGCGGCAGCAGCGCATCCTGATAGCCTTTCGCCGCACGCTCCAGCACGCTCGCGTGCTCACCTTCATCATCGAGAACCAGCCATTCGCTGCCCGCAGGCAGAACATCTGACTCTTTATCCTCATCGGGCTCTTCGACAAACGCCGGGATGGTAAAACCGGTGTTTTGCAATATCGACAGGATACCGCTACGGGCTTCCTCAATAGAAACCACGACCGCCGCCACATCAGTGAAGTCAGTCTGACTCAACGCGACAATCTCGCGCGTTGTGATTAAACGGGTGGCAACCGCTGCATTCGCCGCAATTTTTAACTGTTTCATGTAACCAAACCCAAACGGTTAAGGGTAAGTGTACGTGCCTAGAAGACACCGTTCAGGGATAACAATCCCGACCAATCACAATGCCAATCAATAACGACAAGCGTATGATCCCTACAGGTAAACTGTAGGCTAAGAATGGAAAAACTGGAGCCAGCACCATCCGATAGACATCAGTAAAAGCAGAGCAGCCCTCTATTTTTACTCATGCCTAACAGCGAGCGAACGAACGCCTCACCGCATGGTGAAGAAGGATAATCGACGGGAAGAAAAGTAAACTGCGCAGTGGTGACAAGAAGAGACACGCAGTGACGTCATCAACGAGCTGGCGCGAGCGTTCTGCACCATGAGCAATGAATCTGACATATCGGCGATCCTCTTTTAGCTATACGCTAACTACGCTTAAAGGGGCGTTCAGGTGAACGAGACGCTAAAAACCGCGCAATAGTGGCATTATTCTTCATCAAATTCAACAATCCAGCCCGAACTCAACACGGTAAAAAGTGCAACGAAACATGCCGCACGTATACGGGAAGAAGCATTACCACGCTAAGCGTGCTGAAAGGATCGCCAGAAACTGGCTAGCAAATAATACAATTGCCTGAAAATAGCGCAGGCGCTCCGCTTTGTGACAGAAACCCGTTGACGCCACGCGGTCAATACGGTTTAATGCGCCCCGTTGCCCGGATAGCTCAGTCGGTAGAGCAGGGGATTGAAAATCCCCGTGTCCTTGGTTCGATTCCGAGTCCGGGCACCACTAATTTAAAGAAACCAGCCTAGCGGCTGGTTTTTTGCTTTGGGGGAACGGGGTTCTGAACTGGGTCCAGTTATCTACGAGCGTACTATCCCTCCTCCCCTTCCCCATGATTCGGGCTCATACCCTGATAGCGTGACGGCCAGATCTCCTCCGGCTGCTTTCCCAATGCGCAGGCAATTAACCTTTCACCTTTGGGCCAATGTCTTGTTAGTGCGTTAGCAAGTGTTGAAGACGCTAGTCCAGATGCCCTTGATACCGCCGCCAACGTTGTTCCTTTCTTTCTTAATCCAGCAATAATGTCTGCCGGATGCCAATCGTAATTATCCATTTATCAACCTCTCCCTATGATGAATTAATCCAATTATCCCATTTTGGGATAAAAAAGGAAATGATTGATATTCGATTTTGGGATATCTATCAAGGTCACCAAAATGGCATCGATTTATTCAAATGAATATCAATCAGTTATAAAAATATTGCGAGAGGCCAGAATCGAAAAAGGCATGACCCAAGAAAATTTGGCGAACGCTTTAGGTCGACCTCAGTCTTTTGTAGCCAAAATCGAGAATGGGGAACGCAGGCTGGATGTTGTTGAATTTGTCCACATCGCTCACCTGCTATCTGTAGACGCTTCCATTGTTTTAGAAAAAATAGCGCATAAAATACAGAAAGATAGCATTAAGTAATCAATACAAAAAAACACTTATCCCGTTTTGGGATAAAGCAGTGAGCGACTGATATTTGATCCCAAATTTTATGGGGTTGAATCGATGGCTTCTGTTTACTCTGATGAATATCAAATCGTTATCAAGGCATTACGTGAAGCACGCATTGCCAAAGGGATCACGCAGGGAAACCTGGCGCTAGCGCTGGATCGTCCTCAATCGTTTATCGCCAAGGTCGAGAACGGGGAAAGAAGGTTAGACATCGTAGAATTTATCCATATCGCCCGTTTACTTTCTCTAGACCCCGCCAGCATTATTGCTAAGATCCCTGCAAAATATAAATCGCTTAGTTAAAGAGGAACACAGCGATGAAACGCCGGATTAGCATTTCCGTGGGCAAAGACGATTATCAGGTTCTGAGTACTGCCGGAGTCAACATTTCTGGTCTGGTGAATGATGCCATTGACAGAGAAGCCCGCCGTATCAAGACTGAGGAGTGGAAGAAGGAAAACCGCGAAAGGATGGAAGACGTCGCCCAACTTATCGCACAGAATGGTTCCTTTGCGGATGAAAATAGGAATTGGTGATCGTGTAATTCGTTGTTTATGAATACAAACGAGCAAGCCATTACAAAACGTTTGTCGATATACAAAACGATATTGTCCAGACACCAAAGCGGCGTATGGTCATTCCGTTTATCGAATCACATCACCTGTCTGAGAAAGTGAATAAGACTCTGTCCCCTCAGATCCGCATCGACGGCGAAGATTATCGGTTAATGACCACTGAGCTATCGAGTGTCCCCGATGAGGTTATTGGTGAGGCTGTAAGTATCCCGGTAAACCGAACCATTCACTTTTAGAGATCTTCCGACATACTGATTATGTTCCGTTGAGGAGATCGCTATGCGCAAAGCCCGATTTACAGAACACCAGATCATCTCAGTGTTGAAGTCCGTTGAAGCCGGACGTACCGTCAAAGACGTCTGCCGCGAAGTCAGCATTTCCGAAGCCAGCTATTACATCAACAGCCGTGGCTGTTTTAGGACCTGATGGCATTAGTCGCTTCATGCTTATTCCAAAACTGATTTATTCAAAAAAGCCAAATTTCATCTGAAAGATGCCATGACTGATTAACTATTTTACTCATCACTCAGGAAAAATAGGTTATCACATACCTGTATGATAGTTACTACTGGGATAAGTTATAAGTCCCTTAATTGAATTGTTTCGAATGAATTAATTTGAATGAAATACAAATTAATCTGAAATGAAAACATTACCTCTTGATTTCTTGCAACGTAGAAATCCCTTGCTATAGTTCAGTCTGAACATGCAAGCCTAACAACTGAAAAACCATTTATTAAAATAAAAGGGTAGGAAAAATGACTAATAACATCTTGGTTGACATTACAAAAATCCACGGTATTTCTAGTGATAAAGTTCAAGATTTGACAGAGGAACAGGACGTTTCTACATTAGATGGAGCGAAAGCTGTAGGTACAAGTAATTATACTGTGAAAGCAAAATCAAGTATAGAGATATACAGGGTTGATACTCCTATTATTCCTGAGACAAGACGTAGCTTAGAAATTTTCAATGATGGCAGGGCTAATGAGATTACTGCTACATTTTATTGGAGTCATTCGTTTACTAGTAAATGGTTTCCAGAGGGTTCGCTCACGGTGAAAAGGGGCGACAGTGGAATTCTTAAAGCGCCTGGAAATTCATTTTATTACAGTAAATATATAATAGAAAACAAAACAGATGTAACGGCAAACTTCACCGCTCGCCTCGTCTAATAGATATCATGTTGTTTGATTGTGAGCTTGACCACCATTCTTTTAAATATATTTTTGAAAGGATTTAATTATGAATAATTATACTGCTAATGTCGGATTTAAAAAGGAATTTAATCCAATACTCCTGACCCCGCAAGATACTTTTCTTTTAAGGATGTCTATTGAGCAGTTGGATGTGTCAGGTATATTAAAAAGTGTATTGCAGAAAGGTGTTTCTTTTATTCCTACCGTAGGCCCCGCTTTAAGCTTTATGATTGGTTTTTTTTGGCCCCAAAAAAAATCAGATCTGTGGCAGCAAGTGCTAGATCTTGTTGACCAAAAGATTAGAGAATCAGAGTTAAAAGTGATTAGAGGAATTCTTAGTGGTGACTTAGCCTATAAGAAAATGCGAATGGAAGCGGTGGCGACAATGATGGAGAAGTCCCCTGGCACACCAGAGACAAGGGCAACCTTTAACAATTTAGCTGATGAGTTTTATGGGTTCCAGGAAAAGTTTAATTCTTTTAAAGAAGATGATTCAACTAACTATCTTATTCTCCCTATGTACTCGATTACCGTTATGTTAGAGCTGGTGTATTGGATAAATGGTTTGGAGAAGAAAGACCAGCTAGGTTTAAGCTATATTGAAGTAGCCAAACTGGAAGGTTATGTGAATGAAACGTTCGATACTGCAAGAAAATATATAGAAGATATGTACAAAGAAAAGCTAGAGGATGCGTACGAAAACTCTCCAGGCGATGATATCGTCAACAATGTAATGTCTGTTCATGGTTATTGCCAACTTAATGGCGTAGAATACATCTCGATTTGGAGAAAAATAAAAGAGGCTCAGTCTATCTCAAAACAATTTTATGTTGATGTACTGACATACTCAATATTTTTCGGCAGGCAAACACCTAAACTCAAATATTTAGCATTAACAGATGCTGAAGACATGCCCCCTCCATTCAGACCAAATATTGTTAATGGCAAGAGAACTAAAATTCGGCATATCACAGGTTGCATTACTCGTATTGGTGGTACAGCTAGAGTTGGGGGCTTAAAGTTAGATTTTGAGGATGGTTCAACTTATGATCTAGGAACCATTACTGGTGAAACCCGGTCGATATCTTTAAACGGTAGCACTATTACAAGTGTTGAAGTTTGGGGTCGTGGTGCGATTGATGAATTAAGGTTTAATTTAAGTGACGGACGGGTCTTTTCGTTTGGCGAAATGGGAACGACAAATTACATGAGGTTTTCAATTAGCGAGGAACATCATATAGCAGGTATGTTCTTATCGAGTGATGCAACTGGCCTTGCTCGTCAGGCTGCCAATTTTGGTGTCTCGTACCAACTTAACGAAGACTTTGAGCTCAAAGAGTAATAAAGAGTAGTCGGTGATATTCATCTAAAATAACGTGTATTAGCTCAAACTTGATCTGACAGTTACCCATTTTTGTGCTGGTTTCTGTCAGATTAGATTCTGCCCAAACCCGTTTCCTATCAGCGTTTCAACTGGCGTTCTGTCGTTGCACATTTTTCCCTGATAACGCTTAGTCCGATATTGCTATTACAAACGGCACATCAGGTGTGTGACTGCTCTATAACAAAACCGATTTCGTGTACTTTATCGCTATCGCCGAGTTCATATTCCTCGTCCTCTGATAAAATCTCAAACACAGAGCACGCTACTCCGGCCGCTTTCCCAATGCACAGGCAATTAACCTTTCACCTTTAGGCCAATCTCTTGTTAATGCGTTAGCAAGTGTTGAAGGCGCTAATCCTGATGCCCTTGGTATCGCCGCCAACGTTGTGCCTTTCTTCCTTAAGCCAGCAAGAATGGCAACCCGCTGTCACATTACACTTGCATAGAAATGAGCATACACACTCAATTCAATTCCCTGGTTCCATACCCTACGACCACCTTTCCAGCAGCAAGGCTTTTTGTTACCACGGTTCCCGCGCCGACTTTTACGTTATCACCTAATGTAATGTCGCCTAGCAGAATGGCATTGGCACCAAGCTCCACCTGGTTACCCAGCACCGGGCTTTTGGTGACATGACCTTCACGGTTTATCACGCTACCAATGGTGACTCCCTGCCGTAATGTACAGTTCTCCCCGATGATGACATCGGAATTCACCACAATACAGTGCGGATGATATATTTTCAGCCCAAAACCGATTTGAGTTCTGTGCGGAATTTCCACACAGAACAGCCACTCATTAATCACTTTATTCAGGACAACAAAAGGAACGCTGATAATTTTCAGCAGCGCATTTGATGACTGGTAAATGGTTGAAAGGCGAAACAGCAGTATGACTAGTTTAGCTTTAATACTGCCCGCCGCTTTTATTTCACAACATACGTGGCCGATATTTTTCAGCATATGAATATCTATTCTTAATTCCGTGCTCAGCGCACCGTTACCGTGGAAATTCGATACCAACCGTCGGCCTGCTTGCCCTCGTTGGCGAGATTAATTCGCGATACTCCCTTTGCGTCCAGCATCGCCATGTCAATATTATACTGCCCGGCAGGAAGCGCTTCCGGCATCGCCAATTGGTAGACGAAGGTATGCTGCCCCGGCAACCAGGTGCGGATGTCATCAGCCGTTTTTCCCATACTCATTACGGTGTTGGCATCATTCACCACCCGATAGGCCACATCATATTTCAGGTAAATGGGCGCTACGCCGTCGTTAAACCACTGCTGGTTTAACGTCAGGCTCTGCCCTTGTGCCAGTTCAGACTCATGAGTTAACGAGGCCAAACGGAAACGATAGCCGAGTTTGGTCAGCGCATTATCCACAATCTCCCGATATTTCGTCGGCACGCTGCGCGATTTCAGATTAATGGTGCTGGCGTGCTGTGCCAGCGCCCAGTCAAAGGCCGCCTGCACTTGCGCACGAGTATAGTGCTGCACGCTCTGCCACTCCGACATATGACCACAGATTTCCAGACTCACCGGCGCACGTTGCCACGCAGAGCTAAAATTGGGATAAAGCGCCTCCGCATTTTTCAGCCGCTGCGGGTAATCATCTTGCATGTGGCTCCATGTGGTCGAAAAATTATGCCAGTCTCCCCAGCAATCCGCGCGCCATCCAGCGCCTTGCTTCACTGCGCTGACCAACGTGTCGCCGCCGTTAATGAGCATAATTTTTGGGCTGTTGGGAAACGCGGCAAAATACATTTCCACGTACTTATCCAACTGGGCTGATGTGTAGCGTTCAATCAGCGGCGTAATGGTCGGGAAATTGGTGTTGTGCCACTCGCCCCATGACCCCACCAATCCAATATCGATATAAGCCAAATTCGAATTACCGTCATAGCGCAGCCCAAAAGCATTAAGCAAACGCTGGCTGTATTCGATAAACACCGGGTCGTCCAGATCCGGCACAAAGGTTTTTTTGTCCGGCGTCCATTCGCCCTTGATGCCTTTTTGGATCAGCCAGTCAGGAATCTTCGAACCACTGGCAGGTTCATCAAGCGCCATAAAGCGCAACCCCACGTTCATCGGTGGTTGATGCTGGCTAGCCAGTTCGAAAATAGCGTCCACGGCTTGAAAATTATATTGGCCTTCTGCTGGCTCAAGTTCATTCCAGTACAAACGATCATATTCAATGCCGGTGTCGGGATAATCAGCCAGCGACAACGTTGTACCATTACCCTTGTTAAAGCTGGCGACGCCAGTACCTGGGTTCGTTAGCGGGCCAGTTAGCCCTCTGGGGGTGACGGTCGTCATCACGCCATCGGCCACACCCAATACAGAAAATAGCAAACCTCCTACAGCGATAATTTTACAATGCACTTATGACTCCTTATTTCCACATCAGTAGAAACCGGGGGTCAGTGATCCTTCAGGCTGAGCCACCAATCCCAAACTCCTAAGTGGAAATGTGGGAAAATATCAATACCCAAGGCAGACTTAATCATGTAAAGCATCAATAGCGCCGCAAGCATGCAGGACAAGCCAGTAAACAGGATCAACGCAGTCAGCAGTATGCGAAATAGCGTTGACTCTTTGCGTGGACGCTTGCGGTGATCCAGACCGAACAAAAAAACAAAGTAATAGCGCCTGTTCAAAAAAGGGAAACTCTTACGCACGTCGACCCAATGCATTGAAGATGCCGTAATCGACAGCACCGCCTGCTCAACGGCCAGCCGTTGTTCCGAGGTCAGTTCTGTATCGGTTTTTCCATCAAGGGCTTCATAGAAGCGCTCAATGACTAACGGGCGTTTATTCGATTCATTCACTATTAACCTATTGATTTATTTACTGCGGTGTAAACGGTCATCGTTTGTTCCGCGATGTGTTGCCAATTATACCTTTGTAAATATTCAGAGTAATCAACAGATAACGATTTAGAGCGCAACGTGATTTTTTCGGATAAATCCGCCACATCTCCTACATTGAAATACGCTGCTGGCGCTAATTTCACCTCCAGGTTGGCTGGAATATTGCTGACCACGACAGGCAATGAGAATGACATGGCCTCCAGCAACGCAATGGGTAACCCTTCATGATATGAAGACATCACAAAGAGTTTAGCCTGTGAGAAAACAGTTTGTAGTTCCTGGCCGGTTAAAAATCCGGTCAGAATCACATTCGGGGTTTCATGGGCTAACTGTTTTAATCGCATGCTATACGCAGTGGGGTGATCGGCATCGCCAACCAAAACCAGTGGCATCGTGACGCCCGATTGCCGATAGGCCGCGATAAGATCATGCAGGCCTTTTTCTTCCACGAAGCGGCCAACCGCAACCAAATAGTGTTGTGGCTGAAGAGAAAAACGCACCAATGTTTGATGGATAACGTCCGCAGTAAGTCGCTGGGGTAGATTCACACCGTTATAGATAAGATGGGCATCATTGCGGCCATATTTCTGCTTGATCATATTATTAATCACTTCGGAGATCACAATCACTTCATTGGCATATTTCACGGCAACCTTTTCACCCAGCAATAAAACTTTCTTTGCCAGGAACCCCCATTTATGGCGGTCATAGTCTGGGCCATGATGAGTAAAAACCACTTTTTTACCCAGCAAACGCAAAAGCGGCACCACCAGACCTGGACCAATAGCGTGAACATGCACCACTGTAGACTGATCAAAGCAGGTGATAAATGCCGCCAGCACCGAATGAACGATAGCCTCTAATGAACGTTTTTTCGGCGACAGTAAAGCACGAGTCATCACACCTCGATATTGTGATTTTTTATAATTCACATAAGGTGAACGTGCGAGAACGCAAATATCCACGTCGAATTGCTGTTTAATCGTCGGATATAAATTTTGGCAATGTGTTTCCACACCACCCAACACGTTTGGAATACCACGTGTTCCCAGAACGGTAATTTTCGTAGTCATATTATTTTTCGATTACTATTTCTCGATAAAGCGCCAATAGAGATTCTGTGTGTTTATGTAATGAATATTTTTCGCGAAGACGTTGGCGCGCATTTAATCCCATTTCTCTGGCTTTTTGCGGATTCAACGCCAAGTCATCCAGCACATCGGCTAATGCCTGCACATTGCCGGGTTCGAATAAAATGCCGTCTATCTTATCGCGAATTTGTTCAGGTATACCGCCAATACGCCCGCCTACCACTGGTTTAGCGAATGCCATCGACTCCAGTACCGACATTGAACAGTTTTCATAGTATTCGGAAGGAACCACCACCGCGCGTGCGTATTTAATCAGTTGGTTAAGTTCTTCGCCCTGCTGTTTGTAACCCAGGAATTCCGCATGCGGAAATTGCGCGACCAAATCGTTATACAGCGGCCCGTTGCCCGCAATTTTTAACGGAATTTTATTCCGCATTTGCTGATGCGCCCTGGCAAGCGTAGCAACACCTTTCTCCCGACTCAGGCGACCAATAAACAGCAAATAACCGTCGTCTTTAACATCCTCCACCGACAGGCTGTCATTAATACCGTTAACAATCACGTCAATACGAACATTCGGCAGCTTGCGCATTAATTGGTTACGCAGAAATTCGCTGGGTGAAACGATCACATCCAGCGCCTGATAATTTTTGGCAATATTCTGCCAGGCACCTTCTAACGAAAGAAGCAGACTTTTCGATGCAGAACCTTGCTGGCACCGATATTTAAAAGCGTTAAATACCGAACCAGTTAAACACGCGTCACAGACTTTGCCATCGCGCAGCATGGTGTACGAAGGGCAGATAATCTTGTAGTCATGAGCCGTTAACACGGTTTTACACCCAAACTGACGGGCAATTTTAATCAACGACGGCGTGAGCTGGTGGTAGATATTGTGAAAATGAACAATATCCGGCTTTTCTTTACGCAATAACACCAGCAATTTCTTACATGCCTCAGCATTATGAATAAAGTTAACCGCGGTTTTAATTGCCCCAATCGCATTGCTGTTTTGATGATAATCCACATTACCGACAAAATAGGGCGCGTAGTCTGACGGGAAGTTATTTTCATGCTGCATAGAGAAAGCGATAACGTCAACGCCAGCCTTTTTCAACATATCAATCTCTTGAAAATAAACCGTTTCAGCGCCGCCCTTAATATAAAAAAATTTATTGACCAATAAAACTTTCATCATACCTGCCTATTCATGAATAACCTTGCTGCTTGGTGGTGTCATAGGGTCGCGCACGGGTCTGGTTAACCCTTTTATCAATCCCGCAGAAAACACAGCCAGGTTCATCACACTCTGCCCCCCGTTCAGCAGTGAACGGTTCTTAATCGTTTTTAATACCACAAAAGCGAGTAACGGCAGCAACGCGATGCCAATAACAGCGGCGTTAAACGTCAATAAACTCATCAACAGCACCAGCAAATAAACCGCAAAAACTGCCTCGTTTTTAACGATATGCAATGCCTCACGGAAATAAGGCATCCCCCATGCGCTGCGTAAAAGCTCGCCCGGAGCCCAGAGAAAACCGTTCCGCCAACGATATTGCAGCATTTTATATGTTGGCATGGTGTACGACGTGTGACGGAAATAAGGCACATTCAGTCGATGTAATTTATATTGGGCATAGCGCAAACGAATGCCTAATTCAGCCTCTTCATAACCATGCAAGCTGCGGTTGGTGAGATAACCTATTTTTTCAATTGCCGAGCGGCGGTATAAGCCCCCACCACCTAAATGACCGCAGTCACCCAACGGATATATTTTATGAAGGCGCTGTTTACGTGATGTAAACTCATAGTTCGCCGCACCATCCATCTCTACCGTTCCCGCCACGCCAGCGTAATCAGGGTGTGCGGTTAAAAATGCGATGCCCTGCTCAATAAAGCCATCTTCCAGCTCCATATCGCCGTCCATCAGCAGCAAATAATCCCCCTGACTGTACAGATAACCAAGCTGATGCCCCACACCGCAGCAGCGTTCCGACGGTTCAGTCAGCGACACCACGGTAACGCCTTTGGCGCTGGCAAGCTGCTGCGTGTTGTCGGTTGATAGGCTATCGGCAACAATGATTTTATGGGGGTAATCCACAATATGGCGACGAATACTGTCGATGGTTTTTTCGATGCATTCCGCCTCATTGAATGTCTTAATGCTCACTGAAATAAAAGGTTTATCACTCATACGGTTTTCCGATATAACGGCGGACAGAATGGCGAATTACCAGACTTGAGCCCAGGGATAAATAAAACAGGAATTGCAGCATGGGAATAATCATCAGGATCTGGCTATAAGGCAGACTCAATAGGCACCCAACCGCAAAAACGTTAAAGGCCGGAGAAAAACTCAGCAGTTGCAGATCCTGTTGGTCTAATTTATTACGATCTAGTCCCGGCTTTGGCTGCGTAATGATTAAGATATAAATAATTAACCCGATGAAAAATAGCGTTCCAACCACGCCGACTTCCCATAGCAGCACACTTAATGAAGTTGAATCAATGATCAGGTTATAGATGATATTCAAAAAGCCGGGAGAGACAGCGCTGCCGCTATTTGTCGCATTTAATCCATAGCCAAACAACGTGCCGGAGATCCCCCACATATCGTGATTTTTCAGCCAGAAAAATAGCGTAGTAAGACGCCCAAGTTCACCGGATTCCATAATGTAGCTGGTATCAAAAATATAATTCAATGAATCCAGAAATACGCTCATCGCGCTTTTCGTCGGGTCGCCACCAAACGCCGAGGAGTAACCCGAGGCCAAAATGGTAATCGCCACGGTAATCAGCAACGCCATGCCAGTGAAAATCAGCAAAATCGCTTTCAGGTTTACGCTATTCATGCCTTTGATGTAGCTCGGCATTAACCAAACCCAGGCCAGTAATAACGGCGAAACCAGGATCACAAATTTCACTTCCCCCAAGATACACAAGCCAAACCCCAGAACAATATGCAGCGCCGTGGATTTAAACGACGTCAAACCATGTTTAAATTCCGAGACTTTCAGCAGCATAATCAACAGGCAGAACAACCCCATCGCCGCAGTATTTCCCCCGCCCATCGGGTCGCCACCGAAAGTGCCGACGACCGAGTCCCATTTTTCGTCTTCTCCCCGCAATGCCACCCGCCGCGGTAAAACAAACAACACCTGATAAATCACCACCGGGAACTGCGCGTAGAACACCCAATACAAACTGCGGGTCACGCGATAAATCTGTGATTCGCGGCAAAACCCCAGCAGCAGGCAAAGCATCATCAGCGACAATGCAACCTCGTTTTTAAACCCAACGATAGCGACGGTTATTCCGCCCTGTAACAGGGTAGACAATCCCGCCATCGCCAGAAAAGAGAGGTAAAGCGTGAGAACTATCAATTCCTGCGTATCCAAATGCAATCTATCGTAGCGAGTCTGCATAATCAGCAACCCCACCATGTTCAGCGCCAAAATAAAGGGTAACCACAGCACCGCCAAAAAACCGGTGAAATACTGCGTCAGTCCGCAGAATACCAGCGTGATAACAACATAAACCTGTAGGTAAAGCCCTGTATTCAAGATCATGGTTCTGTCATCATATTTTTCAGCCCATTAGCACGTTTGTTTACTTTGAGATAAATAAACGCGTAACGTACAAACGTCAGCACAGAAAAAAGAATTATTGATGTGGCATAGTGATTATAAAAATAAGGCACAATCATAAATGCGATTAATACCACACTCAACTGTTCTAATTGAATACGTAAAAAATAGCGATGAGAACCAAATATTAGTTCAATCACCGTCAGCGGACACACCGCCAGCGCCGGAAATAAATAAGGCAACATATAGCGAGAGGTTGGAATAGAGTTAATCCATTCCTCGCTAAAAAACAGATGCATCACCAACGGATAGAAAATAAACACGCCTAGCGTGCAGACCACCCCCGACATCAATAATACCAGCCGGACTTTTTTGAACTCATCATAGTTGAAACGTTTATTTCTGAAATCGGTAGACCAAGTTGAAAAAATAGAATGACGCACCGCATTGCCGATAATCACCACCGGAGACAAACAAAAACGACTCACCACCGAGAAATACCCCGCCGTCAATGCGGAAAACCAAAAATTAATCAGCATAACCGGCAAATTATTATTAACCATCGCCAGCACTTCGGCGCTGCCAACGCGGGTGAGATGATGAGCATGCTGATGAAAGAAAGCCCTATTACGTTGCAGACTAAAATGTCCAAACGTAACGGTGCGGATATTGAACGAGAACAGAATACAGCCGCTAATCAGCACCATCATGGCGCAGGCCCAGGACCAATAAAACGCGGTGGTATGTGAAGTGAACACCAGCGAAAGCACGACCACCACCGAGACGGCGAGTCGCTGAAAGGCCAGAAAACGGTAGTTACCCTCGCGCAGCGACAAATTCTCCGAGATCAGCACCAGTGCATAGGACAGCGTGAGCAGATAGAGAAAGAACACATTTCGCTGAAACAGCCATGCGGTCAACATTGCATAGGGCACTGCGATAAGCAGGCTTTGTAGTGTGCTGAACACCACACTCTGCGCCAGTTCACTGTCTTGCTGTTTCGGAATCAGCAGTTGCGATGCAAAGGTACAGACCTGCGCCCCCACCAACACGATGCTGTAACTCAGCGCGTAGATCCCCACCTCGGCCATGTTGTATTTATGCGAAATCAGCCAGATAGACAGCGCGCCAATCAGTTGTGAAACCACCGATGAACCCGCAATGGTAGAAACGCTTTTTAGTAAACTCATCTTTTTAATAAACTCACAGGTGACCGGTACTGTCGATTAGTGCATTCATACTATGGTTTAGGGAACGTATCCCCTCTTTGGTTTCGAGGTTTTTATCCGCAACCCGATTCATTACCGCGCCAATCAGCACCGCGCGGTGCTGCTTAACTTTCTCAATGGCATTAAGCACATCACCCGTACGCCCCTCGCCGGCTTTCAGCACAAAAACCACGCCGTCTATTACCCGGCTAATGAGTTGACTATCCTGCGTTTGATTCACCGCGGCCACATCAACGATTATTCGCTGATAGCGTGTTCTCAGCTCTGCCATCAACGTCACGACATGTTCGGACGACAGCATCAGTAAAGAAGACATCAAGGCATTGCCACGCGGCAGGAAGCTTAAATTTTCACTGATTGTCACCAGTGCGGCATCCAACGGTGATTGCCCTTGCAGCAGTTCCGCCACACCGATAGCGGAAGGGGGTGCCAGGTCTTGCGTCAGCCCACCGTCGTTAAAGAAATCCAGGTCGATAAGCAGCGTTTTTTGGTCAGCGCTGAAAGATGTCGCCAGCAAATGCGCCAGCAACGATCGCCCTTCGCCATGCTCTGCCGAGTTGATGGCAATGGCCTGGCAGGATGGATGCGATAACAAAATGTGGGTTCGCATGCTGTGGACAATATCGACGTACAGCGGTGCTTTGGTGATCAAACGCACAACCTGTGAGCGCTTCACGCCACTGGCGAAGATGCGAATTTCCCCCACCGGCGCCACATTCAGGCGCTTTTTCATCTGGCTGATACTGTTGATTGAATTATCCAGCGCGGCTCTCACGATGAAGTAAACCACCGAGAAAATCAGGGTTAGCATGACCACCATCACCAGCAGCATCGCTTTATTAGGTTTCGACGGGTGGTCCGCCGGCACGGCAGGGTCGTAAAGTACCGCGTCCGGCTCTAAATAGTGACCTGCCAGCGTCTGCTCTTTGGTGCGCTGATAGAGCGCCTTATACAGCTCTTTTGTTTTATCCAACGCGGTGATCAGGTTATTGTATTCATCACGTTTAGACGCTAGCGTTTGGAAATCCGCTTTCTGTTTCTCCAGCAGTTGCTGATAATATTTTTCATCCCTCAACGCCGCCTGATACTGCTTATTCAGCCCCGCTTCCAGTTCGAGTAACACGGTGTGGGTTTGCTCTTCAATCGCCTGAACCTGGGCTTCGGCTTCTAAAATTTTGGTATGCTTCAGCCCGTAGCGTTTCCGTAACTCGTATAAAGAACGCCGGGCCTGAATCAGCGCAATGCGCAAATCCTGAATTTGCGCATGATTAGAAATATCAGGCAGAGAAATGATGTTTTCCAGCGACGTACCCACATTCAAACGCACGCTGTTGTAATTCGTTTCCGCCCTGATGCGACGTTGGGTGGCATCCGCTAACTTGGTGGTGACGATCCCCAGTTGTTCAGTTTCGAAGCCATCCACGCCGCGGAAAGTCAGCAGCCCTTCTTTCTTCAGAAATTGGTCGATGACGGCCTGTTGCTCGACGACTTGCTGCCACACCTCTTCCATCTGTTTTTGGTTCAACGTTTTGGCTTTCAGTGTCTTGAGGTGCTTTTGCCTGGCCGTATAGTCAATAAATGCCTGCGCCGCGCCGTTAGCGATGTCGGCCGCCAGCTCAGGCGACGCCGATTCGTATGAGATAGTGGCGAGGTGTGTGGTACGAACGCCGGTGATAGTGAGGTTTGCCACTATCGAATCCAGTGCGTGATCGACCCGCTGTTGCGCATCGCCACGGTTATCCGCGTTTTTGTCTGTACCGCCGTTAAACGCTGGGTTTTGGTCCAGCTTGATGTCCCGCACGGCTTGTTCCAGCACAATACGCGACTGCATCAACGCATACTGGGTTTCGTAATAGCCACTACGGGTGGAATCATAACCATCGACCTGCGGCAAAGGCGAAACGTTATCCTGCTGTGCTTTAAGCAGTACCGTTGCGGTCGACACATATTTGGGCGTGATCATGTTAATCAGCGGGTAAGCCACTACCGCCACAATCAGGCCGGCCAGCACGATCTTCCAGCCGTTCTGTTTGATCTCTTGGGCAAATCTGGAGACATCGATGATGCTTTCCAGTTTTCTGCCATTTTCCACGATAGACAGAGTCATGGTCAGAAAAAGCTCATACCGACAATCACGGTATCGCCAGGATGAACAACACGTCTTACATCAATATTTTCAATCAGTTGATTGCTATTCGATAGACGAATACCCACATCCTTGCGGTCTGCGCGATCGGTAAATCCGCCGGCCAGCGCCAGCGCTTTTTCAACGGTTAAGCCCGGCTCGTAGGCATACCCGTTCGGTTTCTCGACTTCACCGGTGATATAGAATTTCCGGAACTCGGCGATGCTGACCGTCACCATCGGATTTTGCAGATAGTCGCCGCGCAGGCGATTAGCCAACTCCTCGCCCACCTGCTCTGGCGTTTTCCCTTTCAACACCAGTTGACCAATGTAGGGGAAGGTAATCGCGCCGCTTTTATCCAGCATGAACTTCATCGTCATCTCCGGCTCGCCGTACACCAGAATATTGACAACATCGCCTTCACCTAACTGATAACCGGTGGTTTCACTTTCAGGTTTGTCCATTTGCCGCTGGCTCGACAGGGAGCATCCTGCTAGCCAGACGCTGAGGCACAGAAAAATGCACAGTTTTATTATTTTCACGTTAGATCTGTACCTTAGCCGTAAACATAATCAGAGAGTTATCACGGCCCAGCATTCTGACGACCTGGCGATCGCCGTTAGGGCCAATAAAGAAAGAATCGCTATCTTGATTGGAACGTAGCGTGTTCAGTTGATACTTTAATTCAACGTTAATAGAGGGCCTGAAGTTATAATTCATGGCGAATGTGAACACCCTGTTTCTGTCTTTACGATCTCGCGGGTAATTCTTGTAAACGTCCGTCAGGTATGAATAGTCAAACGTGGTGGAGAAACGATCGACGAGCCAAAAGTGCTGATAAGAGATGCCGTATTTAGAAGCCAGGATATAGCCGCCGATTTCTGACGGGTCTTTGATATGCTGCGATGTATGTACGATAAAAATGGATTGTTTAAGTGGTTTCCACTCGGTCTGAATATCCCAGTTTATCCCGCTAAAATCCCTGGCGTTCGGGTTATTATTGAATGTCTTGTAGAGCCAGGACACATTGGCATCAATACCGGTTTTTCCCGTAAGCTGCGATTTAATGCCGTATTCCAGATAATATTCATCACTATCTTTTTGCGAATCGATTTCATAACGCCGCTGATTACCAATAAAACGGTAGCGAAAGCGCGTTGCCGACGAGTATTGGTCAGATAATTCGGCGATCAAACCGTTCTCGTGCCATTCCTGCCCAAGAACATAGTTATAAAAATCAATATCGGTATTTTTAATATCCTCCGTGCGGCCTAACCGTAGTTTTCTAAACAGCAGCGCGACGTCGGCTTTACCGCACCCTTTCAGCGCGCCATAGCTATAACGCAATTCACTGTTGAAAAGCGCGGTACTCAACGGCGAATGAATACCGAAATCGCTGAACTGTTGTGGTCGAAAACCTTCGGTAATACCGCGCCCACGCACGTCGTGCCCAAGCGCCTCCTCAAGACTGAGCGTTAATCCATGCCTCAACCCGTAGCGCCATGCGCCATTAAAGCGAAAGAAATGGTCAGTGTAATTATCCGCCAGATCGCTGTCGTAACGACGATAATCACCGGAATACATCAACAGATATTGATCCTGATAACGCGCGCCAATGGCCTTAATCATTGGCCTGACGCTCTGAAAATGAGAACTCACCGCATCCTGATCATCAGCCTGATAGGTCACGTTATTCTCATGCCCATAGTCCAGCCCCACCTGGCTTTGAAAATCAATACCGGCGACACCGATATGCGATTTCGGCATCAGGTCGGCCCAGGATGGGAGGGGGATTATCATTCCAGCGGCGATGATCAATTCAGTACGCATTTTCACCGATAAAGCCTTTGAAAATGGTTCTAAAGATAATTTTGATATCCAACCAAAGGGACCAACTCTGAATATAGGCAATATCGTAGTGAACCCGTTTTTCCATTTTATCGAGGGTATCCACTTCGCCGCGATAACCATTAACCTGCGCCAAGCCTGAAATTCCAGGCTTCACTTTATGGCGAATCATGTAATTCTCGACTAGCTGACGATACTGCTCGTTATGCACGACGGCATGAGGGCGCGGGCCAATAATCGACATCGTCCCTTGCAATACATTGAAAAATTGCGGTAGTTCATCCAGCGAAGTCCGGCGTAAAAATGCGCCAAAACGCGTAACACGAGGATCGTTTTTAGTCGCCTGCGTCACGACGCCGGCGTTTTCCATCACGTGCATCGAGCGGAATTTCCACACTTTGATTTTATTGCCGCTCAGGCCGTAACGATCCTGCTTGAATAACACCGGCCCCCGTGACGTCAGTTTGATACCAATAGCAATCACCAGCAGCAATGGCGAAATCATCAGCGTAATAACGCCACCAATCACTAAATCCTCAACACGCTTAATCAGCGAGCCAATACCATCAAACGGCGATCTGAAAATACTGATGGTCTGAATGTTATTGATGGAGCGAAACTGCGATACGTATGAGCTGTAGGAATAAAGATCGGGAATGATATAGGTATCTACCGTCGTATCGGACATCATCGACAGAAAATAACGAATGCGTTGTAGCGCAACCATCGGCAGCGCAATATAAATCTCATCCACTCTGCCCGCTTTAGCTTCTTCAACCAGCTTACTCACTTTGCCTTTAAATTGGCTCTTAAACAGATAGCCACAACGGGCTGGGCTACGATCGTCGTAAAAAGCCAATTCTAACTGCATGTTAGCATATTCTTTAAGCAATGCTTTTTCCGCCGCTAACCCACCGGGCGTTAATCCCACAATAGCAATTCGGATCCGTTTTTTAGTTGTAAATTTAAACGTAATTAAACGCGTAATATAGAGACTACATAGCGAAATAATATACCAGTACAGCGTTGCGGAAAAATATATATTATCGAATTGATGCAATAGACCCAACGAGTACAGCGTACCGGCATAATTCCTGACTAACTCCACAAAGATGACCGAAAATAATGCGGAACCCCACAGTCTTCTCTGTCCACCAGGCTGCATATTTTTAAGGCCATGGTGATATAAGCCAGTATATTCCCCAATAAGTAAAAAAGAGGTTGAGAATAGCAGACTAATCATAATGACATCATCGAAATCGCCCATCATAAATAGACTAGCGCTGACTATTAACGTCAAATTGATTGATAAAAAATCCATCAATTTAATAACAAAAAAATCATTTCCATAGGAAATATTCATCTGATTAGTAGACACTTTTTAATCTTAATCCATTAAGTTTTTATTATTAACGCTGTTCCGTGCCGGATAATATATCACATAAAAAAAATTTAGAATAACAATCAGATCAATCTTAAAGTTTTTTTAGCAAAACACACAAACTGCTAGTACACACAACCATAATAATTAACGTAGAAAATATAATTTCTCATATTAGTAATTTCTCTAAATATTTATTTTATTATGATTTAATTTTAAATATTTGTATTATGTAATTATTCCAATGTAGTAGATAAAGCGTAAATTTTCGCCGTTCAGGCAAGTCTGCTCCTCTGTTTTTTGATTCAATAAGTTGACGTAAAGATCTTTTCCGATGCGTTTTGATTTATCCCTTCGTATCGGGGAATTTGTGGGTCAGATTGCGAGTCATCCAGTTCGACGAACGGGAGTGATCCGTTCGCACCCGAACGTATAAAGATTGCCCTTCACTGACCGATATCTTTATTGTTTTGATGAGAAGCGATGCCCGATACCGGCCCACCGTATTCATCCAACGCCTTAAAAAAACTGCCAGAAGGAAGTTCAGGTATGATCAACCAGGTTGGAACCCCCTATAGCACCAGCACGCAGGCCGCGGATACCCAGCGCGCGCAGTCTGCCACTGCGGATAGCGTGATCGTAAATGCCGACAGCCAGACCAAACAAGAGGTGGTGTTTTCCTCTCTGGCGCAGCAATTAAGCGACAGCGCAAATCGTGCTGATGCCGAGTATGCGGGCCTCAGCAGAAAAGAACTCAGCGATAAAGCCACCATGCTGCTCAAAAAAATCACCGGGCCAGATTATGACGCTAACCGGGCGATCAGTAACGCTGAAGTGCCCGATTCTTCCGATCCTGAACGTTTGGGCAGGGCAGCAGACGCCACAAAATTTGTTAATGGTTCCGGAAAGAATCCGTTTGCCGGCCTTTCACGCGATCAGCTTGCTTTAATTACCTATGACGACAGTGGACTCTATACCACCAACGAAAGAAGAGCGGCATGGGAAGAGTCATACGATCAAGAATATGCATGGCGCAAAGACGTGGTCGCCAAAGCGATGGCGGAATACAACAGTAGCGGGAAACTGACTGGTTTATTTAGCGAGGTGCTGGACCACTATAAGACATTACCAGCTATCGAGCAGGCACAATATCCAGAGAACTATGAAGCGAAATTGCAGAAATGGATTGATCTCGATTACAACTACTTTACCAATACCGTAGAAGGTAAAGGATCGCCGGACGATATTCTCTCGCTGCAAGAAAGCCTGGACATATTGCAACAATAGTCTGGACGGTTCGCTGTTGAAGTTTGGTTATGTGGAAAAATATGCCGTTGTTGATTAAACCAACGGCATTGCAGCTATATAGCCATAAGATTGATGACATCGCAAAAAATATTCAGGTTTTGAACCCCGATAAAAAATGACGCATCGTTACGATAATGACAATGATGAGATGCAATTAGCTCAGTAACGTTACCCAGCCACTGGGGATATCAGTAAAAAACGTGGCTTCCTGTGTGGCAGTCCGTGTGCCAACAATGACGTACAGACTGAGCGCCGGGTTAACGTTGGTTAAAATGTAGTACGGCTTGCGCCCGTACATTATCCCTTGATTTGGCTGCTGCGCGCCCACGCTACCATCGAGGTTGAATTCAAAATACAGGGCATCATCCGGTGCAGTAATTTGATACTTATACTTCCCGTAGGATGCGCCATCCAGGACACAAGAGGTGGAAACAGAGTCACCTTTTGAGTTACTGATAATATAAGCACCAATATCAGCAAGGCTTTTGAAATTGTTATCTTTAATAATTTTCTGAATATACGCTATTGCCTGGACTGGTGTTCTCCCTCGGCACGACTCTATTTGTGGCTGGAACCCGGCTTTCTGAATTTCCCCAATAGCCCGATTATCCCCGCGATAATAAATAGATGGCATATCTTTATCTCCTCATTAAAATGATATTCATCAGACATAAATTTTCGCTATAAACATTTTTAAAAATAACAGCAGAGATAAAAAAAGAAATCCGCCTTTTGGCGTAGACGATTTATCGTGATGGGTTATTGTTGGCGGGGAAGTGTCTGGATTATCCGTGATGATTTAAACGGTAAAAGCATAACGACGCTTTCAGCCGTTATGCTCTTCATTCTGTATATAGTTAACCGATCGTCAGTTGTTCAGGGGCTTTGTTGAATAAACCACCCTAGGGTGTGTCCCTTAACTGTTTTTTGTACAATCTGGGGCATGGTTTAACGACAAAAGTCCTTTAATTTGGCACGCTACGATTTCCCTGATGATGCATGGGCGCTGATTTCCCCTATGCTGCCACCTGAAAGAGGCTCTTCCAAAGGTGGGCGCCCTTATTTTTCACATAGACACGTCATGAATGGCATCTTCTGGATACTTTGCTCAGGTGCGCCCTGGAGAGATTTACCCGAGCGCTATGGTCACTGGAAAACGATTTATAATCGTTTTAACCGGTGGTCTAAAATTGGAGTAATGAATAGCATTTTCAATAAATTACTCCAGTTCCTCGATGAAAAAGAGTTAGTTGACTGGGATGTTATTGCGCTCGATGGCAGTAATATCCGTGCCCTGAAAGCCGCCGCAGGAGCGAAAAAAAACATCCCGATGAACTCAACGATCATGGGCTGGGTCGCTCACGCGGCGGCTTTGGCACCAAAATCCATCTGGCAACAGATGGCACAGGATTACCGTTAAGTTTCGGTCTAAGTGGCGGACAGGCTCACGAAAGTCAATATGCGAAAGCCTTACTCAGTCGGGTCGGTATTATTCGTAAAAGTGGGTGCCTGAAATCTCGCCCGAAGGCCATACTGGCGGATAAGGGATATTCAAGTGGCGACCTGCGTACGAACTTGAAAATAAAGGGAATAAAAGCAGTAATCCCTTTCAAGTTGAATGAAAAGGCCAGTCAGGATGGTCGTCGGAAACTCGACTTTCGACTGTACAAAAAACGCAATGTCGTGGAACGTTGCTTTGCGATATTAAAAGAAAATCGCCGTATTGCTACGCGCTCAGAAAAAACAGCAAGAAACTATCTGAGCATGCTAAAACTGGGTGCGATCAGGTTGTTTTTGAAGCGATTGTTAAGTTAAGGGACACACCCTAATTTTACGATAGGTCTAACGGATAAGTCCCAGGAATACCTCCGTATCAGTCACGTTGTTCGGGGACAGATGTCGGTGAAATCGAGAACGAGATGGGCAATCTCGCCGCGCGTGGGGTTTTTGAAAGGGATATGGACGGACTTGGCACGCCTGCTGACGCAGGCATAATCAGGACAACGGAGCAGGAGCGTCCCCAATCGTTTATCGCCAAAGTCGAGAACGGGGAAAAAAGTTTAGACATCGTAGAATTTATCCATCTAGTTCGGCACAGCAGAGCCGGAATGGCGTCGCCAGAGCACCACAGATATTGCCGTAATGAACAAGGTCAAGATGGTGGAAACAAGCAGCGTGCCCTGTATACCGTACTGCTCCAGCAGCATGGCATATGCAGACGGGGCCAGCGCCGCGAGGAAAAAACCCGGTGACAGCAGTAAGCCTGTTTTGCGGGCGTACCGCTGCGGATCAAATAGCATAAGAGGAAGTAGGGCCTTTACGACCGTGAACAAACCGTTCACGGCCCCATAAGCCAGAACAAATAAGACGGTCGCGACCGGGGTAACGTTACCCGCAAGACCGACCAGAAAGCAGATCGGCAGTAGGATGCCGATAATAAGATTCAGACGTAGCGCGGAGATTCGTGCGCCAGAAATCACGTCCAGCAGGCGGGCTCCCACCTGTCCCACGCCCCAGAGCATGCCAGCCAGGGCAGGCATACCATAAGCGGCCAGTATCTGGGGAAAATGCGTGGATACGCCAGTGGAGACAAAACTGAGCAGCGCAATCAAGGAGGCATACCACAGGCCGCTAATGAGTGTTTTTCGATTCTCTGCTGTCGCCGGTGCCGGAAAACCAGACCGACCAGCAGCGGGAGGTTTTACCTGATGGCCGGCCGGAACAGCGGTCAGAAAAAGCAAACTCACCAGGCCCGCACAGCCATAAACGATAACGGCATGTCGCCAGTCAGTGACGTGCAGCAGGGCAGCCCCTGCAGGCCAGAAGACGGCTGAGGCGAAACCGCCCAACAGAGTGACCAGAGAGACTGCCCGACGGGCACCTGCACCCGCGGTTTCCACAAGCAGGGCAAACGCGGCATCATACAGGGCAAGCCGCATGCCAGCTCCCATCAGGATCCAGACGGCAATCCACGCGGCTGTTGAATGGATAAAAGCCATCAGAAAACACCCGACGACAATGGCGAGAGTACCCGCCATCATCAATGCTCGTCCGCCAGTACGTGCCATAACGGGCCCGGTCAGCGGTGAAACCAGCCCCATAACAAGCATGGCAACAGTCAGGCCGGAAAATATTACAACAGGAGACCAGCCCGTTTCAGCCATGATGGCGGTTCCGAAAACACCCGGCATGTAGAACGTGATCCCCCAGTTGATAAGCTGCGTCATCCCGGTGCAGAAAACGGTGCGGCCAGTCAGATGCCCGCCTGTCAATCGTTGCACTCTGGAAGCGTGGTATCACCCTGTCCGAGCGTACGCTGCAGGATGACCGTATCGAGCCAGCGCCCGTGTTTGAACCCTACGGATGTGAGTGTGCCAGTGATGCTGAAACCCGCGGCACGATGCAGGGAAAGAGAGGCGGCATTCTCACTGTTACCCACCACGGCTACGAGCTGACGAAAACCACGGGCTTCTGCCCACATGACTGCATGGGACAACAGCCGTTTGCCGATACCCCGCCCTTGAAACGTGGGGTCAATATATATAGAGTCTTCTAGGGTGAAGCGGTAGGCAAACCGTTCCCGGTAAAAAGACAGGTAGCAGTATCCTCGGACCTGTCCTTCATCAACCGCTACAAGCCAGGGCAACCCTGCTGTAAGCACTTTTTTCAAGCGGATGGTCATTTCAACCGCATCCGGCGGTTCGGTTTCAAAAGTGGCGGCGCCATGTAATACGTGGTAAGCATAAATCTGCTGAATCGCAGGAATATGTCGTTCGTCTGCTTCAGTTATTTCCATCGGTATGGTTCCTTTTACTTTCATAAACAGAGACTAACCCGGATTAATATTTTCAGACAGGCCACGGGGCTTATCAGCGGTATAAGGAAAACTTTGATATGGCAACCCTGAACCTCGCTCACCTTACTACCTTCAGGATGGTCATCAGCCGGGGCAGTTTCTCCGGGGCAGCAGAAGCTCTCGGACTGTCACAGCCAGCCGTCAGCCTGCAGATAAGACAGCTGGAACAAGTATTTCAGGCCCGTCTTATTGAGAGAACCAGCCGGGGAATAAGGCCAACGCCTGCTGGAATGACGCTCTCTGAGCACTGTATGAAAATTGATGCAGTGGTAAGTGCGGCGATTGAATCGGTGTCCCTGCATTCAGACGATATAACCGGCACCGTCACTGTCGGTACCGGCGCAACGGCCTGCATTCATCTTCTACCCCCCTTACTGCAACAGTTGCGACAGACGCATCCTCTGTTGAAAGTGGACGTACGCACTGGCAATACTTCAGATATTGTGCGGGGCGTGGAAGAAAATCGTATAGACATTGGTCTGGTAACACTGCCGGCAGCAGGTAAATGCCTGAGCGTTAACCCTCTGGGTACGGATGAGTTTGTCATCATCATGGAAAAAGATACCTTAGGGCAGAGTACTAAGCCGCTGTCTCCGGACGACCTTTTGTCACTGCCGCTGATTATCTTTGAACCCGGAAGCGGGACCCGCGCCCTGATTGATGAGTGGTTCCGTTATGCCGGGCATGTTGCCAGTCCTGTAATGGAGCTTGGCAGTATTGAAGCTATTAAAAGGATGGTTCGTGCTGGTTTGGGCTACAGCATCGTTCCCCGCATGTCCGTTAGAAGCATGGGAGAAAGGCAGGGACTCAGCGTGTATTCCATGGTGCCCTTTCTGTACCGAACCCTCGGGACGGTAATGCGGGAGGATCGGATTATCAGCAGAGGAATCAGCGAGGTGCTGAAAAGACTAAGCGGCAGTTTTGCAAAAGATGAGACAGGAACATAATGAAAATTGAGCAATTGAGTACTCTGTCAGAAAGCCATGATGAGTTAGTTATCTTATTGAATGATTGTGTAGAAAGTGGAGCATCGATTGGTTTTCTTGCGCCACTGGAAGTCGGTGAAGCAGAACGCTATTGGCAGGCGGTCGCTGCCGATCTGGCTGAAGGCGATCGTACGTTATTGGTAGCGCGTGAAGCGGAGCGCATCACGGGCGCAGTGCAGATCAGCTATTGTCCAAAGAAAAATGGCAACCACCGTGCTGAAGTAGAAAAACTAATGGTGCATACGGCATTTCGTCAACGCGGCATTGCTCAGCAGTTAATGGCAGAAGTAGAACGCCAGGCGCAGGCCAATCGGCGGACCCTACTCGTCCTTGATACCCGCACCAATGACACAGCCTCCATTTTGTATCGTAAATCGGGCTATCAGGAAGCGGGTCAAATCCCACAGTTTGCTCGCAGCTCCGCAGGTACTCTCGATGGCACAACCTTCTTTTATAAATTGCTATAGAGGCTGCTTCAGGTGAGTTGGTCGAACATTTGCTAATGGTTTCAACAGCCCTCTTTCGCAGGACGAAAGCATAAGGGATTAACGTTCAGTCTGCCGACCGAAGGGATATTCTAATAGTGATATGTACAAAATGATAAAAGCCCTGACTGTGTTAGCCAGGGCTTTTAAGGTACTACAGATTTAAAATTTAACATTCATTGACTTAATAACATTTTACTACTATTTTTACTGCTTCAAATGTACACGTTTATAACAGATAATATTGGGTACTAAAATTAACTAAACCTCCCCTATATTTACTGGTTTAAACCCCCTACCAACCTTAGTGGTATGGCAGGTACAGGTACATCCCCCATCGCGATATATACTCTTTGATGCGTGGCCTTAC
>NZ_LXFV01000019.1 GCF_002847345.1 Pectobacterium peruviense
GATATATACTCTTTGATGCGTGGCCTTACTCATGTTGCGAATGACTCAATCACCGCCTATCGCAAACAATAAAAATTAAATCATAGCCTTACATCATCGCGCTTTCGTCCCCTTTTGCGATCGTAGATACTGACTACGTGGCCTTAAGCATCATCAAGCGAGAATATTAACGCCTCTCAACATTGATTACCCATACAAAAAATACTTCGTGGCCTTTATCGCAAAACTCTTATTAAAGAACGTGTTCGTTGTCTTTACTATAACAGCAGACTGGAACTTTACCGCTGTTGATAACCAATTTACGGATTTTAAAAACAGTGTCAATACTGTTTTTAATAACATGTTTTTAATAACAGTAGTCATGAGAATGTCGATATGGAAAACGTAAGAAAATAGGTCTTTTACGCCATTCATTCCAGCAACGCTGTGTTTAATTTAATTTCAACGACCGTGTGGCCAGTTGCTATTTTCTTTGTGCCAACGACTACTAATCCACCTAACGCCAGAATATCTGCCATATCTTTCAATGTCCTATATCGTGTGCCATCCTGACAGATAACGGATTGGAAAAGTGCATTCATCAATAATCTTGGTGACGTTTCCTCATGATCCAGTAGAGGCTCGATGATTAACAGTGTTGAATTTCCAATTGATTTCGCTATTTCTTTTAAGATCTTCAGGCAGAATTCATCATTCCAGTTATGTAATACGTTTTTAAGCAGATAGACATCATAACCAGAAGGAATCGCTTCAAAAAAACTGCCGGGAGTGAAAACCATTCTTTCTTTCAATGCAGGATAGTGCTGTGCGACGCTCTTTTCGCTTCGGCTACAGACGCCAGTCATGTCAAAAAGACAACCGGTTAGATTATGGTACTGCTTTATAAGTTCAGTCAAAATAACGCCGCTACCGCCGCCAATATCAATGACGCTGCCAGTATTTTTAAAAAGTGACGCATATTCTTTAGCCAGTACAGATCCAACCGGGCGCGATAAATCCCGCATGGCAAGATCGTAAACTTCGGCTCGTGATGCGGAGTTTGCCAGGTGCTCATATAGTGTCAGCCCAAACCTCTGCTTAAATCCCGACTCCCCTGTACGGCACGTATGCAGTAATCCATCAAACCCCTGATAGTATTCATTGCCAAATAACATACAGAAACTTTTCATTGAACTGACGTTATCCGACATCAGCAGCGTAGAACATGCG
Organism: Pectobacterium peruviense; assembly: GCF_002847345.1. Classification (GTDB taxonomy): domain Bacteria; phylum Pseudomonadota; class Gammaproteobacteria; order Enterobacterales; family Enterobacteriaceae; genus Pectobacterium; species Pectobacterium peruviense. The sequence continues at coordinate 1,210 of NZ_LXFV01000019.1, forward strand.
TTATTTTTAATAAAAATTTCATCTTTCACTTCAAAAAAACCAAATACCTCAAGTACCTTTATGATATCAAAAAGGTTTTTTTCACATGTATGACATGCCTTTGCTAATTCAGAAATGGTTGAACCCTGCTCTTCTATTTTATCTGCTATCCCTATTTCCGCTGCGACACATAATGCTTTTGCAGCTAAAGGCATCATCATTATTTCTGAAATACGTCTTATATTCTCAGCGGAATTCATATCTTTCCCTTTATTATCTGATTTCATAACGAGGATGGAATGACTATTTAGCACGTCATTTATGGCGATACGCAAAGTATGCTGAAATGAGGCTAAAAAGGTATCATCCATTTGGCTGAGCCATAATCAGCTATTTATGTCTCGGCCAAAAGAAATAAGGAATTATACCCGTAATATTTCAAGCTGCATGTGTGTTGGCTGCGTTCACTCACCCGAATCACTTACCTGAGTAAGCTCATCGGGATTCCCTCGCTTGCCGCGTTACGATGCTCATTAATGAGCATCGCCCTAAAGGGCTAACGCTTCGCGTTATTCAAAACGAACTCGTTTTGTCCTGAAACTCGAATTATTTGGGGTATAAAGCGATATTATTTAAAAAATAGGCTTTGCTAACAAGCGATCAATAACCGTGATTATCGAAAAATCTTCTCACCAATGTTACGTGCGGCATCAATACAGGCCGCTGGCGTTCCCAGTTCCGGCATCAACAGCATTTCAGACGTCAAGACTGGCGCACCGCAATAATCAAAAATCCCATGTGCGATCTGCGCATGAAAGGCATCTGCGTAGCCACGCTTTTCGAATGTTCTCTGGTTGGCAGCGCCCAGAGCCACAAGGTGCACCGGTAAATGCCCCAGTTTCTTTATCACACGTCCATCAGCTGTTTCTTCATAGGCCCAGCCGTTTGCAAAAACACGATCGATCCACCCTTTCAACAGCCCCGGCATGGACCACCAATAAATCGGGAAGACCAGTACCAACGCATCTGCGTTATCAATACGAGACTGCTGCGCAATAACGTCAGGCGGTGTTGCATCTGTGCGCTGAAAAGCCGCCATATCTGACACAGAAAACACCGGGTTAAAGCCTTCCTGAGTGAGATCTGCGATTTCAAACGTATTTGTCGGGTTTACCCCAACAATCCCTTCCGCTATAGCAGTCGCGACACTATGGGTTAATGAGGTATTAACAGGATGAGAAACGACAAGTAATGCATGCATTCTGGGTGCTCCCTATTGCCATAAAACGACGTCAGATATAGTCTTATATACTAACAGTAACCTACCATTGGTAAGTTACTTTTGGTACATAAGAATGTCAACAGGATAATATCGGTGATGTCCAGAGCACAGGCACGACAGCGTTTATCAAGAGAAGAGCGCCATATACAACTGATACAAGCTGCCTGGCAGATTATTCGGGAGGAAGGTACGGAAGCGCTGACGCTTGGGCATCTGGCAGAACGGGCGGGCGTAACGAAACCGGTGGTTTACGATCACTTTACTAACCGTTCGGGGCTGTTAGCTGCACTTTACAAGGAATATGATGCTCGCCAGACAGCGATTATGGATGACATTATTCGTAAGACTGAACCCGTACTCGATAAGTTGGCGACGGTGATTGCCACCTCATACATTGATTGCGTGCTGCTTCAGGGGCGCGAAATGCCTAACGTCATGGCAGCACTCACTGGCACTCCCGAGCTGGAACGCATCAGGCAGGAGTACGATGCCATTTTCACGGAAAAATGCCGCGCTCTTTTTGCTCCATTCTGTGCAGGCCAACCACTTCATGACGCCGCACTGCGTGCCATGCTCGGTTCCGCAGAAGGATTATCTTATGCTGCGGTTAAAGGAATTATTACGGAACAACAGGCTAGGGATGAGCTATTCCATGTGATTATTTCTATGGTGCAAAGGTGCTGTATAAACGAGCGTCAATAACGCTTCCCTGCAAAACAGCTGAAGCGGTCTAGGTCTAAGACTGGATTAGTAAGAAAACGTCCCACATCAAAAAACAGCCAACGACTCGCCTCATCCCTGAGGCATGCCATCTCAGGGTTGTCGCTTGCGCTGCCCGATGCCGTGCCAATACGCAGGCCAATGACTTTCCTCTGCGTAGTTATTGATCACGGCGGCGATAGCCACCAGCACAATGCTCCCCAGCAGAACGGGCGTGACTAAGAACTCAAACCCCACGGCGCTTTTCCCTGCCAGAATAATGACCAGTGGGTTAGCGCCAGCCGGTGGATGAACCGCACGAAAATATTGCATCAACATCGTCGCCACACCAACCGCGAGTGACAGAACAACGATCGTGTCACCGAATACATATAAAGCAATCAGGCCCACGGCTGACGTAATGAAATGTCCTCCAATTACGTTCCTTGGCTGTGCGAATGGCGATGCTGGCGCGGCAAATAAAATGACGCACGTTGCGCCAAAAGGTGCCATCAACCACGGTACGCCAGTGGATTGCCCCAAGTAGCTTAGGATCAGAATCCCTACGCTCCCACCCACTAGCCCTTTCATTAATTGGGTAAACGTTGGCTTTGGCGGTAAAGCACCGCCCCCCCTGAGTTTCTTCATTGCTCATCCCCGATAAAAATGTGAGTTTTATGAAATTGCCGTGCTATATTGAGTGTACAGATCTGTACACAACCAAATAAACAGTACAGATCTGTACACACAAAAACAACCCATTACTGATGAAGAAAAACGATGAAAGAGAGCATGGGCAAGAAAGAGCACATTGTAGATATCGCCGAAGCGCTCTTTAATGAATTTGGCTATACCGCCGTTGGCGTGGATTTGATTCGAGATAAGGCGGAAGTCTCCAAGACCTCCATGTATCGCCATTTCGGTTCAAAAAACAAGCTAATTGAAGCCGTGCTGATTCGTCGGCATACGCATTTTGAGGAAGGGCTCACTCACGTGATATCAGGAAGTAAAGACGCGGAAAGCCGCCTGGATGCCGTGATGGACTGGCATTTTTCCTGGTTCCGAACCGTGGACTTTAAGGGATGTATGTTCATGCATGCGCTGGCTGAATTTAAAGGGCAAGATGAAACCATTACCGCTCTAGCGCTGCGCCATAAAACCTGGCTCAAGTCATTTTTACTATCAATCTTCACCCCCGAAGAACCAGACAAGGAGTATAAAGCCGAAGCTATCATGACGTTTCTTGAAGGGATGATCGTGAGGGCGGAATTTATCGGCGTAGCCAGCGGCGAGGATGTTTATCGCCGACACGCGAAGCTCTTAGCATTATCCCATTCTTCTCTTAGCCAGTAATAACGCGGTGCCTATCGCACATCAGCAAAGCAAAGCGAACCGACGAACGCGTAGTCACCCTAGGTTTTGTCTTTAATTGAGGAACTAGCCATGAATTCACCAGCCACACAAGGCGTTCACCATATTGGTTTGACGGTATCAGCCTTGGAAGAAAGCGCGCACTTTTTTACCACGCTTCTGGGATGGACAGAGGTAAAACGACGAGAGGATTATCCCGCTATTTTTGTCAGCGACGGAACGATAATGCTCACACTGTGGCAAGTGCAAACCAGCGAACCTGTTGCGTTTGATCGAAAAAACAACGTTGGGTTACATCATCTTGCCATTAAGGTTGATAACAAAGCCGCGCTGTTTGAGATCTTTGAGAAATTATCGGCCCATAACATCAACATTGAGTTCGCGCCTTCTCCGATTCATGCTGGTCCGGCAATGCATATGATGTGCTATGAACCGAGTGGAATCCGCATCGAGTTTTACTGGTCAGGTCAGTAAGCGTGACGGAAGGATCCCCGACTCATGACCGGCATCAATAATGGCACTCATATCGCAGTTACTCACTATGGTTTAAAATTGACCAAAATCAATAAAAAACCAGTAAATACATTACTTTACTTTTCTATACGCTCCACCTTTTGACCTTCCCGTAGGGGGAAGGTGTAACGTCATTGCATGTGATTCCAAGATAATGACTCTATTGAGGGGAAGTAATGATGAAGATAAAGATGATGGCGGCACTACTCGGTCTGACATTAAGCGGTTCAGGTTTCGCAGCGACAGCTGACGCCAATGCTTTTCTAGCCAAGCAAGGACTGGCGGGGAAAACCGTCGAGCAGATCGTCGATGTTATCGATCAATCGCCGCAGGCAAGGCCGTTGGCCTACGGCGCGTCCATTACCAGCAAAGAACTGAAATTGTCAGATGGGCAGCAGCAGTATAGCTATCCGCTGGGAAATAAATTCTATCTCTCATTCGCCCCTTATATTCAACAAACGCATCCCTGCTTTAACCACAGTTTGTCTGGGTGTCAGGGTGAACTCGCCAATACGGCGTTTGACGTAAAAATCACGGATAAGGCCGGTAACGTTATCGTGCAGAAAACCCTAAACAGCCACCAAAACGGTTTTGTTGGCGTATGGTTACCGCGCAATATTGAAGGGACGATTAATGTCACCTATCAGGGACGCGTGGCAAGCTCAGCGTTTGCGACCTATGACGACAGCCAGACCTGCGTGACTACGTTGCCATTGAAAGAACGGGTGTAAAGAGAAGTCGTGAGTATTGATTGAGAAACCCAGCCGCAGCGCTGGGTTTCTTACTTAAAAGAAAAACAGACGAATTATCGAACGCTGGCGGGATGCACTCACACCACACCCGGATCCACGCGCTTACCGATATCTTTTAGCTGCGAATATTTTTCTAACAAGCCGGGCGCGTCGTCCAGACTCATGGCAAACATCCACATATAGGTCATCACCGAATAGATATGCCCCGCGTTAGTTCCGCCATTAAGCGTCATATACAGGATCGTCAGTGAAAACAGCACGGCAGCCGCCGCACCGATAGCTAAGTAACCTAGCGCCTCACGGTCCGACAGGCGAATGCGCAGCCCAGCCAACACGTGATAATGTTTGGTCAGTGAAGCCGCCGTCGCACTGCTAACAAAACCCACCTCTTTTTCCAGACGGTTATTTAATTTGCCGAACAGGACTTCATTTTTGCGCGTGTAACTTGGCAGGAACAGGGTAAAAAACAGCAGAATGACGATGCAGGCAACGCCCGCCCAGGATTCAATCACCAACAGCATCACGGCGGCGCCGATGATCGACGCCAGTGATGTGATCAGCACTGGGAGATGGATTTCAAAAAAATCCACGAACTCGCGTGACAGCGCCACGCGCGCCGCAATCGTCGAATGGCTGTGGTTTTCTTTTCTCTGCGCCAGAATAACTGGCACCGCCAATGCGGCGTAAATACGGGCGAATGTGCGCGTATCCACGCTGCGTCGCGCTGCGCCAATCGCCCACATAATAAAAACCATCAGAGCATACAATACCGCATGCCAGGGCTGAGCATTCAGAATCGCGTTAATCGCGAAGCCCGCCATGAGGGGATAAAGCAGATAAGTCACATTCTCCGCCACCACTAACAGCAGGGTGAGAATCAGTTTTTTGCCATGCAGCTTTCCCAGTTTTTTAAGGGTGACAGCGGCACTATGCGAAACCTTGGCCGGTTCGCTGATATTATGGGTTTGCATGAGAATAGCATCTAACAGAGTTATACTTGAGCGGTTGCTCAAGAGCAAAAATTGTATTTGAGCATCTGCTCAAAGTCAACGCGGGGACGGGAATGAAAGAGACGACGAAAGCGCTAAAAGACAAAATCCTTGGTGGCGCAATCGAGCTATTTATTGAGAAAGGCATAGAGAAAGTGACAACACGTGAACTGGCAGAGCACGTCGGTATTTCGCGTAGCCATCTTTATCACTACTTTCCTGACTGGCAGACACTGTCGATTGAGGCGCTAACCGTGTTTATGCAGAAAGATTTGGAAGACGTCGCGGCAGAAATCGCCACGTTGACGCCGAAAGAAAAACTGCGCGGGTTGGTAAAAAATTACCTACCGGATGCCACTGACGTCATCTGGAATCTTTATGGATCGCTATGGCAGTTGGCGGTTCACAATACCGCTTACGCTGAGCTCGCCCAGGTAATGACAGAGAAGTGGTTTGCTTTACTGGAAGACATTATTGCGTCAGGTGTCGCATCCGGTGCCTTTAAAAATGCCGATACTCAGCGCGTCTCCCGCCAGTTGGGCGCATTGTTAAACGGCTACTCTGACCATTTGATTATTAACCCTTCCACTGCCGATTTCCAGCAAGCAACTGAAGATATTGATGATTTTATACAACGCGTGTTATGACGCACGTGAGCAGTCCATTCCGAGTAGCGATTAATGTGTACACGCACTGTTCCAACACGCATTAATCGCGGATGTTGCATGCCATTTTTGATTGGACGTTACTAATCAGATAGGTATGTTTCGTCAACATTTCAAACTGAATAACATCATTTTCAGCCAGAATGGGGATTGCTTCATTGGGGGAATTGTCATTGGTATGCTTATTCATCGCGATATTGTTCACCACCAGACGGCTCCCCTCCCACACTGAATCAAAGCTGAACGTACGCCGAATCGTTAGCGGCACGCCATCTTCGCCAATGTAAAAACCGTTGACCAAAACCAGCGCCTTATTTTGGTTATTGAGATAAAAATAGACGTCATATTCCTTTCTGATCGTCTGATCTTCTGCGTAGAGCTTTACCTCACCCTGGCATATCAGCGGTTTTCTGTATAAATTACTTTTTAAATAAAAAATGATCCCAAGAGAAAATGAAATACAAAGCACCACCACGGTGCAAAAAATTTTCTTTCTGACTTTAATTATTAACATAAGTCACACATCCCTTCCCGTCTTTCTTGCAGGAAATAACAATTTCACTCTTCTTATCCAGCATTTCAGATATAACGATCTTTTTCGACAGGAAGAACAATATGTTATCTGAACACAATTTTTCATAATCAGTAGGGAGAGGGTAGCCAACGCTATCATATAAATAGAAAAGCTCGCATTTCCCGTTCATCTTCACATCAACAAGGTGCCGATACGGGAAACGGTTTACGTTCGCCAACACGAGTAGGAAAGCCCCGACTATCGCAGTACAGATAAGAAAAAATTTGATATATTGCTGCGTCCTTACTGGTTCAGGAATAGTATGATGTTTCATAGAAAAAGGTTTTTTTTCTTCATAACCTTTTTCTTCAAATCCCTCTTCAACCTCCTGATTTAACTTTTTTTTCTCTTCATCTCCCACATCCTCATTCAGATGTAAAACAATACTTTCAACGTTAAAGACAATACCCATTTTAGGAATAGTCACTATCGAATCTGAAAGGTCAAACTCGCGCAATACCTTCCTTAGTAGAGATAGATAATTATTGAGATTATTAAGAGAAGGACAAAGTGCATGCTTTTCCAGTGCTTCCTTTAACAAAAAATCACGGCTTAGCGTTACCCCTTGATTTTCTATTAATAAACAGAGCAATCGGGAAATAGGAAAATTCACAGAGGTTGCTTCATTTTCACGTTCTATCCATGCCAGTGTTCCCTCTCCCTCGTTGAAAATGATTAAATCATTAATCAAATAAACCATTCGACCTTTTCCATCAAGATTAGAGACACTATTCATTTGTTACAGTAACATTATAGATATGCTTTTTTATGATCATAAAACCTACGGAATAATCTGAAAAATCGCCATGAGAAAAAAACAGGTTATCTATAAAAGTAAAACTGATTATATACATAGCCTTAGCGAGGCTATCTTCGGCAAGGATAAAAACTTCCCCATTTATTGTCAAAGATTATTTAACTTTCATTAAATCACTACCTAAACAAAAAAGACATTTCATTATTTTTATAGCTAAACAGCCATTTTACCCCATCAACGAAAAGGAAATAGATCGTAAAATAACGCATTGAATTAACATGATTTATATCTAAAAACGATATTCCCTTCTTAAAATACCTCTAAAACAAGAAAAAACCCACATCAGCATAAAAACCTAAATAATTGTAAATTTAAAACATATAAACTAAATAAATATATTTAAAGCAATATATTTGACCATAAAATCAACCATCATTACTATTCACCTCGTTCCAGAGCAATAAGCTGGACAGACTGGGAAATATATCCACCACATGAAAGGTGGTAAGCCGTCAGTCAATCAATAGAGAAAGCATTATCCGTTAGGTATGAATACGGTGAACACTCATACATAGCGTTCATCTTTTAAATAGAGTAACCAACAGAGAGAGCATAATATGAAACCATCAATAATCACCCTGGCATCTATCATCTCCGTGATATTTTCTGTCGGTGCCTATGCCGCAGATTCACATAATGGATCGGTGACGTTTAAAGGAAAAATTATTGATACGCCTTGCTCAGTTTCTCAGGAAGATCTGCATCAAACTATTGAGTTTGGCGAAATCAGCAAAACCGTGCTGGAAAACGGCGGCACCTCAGAAATTAAGCCGTTTGATATCACATTAAAAGATTGCAGTCTGGATACCGCAACCAGCGCCAAAATTGTTTTCTCCGGCGGCGCGGCATCAGGCACCAATAATGAGCTTCTGGCATTAAACGGCAGTGCAACTGGTGCAGGTATTGCCGTAGAACGCATCGGCGAAAAAATTAAATTCGACGGAACAACACCAGCCGTTCCTGCTACGCCGCTGGCAAACGGAGATAATATTTTCTCCTTCACGTCTTATGTCGCCAAACTCCCAACCCCACAGGACGGCGAGTCACCAACAATAACCACAGGGGCTTTCTCCAGCACAGCTAATTTTGTTGTGTCTTATCAATAAAATATTTATGCGCTAGCAACAGGGTATCTGTAACCAAACGGGGAGGTCTCCTCCCCTATACCCTTTCTTTATTCCACATGTCGTTTGACATGAATGGACACCACAGTGCTGCATCTGCTTAAGCATATAATCCTATGGAAATGAAGAACATTACACTCAAAGAAAAAATACAACTCGCTTTATTTCACTATGGTATTTTTATTTTTTCTTTGAGTTCAACATCACTCAGTGCAACGGAATTTAACATTAATGTACTGGATGTCGATGAGCGCAGTGACATTGATCTTAGCCATTTTTCTGACCCCGAATACGTCACGCCTGGCACCTATCTTTTATCGATAAAAGTCAACGCACGTGAAATACAGCAAGAGATGATTAGCTACCTGCCGGAAGGTAATAATCGCGCTCGGCCAACGGCCTGCCTCTCGACTGAACTCGTCGATAAACTGGCGCTAAAAAAAGAAGCACGCGACCAAGCTGAATTATGGAATAACGGCACATGTGTCGATCTGACACCAATTGCTGGCGTCAAAATCTCTAACCAAATAGGCATGGGAACGCTAAATATTACCATTCCTCAGGCCTGGTTGGTGTACAGCGATCGCAACTGGATTCCGCCCGAACAATGGGATCATGGAATCGGCGGCGCACTGCTGGACTATAACCTCGTCGGGAACGTACGTCGTGAGACCAATGGCAGAGGCACATCGCACTATCTCAGCAGCTACGGAACAGCCGGATTTAATCAGGGAGCCTGGCGCTACCGTGCCGATTACCGCTATTTTCTGCAAAAATCGCGCAACTCGAATCGCGATAGCTTCTCGTGGGATCAGTTTTACGCTTATCGTCCGCTTCCCACCCTGTCAGCCGATCTCAAGCTGGGTGAAATGTATTTCAACAGCAATCTGTTCGATAGCTATCGCTTTACCGGCGTGTCATTAGCCAATAACGAGAACATGCTTCCCCCTTCGCTGCGTGGCTACGCGCCCGAAATTCGCGGCGTCGCCAAGTCAAACGCGACGGTGACCGTCACGCAAAATGGCAGGCTGATCTATGAAACTACCGTTCCTGCCGGCCCTTTTGCGATTCAGGATATGAAAAACGGCGTCAGCGGAACGCTGGATGTCCGCGTGACGGAAGAAGACGGCACGGTCACGACGTTCCAGACCGAGTCGGCCAACCTGCCTTACCTAACGCGCCCCGGACACGTGCAGTACAAACTCGCCGCAGGGAAACCCTCAAATACCAACCATCGTCTGCAAGGCCCAGCCTTTTCTGCTGCCGAAGCCTCATGGGGATTATCCAACGCGTGGTCGGTGTACGGCGGCAGTATTTTGTCCAATAACTACCAGTCCTGGTCAGCAGGCATAGGGAAAAATCTCTATCTGCTGGGCGCACTGTCCGCTGATATCACACAGTCTCGCGCGACGCTTCCGACCATGTCCTCGTCGCAAATGGGACATGCGTTTTCGCTTAACTGGTCTAAATACTTCAATTCGATCGATAGCCAGGTCAGTTTTGCTGGCTATCGCTTTTCAGAGAAGACCTACATGAGCATGGCGCAGTATCTCTATGCGCTGAATCTTGATAACCGCTATCGCAATGAAAAAGAGCGCTACACCATTACGCTCTCAAAAAACTTCGCGACACAAGAGTCATCTTCGCTGCTGAGCGGGCTGTCGACCTACGTTACCTATACACGCCAAACCTACTGGAATGAAGCCGAGCAGGATCGCTACGGCATTTCGCTCAACAAGTACCTTGATATCGGCGCATTTAAAGGAATTTCTGCGAATTTATCGGCCTATCGCACCGAATTCAACCGCCGTACCGATGACAGTCTGTATCTGAGCTTTTCTATACCACTCGGAGAAAAAGATCGCCTGAGCTACAGCATGGGACACTATAACGACGGCAGCAATCAGGCGCTGACCTATTCCAATAACGCCGATCCGCGTCGTACCTGGAATCTGAGTACCCGGCATGACAGCAAAGAGAACATCTACCTGAGCGGCAACTACACCCATCTGGCACCGATGACGGATGCCACCGTGGGCGTTGCCTGGCAGCAGGATCGCTATACCTACCTGAATGGCTCATTGCGCGGCGGGATTACCGCAACCCGCCATGGCGTCGCGGCACATCCGAAAGGCAATCAGGGCGGCACTCGCATCATGGTCGATACGGAACAGGCGGACGTACCGTTCTCTGGCAGTCAGGTCGAAACTAACCGCTATGGCCTGGCCGTCATTGCCGGTACCAGTAGCTACTACGATGTGTCGACCCGCATCGATATACAGAAATTACCGCAAAATATTGAAGCCATGACGACGGTGGTTCAAGGCACGCTGACCGAAGGCGCGATTGGCTACCGCAAATTCGAGGTGGTGAGCGGGGAAAAAGTCATGGCACACATTGCGCTGGCCGATGGCAAATATCCCCCATTCGCCGCCCAGATCAAGAACAAGAAGGGCCGCGATATCGCCATGGTTACCAACGGCGGACAGGCCTATATCACGGGCGTATCGCCTGACGAAACGCTATCCGTCATCTGGGAGGGGAGAACGCAGTGTTCCATCACCCTACCCGCCACCTTAAATCACCTTGATGCGCTGCTGCTTCCCTGTAAATAAGCGGCGTGAAGAATATAGAGAAGCCCGGAGAGTACGTTATGAAATACCCATCTTATCGGCGAGCAGTAGGATTCATCATCGGTTGCCTGTTTTTGATGCCCTCGGCCTATAGCGCCCTGAGCCTCGATCGCACCCGCGTTATTTTTAACGATGATGAGCAATCCGCGACAGTCATGTTAATGAACCAAAACGCGGAGAACCCGTTTCTGGCGCAGTCGTGGCTGACGGACGAGCGACACAATAAGGTGACCACGCCGTTGATGGTGCTGCCGCCATTACAGCGCATCGAAGCGAAAGGATATAGCCTGATCCGTCTGGTCAAAACCGAAAAAATCAGCCAATTACCGACTGACCGCGAGTCGCTGTTTTACCTTAACGTCCGGGAAATCCCCCCCAAGGCGGAAAAACCTAACGTACTACAGATAGCGATTCAGTCTGAAATCAAGGTGTTCTTCCGCCCCCGCAGCGTAAAGCCAGCCAAAGACGAAATATGGCAGGAAAAGCTGATCGTCAGAAAAACGGGAAAGACCTTTCAGGTAGAAAACCCAACGCCGTACTACATCACGGTAAGCAGCATACTGAAACAGCCCAAAGCGACGCGAGCCACCCCCACCAGCCTGATAAAGGGAAATGCCTTTATGGTCGCGCCACGCTCAACCCTCTCGGTTGAGGTAAATGACGGTGCGGTCGATCGCTTCTATCTGTACTACGTGAATGACTACGGCGGCCATCTGGAGTTGCCTTTTACCTGCGTACAAAACCAGTGCCAGCCCGTAATTCGTAAATAAGCTACAGGGATATCCGCCATGTATTGGTTAGCCACTCGTCAACATCGCTATGTCGCCCTCTGCGCGGCACTCTTTTTCGGTCTAACGGCGTTTAACGCCAGCGCGTTGGAATGCCGTCTGGGCACAGTGACCGGCCCTGTCGCCGATTATGAGGATATCGGTACGCTAAAAATCCCAGCGACCTTGCCTATTGGCAGCCGTCTCTGGACATCAAAACCCTATACCCGCAGCCTGGCCTGTTGGGCGTATAAATCCGTGCGCCCGCAGGGTGAGATGTCCTATTTCTATCCCAATCCTGAAGGCAAGGTCATCAGCCAAGGTGTTGGAATTGGCATCATCTATAACGGCCAGGATCTCGGTGTGATTACCAATGGCGGCACTACCGCCTCTCGCGTGTCCACAGGACAGTGGATCTCGCCGGGGCCCAATGGTTCAGCACCGCCGTCCAACCCGACCATGCTCAATGTCACGGTGCAGCTCTATCTCGAAAAAACGGCGAATATCACCGACACCACAGCGGGAGTCGATTCACTGCGCGTCTTCCAGATTGACGGTGAAGGGGGCATCAACAATAAGCCCGATAGCAACTATGGCCTAAGCCTGTCAGGGCTACACGGCATCGACATTATGCAGTGCGCGGCGAAGATCAATGTCTCGCCCGATAGCTATGTCGATTTTGGTACGGTGAGAGCGTGGTCAGGTACAGAGGCCAACGCGCTGGCGCAAACGGAGTTCCACATCAACGTATCGACCGATGGTGGGGAAGACTGCGGCAAGGGATTCGATCTCGACATCAACTTTGATGCCTCTTCGCGGGGCAATTCGCTCGTCGGGATAGACGGCATGAATATGGGAAATGGCGCCACATTAAAAATCGAAGATATGCGCAGCGGTAATAACGTGGCGTTTAACCAGTTCATCGGTCTGGTTGACGGCCTCACGGCATCAAGCGGCATGCTCGAACGGCGTTATACAGCCAAGCTCTACGCTTCCGGCCCCGCCGTAATAGGCGATACCGAGAAAAATATTATTCTGCGGTTTAATTATCATTAATCTGTCTTCATACGCGAGATCGCAACGATGATAAAAAATGACAACACGGTAATGAAAGCCAGGCCACGCGGCGCATTACTCGCTTTCACACTCGGTATTTTGGCTCTGCCATCGGGGTCGTCCATCGCACAACAGAAGTCATCACTGGACGACCATGAAGTGACGTTTCACGTTTTAGTCGTCAACGCCGCCTGCAATGTGAGTACGGAGAGCAAAGCCATTGTGGTGGACATGAGTGAAGTCTCCGATCGCTATTTAAAAGCCAATAGTTACGGTGACTGGCATGACTTCACGATTAACCTTACGGACTGCAATCTGGATACCTACCAAAACGTCACGATCCTTTTTTCAGGAAAAGAAGAGCCGTTATTACCAAAGCGGTTAGCGCTGGATACCTCATCGGGTGCCAAAGGCATCGCAGTTGGCATTTACCATGAAAACAAACTGGTCGGCATTAACAACAGCACGGATAGTGTGGTGCTGCAAAGCGGGGACAACGCCATTCCCTTTTCGGCTCGCATCGAAAAGATACGCGACGACCTGATTCAATCCGGTGATTTTGTGGCAACGGCGAACTTCACCTTGAGCTATTTATAACGAGGCTAAGATCTGGGCCGCGATGTGCTTTCCCAAAAACCGGCGGCTCAGTCATTCGCTATAATGCAGTACATAAAAAATTACTCAGAAATCACATAATCAGCAGTCAGTTTAGCTAGAAAACTATATTTTATCGTTTAAAAAATAGTTTAAATCATTGTATTAAATCACTTTACATAACAAGCCTCATCTCTTTCCAGCCAGCTATCCCTTCATGTTAAGTTTTTCTTAAACTGTTTTAAATAACCCTATATTGAGTAATTCCGCGCTACCTCTATCATCACTACCAAGAACGGAGAAGCTAATAGAAACACTATTTCTCTCTATTTATCTGACTATCAATATCGAGAAAAAATAACACTAAAAAAAATAAACAATATAATTAAACACAGCCAAATAGATTTGATCTACACATGTAAAAAAACTATTTACATGCGTCAAACATCGCACCTGGAAAATAGAATAGGCACAACTATGTTGAATGAAAATATGTTGAATAAAAAAAACACACTGAATATCGAATTAACAGAGAAATTAAAACGCCTGGGTACGGCAACGCTCTATGAAGCACAAGGAGCAACAGGTTCACTTGATTCTTCTATCAAACCACTGGCACGAGGTATGAAACTCGTTGGTCCTGCAACAACGCTACAGATGAGACCAGGGGACAATTTGATGATTCATTATGCACTGCTCCACGCTAAAAAAGGTGACGTGCTGGTCATCAACTGCGATGGATTCACTGGTGCAGGCATTTGGGGTGATGTGTTAACAGCACAGGCGCAAAATATTGGCCTGGCTGGACTAGTCGTGAACGGCGCAGTAAGAGACAGCGATGCGATTATCGAGTCAAACTTTCCCGTTTTTGCAAAAGGGCTTTCTATTCGCGGTACAGAGAAAAAGCAGCCAGGGAAAATGAATGAAACGCTTCTGATTGGTGACTGCGTAATTCATCCCGGCGATATTATCGTCGGTGATTCAGACGGCCTCGTCGTCATAGAGCAATCACGTCTGGAAGAAGTTATCCATCTTTCTGAAGAACGTGAGGAAAAAGAGAACATCTACAAAGAAAAGATATCACAGGGTTCATCAACGGCTGAATTAATGGAGCTAAGTAGCATTTTTAAAAATCTGAATCTGAAATAAACATCCCGTCATGGCATCATGTCGGATAAAAGTAAAAACATAAAAAAGAAGTACGTTATAAAAATAAATAATTAAAACCAAATGAAAGATAAACACTTACTTATTTAATCAGCAGGTAAAAAAAATGAATAAAATAAAAAATAGCAGTACGTTTCGCTGGGTTGTCACAACACTGATTTTCTTCGTGTACACCATTGCCGCAGCGGATAGAGCCAACATCGGGGTTGTTTTACCGTTCATCCGTAACGATTTTCATATGTCTAATACAGAAGCTGGCGCCTTAGCAAGTTTATTCCTGCTCGCTTATGCAATAGCGCAGATCCCAAGCGGTTTTTTGTATTCAAAATTCGGCGTGAGGAAAATATTCTCCCTCTCTATGATCCTGACCTCATTGGCAACTGGCTTGGTGGGTTTCTCTACCTCCATTCTCGGGCTCAAGGTTTCCCGTTTCATTCTGGGGCTTGCGGAAGGTCCATTGCCGATTGGTATAACATCGACAATAAACCGGTGGTTCCCTTCTCGCGAGAAAGGCATAGTCACCTCAATATTTTTGTCCGCCGCAAAATTCGGCCCTGTGCTTGTTCCTCCGGTTTGTGCCTTTATTCTTTATCACTATAGTTGGCACTACGCTTTCTATTTCTTCGCGATTCCCGGTATTTTTCTTAGCGTTATATGGTACTTGCTCGTTCCTAACACGCCACAGGAAAGTCGCTTTTGTTCCGAAAGCGAGATCGCGCTAATTGAAGAACGAGACAGTGTTTCCACACCATCAGCGAATACGGCCACGCAGAAAAAAGTCGTCCCCGTTCGACGCTTCACACTGCTGGACAAGTTGATTCGTGCCAAGAAGGTGAAACTGATTGATAATTCCAAGGGCATCTTCAGATCCTGGAATATTCTTGGCAGCACGTTAGGCTACTTCTTCATGATGGGGATTGTGAATGTTCTCCTTGCCTGGATCCCTACCTATTTGATGAATGAAAAAGGCTTTTCCATTATCAAAATGGGAATGCTGGCCTCTGCTCCGTGGGTTGGCGCAGTGATTGGCAATATTATTGGCGGCTGGTGCTCAGATCGCATTCTCAATAAACGCCGCAAGCCATTAATGATGCTATCAGCGATAGCAACGGTGATCATGATGGTGATCCTCATCAATGCACCAGACAACCCGATGATTCTTGGTCCATTGCTGTTACTGACAGGGATTCTGTTTAATCTCGGCTTCTCAGCTTATATGGTCTATCCGATGTCACTGACGACCAAAGATGTCTTTCCAGTTGCTGGGGCGCTAATTAATACCGGAGGCCAGTTAGGCGGTGCGGTATGTCCTTTGGTCGCAGGATACTTGCTCGATCATTACACCTGGGGACACGTTTTCGGATTCATGGCGCTAGGCTCTTTCTTATGCTTGCTTGTCCTCTTCACCATTTCTGAACCGCTCTCTGACGATCAAATTGATCGGAAAGCAGCCTAATCATCCTATCGCTAAGGCACAAGGAGGTGCCTTTAAACGAAAGCCAGCCGCACTCAACCTGATATCGTCTTCATCGTTTCAATAAAATTCATAATATTCGGGTTCGGGTTCTTCGCGTTATAAACGGCGTAGATATAGCTCAAGCATTTAAAATCTTCGATTGGCAGAAAAAGAATATCCTGACGATTATTAGGAATTGTTGATCTTCCAACGAGCGTGACGCCTAATCCTGCCCCAACCAATGCCAACGCCGTATGTATTTCGACCGTGCGATGAGCAACGGCGGGCTGTACGCCATATTCGATAAATTTATCCTGAATTCGCATGGTATAGCTGCTTTTAGGATCGCTCGGAAAAATAATAAAGGGTGAATTACAAAAATCTCGCAGCGTAATAAAATTCTTCCGGCTCAAATAGTGATTAATCGGAATCGCCGCCACAAGAGGATCAATCAAGATCAGTTCGCGCGACAGTTCCTGCCCGTCAGTCGGCTCGCTGATATCCATTTCACGGGTGAAACCAATATCAATGGATTGCGTTGATAGCAGATCGGTCTGATATTCAGAAAGCACCTCTTTTAGGGTGATACTAATATGGCCGTGCTTTTCTGAAAAAAGTTTGATTGTTTCGGGAATAAGATTAAACATCACCGACCGGACAAACCCCAAATTGAGATTAACGGATGCAGTACTCACATACTGCAACGCGTCCCTTTCGAGCTTGTCAAAGCTGAATATCACTTCATGAGCTTTGTTAAAAAGAAACTCGCCCAGCTTTGTCAGCGTAATGGGTCGAGAAGTACGGTTAAACAGCTCACCGTTCAACTCTTTTTCCAGCGACGTGATTTGCAGGCTGATTGCCGCTGGAGCAAGAGAAAAAACCTTCGCGGCCTGGCTTATTCCCCCTGCTTCAACCACTTTACAGAAATAACGCAATTGTTTGATATTCATGGCTCGCTATCCTCTACCGATCGTTTGGTATGTTATCAGCTAACGTGGATAGTGGTTTCCTTAAAAAGGTTCTAAAAGAAAAAAGGCGGTTTCCCGTCTTGATATAACGCCTCATTATCCTTTACCCCAACGCCGTGTTAATCCCTACTCTGCCAGTAGCTCACGTAACATTCGCTCAGGGTTGTTCAGGAAAGAACGCGTGATTTGATAGTGTTCTGTGTCCTCATAGGACACCTGCTGTATTCCCTCTTCACTGAACTCAAAGATAGTAGCATCAGGGTACGCCATCAGGATCGGGGAATGGGTCGCGATAACAAACTGCGATCCTTCAAGAATGAGGTCGTGCATACGGGCAATCGCAGCCAGCTGCTTACTGGGCGACAGTGCGGCTTCTGGTTCGTCGAGCAGATAAATCCCCTCTTTACCAAAACGGTTGAGCAGCAGCGCCATGAAGGATTCGCCGTGGGATTGTTCATGCAGCGAATGACCACCATAGGAATCGATCACGGGTGGATCAAAGCCAGGCTCGCTATCTAGCCGCTCAATCTCCGTCGCGACATTGAAGAAACTCTCCGCACGTAAGAAGAAGCCGTTTTTAGGCCGCTTGATGCCTTTCGCTACCCGCAAGAAATTCGAGAGTCTGGAATGCGAGGTACGAGTGCCGAAGTTGAAATTGCGGGTGCCGCCTTCAGGGTTAAATCCCATCGAAACCGCAATGGCTTCCAGCAACGTAGATTTTCCTGAGCCATTCTCGCCGATAAAAAACGTGACTTTTGGATGCAGATCCAGCTTATCCAATGAGCGAATCGACGGAATCGAAAACGGATACACCTCAAGTGAATCCACTTTTTCGTGTGCCAGCGCGATTCGACTGATGTATTGCGTTGAGATCATACGCAGTCTTCCTGACAGGTAATGAGTGAAAATATCCTAACACAGCGTGAAATAAAAAATAACTCTGTATTAATTCAACAAAAATAATAATCCAAAAAAAAAAACATCACCAGCATAATGACATTATATTTAATTTGACGTATGCCATCCCCCCCTCATCCACAGGTCATATTGTGCATTACCCTATTCATAACTAAATTAATCCAACATGCAAACAAAGAAAATATTTTCAATTCAACCTTAACAAGGCAAGAATTAATTATTTTATTTGTGAAGCATGGAAAACACACAATAAAACCTAATAGAGAGAAAATAATCATGGCTAAAATCACACAGTTTGTAGGAACCGAAGCCACTGCTGGAAAATTACTGCCAGCATCATGGCAATTGTTCTCCAGAGGCAGCATGAGTGAATGTGGTACGATCAAAGTTAATTCTATTAGTGATTACAGCGCCAATATCACTATTGCAGTCAATATTCATCACGTCCCTTTTAATGCGACGGTAGATATTAACCTGCTTGATAAAGATCCGAGTTCAACATCTGGTTCTGCCACCGTCAGTTTCGATGGTGGTCCAGTAGAGAATGTTCGCTATCACGAAGGGAAAGCTAATAACCCGCACAATTATAAAGGCGGAAATGCTATTTTCCTGGATGATTTACAATATGAAAACCTTAGCGTCAGCCTTCAACTGTGGCCGGTTGAAGACAAAACGTTGTTCTATATTAAAGTCCCAATGCTTTCTTTCTGGTTAGTCGCGGGTTAATTAGCAATAGTTTCCTCGCTCACCGATATGGTGAGCGAGGAAACAGTATTACAACACGAGTGATGCTACACCTACATTCTTGAACCGATACTTATTCATCAGCTCAAAATATCAACTTAGAAATTATAGTTGACCGTCATCGAGACGCTGCGAGGCGCGCCATAAACGGCATAAGGCGCAAGGTAGTCGTTGTACTCTTTATCAAACAGGTTGTTGATATTCGCCTGTACCGCCAGCTGTTTAGTGACCTGATAGCGGCTAAACAGGTTAACCAGCGCGTAGCTGCCTTGCTCGGCACGCAGCGTGGTATTTTGCGGGCCAGAACCCTCCTGCCAGATACCATTTTGCCAATTCACGCCGCCGCCAACGGTTAGCTCCGGCAACGTTGGTAACTGGTAGCGGGTAAACAGCTTGAACGACGTGCGCGGCTGTTCTGGGTTGACCGACTTGCCATCTTGATCGTCAACAACATAGCGCGAGCCGCCAAACGTCATTTGCAGGTTATCCGTCACCGCGCCATTAACTTCAAACTCAATACCTTTACTAACGACACCGTCAACAGCGTAATAAATTGTCTCGTTCGATCCTGCAAAACGGCTGCTATCCGTCTGTGCAACGTGATCCTGCTCAATACGGAAAACTGAAACCGACGCTGTCAAGCGACTGTTATACCAATCCCCTTTCAGACCCGTTTCGTAGTTTCTGCCCGTGGTCGGCTGCAAGTAAGTTTTATTAATATCGCGCTTGTTGTTCGGCTGGAAAATATCGGTATAGCTGGCATACGTCGACCAAGTATCGTTGATGTCATACACCAATCCAGCATACGGCGTAATCCGGTTTCTGCTATCGCTATCCGAAGATCCGTCCACGCTCCAATCTGTGTAACGCGCACCAATGATCAGGTGCAGCGGATCGGTCAGCGAGAAGCGTGCTGAAGTGTAGGCGGATTTCTGACGTGTCGTAGAATTTTCGTAGGGTTGCCAAGCACTCCATGCAGGGTCGGCAATATTACCATTCCAGTTGAAATAGTTACCGATATCGTCGGGAGTCATTGCGCTTGTAGGATAAGAGTTATTGTAGTCATTACTTTGTTTACTATAACTCGCCCCTACCACCAACTCATGCTGGCGACCTAATAGCTCAAATGGGCCAGTTGCATAGGTATCGACAGAGTCGATTTTACGCTTCCCTCTATTCCACCCACCATAGGCTCCAGCGTTATAAGCGGGATAATAAGGATCGACAAGCAGACCTGTATTTTTATCTGGGAAACCGTTGGCATACATCTGTTTCGAGTCAAAATTCGTCTCGTCATGCGTTCCGTTCATACGCACCTGCCAGCCGTTATCAAAACGCTGGGTCAATCCTGCGAACACCTTTTTCGACGTTGTATCGGTATAGCTCCAGTTAGGCGCGGAGTTCAAGCTGCGATCAAAACGAACACGACTTCCATCACTGTACCATGTCGGCAAACCTCCCCACGTTGAGTTAGTGTTGTGATTATCTTGGTAATCATAGCCAAGCGATAACGTGGTGGAATCTGTTACATCAGCATCAATCACACCGTAGAGGAATTTTTTACGGCTGTGGTAACGATCGAGCCAGGTGTCGTTATCCTGATAGCCCGCGACTACACGTCCGCGCACGTTACCGGATTCTGTCAGCGGCGCAGACAGATCGGTCACCATGCGCTGTTTATCCCATGAGCCGTAGCTGCCGGACACCGAGCCTTTGAACTCGCGGCTGTCCGCATGCTTGCGCACCATGTTTACCGCCGCAGAAGGGTTACCCGTTCCCGTCATTAGTCCCGTCGCACCGCGTACCACTTCGATGCGGTCATAGATCGCCGCATCCGAAGCGGAGTCGCCAAAGTTCCAAATATCATCAACCACCGTCGGAATCCCGTCGAACAGATAGTTATTGATAAGGAAACCACGAGCGAAATACGTCATACGTTCAGAATCAATAGCTTTAGAGGACACACCCGTGGTGTTCGCCATCACCTCGCCAATCGTTTGCAGGTTCTGATCTTCGATACGCTGCTGACTAATAACACTCACCGACTGCGGGATATCGCGTGGCGTCAGCGTCATCTTCGTTCCGGCGCTAGTGACTTTCACGCTGTAATCCTGTGGATCGCTGGCTTCTGCATTAGCATTGGCGTTAGCGCTGACAACAAGCGTGTCGCCTGAGGCAGGATTTTCTTCGGCAATAGCCTGAGCAGGCAGGAAAGAGGCAGAAATCAATAGGGCGAGAAGAGAGACTCCGAATGGTTTTGTTCCAGCCAGCGAAGAATCACAAACGCGCGTTTTTCCGGCGCGAGTAACTCCAAAAGACATGGTATATCCTTGGTTAACGAATGATGATTTTGGCGAGATGCTGATGCGTTTCTTGTCAACATTTGCACAGAAAGGTAAATGATAACTATACGCATTATTATTGTTATTTCAATGAAATGGTTAATTTCCTTAAAATACAAACTGATAGAAAAGAATAAATCACCATGTCGTTAACAAGGTATTGTTACAAAAAGAACATACGTGACATTTATAACAGCTCAGTCCGCCCAAGAACGGCCAGCGTCATCCGACGTCTGCCTGAGTGATTTCAGTATCGGTTCAATCCCTCACGGCAAACCTAAACCGATAATCGTCTTACTGAAGATGCTTCTAGACAGAAATAGCCATTCCGGTGACGCGACGATCCAGAATTTTTCCTGATACAACGACATATTCACTTGACCGGTTGAGCAGGGTTTTATCGGCTAGGTAGTCGCCGTGGCGTCACCTTTTTACACATGGCGCAACATACGTTGGTGGGGGGAGGAGGATGAAGGAGATAGAAGGCCAGCGAAACGGTAATGCACTTCGCTGGCACAAACCGAGCTGAGTGATAGGTCAGTCAAGAGGAAGAATCAAAGAGTAACCGATTCATAAAAAACATATTTTCTGACACAGAATGCATTTTCGTTATAAATAGTCTGGTATTTTCCCTGGCGAGGCTAATACGCACTTAATTTCTTATTTTTATCAACATATAATCAATAAATATCAGATTATGTTTCTTATCATAGGCCAATATAGAGGCCTAAGAACGAGTGAAATTCACCCTTGCCTAAAAATATTTAATATGATAAAGAAATATTCATATTGGAAGTATAATTTAGCGTACTAATAATGAGGCTTATTGTAATGAATTTGAATGTTACTGATACACCAGAGTCGGATGAAGAAGAGTTTGTCATAGCGAGCCTCTGGAAACACAACGCGCAGTATGATGCTGTTGATATTTCTCCTCTATTTTTAAATTTCAAAGACGATGATAATAATATTATCGCAGGATTAATCTCCAGAACTTGGTGGGGAGCATTGGAGGTTCAATATCTTTGGGTTAGTGAGAAGTATCGTAAAAGCGGCCTTGGTCGACAACTTATGCAAGCTGCTGAAAAAGAAGCGTTAAAACGCGATTGCCATCTGGCCTACGTAGATACATTCGCATTCCAGGCTAAGGGATTCTACGAAAAACTGGGATACAAAGAGTATGGAAATCTGCCGGGGTATGCGCACAAACATACTCGACATTATTTAGCTAAATTAATCCGTTGAATTAATCCCGACCTATTAAGGAGGGCAGGATGCCATCATCACAAACAAACATGACTGATTATATTCGCAATCTGATTATTATGATGGAGTGTTTAAATGAACCATGGGGTATTAAAGATTTATCATCACGCCATGTTTACATGAATAAAGCCGCTTACCTTTATACCAATACGCCGATGAGTTTTGATATTGAAGGACGACTTGATGATGAATTTCCTGCCAGTTGGGCGGAACTTTCCGACGATTTAAAAGAACATGACAGGCTGACAGAAAATAGTGAACAGCGCGTAACTGTAATAGAAACGCACTATTGGTATGGAAAGAAAACGCTGACCCCCTTCGTGAGCGAAAAGATCCCCATCTTTGATGAGAATAAACTTTGCATTGGGACCATATGGAATGCCAGACCTCTGGACACCCGGTCTCCACTCATCTATATAGACCAAAAAAAGCCTACTACATTACAAACGGAGCTAACTACCAGCATTTTCACCCAGTCAGAATTAGATATTATCTTTCTGATATTACAGCGTTTATCAAATAAAGAAATCGCAAGGAAAATGAACGTATCACCAAAAACAATCGAGAATCGAATATATAACATGTATCAAAAGGCAGAGGCGCACTCACTACCTCAATTTGAGGAATTCTGTCGCCATATGGGAATCGATGGTTATATCCCTAATTCTCTCATCGAGAAAGGCATTCAATTTATATAAGAGAACATATCTACATGGAAAAAATAGATGATTATCCCGTCAACCGCGTTCCGCTGAATGTTCGGCTGCCTTTCTTAAACGTGGCATTAGTGCATATCGGCATGTTAACCGCGCTAGACCAGTTTATGTTAGGTGCAGTGCTTGGCCATTCAATGACGCTAAGTCAGGCATTTCTTGCCATCTTTATTGGTAGCGCCATTTTTGGCGTAGTGACCGTAGGGCTTGGCTATGCGGGGATGAAAGAAGGTATGTCGGGCAGCCTGCTCGCACGCTGGTGCGGCTTTGGCCGTATGGGTTCCGTCCTTATTGGGCTGGTTATCGCCGTTAGCCTTATCGGCTGGTTCGGCGTCCAAAATGCCGTGTTCGCCAAAGCACTCAACTTCGCCATGGCGGATAAGCTCGGTTTTGGCTGGTCCGCCGCCCTATCCGGTATTGCGCTGACGCTGCTGGTGGCCTTTGGTTTCAAAGCACTACGTTTCACCGCCAAAATCGCCGTGCCAATGTTTATCATCGTTATCGGCTACATTTCGATAATGACGCTATCCGGCCACAATATCGCTGAACTGATCGCATCAGCGCCTAACGGTGAGGCTATTTCCATTAGTGCCGGCGCAACGATGGTGGTCGGTGGTTGCATCGTTGCCAGCTTAATTACTCCAGATATGACACGCTATTCCCAAAAAGGAAAGCACGTGTTCTGGATGACAATGCTGTCGATTATTGTCGGCGAGTTTATTGTGAATGGCCTTGCCATCATTATTGCCCGCGCGCTCAATACCGCAGATGTTGTGACAATCATGTCTCAGGCGGCTGGTGGTATCGGGCTGATTGCCGTTATATTTTCGACATTGAGAGTGAACGATATCAATCTTTATTCCTCCTCTTTAGGGATCGCCAATGCCATAGAGGGCGTCACAGGGAAAAAATTACGCTATGTCTCAATAACGCTGGTGATTGGCCTTATCGGCACCGCACTATCCGTAGCGGGTATTCTGGATCGCTTTATCGATTTTCTGACGCTATTGGGCGTACTGTTCCCACCCATTATCGGTGTGATGCTGGTTGATTATTATATTTTACGCACTCACAGAACGCTGCTCGACACCAGCCGTGCCGAAGGGAAATTGCCCGATATCACACAAACGCCGCTGATTGGCTGGCCAGCTATTATTGCCAGTATTGTCGGTGCCCTCATCGGGTTAGCCTTTGAGTGGGGCGTGCCAGCATTTAATTCGTTACTAGCAGCCAGCCTGCTTTATTGGATAATAAAGATTTACACCAATAGCCATATTCATTTTAGGAAACCAGAGCATAACCAAAATTTAAAATGAAATAGGTAACAAGATAAAATTAATCTATAATCCAATCGACCTCACCCTACAGGGGTCGATATATTTTTTACTTAAGCAAAATAGCTCCTGAATAATTCCAACTGCATGCAAGCGACAACGCACGGGCAGTTTGAAGCATGACGGATATAGGCCATGATGGCCTTGGGATGGGGCCTTATATATTCCCGTGAAATAATAAGGCTGATTAGCAATATTCATGCTAGGAAAAGGATTTATGCCAACAATAAAAACACTTCTCACGCCGCTAAACTGTCTACTCGTTTTAAGTGGCGCATTAATGATCAATACGGCCAACGCCGCCGAGGCTTGTGTCGCAGGTAACTGGCAGGTGGACAATGCCATCACCGATATGCCTTCCGTAAAATACCAGACAGAGCACTTTGCCTTCCGCTGGAATAATAACGACGTTAACCGCAATGATGCGGTTGCCGCAGGGCAGAAACTGGAACAAATTTGGGATAAGTTCATTAACCAAATTCAGTATCCCGAACCTTACTGCAAACAAACCGTGAAATATAAAGCCAATATCCACATCGATCCTACTTTTGGGCTCAGCGGAGGTATTGCAGGCGGTGGCAGTATGGGAATGTGGATCGGCCCCGCCTCGCTTAAGGATAACTGGGGGCTGGCGCACGAATTTACCCATGCGCTGCAAGGGCAAACTGGTGGCTTCCAGGGTGCGGGCGGAGAAAACTACGTTGGCTGGATTTGGGAATCCCATGCGAACTGGATGACGCACCAGATGGATGAATTCCGCGGTACGTCAGCACACTGTTCGGAAATGCAGGTCAACTATTCACATATTTATCTGGGGTCAACACGTAACCGTTACTGCAACTGGCAGTTTATGGAATATCTGAAAAACCGCTTTGGCTATAGCGCCATCAACGATATGTGGTCAAAAGCGCCGAAAGGGGGCGAAAGCGGCCAGTCTACTGCCGATCCGCTATCCGTTCTGCGTAGCAACATGGGCTGGAGCCAGTCCGAATTCAACGATGTCTTCGGTGACTGGGCGATGCACAACGTCAACTGGGATTACGTCGATCCAGACGGCTTCGACCGTGGTCGTTTTTACCGCTCCACCTACGGCAGCTATGGTGCAGTCCAACCCAACCAGAATAACGCCGACCGCTTGCTGAGAACCACGGCGCTTGAACCAGTTACCGGTGCCAGCGCTAGCCTGCGACGCTTCTCCGTACCGTTCGATCAGGCTCCGCAGCAACTGGGCTACAACATCGTCCGGCTGATCCCAGAAAGCGGTGCGACGAAAATCACCGTTAAATTCCGCGGCATGGTGCAGAGTAAATCGGCCATTACCCGCTTCCCTGGGCTGAAAAATGATCCAGCAGCAATGCCGCAGCCGAATTCCGACTGGCGCTGGGGTATTGTCGCTATCGGTTCAGACGGCGTTTCACGCTACAGCGAATTGCAGCGCGGCGCGTCAGCCACGGTGAAAAACTTCACCATCCGACAGGACGATAGCGGCATTTACATGGTGGTAATGGGTACACCGTCGCAAATGCAGAAGATCAAGTGGGATCAGGCTTACTACTCCCTTTACCGCTATCCGTGGATGGCTGATTTCACCGGCGTCTGGCCGGAAGGCAGCCAACCCGGCGCACCGAATCCAACGGCTAATGGTTCTCGCCATGCCAACGGCGGCGGCTGGGTATCTAACTCCGCGAATGTCGCGCCTACCGCATACGTCGGGCCTTATGCTCGCGTCATCGGTGGTACGGTGAGGGATAACGCCAGAATTGAAGATCGTGCAACGATTCTGAGCGGAACGGTGGAAGGACGCGCCGTTGTCAGCGGCCTGACAGTAATGCAGGGCAATACTATCGTGCGCGATAACGCGCGACTGCATACGGTCTTCATGGGGCCGGGAGCCTATGAGCGCGGCATTGTGCTGTCAGGCAATGCGCAGATGCGCGGGGACGCGGAAATTCGCGGCGCTTCCGCATCGCAGGGCGTGTTCTATGGTTTTATTGATGAAGAGGAAGTCAGAAGCAGCGCATCTGGTGCTTACCTGACTGACGCGGTGCCAGAAGTAACGGCGGTGCCGGTCTACAGCACGAAATAATCTCACCACGAAAAGGGGAGTTGACTTAGAACCACACCATGTTGGTTCTAAAAATAAGTCGGCTCCATAAATAAACAGGCCGCCAATATGGCGGCCTGTTTGATGCGATGCATAGCACAGATTCTAGAACAGTGCGCCAGGCGGCACGTCTTTATAAGTATTCAGGTAAGCCGCCAGCATTTTTTTGAAGAAGTTACGCACTTTTTTCACCTTGGTTTTACTCAGATCGTTATTCTAATGACGCGATGGAGTTGCATTTGTCTTACTGGCAGTGGTCTGCCTTATGGTGGTGAATTGTACAACTCCTGTTGAGCAAAAGCTAATTTTTTGTGACGCAGGTCACATAACAAAATTCATCGATGCTATCCCCTACCCGCGCTGGTTTTCTTTTGTTGCGAATCATTACCCTCAGTGACCAATACACCACGAGCTATGCTATGCTCATGATGAAAGACGAAATTTTAGTCACTGCACGTTATTAATTGAGCGCTATTCTCTGTCGGTTAGCACACTTTTTCACTCGCAGTCACCGCGATTTCGCCATTGGTTATTCGCTGATGAAGGCTCGTTCCGACCCCCATGGAAACCTGGAAACTTAACCTCTTCTCTGCCTGGCTGGGATGTTTTTTCACCGGGCTGGCCATGAGCCAGATATTGCCCTTTCTGCCGCTGTACATCGAACAGCTTGGTGTTAGTTCGCACGAGTCGCTGAGCTTGTGGTCCGGTTTGATCTTCAGTTCGTCTTTTCTGATCTCTGCCATCGTTGCGCCACTGTGGGGAAGCCTCGCAGACCGTAAAGGCCGCAAGCTTATGCTGCTGCGCGCCGCACTCGGCATGGCGATCGTGATGTCGCTGCAAGGGTTGGCGACCAACGTGTGGCAGTTGTTCATCCTACGCTCGTTAATGGGGCTGACCTCTGGGTATATCCCCAACGCGATGGCGCTGATCGCCTCACAGGTTCCACGTGAAAAAAGCGGCTGGGCACTCGGTATGCTATCAACCGGGCAGATTGCTGGCGTCATCCTCGGCCCCTTATTCGGCGGCTTTATGGCCGACTACATCGGGCTACGCATCGTCTTTTTCATCACCGGCGGCATGCTGTTCACCAGCTTCCTGATTACGCTTTTCGCGATTAAAGAGAGCGTCGTTAAGGTCACCAAAGAAAATAGGCTGAGCGGGAAAGCCGTCTTCGCTTCTCTGCCTTATCCCGCACTGATCATCTGTCTGTTCATTACGACGATGATGATTCAGATGGCAAACGGCTCTATCAGCCCTATTCTGACGCTGTTCATCCGCGATCTGGCTCCCGGCACGGACAATATTGCCTTTATCAGCGGCGTGATTGCGGCGATTCCCGGTGTTTCCGCCCTACTATCTGCGCCACGCCTTGGCCGTTTGGGCGACCGAATCGGCGCGCAGCGCGTCCTGATCGCGGCGCTGGCAATCAGCGTACTGCTATTCCTCGTCATGGCGCTGGTACAAAGCCCCACACAGCTCGGCATCCTGCGCTTCATGCTGGGCTTTGCCGATGGGGCATTGATGCCAACCGTACAGGCGCTATTAGTCAAATACAGCAGCCAGCAGGTGACAGGCCGCATCTTCGGCTATAACCAGTCATTCATGTATCTGGGCAACGTGCTGGGGCCGCTGATGGGATCCGGCGTGTCCGCACTGATGGGATTCCGCTGGGTGTTCGTCGTCACCGCTTTTCTGGTGCTATGCAACACGCTGCAACTCTTTTTCGCCTTCAGGAAACCACGCGGAAAAGGATAGCTATCCGGTCAAAGAATAACTCCTCGGCCAGTGGCTTCACTGGCTATTCCTTTTTCACTCGCCTAGCGTACTTTTCCTTTCTCTGGGGATTCTCCCACTGCTGTTAATTAATGATGTAAAAACATCAAAAAACTTATTTTTTGACAAAAAATTACCATCAAAACGTATCAACATGAAAAAATAATCACATAAATGTAAAAAAAATTAAACAAACCCTACCTATATTGGCTGCTTTGTTTCGGCGCCACGCGGATTGCCCTGTTCAGACATGCAGACATTCGCGCCTGTAGGGAAATGAGTAATGAGAAACTGGAACGAACCTAAAAAACAAAAAGCCCACATCGATTTGGTTCCCATGATCGATGTGATGATGTTCCTGTTGGTCTTCTTTGTCCTGATCAGCATGAACGTTATTCCAGCGCTCGGCCTGAAAACACAGCTCCCCGCCGCAGGCAGCGCACAGCAACTCAAGCCACAGAAAAAAGCGATCATCACGCTTGGCGCACAGGATCAACTCGAGCTAGACGGGCAGCCGATGGCGCTGAGCGATCTCATCAATACGCTGCAACAGCAGCAGCAAGACCAGCAAACCACCATCATTATCAACAGCGATAAAAGCGTCGAGGTTGAGCGTCTAGTCGCCGTCATGGATACCCTGCGTCAGGGGGGCTTCTCGTCCATTTCTATCGCCACCCGGAAATCGTGACATGTATCTGCTCTATCGCTCACGCCACGCCATCAGCTGGTTGCCGTTACCGGTCTTTGCCACCTGCATGTTCTTCGCCAGCCAACAGCCGCCGCTGAAAGTTCAGCAGCAATACGACGAAACGGTCATGGCGCTCACGCTGGCTGAACCGGAACCGATTCCCCAGCCCGAACCGCTCCCAGAACCGGAACCCGTACCACAGCCGGAACCAGAACCCGAGCCGATTCCGGTTGATGAGCCAGACCCGATTATAGAAACACCGCCGGTTACTCCCCCTAAACCGGAAGTGAAACCGAAGCCTAAACCCGAGGTTAAGCCCAAGGTAGAAACCAAGCCGAAACCGACGCCCACGCCCGCTAAGCCGACTGCGCCACGCCCGGAAGCGCCGGTCAAGCGCCCAGCACCAGCTACGAATGCTGCGCCATCCGCGCCGTCGGTGAATGTCGCCGCGCTGGAAAATAGCTATGCACAGGCGCTACGCGCACAGCTTGAACAAACCAAACGCTACCCGACTGGACGACAGGCATCGCTTGAACGTCCCGAAGGTCGGGTTGAAGTCTGGCTGGAAGTCGATCGCACAGGGCGAGTCATCAATTCTGGGATCAACAGCAAAGCGCCCAACATGCTGCTGAACCGCGCGGCACAGGCCAGTTTACAGAGCATCAAACAGGTTCGGGCCTTCCCTGCCGATGCCTTTGCAGGACAAAGCACAAAACGCTTTTTAGCCACGTTTGATTATCAGGCGCAGTAGCGTTTCGCACCTGAGCAAGAGAGTGAAATCAGCAAAACAACGTCAACAGTACATTACTGATAATACTAGGATAATTAAATGAAACCGTTCAAACTTTCTGGGGTATGTTTGTCCGTCGTCGGCGCGTTATTGGCAAGCTCCGCGCTGGCGGAGGAAGCGACAAATGTCGGCACCATCAACGTTCAGGGGCAACCGCTCGGCGCAGGGCTAATGGTTCAGGAAGACAGCGCCAAATCGCGCTCGACCGTGACAAAAGACGCGCTGGACAAAATGCCCGCAGCAGGCAACGCCATCGATAAACTGAAATACACCGCGGGCCTGAACGTCAGCAGCAATGACGCCAGCGGCTTGAGCGGCGTCAGCTATACCATGCGCGGCATGAGTGCGGATCAAGTCGGCCTGTCGTCGGACGGCATTCCCGTCAATGACTCTGGCGACTACGCCGTGTACCCGAACGGGATGGGCGACCCAGAAAACCTGGAGCAGATTTTCGTTACCCAAGGTTCGTCAGAAATGGATGGCCCGCACATCGGTGCCAGCGGCGGTAACATTGGGCTGGTTTCCCACCGTCCGGCGAAAGAGTTTGGCGGCTTCGTTAAGCAGACATTCGGCAGTAACAACCTCAGTAAGACCTTCGCACGCTTGGAAACCGGTAAACACAACGGCTTCAGCAGTTGGCTTTCTTACTCGTATACCGATTCCGACAAATGGCGTGGCGCAGGGTATTCCCGCGCCGACAAAGTCGAGTGGAATGGCCTGTACGAACATGAAAATGGCCACAGCAGCAGCCTGATCGTGAAATATAATCAGCAAGATACCATCAACTATTCGACGCTGAGCAAACGGC
Organism: Pectobacterium peruviense; assembly: GCF_002847345.1. Taxonomy (GTDB): domain Bacteria; phylum Pseudomonadota; class Gammaproteobacteria; order Enterobacterales; family Enterobacteriaceae; genus Pectobacterium; species Pectobacterium peruviense. The sequence continues at coordinate 32,096 of NZ_LXFV01000019.1, forward strand.
AGTTCGAGCAAAACGGTCGTACGATGGATTACGCCACCGCGCCCGTTTACAACAACCGTGGACAGATTTCCCAATACTACAAACTCAACCGTAATAACTTTGAAACGCTGAACGTCACATTCACTCAGAAATTGCAGCTACGCGATAATCTGGCGCTGACCTTACAGCCCTACTATTTCTCGACAAACGGCGGCAGCTTTGGCAGCGGAAGCGCCAGCGTATTGTCTGCAACATCAGACCGTGCAGGTAACTACGATCTCAGTAATCTGACCTCTAACACCTACTACCGCCCGTCGTGGACGGAAACCTGGCGACCGGGGATCACCACCAAACTGAAATGGGATCTTAACGACGAGCATAGCCTGGATATCGGCTACTGGTTCGAACGTGCCCGCCAACGCCAAACGCAGCCATTCATTCCGATCCAGAGTGACGGCAACCCCGTTAACGTCTCCGGCAAACCCGGCGATGCGAATCAGATCACTGACGCTAACGGGAAAGTGGTTCAGGGCCGTAACCAGTTTACCGTCACGCCAGCACATAAAATCTGGGTACAGGACACCTGGTTCTTCTCACCAGAATGGACGTTCACTGGCGGTTTGGCCTATCAGCACGTAGAACGTGACGGCACCAACCTCGGCAGCCTGTATAACGTTGCAGAGAAAAAGAACAAGAAGTACCACGAATTCCTGCCCAGCTTTAACGCGGCTTACCGCATCAATACCGAAAATCAGCTGTTCTATAACATCACGCGCAATATGCGCACCCCGCCCAACTACGTCTTGTACAACGTTGGCGATTCCATCAATACCAAACCTGAGCTGAGCTGGAATCAGGAACTCGGCTGGCGCTTCCAGGATGAGGACATGCTGCTGAGCGCCTCGCTGTTCTTTATCCGCTTTACCGATCGCCAGATCTCCAGCCGTGACGCCAACGGCGATTACGAAATGATCAATGCTGGGAAAGTAGAAAACAAAGGGCTGGAACTGGAGTGGAGCGGCAAACTACCTCATAACTTCAACTACTTCGCCGCTTACACCTATACCGATACCGAGCAGAAAAGTAATCTCGCCACCAGCGGCAGCCAGCTTCCCACCACGGGTAAGCAGGTCGCTAATGCGCCGAAAAATATGCTCAACCTCGGGCTGGGCTATGACGACGGCCTCTACTACGCCGGCGTGAATAGCCGCTACGTCGGTTCGTTCTACGGCGATATGACCAATGACGAGAAAATCGGTGGGCGTACCGTTTTCGATCTCAGCGCCGGTGTCTATCTGCCAGTGGATAAGAAGATCGTGAAAAGTGCCACCTTACGCTTTGGCGTCAGCAACCTGTTCGACAAAGAGTATCTCGACTCGGCGCGCTCAGTGAGCTTCAACTCAAGATCGTATAACGGCGTATCGGCAGGCACACCGTTTTACAACGTCGGGGAAGAACGCACCTTCAGCGCCTCTCTGGAAGCCACGTTCTAATTCGTTAATAGCCGAAGCACAGAGCAAAACGGGGATAATGGGATAGAAGAGTAAAGCGTCCGCGCCAGGGACAAAAACGTCAGGAACGTTTTTTGAACGTCGCTTGCGACGGCCCTGAAAGGGTGAATCTCAGGGATGAGATTCATATCTGCGCGGCTCGAGCTTACAGGGATGTACTCGCAGCGTCTTTACGATCTACCCATTACACCCGCCCGACGGACATCGTCATCACAAATCACGCCCAACAAGGCAACAGAAGGATCAGGCCATGAACGCCGATATGCTGCACGAGATTATTTTCTACGTCATGTACGCCTCACTGGTGATCGCCCTGATGATCATCATCGAACGCAGTCTCTATTTTTCCTACACGCGTCGGCAGGCCAAACGTCTGGACCGTGCGCTAACGGCGGATATTCGCCACGTTCACGATCTGCCGGACGCACTGACCCAGCGCCCCAGCCTGCCTATCACGGTAGTCACCCCCGTTCTGGCGCAGTCACATCAGGCAGAAAACCGCGATGCGCTTAACGACCTGATCGACGCACAATATCTGCAAAGTAAGCCGCAGCTGTCTCGCGGGCTATGGATTCTGGAAACCGTCGTTACCGCAGCACCGTTGCTGGGGCTGCTCGGCACCATCATGGGGATCATCGAAACCTTCAAAGCCCTGTCCGCCGCCGGAATTTCCGACCCAAGTCAGGTTTCTGCCGGAATGGGAACTGCGCTGTACGCTACCGGGTTGGGGATCGCCATCGCGCTGGTGTGCCTGTTGGGGAATAATTTCCTGCAAAGCCGGATGGAACACATCAACGAAATGCTGAAAGTCCTGCTGATTCGCGCCGGAATGCCGCATACTCGCCAACAGAAAGCGGGCCCTGCGGTGGCACATAATTCCATGACAGAGAAAGCGATGGCGGAGAAACGCTATGCTTAATCGTGGTGGTTTCACCTATCCGGGGCGACGCTGGAAGCATTCCATCAACACGCTGCTAGCAGGAGGCGTATTGTTTATTGTCAGTGCGTCAGCCCATGCCGACCCTAGTGCGAGCGGCTATCGCATTCCCGGCTATGAATTAGTGTATGACGCCCCGGTAGAAACCACGCTGACCGCCCCCGATTTACGCCCTAGCGATGCGGTGTGGATATCGCTGTTTGATAACGCCCAGCACACGATTGAACTGGGCCAATTCTATGTCGCTAATCAGGCTGGCACACGCTTCGATAGCGTCTTGCAGCATCTGCGTGCCGCCGGAGAACGCGGCGTGCGAATCCGCCTGTTGATCGAAGAAAAAGGGATAAAAATCTCCACGCAGGACACGCTGGATCAGCTCAAAACCATTCCAAATCTGGAACTGCGCGTGATTCCCTTTGAACGTCTGAGCGGCGGTATTGTGCATGCCAAATACCTGCTGGTTGATGGCAAACAGGCTTACATGGGTAGCCAGAATCTTGACTGGCGAGCACTGGAGCACATTCACGAAACGGGGCTATTGATCGACGATCCGCACGTGGTTAAGCAGATTAGCGCCATTTTTGAACAAGACTGGCAGGCACAGGCACGACTGGCTAGCGGTGAAACCGTTCCACCGCTACCCGCATCGACGGACGCCGTTGACCGTTCGGGCAACTATCTGGTCGCCAGCCCCAAAGCATTTAATCCCGCTGGCGTGATTGATTCCGAAGAAGAACTCCCTCGTCTGCTGGCGGAAGCCCAGCAACAGGTTCGCATTCAGGTGATGGATTATGTCCCGCTCTCCTACGGCTCCGATAAAACGCGCCCGTACTATGCGGTTATCGATAATGCGATTCGCACCGCCGCCGCACGCGGCGTACAGATAGAGCTGATGGTGTCCGAATGGAGCACCAAAATGCCGAATATCGCCTACCTGAAAAGTCTGGCATTGCTCCCGAATATCCAGATAAAAACGGTGTCGATACCCCAAGCCAGCAGCGGCTTCATTCCTTTTGCCCGCGTGATTCACAGCAAGATCATGACCATCGATGGCAAAAAAGCCTGGATCGGCACCAGTAACTGGAGCGGCGGCTATCTGGATAACTCGCGTAATCTGGAGATGGTGATTCAGAACCCAGCGATGGCGCAGCGGGTAGACATGCTCTATACACAACTGTGGAACAGTGCGTACGCACATCCTCTACGTATTGATTATGATTACCCACGGCCCAATCCGGGTGGTGTGAAAGAAAAAGAGAAAACGAAGGAAGACAGCCCTTCATCCACGACAGGCGGCACGGTCACCGCACCGTAGCCACCGCCAGAATGACATTTGATGGGGAATAGCATGAAACACACGTTGTTAGCACTGCTGGTTGCCGGATTTCTGCCGTTCAGCGCGCAAGCCGAGGGAGAAAAAGTGACGCGCTATGTCGTCACCTTCCCGGCAGGCGATCAGGTTCCGTATCAGGGCAAATTCGCCAAAAACTTCCCCAACGGTCTGCCTGTCGGCATTGGCTCTGGCCTCTATTTCACTGGCAAACAGGGTGATGACCTGATGTTCACCACCGTCACCGATCGTGGCCCGAATGCCGATGCGCCGCTGGTCGGCGAGAAAGACGCCAAGATCTTCGCCAGCCCTGACTACGCGCCGCTGATGATGGATATTCGAGTCAGCGCGAAAGCGGCCGAAGCCATAAACCCTCGCTCGCTGCACGATGCCGAGGGCAACATCACTGGCCTACCGCTACCAGCAGACTTTATTGGTGCCACCAATGAAGTGGCGCTGAATGACGCACTGCAACCGCTCAACACCAGCCAGCGTGGACTCGACACCGAAGGCGTTACGCCGGATGGCAAAGGCGGCTTCTGGCTGTGTGACGAATACGGCCCGTTCCTGATCCACGTTGATGCCAGCGGGAAGATCCTGCAAAAATTCGGTCCAACGCCTACGGGCAATGAGCACTCGGTTTCCAGCGGCTTACCGAATATCATCAAGTGGCGTCAGCCGAATCGGGGTTTTGAAGGGCTGACTCGCCTGCCGGACGGCACCATTGTCATGGCTGTGCAGAGTACGCTGGATATCGACGGCAAAAGTAAAAACAAAGCGCAGTTTACGCGTCTGGTGATGTTTAACCCGGAAACCCAAACCAGCCGCATGCTGGGTTATCCCATCAACATCGACAGCTATAAGAAAGCGAAGGATGCCAAGATCGGCGATATCGTCGCACTGGACAATCAGCGCATTCTGCTGGTCGAGCAAGGTACGGATAAAGACAAACAGATGCAGAACCGCATCTACCTGGTCGATCTAAGCAAAGCAAGCGACCTGACGCCATTTGATGCCGACGGTAAATCGCCGGAATTTGACGATCTCGCTCAGTTGGAGAAACGCGGTATTACGCTGGCGCACAAGCAGGAGTTGGTTGACCTACGTAAGCTCGGCTGGCAGCAGGAGAAAGTGGAAGGTCTGGCGCTGGTAGATAAACAAACGCTGGCCATCATCAACGACAACGACTTTGGTCTGCAATCCGTGCTGCACTCTCCCATGAAAGCAAAGGACAAAGCGGACGACTATCAGGTCGCTGCCGATGGAAAACTCACGCGAGACGGAAAGTCGGTCGATACGACGTTGGAAATCAAACCGTTGCAGAAACCAGAAGCCGATAACGAGCTGTGGTTAATTAAATTGGCGCAGCCGCTGAAATAGCTTTTAGCATGACTTCCACCGGAGGATCGCACCAAAGGTGGAAGCCATAATTCAGCCACTAAGGCGTACTCGAATAGAACTGGGTTATCAAAAAACCCTATCTCCGAAAACAAATATGGTCTTATGATTTAATACCGCTTAGTAAGCGAAAGCATCTCTGTGCTTTTCGATAAATTCTCTCCAGCGAACGGGTTCTTTACCGACAATACTAGGGAAATTATCGAATGTATCATCGACGCCAGGAATATCCCTGGCAGCAACCCTACGGAAATTATCGTAAACACAATGCATATAAGCCATTTCAGCACCTGCTTCCCGCATTTTTTCAAGGAACAGTGTCGGATCAAGGGCTTCATAGCGGAATGGCTGACCGAGAACCTCAGTCATAATCGCGGCTATTTCACCATAAGATTTGGCGTCATAACCTAAACGGTAAGTCTTCCCACCGTGTTTATCTGGATGTAAGAGAGCCTGTGCGGCAGCCAGTGCGACATCTTCACCATCTACCCAACTGAATGGTGCATCGCCTGTATATTGTTGAATTACTCCATTTTTAATGGCCTTAGTGCCATCGTAACTTAGGAGATTCTGCATAAACGTTTCCGGACGTAAATGTGTAAAAGAGAAACCGGACCATTCAATATAGCGCTCTATGTATTGATGCCAAACCCAATGTGCCACAGTGCTATCGTCACGGCCACAGGCTCCCAGATGTACGATATGGCGAATACCCATGTTTTTTGCTTCATCAAGAAATACTTTGCTCTGACGTAACATATCCACGGTATATCCAGTAACCAGAAAAGCGCGATCGATCCCTTCCATAGCTGGAGCCAGTGTTTCAACTTTGTCGAAATCAAGGATCACGGTACGGATCCCTTTATCCTCGAACGCTTTTGCTTTAGCTGGCGATCTTACTGCTGCAACAACAGTAATCGAGTCATCGGTCAAAAGGTTACGTAAAGTATCTCCGCCGATCTGGCCCGTCGCCCCCGTAATAAGGATGGTTGTTTTTTTCGTATTCATCATGGCTGCCTCTATTTTTTCAAAAAGGATGATCAAGTCGCGTTGATATCAATGAGTTTACTGTGAATTTATTTCGTATTTGCGTTATAAAATACAAATTTACGGGAATTTAATTCATCAATAAGGTTCATGATGTACTCTTCAGAACGTTTAAAGGGGATTGATTTGTTTGTCTGCGTTGCCGATGTAGGGAGCTTTACCTCGGCAGCAGAAAAAATGAATTTAACCAGTTCAGCAGTCAGTAAAGGGATAGCCAGACTGGAAAGTCGGCTACAAGTCAGGTTATTTGATAGAACGACGCGACGCTTGTCACTGTCGGATTCCGGTGTCGCGTTTTATCGCACCTGCACCAGCGTGCTGGCGGATTTGGAAGAAGCGGAACTTGCGATGCAGTCTGAAACGACAGATCCTCGAGGGAAAGTGCGGATCGATTTACCAGCGTCCTTCGGACGCTTGCATGTTCTACCCGTTATCCTTAATTTCATTGAAAAACATCCCCTGCTGACCCCGCATATTACCTTCTCCGACCGTTTTGTTGACCCTGTGGTTGAGGGTATTGATATCATCGTTAGAATCGGAGGTTCTAATATATGGTCAAATACGTTAGGGCATCGATATTTAGGTGTTCAACAACAAATTTTTTGCGCATCTCCTTCCTATTTGCTTAAAAACGGCCAACCAAGGAACAGGCAAGATCTGGAGCAACATGCCTGCATCGTTTATGCAGAAAATAATGGCATGACCACCCCCTGGCATTTCTCTGGGGGTCAGCCTCATGATACGGAAAGAAAAGCATTTCCGGCGCGGATTGCGATTGGGGACGGTGAAGGGCAGGTCACCGCCGTTTTGGCAGGACTTGGAATTGCGCAGCTTCCTTCATGGCTGATTAAACAGCAACTCGATCAAGGTACGCTGGTAGAAGTTCTGCCAGAACTAACTACTGAGGGGCTACCTATTAATCTTGCATGGCAAAAAAGCAGACAGACCATTCCCAGAATCAGCGCATTCCTCGATATTCTGAGCAAGGGCCTATCCCCGTCTGGCAGTAACCTTAGTGCAGTATGATCATCACACTCTCAAAATATGTGGCGATTATTTTCTCGGGACATCTCGCAGAGAGCGCGCTTCCTCAACGTTCAACCTCAGCAAATGGCGTATTTAGCACCATCGCTTACGATATTACCGATCGGCTGACCTATAGCGATCGGGATATCGCAATACCCGCTCAGACGTGCTCGAACCAGTCGCTATTCTGCTGTGCAATCGGCGTGATCGAATAGATCATTTCCTGTAAATGCTCACGGATCGCTTTTTCCGCCGCATCGGGATCGCGCGCTTTCAGGGCGCTAAAGATCAGGTAGTGCTGTTGGATCAGGCTTGGTGGGGGAGAAACCTGGCTCAGGCTGAGAAAACGCACGCGATCCATCGTCGCTTTGATCGATTCGATGGTTTCCCACGCCAGCGGACAGTTGGCAATCTGCGTCAGAAGCTGATGGAAGCTGTCATCGAGGCTAAGAAACTCGCGAACCTGCTCATTCTGCGCAGCCAGTTCCTGACGGCGCAAGTTGTGCTCCAGCGTTAGTAGCTGCTCGTCCGTCACCATTTCGGCTGCACGGCGCACAATAGCGCATTCCAGTGCCTGACGGATAAAGCGGGCATCCGCCACGCGCTGTTCGGAGATCTTCATTACAAACGTGCCGCGCTGCGGCATGATCTGCACCAATCCGGCCTCGGCTAGCTTGATAAAGGCTTCTCTGACCGGCTGGCGAGAAACATCAAAACGCACAGAGATTTCTTTTTCAGACAGCAGTTTACCCGGCGGAATATTGCATTCCACAATGTCTTTGCGCAGTACGCGATAAATTTGCTGGTTGACTGGTTCGCTGTTGTTGATCTGAAAAGAGGTATCCATGCCGCTGTGCTTAGCCAAGAAATTTACCGCTTATGATACACGCTTAGCGCAGCGAGTGTCAGTGTTACCGAACCCGCCGCGCTTTTCATCCTACCAATCCGTCGCCTGCAACGTCTCTTTCACACCTTTAGCTAATAGCGATAAATAGTGCTGCGTCACGGCTTCCACAAAGGTGGGATTCTGCGGTAAATCCTCACCGAAAATCGCCGTCAGCGCCAGCAATGCAACGACACGGCTTTCCCCTTCCATACTGTTTTGCACCGTTTCGGCGATCGCCTCTTTCAGCGGATCGCTGATTTCAATCGGTTGCCCTTGCTCATCCACACCACCGACATAGCGCATCCATCCCGCCACGCCGAGCGCCAGCGCATCAAAAGGGCTACCGTTCGCCAGATGCCAGCGGATCGAATCCAGCATCCGCTGTGGCAGTTTTTGCGAACCGTCCATCGCAATCTGCCAGGTGCGATGTTTTAACGCACGGTTACGATAGCGATCAAGCAACGCACCTGCGTAGGCGGCAAGATCGACACCCTGCGTCCGCAGCGTCGGTGCCTGTTCACGCAGCATCAGATGGTGCGCTGCCGCGACCAACGCGCTGTCCTGCATGCACTCGCTGATATGCTGATAGCCCGCAAGATAGCCGAGATACGCCAGAAACGAGTGGCTGCCGTTGAGCATGCGCAGTTTCATTTCCTCAAACGGCAGCACATCCTGTACCAGCTCCGCACCAGCCTTTTCCCACGCGGGACGACCGTTAACGAAGTTATCTTCAATCACCCACTGGAAGAACGGTTCACAGGCGATCCCAGCCGGATCGGCGACGCCCAGTTGCCCGTGGATCGTTTCCAGCGTTTCTTCGGTAATGGCGGGGACAATACGGTCCACCATGGTGGAGGGAAAGGTGACGTGCTGTTCAATCCAACGCGCCAGTTCGACATCCTGCTGTTCCGCCAACTGCACGATCACGTTGCGCGTAACGTGCCCATTCTCCGGCATATTGTCGCAGGACATCACGCTGAATGCCGGTAGCTGACGTTCCCGTCTGCATTTGATAGCAGCCAGAATCACACCGGGCAGGGAGCGTGGTTCTGCGGGTAACGCCAGATCGTGGCAAATCAGCGGATGTTCACTATTCAACTGCCCCGTCGCCGGATGGTGGCAATAGCCTTTCTCGGTTACGGTAATCGACACGATAGCGATATCCGGCGCACTTAACGCTTCCAGCACCGCTTCGATGCCTTCGACTTCCGCATGCAACGCGGTCGTCGCCACGCCGATGACCCGACTATTCCAGCCGCTGTCTGCCATTTCGGAAACCGACCACAGTAAATCCTGCTGGCGAATAGCCTCAATCTGCTGCTCGCCGCCAATTAGGTTAATTTCGCAATAACCCCAGTCGCTGCTCTGCTCCGCCGCCAGTTTATCGGCACAGACCGCCTGATGCGCCCGATGGAATGCGCCAAAGCCAATATGCGCAATACGTGTTTTTAGCAGGCGTCGGTCGTAACGCGGCACCGCAACCTGCGGTTTAAGGGTAGAAAACTCATTAATACTCATCGTTATCCCTGATAGGTGATTCAAAAATATGGCAGCCTGCATGGGCCGGGGATAATGGGTAGATCGTAAAGACGCTGTGAATACATCCCTGTACGCTCGGGTTGCGCCATCCATGGCGCAAACGCTTTACTCTTCTATCCCATTATCCCTGTTTCCGCTTCACAAACAGGAGCGCTGTAGCGTTCTGTTATGCTGCGTCTTCTAATTCATCTAAATCGCGATCTTTGACTTCCGGCATGCAGATAGCCGCGAATAAACCAATTACGGAATAGACAATCAGCATCACAACAATCGGCCACCAGGAACCGGTCATGTTGCAGAAAATACCTGCTAATACCGGACCAAAGCCAACGGCAACCAAACCACCGGTTTCTTTGGCAATCGCCATTTGCGTAAAGCGGCTACGTCCGCCGAACATTTCTGCCAGAGTGATATTCTCCAGTGCAAATAATCCCAGCACCGCAAAGTTATGAATAATGATAATGCTGACGATAATGACATTAACGCTATTCTCTTTATCAACGATAAGAGAGAGCATTGGGTAGGCTAACAATATCGCCGAGATATTCAGAATAATATAAGGCACACGACGACCGATTTTATCTGACAACCATCCTAAGAATGGAATGGTGATGAAACCGATAATAGAGCTAATCATCAAGGCATCTGTCGGAATATACTTCTCGAACAGCAGCGTTTGAACCAAATACCCAGCCAAGAAGGTCTGAATTAATCCTGAATTTCCCGCCTGACCGAAACGCAACCCGACTGCCAGCCAAAACGCTTTGCCTTTGAACATCGACAATATGGATTTTTGCTCGCTTTGCTCAACCACCAGAGCAGATGATGGATCTTCAGTACCAGAGACGTCATTGCTGACTTTCTCAAAGACTGGGCTTTCCTTCAGGTTCATACGCAGCCAGATCGCGAATATCATCACGACGACGCTGGCCAGGAACGGTACACGCCAGCCCCATGCCAGTAACTCTTCTCTTTCAAGGGTGAAAAACATCACAGCCCAGATAGCCGTAGCGCTGAGCGTGCCGCAGTTGGTGCCCATGGCAACCAGTGAGGAAATAATCCCGCGTTTCCCTTTCGGCGCGTATTCAGCCAGCATGGTGCCTGCACCGGAAATCTCCGCGCCCGCCCCTAGCCCTTGCACAATACGCAAGGTCACCAGCAAGATCGGTGCAAAAATACCAATCTGTGCGTAGGTCGGCAGCACACCGATTAACGTGGTACAGATACCCATCATGGTGATGGTAATAAAGAGCACTTTCTTTCTACCGATGGAGTCACCCATGCGGCCAAAAATAAAGGCACCGACAATACGAGCAATATAGCCTGCCCCATAGGTACCCATTGCCAGAATCAGCGCCATCGCCGCCGATTGTTCAGGGAAGAATATTTCATGAAAGACCAGTGCCGCCCCGAGCGAATACAGCTGGAAATCCATAAATTCTAATGCCGTGCCCAGCCAGCCGGACACCGCCGCTTTAACTAAGTCAGAGGTACTTCTTGCAGGTTTATTTTGTCCAGATGCTATTTTCGTATTCATATATATACTCTCGACGTTTTGTAATTATGGTATATCCGTCATACTTCAAGCTGCATATGCGTTGGTTTCCTCGCTCACCCCAGTCACTTACTTATGTAAGTTCCTTGAGATTCACTGCGTCGCCGCCTTCATGCAACTCGAATTATTTAGGGTATAAATAACAGTAAGTAAAGTTACTGTTCATCATGGTGTCGCAATCCACTCCAGCCCGTTATTTATGGTCTGGAGTGATTAAGAGAGAAATAATTACTTCAAAGGAATCATTATAGTTTTCTGTAATCGATAGTGTGTTTCCCTTTTATATATCCCCTGTTACCAATAACGTGTCATGCATCATTAAACGTCAGCAGGACTTTGCAGCAGCGTTTTTGATCTTTTTCGAAGACCTCAATCGCTTGTACTACCTGCTGATAATCAAATCGGTGTGTGATCAGCTTTGCCGGATCGATACGTTTCTCTTTCAGCCACTCAATCACGATAGGGAATTTATTGGCATTCAAGCGCGATGAGAAAATGGAGAGCTCTTTGCTGGTAATTCCCTGCTGGCTGATCTGACAAGGTTCGCTGGAAAAGCCCATGATGGCGATACGCGCCGCAGGAGAAGCAATCGTAATCGCTTCCTGCAAAATAGACGGATGGCAGGCGGCATCAACGATCAGCGTAGGCTTGATATTCAGCGCCTCCAATTCGTCTTTTAATGACAGCGACGCGTTGTTGATGACCCTGTCCGCTCCGCTACGTAATGCCATATCCAGACGTTCAGGAATGCGGTCGACGACGATCACTTCCTTCACGTTGAACACGCCTTTCAGTACCTGAACCGAGGTCAACCCCATCGGCCCCGCGCCATAAATCAGGGCGACATCCTGTTCTGTCGGTTTCACCTGCGCGGTCACGTTGGCGGAAATCGTGAAAGGCTCCACCATCACAGCAAATTCATCAGGAATCTCATCGGGAATGACGTGCGCATTCTTCGCCGGTACAGCAGCGTACTCGCTGAACCCACCGTCACGATGCACGCCCAGCACCACCAGCGAGGTACAAACGTTCGGCTTACCGATTGAACATGGGTAGCAGTGGCCACAGCTCACCACCGGATCGACCGAGACGCGTTCGCCCAGCCGAGCGGCATCCACACCGTCACCGACCGCCTCAATCACGCCGAAAAATTCATGTCCGATTACGCGCGGGTACTTAGCGAAAGGGTTATGCCCACGATAGATGTGGCTATCGGAACCACAGATGCCCGCCAGCTTCACTTTCACCCGAACTTCACCTGCCGCTGGCTGCGGAATACTACGTTCTTCAATCACCAGCGCATTTGGCTGCTGTATCACAATGCTTTTCATATTTTGGCCTCTAATTACCCATTCGACTCTTACCAATTCCACAACGTGCCATCTTCCAGACGGGCAACCGGCAAATACGCGGGGTCATAGGGATATTTGGCCGCCAGCTTTTCATCGAACTCAATGCCTAATCCCGGCTTTTCACCTGGGTGCATATAGCCGTTATCGAACGTCCAACTATGTGGGAACACTTCCAGCATTTGCTCCGAGTAACCCATATATTCCTGCACGCCAAAGTTGGGCACCCAGAGGTCAAAATGCAGCGCCGCCGCCATGCAGATAGGCGACAGATCCGACGGGCCGTGTGAACCGGTGCGCACCTGATAGAGCGAGGCAAAGTCGGCGATGCGGCGCATACCGGTAATCCCACCCGCGTGGGTAATGGTGGTACGGATGTAGTCAATGAGCTGTTCTTCAATCAGTTGCTTACAATCCCAGATGCTGTTGAAGACTTCTCCCACCGCAATCGGCGTAACGGTGTGCTGACGAATGAGACGGAAGCACTCCTGATTTTCCGCTGGTGTCGGGTCTTCCATCCAGAATAGACGATAGTCCTCAACGCTTTTACCAAAGCGCGCCGCTTCAATCGGCGTCAGGCGGTGGTGCATGTCGTGCAGCATGTGTTCGTTGAAGCCAAATTTGTCGCGTACGGCTTCAAACAGCTTCGGCGTGAAATCGAGGTATTTTTCCGTGGACCACAGTTGCTCTTCCGGCAAACTGCCTTTTGTTGCAGGCTCATACGCCAGCCCTTTGCCCTTAGCCATGCCGTAGGTGGTTTTCATACCGGGCACGCCGCACTGCACGCGAATCGCTTTATAGCCCTGATCGCGATGTTTAGCGTAATCATCCAGCACTTCATCAATCGAGTGACCGGTCGTGTGGCAATACACCATCACACCCGTGCGCGATGCGCCCCCCAACAGCTGATAGAGCGGCATGTTGGCGGCTTTAGCCTTGATGTCCCACAGCGCGGTATCGACAGCGGAAATCGCGGACATGGTTACCGGGCCACGACGCCAATAAGCACCTTTGTAGAAATACTGCCAAATGTCTTCGATCTGGTGCGCATCACGGCCAATAAGCTGCGGACACACATGATCTTTTAGGTAAGAGGCGACCGGCAGCTCACGCCCGTTGAGCGTCGCATCACCAAGGCCGGTTAATCCGCTGTCTGTCGTAATCTTCAGGGTGACAAAGTTCCGCCCCGGGCAGGTGACAAACACTTCAGCGCTGACAATCTTCACGTTACTTATCCTTCTATGCATGTAGCCATTCGTTTATGCTGACTACCATACAAGTATATTAATAACGATAATTTGAATCGCCTCACATTTATTCACATTTGCAACATTTACCTAAAACGTGTGAATAGTGGGAAGCGGCAGCTGAATGAATCGAGGGAGGTAAAATGCGCTACCGAACAGACTCGCTGTAATCTTGCAGGAAATCCAAAAACAGGCGCACCATGGGGATGTTCACGCTGCGTTTTAGATAGCTAATGGCGAAAGTCCTTTTTAACTGCTCTTCCAGCGGAATAACCGCGACGTCGTAAGCCGTCAGGCTTTTGGCGACAGACGAACAGAGGAAGACCACGCCGGATAGGTTCATCACCAGATCCATAATGATGTCCATGTTGCTACATTCACGAAAGTAGCTGGGGTTGATGCCCTGTCTGGTGAAGGATTCAGAAACAGCGGCATGCTCCCCCGTCCCTTTCTGCGGAACGATCAGCTTTTCTTTTACCAGCTGCGGCAGGCTTAGCGTTTTATTATCAGCCAGGGGATGCGACGTCGCCATCACGGCAACAATGTCGTCAATCTGGCAAATGGTGTGATGAAACAAAGGATCGTTCAGGTATTCATCGAAAGGCGTCGAAAAAGACAGATGGATCTCGCTATTGCGCACTCTTTCCAGCAAATCGGTGCTCACGCCGTCAATAAAAGAGATATCAATATTGGGGTAGGCTTTCTGAAACAGGTTAAACATATTGTAGTGGGCCAGACGATTAAAAATCGGGATTACGCCAACCAGCAGTGCGCCGTCCGTGCTTTCCTCATAGCTGCTAACGAACTGTTCCAGCTCATAATGTTCTTTAATCATTCCCTGAATTTTGTCAGCAAAGATCTTCCCAAATGGCGTCAGAGAAAACTGTCGAGTGGTTCTGTTAATCAGTTTTCTTTCCGTTTCAATCTCCAGGCGCGCGATTTCCTGTGACAAAAAAGCCTGAGAGATATTCAGCGCTTTCGCCGCCTTGGTGAAACTCCCGACCCGGATGAGTTCCTGATAATAAATCACACGCTTTATACTAAACATTGCTTTATATTACGCATCAACTGCCTCATTTATCATCACTTATGATATCAATTATAAGGATCTGTAAATAATCAAATGTGATTAGATGCACATTTAATTAATGAGAAATAACGTTAATGGTAGATATAGTCAACTTATTATCAATAAGGAAATAATTAATTAGCGGAGACAGCCACCCATAATATTAAAGATTTTTTAATATTGTTTTTACAAATAATAACATCATCCCTCACAAACCAAAAAAGTTTACATCCCCCTAACAAAAGGACTTAAGATATGGATTATTCGAAAACAACAAAAATAGGGTTAGCAACCTTGGCAATGATGAGCACCACTGCAATCAATGCAGCACCGAATCAACATGACATCACCGTAAAGCAGGAAACCACATCGGTGAAATTAATCTCTGACGTCGTTTATTCTCAGGTATCGGTGCGGGGCTATCCGAATGTTGCATTAAAAATGGATATTCTTCAGCCTGAAGCGAAGAAAGCACTCCCCGTCGTATTATTCATTACGGGCGGCGGATTCGTTAATGCTAATAAAGATAATTACCTGCAACAGCGCCTTAACCTTGCCGAAGCGGGTTATGTGGTTGCCAGCATGGAATATCGTGTCGCCCCTACCGTTCTTTTCCCCGCGCCGCTGGAAGATGTAAAATCCGCCATTCGTTATCTGCGCGCTAATGCGAAAAAATTTGGTATTGACGGCCAACATGCGGCGGTTTTCGGCGCTTCTGCGGGTGGCTATCTGGCAGCATTTGCCGGGGCAACCAATGGCTCGAAAGCCTACGATAAAGGCGATAATCTTGACCAAAGCAGTGATGTGCAGGCCGTGATTGATTTCTATGGATTATCCGATCTGACGCTCGTCGGTGAAGGCTTCCCTGACGATGTCGTTCAGAGACACGCGTCACCTTCTGCAACAGAAGCTATCTGGGTCAACGGCACATCGGTATTTAATGAGGGCGGCGCAATCACCCGCTACCCTGACAAAGCCGCAGCGGCTAACCCTATTAACTTTATCAACGGTGCGACGCCTCCATTCCTGATCATGCACGGTACAAACGATACGGTGGTTTCTCCACGTCAGACCGAGCGCCTGCATCAGGCTCTGACGGCGAAAAATATCGAATCGACCTATTATAGCGTTAAGGATGCAGAGCACGGCGGGCCACATTGGTTGCAACCGGACATTATGCAGATTACCGTCCGTTTTCTTGATAAGCACTTAAAACCCTGATACCAACCTACCATTAATATTTTCTATTCTTAATTATTTATGTTACATAAACGTTAGTGCTAAATAAGCACTAACGTTTTTATTTGTTGCAAACAAAAGACTAACCTCAATTTATACGCCATCATTATCGGATAAAAAAACGTATAATCTGATACACATCAATTATTCACTATCATCGCAAACGGAAAAAATAAAACAACAAACCACTACAATGGAAACGCTGCCTCCTAAAAATCACCCTTCTAAGAAATAAATAAAAAGCCAATTGAATAGCATATATAACAAATCGAAGTTTGTTATATAGGAAACTACAAAAAAACAAATGTGACCAAACGCACACTTAGCCTTTTATTGCCATGCTCCAATAAAACCACAATAAAAACGTGGCCTATTCATTATTTCCATCGTAATTATGGGTCACTCTTTTCTATTAGCATCACACTGCGAACGATTAACATTATTATTGGGTTAATAATGTCTATGACAGATAGGGGTTCGCACGGCTATCACCTCAATGTGAAGATTTATGATATGGAAGAGTTATCTCGCCGTCGTTTTATTGCCTATATGGGAAGTGCGATTGCCGTTAGTGGAAATATCGGTCTCGCACAAGCGAAAAATGAGCCAGAAAAAACGCAGGGTAAATTAGCTGTTAAATATGGCTTATTGCATAACGAAATGCGTTGTATCGGATGCAAAGCCTGTATCAAGGCCTGCAAAGAGACGAATAACGTCCCTGACGGCGTAACCCGGCTGGACATACTGCAAACCGTCGACATTCCCGCCGTCGAGAAAACGCGTGCCATCAAGCAATTTTTCCGTAAGTCCTGCCAGCACTGTGAGAATCCGCCCTGCGTTGCCGTCTGCCCAACGGGCGCATCCTTCAAAGATGCGCTCACTGGCATTGTCGACGTCAACGATAAGCGCTGCGTAGGCTGCCGCTACTGTATTGCCGCGTGCCCTTACCATGTGCGTTTCATCAACCCCGTCACGAAAACGGCAGACAAATGCAATTTTTGTCGGGAAAGCAATCTGGCAGCAGGGAAGCAGCCCGCCTGCGTAGAAATCTGCCCCACTAAAGCGTTGGTATTTGGCGATCTCAACGACCCTGAAAGCAACATTTCCAAGATGATCGAGAGCAACGCGACCTACCGCTCCAAGGTTTATCTGGGCACCGAGCCTCAACTCTATCGTATTCCTGGGAAACGAGGAGCAATCGACAATGCATAATGCCTTCACGTTCGACACGCTGGTCTGGGATTGGCCCATCGCCGTTTACCTTCTTCTGGTCGGCATTTCGGCGGGGATGGTGTCGCTGTCTCTGCTCCTCAGGCACTACGTTCCCACCGAATACCACGGCAGTAATCGCATGATCAAAGCCACGGCCATCGTGGCACCGCTCGCCGTGATCCTCGGGCTGGTGATTCTGATTTTTCATCTGACTAAACCGCTGACCTTTTGGTATTTGATGGTTTTTTACAATCCCACCTCCATCATGTCGCTTGGCGTGATGCTCTTTCAGGTGTATTTCGTCGTGATGCTGTTATGGCTCATTACGCTTTATCATGACGTATGGCTGACCCAGCTTGAGACCGTCTGGCACCGTCCCGCGCTGGCTGCACGAGTACGTAGGCTGACGGCGATTATCGTTAAAAATGCCGCGATAATTGAAAATCTGCTGCTGGTACTTGCCGTCCTGCTCGGCTGCTATACCGGTTTCCTGTTATCCGCGCTGAAATCGTTCCCGTTGCTGAACAACCCCGTTCTGCCCGTCCTGTTTTTAGTATCAGGTACGACATCCGGTATTGCCGTCATGCTGCTGGCCAGCGCGTGGGGGCATCAGGCATCAGGGAATTCACGCTCCCTGCATTTCATCCATCGTGTGGAAACTCCGGTGGTGTATGCCGAACTGTTCCTTCTGCTGGCATTTTTTGTCGGGCTGCTGCTTGGCGGCGGGCAAAAAGTTGTCGCTGCCCAGACCGCGCTGTCAGGCTTCTGGGGAGGCGTATTCTGGATTGGCATTATCGGCATCGGCATTGTAATCCCCTCGATTATCAATCGGGTACGCAAACCCTCTACCCATTCCGGCAAAGGGCAAGTGATTACCTTAGCCGTCATGAGCCTGTTCGGCGTGTTCCTGCTACGACTGTTCGTGCTTTATGCCGGACAAATGACGGTGGCCTAAATGAATACGTCATGGGTCTTATTCTGGATTGCTTCCGCCACCTTTTTCATGCAATCCCTGGATACCACCATGGTGTATATCGCCATTCCGGCTATCGCACAGTCGCTGCATCAGCCGGTATTGCATATGGAAACGATCGTGATTTCTTATATTGTCACGGTCGTCGCGTTTACGCCGGCCAATAGCTGGCTGGCGGAACGACTCGGAGAAAGGAAAACCTACCAGATAGCGATTGCCATTTTCACGCTCGGCTCGCTGCTGTGCATGACGGCTACCACACTCGGCAGTTTAAGCGTTTACCGCTTTATTCAAGGCATCGGCGGTGCGCTCATGCTGCCCATCATCAGAACCGTTATACTGCGTACCACCCCGCAGAGCCTGAAATTACGCTTTCTTAATCGGGTGACCTTGCTAGGGTTACTCGGCACCCTAATCGGCCCCGTGTTCGGTAATATTTTGGTTAGCTTTCTTTCCTGGCAGGCTATTTTTCTCGTTAATATTCCGCTGGCTTTCGTCTGCTTTTTTCTGGCAACCAAATATATTCCTGTTGCGACGATTAAAGAGACGTCACGCACCGGTGCCTATCAAGTCGCCTTTCCCATTTTGATGCTATTCCTTGTGGCCTTCATGTTAACCACCGCCACAAGAAATATACTGCCAACGTTCGTCATGTTATTCCTATCTTGCAGCACGCTGGGTTTGGTTTTTATTTATTACCGGCAACATCTCATTGCAGAGACCGCATTATTCCCTCGCGCCCTGTTTGGCATCAGAACCTTTTCTATCGGCATTATTGGCGGCATTGTGACGCGAACGCTACTGGCATCAATACCCGTCGTGCTCTCACTCATGCTGCAAACGACGCTGGCCTGTAAACCCGCAGAAACCAGCCTGATTCTGCTGCTCTTTTCCAGTGGTGCATTGCTGTCAAAGTTGCTGTTCGAGCCACTGGTCAAGCGTATCGGCTACCGGCGGCTGTTGATGCTGACGACCGGTATCACATCGCTGTGCGTGCTTGCCTTGAGTGTCGCCGTGCAAGAGAGATCGATGCATCTCATCGGTATTATCGCCATGCTCTTAGGTGTGCTGATTTCGACGTTATATTCAGCGGAAAGTACGCTGGCCTTCAGTAATCTGAATAACAGTACATACCACAGCGGTAATAACCTGTTAACCATTAGCCAACTGCTTTCCGTCATGCTCAGTATGACGCTGACGTTCCCGATATTACGCTTTCTTTCTCAGTTCGAAATCGCTCTCAATCTTAACCATTTCAGCCTGTTATTTTTATTACTCGGCATTGGGTTACCAATTTGCTGCCTGATATTCAGGCCCCTCAATAACGACGACGGCTATCACTTTATTCATGGGAGATAACTTTATTTATGGGAGATAACGTAGTTATTCACCGTATTCATTCAAAAACTAATGGAACTATTGATATGAAAATATGCTCAGGAATCCTTCCACTTTGTTTGTTCTTCGTAATGGGAACCGCAGTCGCACAAGACGGAAATTTTAAAGCCGGCACCTACTCTGCCGCCAGACAGGGTATCGGCGGCGATGTCACCGTCACGCTCGATATCGATGCGCAGGGGAAAGTCCTCAAATCGACGATTGATGCCCCAGAAGAGACGCCCGAAGTCGGCGGGGAAGCGGCAATTGAACTCGCAAAAACCATGACCGAAAAGCAGAGCATACAGGTTGATGGCGTGTCGGGTGCCACGATGACCAGTGGTGCGGTGCATGAAGCGGCGGAAGATGCGTACTCGCAGGCTAAAGCGAATTAATCCCGCTGGGTTCTCCACGTGCGACGCTCTACATGCGCGAAACACGGCAGTGGGAACGCGGCGGTAACACACCGTGTTGTAAAAATATTAATAACATCAAGGAAAACATCATGAAACGCTTCAGAAAAAGTGTACTCGCGACGCTCTGCCTCTCGATGATGAGCTGGTCTACCGCACAGGCGGCGGATGCAGCAAAGCCGGAAATCCCGAAAAGTGCCGATATCGTTATTATCGGTGCCGGCGCGGCTGGCACCTCGGCAACCATGGCCTCCGCAGAAAAAGGGGCGAAAATCGTCTTACTGGAAAAACAGCCGATTGTCGGTGGCACAGGTAACTTTGCCGAAGGCATCTTCGCCGCCAACAGCAGCATGCAGAAACGTCAGGGGATTATAGTGACGCCTGATATGGCGTTTAAAACCATCATGGATTACAGCCACTGGATGGCAAATCCCTTCGTGGTTCGCGCCTTCGTGAACCGCTCGGCGGACACGATTGAGTGGGTGAAATCAAAAGGCATCAAGTTTGAATACATCGGCCCCGGCGGCCCCGGCGGGATGTTGACCTGGCATGTGATCGACGGCCCCGGCCACGGACGCCACCTGATTAAGACATTCCACGAGCAGTTTAAAAGTATGGATGTCACCACGCTGGTGAAAACAGCGGGTAAAGATCTGGTCGTAAAAGACGGCAAAGTCACGGGCGTCATCGCACAAGATAGCGATGGCAACACTTTCCAGATAGACGCCAAGGCCGTCATCATCGCCACTGGCGGCTACGCCAACAATAAAGAGATGCTGCAAAAATACGCCGCTTTCCCCGACACCATTATGGTTGGCAACGTCGGTAAAGACGGTGACGGGATTAATATGGCCTGGAAAGCCGGTGCTAAACCGGACGGTCTGGGTCTGCTGCAAGCCTATCGTCCCGGCCTGCCAGACTATGCGCCTAACTCTCACCTGCTAGCCGCTGCACGTCAGCCCTATCTCTGGATTGATCAACACGGCCGCCGCTTTACCGATGAATCCAACGTCATCATCTGGCCACACTCCGGTAACGCGCTGTCAAAAGCAGGCGGCATTATGTACTCCATTTTTGACGAGGCATCCCGTAAGCATTACGTCGAAGATGGCATTGATGTGCCGATTGGCGAATGGGTTATCGCCAATACCAAGCTGACTAAATTCGATAGCGAATTTACGAAGGAAAGTCAGAAAAATCGCGGCTTCGTCTTCAAATCTGCCACCGTTGACGGACTGGCGAAAGAGATGGGCGTTGATGCCAGCGTGCTGAAAAATACACTGGAAGAAAATAACAAGTTTGCGACGCAAAAACGGGATGACGTGTTCAACAAAAACATGGATTACCTGCGTCCAATAAAAACCGGTCCGTTCTATGCGGTGAGAATGCAACCCGCCGCGCTGGGCACCTTGGGTGGCGTGAAGATCGACGAGAAAATGCAGGCGATAGATAAATCCGGTGAGGTCATTCCGGGCCTGTACGTCACAGGTAATGATGCCGCTGGCATGTATGGCGACACCTATGACCTGCTGTTAGGCGGCGGCACGTTTGGCTTTGCGCTAAATTCGGGTCGAATTGCAGCAGAAAGTGCCCTTGATTATATGAAGTTCAGCAAGAAATAAGCTCGTCTCTTAAGTCTACTGCCGTTCGTTTAAGCATCGAGATACACGGGGCGACCACAGGGGTGAGGCGTCCCTGCGGGACCCCCCCTGTGTTTCCCCTAACAACGGGCTTAAGCGAACAGCATTATGCCCTAAGCCAGCCTGTATGCCGATGCGGGCTGGCTATCTATTTAAAAGGAATTCACTCAAACACAAACGAAATTCACGGTAAGCGGAATAGCGTTCTCTTATCCGGCTTTACGAAACGTCAGATTAAAACGGCATGCATCAGGCATTCCTTCCGGTAAGGTGCCATTTTTCAGCGGCAGAATACCGTGGAAATAGAGCCGCGATTCACCGCCCCAGACCACCACATCGCCGTGCGTCAGCGGAACGCGCTGTGCTTTATCGCTACGAGCCATGCCGCCAAACAGGAATGTCGCGCTCAGCCCCAGCGAAACAGACACGATGGGCTGGTGAAAATCCCGTTCGTTTTTATCCTGGTGCAGAGACATGCGCGTACCGACATCATAGCGGTTGATGAGGCAGGCATCCGGTTCAAAATCAGCAAACCCAGCGTCGCTCGCCGCCTGCTTCGCCAGTCGGGAAAAGGCCTCCGGCATAGCGGGCCACGCTTCTCCACTTAGAGGATCCTGTGAAGTGTAACGGTAGCCTTGTTCATCCGTCACCCAGCCGAGCGGTCCGCAGTTACTCATCGCCACCGACATCACAAAGCCGCCCGGCGTGACCATATTACGCAGCGGTGCACGCGCAATGACGGTTTGCAGCGCCGCCAGCAACGCTGGCGCATCGTCATAGGCGCGACCACGCAAGATCAGCGCACCCGGTGCTAACGTTTCTGTCCAGCGACGCGGTGCTTCATCGGCAAATAAATCAAAATTCACGGTATTTAGCCTATCTCACTAGGGAACCAACGGTGTCCCGCCAATGTGTTTCATCACAAGCGTAGTCGACGTTTCTGCGACACAAGGTATCCCCTGAAGCTCGGTAGTGACAAAATCCGCCAGCGTGTCCATGCTCTTTACCCATACTCTCAGCATGTAATCACTTTCTCCTGTCACAAGCATACATTCGGTGACTTCTTCCATGCCTTTCACCGCGTTAACAAACTCTCGATGCGCTCCAGGATTAGGGCGAGACAATTTAACTGAAATCAGAACACAAATCCCCAGACCAAGTGCACCAGGATTTAGCTTTACAGAATATCCCTCAATCACCCCAGCCATTTCCATCTGCCGGATACGTCTCCCACAAGGCGTAGGCGAAAGCCCGATGCGTTCTGCCACCTCTGCTGTAGTCATTCTGCCGTTGCTGACCAAGGCAGCAAGGATACGACGATCGATAGCGTCTAATTTCATGCTTAGCCGTTTCCTTCAAAAAAGAAAATATCTTGCCGCTTTACGTCAATTTAAATGCATTACATGAAGATGTTTGCACACATCCACCATCATGTCATTGGTAAAATTTATCGCGCTAACGATACCAATGATGGCGGCAAAACCGTTTTTCTAAATATTTGCCAACGTGTTCTTTTTTAACTAAGAAATAGCGACACCATAATGAATAAATCCGTTCACCTGCCATTACTGGCTGTTTTCGTTTCGCTTATTTCTATCCAGGTGGGGGCTGCTTTTGCCAAAAGTGCCTTTTCCGTGGTGGGACCATTTGGTATGTCGGCGCTAAGAGTGGGTATCGCCATGCTGTTGCTCGCTGCAGTATTTAAACCCTGGCAATTACGAACGGACAAAAAGGGATGGAAAACTCTCGCCATCTACGGTGTGATGATGGGGGCAATGAACATCCTCATCTATATGTCATTCAAATACATTCCCGTGGGCATCGCCATTTCCATTGAAGTATTGGGGCCACTCACCGTTGCAATGCTCGCTTCGCGCCAAAAATCCGATTTGGTATGGATCAGTTTTGCCATTCTTGGGCTTCTACTACTACCGTTAGGCAGCCAGAATGGTTCCCTAGATCCACGCGGGATCGCCTACGTCATAGCCGCCGCTTTTTGCTGGGGAATGTATGTACGAGTTGGCAGCAAAGCGGCAGAGTTTGGTAGTCGTGGCGTTGCTATTGGCACTGTTTTTGCCTCACTGTTTATCGTACCAATCGGTATTTATCAGAGCGGCTTTGCACTTCTTATTCCCGATATTTTCATGCTCGGTTTTTTGATTGCGATTATGTCGAGTGCGCTACCTTTTTTACTGGATATCTATGCGCTGCGCCGCTTATCTAGCAATACCTTTGGAATTCTGATGAGTGCATCGCCCGCCGTCAGTGCATTATCTGGTTTTTTTATATTGGGAGAAAAACTTAGCTTCGCTCAATCTAGCGGCATACTGGCAATTACCGTTGCCTGTATGGGAGCAACGTATTGTGCAAAATCAAAGACCGTGAAAAATAAATGAGCAAAGAGAAAAACGAAAAACTCACCATGCCATTGAATAATTTCAGGTCTGCGTTACGTTTACAATTTGCAGGAGATGCCGAAGCCGCACGAGTTGCAGACGCTTAGCTTGCTCTGTCAGCCTTACCGCACGGTGGCGCTTCATCGGCAAATAAACCACGATTCACGGCAGCGAGTCCTCTGAATGATGTGCGGCTTGTTCTTTCTCCACTTGCTCTTTCTCCAACAGGGCACGTTTACGCTCAACGCCCCAGCGATAGCCTGACAGCGCGCCATCATGCCGAACCACGCGATGACAAGGAATTACGACCGCCAGCCGGTTTGCCGCACAGGCACCCGCAACAGCGCGCACGGCAGCGGGCGAGCCAATTCGATCAGCAACCTCACGATAACTCAGCGTTTCTCCTGCCGGAATGGCCCGCAGTGCCTGCCAGACACGCTGCTGAAATACTGTGCCGCGAATATCGAGCGGCAGCGCCAGCCCGATGGACGGATCGTCAACAAACCCGACGACCTGCGCCATCCGCCGTTCAAACGCCGCATCACCGCCGACCAAATGCGCGTTAACAAACATCTCCTGAAGCGCATTGAGCAGAGGTTCAGGATCGTCTCCCAGCAGGATCGCGCAGATCCCTTTTTCGCTTTCCGCCACCAGAACGTCGCCAAGTGAGCAGCAACCAATCGCAAAGTGGATCGTCATCCCCTTTCCCTTGTTCTGAAACGCCGTCGGTGTCATCCCTAAATGCGTACCGGCTTCGGCATAAAAACGCCCGCTGGCATCATAGCCCGCCGCAACAATCGCCGTGGTCACCTCATTATTATCGGCCAATTGTTCACGTAACTGCCGGTGACGATGGGCGCTGGCATACTGTTTTGGCGTCAGACCCGTTGTGGTTTTGAACATGCGATGAAAATGGAAAGCGCTTATTCCTACGGCTTGAGCCAGCATCGCCAGCGTCGGCGGACGATCCGACTGCTCTATCATCCGGCAGGCACGGGCAATCTGCTGTGTCTGCTGTTCCTGTCGCGAAAGCGTCCCCTGACGACACCGTTTACACGGGCGGAAACCCGCCGCCTGTGCTTCATCAGCCGTCGCGAAGAACACTACATTTTCACGCCGGGGCTGGCGTGATGCACAGGATGGAGAACAGTAAATCCCCGTCGTTTTCACCGCATAGATAAAGCAGCCGTCAGCCGCCTTATTACGCGTAACCACTGCCTGCCAGCGCGAGTCAGCATCCTGAAACGGCGTATCGTTAAGCATCGTGTCGTTACGCATTTGTGCACCTCATTTCAATTCAGTATTACGGCTAATCTTACTATTACTGAAAGTCACGTCATGCGCTAACGCTAAACCGAAGCAGCCCTGTGCACACGTTCAACTCTTGCTTTTTCATTCGGGTTTTCTTTTTCATACGAATAGCCCTTCCCAGATGGCGCGCCGCACGGCAATCACCTATGCTCGTTTCCTGCCCTTTGCGTTCTCACAACGGAAGCCGTTTATGCCATCCCACTCGCCGTCAGATTTGATGCAGCACGCCAAAACACATCTCAGTGCAATTAATGCACGCTGGGCCAGCGTGATCGAGCAGGTCGGCGACTGTCGTCATCAAACTGCACCACACCGGGAACCCTATGAGGCGCTGATGCGTGCGGTTGCCTATCAGCAACTGACGACGCGTGCCGGAGATGCGATGGTCGCGAAGCTCCTGAGAGTGCATGACGATGTCTTTCCCAGCCCGGAACAGATGCTGACCTGCCCCACCGACACACTGCGGCAGTGCGGCTTTTCTGCCCGCAAATCGGATACGCTACATGGCATTGCACAGGGTGCACTCAGCGGGCTGGTGCCGAGCCTCGAACGGGCCGCAAATATGGACGATGATACGCTTATCCAGCAGCTCACCTCGCTCAAGGGAATCGGGCGCTGGACGGTAGAAATGTTTTTGATTTATTCGCTGGAACGCACCGACATCATGCCGCTCGACGATTTGGGCATTCGTCAGGGATTGCGCTACGTCTATGATTTACCGGATATGCCGAAACCGCGCGATTTGCAGGCACTGAGCCTGCAATGTCAGCCTTATCGCACGGTGGCATCATGGTATTTATGGCGATCGCTTGAGCTACCGGCGTATCAGAGTTTCAAACTGACACACCGGTAAAGGAAGGGACTAGCGCAAGCGGGAGTTCGCCGACACGTGTTGAACATGATTGCGACGATTCACAATTCGCTCACGTAACGTGTCGTAAGCCCAGTTATACACCACGGTGTAGGGCAGGAAGAACAGGAAGAAGCCGATCTCCACCATCAGCGCCTGCCACAGCGTAACGTTCAGCATCCACGCCGCCAGCGGCAGACCAATCAGGATAAAACCGCCTTCAAACCCCAACGCATGCGCGACACGGATCGGCAGCCGACGCTTCACGCGATCCGCAGGCCATAAGCGATCAAATATCGAGTTGTAGATCATATTCCAGATCATCGCGACGCTGGACAACATAATCGCCAACGCGCCCATATCGAAAAGGGATTTATTCAGCAGCCAGGCACCCGCTGGCGCACAAATCATCAACGCAATCAGCTCAAAGCCTACGGCATGGCACAGGCGTTCACGTAAGGTTTTGCTGCTCTTATTCTGCATAGCATATTCACTTTTATTTATTGCACGTTACTGGTCAGTTTTTTGCCATGACCATGGATGGCATCGTATTACGGCCTTATTTTCATCGCATAAGATGGTAGAGTACAGTTAGATTCCATCGATAAAAACGATAGGTGCATTATGCGTTATTCACCAGAATCCTTGCTGGCTTTTATCACCGCCGTTGATGCAGGCTCGTTTTCTGCCGCCGCACGACGATTACATAAAAGCCAGTCCACCATCAGCGCCGCCATTGCCAATCTGGAAGCCGATCTGGGGCTGACGCTATTTGATCGATCCGGTCACCAGCCCGTTCTTACGTTGGCAGGCAGAAAAGTGCTTTCTCACGTACAGGCTATCTTATCCGCCAGCGAGCAGTTGGATGAACTGGCGATCCGTCTGGCCGACCATATCGAGCCCCACCTGACGTTCGTGCTGTCCGACATCTGGCAAGCCACCCATTACGAACCCGTGATTCAGCGTTTCGCACACAACTTTCCCGATATTGAATTTGAATGTCTGGTTGCGGAAGGCGACGATGTCATCGACCTGCTGCAAATGGACCGCGCGCATGTCGGGCTATTACGCGCTCAGACAGATTATCCACCCGATATTGCCGCTGCGCGTTTGCAGGTTAAGACTGAAATGGCCGTTTTCGTGTCGGCAGCTCACCCGCTCGCGACTGAAAAAACCGTAACACGTAGCCAGTTGGCGACCGTCCGCCAGCTCTATCTCAATACCTATAAACGTAGCGACCGACTGCAACCGGAAGGGATCGTCTGGTCTGCACCGTCCTACCTTATGCTGTTGGAAATGGCACAGCAGGGGCATGGTTGGAGCATCCTGCCGCGCTGGCTGGTGGCGCAATACGACCGACAAAAACTGGTGGAACTGCCTGTGTCAGGCTGGCCGCAGTGGATTGACGTCGATGTCGTCTGGTCTAAACCTCATCCGCCCGGCCCTGCTGGCCTGTGGATGATCGACAATCTCCTTGCTCAACAAGAGAATACGCCGTCATAACGCAGGCAAAATCACAGCGGTCATCCTACGGGTCACAGCACTATGGCTTTTGTGATGCGCTCGTTTTCCATGAAGAGATAAAAAGCCGACAACGGTTCCTTTATATCGCCAATGGATAACATTAAAGATTAAATGGTTATTATTTTTAATTTCACCGTTTACTTTACTTAATTAAGGCAATTAAAAGAGGAATATTTCCACGCTAATCCGTGTGCATTTTCCTGTGTCACCTGCACACGAAAAACCTGTGCTGCGCCGCGGCTTCTCTCGTCTGTCACAGGAAAAAATAATGCACATCATCATTATTATTGTGATGTACCAAAGTAGTACTTCCCGACAAAAAACCATACTATTATAGGGATTACTACTTTTGTATTCGAGACATCCCTGTGGTGCTGCGGTAATACGCCTTACCTTAATAATAAGACGTTGAATCCTATAAAGGTCGGAATTTACTAATTAATGCAATTGCAAGTGAGAAAAAAATGTCGAATAAACCCTTCTATTACCAAGATCCTTTTCCACTAAGTAAAGATGACACCGAATATCGCCTGCTGAGCAGCGATTTTGTCTCTGTCGCGCAATTTGAAGGCCAGGATATCCTGAAAGTCGAGCCAGCAGCGTTGACCCTTCTGGCACAGCAAGCCTTCCACGATGCTTCTTTCATGCTCCGCCCCGCTCATCAGCAGCAAGTTGCCGATATTCTCCACGACCCAGAAGCCAGCGAAAACGATAAATACGTTGCCCTGCAATTCCTGCGCAACTCAGAAATTTCCGCCAAGGGCATTCTGCCGACCTGTCAGGATACCGGTACCGCGATTATCGTCGGTAAAAAAGGCCAGAACGTCTGGACTGGCAGTAACGATGCCGAAGCACTGTCGCAGGGCGTGTACAACACGTTCATTGAAGACAACCTGCGCTACTCGCAGAACGCCGCGCTGGATATGTACCAAGAGGTCAACACTGGCACCAACCTGCCAGCACAAATTGACCTCTACAGTACCGAGGGCGAAGACTATAAATTCCTGTTCGTCACCAAAGGCGGCGGTTCTGCCAACAAGACCTACTTGTATCAGGAAACCAAAGCGCTGCTGACGCCGGGTAAATTGAAGAGCTTCCTGATCGAGAAAATGCGTTCATTGGGTACGGCGGCCTGTCCGCCGTACCACATCGCGTTTGTGATTGGCGGTACCTCGGCAGAAACCACGCTGAAAACGGTGAAGCTGGCCTCGACTAAGTACTATGACGCGCTGCCAACCGAGGGCAACGAGCACGGTCAGGCATTCCGCGATGTCGCACTGGAGCAGGAGATTCTGGAAGCGGCACGCGATCTGGGTCTGGGGGCGCAGTTCGGCGGTAAATATTTTGCGCACGACGTGCGGATTATCCGCCTGCCGCGCCACGGTGCTTCTTGTCCGGTCGGGATGGGCGTATCCTGTTCCGCTGACCGTAACATCAAAGGCAAGATCAACCGCAAGGGCGTCTGGCTAGAGCAGCTAGAGCAGAATCCGGGCAAATATATCCCTGAGCACCTGCGTGAAACGGGCGAAGGCGATGCAGTTAAAATCGACTTGAACCGCCCGATGGCCGAGATCCTGAAGACGCTGTCGCAGTATCCGGTATCCACCCGTCTTTCCCTGACCGGCACCATCATCGTGGGTCGTGACATTGCTCACGCCAAGCTGAAAGAGCGTCTGGATAACGGTGAAGGTCTGCCGCAGTACATTAAAGATCACCCGATCTACTACGCAGGCCCAGCGAAAACGCCGGAAGGCTACCCGTCCGGTTCGTTAGGCCCAACCACCGCAGGCCGCATGGATTCCTACGTCGATTTGCTGCAAGCCAACGGCGGCAGCATGATCATGCTGGCAAAAGGTAACCGCAGCCAGCAGGTGACCGACGCATGTCATAAACACGGTGGCTTCTACCTCGGCAGCATCGGCGGCCCGGCAGCGATTCTGGCGCAGAACAGCATCAAGAGCCTGACCTGCGTCGAGTACCCTGAACTGGGTATGGAAGCTATCTGGAAAATCGAAGTCGAAGATTTCCCTGCCTTTATTCTGGTTGATGATAAAGGCAACGATTTCTTCCAGGTGATTCAGAGCGCCAAATGCGTGAAATGCGGTTAACTCACTTCTGCTGTGACTAGAGGTGAAGCATCAGCGCCCCGATTTTAGGGGCGTTTTTTATTTGATGCCCAGTCGCTTTGCCAGACGGTGTAGGTTGCCGCTGTCCATTTCCAGTTCTCTTGCACAGGATGACCAGTTGCCCTCATGGCGCGCCAGCGTTTGTTGGATAATCCGACGCTGGTAATCATCCGTTGCCTCTCGCAGGCCGCCGCTGATGAAATACGCGGGCGCGGTTTCAATAGCATTCGACGATCCTGATCTGGAATGAATAGGTTGAGAGGGAAGTTCGAGATTGAAATGCTCAGGGCCTAAAAGCACCTCGCCCGATTCTTGTCCGGCACGCGCCAGCACAGTGGCGCGGTAAATGGCGTGCTCCAGCTCGCGTACGTTCCCCGGCCAGTCGTACTGTTCCAGCAATGCGCCCGCTTCCGCGGTTAACGCCAGACGTGCCAGCCCAAGCTGTGCACGACTGCGCTCACAGAAGAAACCGGCTAACAGCGCCACATCCTGACTGCGCTCACGTAGCGGCGGAACAGACAGCGGGAACACGCTCAAGCGGTGGAATAAATCAGCACGAAACGCGCCATCCAGCACCGCCTGCCGCAGATCGCGGTTAGTTGCTGCCAGCACGCGCACGTTCACTTTCAGGCTGCTGTCATCCCCCACGCGCTGTAGGTCGCCATACTGCAACACGCGCAGCAGCTTCGCCTGGAGCGTCAACGACAGCTCGCCAATCTCATCCAGAAACAGCGTACCGTTGTCCGCCATTTCAAACTTGCCGGTTCGATGATGAATCGCACCAGTAAACGCCCCTTTCACATGACCAAATAATTCGCTCTCTGCTACCGATTCCGGCAGCGCGGCGCAGTTCAGATACACCAGAGGATGATTTGCACGACTGGAACCATGATGAATCGCCCGTGCTACCAGTTCTTTACCGACGCCAGTCTCTCCCATGATCAGCACGTTCAGATCGGAACCCGCGACGATATCGACCTCTTTCTTCAACCGCTGCATCGGTTCTGATAATCCAACCATTTCTTCCACGCTTTCCGCTGCCGGACTTTCGGCACGCACCGGCGCGGGCAACTGCCGTTCAAGGCGTTCCATCAGCAGCGCATTACTTAGCGCCGCCGCCGCCATCGCCCCCACCAGCCGCAGTTCCTCATCACTAAAATGATCGAACTGGCACGGGTCCATGCCGTCTACGGTCAGCGCCCCGATCAGGTTCTGATTGGCAAACAGCGGCAGGCCGACGCAGGCGTGCACCTTAAGATCCTCCTGACTGGGAATCAGGCCGTCATACGGATCGGGAAGCTGACTGTCCGCCGGAAAACGCACGACATCCCCAGCACGGGCAATCGCCTCTAGACGAGGATGATCGGACAGACGAAAACGTCGCCCCAGCACGTCCGGTGCCAGGCCATCTATCGCCAGCGGGCGGAATAGCTGATTTTCGTAACGCAGCAACGCCGACGCATCACAACGCAGCAGTTGGCGCAGGCTGTTGATCAAGCGCTGAAAACGATCCTGATTCGATAGCCCCATTTGCAGCTCGATAGCGATATGGGCAAGGGCGTTAATAGAAAGCGTCATGGTGTGTCCTAATGACAATACCTGTGTCATTAAGACAATAGATAAAGTGTGTCACTTTGACAAATGCTATTTATCAAAACCTTATAAATCAATATATTAAAAACTGGCACGCTTCCTGCAATCCTTACAGCATATTTTCTCGCATATGCTTATTGAGGTTTCAGAACATGACGATTCACGTAAAGAACAACATCCACTGGGTTGGACAACGAGACTGGGAAGTCCGTGATTTTCACGGCACGGAATACAAAACGCTGCAAGGCAGTAGCTACAACAGCTATCTGATCCGCGAGGAGAAAACCGTACTGATCGATACCGTCGATCACAAATTCAGCCGTGAGTTTGTGCAGAACCTGATGGCGGAAGTGGATCTGAACACGATTGACTACATCGTGATCAACCATGCCGAAGAGGATCACGCTGGCGCGCTGAGCGAGCTGATGGCGCGTATTCCCAACACGCCGATTTACTGCACCTATAATGCGATCGATTCCATTACCGGCCATCACCATCATCCTGAATGGAATTTCCACACCGTCAAAACTGGCGACACGTTGGATATCGGCAACGGCAAGCAGTTGATCTTTATCGAAACACCGATGCTGCACTGGCCGGACAGCATGATGACCTACATGACCGAGGATGCCGTGCTGTTCAGTAACGATGCGTTCGGTCAGCACTACTGTGATGAGCATCTGTTTAATGACGAGGTGGATCAAACTGAGCTGTTCGAGCAGTGTCAGCGCTATTTTGCCAATATTCTGACGCCATTCAGCCGTCTGGTAACTGCCAAGATCCACGAAGTCCTCGGCTTTAATCTGCCACTGTCGATGGTCGCGACCTCGCACGGTGTGGTGTGGCGCGACGATCCTGCCCAGATCATCCACCTCTATCTGAAGTGGGCGGACAGTTATCAGGAAGATCGCATTACGCTGTTTTACGACACCATGTCCAATAACACCCGCATGATGGCCGACGCCATTGCGCAAGGCATCAATGATGTCGATCCGGGCGTCGCGGTGAAAATCTATAACGTCGCTCGCCACGACAAGAACGAAATCCTGACGCAGGTCTTCCGCTCGAAAGGCGTGTTAGTCGGTTCATCCACCATGAATAACGTAATGATGCCGAAAGTTGCTGCCATGCTGGAAGAGATCACTGGCCTGCGTTTCCAAAATAAGAAAGCCTCGGCATTTGGTAGCTATGGCTGGAACGGCGGTGCGGTAGACCGCGTTCAAACCCGCCTGATGGACGCCGGTTTTGAAACCACGCTGGCGCTGAAAACCAAGTGGCGTCCTGACGGTTCAGCGCTGGAAATTTGCCGCGAGCACGGCCGCGAAATTGCTCGCCAGTGGGCGCTGCATCCGCTGGATGATACGCCCGCCCGTCGCGTCATCTCGCCCACAAAACAGGCCGTCGTATCGCAAGCCGCAACCGCACCACAAAGTGTAAGCGCCCCTGCCGAAAGCGCCTGTGGATGCAACGAAGTCGCTGCACCACAGTCAGCAGCACAGCCAACGGTGCAGTCAGAAAGCGGCTGTATGCAGTGCAGCGTCTGCCAGTGGATCTACGATCCGGCACTTGGCGAACCGATGCAGGATGTCACACCTGGCACCATGTGGTCGGATGTACCCGACAGCTTCCTCTGTCCGGAATGCGGGCTGGGTAAAGACGTTTTCAATCCGATTCGCTAAGGAGAGGGTGATGAAAGATATCGTGATTATTGGCGCAGGCTTTGCTGCCCGCCAGCTTATCCGGCAGCTACGTAAGCTAGATGCCCACTGCCCTATCCGCTTGATCACCGCCGACAGCGGCGATGAGTACAACAAGCCGGATTTAAGCCATGTGATGAGCCTGCAACAGCACGCCGACGATCTGACCAAGATGCAGGCAACCGCGTTTGCTGAAGAAAACCGCATTGCGCTGCTAGCCAATACGCGCGTTACCGCCATTGACCGCAACGCGCAACAGGTTGTCTGTGGCACGAAGCGTTACGATTACCACAAGCTGGTGTTCGCGACCGGGGCTAGCGCAATCGTGCCACCGATTCCAGGGTGCGAACATATGCTGACGCTCAACAGTCAGCAAGAATACCGCACTCACGAAGCCCGACTCTGGCAGGCCGAACGCGTGCTGGTGCTCGGTGCCGGACTCATCGGCACTGAACTGGCAATGGATTTGGGTCGTGCCGGAAAACGCGTCACGCTGGTTGACTGCGCCAGCAGCATTTTGCCTGCGTTGATGCCGCCTGAAGTCAGCGCACGTCTGCAATTCACGCTGACACAGCAGGGCGTTTCTCTGCTGCTGAACACAACCGTGCAGCAGTTGGAGAAAAACGAAACCGGCGTGCAGGCTATGTTTACCGATGGGCGCACGGTGGAAGTAGACGAAATCATCTCCGCTGTCGGTTTGCAGGCCAATACACAATTGGCGAAAGCGGCAGATTTAGCGGTGCAGAAAGGCATCCAAACCAATGCACAACTACAGACCATCGATCCGCAGATTTATGCGCTAGGCGACTGCGCGGAAATTGGCGGTAAACTTTTACCGTTCCTGCAACCCATTCAGCTCAGCGCGATTACGCTGGCGAAAAACCTGCTGGGCGCCAATGAGGCGTTAACCCTGCCGCCGATGCTGGTTAAAATCAAGACGCCGCTGTTTCCCTTACAGATGGCAGGCGATACCACCAGCAGCGATTTGCACTGGCAGCAGGAATGGAACGAACAGGGTATGGTGGCCAAAGCACTGGATAGTCAGCAAAGGCTGCGTGCCTTTGTGGTCGGCGGCGAGCGGATGAAAGAGGCATTTCCGCTACTTCGACAGCTTTCTGCCACCGTCTGAGACGGCAAAAATAAATAATGCATTTAAAATACATATTTCTGGTCAGCCTGCGTGCGGATTAATAGAATACGGCTATACCCTAAATAATTCGAGTTTCAGGAAGGCGGCAAGGGAAGGAATCCCGATGAGCTTACTAAGGTAAGTGATTCGGGTGAGTGAACGCAGCCAACGCACATGCAACGTGAAGTATGACGGGTATATAGATTGTAGAATTTACAGACCGAGGTAACGATGCAAGATCTCATTTGTTATAAGAAGATGCCACAGTGGAACAGCCAGACGCTGCCTGCCGCGTTTCAGGAAAAGCACAACACGCAGGAAGGCACTTGGGCAAAACTGACCGTATTGAAAGGGGAAATGACCTTTTCCATGCTGACCGAAGATGGCGATACGCTGGAGACGTTCCACTTCTCTGAGCAAAATCAGCCGCCGTTTGTGGAGCCGCAGGCGTGGCATCGCATCGTCTCGTTCTCTGACGATCTGGAATGTCAGCTTAGCTTTTTCTGTTCGGCGGAAGATTTCTACCATAAAAAATACGGCCTGACGCGAACCCATTCCGAAGTGATCAACGCAGTACAGCACATCAAACCGGGTAAAACGCTGGATTTAGGCTGCGGTGGCGGACGTAACTCGCTGTATCTGAACCTGCGCGGGTTTGACGTGACCGCCTGTGATAAACACGAGCAAAGCATTGATTCGCTGAATAACATCATCCAGAGCGAAGCGCTGGAAAACATTCGAGCGGGCGTTTACAACATCAATCTGGCTGAAATCAAAGAGCAGTACGACTTCATCCTGTCGACCGTCGTATTGATGTTCCTGGAACGCGACCGTATTCCGCACATCATCAGCAATATGCAAAACAGCACCGTTGACGGTGGCTATAACCTGATTATCGCAGCAATGTCGACGGAAGACTGTCCGTGCCCGATGCCCTTCTCGTTTACCTTTAAAGAAGACGAGTTGAAGAACTATTACACCGATTGGGAAATCCTTAAATACAACGAGGACATGGGCGAACTACACAAGACAGATGCGCAGGGTAATCGCATCAAGCTGCGTTTCGCTACGCTGTTGGCAAGAAAAATCTAATCGCATCAGCCGTTAAAAAGCCTAATTCATTAAGAAATAGGTCGTTAACAACCTGAACCATAAAATAGAAAAGGGCCGATTAATCGGCCCTTTTGGTTCTCTATCTGCGTGAATCAGCTCGCTTTGCGCTCTGCCGCTATGCGGTAAGCAACGAGATCTTCAATCGTCAGCACCGGCATGTCGTGCTGCTTGGCAAACGTGATCACTTCCGGCGCGTGCGCCATTGAGCCGTCATCGTTCGTCAGCTCACACAGTACGCCAGACTGCTTCAGGCCCGCCAGCGTCATCAGATCGACTGTCGCTTCAGTGTGACCACCGCGCGTTAGTACACCACCCGGCTGAGCACGCAACGGGAATACATGACCAGGGCGATTCAGATCGCTCGGTCTAGCGTTATCCGCAATCGCAGCACGAATGGTGGTCAGACGATCGGCAGCGGAAACACCTGTCGTCACGCCTTCAGCGGCTTCGATCGTCACAGTGAACGCCGTTTGGTAATGGCTGGAGTTCTTCTCAACCATCATCGGCAATTCCAGTTGCTGGCGACGCTCTTCCGTCAGGCACAGGCACACAATGCCACTGCCGTGACGAATCGTCAGCGCCATTTGTTCAACGGTCATATTTTCAGCGGAAAAGATCATGTCACCTTCGTTTTCACGATCTTCATCATCCAGTACCAACACGCCGCGGCCATGACGCAATGCATCAAGTGCGCGTTCTACGCGTTCAGTAGGATTGCCAAATTCAGAAAGTAATGTCTGATTCATGGTAAAAAACCTCAATGTTATTATGGGTTACCAGAATCAGGGCGAGCTTGAGGAGTAACCACTACTACTAGTTGCATAGCAATGGTTAACAAAAATAACGCGAGCGAGCATAAAGCTCGACAGATACCGTTACTCTCTCCCATCCGGACTTTAACCGTCGGCCCCGGAATTACACCGGGTCTGCTGACCTCACGTTGTGAAATCGATAATAAAATCGGAAAACCAATCAATATCGAAAAACATAGCGTGAGCGCTCGCGGGCTTCCAGTACACAGAACCTTATTCGTTCATATGTTCACTGGTTTACCGCCGGTGGGGAATTACACCCCGCCCTGAGAATAAGCGGGTTTACTATAACGCTAATACCTCGAGAGGGCAATTGATCCACGGCAGGAAATAGGGCAAAACGTATGCTGGATTACAGTAAAATTATGCTGAATATGTGCAAAGCAGATGTCGGATTTCGTTTATAGGCATTACACTTGCTTTTGCTATAGTCATTACTTACATAACCTAATCAGGAAAGCGACATGATTGACCCAAAGAAGATTGAGCAAATCGCCCGTCAAGTGCATGAATCCATGCCAAAAGGTATCCGGGAATTGGGTGATGATGTGGAGAAAAAGATTCGTCAGGTCTTGCAAGCACAGTTGACCCGACTGGATTTGGTGAACCGTGAAGAGTTCGATATTCAGACGCAAGTTCTGCTGCGCACGCGCGAGAAGGTTGCGCGCCTGGAACAACGCATGACCGACCTGGAAGCAAAATTGTCTGCGGAAGAAAAGCCAGCCGTAGTGCAGGAAGTCGCGCCGGAAAACGACTAATCATCATCGCGATACAACGCCCTGCTCAGGGCGTTGCTCGATTATCACCACAACAGCGACGATCGCCCGCTCAGTGGGAAATCAGTTCAACCGACTTGCGCGGCAGAAACAGCCATAACACGGCCAGCATAATTAACGCGTACAGCGATTTCCAGCCGATCATCAGCAACAGCGCACAACAAATCATGCCTCCTATTGCCGCCATCACTCTGGCGCGGCCTTTCAGCAAACGCCACCCTGCCAGCATACACAGCAGATAGATCAGCACAAAGATGCCATTCGCGTACACAATCAGCATATCCAACGGCAGCCTGAGCCAATAAATTAACAGGCAGCACACCAGACAACAGGCAACAACAATCGACAGCGCATTCACCGGCGCCTGCCCTGCGGACAGCTTCGCCAGCGCACTGCCTTTCGGTGCCTGCGACCAGACTAAACGGGCGAATCCCTGCGTGTAGATATTCACGCTGGCAAAACAGGCCAGATACCCAACAAAGCAGGCAATCCACAAGGCGTGCTGACCAAACAACTGCACGACGATCCCTGGCAGTGACGCCGTTGCGGCAATCCCCTCCCCGTAAGCCTTAAAATGCAATACCGCTACCGTGCATCCCCAATAAACCGCGCCAGCAACCAGCATGCCGATGAGTAAAGCCCGTGGAAAATCTCGCTCCGGCACCCGAAATTCCGTCGCCATGTGAGCGAACGCTTCAAGACCAACGAAGCACCAGAACATCACAGCCAGCGCGCCGAAGGTGTTAGGCCATGACAGTTCACTCACCGACGGCCAAGGAATGTGCGCAGGCGCAATATCACCCTGCCACCAGATCGCGGCAACCAGCCCTACAACTAACATCGCGATGACGATCTGAATGTTAGCGCTGGACCCTGCACTGCGCAGGCCAAGCAGCCAGATACCACCTAACGTCAACAGTTGTACGCAGAGCAGCCCCAGATCGCTCCAGCCAAATGCCGCCTGCCAGAACCCCGCAGCAATCTGCAAAGCCGCAGGCAGGCCAAGAGGAATAACGGAAAGGAATAGCCAGCCGGTCACACGCGCCATGCGCGGCCCAAAGGCTAAATGAACAAAGTGTGCGGCACCGCCCGCATGAGGAAAACGTTGCCCCAGCGCAGCAAAGCCAATGGCGATAGGAAAAACAAACAGGATCAATATCGGCCATGCCCACAGACTGTCTTGCTGTGCCAATTGCGCGACCAGCGCAGGAACCGCAAACACCCCGGTCCCCAATAGCGAAGTAGAAAGCAGCCCAACGCCTTGAATCAGGCCAAGCTCTTGTTTTAATCCTTTTGCTTCACTCACAACGTTTCACCTTTTCCTGCTTTTCTACATCAATGTCGGATCAAAGAATCACGGTCGGATCGAAGGATAAAAAAAAGCCTCCACTGACGGAGGCTTCTCTCTCACCTACTGCTTTCACATACATTATGCTATCAAGTGTTGGCCTTCAGCACATCGCGAATGCGAGCTTTGTAGGATTCAACCTTTTGCGGCGTCATCATACGACGCTCATCGTCCTGCACTACACCGCCAACATCGTCAGCGATACGCTGCGCAGACTGTAGCATCAGTTTAAAATTTTGGCTGGCGTCACCATAAGACGGCACCATCATGAAAATGGACACGCCGGGCGTCGAGAATTCAGACATTGTGTCCACATTAAACGAACCAGGTTTAACCATATTCGCCAAGCTGAACAACACCGGCCCTGCGCCAGCGGGGTTCACATGGCGATGGAAAATATTCATTTCACCAAACTGGAAACCGGCCTGAAGCAGGCTTTGTAACAGCAGTTCACCACCGATGACACCGCCTTGATGTGCCACCACGTGCAGCACCAAAACGGCTTCTTTTGCCGCAGCAGGTTCAGCAGGTTGCTGAGGTGCAGGCTGTACTTTCTCATGTAGCGAATGCGCGACAGGCTGTTGTGGCGCAGATGGCGGAGCATCATATGCAAACGGTTCACGCGGGGCGTCAGGAATAGGGTTTTCTCTAGGGTCGACAGCAAGCGGATTGGCATCGCCACGCACCTGAGAACGCGGAGAATCTACTGGCGTCGCTTCGTCCAGTAACGGATCGTAAGAAGAGACGGGAGACAGATGTTCAAACGGCGATTTCGCCTCTGAACGAGCCTCTTCGCGCGCGTTGTAGTTATCAAACGAAGTGTTATCAAATGAGGAATGATCAACCGAAGCACTGCCAAATGAAGGTTCGCTCTGCTGCGGACGAGCACCTTTCACGCGAACTTCGCCAACGCCTTCATCCAGATCGTCAAGCGGCGTTTCATCGCGCGCTTTCTTTGCACGTTTAACCGGGCGGTCACGAAAAAGGGACGAACGCTCTTTACGGCTGGTCCACAAGCCGTGAAGTAAAAGCGCTATTATAGCGATAGCGCCAACAACGATTAATATCAGACGCAAGTCCTGCATCATTGCTATCCCAATTTTTCCGACAATACATTGCCAACATGACAAATACTTATACTACTAACTCTATTTGCCTGAGTACACAAGTGCAAGCCTGCACGGTACTTTATGACAATAAAGATAGGCATAACGCACTTTTTTGCTGTTTTTTCATCCAAATGCAGGCTAGCCAGCATAAGATCATCCCGATATGATGCCTTAACAAACAAATGACTGAGTATATCGGCACCATGTTTCCAGAAAAACCATCGTCTTCCGAAAAACCGTCTTACAACAACACGCCAGACCAAACTCGCAGCGGCGTACACTATTTTCTTGCCGGATGGCGCTTGATCTCACTGCCGGGCATCCGGCGTTTCGTTATT
The DNA here is from genome assembly GCF_002847345.1 of Pectobacterium peruviense. GTDB lineage: Bacteria > Pseudomonadota > Gammaproteobacteria > Enterobacterales > Enterobacteriaceae > Pectobacterium > Pectobacterium peruviense. The sequence goes on from NZ_LXFV01000019.1 coordinate 71,945, forward strand.
CTTCCTTTGCTCATGAACATCGTGCTGATGGGCGGCGCTTTTTGGTGGCTTTTCACTCAGCTGAATGCCTGGATTCCTCAGATCATGAGTCATATTCCAAGCTGGCTTCAATGGCTCAGCTACCTCATTTGGCCACTCGCCGTACTCTCCATCTTGCTAGTATTCAGCTACCTATTCAGTACTATCGCCAATTTTATTGCCGCACCGTTTAACGGCTTGCTGGCGGAGCAGTTAGAAGCAAAATTAACCGGCCAAACGCTGCCAGACAGCGGCATATTGGGTATCGCCAAAGACGTCCCTCGCATCATGAAGCGTGAGGTCCAAAAGCTGGCGTACTACCTGCCGCGCGCCATTGTGCTATTGCTTCTCTATTTCATTCCCGGCATCGGGCAAACTGTTGCTCCGGTTCTGTGGTTCCTATTCAGCGCGTGGATGTTGGCAATTCAGTACTGCGATTATCCTTTTGATAACCACAAAGTGGGCTTTGCCACGATGCGGCAGGCATTACGCCGCCACAAGGTCGCCAATATGCAGTTTGGCGCATTGGTCAGCCTGTTTACGCTGGTACCTTTTTTGAATCTGGTCATCATGCCCGTCGCAGTCTGTGGCGCAACGCAGCTGTGGGTGGATCGTTATCGGAATCTATCCGCAACGCTGCCGAAAAAAGCGCCATAAGAAACAATGTGCACTGGCTCACAGCGGCCAGTGCTTTCTATTGTAATGAAAAGATATTTCTTAAGAACATAACGATATAGCAATTCTTTACTTCACTGAAAAGTGTGAACGGGTATTCTCTCTACGTTCGCAAAAATTTCATACAGTTATAAGGACAGGCTATGAGCAAGATCTACGAAGACAATTCTTTCACAATCGGCCATACGCCGCTGGTTCGCCTGAACCGTATCGGCAACGGACGCATTCTGGCTAAAGTAGAATCCCGCAACCCCAGCTTCAGCGTAAAATGCCGTATCGGTTCCAACCTGATTTGGGATGCAGAAAAGCGCGGCGTTCTCAAACCGGGTATCGAACTGGTTGAACCTACCAGCGGAAACACAGGGATTGCCCTGGCCTACGTCGCGGCGGCTCGCGGTTACAAACTCACGCTCACCATGCCTGAAACCATGAGTATCGAGCGTCGTAAGCTGCTGAAAGCGTTGGGTGCTAACCTGGTGCTGACCGAAGGCGCAAAAGGCATGAAAGGAGCTATCGCCAAAGCAGAAGAGATTGTCGCTAGCGATCCGAGCCGTTATCTGCTGTTGCAGCAGTTCAGCAACCCAGCTAACCCAGAGATCCACGAAAAAACCACTGGCCCTGAAATCTGGGAAGATACCGACGGTCAGGTTGATGTCTTTATCTCTGGTGTCGGTACAGGCGGTACGCTGACTGGCGTGAGCCGCTATATCAAGAACACCAAAGGCAAAGCCATCATCAGCGTGGCGGTTGAACCTACTGATTCACCAGTAATCACCCAAGCGCTAGCAGGCCAAGAATTAAAACCAGGCCCACACAAGATTCAGGGCATCGGCGCAGGTTTCATTCCCGGTAACCTGGATCTGGAACTGATTGACCGCGTAGAAAAAGTAACGAATGAAGAAGCGATCAGCACCGCACGCCGTTTGATGGAAGAAGAAGGCATTCTGGCTGGTATTTCTTCCGGTGCAGCCGTTGCCGCAGCGCTGAATTTGCTCAAAGAGAAAGAGTTCGACGGTAAAACTATCGTCGTAATTTTGCCTTCTTCCGGCGAACGTTACCTCAGCACCGCACTCTTTGCCGACCTGTTCACCGAGCAGGAACTGCAACAATAGTCCACTAGGTCATCCTCGGACAATAAGTAACCAATGTGTTAAAAAAGCACCTATTTAGGTGCTTTTTTGTGGCACACTTCAAACTTTCCACCACATACAGATTGCTTTTCTGCATCAGGTTTAGTATTTAACCGAACAATTATTTTGATGCGTGAAATTAATATCCGACAAAGACCACGCCCCATCACATTGTTTTGTCCTGCGTACGACGGTTTGTTTCCTGCGCACGATAGCCCACATCGCCGTTTTGCGACTGAGGTTAAGATAATGGGTGGCGGAATCTGCGGTGTTTGATGGTATTTTATTCAGGAAATACGTTTGACGGTTTTCTTGTCGCATCGTGGCCTGCCCCTGTAACATAAATCAGGAGCTAACCAAACAGGCTAAAGTTCAGTGAATCAGCTAAACTTTAGTTCCACAACATTAATCTAATCCATAAGTTGGGGAAAAAAGCATGTTCCAGCAAGAAGTGACTATCACCGCACCGAATGGCCTGCACACTCGTCCCGCTGCTCAGTTCGTCAAAGAAGCTAAAGGCTTCACATCAGACATCACCGTGACGTCCAACGGCAAGAGCGCTAGCGCCAAGAGCCTGTTCAAATTACAAACACTCGGCTTAACACAAGGAACTGTGGTTACTATCGCTGCGGAAGGCGAAGACGAACAAAAAGCGGTTGAACACCTGGTCAAGCTGATGGCTGAGCTCGAGTAACCGACGAGTTTTTTAGTGAACACCAGAATCGAGTAAGGTAGGGTTATGATTTCAGGCATATTAGTATCACCGGGTATTGCTTTTGGTAAGGCACTGTTACTGAAAGAAGATGAAATTCTCATCAACCGGAAAAAAATCTCTGCGGATCAGGTAGAGCAGGAAATTGAACGTTTTCTGACTGGCCGTTCCAAAGCATCCGCACAGTTGGAAGCTATCAAGAAGAAAGCGGGCGAAACGCTGGGCGCAGAGAAAGAAGCCATCTTTGAAGGGCACATCATGCTGCTTGAAGATGAAGAGTTCGAGCAGGAAATCATAGCCCTGATTAAAGATGAACATGCTTCCGCCGACGCTGCTGCGTTTTCCGTTATTGAAAATCAGGCCAAAGCACTGGAAGAGCTTGATGATGAATATCTGAAAGAACGCGCTGCGGACATGCGTGATATTGGGAAGCGTTTGCTACGCAACATTCTCAATATGACCATCGTCGATCTGGGCGATATTCAGGATGAAGTCATTCTGGTCGCAACGGACCTGACACCGTCAGAAACCGCGCAGTTGAATCTGGACAAAGTGCTGGGCTTCATTACCGATATCGGTGGCCGCACGTCCCACACCTCCATTATGGCCCGTTCTCTGGAACTGCCTGCGATCGTCGGCACGACCGATGTGACCCGTCAGGTCAAAAACGGCGACTATCTGATTCTGGATGCGGTAAACAACAAGATTTACCAGAATCCGACTGCGGATAAAATTGAAGAATTAAAAGCTGTTCAGCAGCAATACCACGCTGAAAAGTATGAGCTGGCCAAGCTCAAAGATCTGCCAGCCATCACGCTGGACGGTCATCAGGTTGAAGTCTGTGCCAACATCGGTACCGTGCGTGATGTCGCAGGTGCAGAACGTAACGGCGCAGAAGGTGTCGGCCTGTATCGTACCGAATTCCTGTTCATGGATCGTGACTCACTGCCAACCGAAGAAGAGCAGTTCCAAGCGTATAAGGCCGTTGCCGAAGCCGTTGGCGCTCAGGCCGTTATCGTCCGTACCATGGATATCGGCGGCGACAAAGACCTGCCTTACATGAACCTGCCGAAGGAAGAGAACCCGTTCCTTGGCTGGCGTGCCATCCGTATCTGTCTGGATCGTAAAGAAATCCTGCACGCACAGCTGCGTGCTATTCTGCGCGCGTCCAAATTTGGCAAACTGCGTATCATGTTCCCGATGATCATCTCCGTGGAAGAAGTACGTGAGCTGAAAGCCGAACTGGAGATGCTAAAAGCGCAGCTGAGAGAAGAAGGTAAAGCCTTCGACGAAAGCATTGAAGTCGGCGTTATGGTTGAAACACCTGCCGCCGCTGCTATCGCGCCACATTTAGCCAAAGAAGTCGACTTCTTTAGTATTGGGACAAATGACTTAACCCAGTATACTCTGGCAGTTGATCGCGGTAATGAGCTGATTTCTCATCTCTATAATCCGATGTCCCCAGCCGTTCTGACGCTGATTAAGCAAGTCATCGACGCATCTCACGCCGAAGGCAAATGGACAGGGATGTGCGGTGAGCTCGCCGGTGACGAACGTGCTACACTACTGTTATTGGGAATGGGTCTGGACGAATTCAGCATGAGTGCGATCTCTATCCCGAGCATCAAGAAAATCATCCGTAATGCGAATTACGAAGATGCGAAGGCGCTGGCGGAGCAAGCATTAGCTCAACCGACAGCACAAGAGTTAAGCAATCTGGTGAGCCGCTTCATTAAAGAAAAAACGCTCTGCTGATTCTGCTTTACCTAATAGGTTTCAAGGTGGCAATCAGCACCCCCGACAGGCGATACCATCGCAGTCGGGGTAGCGAAGAAAGCTAATGCCACACCGACTTGAAAGATTAGGGTATACGCTGGCCCAATATTAATACTTAGGAGAGAATCATGGGTTTGTTCGATAAATTGAAATCTCTGGTTTCTGACGATAAAAAAGACACTGGCAGCATCGAAATCATTGCCCCGCTGTCTGGTGAAATCGTCAATATTGAAGATGTTCCTGATGTCGTGTTTGCAGAGAAAATCGTCGGCGACGGCATTGCCATCAAACCAACTGGCAACAAGATGGTCGCACCGGTAGACGGCACCATCGGTAAAATCTTTGAAACCAACCATGCGTTTTCCATCGAGTCTGACAGCGGCATTGAGCTGTTTGTGCACTTTGGTATCGATACCGTTGAACTGAAAGGCGAAGGCTTCAAGCGTATCGCCGAAGAAGGCCAACGCGTGAAGAAAGGCGATGTCGTTATCGAGTTTGACCTGGCTCTGCTAGAAGAAAAAGCGAAGTCTACCCTGACACCAGTGGTTATTTCCAACATGGATGAAATCAAGGAATTGACCAAACTGAGTGGTACGGTTGTTGTCGGTGAAACGCCGGTTATCCGTATCAAAAAGTAAGCCGCCACTCTACGGATGGTTTACTACGTTTGCACGAAACGGCACCAGGATGGTGCCGTTTTCGTTTCAGGCTTTCCAGCGCGGCACACACAGCCGAATCACTAACCCGCACTGCTCACCATTATCCGCCTCAATATGTCCACCGTGCGCCAGCACCACTTTACGGGCAATCGCCAGCCCTAATCCATAGCCTTTGCCGGACAGCGGCGAATCAACCCGAATGAAAGGGTCGAAGATACTGGAGAGCTTACTTTTCTCCACGCCAGGCCCCTGATCGGCAACCTGAATCGTCCACTCCTGCTCATTGCCAATTAACGACACCGCAACCTGCTGTGCGGGTGCAGAAAAACGTAACGCATTGCGCATCACATTATCGACAGCCCTACGCATCAGCTCCGCATTGCCTTTAATCGTGTAATCGTCGTCTTCATCCGCGGCGAGCAGGATTTCAACGCCCGTGACCTGCGCTTCATAGCGTGTATCGTTTACCACGGCTGTCACCAACCCCAGTAGATCGAAATAGGCTTCCTCAATGCCGGAATTCTCCGTGCGCGATAGCGTCAGCAGTTCGCCGATCATCTTATCCATCAATAAAGCTTCACGCTCGATGCGCTGCAAGGAATTCTCTAGATTGTCCCGGTTCTGCCTCACCAGCCCGATGGCAAGCTGCAAACGCGCCAGTGGGGAACGTAACTCATGCGAAACATCATGAAGCAGCTGTTCACGCGCGCTAGCCAAGCTGTCCAGCCGTTCGACCATGGAATCAAAATCGCGCGCTACATCGCTAATTTCATCGTGACGTTTACGCATCACCGGCAGCAGGCGCACATTCAGATCGCCCTGCGCAACCTGATCAAAACCGGCGCGGATCTGGTTCAACGGACGTGCCAAACTCCATGCCAGCACCGAGCTGAACAGCAGTCCACCAAACCCCGCAATGACTACAAACGGCGCAGGCACATTGAGGAACTCGACGGGACGAGGAGGACGAAATTCGCTGCGTAGCAATTCAGCGTCATAGCGTATCTGATACCACTTTCCTGCTGGGCCGCTGACCTGTTTGATAACGTAGGTGGCACGCTGCACGCCACGTTTTTCCGGTGCAAAAGCCTCGTCGAGCAAAGCGTTTTGCGGGGAGGAAACTAATTCCTGTTCCGACAGCGGCAGAGGCGATTCCGTGATGGAAATGTATTGCTGCTCTTTCTCCGGTAGCAGCGACATCACATCGTTCAGCTCCCCCAAACCGCCATGTTGCAACGCCGCGGCCACTATCTCGGTTTGCATCGTCGCAATGCGTGAAACCACAATTTCTTCCAACGGCTTATGACGATCTCCACTCAAGGAAAAAGCCAACCACAGCAGTTGAGACATGACGAGAAACGTCAGCCAAAATCCCAGTAATATCTTCCAGAAAAGTCTTCCACGAATCATCATCAGCGAATCCGGTATCCTACGCTGCGCACGGTTTCAATCGTCATCGTGTTGCCTGCCAAGGCTCCAAGCTTCTGACGAATATTGCTGATGTGCACGTCCACACTGCGGTCATAGGCCTCGCGGCGACGCCCCAGACATTTTTCGGACAGCTCATCTTTTGACACAACCCGCTCAGGGGAACGGAGCAGCAACTCCAACAAATTAAACTCAGACGCCGTCAGATCAAACGGCTTCCCACGCCATTCGCTGATGCGCGTTGCGGGGTTCAATACCAGATCGCCACTGGCAGCCACACTTTCGTCTCGTTTTGTACTCGGCTGATCGTCATAGCGACGTAGCACCGCACGCAGCCTTGCCACCAGTTCACGCGGGTAACAAGGTTTAGGCATGTAGTCATCCGCCCCCATTTCCAAACCGATGACCCTGTCGATGTTGTCACCTCTCGCCGTCAGCATAATAACGGGCAGTTGCTGGGTTTTTCGGATCTGGCGCAGCACATCAATCCCGCTCATATCCGGCAACATGACATCCAAGATCATCGCGGTATAATCACCCGATATCGCGCCATCGACGCCTTCTTTTCCTGTTAGCACGCGAGATGTGGAAAACCCTTCCGCGTTCAGATACTCACAGAGCATATCGCCCAGCTCTACGTCGTCATCGACCAATAAAATATTCATATCCAGTCCTCATTAATCGGATATACCCTAAACAATTCGAGCTATGAGAGGGAAAACACACAGGTAGCTTGAAGTATGACGAGTATAGATAATGTATTCTCAGGCCTGACGTGAATATTCGCAGCCAGATTTACTTAATCCTTACCATTTCTTTCAGCAAAGATTACCGATACCTTTACGGACTCAGGGTAAATTACTCACCTGCGCTATTTACTCCCGTTAAGAGCATTCATTAAGGACGACTCCCCCTGATGCAACCACGATTTTTTACACGCCGCCGTACAACGATCGCCATTGGTCTTATCGTCACTGCCGTGCTTATTCATCTATTTTTCAACAAGCCATCGCCAGCACCCAATGCGCTCACTGCCGCCGCAGAGATTGCGGATCTCGAACAGACAGTACTCGCCGACGGAGAAATTGAGGCACAGAAGCAGGTCAGCGTCGGGGCACAAGCCTCAGGACAAATCAAAGCGCTGCACGTCGAACTCGGCGATAAAGTGAAAAAAGGGCAATTGATCGCCGAGATTGATGACCTCACTCAGCAGGACACATTAAAGAATGGCGAGGCTGCGCTAAAAAACGTTCAGGCTCAGCGAGCCGCCAAATTGGCTGAATTGCGTAATAACGAATTAAGCTGGCAGCGTCAGCAAATGCTGGTGAAGCGCGGTGTGGGCGTACAGGCTGATTACGATAGTGCGAAGGCGACACTCGACGCGACCAGAGCCAATATCGACGCGCTAGATGCCCAAATCGTTCAGGCACAGATCACCGTCAACACCGCCAAGGTTAATCTGGGATACACGCAGATTCGCTCACCGATGGATGGCACCGTCGTCGCGATTCCGGTTGAAGCAGGCCAAACGGTGAATGCGATCCAGACGACGCCGACCATCGCCAAGGTCGCCAATTTGGACACCATGACCATCAAGGTAAAAATCTCAGAAGCCGACGTCGTCAAGGTAAAAACCGGTATGCCCGTCTGGTTCAGTATTCTGGGCGAGCCGAATAAACGCTACGAAGCCACGCTGAGTTCGATCGAGCCCGCGCCCGACTCCATCAACACGGATACCACCACGACGTCATCCAGCACAAGCAGCTCCAGTTCATCATCCAGTACCGCAATCTATTACAACGGCCAGTTCGATGTGAAAAATCCCGACGGCGTATTGCGTATTTCAATGACGGCGCAGGTCTATATTCTGCTGTCCTCGGTGAAAAATGCCATCGTCGTCCCCGCGACTGCACTCACTTTACGCAATGGCATGTGGTACGTGCAGGTCGTGAACGCGAATAAGAAGATTGAGTCTCGTCTGGTGACGCTTGGCCTCAACGATAACGTGCGTACCCAGATCCGCTCGGGGCTCAGCGTCGGTGAGCAGGTGGTTGTCACCCAGTCATCCGGCGATGCAGCCTCCACGCATCCCGGCCCGCCGATGGGGATGTAACGCATGTCCACATCCATACTTAAGCTGACCGGTATTACGCGCCGCTTTTCCAACGGTGAACAGGACGTTACCGTTCTCAAAGACATCAACCTGACCATCAATCAGGGCGAAATGGTAGCGATTGTCGGCGCGTCAGGATCGGGAAAATCCACGCTGATGAATATTCTCGGCTGCCTGGATAAGCCGTCCGCCGGTGACTATCAGGTAGCAGGACGTTCCGTTGGTGAGCTAGATAACGACCAGCTCGCTGAACTGCGCCGCGAACATTTCGGCTTTATTTTTCAGCGCTATCACCTGCTTGGCGATCTGACCGCGCTAGGGAATGTCGAAGTACCCGCGATTTATGCAGGAAAGAGCCGACTGGCGCGCCGTCAACGGGCAGCAGATCTGTTGACCAGACTGGGGCTGGAAAATCGTCTTCACTATCGACCCAGCCAGCTTTCCGGCGGCCAACAGCAGCGTGTGAGTATCGCGCGGGCGCTGATGAACGCTGGCGGCATCATTCTGGCGGATGAACCGACCGGTGCGCTGGACACCCACAGCGGCAATGAAGTTCTGAGCATACTTCGCGACCTGCACAGACAGGGCAATACGGTCGTGATCGTCACGCACGATATGACGATTGCTGAACATGCACAGCGCATCATCGAATTGCGCGATGGCGAAGTGATTGCCGATAGACAGACGCGCCCCGAAGAAGCTATCGCATCGTTACCGGAAGCGGCAAACTCTCCGGCCACCTCTGCCCTGAATCAGTTCAAAGATCGCTTTATTGATGCGTTTAAAATGGCGCTGCTGGCAATGAACGCCCAGCGGATGCGCACCTTTTTGACCATGCTCGGCATTATCATCGGTATCGCGTCCGTCGTTTCAGTGGTCGCTCTGGGAAAAGGCTCACAAGAGCAGGTGCTAGCCGATATCAACTCGATGGGCACCAGTACGCTGGAGATCTTCCCCGGCAAAGGTTTCGGCGACATGGATGCCAGTGCTATCCAGACGCTACGCGCCAGTGATATTCAGCCACTGACGCAGCAGCCCTACGTGCATAGCGTGACGCCCTCGGTCTCCACCAGCGTAACGATGCGATACGGTAACATTGCCGTTTCCGCCAGCGTTTCTGGGGTCGGCGAACAGTTCTTCACCGTGCGTGGCTATACGTTGGAACGTGGAGTGCTTTTCCCTCGTAGCAGCGTCGATGAGCTAACGCAGGATGCGGTGATTGACAAAAATACCCGCGATAAGCTCTTTCCCCACGGCGAAGATCCTATTGGCCAGGTGATTTTGCTGGGATCGTTGCCCGTTCGGATTATTGGCGTCGTCAGCAAGAATCAAAACGGCTTTGGCAGCGATGAAAACCTGAACGTCTGGTTGCCGTACACCACGGTGATGAAGCGCATGGTCGGGCAGTCCTACCTGAAAAGCATCACGGTGCGGGTGAAAGACAATATTGATATGAGCATCGCCGAGCAGAGGATTACCGACCTGCTGATGCAGCGGCACGGTACGAAAGACTTCTTTATCATGAACACCGATAGCATCCGACAGATGATCGAGAAAACCACCACCACGCTTACGCTACTGGTTTCGATGATCGCCCTGATTTCGCTGCTGGTCGGCGGTATCGGCGTGATGAATATCATGTTGGTGTCGGTGACGGAGCGAACCCGAGAGATCGGCGTTCGTATGGCGGTCGGCGCACGCACTAGCGACATCATGCAGCAGTTTCTTATCGAAGCCGTGCTGGTTTGCCTGTTCGGCGGTATTGCGGGCGTGGCGCTGTCGTTGGCTATCGGCGTGCTATTCGCACAGCTCAGCAGCAATTTTTCGATGATCTATTCCAGTTCATCGATCATTGCCGCGTTCCTGTGCTCCAGCTTGATCGGCATTATCTTCGGCTTCTTCCCCGCCCGTCGCGCAGCGCGGATGGAACCGATTCATGCGCTGGAGCGGGAGTAATCATTCGAAATACTCTAAATAATTCGAGTAACCTTAATCAAATACCCCGGTGGACAGATACCGATCGCCGCGATCGCAGGCGATCGCCACAATCACGCTGCCGGGGTTTTCCACCGCAATCCGCAGCGCGCCAGCCACCGCCCCACCGGTGCTGACACCGCAGAAAATACCTTCCTGACGCGCCAGTTGCCGCAGCGTATTCTCGGCATCCACTTGCGTCATATCCAGAATACGATCGACCAGATCGGCGCGGAAAATGCCTGGCATATAGTCCGGCGTCCAACGGCGAATACCGGGAATGTGGCTCCCTTCAGCAGGCTGTAACCCTACGGTACAGACTGCCGAATTCTGCTGCTTTAGATAGCGGCTAACACCGGAGATTGTGCCTGTCGTCCCCATACTGGAGATAAAATGCGTCAGCTTGCCCGCCGTCTGCTGCCAGATTTCTGGCCCCGTTGTGAGAAAGTGCGCCAGCGAGTTGTCCGGATTATTGAACTGGTCGAGCGTTTTCCCTTCTCCCGCCAGCACCATCTGTTTCGCTCGATCTCGTGCCCCTTCCATCCCCAGCTTGCGATTGACCAACACCAGCTCTGCACCATATGCACGCATCGCAGTCTGGCGCTCATAGCTCATGTTGTCCGGCATCAGCAGGCGCAGCCGGTAGCCTTTTAGCGCCGCAATCATCGCCAGCGCAATACCGGTATTACCGCTGGTCGCCTCGATCAGCCGGTCACCGGGGGTAATGTCACCGCGATTTTCTGCCTGCTGGATCATAGAGAATGCAGCGCGATCCTTTACCGAACCGGCGGGATTATTCCCTTCCAGCTTCAGCCAGATTTCACTCTTCACCCCCTGCGTCATGCGCTGCAATTTCACCAGCGGGGTATTGCCAATACATTGCTCAAGCGTTGTCACAAGTTGAGTCCTAAAAAACTCACGCGTACAACGTGAGTGAGATAAACGTTAGTGTTTGTTCATTTGCCGTTTTACACGCCACTGAATGGCGCTTTTGATCAACAGCGTCAGTATCGCCATCACGGTTAATAGCGCCGCAGCGGTAAACGCCCCTACGCTGTTATAATCCTGATGCAGCAATTCGACCTGCAACGGCAGCGTATAGGTTTCGCCACGAATCGAACCAGAAACCACAGATACCGCGCCAAATTCGCCAATCGCCCGCGCATTGGTGAGCACAACGCCATAAAGCAGCGCCCAGCGAATATTCGGTAATGTCACCTTGTAGAACACCTGCCAACCTGACGCGCCGAGCAGCACGGCAGCTTCTTCCTCCTGGCTGCCCTGACTCATCATCACCGGAACCAGTTCCCTGACCACAAACGGGCAGGTCACGAATATCGTCACCAGCGCAATACCTGGCCAGGCAAACATCAGCTGTAGCCCCTGCTCGTCCAGCCAGCCGCCAACCGGGCCGTTAGTGCTGTAAAAGAGCAGATACAGTAAACCGGCGACCACCGGCGAGACGGCAAAGGGAATGTCGATCAGCGTGAGCAACAGTTGTCGCCCCGGAAACTGAAAGCGCGTGACCAGCCACGCTAGCAGCGTGCCAAAGACCAGATTCACTGGCACGACAATCGCGACCACCAGCAGCGTGAGGCCGATCGCATGCAGCATGTCAGGATCGCTCAGATTACGCCAGACACCGCCCAGCCCGTGCGATAGCGCAGCGGCAAAAATTGACACCAAGGGGATGACCAGCATGATGAGCGATAATATCACGCCCAGCGCAATCAACGCCGCTTTCGCCCAGTTGCGCTCCTGCCGAACAGGATGAGGTTGGTGCCGCCGCTTCACGTCAGGAATTTCCGCCATTACACGCTCCGGGTCCGTTGACCAAAACGGCTTTGCAGCACATTGACGGCAAACAGTATCAGTAAGGAAACCGCTAACACGACGGAGGCAATCGCGCTGGCGGCAGGGAAATCAAACTCCTGCAAACGGATAAAAATCATCAGCGAAACGACTTCCGTCTGCCAGGCAATATTCCCCGCAATAAAGATAACCGCGCCAAATTCGCCCAGACTGCGGGCAAACGACAGCGCGGTGCCCGTTAATAGCGCTGGAGTTAATTCTGGTAAAATGACGTAGCGAAAACACTGCCAGCGATTCGCCCCCAGTGTCTGCGCAGCTTCTTCGTATTCTGGACCCAGATCCTCCAACACGGGCTGAACGGTACGCACCACAAAAGGAATACTGGTGAACGCCATCGCGACTGTAATGCCAAGCCAGGTATAGGACACCTTGATACCGTATTCTGCCAACCATGCGCCGTACCAGCCAGTCGTTGAAAACAGCGCGGCCAGCGTCAGCCCCGCCACGGCGGTGGGGAGCGCAAAGGGTAAGTCCATCAGACCATCCAGCAGAGCACGCCCGGGAAAGCGATAGCGCGTCAGAATCCACGCCATTAACAGGCCAAATCCCGCATTAAATACCGTCGCCAACCCAGCCGCTAAGAGCGTCACCTTGTAAGCGGCCACCACCTGTGGATTGGTAATCACCGCCCAGTACTGCCCCCAACTCATTTCAGAGAGTTGCATCACCAGCGCACTTAAGGGCAGTAACAGAATCAGACAGACAAATAGCAGGCTGCTGCCCAGACTCAGCGCGAATCCCGGCAGCACCCGTTTACTGGAACCAGAAAAGAGGTTACCCGAACCAAAAGACATTATTGACGACCAGCCGCCAGCAATTTATCCAATTCACCACCAGTGTCGAAGTGAGTTTTCATCACTTGGGGCCATGACCCAAACTGATCTTCTACCCGAAATAACGTGGTCTCTGGGAAGCGGGATTTTAGCGCTTGCGCCAGTTCAGGGTTATTCACACGGTAGTAAAAATCGGTAATCACCTTCTGTGCTTCCGGCGTATAAAGGTAATTCAGATAGGCTTTTGCCGCCTGCTCGGTGCCATTCTTCTCGACATTCTTATCAATCCACGCCACCGGGAATTCCGCCAGTACGTTAACTTTCGGGACAATCACCTCGTAATTCTCAGCACCGTACTGATTACGGATGTTATTCACCTCGGATTCAAAGCTGATCAGCACATCGCCCAACTGACGCTCCACAAACGTGGTCGTTGCCCCACGGCCGCCAGTATCAAATACCTCGACGTTCGCCAGAAAACGCGTTATCCACGCACGGGTTTTAGCCTCATCACCACCGTTAGCTTTACTGGTCGCGCCCCAAGCGGCCAGATAGGTATAACGCGCATTACCGGAGGTTTTTGGATTCGGGAAAATCAGCTTAACGTCGTCACGTACCAGATCGTTCCAGTCGTGGATCCCTTTTGGATTACCTTTACGAACCAGAAAGGCCATGGTTGAGTAGAACGGAGAACTGTTATTCGGTAAACGCGCCTGCCAGTCGGCGGGAATCAACTGACCGCGATCGTGCAGGATCTGGACGTCAGTCACCTGATTATACGTTACGACGTCAGCCTTCAAGCCTTGCAGGATAGCCAGTGCCTGCTTGGACGAACCGGCATGCGACTGCTTGATCGTTAGTGGATCGTTGGGGTGCTGCGCTAACCACTGCTTTTCAAAGCCGGGATTGAGCGCAACAAATAGCTCACGAGACACATCGTAAGAACTGTTCAGCAACTCGGTAGCAGAGACAGCGCTCTGTCCGCCCAGCAGCAATGACAGCGCCAGAGAACCCTTCACCAGCCAGCCTTTCACCTGTACTTGATTCATCTTATTTCCTGCCAGAGTTAGAGCCTATTCGGTAGGCCTTGTTATGGGTGGTCTATCGTTTGCATAGCCATTTTTTGAATAAAATGCACTTGTCAGCGCAAATCAGTGTAGGGGGAAGTGGTGGTTAACATATAACCTTTATATATAATATTTCGGAGTTTTTAAGCGCTAAAGGGCATAACACCACGGCGAGAGATAACAGGAAAAAAAGAGAAGAGATAGCAGAAGAAAATGCGGCAGGTTAGCCGATGAAAGAAAGCTGAAAGAACCGATGCCTGCACGGAGACAGGCACCAGGAAAACACGTTGGATCTTACAGGGACAAAAGCTGATCCAGAGACGGCGCGAAGAAATAACTGCCGCTGACAGCACGCGTAAAGCGCAGCATGTCGTCACGTTTACCGTCACGATCGCCGAACATGCTCAGCAACTGCTGCTCAATGTTGTGCAAACGCGCGCAGTAAGCGACGAAGTAAAGCCCGTTCTTCCCGCTGGCGGTGCCATAAGGCAGACTCTGACGCAGGATTTTAAGCCCTTTGCCGTCCTCCTTTAAATCCACGCGGCTGAGATGCGAAGTCACAGGGCGCTCATCGGACGACAGCTCTTCATTATCCTGCTTTGTACGCCCGATCATCTGTTCCTGCTGTTCCACGCTAAAGCGCTGCAACTGCTTCAGATTGTGTTCCCAACGCTGGGTAAATACGTAGCTGCCACCCGCATCCGGCTGGCCTTCAGGGATAATCGCCACGGCGTGGCGGGCATCGCCCTGCGGGTTTTCCGTGCCGTCGACAAAGCCACTTAAATCGCGATCTTCCACCCAGCGGAAGCCGTGTGTTTCTTCTTCGATACGAATCGCACTACCAAACGCGGCCAGCGCCGCCTGTGCTAGCGTGAAATTGACATCATGGCGGAGCGATTGAATATGGATCAGCAAATCGCGCTGCGTAGCAGGAGCAAGCCCGTTACCCAACGGCGTAAATGATTTCAGCTCTGCCGCGCTGTGGTTACAGTCCAGATCGCGCCAAACATCGTTGCCGAACGCCAGCACCGCGCCTAACCCGGCGTCGGGATACTGCTGCTGCAAATCGTGTAACGTCTGACAGAATTTTTTGCATCCCTGCCGGATAGCATCAAACTCTCCCTGAATCATCGCTTCCATAAAAATGGCAAAACGGCGGTGTTCCAATAAAATACCGCTTTGAATTGGTGTCATTTCTGCTTCCTCAAGCGTCAGTTTTTTCTTTTGTTGTTATGGTTTACTACGGTAGTGATGGCAAATACGGCTGCCGAAAAAATATCAGGCGGCGCGGGTATCATACCCGAAGCCACCTGACTTTTACCTTGCGTAAAAACAAATTAGTCTTTTACATCAAGATGAATTAATTTCTCGCCTGCGCATGCCAGACGATTTTGCTCACTTTCCAGGTTTTCAGGATATCGTCAGATGGCATCAAGCCTTCTGGGCCGCCCCACTCGCCGGAATAGACATAGCTGATATGCGCGCTCTGCGGCGCAGCACACTCAACGCTCTGCGCATCGTCACCTTGTCCCAACTGGCAGGATTCAAACGCTTTGCTGTAAGTATTACTAAAGGCGTCACCGATTTTCACGCCACCTGCGCTGCCAATCGCCGGATCCATGACTTCAACTTTACGTACACTGCCCTTCGGCTGGCCGCTGATGATTATCTTCACGTCTTTGCCGTCCAGCGCCTGATAAAACGCGACCAGTTGACCGTTGGATGTCCCCATTCCGCTACGCAGTTGATAATTACCATCCAGCGCGTTCTGTAACGCCCCTTCGGACAACGGTGTACCCGCATTGATGCCGCCGACGCCTGCATCGGTGACCTGTAATGCACTGCCGAACCAGTTAAACGGCGACAGGCTAGACCAGGAGAAATTGGAAAGCGTGCTGCATCCAGCCAGCAACAGCGGTAAACCCAACACGAGCGGGCGAAAATTCATGGTGTGTACTCCTCAAAATTGAACGGCTTCTGTCGTCAGCCACCCTAGCAAGATGGGGATTTGAGTCTGCGAGCGACGAAAAGTGCCGTAAAAGACGAAATCACGCTGATGCCATACCGTTCACCTAATCGTGGATTGAGGGGAAACACGGGGATGAGGCTCCCGCAGGGATGCCTCGCACCGTGGTCGCCCCGTTATCTCGATCTTTAAACGATCGGCATTAGATAATCTTGCAGAGGATTATAGGGGGCATATGGGAAGAAACCTACCAGAACTGCTGGCCTCCCGAGGGTCGGAAGGCCAGCGGACAACATTAACTACGCTGTGAGGCAAAATCCGTTAAGTCATAACGATGCGGGAACAGATCGTCCAGCTCCGTCTGGTGCGTAATTGCCACCACGGTGCACATCGGCAATGCCAGTTTGACCAGCGCCAGAAGTTGTCTGGCAGAGTCATGATCCAAATTGCTGGTAGCTTCGTCCAGATAGAGCGTGTCAGGTTTGGCAATCAACGCACGGGCAAAGGCAATACGCTGCCGTTCGCCACCGGAGAATACCCGATCCCAGTTTAATTGCTCATCCAACCGATCGCGCCATGCACCCAGCCCGACACTATCCAGCGTCTGACGCAGCATCTCGCTATCGGCCAGCGGTGGATGCGGGTAGCAGAGAATCTCTGCCAGCGCCCCCTGCCCCAAATAGCTTTGCTGCGGTAACAGTAAGCTATGACCTTCAAGCGACTGCCAGCGGCCATCGTAATACGGCCACAGACCGTTTAACGTACGCAGCAACGTTGATTTCCCCAGCCCGCTGCGGCCAGAAAGTTTACTCCAGCTACCTACGTCACAACTCAGATCCACATTTTGCAACAGCGGAGAACCTTGCGGGGTAGCCAAGGAGAGTTGCTCAATACGTAAATCCTGCCCTACTGGTGCATCGGTCTGCTCAGACTGATGACGTTTGATTTCTTCCTTAAACTGGCTCAGACGCGCCATACTGGCGGACAGAATCACCAATTCCTTGTATTTATGGATAAACCAACTGAGTGCACCGTGTACCTGAGCAAACGCCCCACGGATCTGCATCAGTCCGCCCAGCGTTACCGTCTTACTCAGGAAAGCAGGCATGGCAACAAAGACAGGCACAATCAGGCTCACACGCATGTAGCCCGTGGTGAAAAAGCCCAAATTACGCTCGGCACTCATAAAACGCCGCCAGTTCGACACGATGGACGAGAAATGACGCTGAAGGTGACGCTTCTCTTGCGCCTCACCGCCGTACAGCGCGATTTGTTCCGCGTTATCATGCTTACGCAGCAAAGCAGCACGGAAATCGGCCTCCGCCTTTTGCTTCTCGTAATTAATATCATGCAGGCGCTTTCCAACCACATGCGTGATCAGGCTGCCGATCAACGTATACAGAATTGCGATCCAGACCAGATAACCTTTGATTACCCACTCTTCACCGAACAGGGTAAAGCGCTGAACGCCCGATAACCCCCACAGGATAACGACAAAAGAGAACAAACGTGCCGTCACGATCAAAAACTCGACAACGAGGCTAACAGCTTTGTCGACGAACAGGTTGATATCTTCGGCGATACGCTGATCTGGGTTATCAATCTTGCCCGCAACTGACATGCGGTAAAATGCCCGCTTCGCCAGCCAGCTATCCACCAGCTCTGCGGTTAATGCACTGCGCCAGCGGATAATCAGCAGTTTGGTAAACCATTCCTGATACACGATCACCCCGATATAGATCAGGATGTAAATACCGTAATCCTTCATCAGGGAAAGCAGCAAACTGCTGTCGAATGCGCCTAACGCATCATAGAAGGATTTGCTCCACTCGTTTAACAACACGTTGAGATAGACGATCATTCCGCCCATCCCGATAGCAATGAACAAGAGCAACCAAGCCTGCCAGCTTCGTTTACCGCCCCAGAAGGGACGGCACAGATCGACAAACTGTGCCATAACCTTCTTCACTCTTTCACCTCTTGCGGCAAGGTGATGTAAAGCACGCGGTTATCCGGGTTATACAGCTTCGCTGACATCGCGCGTACGCTTTCCAGCGTGATGCTGTCTGCCAGCGTAGAGACACTGCTCAGATAACGCGGATCGTTGTAGTGGCGATAGCTCAGCAGCAGGCGGCGCTGTATCGTCATGAGATCGCTCTGACGCCCTTTTTCAGCACGGATGAACTGTGCTTTCTGCTCATCCACATCCTGCTGAGTAATCTTCGTCGGCAGTTCAGCGAAGGCTTGCTCAGCCAGTTTCCACAATTCTTGCGCACGTTCAGGCGCACTGGTGAAGCTCACTTCCGTCTCAATACGCTGTTTTTTATCTTCGAGCTCGCTATCGACACGCATACGGTAAATACCCAGAGCGTCATCACGCAGGCTCGTCTTGAGATATTTACTCGCAATGTTACGGGCAATGCTCACCTGCACCGCTGCCTGCGGCGTCCACGCATGTGGCGTGAAGCTCCAGGTCAGGATATCGGCACGCGGTTCGATATTGATGGCAGAGGTTGCTTCACGTTTGCCCGACAGTGCCAGATGCTGTTTTACCTCGCTGGCAGGCTGACGAGGAATGGTCGCGAGATAGCGTTCAACCGGTGGCAACAACTGTGCAGCAGGCATATCCGCGATCAAATAGTACGTCACCGGCGCAGAAGCGGCTTTATGCCACTGTGACAGTAATGCTGGCGCAGATATTTTCTTCAGTTCTGCAATTTCAGGCTGCTGCCAGGCGGGTTCACCAAAGCGCAGTTTAGTCATTTCGCTAGCACGTTTTCCACCGACGGACTGATCGTCATTGGCCTTCTGACGCGCCAGACTCATCATGCTCTCTTTCATCACATCAGGATCGATGCCCGGCGCCACATTCAGCTCACGGTATAACCCCAGCAGATTTGCTAACTGTTCCGTTGGTGCGGTTCCACTCAACGTCAGTTGTTCCGCTTCCTGATCGATGCTCAGCGACAGCGTTTTTTCTTTTTTCCAGTTACTTAACGCTTCACCACTCCACGTCGCGGGGCCGCTTTGATTGACCAGTTGACTCGCCAACTGTGCCTGCCATGGGTTCAGCGAAGTTGCCATGAACCCTGCTTGACTGACGGCAGTCAGCCAGATTTTTTTACCCGCTTCCGGCGCACGCAGCCATACCACACGGTCGCCATTACTCAACTGCCACTGTTCGACTTTTTGTGCGGCAAAGGTCTTCACCGCAGTACGTTTTCCGCTTTGTGTCACAGCAGGAAGTTCAGGGATGACTTTCTCTTTTTCCACCTGCAACGGTGTCAGTGTCGCCACCGCCCATTGCTTCTGTAATTTGATAATCGCATCCGACTTAGGCAGCGTGAAAGGCGTCGCGCCCGGCACGCTAAACTGCACCAGAGTATCTGGTGACGCTAACCAGCGTTGCAAATGGCGATTCACATCTTCCGCCGTGATGGTATCCAACGCTTCCAGCGCATCTTTACCACGCTGCTGGCTACCAACATAAGGGCGGTCCTGTTGCCATACGATGGTCAACTGCTGAACCCAATCCGCGAACTCGCGAGTTTCAGGAGTAACGCTCATACGCTGCGCGACCTCACGAATGTCGGAGGTGATCTCCGTCATGTCCTGCGCGTTTAACGGATAGCGTTTTAGCCGCTCAATTTCTTTCAATACCGCAGAAATCGCAGCGTCATGGCCACCTGGCATCACGTTCGCGAAAAAGCCCAGTGCGGCGGTAGTTTTACCGATATCCGATTTACGCACTACCAGACTACTGGCGTCTTGCGGTAGTTCCGCTTGTTGTCGACGAATCTGACGCGTGACCGCAGACATGGTGATTTGCGTCAGTAAACGGTGACGGTAATCTGATTGGCCGAATGCGTCTTTATCATTGAAACGGTAAACAAATGACACCTGGCTGCTGCCGCTTTGGCTATCCTGCAAACGCGCCACGTTAAGCCGCGGCTTCAGTAACGGCTCGTAGTAATCACGTACAGGCACCGCGACATTGGGCAGCGCTGCGAAATAGCGTTGAATTTCACGCTCCGCATCCGCAGGCGTGATATCACCAATAATCATCAAACGCATATTCGACGGGTGATACCAGCGCTGATAGAAATCCTGTAGCACGCTAGCTGGCGTGTCATTAATCGACTGTTCCGTGCCAATCACAGGGCGAGAAGGATAACGGGAGTCATGGCGAATCGCCTGTACGCGCTGCTGGTTCATGCGCTCTGCTACACCCAGCTTGCCACGCCACTCTTCCAGAATGATTTTGCGCTCATCGTCGAGATCGCTTTGCAACAGCTTTGCATGGCCCGTCATCTGGCTCAACGCCTGTAGCGTCACGCCCAGATCGAGATTGCCTTTCGGCGGGCTCATCATATACATGGTGCGTTCGTAGTTGGTCACAGCGTTATAGCTCTGTCCGCGTCCCCAGCCTTGTTTATGCAGCTCCGTACTCACACCTTGAGGAAACGCATCGCTGGCGCGGAACACCATGTGCTCCACCATGTGCGCCACGCCGGATTCATTGTCTTTCTCATCAATCGAACCAACATCAACAATCAGGCGAACATCCACCCGCGTCTTCGTCCCTTCCAGCGGCACGAGGGTGTAACGAAATCCATTCGCCAGCGTGCCTTCTTTAATGGCTGGCAACGGGCTTTTTATTTCTTCGGCCTGGCTTACCACGCTTCCCGCTAACAGGCTGACAGCCGTTAGCGATAACCAGCAACATTTCTTCCAGTTCATAACAACCTTTTCGTTTTTATATTTGCCTGTAAGGCAATTTTTGAGTGCATCAATGCAAAATGCCCCGTCATACGTCAGCATGTGACGTATGACGGGGCATAGGATTTACCAGGTGTAAGCGACGCCAAGCCAGAACTGACGGCCGGGTTTGTAGGTGACAATTTTGCTATTGAAACTCGATTTCTGACTCGTTTCTACCACATTATCGAGCACATTCAGCACGTCCAGCGTGATGTCCAGCGTTTGATTTTTGTAGACAGGCTGCGAATAGGATAAACGCCAGTCGTAGGAGATAAAGTCGCTGTATTTAGTTGAAACATGTTCCGCAACACTCCCTGAAAAGCCAGGATCCGCGTTACATGCAGGACTACCTCCTGGGCACACCGTCTGTGATGCAGCAGTCATATAGCCTTTGTAGCCGGAGGTATAACCCACGCGCTGTCCCCAGTTGACACGAATCGCCGGGAAGTAAGTATCCACATTCAGGAAGGCAGTCCAGGGGGTATTGAAGTCCATCGCATCCATCTCGCCCCTGTACATCAGTTGACCGTCAACAATCACCCGCTGTTCGTCATTATTCAGATCATCGTAGTAAAAAATCGAATTAGTTTTATTTTTCGCAATACCGGCACCTAATGTCCAGTTCACTTCAGCAAAGCTAAAGCGATGCGGACTAATTGGCTGTACTTCCAGAGAAAATGTATTTCCTTCTGTCTGGCCGTTATTATTCATTACACGATAACGTTGCCCAGCAACGGTCATCGATTCAGCACCAAACTGATCTTTGCCCTGACGGTTGACCCACTTAGCTGTCCACACGGTATTCATCACGCGCTGTGATAACCCCAGCGTCACTTCATCGCTATAAGGTGTTTTTAAATCAGAAACATCATAGTTGTTGCCCGTTATTCTCGCTGGGTTGGATGTCCACGGCGTAGTCGATGACGTGCGATTTTGCTGGACACTCGAGCCAATACCCTGACGCAATTTATAGGACAGAATATTAGTACCATAATAGCGGTTGGCTCCGCCGAACAAACGCGTTGAACGATCGCCGAAGACATCATAAGAGGCGGCGAAACGAGGGGCAACATTCAGATTTTGCAGAAAGTCGTCGTAAGTAACACGCACACCAGGGGTAACTTCAAGACGACCGTAGCTCATACTATCCTGCAGATAGGCGGCATAGCTGCTATAACTGGTCTGCACGGAGCGGGCAGAAAAGAGTGTACGGGTGCCTGCAAATTGCTCACCGGGAATACACATTGAATCACCGGGTAGGCACACAACGTTGGGATTGACATTAGTCGCCCGAGCCACAGCATTACTCGTATAGGCATCCTGAAAACGGCGATATTGTGCACTAGCAAAGTCAGCCTGCCAGCCGAAATCGACCTGATGGGTCATCCCCAGCAAGAAGGCGGGGTTAAGTTCGTAATCCTGCTTGAATGTAGTGGTGTTTTTTTCTGTGGCAAATGTGCCATAACCGCCAATCTGTGAAGTCCTGCTTGATGATTGCCAATCCAGTGACGGAGAGATAAAACCTAACGAAGGCGCATTGTGGATCCAAGTAATAAATTCATTAGACTCATGTTCAATCTTGTTCTGTTCAAACTGGTATCCAGCCAAGCTGGTCACTTTCCCCCAAGTGGCATTGTGATCCCACTCCATATTGAAGCGATAGCCGCCACCAGTATTGGTAAATGCACCGTTCTTTATATTCTTTTTATAATATTTAGATTCATGCGGGGAATACATACCCGTCATGCGGACAATATCGCCGTTATCCGTCAGATAGGTACCTTTTAACAGGTAGGTTTCACTCATCCGCTCCTGATCTTCCCACGTCTGCAAATACTGCTGATAATAGGGAATATCTGACTGCTGGCGGTTATAGGCAAAAATAAAGCCCGCTTTATCGCTCAACGGTTGGTTAAAACTGGCTGAATAAAACTGCTTCTTAAATTTCGGCTGGTAGTAAAGGTTAGTACCTGAATAAAATTCGTCGCTAATACCCTCATCGACATGATAACTGGTCCAACTGTCACGCGAGGTGCGATAAGAGATCTTGCCGGATGCTTTATCCAGCTTGGGATCCATGAGCTTGGCATCTACCACACCGCCGGTAAAATCACCGTACTTAGCGGAGATGTTACTGTCAAACACTTCCAGCGATTCAATCAGCTCCGAGTTAATCCAGAACGATTGCGTGCCACCCGCAGGTAAATCAGTCGGGTTGTAACCATCAGGATCAGTATCTAGCTGACCTTTATTGGCCCCTGGATTGATATTACTATTGTTCGATAACCCATCGATCATAAAGTTATTGTTGTAAAATTTCTCGCCGTGGAACGAGACGTTTTCTGGTGCGAGTTCCCCCGGAATATTGCTGCTATTCGCTGTGTTCGAGAACTGCACAGCTGGGTTATTCTTTAATAACTCCGGCACCGAGCCATTTCCGGTCGGCATCTTTTTAATCTGCTCAGCATTAATGATCTGCGTCCCCATCGACTGGCTGGTCGGGGTTGAGCGAACTAAAATGGTATCTTCACTATTTCCCGAAGAGGAATCACCCTGCTGTTCTTCTTCGCTTTCTGCATTTTTTTTCTGCTGATTTTCATCGGCAGAGGTGTCGTTTTGCTGTGCGAGTGCAGGCCCTGATAATAATGACAGTAGCATCATTAAATAGACGTTCTTATTCATTTATTCAAAATCCCCAAT
This sequence comes from Pectobacterium peruviense, assembly GCF_002847345.1. GTDB lineage: Bacteria > Pseudomonadota > Gammaproteobacteria > Enterobacterales > Enterobacteriaceae > Pectobacterium > Pectobacterium peruviense. The sequence goes on from NZ_LXFV01000019.1 coordinate 95,569, forward strand.
GAATCCAATTATTAAGAAATAAAATTATTGTTGTATGTACTGCATGTAATGCTTACGACTAATCGTCAACCTGAATGTGTCCATTAAGTTTGAAAACGATGGAAACCACCTGATTCTCAACCGGTGCCTCTGTCCGATAGCGCCAACGCGCCATGTCCTTCATCACATCATCGCCAAATACGCCGTCTGGCGTTTCAGACAGAATTTGTACGTTAGTGACCGTCCCGCTACCGGTAATATCGAATTTGACGCGCACGTTTCCTTCCACGCCCAGCGCTTTTGCCCGAGAGGGATAATTCACACGGCGATGCAGCGCTTTGAAATTTTGGCTATTACTTTTCCCTGCACCACGCGCTGCCTGACCGCCCTCGCTTTCTCCTACTTTGGCCGTTGACGCACTACCCGGCATGCCAACAGAAGATGGCATCGGAGACGGGGCATCACCGGTTTGAGCTGTCGCTACCGGAGACTCACTTTTCTTCTCTGCCTGCTGTGTTTGCTGTGTCTGCTGCGATCGGGCCTGCTGCTGTTCTTTCGGTTTCTCTTCCGGTTTTTTTTCAGGCTGTTTTTTCTCACGCACTGGCGGTTTCTTTTCCGCAACAGGGGTGACAGGCTTGCGCTCGATGACTGGCTGTTTAATGACAGGATTGGGGTGTTCTGGTAATGGCGTTAAAATCGGCATCACGACGGGAGTCGGTTGAGCACCGGGAGGGTCGGCTACGGGTGGCGACGAATCAGCAGCCTGTGACATCGCCGCAGCCATCATCGTCACCTGCATGCTTCCGCCTGCGTTTCCCGCCATCTCTTCAATGCTTTCTTTCGGGGAATAGTGCAATAAAAAGAAAACCGCCAGCGCCGCATGCGCCACGCAGGACAAAACAAAAAAGGCCAGCGAGCGCCAGTTAGGCACATCGGGGGTTAGCGCTGTTGTTGAATAGGAATGAGTAAGAGGAGCCAGCAATACGCTGCTGCCGGTGCGATTCGCACCCAATAAAGCCCCATGAAGATTTTCACGACTCACCATCCAACTCCGTCTCTTGAACGTCAACTTCCTGGTGTCAGTCGTGCAATCACAATCTTCCAGGCGATAAAAATGTCAGCAAGATCGAAACACCAAAAAACATGTCAAGGTCGATCGGGCAACATTAATAAATAATAATACAAATGAGAATCGTTTTACAAATGAAAACTGTTATCTACAAGATCTAACACGTTGCATGCAATATCATTACAAGTCGAAGTAACGCATTGAGGTTAAATAAAAAAGTGCGCTGGCGAAGGCACACTTTTTTACTTAAAGGGAAAATAGAGGGGGCAAAACAGTACGGGAATAGCGGTTTAGCGTCAGTGAGATAACGCTCAATATTCCCGATCTTCAATCAGACGCTTTCCTAGCGTGATGCAATCGACGGTCTCATACTCGAGTTTTTCATACATGCCGATCACGGCGTCGTTGTCTTCACGCACCATCAGGTGGATCTTCGGACAACCGCGGGCAATCAGCTTTTTCTCCAATCGGCTAATCAACGCATTCGCAATGCCGCGTCCGCGAAAATCAGGATGCACGCCCAGATAATACGCCGAACCGCGGTGGCCGTCGTAACCACCCATTACCGATCCCACGATTTCACCGTTCACCTCTGCGACCAGAAACAGATCGGGATCGTGATTGAGCTTACGTTCGATGTCCATTTCAGGATCGTTCCACGGGCGCAGCAAATCACAGCGTTCCCAGAGGGTGATCACGGCTTCAAAGTCATCCTGCCTGAATATGCGGATTTCCATCACAGTCGCCATTTTGCAATAAGGTAAATCGTGATTATCGCGTGATTTTTATCAGACGCAATCCAAAATTGCGCGCCGCTATCAGGAATCACACGACGGGTGACCGGGGATCGATTTTATTGATGGTATACTGCCCGCCTTATTACTGTGCCACCATCGCTATGGAAACGAGATCCCCACTATGTCTGACATCAACGCGGTAAAACATTTTTTGCTTAGCTTACAGAAAGATATCTGTCAGCAGCTTGCGGAGATCGATGGCGGAGCCGATTTCGCCGAGGATGAATGGCAACGTGCCGAAGGCGGCGGTGGATGCAGTCGCGTGCTGTCGGGCGGACGTATCTTTGAACGCGCTGGCGTAAACTTTTCCCACGTGACCGGCAAGTCATTGCCCCCTTCTGCCAGCACGCATCGCCCCGATCTGGCAGGTCGTAGCTTTCAGGCGATGGGCGTGTCGCTGGTAATTCATCCGCTAAGTCCCTACATTCCCACCAGCCACGCCAACGTACGCTTGTTCGTCGCCGAGAAACCGGGAGAAGAACCAGTTTGGTGGTTTGGCGGCGGGTTCGATCTCACGCCCTATTATGGTTTTAAAGAAGACGCAGTGCACTGGCACCAGACCGCCCACGACCTGTGCCGGCCGTTCGGTGACGATGTGTATCCACGCTACAAAAAGTGGTGCGACGATTACTTCTTCCTCAAACACCGGAATGAAGCTCGCGGTATCGGCGGGCTCTTTTTTGACGATCTGAACGAGCCGGATTTTGCCACTAGTTTTGCTTTCATTCGCGCTGTCGGTAATGGATTTATCGATGGCTATCTACCCATCGTCGAGCGGCGTAAAGATCTGCCGTGGGGAGAGCGCGAGCGCGAATTCCAGCTCTATCGTCGTGGCCGCTATGTGGAATTTAACCTGATTTGGGATCGCGGTACGCTGTTTGGCCTGCAAAGCGGCGGACGCACCGAGTCCATTTTGATGTCGATGCCGCCGCTGGCACGCTGGGAATACCAGCATCAACCTGAACCGGATAGCCCGGAAGCCGCACTTTATCGAGATTTCCTGCCCGCCAGAGACTGGCTGGCAGAAAGTAATACGCACAACAAGGAAGCATAAGTCATGCAGATTTGGGTCGACGCCGACGCCTGTCCTAACGTCATTAAAGAAGTGCTATTTCGCGCGGCGGATCGCACACAAATGCAGGTCACGCTGGTCGCCAACCAGACCATAAAAGTACCGCCGTCACGCTTTATTAGCACGCTGCGCGTCGCGGCAGGCTTTGATGTCGCCGATAATGAAATTGTACGCCGCGTTGAATCAGGCGATCTGGTGATCACCGCCGATATTCCGCTGGCATCAGAAGTGATAGAAAAAGGTGGCATCGCGTTGAATCCGCGCGGCGAGCGCTATACGCCAGATACCATTCGGGAACGGCTGAACATGCGGGATTTTATGGACACCATGCGCGCCAGCGGGATACAGACCGGTGGCCCCAGCACCTTGAACCAGCGGGATCGTCAGCAGTTTGCTAATGAACTGGACAAGTGGTTGCAGCAGGTGCGGAAGCCATAACTATCTGAGAGTCGTTATCTGGAACGCTCGCCATCCTGTCTCTTATGCTTTAGCAGGTCACAGGGATGGCTATATCGACTAGCGATAAACCGGTAGCAAGTCGAGGCTAGAAAGAATATGTATCAGCGCGGTGCCAATACCAAATAGCAGCACCAGCGCCACCATCGCATTACCGCCACGAACACGAAACAGCGGGCTACCGAAGCGGCGACGCGATGCAAGTGCCAGCAGCGCAGGCGTAATCACCGCCCATACGGTGGCGGCTAACCCAGCAAACCCAATCGCGTAAATAAAACCGTTCGGATAGACCAGCCCACCGATGATAGGGGGCAAAAAGGTTACCAGCGCCGTTTTAGCTCTTCCGATTCGACTATCGTCAAACTTCAGTAAATCGGCCAGATAGTCAAACAGCCCCAGCGTTACCCCAAGAAACGAACAGGCGACGGCGAAGTTGGAAAAGACAGTGAGCAACACGTCCAGATAAGGACTGTTCAGCACGCTACCCAACGTCTGTACCAGAACATCAATATTGCCGCCCCGCTCTGCAATCCCGATAAAATCAGGACGGGCAATATTTCCCATAGTGCCAATCAACCAGATGGCATACATCACCAGCGCCAGTACGCTGCCAATAAACAGACAGCGCTTAATTACCTGTGGCTTGTGGCCGTAATGCTTCACCAAACTGGGAACGTTGCCATGAAAACCGAAAGAAGCCAGACAAAATGGCAATGTCATCAACACATATGGAAGGTAGCTGGGTGCTTCTTCCGCAACGTTGAGTAGAACAACGGGCTTCACATTCCACAGCAGGCTGCCGAACGTCATGAAAAAGGTCAGTACCTTTGCTGCCAGAAAAAACGCGGTCATGCGGCTCACCGCCGCCGTGCTCAGCCATACGGTAAACGCAACAAACAGTGCAAACAGGCAGCCACCGACGCGGGCAGAGAAATCGACCGACATCTCAGCCAGCGTGTGGTGAATGATTGAACCACTCGCAGAGATATAGGCGTAGGTCAGAATGTAGAGGACAAAGGCAATCGATATGCCGTTAATTACATTCCAACTCTTACCCAACAGATCTTTAGTCAACGTATCGAAGCTGGCACCCGCCGGATAATTAAGGTTAGCCTCCAGAATCATTAATCCCGAGTGATACATGCAAAACCAGGTGAAGACCAACACGGCAAATGACCAAAAAAACCAGGCGCCCGACATCACCACCGGCAGGGAAAACATCCCAGCGCCAATAATCGTCCCTGCAATAATCATCGCCCCACCAAACAGCGAAGGAAGACGTTTTTCTGTACCGTTTTTTTCTACTGTATTTTCTTTCACTGCGCGTGTTGCCATAGCCGATATTCGCTCGTTGGTTTTTTTATCGAGTCCGGAAAAAAGGGGCTCCTACAGACGAGGCGGGATCATGGCATAAAACGAAAATTATTCCATTGATTTAACTTATGCCACCGTATGGGAAAATCCACGCTCTGCTAAAAATGACGTGTTAGTTGTAAGAGGTTAAAGGAAAAGTAATTTAAGGATGATGAAGCAATGCTGAAAGCTGTGAAATCTGTTTTATTCGATATTCTTTCCATGATACTGACATTTATTCTCTGTATTTTTTCTATTGTTGTCGTCGTATCTATATTCCCAGATAACCTGTTGTTTCCCGCCGGCGTTTTTGGCCTCATAGGTTCATATTGGTTAGGCGATTATTTGGTCGATAAACTGCGGTAAATAAAAAACCCAGCCAACAATCGACTGGGTTTGTCTGTATTACTGGAAATAACTTACAGCGGTTGAGTTTGTGCTTCCACCACCGCCAGCGCGACCATGTTTACAATCCGGCGTACCGAAGCAATCGGCGTCAGGATATGTACCGGTTTCGAGATCCCCATTAGCACCGGCCCAACCGTCACACCTTCTGAAGACGACACGCGCAGCAGGTTATAGCTGATACGCGCAGATTCCATGTTCGGCATGATCAGGATGTTGGCGGAGCCTTTCAGCGGGCTGTCCGGCATTTGCTCGCGGCGGATCGCTTCCACCAGCGCGGCGTCACCGTGCATCTCACCATCAATTTCCAGTTCCGGTGCCAGCTTATTGACCAGCGCCAGCGTTGCACGCATTTTCTGCGCCGTCGGAGAATCAGAGGTGCCGAAGCTGGAATGAGACAGCAGCGCGACTTTCGGTTCGATACCGAAACGACGTACGCTTTCTGCCGCCATCAGGGTAATTTCCGCCAGTTGTTCCGGTGTCGGATCCGCATTGACGTAGGTATCGGCGATAAAGGTGTTGCCGCTCGGCAGCATCAGCGCGTTCATCGCCCCCGCCGTATGTACGCCCTCGCGGTAGCCGAACACTTTCTCGACGACGTCGAAGTGCTCTTCATACGTGCCAATCGTGCCACAAATCAGCGCATCCGCTTCACCACGGTGAACCATGATCGAACCAATCAGCGTTGGATTACCGATCACCGCACGCTGCGCTTTTTCCTGCGACACACCGCGACGCTTCATGAGTTCGAAATACTCGCTCCAGTACTCTTTGAAGCGCGGATCGGATTCGTTATTAACCACTTCGAAATCTTTACCGATGGTCAGTTGCAGCCCCAGCTTTTGCAGACGCATTTCAATGACGCTCGGACGACCAATCAGAATCGGGAACGCCAGCCCCAGCGTCACCAGTTCTTGCGTGGCGTGCAATACGCGAGCATCTTCACCTTCGGCGAATACCACGCGTTTCGGCTGCTGACGAGCCTGTGCGAAGACCGGCTTCATGAACAGGTTAGTTTTGTAGACGAACTGAGTCAGTTTTTCGACATAGGCATCGAAATCTTCGATCGGACGCGTCGCCACACCGGAATCCATCGCCGCTTTCGCCACCGCTGGTGCGATCTTGATGATCAGACGTGGATCGAACGGTTTCGGAATCAGATAATCCGGGCCAAATGACAGCTCCTGATCGCCGTAGGCAGAGGCGACAACTTCGCTCTGCTCTGCCAACGCCAGATCGGCAATCGCGTGCACGCAGGCCAGCTTCATTTCTTCGTTAATCGTGGTGGCGCCGACATCCAGTGCGCCACGGAAGATGAACGGGAAGCACAGTACGTTGTTCACCTGATTTGGATAGTCTGAACGGCCAGTACAGATAATCGCATCTGGTCGTACTGCTTTCGCCAGCGGCGGCAGAATCTCCGGTTCCGGGTTAGCCAGCGCCATGATCAACGGGCGTGGTGCCATGGTTTTCACCATGTCTGGCGTCAGTACGCCGGGGCCGGAACAGCCAAGGAAAATATCCGCATCAGGGATCACGTCAGCCAGCTTGCGTGCGCCATTGTCTTCAATCGCGTAAGCGGCCTTGGTTTCTTCCATATTTTCATCACGGCCGTGGAAAATTACGCCGCGCGAATCACACACCACGATGTTGTGCTTCTGAAGACCCAGCGCCACCAGCAGGTTCAAACAGGCGATAGACGCCGCGCCCGCACCGGACACCACCAGACGCACATCGGAAATATTCTTCTCGACGACGCGCAGACCGTTCAGAACGGCGGCGGTACAGATGATCGCAGTACCGTGCTGATCGTCGTGGAAGACGGGAATCTTCATCCGCTCGCGCAGTTTCTTCTCGATGTAGAAACACTCCGGTGCCTTGATGTCTTCCAGATTGATACCGCCGAACGTCGGCTCCAGCGAGGCGATCACATCGATCAGCTTGTCAGGATCCAGCTCGTCGACTTCGATATCGAAAACATCAATGCCGGAGAATTTTTTAAACAGAACGCCCTTGCCTTCCATTACCGGTTTACCGGCCAGTGCACCGATATTGCCGAGGCCCAGAACGGCGGTTCCGTTAGAAATAACGGCGACCAGATTGCCGCGCGCGGTGTATTTGTAAGCGGCCAGCGGATCCGCCGCAATTTCCAGACAGGGTGCAGCGACACCTGGGGAATACGCCAGCGCCAGATCGCGCTGCGTTGCCAGCGGCTTCGTTGGGGAAACCTGAATTTTGCCGGGAATCGGATACTGGTGGAAATCAAGGGCGCTTTGCTTTAGCTGTTCATCCATTTTATGTACCTTTTCGGTTTTGTTGTGTCTGTAGGGTAAAGAGTACCCAGTATAGTGTTTGCCAATGGCTAAACTACCGAGGATGGCAAAAACTGAGGGGCAATGCTGGTTAATATAGTTATTTTATTTGACGGTTTTTTGTTCATCTGACAGTCAGCGTCAGATACGCCGAGCGGGATCATCGGGAGAAATTCAGAGAATTCGGGGAAGATCGTCGCGTGATGTAAACACACCACGCAACGGGGAAAGAGAGGTTACTGCGTCATATTCAGAATAGTACGAATGTTACCTGCACTGGTGGCGATAATGTCGATGGCTCCCGTGCGCAGCGCGCCGAGAATCGCTAAGGCTTTAGTGTTTTCAGAGGCAATCGCAATCACACAGGGGATTTTATGTAACTCTTCAATACTCACGCCAATCACCCGTTCGTTCATCACCGTATCAACATGCAGGCCCTGCGCGTTAAAGAAATCATACCCAGCGATATCGCCAATCACGCCCTGATTGAGGCTGGCGTCAATAATTTCATGCGGGGTGAACCAGCCAAGTTTGACCATGTAGCTGTTCTCATTCATATCCCCAATGCCCACCAGCGCGATATCGGCTTTGCGCGCCCGATCCAGCGTTTCTTTAATCGTGCCGTTCTGCATGAACGCTTCTTTCAGCGCCCGGTTTTCGACATAGGCGGGTGAATACAGCGTTTCGCTGCTGCCACCAAATTTCTTTGCCAGACGGCGGCTGATATGGTCGGCGTTAATCGCATCGCCGGGACGGTGTGTTCCGCCGATACCACAGATAAAGCGACAGTTACGTTCCGTCACGTTGCTCACATGGTCGGCGACCGCCGCCACATTACGTCCTTGACCCACCGCGACCACCGTATCGTCTTTCAACGACAGCGCCAGATAATTGGAAACCAGCGCAGCAACCTGCCGCCGCTGTTCCTCCTCATCCTGATGATCTAATGCAATCAGGGCGCGCTTGATCGAAAAGCGCTCCAGCATCTGCTGTTCAAGGCGCGTGCTGAATACCGGATGATAGCGCACGGTAATTTCAACAATGCCCTCTTCTTTTGCTCGTTTCAGCAAACGCCCGACTTTGATGCGCGAAATACCGAATTTCTTGGCGATCTCTTCCTGAGTAATTTCGTCCTGATAATAAGCGACGGCGATTTCAGTCAGAAGTTCGCTTTCCTGAGATCCTGATTGTTTTTCCATCTGGTCACATTTTCCTTACGCAGGGGGATCGGTTTATACAGACGCTGTGTCTACAGATGAAAACCGTCGCAATGAATAATTGTTACACGCCGGGAGGAGAGGCTCAAGCCCAGCGCGATTATCCCTGATGGTGGCGCAAACGGACAGAGGCAGAAGCGCCGGAGCCAGACAAAAAGACTGACTCCGGCAACGTGACACATTACCGCTCAATAGCATCGATCTTCAGCATTTTTGCAATCACCAGATCGAGCTCTTTCTCATCGAAAATCTTCTTCCAATCCGGCTTGATGATGTTCTCTTTACCATATTCAATCGCGATCATACACGCATCCGAGAACGGATTAGTGCTGCGGAAAGCCACGGCCAATGCAATCTGAATGTGACCATAAAGCATGGCTTTCGCCGCCGCTTCCGGCACGCCAATCGTGTTGATGGTTTCATCCAGCGCTTCTTTCATCAAGGTACCAACCATACAGGCTACGGTTTCAACCAGCGTCGGTTCCAGATAGGCCAGCTGTTTTACCGTCACCCAGTGCACATCGATCACCGGGCCATACATCACTTTAACTACGCGGGCTAACGTGGCTTTCTGCTCGTCACTGCCCGTCTCATAAGAAGCGGCAACGTGCTGTGGCGCGGCCACGCCGCCAAAAGCATCGGCATGTTCTTCCGGCGTGAAGCGATCCAGGAATACGGAAGGATGGCACGGATGAGCGACGGCATAATCGATATCATCACGTTTGGCGATAAGATTGGCGTAGGCCGCAGCTGGGTCCAGCGTCAGCAGCACTGCATTGCTTTTCATCTGCGGAACGACAATCCCGGAGACCGCTTTCAGTGCAATATCCGGCACCGCTAAAATCACCACATCGCTTTCGGGAATCACCTGTTCAGCAACGGACAATTCCCTACCTGCGGCAACCACTTGCTCCTGCGCACGTGGCGAGTTCTCGCAGTAAAACACCTGATAGTCACTTTTCTGGAAATTGGCAGAGATACGCATGCCCATTTTGCCGCCAGCGCCCAGTACGGTAATAGTTTTCAATTCAGCAGCCATGATTGTTACTCCTCAGATTTGGGATATTCAAAGAATGTGTGATGAACGGTTCGCATAGGGATTACGCGTGTAGAGATAATTCAGGCTATGGCGCGTCCAGGCGTCTTCCAGACGGCACGTTTCTTCCGCATTGGCCTGCCACGGCAGCCAATGCTCGACGATCTGGTTAATATTTCGTTCGTTCGGGCGTACGATCTGGTGAAGCGCGTCGTAATCCAAAAGGCCAGTTCCCAGCAGACAGCCGGAATAGGTAAAGCCCACCCATCCTTCCTGACGGGCAAACGCAAAATCTTTGATGTGCAGGTTAACCACCCGTGAGGCGGTTAATTCAATCACCTCATGCGGGTATTCCAACGCGGCAACACAGTTACCGGGATCGAGACAAATACCCAGCGCCGGGCTGTCGATGGCGTCAACTACCGCCAGCACGTCGCGCGTTTTGACCTGTTCGTAGGTTTCCAACCCCAGTTGGATGTTGTGCTGCTCAAACTCAGGCAGCACGCGACGCAGCAAAGCAAGCGCCTCATCTTGCGTCGGCTTATGTGTTGCGCTGTTAAACATGGTGCGGATAAAACGGACATCCAGTGCGCGAGCCATCGTGAGATAGCGCGTCAGGTGGTCCGTGGCCAATCCTCGTGTTCCCAGTTCCAGTTGAATACCGAGATCGACCGCGCGCTGCCGCAATTTTTCCAATTCAGCAGGCGAAAGAGCTTCCACCGCCGCGTAATCACAAATCTGAAAAACGCCCGCACCAGACTCTGCCGTTTGCTCCAGCATGGCTTCCAAACCCAGCGGATTTGGTACGCGGGAAGAGGCTCGCCAAAAGAACGCGTAGGTACTTAATCCAATTGCCATGGTTATTTCCTCTCTCTTACGCCTGCGAGCTGAGCGTGAAGGCTTCATCCATAATGGCGTTAAACGCAGCCGGATCGTGGGCAAAGCGCCCCAGAAACAGGCCATCAACAGCATCGCCAAGCTGGCTCAGCAATCCCGGCCCAGCGCTACCGCCATAAATAATTCGCCCTTCGCGCACGCCAGCCTGTGTTGGAAGATGCTGTTTTAATGCCTGACAGACTTCGCTGATGTACGCCGTCGGGGCGGGTTCCGTGCTACCAATCGCCCACTGCGGTTCATAGGCCAGCACCAGATCGCCCGTCAGTTGTTGCTTCTGGGCCAGATTCAGCGCCGCTGCCAATTGGGCATGACAGGTGTCGATTGCCTGCTGCGGCGAGCCACGTTGTTCCTCGCCGACACACAGCACCGGCGTTAGGCCATTTCGCCAGGCCGCCGCCGTTTTCAGCGCGAAATGTTCATCCGTTTCGCCGAAATAGCGGCGACGCTCGGCGTGCCCGATTTCAACATAGCGACACCCCATTTCGTGCAGCAGGGTGCCGCTCACTTCCCCAGTGAAAGCACCGTTATCCGCCCAGTGAAGATCTTGTGCACCGACATGAACGGGAGACTGAGCAAACCGCTGCACCACGGGAGCTAACGTCGGGAACGCAGGTAGCACAAACAGCCGGGCTGAGGGTAGTGACGCCAGCGGATGCTGTTCGGCTATCTCGTGGATTTTCTGGCACCAGTCGAGTGTCTGCTGATAGCCGAAATACATTTTCAGGCTGACGCCCAGCGTCAATTTGCGCGAACTCATCACTCACTCTCCGCTTGTGTCGCCGTCTGATGCGAAGAAGTCGACGTCGTATCGCTGTTCAACACGGCCGACACCGCGTCAAGGATCATGGCTAGCGATATCGCCCCCGCATCGGGCGTGCCCAGACTTTTTTCTGCCAGCGGACGGGCGCGGCCAATTTTGGGTAACAGTTGTGCCGTGTCGTCAGCCGCCTGTTGGGCGCACTGTGCGGCCTGCTGCCAGGCTTCTGGCAAGCTCATTCCCGCTTCTACTCGTTGCGTAAGTGCCACACTAAAGGGGATTAAGGCATCCACCAGCGTTTTATCCCCCGGTTTTGCTTTACCGAAATGCATCACGCTCTCTTTGGCCTGACGTACCCCATCTGCCACACGGCGACCGTCAGGGCGTTGTTCATCACCCAACACGGTTCCCAGCGCATTTAACGCAACGCCCCAGATTGCGCCAGACGTCCCTCCAGCCTGATCGGCCCAAGCATCTGCCGCACGTTGCAATAACGTACCGGCACCCGCCTGCCGTTCCAGCATCTCCGTGGCTTTTTCCGCTGCGGCAATCACCCCGCGCTCCATGCCAATACCGTGATCGCCATCTCCGGCAACCGCATCGATACGGCCCAACTCGGTGACGTTAGCCAACACAATGTCACGCGCCGCATTCAACGCCGCGGCAACACAATGTGCTGCCGCTTTCGATGCTGCCGTAGCGGGTGGGATCACCTCGAGTTCTGCCGTGAATGTGCGCTCAGCCAGCGGTTCGGCGGGAGACATACTGCCTTTACGAAAGGCTGGTGCATCAGCAGGCGCACGCCAGAAACGCTCCAGTTCTTCATCCAGCCAGAACAGCGTGAGCGATAAGCCCGCCATGTCAAAGCTGGTTACCAGCTCACCGACTTCCGGTTCAACCACCGTCAGCCCCTGCTCAACCAGCAGTTGTGAAACGCGGCGATAAACCACAAACAACTCTTCGTATTTCACGCCACCGAGGCCGTTGAGTACCACGCTGATCCGCTGTCCGGAGAGCGTCGCAATATCGTGCGGCACCTCTTTCAACAGTGAACTGACCAACAGCTCAGCCAGTTCATCGGCGGTTGATATGGGGACATCACGAATACCCGGCTCGCCGTGAATCCCCATGCCCACCGCCATCATTCCTTCAGGAACGGTGAACAGCGGGTGTTCCGCGCCCGGCAAGGTGCAGCCAGAAAAGGCCACGCCGAGCGAGCGGGTGCGCTGGTTGGCACGTTCCGCAACCTCAAGCACGGCAGCCAAATCGTAGCCCGCTTCCGCCGCTGCAGAGACCGCCTTGAAGACCATCAGATCGCCGGCAACCCCGCGACGCTTTTGCCATTCGTTCAGTGACGCACTGGAAATATCATCGGTAACCGCCAGCAGCTCACACGGAATTCCTTCCGCATTCAGACGTGCCTTGGCCTGTCCGAAATGAAGCACATCGCCCGCATAGTTACCGAACGTCAGCAGCACGCCACCGCCATTGTGTGCCGCTCGGGCGACGGAGCAGATTTGCTGGGCTGATGGCGATGCAAACAGGTTACCCATCGCCGCACCGTGCGCCAGCCCCTGACCGACCAGTCCGGCAAACGCCGGGTAGTGGCCGGAGCCACCCCCGACCACAATGGCGACCCCACCTTCACGACTGCGAGTACTTCTGACCACGCCGCCAGGTACCTGACGCACTTTGTCAGCATGCGCCGCCACAAATCCTTCGGTCAGTTCCCGGGCAAAGGCGGAAGGTTGGTTGAACAAATACGTCATATCAATGCTCCTGTGTGGCTGATGCGGCTTTCGATAACCGGTCCGAACGGCTGAGCAGGACAATCAACACGGCGGAGAGCAGCATCAACCCGCCAACAATCATCATGGGCAGCACGTAGGTACCCGTTACGCCCCGCACCGCACCGGTGATGTATCCCGCTGAAAATCCGGCAACATTGCCAATGGTATTGATGAGCGCGATGGCTGCTGCCGCTGACGCTCCCGTCAGGAACTGGGTCGGTAATGTCCAGAAGTTAGGTAGCGCGGCAAAGATGGAACAGGCCGTTACAGTGATCACCGCAATGGTCGCCGTCGGGGATTCCATAAACAGCGCCAGCGGAATGCTGATCGCACCGGTCAAGGCTGGGATGGCGATGTGCCATGAACGGCAGCCGCGGCGCGTTGCATCACGCGACCAGAAATACATTACGATGGCCGCTGGCAAGTAAGGGATGGCGGTAATCAGCCCTTTATCCATGACATTAAACGTCGTGCCGAACTGCTGTTGGAAACCCGCGATAATGGTGGGCAGGAAGAACGCCAGCGCGTAGAGGCCGTAAATAAAACCGAAGTAAATCAGGCACAATACCCAGACGCGTTTGTTGAACATCACAGTCGTCACGCTAGGGTGTTTGCTGTGGTTTTTGGTGGCATGTTCGCTTTCCAGCTCGCTAACCAGCCAGCGTTTCTCATCGGCGTTAAGCCACTTGGCATCAGCCGGACGATCCACCAGATAGAACCAGGTAATGATACCGACGATAATGGCTGGAATAGAGACACCGAGGAACATCACCCGCCAACCGGACAGTCCGAACAGGCCATGCTGCTCAATCAGCCAGGCAGCCAGTGGCGCACCGAGTACCACCGTCAGGGGTTGTGCCAGATAGAATAATGACAGGATTCTGCTGCGATAGCGGGCAGGCACCCACATACTGAGGAACAAGATCGCCCCGGGGAAGAACCCCGCCTCTGCAATCCCCAACAGGAAACGTAGGATATACAACCCTTCAAGACTGCTTACCCAAGTAAACAGCAGTGACACGATGCCCCACGACACCATAATGCGTGATAGCCACTTGCGTGCGCCGAAGCGGTGCAGCGCCAGATTGCTAGGGACTTCCAGCAGAATATAACCAATGAAGAAAATGCCAGAAGCTAGCCCGAACTGTGCGACGGTTAGCGCAAGATCGGCATTCATGCCATTCGGGCCCGCAAACGAAATGGCCGTACGATCGAGGAAGTTAATGAAGAACATCAAGCCGACGAAAGGCACCAAACGCCAGGAGATCTTGCGAATGGCCGATTGTTCTACAGCAGATGGTTTTGTGGTGGACGGGTTTGTGGCAGATTGTCCCGCCGTTGCAGTAGCCGATACTTTACTCATACAGCCCCCTTACTACCGATAGCCAATCCCTTCCCTGTCATTGCCTCTACGCCAGGCTGTTCCTGCATTTCATCCTCTTTCGTCATTCGATACCCGGTGTGACCTTTGTTATTTGTTGTCTTTTTTATGGTTTGCATACAGGTCTGACACATTGTTATGTCCTCTAAAAGATTTAGATCATTAATACACACAATGAACATATGAACGATATATTCGCCCCAATCTTTTGCCTATCTCTCTGTTTAAAATTTGTGAGCATGATCTAAATATGTATCAAAAAGGTAAAATACCGCCATAAAAGGTGTAAAAGCGACCAGGATCACTCTTTTTACCGCCTTATCTTCCCTGACAAAACAAAAAACAAATAATCACACATTGAACATTTGAAAGAAGCGGTATATGTTTAGCCATGAAAAGGCCGGAAATGTACGGAATCAGGCAGGGAGATTCTCGTTAGCTTCTGTTTATTAATGCTTTTATAAACAACCTAACGAAAGCGACATATCAGGCTCACTTTGACCCTCAGCCAGGCAGGAGATAGATATGCTCTCGATTGCAATTGGTGCAGACAGCGCCGCGATTGATCTGAAAAACACGATTACTGATTATTTACAGCAGAAAGGGCTGACAGTGACCGACTACAGCTACGATCCCAGCGGGGAAAATCCGATCTACCCCGATGTTGCCTACACGCTGGCGCACGCGATTAAAGACGGTAAGCACCAGCGTGGGATCCTGTTGTGCGGCACCGGGATCGGCATGTGCATCGTGGCTAACAAGGTCAACGGCATTCGTGCCGCTCAGTGCCATGACACCTATTCCGCTCAGCGAGCCAGAAAAAGTAACGATGCGCAGGTCATCGCACTGGGTGCGCGGGTTATCGGTCCCGAACTGGCAAAAGAGATTATTGGCGCCTGGCTGGATGCCGAGTTTGAAGGTGGCGGATCCGCGCCTAAAGTCGAGAAAATCGGCTACTACGAACATCAGGAAAAACACCAGTAATCCTCTCTGACGGCCCGCAGTTATCCCCAGACTGACTGGCCGTCCGTCTTACTGTTCGTTCAGTCGACTTTCCGTGCAGCAAAATAGTGTTCAGTCGAGAGAGCCCAACCGCAGCAATCGGAAAAAGCGCATGTTATTCCACGACCTCATGGTGCAGTGTGTTAGCTCTGTTTTGCGCATGCCATTTCTCTATTTACATCAAGGAGCTCAATCATGAATCAATTAGAAGCCCTTAAGCAGTTTACCGTAGTGGTCGCCGATAGCGGCGATATCGACTCCATTCGCCAATTTTCACCACAAGATGCCACCACGAATCCGTCTCTGATTTTGAAAGCTGCCACCCTGCCCCAATACCAGCCGCTCTTTGATGACGCGATTGCCTATGCTAACCAGCAAGGTGGTAGCCCGGAAACGCGGCTCATCAACGCCAGCGACCGACTGGCGGTGAACATCGGCGCAGAAGTGCTGAAAAGTATTCCCGGCCGCATCTCCACCGAAGTGGATGCCCGCCTCTCGTTCGATCGCGGGATGTGCGTCGCCAAAGCCCGTAAACTTATTGGGATGTATCAGGAAAAAGACATTCCGCGCTCGCGTATTCTGATCAAACTCGCCGCCACCTGGGAAGGCATTCGCGCGGCTGAAGAGCTGGAAAAAGAAGGGATTAACTGCAACCTGACGCTGCTTTTCTCGTTTGCTCAGGCGCGTGCCTGCGCGGAAGCGGGTGTCTTCCTGATCTCGCCGTTTGTGGGCCGGATTTATGACTGGTATCAGGAAAAAAAACCCACCAGCGATTATCAGGCCGAAAGCGATCCCGGTGTGATTTCTGTACGTGATATCTATGATTATTACAAACGCCACCGCTACCAAACCGTGATCATGGGTGCCAGCTTCCGCAAAGTGGAACAGATTCTGGCGCTGGCGGGATGCGATCGCCTGACGATATCCCCTGCGCTGCTGGAGCAGTTGAAAAACAGCAGTGCTCCTGTCGAACGCCAATTGACACCGTCCACCGAAGCATTCCATCCCCCTTCACCGCTGTCTGAAGCCGAATTCCGCTGGGAACACCATCAGGATGCGATGGCTGTCGATAAACTGGCGGAAGGCATTCGCCTGTTCGCCGCCGATCAACAAAAGCTGGAAGCGCTGCTGGCGGCCAAGCTGTAACTTTTGGAGTCAAGCATGTCCTCTCGTAAAGAACTTGCCAATGCTATCCGC
>NZ_LXFV01000020.1 GCF_002847345.1 Pectobacterium peruviense
ATCCGTCTGGCGGGTGGTGTTTTCAAAACGATCGTGTTATCAAAACGCTCGAATAACTAAAACGATCAATGCAGGATGAACTCGCGATACTTTTCCACCAGCGTCAGAAAATCATCCAGACCGCATAGAGACAGGCTCTCTTCGTCGTAATAACTCATGCCCTCCTCCAGCTCATCCGTGGTGAAAGAGAGCTGATTCGCTTGCACCATCACTTCTTCTTCATCCAGCAGCAACGTATATTCGTGGCCCACTCGTCGCCACTGCCGCTCGCTGCCTGCGACGGAACGCGCCGCATCCTCAACGTCAGTCAATATCGTTAGCTGGCCTTTCACTTCTTCATTGAACCAGTGCCCAATCGCTTCATGTCCCATCGACATACGAACGATGACCTGACCCGTCACATCCCGCAAAAATTCATAGTCCATGATGCCATCCTCACTGTGATGTTTCTTTTGTTCAGTTTAGTCGCCTCTACACCCTATCGTCGTGATGCACCTTCACCTTTGATGTTGCAGATGCACAAGGTGGAATGGAGCAGGCAGAAAAAAAGGAGGCACAAGGCCTCCTTCGGTGTAGGGATGCGAACTATAGCGAGTTAGACAGTCGTCTGGAAGATCACACCATCGGCTTTCTCGGTATATTGACCTAACTGGTCAAAATTCAGATAGCGATAGGTGTCCTGCGCGGTTTTATCCACTTGCGACATGTAGGTCTGGTACTCTTCCGACGTCGGCAAACGGCCCAGCAGCGAGGCAACCGCAGCCAGTTCCGCAGATGCCAGATAGACGTTGGCACCGGTTCCCAAACGGTTCGGGAAGTTACGGGTCGACGTAGAAACGACGGTCGCACCATCAGCCACACGCGCCTGGTTACCCATGCACAGCGAGCAGCCTGGGATCTCGATACGCGCACCGCTCTTGCCAAACACGCTGTAGTAGCCTTCTTCCGTCAGCTGTGCAGCGTCCATTTTGGTCGGTGGCGCAACCCAGAGGCGAGTCGGCAGCTGGCCTTTGTGGCTATCCAGCAGTTTACCCGCCGCACGGAAGTGTCCGATGTTGGTCATACAGGAACCGATGAAGACTTCATCAATCTTCTCGCCCTGCACGTCAGACAGCCAACGCGCATCGTCTGGATCGTTCGGCGCACACAGGATCGGCTCTTTGATGTCGGCCAGATCGATGTCGATCACCGCCGCATACTCAGCATCGGCATCCGCTTCCAGCAGTTGCGGATCCGCCAGCCATTTTTCCATACCCTGAACACGACGTTCCAGCGTACGACGATCGCCGTAACCTTCGGAGATCATCCACTTCAGCAGCACGATGTTGGAGTTCAGATACTCGATGATCGGCGCTTTATCCAGCTTGATGGTACAACCAGCCGCAGAACGTTCCGCCGAGGCGTCGGTCAGTTCAAACGCCTGCTCGACTTTCAGATCCGGCAGACCTTCGATCTCCAGAATACGACCAGAGAAGATGTTCTTCTTACCTTTCTTCTCAACGGTCAGCAAACCTTGCTTGATGGCATACAGCGGAATGGCGTGAACCAGATCGCGCAGAGTAATACCCGGCTGCATTTTGCCTTTGAAGCGCACCAGAACGGATTCCGGCATGTCCAGCGGCATCACGCCCGTAGCCGCAGCGAACGCCACCAGCCCAGAACCCGCAGGGAAAGAGATGCCGATTGGGAAACGGGTGTGGGAGTCACCGCCCGTACCAACGGTATCCGGCAGCAGCATACGGTTCAGCCAGGAGTGGATAACACCATCGCCCGGACGCAGCGATACACCGCCACGGTTCATGATGAAATCAGGCAGCGTGTGGTGCGTGGTCACATCAACTGGCTTCGGATAGGCCGCAGTGTGACAGAACGACTGCATCACCAAGTCAGCGGAGAAGCCGAGACAAGCCAGATCTTTCAGCTCATCACGAGTCATCGGCCCGGTGGTATCCTGTGAACCCACGGATGTCATCTTAGGTTCGCAGTATTCATCAGGGCGAATACCCGCGACGCCACAAGCGCGGCCGACCATTTTCTGCGCCAGTGAGAAGCCTTTTTTGCTGGCTTCAACCGCTTTGGAAATACGGAAGACATCGCTGTGCGGCAAGCCCAGTGACTCACGCGCTTTAGACGTCAGCCCGCGTCCGATGATCAGTGGAATACGGCCACCGGAGCGCACTTCATCCAGCAATACGTCGGTCTTCAGGGCAAATGTCGCCAGCACTTCATTCGTATCATGACGGCGTACTTCACCTTCATACGGATAGATGTCGATCACATCACCCATATTCAGATCGTTAACATCAACTTCGATCGGCAGCGCACCGGCATCTTCCATAGTGTTGAAGAAGATCGGGGCGATCTTTCCGCCCAGCACCACACCACCGCCGCGTTTGTTCGGAACATGAGGAATGTCTTCACCCATGAACCACAGCACGGAGTTGGTGGCAGATTTACGCGATGATCCCGTACCGACGACGTCACCGACGTAAGCCAGAGGGAAGCCTTTCTTGTTCAGTTCTTCGATCTGTTTGATCGGGCCCACGTTGCCAGGCTGATCGGGATCAATGCCTTCACGGGCGTTCTTCAGCATCGCCAACGCATGCAGCGGGATATCAGGGCGTGACCAGGCATCAGGTGCCGGAGACAGGTCATCCGTGTTAGTTTCACCGGTGACTTTAAAGACGGTAACGGTAATTTTTTCCGCCAGTTTCGGGCGGGACAGGAACCACTCGGCATCAGCC
This sequence comes from Pectobacterium peruviense, assembly GCF_002847345.1. Taxonomy (GTDB): domain Bacteria; phylum Pseudomonadota; class Gammaproteobacteria; order Enterobacterales; family Enterobacteriaceae; genus Pectobacterium; species Pectobacterium peruviense. Next base: position 2,745 of record NZ_LXFV01000020.1, read on the forward strand.
CAGGATTGAATCACTTTCTTGGCGTGCGCATTGCCTGCTTTCGCCTTTTCTTCCACATCATAGAAGTTATCAAACATCAGCAGCGTCTGGGACAACGCTTTCGCGGCAATCGGTGCCAGCGTGTCGCTGTCTAACGCATCAATTAGCGGATGAATGTTATAACCACCTTGCATGGTGCCCAGCAGCTCAATCGCTTTTTCCTGGCTAACCAAGGGGGAAGTGGCTTCGCCTTTAGCGACGGCAGCCAAAAAGCCAGCCTTCACGTAGGCGGCTTCATCAACACCGGGCGGAACACGGTTAATCAACAGATCAAGCAACGCGTCTTCTTCGCCTGCTTGGGGATTCTTGAGTGACTCAACCAGCGCGGCCATCTGCGTGGCATCTAACGGTTTAGGAACAATTCCCTGCGCAGCCCGCTCAGCTACGTGCTTACGGTATTCTTCTAGCACGACGTTCTCCTCGCTCTCATTGTCTTCATTATGCCCGGCGCTCTTGTTCCCACTTGTGGTGTCCATGCCTGGGTGTCAGCGTGTGGATGTAAGGTAGCAGAGTGTCCGGTCCAGCCTCGTCAGCATATCAGGATTTGAATTGATTGTTAATTCGTTCACATAATAGCAACATTAATTTTTATTCAACTGTGCTATGTGACCAATGTCACTATCACTGAAAAATACCGACATCAGCAGAATAGCATGTCCCTGACAGCGCACACTAACTATGCTGATTTAACCACGTAATATGTGGGTTTTTAACAACATAACGTGATTAAGCATCGTCTAAGGACGCAGAGATAATCAGAATGTTCGCAATAGAGTCTGGATAAGTGTTAACAGATGATAGGGCCCCCACGGCAACAATGCCGGATGGCTTCATTGATAACAGGAAAGACTCCATGAAGATGAAACGGTATCTGCACGTGGTTTCTGCCACACTTCTGGCGTTCACCGCATCTGTCTATGCCGCACCTATCGAACTGGAGGGTATCGGCTTAACACGCGATATTCCTTGTAATGGTAATGATGTCAGTATTTCAGGCAACGGCAATAACATCGCCCTCACAGGCAAATGTGCCGCGATTTCCGTCACGGGTTCCGAGCACAACGTCACATTCGATACCGCCACATCGCTTACCGTGACCGGTTCCGAGATTGCCGTTACAGGTCAATCAACCGGAGACCTGACCGTCGCCGCCTATAAAAACACGATCCGCACTCACATTGTTGCCGATGATAAGCCAGTAAAGGTGAACGTAACCGGCACGGAGCATCATCTCGATTTTGATTTTAACGGGCCTGCTCTGGTCTCTTTCAATGGCATAAGTAACCGCCTCTCATGGGGCGGAACAGAGCCGAAATTCTCGTCTAGCGGCGCCAATAACGTCATCAAACAAAAACCCTAGTCTGGACAGATAACCACAAATGCCCAACAACGGGCGCTGGCGATGAAGAACATACGCCCCAATCAACCACTCGCCGATTGGGGCGCAATGCTCAGTACAAAAGTATTGAATCTATTCCTTCAGGGGCGGGTCACATCAGGCCTTAAACGTCAGCCACGGGCGTAACCGTGCAACAGGTTGAATCAGCCCTGACTGTTCCTGAATATCAATCACGGGCGTCACCGGTTTATAGGCCGCGGGGGCTTCTTCCCGCAGGCGCTCGTCCTTCAGCGTAATACATTGCCAGGGCAGCGCATCGACTTGATTCGCCGTATCGATCTTGTTACGCATACTCTGCCGACGCTCGGCACGCCCTGCACCGTGTGAACACGACCACAGCCAATCGGGGTTCCCTTTCCCAGTAACGAGATAGGAGTAATCCCCCATTGAACCGGGAATCAGCGCAAACTCCCCAGCTTTTGCGGGTGTCGCCCCTTTGCGATGCAGGTTCATTCCATGTTCCGGCAGAATGATGTTATGTGATAGATCAACAACCAGCTTGCTGGTATCTCGCGTGAATACCTGCTTCCAAGAAGAACGGATCAGTTCCGTCAGTACAATCCGATTGATCCACGCATAGCGGGCAGCGACGCCCATGGCCTCCATATAATCCGCCGCGTGTTCATCAACCAGACCAAACAGGCCGGAGGCCGGATATTTCTCCCCAGTTGGCCAGCAGGTGCGCGCTTTATCAATCCCGCGGTGGCCGACATAAAAGCCAACGTCTCGTGAACCGGTGTGAATCATAACGACGACCTCTCCTTCCTTCACACCAGCCTGATACGCCGCATGTCGGTCCAAAACGGCATCGACAATTTGCAGCTCAACGAAGTGGTTACCCGACCCGACCGTGCCCAGACTGGAAGGACGAATAATCGCACGAGGCGCAAAAAACGGCTCGGGCGCATGTCGACTATGGGCGTGAATCGCCTCGGTTCCGGCGATGGAGGCAAGCTCAGCCGACAGTCGTTGGAAGTCCACGTCCTGCCAAAGCCCCTGCATAGGCAGTGCCGCCAGCCACGCCGACAGCCCCTCATCAAAGAGCGCAGAAAACGAATCCGGCGTGACGGGAACATCGCGCTGATCCAGAAGTAACGTATTTTTGAGCGCCTGAATCAGCGCGGGTTTGTGCTCATTGGCATCCGCATGATGCACGCCCGTGGTCAGCAAGCGCATGCCGCAATTGATATCCGTCCCAATCGCCGCAGGGATAACGAAGTTCTCCGTTGTGGCAACAATACTGCCGACGGGCGCAAGCGTACCGGGGTGGAAATCCGGCGTCGCGCGAGCGGCACAGACGTGCGCATCACTGCCCGGCATATGAACAGAGGCAAAATCCAGCAGTTGTTGAACCGCCTTCTCTTCCAGCGGCAACGCTTCCGGCAACAGAATTTGCGCTTCTGCGCGCTGCCTGCGGAGATGATAAATAGAATGTTGGTAATCGGTGTCTATCCCCAAACGGGATAAACGTTTTTGTAAGCGAGTGAATGTAGACATGGTGCTACCTAGAAAACAAAAAATCGCTCCTCCCATTTCGAGGAGAAGGTTGTTTTTCCTGCAGCAGCAGATTCATGAAAGGATGTCAGGTTATTGTAAGGAGGAACGACCTTATTGTAAACCGCAGGTAGCATAGCGCGGGTTCCATCACCCGCGGCTTTATCGATGCTAGTCATTCTCCTCACTCAAGGTCGAGGGTATGGTAAGCTCAATACATTAGGCATCACTAAATTAGTCAGTAACGCACGGCGGAGTGAATATGGCGTTGAGTAATTCGGATCGGGAATTCATGCAAGACGGCGCGGCAAAAGCAGCGGCATTGCTGCGCGCGATTGGCAACGAAAACCGGCTACTGGTGCTTTGCTTACTCATTGAGCACAGCGAAATGTCGGTGGGTACGTTACTTGAGCATATCCCGCTGAGCCAGTCCGCCCTCTCGCAACATCTGGCAAAAATGCGTGAAGAAGGGCTGATTAGCTATCGGCGCGAGTCACAAACACTGTACTACCGCATCGAAAATCACGACGTAGAGAAAATCGTCGCCACCTTAAAAGCCCTTTTCTGTCCCTGATAGCGATAATAAAAAATTTCCGGGAGAAATTTTTAACGTTGCGCAGCAAGGGCCCGCGGGGTGACGGCCAGGGATGGCACGCCATAAAAAACGCCACGGGATTTCCCATGGCGTTTGCGACTCAGTATGACGGGTATAAGATTTAGAACGACGTCTTCACGCTGACAAAGAAGGTGCGCCCCGGTTCGTTATAGGTTGCCGCACCGGCACCCGCAATGGTGACAACGTTATTGTTCACCACATCCTGCGCATTACCCGCACGGAACAGGCGTTTATCCAACAGGTTCTCTACACCGCCCGTCACGCTCAGGTTCTTGTTAAATTTATAGGTACTGCTTAACCCGAACAGTGCATAAGGGCTTAACTCATTGGTGGCGCTACCCGTTACGCGCTCACCTTTGTAGTTATATTTCTTCGGCTTCTGGCGACCATACCAGGTCACATCCGCCAGGAAGGAAAGGCTCTCCGTCGCCTGCCAGTCCACCGATGAGTTCAGCGTAAATTCAGGCGTAATCGACAGGTAGTCACCCGTGGTTTTATTCTTCGACTCCAGCATCCAGGTCAGGTTGTTACGCCAGTTGATCGTCTCCGTGACAGGAACGGTCAGGTTACCTTCCAGTCCCTGAATGACGGCTTTCGGTACATTGCCCCATTGGAAAATATTAGCATTAGCATATTGGGAATTAGTACCGCCCACCGCTTTACCAATGACAGTATTGCCTGCTTCAATTTTGTTACGGTAATCGTTATGGAAGTAGGTGACGCCCGCGATCAACCCATCGCGGTGAAACTCCAGACCAATCTCTTTATTCAGGCTGGTTTCCGCTTTCAGATCTTCATTGCCGATCAGGTAGCAAGATGTGCCGCCAGCACAGCCTTGGCCACGGCTATAGAGAAGGTAATTCTCGTTAGTCTGATACAGGTTCGGTGCTTTATAAGCACGAGCGATACCTAACTTCAGCGTGTAGTCGTCACCCAATTCCTGCGACAAATTGAGCGACGGACTCCAGTTGGTACCTGCCGTGCTGTGATGATCGACACGCAGTGCAGGCGTCAGCATAGTGCTGTCGGTCAATTGGACGTTATCTTCCACAAAGGCAGAAGCCAGACGAGCGACAGATTTCTCACTGCGACCACTGCTGCTAAGCGAACCCACACTGCCTGCTTCGGTTGTTGTCTGCGAGTTAGAAACCGGGTCTTTCATCTTCTGCTCGTTCCACTCAACCCCGAACGTTAAGACTTGATCGACCCAGACATTCAGCGGAAGATTCACTTCGTTATGCGCAGTGAAATTATCCAGCTTTATCGTGCCATATTGGTTTGGATTAGTGGTATCAAAAATCCCTTCTAAACCGCCAGATAGACCCTCAAGGATACGGGTATTATGCGTACGTTCGTATTGCAGATACGACGTAGAGCTGACGCCGCTGTCCCAGTAACCGCGATGTGTGACCGCAAAATTCTGCCGGTACATGCGGTTGGTTTCCTTGCCATAATTGCTGACGACAAGCGCGTTTGTGTTGGTATTTTGCGAATCGCCCGCATAGATATTACCCTGACGGCTGGAACCTGCTTCAAACTCCAGCGACTGCTGCTTGGTCATATCCCAACGCAGGAGGCCATTGATATCTTTGTTGCGTACCCCTTCACGCCCAGAAGGCAGTGAAGCTGACTGATTACCCGCGCGCACGGACTGATGTCCTTCATTAATATCGCGTGCATCGGCCTCAGTTTTATTCAGATTGCCGAACAGGCGGAAGCTTAGGCTGTCGGTTAGGCCGCCCATCAGGCTGAAATCGGTACGCTTGGTTGCACCTTCCGAGCTATGTTCCGGCTCGTTCAGGTAAGTATTCCAGGTACCGTGCCATTCTTGCGTCGGCTGTTTGGTGATGATGTTGACCACACCGCCCGCGGCACCGTTACCATAGCGCGCTGCCGCTGGGCCGCGCAGCACTTCAATGCGCTCAACCATGTCCGCAGGCACCCAGTTGGTGTCACCGCGAGTATCACGCTCACCGCGCCAGCCGTAACGTACTGCCGTACGGCTCGACACTGGCTTGCCATCCACCAGAATCAGCGTGTTTTCCGGTCCCATACCGCGGATATCGATCTGACGATTGTTGCCACGCTGGCCGCTAGTTGAGTTACCGGACAGATTGACACCCGGCATCGTGCGAATCAGCTCAGACAGATCGTTAGCAGGTGGACGTTTGCTGATATCCTCAGCCGTAATCACCGACACGCCAGGAGCCTGGCGAGTTTGCTCCGCAGCCGTCACCACCATCGTGTCTCCCGATAGGCTATTCTCGGTCTGATTCTGCACCTGAGGAGCAGGTTCTGTTGAAGGAATGGTCGAGGTCTGCGCCGCACTCAGAAACGAAGTCATCCCGCAGCTAACGCCAATGAGCGTCGCCAAATAACGGCGCGATTGTGGTAGTTTCATCAAAATTATCCTGCCCTGTAAGAAATGAATAAGTAGCCTGAAAAAGGTTCAACATCGCAGCCGGTACAGCGACACCTAACGACAATCAGCAAAAGTGCTGAATAACGGCGGAGATAAAACGCGCAGACGTAGCGGTTATCGGGAGAGAAGCGTCATGCAAACGGAGCATCACGTATCGTTGTTATGAAATACTGTCTGTAATCAATCAGCCCTTTTCTCCGCATTGCCAGAAATGGAAGATGCATTTATCGTGCAATGTGACCTCCCCAACGAAAAATGCTATTGAGAAGTATTTGCATTACCATTTTGGCGCGGTCATTGTTACATTTGTCATTCAGGACGGGGTTTGCTCTAGCAGCAAAATGTTTTGCCAAAGCATCAAAATGGAAGGCGCAGGTCGAAGGGTTTAATCAGGTAGGTAATCACGTGCGCAGCTTCACTCAGTCATCAAAGCCGATCTACAAAGATCACATCGTTCAGCAATCGAGTCTGGTCGCGAATAATTACCGTTTTATTGGTCCCCGGCTGATCGATAACACACCGGTGCTATTCGGATCGTTCACGGTTGTGCAGCTCAATCCGCATCTGATCCTGCATACCGCGGATGTGATTAATCGCCACAACATGAAAACCCAAAACCTGCTGGATGGTGCGATCAAGCTGGCCATCGTGGTGAGCGGCAATGCACATATCTCATTTGGCCATCAGGAACTGCATCTGGGAGAGAGCCAACCCGCTTCCCTGATTGCACTAACGGAGCCGACGATGTTTACCCGCATCGGCAAGCGTGATGAATATGAACGCACCATTACGCTAACGTTCGACAGAGAATGGTTGTACGGCAATATGATGGATACCGTTGGCGACTGGCAGGCTATCCACGATTTCACACAGACTCACCTTGCGACACACTTATGGACACCGTCCCGACAGGCGCTGGCAATTGCCTTACAAACGCTGGATGCTAAACCTTGCCAAACGCCGCTCCAGCGCCTTTATCTGGAAACGCAGTGCATGAGCCTGATTATCGAAGCGTTTACGTCACTGACCGCCAGCGTGGCGCAGGAGAAAAATAGCGGTGTCAGCCTGCGCGGCTACCATCGAATTCAGCAGATCAGAGATATGCTGGAAAGCGGCAGCGCCGATCATCTTTCGATGAGTGAAATCGCCAAAAGCGTCAACATGAGCGAAAGCACACTGCAGCGCCATTTTCGCCAGACGTTCAATATGAGCGTTTTTGAGTACCTTCGTAACTGCCGTCTACAACGTGCCATGCTAGCCTTGCAAAAAGACGGCATCGGTATTGCTCAAGCAGCTAGCATCGCGGGCTACAACAGCCCCGCCAACTTTGCCACCGCGCTGCGCCGTGCATTTGGCATTACACCTGGGCAGCTAAAAGACCGCTTTTGATTCTAACCACTAATAACCAAATGGAATTTATTATTCCGTTTGGTTATTAATTGCTATTCAGCGATGCGCAGTAAATTAGTGTTTTTCTGCCAAGATGCCTGACAACTCATGACCAATCAGACTGATATCACCGCAACGCTTGCCCACCACATTATCCATAGCGAGCCAAACCAAGACGCGATTGATGCCGCCCGGGAAGGGGTGACTGACTTCATCTCCACCGCGCTCCCGATCGCACAGGGGGCGATTGCTGATAGCGGGCTCGCGCCGTTAAAGCAGGTATTTAGCGGCACGGACAGCCTGACGCGTAGTCTGATTTTGGGTTATGCCGGTCACGTACTGGATTTTGACGATTATCATCCTGCATTTCGCGGCCACCCTAGCACCGTCATTCTACCTGCGCTGTTTGCCCTTGCTGCGGAGGATTCATCCGTTACGGAAGATGCGTTTTTGACAGCCTATGTGGTAGGCGTAGAAGCCGCTGGCAGAATCGGGCTGGCGTGCGGCCCGCGTCATTACAGTCTCGGCTATCACAACACGGCCACGCTCGGCGCTATCGCCGCTGCGGCTGCGGCGGCACGTCTGTCTGATGCATCAATAGAGCAAACACAAACTATTCTTGGCTTAGCCGCCACACAGGCCGCTGGGTTGCGGGCGCAGTTTGGTTCAGCGGTCAAACCGTTACACGCCGGGCTTTCTGCCAGAGCAGGATTAACCGCCGTCAAGCTGGGGTTAGCAGGCTTCGAGGGCAACAAGCAGTTGGTGATTGATGCGTTTCTTGCCGCGCATGGCGATCAAAAACAGCAGCCAGCACTGCTGGTTGAAAACTGGGGAGCGCCGTGGCGCATTCTTTCTCCCGGTCTGGAGTTCAAGCGCTACCCAACCTGTGGCGGAACCCACAGCGCCGCCGAAGCCGCGTTTGCGTTGCGGGAGCAGTGGCATGAGCAAAATGGTGCGGATGCCGATCTGGCCGACGCTATCGAGCGTATCACGGTAACCTTCCCGCCGGGCGGCGACGTCGCTCCTTTCATCCGTAACGCGACAAATGGCGTAGAAGCACGATTCAGTCTGGAATATGTCATTGCAGCGGCACTGATTGAAGGGGAACTGAAGCTGGCGCATTTTTCAGAAGCGCCAGTTGAAGCAGCAATCTCAGCACTGGCGAAGCGCGTCATACGCCGCGCCGATGAAACAGCGCCACCTGATGAGCTTGACCCAGAAGCACGTTTTCATGAGGTCACCCTGCATTTGCGTAACGGCAGCCCGCTAATCCAGCGCACCACGCGTCAGGAAACCTCTGCACGGCCAACCGATCTACGAGCTAAATTGCAGCAAACCATCGGTTCTCTGGCTCATCTCGACAGCAACCAGATCGCCGATCGTTGCGCGTTACGGCAGGAAGGCGATCTACGCTATTTGCTTGGGCTGCTATTTTAACAATGCTGGTTTTAACAAAATACTGGCTTTAACGGGATGCTGATTGCTGTCGATAACCATCATTATCGGCAGCACTATTCTCGACAACAACCATACCGTCAGATCGACTTAATCTGCCTGATGGGAAATTAATTTCCCTTTTTCATCAAATATCGTCACGCCCGGTACTCTGGAATAATTCCCTTCGCCCTCTGATTTATAACGGGTCGCCAGTATATGGGGAGACTTGTATTCAAACTCAAAATAGCCATCATCAGGATTAGCAACGATTAGCTTGCCTGTACTGTTGATAAGACCTTGCTCTACTTTGAAGTAGCTATTATCAAAGTTGGTTTTGAAAAACGACGCCTCGCCATACTGAAACAGGTTCTTTTTCTCTTGTGCAGGAATAGCTGGGAAACGCGCCACATCAAGCTGACGTAATACATGCAGAAACATCAAGCGTTCCAGCGGCGTTCCTGCATCTTTCGGTACTAAAAATTGTAATGTGAGCCCACTTCCCACATTCACATCGTATTCATAGCCGACAAACGCGCTGTCGCCATAAATAAAAATGTCACCCGCTTCTTTACCTTCGGGGACGATCTCTTTGGTTTCAGCCATGAGTTCAGGAATCGATTCGGGAACGATCTTAAAATAAATGTCATATTTAAACACTTCTGATGGAAACCGTATTTCAATGCGCGTTTTTGACATGCTGCGTTTAATAAAACGCTCAGGCTTCTCCATACGTTGTTCGAGTTTTTTCCAAATAGCCTGATGCATTTCTGCGATATTAAATTCATCCGCAATCTTTACACCATACTTCGCTTCCAACGCCTGCGGAGATAATGCTAGATCGTACATCGACAGCGCTTGTTCGCCACGATAGCGTTCATCCATCGTACGCAGTACGGCAAATGCTTTGGCTAACGCGGCGGTGTCCTCAGCATTCGCTAACCCAATAAAATAGCGCTGTTTAGCCTCATCATATTGAAAATAAACAGCTTCCAATTTTCCTTGTTGATTATCGTATGCCGCGCCGTTTTCCGACTGGAACAACACGCCCTTTTGTCCTGCCAGCCATGACGTCAGATTAAAATCTGCTTTCGCCGCGCTCACGGTGAATAGGTCAAAGTCAGTTTTATTCTGTCGATCTCGATAGGAATAGATCTGCGTGTCTTTATTTTCCTGGTCGATAAGCAGACGTCCCATTCTGCGGATATAAGTCCCGTGCTCCCACAAACTCAGCTTGTCATACATGGCAAACGGCAGCTTAATCGTAAAATGTTCTTCAGGATAAAAGGGAACTCCGGGGAAATCGCTCATCGGTGCACGGTTAAATGCCTCTTTCTCTTTAAGAAGTTGCGCCTGATAGGCTTTTTTGCGATCTTCAAAACGTTGCTTAATCTTGAGTAAATCGGGTGACTGTTCTTCCGTCTTTTTCAAGACCATCGTGATTTCACAGAAATAAAATGCACAGGCAGCGCTTTTATCCGATACGAACTGAACCTTGTTTTTCCCGATGATTTCTAGCGTGTGCCACGAACCGTTTATCTGTACTCGATTATCTTTTATGTCCTCGGTATGTTCGCCATCTACGCTGTAGTAGTTCACCTGAGTCGGTGTCAGATTAAAATAGATGTCGTTTTTAATGCCTTTAAGACCTTGCGTGATATGTTCCTGAAGATCATCTCTGTTTTTATTGGCTTCAGGACTTTTACTGTTATCAAACACAACGCGAATATCCTCAACCAGATATTTCCCCTCGCTACGTGTTTTTTCGCCATTACAACCCGACAGCCATAGCACCATCATGATAATGCCCAGGTATTTCTTCATCACCTCATCCCTGTAAAATTGAAAAGCCCCTGAATGCGACAGCACACAGAGGCGAGTCATGCATCAGTAACCTGATGTTATCAAAAAACTTATTACAATTCAGGCACCGCTGGCTAGGGTTTCAGCCATTGATCCAGAAAGCTAAAGACTTCTTCCTGTTGTTCCTGATAGAAGACGTGTCCCAGTTCAGGCCAGATCTTGGTTTGCAGCTTGATGTCCGCCCGCTGGGATTGCCACACCTTGTGCATCTTGGCGTAGGCATCTTCAACGGATTGCGTCGGGAACAGCTTGTCTTGGCCGCCGTTAAATAACAGCATCGGTTTTGGCGCGGCGACACTCGCCACATCAGGGAAATCAAAGCGCGTCGATAGTCCCGGATGCAGCATGTAGAATGCCGACTGGCCTCTCAGCACGTTATTTCCCGGCGTCATTAACCCGTCGTACGTACCAATCCAAGATACCGCCGCGGTTGCCGCCACCTTGTCAGACAGCGCAGCTAGCTGCCAGGCACGATACGCGCCCATTGAAAAACCGACGACGCCGATACGTTGTTTATCAACCTGCTCAAGCGATGCCAGAAAATCCGTCGCCCGCATATCCTCATAGGCCATCAGCCCGGCGAGTGAACGCCCAAGATTAAAGAAATTACTCGCCAGCGCCTGCTGCTGCTCATATTTGATCGGCCCGCGCGATCCCCAACCTAACGCATCCACCGCCAGCACCACATAACCCCGCTTCGCCAGTTCATCGCCGACAAAACGACCAGTGAAGAACTTATCTGCCCACGCCTGTGCGGAAGTAAGCTGTTCGTCATTGCCCCACGGCTTGATCATCTTCTCTTTGCCGATATCAAACTTAGCGCCGTGATCGTGCAGCAGGATCACCGCCGGATGAGGCCCCGCGCTTTTTGGCGTCAGGAGCAACGCGTCTACGCGGCTTTCATCAGTCAGATTGAAAGCGACCTTTTCTGCCGTGTAACTGCCACGATCCTGTTTTTCAATCGCCTGCGGTGCAAAGTCTTTGGTAGAGTCAGGCGTCAGAAGCAGCGAACGCAGCGTTTTTCTCGACTGGGATTGCCACTGACTAAAATCCGTAAAATTTCCAGATAGCCAGGAATCGGAGTAGGTCATTTGCTGTTTAAGCTGCGGATAAAATGAAGGCAGTCCTTCATCCGTCACCGCCTGATCCGCCGCTATTTGAGAGTGAGGGTTCATATCGTTCGCCATCAGTGAAGGGCTGGCTAGCAACGCCGCCAGTAGCCAGACAGAGGAGCGTAAGGTATTCAGATTCATCATAACCTCAAAAATAAAACATCGTTTCTTTTTTGAGGTTTGATTGTAATTGACGCGGCTAAAAATAAATGGACGGAGCGCGCATTATGCGAAGCAGCAGGCAAAAAATTTGGCGCTGCGCCATCTTACCGCCGTGCCACGGGGAAACCGTGTTGTCTGGCAGACCACACCACAGCGAACGCAATCAATAACAACGCCAGCAGTACCGGAGAGAATGCAACGACACCAAAACGCTCCAGCAGAACACCACCGATGATACCTCCCCCTGCGATAGCCATGTTCCAGACTGTGACCAACATAGACTGTGCGACATCAGCCCCCTCCTCAGCCGTTCTGACAATTGCCGTTTGGAACAGTGTCGCGGCACCGCCAAAGGCGAGTCCCCAGACTGCCACCGCCGCATAGACCACAACGGGTACATCACCTGCCACGCCAAGCGCCAGTACAGAAAGGCAGAACAATGCCGAGCAGGCAAGCGTCAGGGCTCGCAAATGGCGATCAATCAGCACGCCAACGATCCAGATCCCCAGCAGTGATGTGATGCCGAATACCAGCAGCACCAAACCAGTCTGTTCGACCATGCCCGCCGCGGCAAGAAACGGCGCAATGTAGGTGTAGAGAATGTTATGCGCCAGTACAAAGGCCAACACCACGCATAGTACGGGTCGCACGCCTGCTACGGTGAACACTTGCCTCAGCGACAGCCGCTTGCCTACTGGCTGTCTGGCAAAATCCGGTACCTGTACGCGTACCCACAACATGAGTATGACGGCTAAACCACTCATCATACCGAAACACATTCGCCAACCGATCAGGTTGCCAAGAAAGGTGCCAGCGGGCACGCCGAGTGACAATGCCAATGGTGTGCCGACCATCGCTATCGCAATAGCGCGTCCCTTCTGGTGTTCAGGCACCATACGGGCTGCATAGCCAGCCAGTAGTGCCCATAGCAGACCCGCTGCAATACCCGCCAGAAAACGCGCCGCCATCGTCAGCACATAGCTACCGGAAAACGTCGTAATCGTATTGGCAACGACGAAACCTGCGATGGCTGCCAACAGCAACGGGCGGCGACGTACACCTTGCGTCGCGGCGGTCAACGGGATCGCAGCTACCAGAGAACCCATAGCATAGATAGTGACGGTTTGTCCGACCCAGGCTTCGGATACCGCTAGCCCTTGTGCCATTTGCGGCAGCAGACCCGCAGGCAGCGCTTCGGTCAGGATAGTGATGAAAGCAGCCATAGCTAGCGCAAGCAGTGAGGCAATGGGCAAGTTGTCGCGCGGTGTCCTCGTCATTGAAGTTGTGATTGAGGCTGTCATTGCTCTGTCTCCAACGCGCCATACACCGCATCACGCAGATCGGTGACAAAACGCCCCGACATCCCCTCATACATCGTGTTGGTGAAAGCCACCACGCTCAAACCTTGAGTTCGATCGACAAACCATGAATGACCGTAGGCACCGCCCCAACGCCAGGTGCCTGATGACTCCGGCGACTCAGCTAACTGCGGATCGCGCAAGACCGAGAAACCGAGGCCAAAACCGCAACCCGGTGCATTGGGCAATTCCAGACCCTGTGTCTGATCGCGTCCCATCTCCTCGATCAGCGCGTCAGGCAGCGGTACACCGCCCCCTTTACGCAGCGCTTCCAACAGGCGCAGCAGATCCCACGGCGTACCCGCCATGCCAGCACCGCCCGATGGAAAAGCCTGTGCATCAAAGATGCGGGCGAGACTGTAGGTGATGCCGATTGCCCCTTCAAAAGGGGAAACCGTTTCACCTTCGGCCAAGCGATGCGGCTGTGGAGTATCGTTCACGTAAGTCGTCGTCAGGCGCAATGGATCACGCACAACGAAGCCAGTATCGTGCATACCCAGCGGGTCGGTCACCAGTTGGCGTACCGCCTCGTCCAGTGATGAACCGTGAATGTGCTCGATCAAGGCTCCCAATACATCCGTTGCCAACGAATAGCCCCAGGCCGTTCCCGGCATGTATTGCAGTGGAACGCTGGTGATACGACGCAAATTCTCATTCAAGCTAATGCCGGAAGCATCCATACCATCCGACACCCCCGCTTGCGCGTAGGGGCCATCCGCATGAGCCTCGAAAAATCGATAGCTTAAACCCGCGGTGTGGCTAAGCAGCTGTCGCACGGTAATGCGCGCCGGGCTGCCATCGAGCAGTCGGGGCTGGAACGTTGGCATCCAGCGAGTAATATCCTCATCCAGATCGAGCCGACCTTGCGCCACAAGCACCAGCGCCGCTACGGACACGATGGGCTTGCTCACAGAAGCCAGCCGGAAGATGGCGTCCAGCGCCATCGGGCGAGCATTCTCTCGGTCAGCCCACCCAGCAGCCTGCTGATGAATCAATTCACCGTTGCGTGCTACCAGCACGACGGCACCAACCAAACGACGCTCGTCTAGCGCTTGTTGAACGACGGCCTGAACTTGGGCTGAGAGATGCGCTGGTGAAGCACCGATATGCAGGGGAAATGCGGGAATTATCACGAAATGTTCCTTTCATCAATGAGCGTTCCCGTTACGATAGAAAATCGACAATTAAAGAAAAAGTAGGCTACAGTTCCTCGATATACGGAACAAAACATCCGCAATGGGGAAGCAGTATGGACAGCCTGAATGGTTTTGTGGTGTTTGTGCAGGTGGCCGAAACGCGTAGTTTCGTTGCTGCGGGTAGATTACTAGGCGTGTCAGCGTCTGCCGTGGGGAAAAGCGTCGCACGGCTCGAAGAAAAGCTAGGCGTGAGGCTGTTTCATCGCAGTACCCGCAGTATCACACTGACGGCTGAAGGCTCACTATTTCTCGCGCGTAGCCGACGTATCCTGGCCGAAATTGAGGCAGCAGAGCTGGAACTGTCACAGACCAATGCCGCACCGCGCGGGCGCCTGCGGGTAAGCCTGCCGTTGGTTAGCTCACTCGTGCTCCCCGTGCTCGGCGACTTCATGCGCGAATATCCCGAAATCGAACTGGAGCTGGATTTCACCGATCGGATGGTGGATGTCATTGAAGAAGGGTTCGATGCCGTAGTACGGATAGGCGACCCCGTTGACTCTCGCCTCACCGCACGTAAGCTGGGCACCTTCGGTTTTCTGCTGGTGGCTGCGCCAGGCTACCTTGCTCATCGGGGAACGCCCAAGACACCTGCCGACCTGATGCAGCATGCCTGTCTGCACTATCGCTTCCCCAGCAGCGGCAAGCTAGAGCCATGGGCGCTACGGCTTGCTCCCAACGAACCAGAGTTGCAGTTGCCTACGTCGATGATCTGCAACAATATCGAAACGCGCGTCTGTTTTGCACTACAAGGACTGGGAATCGCTTACCTGCCGGATTTCTCTATCCGCGAACAGCTGGCCGAGGAGCTGCTACAGCCGATCCTGAGCGACTACGTGGAACGCGGCGGCGTCTTCCATATGCTGTGGCCTGCGAGCAAGCACCCGTCGCCAAAAGTGCGTGCACTGGTGGATTTCCTCTGTGCGAGGGTGTTTCCCGCGTCTGATACATAAAAAAAATCCGGCACCTTTACGGTACCGGATTGAATTCACGCTATTCGAACCTGAAAGAACTTACTTCTTCTTCGCTTTCGCATTCGGCAGGTCAGTGATGCTGCCTTCAAAGATTTCAGCTGCCAGACCAACAGACTCATGCAACGTTGGGTGCGCATGGATGGTCAGTGCGATATCTTCTGCATCACAACCCATTTCGATCGCCAGACCGATTTCGCCTAACAGTTCGCCACCGTTAGTACCGACAATCGCACCACCGATAACGCGGTGAGTTTCTTTGTCGAAAATCAGTTTGGTCATACCTTCAGCGCAGTCGGACGCGATAGCACGGCCAGACGCTGCCCATGGGAAGATCGCGGTTTCGTAACTGATGCCTTTCTCTTTGGCTTCTTTCTCAGTCAGACCCACCCAAGCGACTTCCGGTTCGGTATAGGCGATAGAAGGAATCACTTTCGGATCGAAGTAGTGTTTCTTACCGGAGATTACTTCGGCAGCAACATGGCCTTCATGCACGCCTTTGTGCGCCAGCATCGGCTGACCGACGATGTCGCCGATAGCATAGATGTGCGGCACGTTGGTGCGCATTTGCTTATCCACGTGGATGAAGCCGCGATCGTCAACTTCCACGCCCGCTTTACCTGCATCCAGGTTTTTACCGTTCGGTACACGACCGATAGCAACCAGAACCGCATCGTAACGCTGTGGCTCGGCTGGCGCTTTTTTACCTTCCATCGTCACATAGATGCCGTCTTCTTTGGCTTCTACTGCCGTCACTTTAGTTTCCAGCATCAGATTAAACTGCTTGCTGATACGTTTGGTGAAGACCTTAACGACATCTTTGTCAGCGGCCGGAATCACTTGATCGAACATTTCAACGACGTCGATTTGTGAACCCAGAGCATGGTAAACCGTACCCATTTCCAGACCGATGATACCGCCGCCCATCACCAACAGACGTTCTGGGACGCTTTTCAGCTCCAGCGCATCGGTAGAATCCCATACACGCGGGTCATCATGAGGAATGAAAGGCAGTTGGATCGGACGTGAACCCGCAGCGATAATCGCGTTATCGAAGTTGATCGTCGTTTTGCCGTTTTCACCGTCAACTTCTAGCGTGTTGGCACCCGTAAATTTGCCCAGACCGTTAACGACTTTAACTTTACGGCCTTTCGCCATACCCGCCAGACCACCGGTCAGTTGGTTGATGACTTTTTCTTTCCACAGACGGATTTTATCAATGTCGGTTTTAGGTTCACCGAACACGATACCGTGTTCCGCCAGTGCTTTGGCTTCTTCAATAACTTTGGCAACGTGCAGCAGGGCTTTGGAAGGAATACAACCGACATTCAGACACACCCCACCCAGCGTGGAGTAGCGCTCTACCAGTACGGTTTCCAGACCCAAATCCGCCGCGCGGAATGCAGCAGAGTAACCCGCGGGGCCGGCACCAAGTACCACTACCTGAGCTTTAATTTCAGTACTCATCATGACCTCTTAATTGATTTCCGGCGGGTCTGTGACGTCACACCCGTCATCATTCAGATTTAGGGCGCATTTTTAATAACGCCCTCTTCCACCGGGACGTGTCTTTGCCACTGTAGTTTACAAAATCGTTAACAATTTTGAAACAACAAGCGACTAACGATTTGTCCTTGATCACTGACAGCTGTAACAAATAACAGCTTATCAGAAAAAAGCCGGCCGTCAGGCCGGCTTTTCGATTACATCACCAGACGGCGGATGTCAGACAACGTATTGTTAATGATGGTAATGAAGCGAGCACCATCAGCACCGTCAATGACACGGTGGTCGAAGGACAGAGACATCGGCATCATCAGACGCGGAGTGAACTCTTTACCATTCCAGACCGGTTCCATCGCGGACTTAGACACACCAAGAATAGCAACTTCCGGCGCATTGACGATCGGCGCAAAGTGCGTAGTCCCGATACCGCCCAGGCTGGAGATAGTGAAGCAACCACCCTGCATTTCGCCTGCGGTCAGCTTACCGTCACGGGCTTTCTTGGAGATCGCCATCAATTCACGAGACAGTTCGACGATACCTTTCTTGTTCACGTCTTTGAACACTGGAACCACCAGACCATTCGGGGTATCAACTGCTACACCGATGTTGATGTATTTCTTCAGCGTCAGACGTTGAGCATCTTCAGACAGTGAACTGTTGAAACGTGGCATTTGCTCAAGCGCAGCAGCAACGGCTTTCATGATGAAGACAACTGGGGTGATCTTCACATCCAGTCTACGCTTCTCAGCTTCGACGTTCTGCTGTTTGCGGAACGCTTCCAGATCGGTGATATCAGTTTTATCGAAGTGCGTAACGTGCGGGATCATCACCCAGTTACGGCTCAGGTTAGCACCAGAGATTTTCTGGATGCGGCCCAGTTCCACTTCTTCAACTTCACCAAACTTGCTGAAATCGACTTTCGGCCATGGCAGCATGCCTGGCAGACCGCCGCCAGCGGCAGCAGTTGGCGCAGACTCAGCGCGTTTCACGGCATCTTTCACGTAAGCCTGAACGTCTTCGCGCAGGATACGGCCTTTACGACCAGAACCCTTCACTTTCGCCAGATTCACGCCGAATTCACGTGCCAGACGACGAATAACCGGCGTCGCGTGAACGTAAGCGTCATTCTCAGCGAAATCGCTCTTGCCTTCCGCTTTCGCAGCCGGTGCAGCAGCAGGTTTTGCCGCCGGAGCCGGTGCAGCCGCTTCCTGCTTAGCAGCCGGAGCTGGTGCAGCGCCTTCTACTTCGAAGACCATGATCAGTGAGCCGGTTTTAACTTTATCGCCGGTGCTGATTTTGATTTCTTTAACCGTACCCGCAAACGGCGCAGGGACTTCCATCGAAGCCTTGTCGCCTTCAACGGTGATCAGTGACTGCTCAGCCGCGATTTTATCGCCGACTTTAACCATCACTTCAGTCACTTCAACTTCGTCGCCGCCGATATCCGGTACGTTAACTTCTTTCGCCGCAGAGGCCGCTGGTGCAGCAGCAGGTGCCGCTTCAGTTTTCTCTGCTGAGGCTGCAGGTGCACTGCCCGCCACTTCGAAGACCATGATCAGAGAACCGGTAGAGACTTTATCGCCATTGCTGATTTTGATCTCTTTAACCGTACCGGCGAAAGGTGCCGGAACTTCCATAGAAGCTTTGTCGCCTTCTACAGTGATCAGAGATTGTTCAGCAGCAACAGTGTCGCCCACTTTAACCAGTACTTCGGTCACTTCAACTTCGTCACCGCCGATATCCGGTACGTTGACTTCTTTCGCCGCGGAGGCCGCAGGTGCAGCAGCCGGAGCCGCTTCTTTCTTCTCTTCTGCCTTAGCAGGTGCAGCGTCAGCTGCACCGTCGGCGGAATCGAAAATCATGATCAGTTTGCCGGTTTCAACTTTGTCACCGACAGAGACTTTAATCTCTTTCACGACACCAGCCTGCGGAGAAGGGACTTCCATAGAAGCCTTATCACCTTCAACCGTGATCAGCGACTGTTCAGCTTCAACTTTGTCGCCAACCTTCACCAGCACTTCGGTGACTTCAACTTCATCTGCACCGATGTCCGGTACGTTGATTTCGATAGCCATGTAATCTTTACCTCTTATGCCAGACGCGGGTTGACTTTATCTGCATCGATGTTGAATTTAGTGATGGCATCAGCAACCACTTTCTTATCGATTTCACCGCGTTTAGCCAGTTCACCCAGAGCCGCAACCACGACGTAAGACGCATCCACTTCGAAGTGGTGACGCAGGTTCTCACGGCTGTCAGAACGACCGAAACCGTCAGTACCCAGTACGCGGTAATCGCTAGCTGGGATGAAGTTACGGATTTGCTCAGCAAACAGCTTCATGTAGTCAGTAGATGCAACTGCTGGCGCATCGCTCAGTACCTGAGCCACGTAAGGTACGCGCGGGGTTTCGGTCGGATGCAGCATGTTCCAACGCTCACAATCCTGGCCTTCGCGAGCCAGTTCAGTGAAGGAGGTTACGCTGAATACGTCAGAACCGATGCCGTAGTCTTTAGCCAGAATCTGAGACGCTTCACGTACGTGACGCAGGATAGAACCAGAACCCAACAGCTGAACTTTACCTTTGCTACCTTCAACCGTCTCCAGCTTGTAGATACCCTTACGGATACCTTCTTCCGCACCCTGCGGCATCGCAGGCATGTGGTAGTTTTCGTTCAGCGTGGTGATGTAGTAGTAAATGTTCTCTTGCGCGTCGCCGTACATGCGGTGCAGACCATCATGCATGATCACTGCAACTTCATAGGCAAATGCCGGATCGTAGGAGATACAGTTCGGGATGGTCAGCGACTGAATGTGGCTGTGACCATCTTCGTGCTGCAGACCTTCACCGTTCAGCGTTGTACGGCCTGAAGTACCACCGATCAGGAAGCCACGCGCCTGTTGGTCACCCGCTGCCCAGCACAGGTCGCCGATACGTTGGAAACCGAACATGGAGTAGTAGATGTAGAACGGAATCATCGGCAGATTGTTGGTGCTGTAAGACGTTGCCGCCGCCAGCCAGGAAGAACCTGCGCCCAACTCGTTGATACCTTCCTGCAGAATCTGACCTTTCTGGTCTTCTTTGTAGTAGGCAACCTGCTCACGGTCCTGCGGGGTGTACTGCTGGCCTTTCGGGCTATAAATACCGATTTGGCGGAACAGACCTTCCATACCGAAGGTACGCGCTTCATCAGCGATGATCGGAACCAGACGATCTTTGATAGATGGGTTCTTCAGCATCACGTTCAGGGCACGTACAAACGCGATAGTGGTAGAGATTTCTTTGTTCTGCTCTTCCAGCAGCGTACGGAAATCTTCCAGCGTTGGCAGTTCCAGCTTCTCGTCAAAGTTCGGCTGACGAGACGGCAGGTAACCACCCAGCGCCTGACGGCGTTCGTGCAGGTACTTGTACTCTTCGGAATCTTTATCGAAGGTGATGTACGGCAGACTTTCGATGTTTTCATCGCTAACTGGCACGTTGAAGCGGTCACGGAAGTAACGCACGCCATCCATGTTAACTTTCTTAACCTGGTGAGCGATGTTCTTACCTTCCGCCGCGTCGCCCATACCATAACCTTTAATGGTATGCGCCAGAATAACGGTTGGTTTGCCTTTGGTGTCCTGCGCTTTTTTCAGTGCAGCGTAGACTTTCTTCGGATCGTGACCACCACGGTTCAGTGACCAAATCTGATCGTCGCTCCAGTCTTTAACCAGTGCAGCCGTCTCCGGGTATTTACCGAAGAAGTGCTCACGCACATAGGCACCGTTTTTGGATTTGAAGGTCTGGTAGTCACCGTCGACGGTTTCTTCCATCAGTTGGATCAGTTTACCGCTGGTATCTTTACGCAGCAGTTCGTCCCAACGGTCACCCCACATCACTTTAATCACATCCCAGCCAGCGCCGCTGAAGATGCCTTCCAGTTCGTTGATGATCTTGCCATTACCCGTAACCGGACCATCCAGACGTTGCAGGTTACAGTTGATAACGAACACCAGGTTGTCCAGTTTTTCACGAGTCGCGATGGTAATCGCACCCTTGGATTCTGGTTCGTCCATTTCGCCGTCGCCCAGGAAGGCATAAACGGTTTGCTTAGAGGTATCTTTCAGACCACGGTTTTCCAGATACTTCAGGAATTTAGCCTGGTAGATGGCACCAATCGGGCCCAGACCCATAGATACGGTCGGGAACTGCCAGAAGTCCGGCATCAATTTAGGGTGCGGATAAGAAGACAGACCTTTACCGTGAACTTCCTGACGGAAATTGTTCATCTGGTCTTCTGTCAGACGGCCTTCAAGGAAGGCACGAGCGTAAACGCCCGGAGAAATGTGGCCCTGGAAGTAGACCAGGTCGCCGCCGTCCTGCGCAGTGCGAGCACGGAAGAAGTGGTTAAAGCACACTTCATAGAAAGTGGCGGAAGACTGGAAAGAAGCCATGTGGCCACCCAGATCCAGATCTTTTTTCGAAGCACGCAGCACTGTCATGATCGCGTTCCAGCGGATTGCTGAGCGAATACGACGTTCCAGATCCAGATTACCAGGGTATTCCGGTTCGTCTTCCACTGCGATGGTGTTGATATATTGACGTGCAGCTGTACCAGCAGCAACGCTAACACCGCCTTTACGCGCTTCACCCAGAACCTGATCTATCAGGAACTGAGCGCGCTCAACACCCTCTTCACGGATGACCGATTCGATCGCCTGCAGCCAGTCGCGGGTTTCGATCGGATCCACGTCATTATTTAAACGATCTGACATGGTTATTCCTTATCTTCTCTAATAAGTTGGTTTGTTGGAGCCTGTCTTCGTGCATTCTGGCTTATGTTTGCTATAAGCAAAACGCATGAAGACAGGCTCATCGTCGTGATTGCCGCATTCAGAACACCAAAAATACGTGTGCTCAGTCCTTGCGTTGCTGGAGCCGACGCAACGATCTCTCGCGCCGACTATGTTCCCGGTTAAGATCCAGCAATACTTCTTCAATAAACGCCAGATGGCGGTGTGATGCTTCGCGCGCCTTTTCTGGCTCACGGGCAACAATCGCCTCAAAGATGCTGGCGCGATGAATGCTCACCTGAGCCAGCACTTCACGGCTCAAATAAAGCAATTCAAAATTCTGCCTCACGTTCTGTTCGAGCATCGGCCCCATACAGCGCACCAAATGCAGCAAAACCACATTATGCGTGGCTTCTGTTACAGCAACCTGATACTGCATAACGGCTTCTGACTCGGCGTCCAGATCGCCCGCTTCCCTCGCCTTCTCAATCACGGCATGACAATCCCGGATACGTTGCAGATCCGACTCTGTGCCACGCAACGCAGCATAGTAGGCAGCAATGCCTTCCAGCGCATGACGCGTTTCAAGAAGATCGAACTGTGATTCGGGATGTGTGCTCAGTAATTCTGCCAGCGGATCGCTGACACTTTGCCATAGATTGGCTTGAACGAAGGTACCACCACCCTGACGGCGCAAAAGTAAACCTTTGGCTTCCAGACGTTGAATGGCTTCTCTCAGAGAAGGGCGGGAAACATCAAACTGTTTTGCCAGTTCGCGCTCCGGTGGGAGCTTCTCGCCGGGGCGCAAGGTTCCCTCAAGGATCAGAAACTCCAGCTGCTGTTCAATCACATCTGACAGTTTGGGCTGACGGATCTTGCTGTATGCCATAGTGAATTCTTCTCTGCGAATGGCGCGGAGTCAATTGGTAATACCAATTTCAAAAACGTGACGCTAAAGTAACAAAGTATTCACCTTCTGTCCATAAGGACCTTGAGCTAAATCACCAATCCCACCAGATTTTAACAAATGCACGAGAAACATGCGGCAAAGTGATAGCCCGCCTGTGGTATTACCATTAATCCCCCCTGTCTATATTTTAACTTTTTTGAAACGTAAAGCAGGCGATGCTGAACCGTTTAAACGCACAAATAGTGAATAATTACTCAAAAAACAAGATTTTTTATTCTCACAAAGATAGCGTGATCACACATAGCACCCTATCGGGGTAAGCACCATTTTTACAGCGGGGATAAAGAGATAATAAAAGGGAGTAAACCTAAAGAAGTATTCCCCTCCAACCCCCCACCAGCTTTTCATCATCAGGGGTTCAATCAAAGAGAGATAAAAACTTTGATGTGACGATAGTTTTTAATTATCAGACTATAAGAAATCAGTGCAATCTTGCGCACTTACCACTATTCTCTGGCAAACGGTAGATGTTTCATTATTTAAAGAAACACCATCCCGTAAAAATAAAATTACACAAACGTACAGTCACTAATACGTGTGTTCGTTCACACCGTGTTTTTTACTTGCACTGGCAGAGGATTAAATTTGATGGATAATCAACAAACGGACGGCACGCTAAAGCGTGGTTTGAAAAACCGTCATATACAGTTGATTGCCTTGGGTGGCGCGGTAGGTACTGGCCTCTTTCTTGGTATTGCGCAGACAATCAAAATGGCTGGGCCATCGGTCCTGCTAGGCTATGCGATTGGCGGCCTGATCGCGTTTCTCATTATGCGCCAACTGGGCGAGATGGTAGTTGAAGAACCGGTAGCCGGATCGTTCAGCCACTTTGCTTATAAATATTGGGGCGATTTCGCTGGCTTTGCATCTGGATGGAACTACTGGGTGTTGTATGTTCTGGTCGCCATGGCCGAACTCAGCGCCGTAGGGATTTACGTCCAGTACTGGTGGCCAGACATACCGACCTGGGTATCCGCCGCCGTCTTCTTCCTGCTGATTAACGCCATCAATCTGGCGAACGTCAAAGTCTACGGTGAGATGGAGTTCTGGTTTGCCATCATCAAAGTCGCAGCGATTATTGGCATGATCGTCTTTGGTGGCTGGCTGCTGCTCAGCGGTACGGGCGGGCCGGAAGCCACCGTGACCAACCTGTGGGCGCAGGGCGGATTCTTCCCGAATGGCGGACTTGGTCTGGTCATGGCGATGGCCGTTATTATGTTCTCATTTGGTGGCCTCGAACTCGTCGGGATTACCGCAGCAGAAGCGGATAACCCAGAGAAAAGCATTCCACGCGCTACCAATCAGGTTATCTACCGTATCCTGATTTTCTACATCGGTTCACTCGCTATCCTGCTGTCACTTTACCCATGGGGAAAAGTGGTGGAAGGCGGTAGCCCGTTCGTCATGATCTTCCATGAGCTGAACAGCAACGTTGTGGCGACGATACTGAACGTCGTAGTACTGACAGCAGCGCTATCGGTGTACAACAGCTGTGTTTATTGCAACAGCCGCATGCTGTTTGGACTGGCGAAACAGGGGAATGGGCCGAAAGTACTGGAAACTGTCGATAGCCGTGGCGTACCGGTTGTCGCTATCGGTATCTCTGCGCTAGCGACGGCGTTGTGTGTGCTGATTAACTACCTTATTCCCGGCAAAGCATTCGAGCTATTAATGGCGCTGGTCGTCTCTGCTCTTGTGATTAACTGGGCGATGATCAGTCTGGCGCACCTGAAATTCCGTGCGCAAAAGGATAAAGAAGGCACAGTGACCAAGTTTAAAGCGCTGCTTTATCCGCTGGGTAACTACATCTGCCTGCTGTTCCTGGCGGGTATACTGGTCATCATGTTCCTGACGCCGGGCATTCAGATTTCCGTCATGCTGATTCCAGTCTGGCTGGTTATTCTGGGCATCGGTTACTTCATCAAAAAGAAAAATCAGGCGAAGTAAACCTCAGCGTTAACCGCATCTTTTTCCATGGCCGACTCTGTCGGCCATTTTCATATTTGCCATGTCCATCACACTTTTCCTTACCCAACTCATTTGTCCATTTTTGCAACCGATTTCATACGCTCTTTTATCCCTATCGAGAGGAATAATCGTGTTTACACGTTAAGCACAGGAGTCGTATTCATGAAGAACAACGCACTGTCTGTTAAAGAAAAGATCGGCTACGGAATGGGTGATGCGGGATGTAACATGATTGGCGGGGCCATCATGCTATTTCTGAGCTATTTCTACACGGATATCTATGGGCTTTCACCTGCCTTGGTCGGCACTCTGCTACTCTCCATTCGCGTTATCGATGCTGTCACGGACCCGATTATGGGTGCAATCGCCGATCGAACCCAAAGCCGCTGGGGTCGCTTTCGGCCTTACCTGCTTTGGGTCTGCGTACCCTACGTTCTGTTCAGCGTACTCATGTTTACCACACCGGACTGGAGCTATAACGGCAAGGTCATCTATGCCTTCGTCACTTATTTTCTGATGTCACTGACCTACACTGCGATCAACATCCCCTACTGCTCGCTGGGTGGCGTGATCACCGCGGACCCGCATGAGCGGGTTTCCTGTCAATCATACCGCTTCATTATGGTAGGCATTGCTACGCTTATTCTCTCTTCGACGCTGCTGCCAATGGCCGAATGGTTCGGCGGCGAAGACAAAGCGCGCGGTTACCAAATGTCGATGGGTGTGATGGCGATCATTGCCTTATTCATGTTTCTGTTCTGCTTTGCCACCGTTCAGGAGCGGATCAAACCTGCCATCCCCACCAATGACGCGCTAAAAGCAGACTTGAGAGACGTCTGGAAAAATGACCAATGGCCGCGAATCCTGCTATTAACCTTGTGCAACGTCTGCCCAGGATTTATTCGCATGGCGGCCACGATGTACTACGTCACCTGGGTGATGGAAAAATCCGTCTCATTCGCCAGCCTGTTTATCAGTCTCGGCGTCGTCGGCATGATGTTCGGCAGCGCGCTGGCAAAACCGCTTACCGACCGTTTCTGTAAGCTGAAAGTGTTTTTCTGGGTCAACATCGCACTGGCGATCTTCTCCAGCGCCTTCTATTTCTTCAACCCTCACCTAACCAATTTTATTCTGGTGATGTACTTCCTGCTAAATGTCCTGCATCAAATCCCTTCACCGCTCCACTGGTCGCTGATGGCCGATGTGGATGACTACGGCGAGTGGAAAACCGGCAAGCGGATCACGGGGATTAGTTTCTCAGGCAATCTATTCTTCCTGAAAGTCGGGCTAGCCATTGCAGGGGCGATGGTCGGTTTCCTGCTGTCCTACTATGGTTATGACGCCAATGCCAAACAGCAAAATGCAGAGGCAATGAATGGCATCATTATGTTGTTCACCATCATTCCCGGCGTTGGCTATTTGATCACCGCAGGCGTTGTACGTTTACTGAAAGTCGATCGCCAGCTCATGCAGCAAATACAAATTGATCTGGAAAAGCGCCGTAATAACTATCGGGAACTGAGCGATAGCCGTGGCGATCATGCACTCAACGTCAAAACAGGAGGAAAGAATGATGAACCCACATCAATGGCCTAACCCACTGATTGAACAACGGGCAGACCCTTTCATTCTTCGCCATACGGATGGTCAGTATTATTTTATTGCCTCGGTCCCCGAATACAATCGGCTCGAAATTCGTCGGGCCAGCTCGCTGGAAGCACTTTCCCATGCCACCCCGGTGACGATCTGGCGCAAGCATGAACGCGGCCCCTTAAGCTCGCTGATTTGGGCACCGGAACTGCATGTGATTGATGGCAAATGGTATGTCTATTTCGCCGCAGCACCGACGGAGGAAATCAAGGAGGGTTTATTCCAGCACCGCATGTTTGCACTGGAATGCGCGGATAGCGACCCGCTTACAGGCAACTGGGTTGAAAGAGGACGGATTTACACGCAGTTCGATACCTTCTCACTGGATGCCACGCACTTTGAACATAGAGGAAAGCGCTACTATCTGTGGGCGCAAAAAGATCCCGCCATTGCGGGCAACTCGAATCTGTATCTGGCGGAAATGGAAAACCCGTGGACGCTGAAAGGCACGCCTGTCATGTTGAGCAAACCGGAACTGCCGTGGGAAGTGATCGGTTTTAAAGTCAACGAAGGTCCCGCCGTCATTAAGCACGGCGAACGCATCTTTATCACCTATTCAGCCAGCGCCACCGATGAAAATTACTGTATCGGCTTACTGTGGGCGGATGCGGATAGCAATCTGTTGAGCCCGACAAGCTGGCATAAATCGCAGCAGCCGGTTTTCACCACCAGTTGGGAAAACCGGCAATTTGGGCCTGGGCATAATAGCTTTACCCAAACAGAAACGGGCGAGGATGTGCTGGTTTACCATGCCCGCAATTATACAGAGATCGAAGGCGATCCGCTGTATGACCCGAACCGCCATACGCGGATTAAAACGTTCAGTTGGGATCGTAACGGCATGCCCGCGTTCGGCGAGCCTCCTGCAGACAGACAATAGATGAAAAACAGGTGCGCTGGGAAATCAGACCAGCGCACCATATATTGTCAGGAGTGCGACCACGACCACCAGCACCAGCGTCACCTTTTTCGCCAGCGTCACAGCGGCTTTGGGTGTTTCTACAGGTTCGATGTGGGATTCACGCGCCAGAGAAAATTGAGCGAGCTGAGTTAACACCCAGTATTGCGAGCTGCGGGAATCTCCCAGCGATGCGAACCAGGCAGGCAGCGCTTTTTCGCCGTGCCCCAGCAAGGCGTAAGCCGCACCGGCTAGACGAGCAGGAATCCAGTCAAGCCAATGCAGCAAGCTATCAACGCCGGACTGGGCGCGTTCCAACGGCGTGTTGTGCCGTGCCAGCCAGGTCTGTCTGGCACGTAAAAATGCGTATCCCATCAGCGTAATCGGCCCATAAGGCCCAGCGACGACGAACCAGAATAGCGGGGCTAAATAGAACCGGAAGTTTATCCACAGCAATGCGTTTTGCAGTTCTTTCAATTGCTCGCTTTCGCTCGTGCCCACTGGCAGACCGTGAATCAGCGCCAGTTCAGCCGCCATTTCACGGCTGGCATCCGCCTCGCCGCGCTGTGCTGCCTGTAAATAGCGCCGATAGTGCTGACGGATTTCACCCGCGCCAATGCACATCAGGCTGATGATGATCCACAGCAAAAGAGAAATCAGGCCGAACAGAATGCCGCTCGTTAGCCACAGCAATCCGGCTACAATGCCCATGCTGCATAGCGTCAGGAACAGCGTTTGAAATAAAGACGGAGACGGAACATGCCGGAACACCACTTCAAGCCGGTGATCGATCTGCCAGTGCTCCCCCTGTTTGAACAACCGTTCCCATGCCAGCGTAAGCAACAGTGTAAACAGCGTCATTGGTCTAGGCTCCCTTTGTTCTCTGTCCAGTTTTCTTGTAGCAGAAGATGATAGCCGTCCCAGTCAAATGCTGGGCCGGGGTCGGTTTTACGACCTGGAGCGATATCGCTATGCCCGGTAATTCGTGACGGCGTGATGGGGTAATCCCGCATTAATAGGTGCGTAATCGCAGCCAAAGAGTGATATTGCTCCGTGGTAAAAGGCAGCGTATCCGTCCCTTCCAGCTCGATACCAATAGAGAAATCATTGCAGCGTTCACGGCCTTCAAACACCGAGACTCCGGCATGCCAAGCACGTTGATTGAAAGACACATACTGTGTGGTTTGCCCGTCGCGGCGGATCAGGCAGTGTGCCGCCACGCGTAAATGGGAAATATCGGCGAAATAGGGATGTGCCGTAGGATCTAAGGTAGCGGTAAACAGTTGATCAATATACGGACCGCCAAACTCACCCGGCGGCAGGCTGATATTGTGAATCACCAGTAAAGAAGGCACCTCATTATTCGGGCGACCATCATAATGCGGTGAAGGCGTGTGTGTAATATCGGATAACCAGCCATTTTCCAAAAGCATCGGCGATAACCTCGCATCGTATCGTTAGCCGGCTGAATCAGGCGAAAAATCAGTTTCAGGAGTAAAACAATTGGAGCCAAAAGTCCTTGTATCCAAGATACCATGTTTCACGCCATGCTATCTATCCAACTAGATATCAATAGATTTTACCATTCGTTTTGCGATTTTTTCGCTGTTTTTCCGTCAGCATTCAATCTCTACATCCTTTTTAGCAACGTAAAATCCCCAACACCATTATGTGATAAAAATCACATTACAAATGTAATATTGCAATAAAAGGCAATCGTTTTCGTGCATTGCGTCTATTTTTACTTAAAATGCATGACAAAATTATCTTCTGATTTTTTTAGATATTACCAAAACTTATTTTGCGGTCTTACGCACGACGTAAATAACGTCTAACATTATGGTACTTAACATGAAAAAAACTTTCGCTGCAGGCGTCTTGCTCGCACTGTCATGCTCAATGCCTGTCCTGGCCGACAGCAATAAAGCCGAATACCTATCCGACTGGTGGCATCAGAGCATTAACGTCGTCGGCAGCGCCCACACGCGCTTCGGGCCACAGCTGAACAGCACGACCTACCTGGAATATGAAGCATTTGCGCGTAAAGACTGGTTCGATTTCTACGGCTACGCCGATGCGCCTAAATTTTTCGGTGGCGATCCCGACAGCCGTGGCATTTGGGACAAAGGCTCTCCGCTGTTTGTCGAGATCGAACCGCGCTTCTCTATTGATAAACTGACAGGAGCTGACCTGAGCTTTGGTCCGTTCAAAGAGTGGTACATCGCCAATAACGTTATCTACGATCAGGGTCGCAATAGTGGTTCACGTCAAAGCACCTGGTACATGGGCTTAGGCACCGATATTGATACTGGCACCGATCTGTCTCTCTCATTGAACGGCTATGCCAAATACCAATGGCAGAACTACGGCGCAGCGAACGAAAATGAGTGGGACGGCTACCGCGTAAAAGTGAAATACTCTTACCCGCTGGGCTCGCTGATGGGCGGTAACGTCTCTTATATCAGCTTCACCAATTTCGATTTCGGTTCAGAACTGCGTGATAAATCGAATTCAAGCCGCACGAACAACTCCATTGCCTCCAGCCATATTTTGGCTCTGGGCTACGATCACTGGCACTACTCTTTCGTCGCACGTTATTTCCACAATGGCGGCCAATGGGCTGATGGCGCAGAACTCAATTTCGGCAAAGGCCCGTTTGAAGTGAAATCTACCGGCTGGGGCTACTATCTGGTTGTCGGTTACAACTTCTAAAATGACATCTCCTTTCCGGCGACCACGCATGTTCGCCGGAAAGTTAAAGAAAGTAATACATTGAATTACAAAGACTATTCATTCTGGATGTCCTGATATAAACAAGGTAGCATAGACCTCCGAATCCCCCTTCGGAGTTTTGTCATGTCAACGCGTCGCTACAGTCAAGAACAACGCCAAAAAACCTTGCTTGCTCGTATTGCACAAGATATCCCTGCCAGCGTGCAACTGGCCTTACGTGAAGATTTAGGTGGCATCGTCGATGCTAATCAAGACATTACCGCGCTTCTGTTACCCGACAACGAGACCGTCAGCGCTCGCATTATCACCCGTGAAGCGGGTATCTTCTGCGGTACGCGTTGGCTTGAAGAAGTCTTTTCTCAATTGGGCAACACGACAACGATCGTCTGGCACGTCGCCGATGGCGAAACCATCACTCCCAACCAAACGCTCTGTGATATCACCGGACCAGCCAAGCAGCTCCTGACGGGTGAACGCACTGCGCTGAATTTCCTGCAAACGCTGTCCGGCGTCGCAACCGAAACCAGCCGCTATGTTGCCGTATTGCAGGGAACGCGCACCCGGTTGCTGGATACGCGCAAGACGCTGCCAGGGCTGAGAACCGCGTTGAAATACGCCGTATCCTGTGGCGGCGGAGATAACCATCGGCTTGGTTTATCCGATGCTTTCCTGATCAAGGAAAACCATATCATCGCCGCGGGTTCAATCAAAAATGCAGTAGAAAAAGCACAGTCTTTACGCAGCGATGTTCCGGTAGAAGTAGAAGTCGAATCGCTGGGTGAATTACAGCAGGCGCTAGAAGCGGGTGCAGATATCATCATGCTGGATAATTTCAGCCTGGATAACATCCGGGAAGCCGTTGGCTTAACGCAAGGTCGTGCGCTACTGGAGATATCCGGCAATGTCACCCTAGACACGCTGCGCGGCTATGCAGAAACCGGCGTGGACTATATCTCAGTGGGGGCGTTAACCAAGCACGTGCAGGCGTTGGATTTATCCATGCGCTTTATCTAATCACATCCCTATTTCTACCGACGAGGTGCCATTTCGCACCTCGTTCGCATTTCTTCATCTCCCATCACATCGTAACAATACTATCTCCCAACTCCGCACGGACTTCCTGTCCTGATAATGTGAATAATGCGTACCTGCCCGCAAAAATTTTTCAATCCTCTGCAAATTCCTAAAAATATGTCGTAGCGCTTTCCTGTTTTCATTTTCCCTCCTCGTCAGCCTTCACGCCCTTTTCTATGCTGCCAGCCATTCGTATGAATTGATGCATCGCTATCTTTGCGCACCACAGAAATTTATATCCAACAACAGGGAAATCAACATGACAAAACAACAAGGATTCACACTGATTGAGCTGATGGTCGTCATTGCGATCATAGCCATCCTCAGCGCCATTGGCGTGCCGGCCTATCAAGGCTATCTGCAAAAAGCGGCGCTGACGGACATGCTACAAACAATGGTGTCTTATAAAACGCCAGTCGATCTCTGCGGTCTGGAAAATGCCGCATTTACCGCCTGCAACGCAGGAAGTCAGGGAATTCCGAGCAGTAAATCTTCACGCTATGTCAGTGCCGTTAGCGTCGCTCAAGGGGTCATTACGCTAACTGGGCAAGCCACTCTGCAAGGTCTGCGCGTTATTCTGACGCCAACGTGGGATACCGAAACGGGCGCTTCACGCTGGACGAAAAACTGTGCCACGGATGACAACGCAGAGAGCCTGCAATCGGCCTGTCAGGACGTTTTCCGTTTCGATAATACGGCGGGTTGATCATGACTGATTCGTCCTTGTCCTCCGAACATACTCTCAGCGAGTTACAGACACTGTGTCGGCGTTATCAGGCATTACTGCTGAGTCTTGATGAACAAACGCTGTCAGTTGCCGTCACCACGTCTCCTTCTGCGGAGATGATTGCCGCACTGCGTTTCGCCAGCAATCGTCGAATTATGGTGGAACAATGGCCACAGGCCAGAATGGAACAACAGCTTAATCCAGTGAATGCCGTTGCCGAACCCACAGAGACTTACCAAACCAGCGCCGATCGTTCCAGCACCGGGCAACAGGATCAGGATGACGCCTCCCCAGTAGCGCAATTTATCCATCAAACGCTGCGCCTCGCCGTTCAGCGCCGCGCTTCTGATATCCACTTTGAGCCGTTGTCAGACAGTTATCGTGTGCGGCTACGGATTGACGGTGTGTTGCAGGCAATATCCGCGCCCCCTCCCGAACTGACAAACCGAATTACCGCGCGACTGAAAATCATGGGTAAGTTGAATATTGCAGAAAGGCGATTGCCGCAAGACGGTCAATTCAGCCTGATGCTGGATCAACAAGCCTACTCGTTACGCATTGCTACCCTTCCCGTGCAACAAGGAGAAAAAGTCGTACTGCGTATTTTGCAAACGCACCAGCAAGAACTGGCGCTGGATAAGCTCGGGCTCACCGCAAAAGCATTGCAGCAGGTTATTAGCGTGCTGAGCGCTGCACAAGGCATGCTGTTAGTCACTGGCCCAACGGGCAGTGGAAAAACGGTGACGCTTTATAGCGCGATACGCTGGCTGAACGATATCAGCCGCAATATCTGTAGCGTGGAAGATCCCGTCGAAATCCCTTTGCAGGGAATCAACCAAACGGCGATAAATCCTAAAGCCGAGCTGGGATTTGGTCGAATTTTACGTGCGCTGCTGCGACAGGATCCAGACGTCATTATGATTGGTGAAATTCGCGATACCGAAACCGCAGAAATTGCAGTAAAAGCCGCACAAACCGGCCATCTTGTCATGTCCACGCTACATACCAATTCTGCCGTAGAAACCCTGACTCGACTCAGTCATCTGGGCATTCCCGGCTATCTGTTAGCCGCAGCGCTAAAGCTCATCGTCGCACAGCGTCTTGTACGTCGGTTATGCCCGCACTGTAAGACACCGGGAGAGCCCCTACTCTCCCTGCCAAGCAACGTATGGCAAGGGCCATTACTCCATTGGCAAGCCAGCGGCTGTAGCCACTGTTTCTCTGGCTACTATGGGCGCGTCGCGCTCTATGAATTGCTCCCCATCACACCGGATTTTCAGGCAGCGTTAGCAAGCAACGCCAGCGTGGGGGAATTATCTGCTCTGTCACGCAACTCAGGTTTCCCAACACTACTAGCCGCAGGACTGGATCTGGTCAATGACGGCCTAACCTCGCTTGCTGAAGTCTATCGTGTTGTAGGCGATGAACACTCAATAAATCAGGAAGCGCAATGAAGCTAGAACGCTTATATCACTGGCAGGGCATCACGTCCGAGGGTGAATTTACCGAAGGTGAGCTCATCAGCACACACCGCCAGCACGTCTATGCCAGCCTAATCACACAAGGCTACCAACCGCTTCTCGTAAAAGTCGGTCATTACCTGTCACTCCGCTACTGGAAGCGCGAACAGCTCGGCGAATTAATCAAACAGCTCGCTGCCCTGCTACAAGCAGGATTGCCGCTGCTGGAAGCATTAAAACTGGTGTCAGAACAGCATGAGCGCCCCGGCTGGCGCTGCGTATTACGAGACGTTCGCACTCAGGTTGCTCAAGGAAGTTCGCTATCTGAGGCATTGCACGTCTATCCTCATATCTTTCCCGTTCTGTACCGCTCCCTCATTGCCGTCGGCGAATTAACAGGGAAACTAGATACATGCTGCCTACAGCTAGCTCAGCAGCAAGAAAAACAATCCAGACTGCAACAGAAAGTCATCAAGGCGTTACGCTATCCCTGTTTTGTTTTAGCCATCGCCATATTGGTCAGTATGATGATGCTGATTCTAGTTTTACCTGAATTTGCGACGCTCTACTCCTCGTTTAACGCGCCATTACCGTGGTTTACCCGGCAGTTGCTTCATCTGGCAGATATTATCGCTGGTTACGGATTCATTGGGTTGCTGGTACTAAGTTGTCTGATACTGGGTTACACCCGACTGAGACAGAAAAAACCATTATGGAAAATAAGGGAACAAGAATGGTTGCTGAAGCTTCCCGTGGTATCCAGCCTGCTACGCGGTAAATCGCTGAATCAGATATTTACTATTCTGGCGATGACGCAACATGCGGGTTTGACGCTTCCGGAAGGGCTGGATGCCGCCGCGACGATCCGTCACCCGCTTTATCAAGCCGCGATTCAACAGATACAGGCGCAGTTGCATCAGGGCACGTCGCTATACCATGCCACACAACATCACGCTGCGCTGTTCCCTGCACCTTGTCCACAGTTGATTCGCGTTGGCGAAGAAACCGGTGCGCTGGATGCGATCTTTACACAGCTGGCAGAATGGCACGAGGGGCGGGTACAACAGCAGGCAGACATGCTGACACAAACGCTGGAGCCGTTACTGATGATGGTCGTAGGGGGAATGGTCGGGGCGCTGGTGATTGGCATGTATTTACCTATCTTCCAACTGGGGAATGTATTGGCCGGTGCCTGAACCGACCAATACGACACGACAACGTCTACAAATCAGATCGCACCACCACCGTTAACAGCAGAAAGATGGAATCTGAAGACACAACTATCCGTTGAAAATACGGTTTTCCTGCTCGGCTACGCGAATAAACGTTGTGCGCTTCGTTAGCTCTTTCAAACGGGATGCACCAACATAGGTACAAGCCGAACGCAAGCCACCAAGGATATCGCGTACGGTATTATCTACCGGACCGCGTAGTGGCAGTTTCACGGTTTTTCCTTCTGCGGCACGGTACTCCGCCACGCCGCCGACGTGACGTTCCATCGCAGATGCGGAACTCATCCCGTAGAACAACATCATTTTCTCACCGTTTTCTTCAACGATGGTTCCTTCACATTCATCATGTCCTGCCAGCATACCGCCCAGCATGACAAAATCGGCTCCGCCACCGAATGCTTTCGCGACATCGCCCGGCATCGCGCAACCGCCGTCGCTTACAATTTGTCCGCCGAGACCATGTGCCGCATCAGCACATTCAATCACTGCGGAAAGCTGAGGGTAACCCACCCCCGTTTTAACACGCGTTGTGCAGACAGAACCGGGGCCAATACCGACTTTCACGATATCCGCGCCAGAGAGAATGAGCTCTTCCACCATTTCACCCGTCACCACGTTTCCCGCACAGATAACCTTGTCTGGACAGGCCTCACGCACTTTTTGTAGGAACGTGACAAAGTGCTCAGAATAACCATTTGCTACATCGATACAGATAAATTTCAGTTCAGACGACAGCGCCAGAATTTGCTTTAACTTGATGAAATCAGCATCAGATGTCCCGCTCGAGACCATGACATGGCGTAATACCGATTCTGGTGCACGCTGCACAAACTGGGCCCATTGCTCGACAGAATAGTGTTTATGGACAGCCGTCAGAACATCAAAAGAAGCCAGGACCTCCGCCATACTAAACGTACCCACGGTATCCATATTGGCGGCGATAATCGGAACACCGGACCAGTTGCCTCCGGCGTGAAGGAAGGTGAATTGACGTTCTAGTTCAACGTCGGAGCGGCTTTTCAGCGTCGAACGCTTTGGCCGGATGAGAACGTCTTTAAAGCCTAACTTTAAATCTTCTTCAATACGCATGAGGTTCGAGTTCCTGGTGAGTGACGGCGGAATGTTCAGTATCGTTACTGGGCTAATCGTGTTTGAAAAAATAATGCCCTTTACCAGTGACGTTATCATACGCAGGAATAATCCTGCGGCAAGACTGCGATTTTCACTTTATTTGGGATAAAATCAGAAAAATTTACCTATTGCCTAACAAGATGATAGCGTGGAGCAAACCACGGCTTATGCCTGATTGGCTCAAGGGGGTGGAAATGTATCCCTCTCCCTTGAAAATAGTAGAAATGTTAATTTTTCAACACGAGTGCAATGACATACATCGTAGCCTTAACGGGCGGTATCGGCAGCGGGAAAAGCACCGTAGCCGACGAATTTGCCAAATTAGGGGCCACTATCGTTGATGCAGATATCATCGCGCGTCAGGTAGTCGAACCTGGAAAACCCGCACTGGATGCCATTAGGCTCCGGTTTGGCGATCCCGTGCTCAATGACGATGGTTCATTGAACCGTACCGCGCTGCGCCAACGAATTTTCTCCTCGCCAGAGGAGAAACAGTGGCTGAATAATTTGCTCCATCCGTTGATCCATCAGGAAACACAGACCCAGTTTCAGACCATATCCACACCGTACATTCTGTGGGTCGTCCCTTTACTGGTGGAGAACGGTTTACAACAGCGAGCACAACGTATTCTGGTCGTCGATGTAGACAGAGAAACACAGCTTGAACGCACACTGGCCCGCGATGGAATCAGTCTGCAGCAAGCAGAAAACATACTGGCAGCACAGGCAACCCGAGAACAGCGCCTGGCTTGTGCCGATGATATTATTGATAACAGTCGCTGCCCAAACGAGCTGGCTCCACAGGTTGCGGAATTACACCGCCATTACCTGGAGTTAGCCGCCTCCGCAGCCGACAGGATGGCTAAGAATGAGTGACGCTTCCTCAACGATTTTATTTGAATATCCGCTGAACGAAAAAACACGTACCTGGTTGCGTATCGAGTCATTACTGCAGCAGTTGCATCAAAACCACTCCCTGACCGACATGGGAAGTGCCCTGACATTTTTTCGCGCCATCGCCGAGTTGCTTGATGTGCTGGAACGCGGAGATGTACGCACCGAATTGCTGAAAGAATTGGAGCGCCAACAGCAAAAACTGCTGCAATGGAGTGATGTGCCGGGCGTTGATATGGAGCGCATCCACTCGCTACGACGTCAGTTGAAAGATCTGTCCAGTACGCTAATGGCAGCACCGCGGATGGGGCAATTCTTACGTGAGGATCGCCTGATTGGCATGGTACGCCAGCGGCTCGGTATTCCCGGCGGGTGTTGCAGTTTCGACTTGCCAACGCTACATAGCTGGCTACATCAGCCTCAGGATCTGCGCGAGAAATTGGTTTCAGGCTGGCTTAATTCTTTGTCACCACTCAAACAAGCGCTGGATATGATCCTGGAACTCATCCGCCACTCAGGGATATTCCGACCGCAGACCAGCCTGAATGGTTTCTTTCAGGACAATGCCTCTGATGCGGATCTGCTGCGTTTGCGTCTTGAACAGATGCATCAACTCTATCCACAGATATCCGGCCATAAGACGCGCTATGCTATCCGTTTTCTGCCATTAGATAGCGAAAACGGCCATATTCCGCCTCGTTTAACGTTTGAACTGGCCTGCTGTTAGACTCAGCCCTGATAAACGAAAACGTGTTAAGCATCAAATAGATATTCAGTACAAATAGAGTGAAAAAAATTTATGACAACAGAGATTACGACGGTGAAGTGCCCAACCTGCAAGCAGGCGGTCATCTGGGATGAAAACAGCATCTATCGCCCATTTTGCAGCAAACGTTGTCAGCTCATCGATTTGGGCGAATGGGCTGATGAAGAAAAGCGCATTCCGAGTGATGATATGGTTTCAGACAGTGAAGACTGGAGCGAAACGCGCTAATAGCCACGTTTCGCGATAACGACTTCAGACAGGATTCAATTAAAGCGATTTCAGCCAGCGGATCATCTCCGCATTCGCTGGCGGAAACTCCTTCTCACGTAATTCTTCTACGCTCATCCAGCGAGATTCCTGACCTTCACGGCCATAGGGTTCTCCTTGCCACGTTTCAACCAGAAAGAAATGAAGCGTGATGATTCTCTCCGGCGTAGAAAACGTTTTATCGTTTAGCGGCTGGGGTGCGATAGCCTCAATACCCGTTTCTTCGTGCAGTTCACGAATCAGAGCCTGCTCGGGGTTTTCTCCCACTTCAACTTTACCGCCGGGAAACTCCCACATCCCTGCCATATGAACACCATCAGGGCGACGAGCAATGAAATATTGCTGTTCCGTATTGCGGATGATGCCCACCGCGACGGATAACTGTTTTTGCGTCATGACCATTCCTATCAGATTCTTATCAAGTAAAAGGCGGTCAATGACCGCCTTTGTACTTATCACATTTTAATCACTGGATTTAGCTCTGCAAGCGGCCGTGGCACTGCTTATATTTCTTGCCTGAGCCACATGGGCAAGGATCGTTACGTCCAATTTTACGGTCTGCCTGCGCCGGTGAACCCGTATTTAGGCTGTCTTCTTCCTGATGACTAAACTGCTGCTGCTGCGCCAAACGCTCTGCTTCTTCACGGCGTTGCAGCTCCAGCGCTTCGATTTCTTCCGGCATTCTCACCTGAACTTTGCTCAACGTACTGATCACTTCATATTTCAGTGATTCCAACATCGCGGCAAACATAGAAAACGACTCACGCTTATATTCTTGTTTCGGATCTTTCTGTGCATATCCACGCAGGTGGATGCCCTGACGCAGGTAATCCATTGCCGCCAGATGCTCTTTCCACAGGGAATCCAGCGTCTGCAGCATCACGCCTTTCTCGAAGTTGCGCATGACTTCATTGCCAACCACTTCTTCTTTGCGGTGATAAACTTCAAGCGCCTGTTGGAAAATACGCTCACGCAGCGTTTCTTCGTGCAGTTCAGGCTCTTTATCCAGCCACGCCTTGATCGGCATATCCAGATCGAAATCGTTCTTCAGGCGCTGTTCCAGACCTTCCGTATCCCACATCTCTTCCAGAGACTGCGGCGGAATATAGCTGTCGATGGTCGTTTTAAATACATCTTCACGAATACTGGTGATGGTTTCACTGATATCGGACACGTCCAGCAGCTCGTTACGCTGCGTGTAGATCGCACGACGTTGATCGCTCGCTACATCATCGTATTCCAACAGCTGTTTACGAATATCAAAGTTACGGCTTTCTACTTTGCGCTGGGCGTTAGCAATCGCCTTGGTGACCCACGGGTGCTCAATGGCTTCACCTGGTTTCATACCCAATTTACGCATCATGTTAGAAACACGATCGGAGGCAAAAATACGCATCAGCGCATCTTCCATCGACAGGTAGAAACGTGATGAACCCGCATCCCCCTGACGACCGGAACGACCACGAAGCTGGTTATCGATACGACGAGATTCATGGCGCTCAGTACCGATAATGTGCAAACCGCCCGCCGTCAGCACAGCATCATGACGCACTTTCCAGGCTGCTTTAATTTCTGCAATTTGCTCATCATCTGGGTTTTCCAGATGTGCCACTTCTGCTTGCCAGCTACCGCCCAATACGATGTCCGTACCACGACCGGCCATGTTGGTTGCGATAGTGACAGCGCCAGACTGGCCAGCCTGAGCGACGATATCTGCTTCCATCGCGTGGAACTTCGCATTCAATACATTGTGCTTGATGCCCGCTTTCTCGAGCGCTTGAGAAACCACTTCGGATTTCTCAATGGAGATCGTACCAACCAGAATCGGTTGACCTTTTACGGAGCGGTCTTTGATATCTTCAATGATGGCATCGATTTTTTCCTGCTCGGTCATGTAGACCAGATCAGGCAAGTCTTTACGAATCATCGGACGGTTGGTCGGCACCACAATCGTATCCAGCTTATAAATGGAGCTGAATTCAAAGGCTTCGGTATCTGCCGTACCGGTCATCCCCGCCAATTTTTCATACAGGCGGAAGTAGTTTTGGAAGGTAATGGAAGCCAGCGTCTGGTTTTCATTCTGAATGGCCACCTTCTCTTTCGCCTCTACAGCCTGATGCAGACCATCGGACCAGCGACGCCCTTGCATGGTACGGCCTGTGTGTTCGTCAACGATGATAACTTCACCGTCTTTCACAATGTAATCCACATCGCGGGCAAACAACACATGCGCACGCAGCGCGGCGGTAACATGGTGCATCAGCATAATGTTCGTCGGAGAGTACAGTGATTCCCCTTCCTCCATAATGCCTTCTTTCACCAACAGCTCTTCTACCAGAACCAGACCACGCTCGGTGAGGTTCACCTGACGCGCTTTCTCATCAACAGAGAAGTGACCTTCGCCGTGGAAGGTATCCGAATCTTCTTTATCCTGACGAATGAGGTGAGGAATAATTTTATTGACGCTGATATAAAGCTCGGAGCTATCTTCAGCCGGGCCGGAAATGATCAGCGGCGTACGTGCTTCATCGATCAGGATGGAGTCAACCTCATCCACCAGCGCGTAGTACAGCTTACGCTGCACACGTTCTTCCGGGCTGAACGCCATGTTATCGCGCAGGTAGTCAAAACCGTATTCGTTATTGGTGCCGTAGGTGATGTCTGCGGCATAAGCTTCACGCTTCGCTGGTGCAGGCATCCCCGGCAGGTTGATACCCACGCTCAGGCCAAGGAATTCAAACAAAGGACGGTTATTTTCGGCATCACGCTGTGCCAGATAATCATTCACGGTAACCACGTGTACGCCACGGCCAGTCAGCGCGTTCAGGTACGCAGGTAACGTTGCCGTCAGCGTTTTACCTTCACCAGTACGCATCTCCGCAATGCAACGTTCGTTCAGTACCATACCGCCGAGAAGTTGCACGTCGAAGTGACGCATGCCAAAGACACGCTTACTGGATTCACGCACCACGGCGAAGGCTTCTGGGAGCAAGTTTTCCAGCTTTTCGCCTTTTTCCAGACGAACACGGAACTCCAGCGTTTTCGCTTGAAGTTCCTCATCTGAAAGTTTTTCCATTTCTGGTTCTAAACGACTAATAACATCAACATTTTTACGCATACGACGCAGCGTACGATCGTTACGGCTACCAAAAATTTTGGTTAGAATATTCATGACCATAATAGTTTTAATCTCACAAGTGCCACGTATCCAGTGGCAACACAATATCTAAAACCTGAGAAACTCAGCGAAAACGGGAGAAATTTCTTCAGCTAATTATCCATTACACTTTCAGCTGAGAAAATAGGGCCCTGCACGGATGCCGCGAATTTGGGCAAGCCAGATGCCGATTTGATGATGTGCCTGAGGATAAAAAGTGACTCGCCCAGCGTGGGGGGAGATCACAAAGGGATACTGGAAATCCTGCGTCAGTAACGCATTTAACGTATCCAGTAAGACCAGAGAATGGGGCTGTAGGTCGTCAACCTGTTGCGTATTGACTGTCTGTGGCGTCGTCAACGCAAAAGAAAGATGGCGAATTACCGTACGAATCGCATGCTGATGCCAGTAATCAACGCTATAGGACGAGCGTCGATGCGCTTCTTTGAGCGCCACCAGATCGGTAAGACTCAGTGATACACTATTCTGGCGACTAACGCTTGAGGTTGAATTAGGGAGTGAGGCAATATCCTGTGAGTCGTTCAGGCTTGTCGGCAGACCAAGACTCGCCGCGACCATCCCTAATAAGAGATGCGGCCAGAAATAACGTCTGCCAAATTGTCGCCAACGATTTAGAATACCAATCACGAGTAACATCCACCGGAGCCAGGTCTATGCGTGATAGCCGCCCACAATCACTGGAATTTCTGTTTGATAGCGCATCCATGTCGGGTAAAGGCCCGCTACAAGATGTGCAACAGCGCGCTATCGCCTTATTAAAACTCAACCGTGCCGTACGCGGATTACTGCCTGCACCGTTGCACCCATGGTGCCGCGTCGCTAATTACCGGCAAGGTTTGCTGATCCTGGAAACCGCCAACGCCAGTTGGCTTATGCGGTTACGTTACGAACAGCCTGCGTTGCTCTCTGCATTACGCGCACAAATACTACCATCATTGGCTTCAATCGACATCAGGATTAATCCAACGCTTGCCGCAAAAGGGCATGAAATCGTGAAAAATAGTGATATTTCAGCGGCGGAAAATAGCGAGGGCAAACCGTTGCGTCAATTGAGTGAGCAAAGTGCGGAGACATTGAGGACGTTAGCAGGCAATAGCCCAGAAAAACTCAGAAAGATATTAGAACGACTGGCTTCACTGGCCGGAGAGAGTACCAGTAAAACCAGTCGTAATAAGAAGTGATTACTTCAGGCGTTACGCCAGCACGATAGACGGTGCTTTAAACGCCAGTGGCATTTCAGCTTCGTCTTCAAAGGTCACGTATTCCCACGCTTCCTGATTTGCCAGCACAGCTTGCAACAATTTGTTGTTGAGAGCATGGCCAGATTTAAATGCAGAAAACGCACCGATGATGTTATGACCACACATAAACAGGTCGCCAATGGCGTCCAGCATTTTATGGCGGACAAACTCATCTTCAAAACGCAGACCGTCTTCATTCAGTACGCGGTAATCGTCAACGACGATGGCACAATCCATACTGCCGCCCAGGCACAACCCACGAGACTGCAAGTATTCGATATCGCGCATGAAACCGAACGTACGCGCACGGCTGATCTGGCGAACAAACGCATCAGCAGAGAAGTCCAAACGATAGCGTTGGTTGCCCGCATCAATCGCCGGGTGGTTGAAGTCGATAGTGAAATCCAGACTGAAACCGTTAAACGGTTTCATTTCGGCCCACTTGTCGCCGTCTTCAACGCGAACTGGCTGTTTGATACGTACAAATTTCTTGGCGCAGTTCAGCTCTTCGATACCCGCATCTAACAGCAGGTAAACGAATGGGCTGGCGCTGCCATCCATAATTGGAATTTCTGGTGCGTCAACATCAATGACAATATTGTCAATGCCCAACCCTGCAAGCGCAGCGTTAAGATGCTCCACCGTAGAAATACGCACGTCATGCTCATTAACCAGGCAAGTACAGAGCATGGTATCACGCACGGATTTTGCATCAGCCGGAAAATCAACCGGGGGATTCAAGTCTGTGCGGCGATAGATGACCCCGGTATTTGCCGGTGCAGGACGCATGGTCAAAGTGACCTTCTTGCCGGTATGTAACCCGACACCAGTCGCCTGAACAATACGTTTTAATGTACGTTGTTTGATCATCATTTTATCTCGCATGTTACTGAACCTACCGACCTAGTATATACCAGGCTCGGTGGCACAGTTTAGCACAAAGAGCGGAGATTCCAACGTTATCTGGCAGCAAATTAGTCTGCCTGCTTACGCAGAAACGCCGGGATATCCAGATAGTCTGGCTCTTTATTCGTCTGCGGATTCTGGTCGTTAACCACTTTAGCAGCCGGTTTTTCCTGCGCCAGCGGCGTCATACCGTGTTGCTGATAACGATGATCCATCACAGGTTGGCTGGCCTGCTTGTTCGTTACCAGAGTAATCTCAGGACGTTTGTCCATGCCAATACCCGTCGCAACAACCGTTACACGCAGTTCATCATTCATTTCCGGATCAAGCGACGTACCGATTACTACGGTCGCATTGTCGGACGCGAATGCACGAATGGTGTTACCTACTGTCTCGAACTCATCCAGACGCAGGTCAAAGCCTGCCGTGATGTTGACCAACACGCCACGTGCGCCGGACAGATCGATATCTTCCAACAGTGGGCTGGAGATCGCCATTTCTGCTGCTTCTTCTGCACGGTCTTCACCACGCGCAACACCGGAACCCATCATGGCATAACCCATTTCGGACATCACGGTACGCACGTCTGC
This sequence comes from Pectobacterium peruviense, assembly GCF_002847345.1. Classification (GTDB taxonomy): domain Bacteria; phylum Pseudomonadota; class Gammaproteobacteria; order Enterobacterales; family Enterobacteriaceae; genus Pectobacterium; species Pectobacterium peruviense. Next base: position 46,159 of record NZ_LXFV01000020.1, read on the forward strand.
AAAGTCGACGTTCATCAGGCCAGGACGCGTGATCAGCTCGGCAATACCCTGCACCGCACCTTTCAGTACATCATTTGCCGCACCAAATGCATCCAGCAGGGAAATACCGCGCCCCAGCACTTTCAGCAGCTTGTCGTTTGGAATCGTGATCAGCGAGTCGACGTGCTTAGACAGTTCGGCGATACCCTGCTCCGCAAACGCCATACGCTTTTTGCCTTCAAAGTTGAAAGGCTTGGTCACCACAGCAACGGTCAGAATGCCCAGGTCTTTTGCTACTTCGGCCACAACCGGTGCAGCACCTGTGCCCGTACCGCCGCCCATACCAGCAGCGATAAACACCATGTCTGCACCTTCTAGTGCTGCACGCAGTGCTTCGCGATCTTCTTCAGCCGAATTACGGCCAACTTCCGGGTTAGCGCCTGCGCCCAGACCTTTAGTGATGCCACTACCGATCTGAATCGTCTGGCCAACAGCCGTTTTACGTAATGCCTGCGCATCCGTGTTGACCGCAAAGAATTCGACGCCTTCGATGCGCTCGCGCACCATGTGTTCGACGGCGTTACCGCCGCCGCCGCCGACGCCGATGACTTTAATCACCGCGTCGTTGGTTAATTCCATTGGTTCAAACATAATTTCTCTCCGTTTGTGCCTGTAACTGCGAGATCATAAAACTGTGCCAGGTGATCTCTTTGATAAAATTAAAATTCTTTCCTCAACCAGCTGTTGATTCTCTTGAACCAGTTGCTCACTGAGGCACGTTTTTCGACTTCATGCTCACCACCTAGGTGAGATTCTTTTCCGTAATGGAGCAACCCAACCGCTGTTGAGTAATAAGGCTCTTGGGCATAATCCGTCAGCCCTGTTATGTTCATTGGTTGTCCAATACGCACCTGTGTGTGGAACACACGCTGCGCACAGGCCGCCAGACCGTCTATTTGCGCGGCACCGCCCGTCAGCACAATCCCTGCCGCCAGATGGTGTTTCACGCCTTGTTGACGCAACTGCTCCTGCAACTGTAAAAGTTCATCGTTCACCAGATTCAACAGCTCGGTGTAACGTGGTTCAATCACTTCCGCTAATGTCTGTCTTTGCAGACTGCGGGGTGGACGTCCCCCAACGCTTGGGACCTCCACATTCTCATCTTTGCCGACGATCGCACCTAATGCACAACCGTGGCGTACCTTGATCGCTTCGGCATCCGTCGGCGGCGTACCGAACGCATAGGCAATATCGCTGGTAACCACATTGCCTGCATACGGAATCACTTTAGTGTGTCGCAATGCACCGCCGGTATAGACCGCGATATCCATTGTACCGCCACCGATATCAACAACGCACACGCCCAGCTCACGTTCGTCTTCTGTCAGCACCGCATAGCTGGAAGCCAATCCCGCAAAAATCAGCTGGTCGACCTTTAAACCACAGCGTTCAACGGCTTTAACAATATTCTTCGCCATATCGTTATGGCAGGTTATCAGGTGGACTTTCGCCTGCATACGCACGCCGGATAAGCCAACTGGGTTTTTAATCCCTTCCTGATAATCGATCGCATATTCCTGTGGAATCACATGGAGAACACGGTGTTCATCGCGCACACGCACAGACTTAGCGGTATGCACCACGCTTTCCACGTCATCCTGCGTGACCTCTTCTTCTGAAATAGGCACCATCCCTATTTCATTCTGGCAACTGATATGTTTTCCCGACAGCGCCAGATACACGGAGGAGATCTGGCAGTCTGCCATCAACTCAGCCTGATCAATAGCGCGCTGAACACATTTAACGACCGACTCCAGATCGTTTACGCCGCCTTTATCCATACCGCGTGACGGGCAACTGCCTACGCCAATAATATTGACCATGCCATCGGGCAGAACTTCCCCTACCAGCGCAGCCACTTTTGCTGTACCGATTTCCAGCCCAACTACCAGTTTTCTGTCCGTCGACTTGATCATTGTTGTTTAGCCTGTGCCTGTTTCTGGTTACTGTTCTGTTGCTGATCAATGTCTTATTGCTGACCAACTCGTTGCCGATCAACATTTTGTTGATCAAGCAAGGCTGGAGCCCAGCCTATCGCGGCTCCGCTGTCGTACCGCAAATCCACATGGCTGAGACGTTTGTTTTCGCTCTGAGCCTGCCGCTGCAACAACGGATATAGCTCGATAAAGCGTTGCAGACGTTTGGCCCTATCGTCCCGCCCCAATTCAAGGCGAGTATCATCATCTAATCCTAGCTGCCACGAATGTCGTGCACTCATCGCAACCATTTTTAACGTAAACTTCCCAGCAGCCAGCGTCTGACTCATTGTGCGATAACCTTCCAGCACTTCGGCTTCACTGCCTTCCGGGCCATACAGCAACGGCATCTTGCGGTTGCCGATACGTTCAGCGGGTACACTGAACGAATTTCCTTCCGCATCAACCATTAGCTGATCATTCCAACGCGCAACCGGAACATATTCAACCAGATGAATCTTTAATTCGTCCGGCCACTGCTTACGCACGCTAGCCTGTTTTATCCACGACAGACGCTCGATCTGCTGCTGGATCACGTTCACATCCTGTGTCATGAACGTTCCCGGCGAGCCCAACGACAAAATTGCCTGACGGATATCGTCGTTGGTGGTGTACTGCCTTTCCCCTGTTACTGCCATGCGGGAGAGCGGCAAGCGGCTGGCGTCTTTCATCCACCCGACCACCATCCAGCTACCCCAGACGATCGTCCCTATCACCATCAGCAGGAAAATTACTCCTGCTAATTGGCCTCCATTACTGCGACGTGTTCCTTTCGTCGGTTCTGGCTCTCGTCCGCGTGTATTCAGCGCTGCCTGCGACATATCAGCCAGCGAGCTCCAGAATTTTCACGACCAGTTGCGAGAAAGTCAGCCCGCGTTGACGCGCGGCCATAGGAACCAGACTGTGGCTCGTCATACCCGGAGAGGTATTCACCTCAAGCAGATAAAAAGCGCCGTCGCTATCCAGCATGAAATCGACGCGTCCCCACCCACTGCAATCCACCGCACGATAAGCCGCCATAGCCAGTACTGCTAACGCCTGCTCTTGCTCATCCGACAAACCGCTCGGACAGAAATACTGCGTATCATCTGATAAATACTTCGCTTCATAATCGTAAAACGTACCCGCAGGCTGAATACGAATAGAAGGCAATACTTCGTCACCCAGGATCGCAACCGTGTACTCTGGGCCGCTCAGCCATTTTTCGACCAGAACATCGTCATCGTGACGAAATGCTTCTTCGAGGGCAGCTGGTAGCTCACTGAGCGCGTTCACTTTGCTCATTCCAACGCTGGAACCTTCACGGCTTGGCTTGACGATCAGTGGCAACCCGAGGTGGGTGAACTGCGCCAATAATGCACTCGCCGCCGTTTCTGAATACTGGCGACGATCCAGCGCCACATACGGCGACACGGGCAACCCCACCGCTTGCCATACCTGTTTGGTCCGGCGTTTATCCATCGTCAGTGCAGATGCCATGACGCCGCTACCGGTATAAGGCAGCCCCAGGAACTCCAGGACCCCCTGTAATGTACCATCCTCGCCACCACGACCATGCAAGGCGATGAAAACGTTAGTAAAACCTTCTTCCTTCAACGTCGTCACAGGGAAGTCACGCGTATCAACCGCATGCGCGTTGATGCCAGCTTCTTTCAGGCCAGCCAAAACCGCCTGACCGGAAAGCAACGACACTTCACGTTCGGCAGAGGTTCCACCAAGCAATACAGCAACTTTCTCAGTCATGATGTTCCTCATTCGCTTATCTGCGGCTGTAATCTGGAATCAGCCAGTTTACGCGCCAATTTACCGATGTTGCCGGCTCCCTGAACCAAGATCAGGTCTTCACCTCGTAGCGCCTGTGACAACAGTTCCGGTAAAGTATCCACATCCGTCACCAGAATCGGATCAATCTTACCTCTTCCGCGAATCGTACGGCACAGCGAACGGCTGTCTGCGCCTGGAATCGGCGCTTCTCCCGCGGAATACACATCCAACATCAGCAACACGTCAACCTGTGATAACACATGCGCGAAATCGTCATACAAGTCGCGGGTTCGCGTATAGCGATGCGGCTGAAAAATCATGACCAGCCGCTTATCCGGCCACCCAGCACGGGCAGCTTTAATCGTGGCGTCGACTTCCGTCGGGTGGTGGCCGTAATCATCCACCAACATCGCCGTACCGCTTTGCCCATTAACCAGTTCAAGCGGGTACTCACCGAGGAAATCAAAGCGACGTCCGGTGCCCTGAAAACGCTCGAGCGCACGCAGAATCGCCTCGTCATCAATTCCTTCATCAGTCGCTACAGCAACCGCCGCCGCCGCGTTGAGCGCATTATGACGCCCCGGCGCATTCAGCGTGACGTTCAGCAGCGGTTTGTCTTTCCGCTCCAGCGTAAAGTGCCCTTGCGCGCCAGTCTGGCGATATCCAGCAACGCGGACATCAGCATCATCGCTAAAACCATACGTGGTGATATGACGGCCAACGCGCGGCAACAGTTCGCGAATAACAGCATCGTCAATACACATCACTGCCTGACCATAAAACGGCAAATTGTGCAGAAAATTGATGAACGTCTGCTTCAGGTTCTCAAAATCGCCCTGATAAGTGTCCATATGATCGGCTTCAATGTTGGTCACAATCGCCACCATCGGCTGCAAATGCAGGAAAGATGCATCGCTTTCATCTGCTTCTGCAATCAGGTAACGGCTTGATCCCAAACGCGCATGCGTTCCTGCCGCTTTAACCAACCCACCGTTCACAAACGTAGGATCCAATCCCGCTTCCGCGTAAATACTGGTGACCATCGCCGTTGTGGTCGTCTTACCGTGCGTACCCGCGATCGCAATACCGTGACGGAAACGCATCAGTTCCGCCAACATCTCGGCACGACGGATCACCGGAATACGCGCGTCATGCGCGGCGACAATCTCTGGGTTATCCGCAGTAATCGCACTCGACACGACAACCACACTGGCGTTCAGAACATTCTCTGCACGGTGGTGGAAATAAATCTGCGCGCCAAGTTCGGTCAACTGTTGCGTCACCGCATTCGGTGCCAGATCGGAACCGCTAATTTCATAACCTTCGTTGGCCAACACTTCGGCGATACCACCCATGCCAGCACCGCCGATGCCGACAAAGTGTATGTGCCGGACGCGATGCATCTCGGGCACGATTGAACGTAGTTTCGCCAGTTGTTGAGTATTCACTTTATTCTATCGTTACCTTGTAGCGTCGTCGCACAGCCTTCTGCCCGACAACGTTGTATTAATTAACCATGAGCCACATGTGTGGCCCGACTGCCTGCCGCTGCACTGACTTCCGCCGCAACCCGCTCGGTTGCATCTGGAATCGCCACTGCGCGGGCTTTTTGCGCCATTGTCAGCAATGTCGTGCGATCCCAACCGGACAACACGTCACTGACAGCCGCCACACTGAACTGTGGCTGCTCAATAATTTTTGCTGCGCCAGCCTTTTCCAACGGCAGCGCATTCCAGTACTGCTGCCGATCTTTATGCTGAAACGGCACAAACAGCGCTGGCAAACCAGCCGCCGCAATTTCACTGACGGTCAGAGCACCAGAACGACATACCACAACGTCCGCCCACGCGTAGGCTGCGGCCATATCATCAATAAACTCGGTAATCTTATGCTGCGTCTGCCCAACATCCTGATAAGCCTGCTGAACGGTTGATAACGCCCCTTTACCAACCTGATGCCAAATCGTCACACGATCGCCCAACTGTGCTGCCACACTGGGTAGCGTTTGGTTCAGTACTCTTGCGCCCTGACTACCACCAACAACCAGCACCCTCACAGGGCCTGAGCGATCGGCTAATCGTGTTTCCGGCGCAGGCAGCGCCAACACATCGGTTCTTACCGGATTACCCACGACATCCGCTTTAGGAAACGCGCCCGGAAACGCCTGCAATACCTTTTTAGCGATATGGGATAACCAGCGATTGGTCAGCCCTGCAATACCATTCTGCTCATGCAGTACGACTGGAATGCCACACAGCCAAGCAGCCAGACCGCCGGGGCCGGAAACGTAACCGCCCATACCCAGCACCACATCAGGCTGGTAACGGCGCATAATCGCCCGCGCCTGACGCACTGCCTGAAAAATACGGATCGGGGCACTTAACTGCGCCCGAATGCCTTTACCGCGCAAGCCAGAAATGCGGATAAAATCAATTTCGATACCGTGCTTAGGCACCAAATCGGCTTCCATACGATCCGCCGTACCTAACCAGCGAACCTGCCAGCCCTGCGCCATCAGGTGATGCGCAACCGCCAACCCGGGGAAGACATGCCCGCCCGTGCCACCAGCCATCACCATCAAACGCTTGCCTTCGCCACTCATCGGGCACCTCTCGTAAACGCCTGCGCTTTCGTCAGACGCGTTTCAAAATCAATGCGTAACAGCAAAACAATCGCCGTCGACATAATCAGCAAACTGGAACCACCGTAACTGATCAGCGGTAGCGTTAGCCCTTTCGTCGGCAGCATTCCCGCTGCCGCACCAACGTTTACCAGCGTTTGAAAGCTGAACCAAACGCCGATCGAACACGCTAGAAAGCCCGAAAAGCGCTGATCGATCTCCAGCGCCCGCTTTCCGATAGACATCGCGCGAAAAGCGACGAAGAATATCATTAACAACGCCAAAACCACACCGATATACCCCAGTTCCTCACCTAAAATAGAGAAAATGAAATCGGTATGCGCCTCCGGCAAATATTCCAGTTTCTGTACTGAATTCCCTAGGCCTTGCCCCCAGAATTCACCACGCCCAAACGCCATCAGAGATTGTGTTAACTGGTAACCGTCGCCGAACGGATCTTCCCACGGGTTCCAGAAAGACGTCACACGCCGCATACGGTAAGGTTCAGCCACAATCAACAGGCCAACAGCAAACCCGCCGGAACCAATGATCGCCAGAAACTGCCACATCTTGGCTCCGGCCAGAAACAACATCGCCAAGGTGGTAATAAACAGCACAACCACCGTACCGAGGTCAGGCTGGGCCAGTAACAGCACCGCCAACACCACCATCACGCCCATTGGTTTGCAAAAGCCCCAGAAGTTATTTCGAACTTCTTCAACCTTGCGCACCATGTAACTAGACAGGTAGCAAAACAGCGCCAGCTTTGACAGTTCCGCAGGCTGGATGCGCAATGGCCCCAGCGAAATCCAGCGGGATGCACCGTTGACTGAGCTTCCCACTGCAAGTACAACCAGCAACATGACCATGGCAAGCAATAGCAACACTGGGCTGTAGCGCTGCCATATCTCCATTGGGATACGTAGCGTGATTAACGACAAGCCAAATGCCAAACCCAAATAAATCGCATCGCGCTTCGCAAACAAAAACGGATCACTGGCAAGACGCTGCCCAACAGGCATGGAAGCCGACGTCACCATTACAAAACCAATCACAGCCAGACCAAGCGTCAGCCACACCAGCGTTCTATCGTACAGAACGATGCTGAGCGTATCGCTTTCGCGCGTCCCCATAACCCAGCTCTTGATGCGTTCGATAAACGCCATTCCGAAGAACCGCATTAGCCTAGCTCCTCCGCCAGACGAGCAAATTCATCGCCTCGCTGTTCAAAACTGCGAAACTGATCCAGGCTGGCGCAGGCTGGCGACAGCAGCACCATATCGCCGGGCTTTATGCGTTCGGCGATAACGCGCATCGCTTGTTCCATCGTTTCTGTCTGCTCGGCAATTTCTGGACGCAACGCAGCCAACTGTTGCCCGTCACGACCAAAGCAATACAAGCGAATGCCCTCACCCTGTAAATACGGCACCAGCGGCGAGAAGTCGGCTGATTTTCCGTCACCGCCTAACAGCAGATGCAAAGTACCTTCTACCGCCAAGCCGCTCAATGCGGCCTCGGTGCTGCCCACATTGGTCGCTTTGGAATCATTGATCCACCGCACGCCATTACGCTCAAAGGCCATTTGAAAACGGTGCGGCAACCCGGTAAATGACGTCAACGCCGTCAGCGCAGACGTGCGCGGAATCTTCACCGCATCCGCCAGCGCCAGCGCCGCCAATGCGTTCGTATAATTGTGCTGCCCGACAAGCTTGATTTCACGGGTGTTGAGCACCCGTTCACCGTCCACTCGCAGCCAGGTTTCTCCCTGCTGGCGGTTAAGGTGATAATCGCCAACATCAACACCAAAACTGCGGCAGCGTGCATCCGCACCACGAATCGGCATCGTCAGCGCATCGTCAGCATTCACAACACACAAATCTGCGTGTTCATAAATACGCAATTTCGCCGCCCGATATTGCTGTAAACCAAACGGGTAACGGTTAGTGTGATCTTCCGTCACGTTCAGAATGGTTGCCGCAGCAGCGTGCAGGCTAGTCGTCGTTTCCAGTTGGAAACTCGACAACTCCAGTACATACAGCTGAGCAGGCTGTTCCAGCAGTTGCAGCGCGGGTAGGCCAATATTGCCACCAACGCCAACCTGCCAGCCTGCGGCAAGCGCCATTTCACCGACCAGCGTCGTCACCGTGCTTTTACCGTTAGATCCGGTAATCGCCACAATCGGTGCCTGAGCTTCACGGCAGAACAGTTCGATATCACCAACAATTTCAATGCCAGCGTCGGCGGCATCACACAGAATCGGCGTCGCCAACGCAACACCGGGGCTGGCGACGATCAAATCGGCGTTCATCAGCCAGTCTTCATTCAGGCTACCGAGATGTCGTTCTACCTGCTCCGGCAGTTTATCCAGACCCGGCGGACTGATACGGGTATCCACCACGCGCGGTACGACACCACGTGCGAGAAAGAAATCAACACAGGAAAGCCCGGTCAGACCCAACCCGATAATGACGACTTTTTTACCCTGATAGTCCACCATGTCTTATCGTACCTTCAGCGTTGCCAGGCCAATCAGCACCAGCATCAACGAAATAATCCAGAAGCGCACAATCACGCGCGGTTCCGGCCAGCCCTTAAGTTCATAATGATGATGAATTGGCGCCATGCGGAAAATCCGCTGCCCGCGCAACTTAAAGGACCCAACCTGCAGAATCACCGACAGCGTTTCGACCACGAACACACCGCCCATAATCACTAACAAAAACTCCTGACGCAGCAGGACCGCAATCGTCCCCAGCGCGCCGCCCAGCGCCAGAGAACCAACGTCACCCATGAACACCTGCGCCGGATAGGTGTTAAACCACAGGAATCCAAGCCCCGAGCCAACAATTGCAGTACAGACGATCACCAACTCACTGGCATGACGGATATACGGGATATGTAGATAGCCGGCAAAATTCATGTTCCCTGTTGCCCATGCCACCAGCGCAAAACCAGCAGCAACAAACACGGTCGGCATGATTGCCAATCCATCCAAACCATCGGTCAGGTTTACGGCATTACTGGTGCCGACGATCACAAAGTAGGCTAGCGCAACATAGAGCAGACCCAATTGCGGCATCACATCTTTGAAAAACGGTACAACCAGCTGCGTGGCTGGCGTATCTTTACCGATGGAATACATAGTGAAAGCCACCACTAACGCAATCACTGACTGCCAGAAATATTTCCAGCGGGCAATCAACCCCTTGGTATCCTTGCGGACCACTTTGCGGTAGTCATCAACAAAACCGACCGCGCCATAGCCTGCTAGCACGAGAAGTACGCACCAGACATACGGGTTAGACAGATTCGCCCACATCAAAACAGAAACGATAATGGCCACCAGAATCATCACGCCCCCCATCGTAGGGGTTCCACGCTTGCTGAAATGTGATTCTGGCCCTTCGTTACGCACTACTTGCCCAATCTGCAAACGTTGCAGCCAGGCGATCATATGTGGCCCCATCCATAAGGAAATAACCAATGCGGTCAGCAGGCTGACAATGGCGCGGAACGTCAAATAAGAAAAGACGTTAAAACCGGTATAAAGTTTGGCCAAATGTTCGGCCAGCCATACTAACATTGAGCATTCTCCTGTAATGCATGTACAACCTGCTCCATCGCAGCACTGCGTGAGCCTTTAACCAATACGCTGATGACGTTATGTTCTGACATCAGCACCTTCAAACGTGAAACCAGTGCAGCTTTATCCTGAAAATGCTCACCATTGCCGCTGGCAATGCCGATCAATTCACTCAAAGTTCCCACACTCAATACGCGATCGATGCCCGCAACACGCGCCGCCTCGCCCACTTGACGATGACACTCAGGAGCATCATCCCCCAGCTCGCCCATATCGCCGACAACCATCACGCGGTAACCCGGCATCTCTGCCAATACCTGTGCCGCGGCCGTCATCGAGCCCACGTTGGCGTTGTAGCTATCATCCAACAGCAGCTTGCCTTCAGACAAAGCAATCGGAAACAGCCGTCCCGGCACCGCCTGAAGCTGGGATAATCCAGATTTAATAGCTTCCAGCGTTGCTCCGACGGACATTGCCAGCGCAGTCGCTGCCAGTGCATTCGAGATGTTATGACGACCAGGCAAAGGCAGCAGAACCTGAATTTCGCCAAATGGCGTGTGTAGCGTGAAACGCGTACCTTGCGCTAAAACGGCTACATCGCTGGCAAAGAAATCAATGTCGCCAGCAGCCTGCGGCGAGAAACGCCAGACCGTTTTATGATTCAACATGACCTGCCAGTGCGGGAAATCGTTACTGTCTGCATTCACGATCGCTACGCCGTCTACTGGCAAACCAGAAAAAATCTCACCTTTCGCCTGCGCCACACCAGCCAGTGAACCAAAACCTTCCAGATGCGCGGCAGCCAGATTGTTGACCAGCGCACTTTCCGGCCGCACCAGATCGGTGGTATAGGCAATCTCACCAATGTGATTCGCCCCCAGCTCAATCACCGCAAACTGGTGTTCCGCGGTCAAACGCAGCAGCGTTAACGGCACACCGATGTCGTTATTGAAGTTACCCGCGGTATACAGCACGGAACCGCACTGACGCAGAATCGCCGCCACCATCTCTTTAACCGAGGTTTTACCGGATGAGCCTGTCAAGGCAACAACACGCGCCGTTGACTGCTGGCGTACCCAGGCCGCTAATTGGCCCAGCGCCAAACGCGTATCGTTCACCAGCAATTGAGGCACATCAGTAGGTAAGCGCTTACTGACTAAAAGAGCCGCCGCACCGCCTTTCACCGCATCAGCAGCGTAATCGTGTGCATCAAATTTTTCGCCTTTTAGCGCGACAAATAAGCAACCAGACGACAGCTTGCGCGTATCGGTTGAAACATCTTCAATATCAATGTTTTCGCCAATCAACTGCGCATTCAGCACCGTGGCAAGCTGCTGCAAGGAAACGCGAATCATGCAATCACCCCCAGCAGACGGGCAACGGTGATGCGATCGGAATAATCAAAACGTTGATTACCAACGAGTTGATAATCTTCGTGTCCTTTGCCCGCCACCAGCACCACGTCATTTTCCTGAGCCTGCATGATGGCACTGGTGACCGCTTCAGCACGCCCGTGAATCACCTGAACTCGTCCAGCATCCAGCAATCCGGAGAGAATATCGGCAACGATGGCCTGAGGCTCTTCACTACGTGGGTTATCATCCGTCACCACAACGCGATCGGCCAGTTGTTCTGCGATGCCGCCCATAAGTGGGCGCTTACCTTTATCACGATCGCCGCCGCAGCCAAACACGCACCAGAGTTTCCCCAGACAGTGCAAACGTGCGGCTTCAAGCGCTTTTTCCAGTGCATCAGGCGTGTGAGCATAATCAACAACGACCGTTGGCTTTCCTTCAGCATGGAAAACTTCCATACGGCCACATACGGGTTGCAGTTGAGATCCGGCGATGACCAATTTATCGAGCGGATAGCCAAGAGACAGCAGCGTTGACAGCGCCAGCAGCATGTTACTGACGTTAAACGCGCCCATCAGGCGGCTTTCAATTTCGCCATTTCCCCAGCTTGAATCAAATGCAATCGTGGCGCCGTTGTCGTGATAATCAATCTGTGTCGCTTTCAGCCAGCGCCCACGGCAGCCGGGGACCAAATTGTTTTCCATCGTCACAGCAACTGCGTCCGGGAGCTTCGCCAACCAACGCAGCCCGACCTCATCATCAGCGTTGATAATCATCTGCCCCACGCGATACTCGGCAAACAGCGCCCATTTGGCCGCTTCATAGCTTTCCATATCGCCGTGGTAATCAAGATGGTCGCGGCTCAGATTGGTGAACACCGCCGCGGCAAATGGCAACGCAGCCACGCGGTTTTGTACCAGACCGTGGGAAGACACTTCCATTGCGGCAAATGTCGCGCCTTGTTCTACCAGTTGGCTTAACACCTGCTGAATATCGACAGCGGAACCTGTCGTATTCTCTGTCGGAATCGCACGACCCAATAGGCCATTACCGACAGTGCCCATCACTGCACTCGTTTCGCCTAATGCTTGGCTCCACTGCGCAAGAAGCTGAGTCGTTGTCGTTTTCCCGTTGGTGCCCGTTACCCCAATCAGCTGTAACTTTTCCGCAGGCTGCTGATAAAAACGGCCCGCCAACGCGGAAAGTCGCTGGTTCAGATTACTGAGATACACCACTGGCACACCGTGCATTTCGCGAACAGTGCCATCAGCAGCCTCACCTTCTGCTTCGGCAACAATCGCTGCTACGCCTTGCGCAATTGCCTGCGGAATATAGCGCCGTCCATCTGCTTTGTGCCCGACAATCGCGACAAACAGATCCCCGGCAGCCGCAACGCGGCTGTCTAATGTCATTTCCCGCAGCGCGCGCGCCGGAGTGTCTTGCACCCACGGCGCAAGTAAATCGCGCAAATTACGATCTGCCACCTGATCCCTCTTCTCTATTAATTACAAACTCGTTTTTGTCGCCCGTCGGCAACGCATCCGGTTCGATATTCATCGTACGCAGAACGCCGCCCATGATGGCGCCAAAGATTGGCGCAGAAACCGCGCCGCCGTAATACTTCCCTGCCTGCGGATCGTTGATCACGACAACCAGAGCAAAACGCGGGTTGCTGGCTGGAGCCACACCCGCCGTGTAGGCAATGTATTTGTTGATGTACTTGCCATCCGGTCCAACTTTCTTGGCTGTACCGGTTTTAATCGCGATCCGGTAACCTTTGATGGCCGCTTTAGTACCGCCGCCGCCGGGTAACGCAACGCTTTCCATCATGTGCACCACGGAACGCACAAGCGCTTCAGGGAAGACACGCTCGCCAGGAACAGGTGGATCAACTCGAGTAATCGACAGCGGACGGTAAATACCGAAACTGCCGATCGTGGCGTAGACTCGCGCTAACTGTAACGGTGTTACCATCAGCCCGTAGCCGAAAGAGAAGGTGGCCCTCTCTATGTCAGACCACCGTTGTTTTTGAGGGTATAAGCCACTGCTTTCTCCGACCAGCCCCAAATTGGTCGCTTTTCCTAATCCAAAGCGCGCGTAAGTATCTACAAGCGCAGAGGAAGGCATCGCTAACGCCAGCTTAGACACGCCAACGTTACTCGATTTCTGAAGCACACCCGTCAGCGTCAATTCGCTGTAACGCGCCACATCTTTGATCTCATGACCATTGACGTAATACGGTAGGGTGCTAAGTACACTGTTTTCTTTCACCACTCCGCGCTGCAGCGCCGTCATCACCACCATCGGTTTAACGGTAGAGCCGGGCTCGAAAATGTCGGTAATTGCGCGGTTACGCATAATGTCTTGCGGCGTACCCGACAGATTGTTCGGGTTATAAGACGGGCTATTCGCCATTGCCAGCACTTCGCCAGTGTTAACATCAACCAGTACGGCCGTTCCTGACTCAGCTTTGTTAAAGGCAACAGCGTTATTGAGTTCGCGGTAAACCAGCGCCTGCAAACGCTCATCAATACTGAGCGCCAGATTGTGTGCAGCCTGGCTGTCAACGGAAGAGATATCTTCAATCACGCGGCCAAACCGGTCTTTACGCACGGTTCGTTCGCCGGGTTGCCCAGTCAGCCAGCGATCAAAGCTTTTCTCTACGCCTTCAATGCCTTGCCCATCAATGTTGGTGAAACCGATAAGGTGAGAGGTCACTTGTCCAGAAGGATAATATCGGCGAGACTCCTGCCGCAAATTAATGCCCGGCAATTTCAGCTTATGGATGTATTCGCCAATAGCCGGGTTCACCTGACGCGCCAGATAAACAAAGCGCCCTTTAGGGTTAGCATTGATCTTGGTTGACAGCTGATCTAACGGGATATCAAGCGCATCGGAAAGTGCTTTCCAGCGTGTATCTAGCGTAATGCCACCACGTTCGTTGACTTCTTTCGGATCGGCCCAGACGGCATTCACCGGCACGCTGACGGCCAAAGGTCGTCCGGCGCGATCGCTTATCATGCCGCGCGCCGTTGGCACTTCCTGCACACGCAGAGAACGCATATCCCCTTCGCGCACCAGTTTGTCTGGGTTGATGACCTGAAGATAAGCCGCGCGAGCCATTAAGCCAGCCATCGCAAGCAGGATACAGCCGCAAAGTAACGCAAAACGCCAGCTAACAAAGCTGGCTTGATCTTCTTGGCGCTTTAACTTTCCTGTACGGGCTGCTTTCATGCTTAGCTGGTTGCCTATTTAGTTCATTGCTTAACCACAATATTTTCCTGTGACGGATCAACATGCCCCATTTGCAGTTTTTCCGTCGCGATCCGCTCTACGCGGCTGTGATCCCCTAACGAGTTTTCCTCTAGGATCAGATTTCGCCATTCAATATCCAACGCATCACGCTCCAGCAGAAGCTGTTCGCGTTCTGCTGTCAGCAAACGCGTGCGGTGCGCCGTCGTTACCACAAAGACCGCAGAAACCAGCACAGCAACCATCAGCAACACCGGGAGCTTTGCATTACGCAGCAAATCCTCACCGATGACGCCAACCAGAGTATGCCGCTCGTTACCTATCATGCAGGCAATCTCTCAGCGAACCGCAGCACGGAACTGCGCGCGCGTGGGTTTTCTGCCACTTCCTCTTCCGAAGGCATCAGTTTCTTTCCAACAGGTTTTAACGTCTGCCCGCCCTGGCTGCGCAACTGCTCTTCCGTTAACGGCAAGCCAGCTGGCACCTGTGGCCCACGGCTTTGATGCCGAATAAACCGTTTTACAATCCGATCTTCTAACGAGTGGAAACTGATCACCGACAGGCGCCCCTGCGGAGCCAGTACGCTCAGTGCGCCTTCTAACGCACGCTCGATCTCTTCTAATTCGCTATTGATATAAATGCGAATTGCCTGAAAACTGCGCGTTGCCGGATGCTTATGTTTTTCCCGAATCGGACTGGCGGCAGCGATCAACGAGGCCAGCTCTTTTGTCCGCGTCATCGGCTCAGTACGATTACGTTCTACAATCGCGCGGGCAATTCGCTTGGCAAAGCGCTCTTCACCGAACGTTTTCAAGACCCAGACAATGTCGTCAGCTTCCGCTTTCATCAACCATTCAGCAGCGGACGAACCCCGTGTCGGATCCATACGCATATCCAGCGGGCCATCACGCATAAATGAGAACCCACGCTCAGGGTCATCAAGCTGCGGGGAGGAAACGCCAAGATCGAGCAGAACGCCATCGATTTGCCCAGTAAGCCCGAGTTCCGCGACATAATCCGCCATGGCGGAAAACGGCCCGTGAATAATAGAGAAACGTGAATCGTCAATCGCCTTGGCGGCTTCAATGGCTTGAGGATCGCGATCGATAGCTAACAGACGCCCTTCCGGCCCCAGTTGGGAAAGAATCAGACGAGAGTGACCACCGCGGCCAAATGTGCCGTCGATGTATATGCCGCCGCTGCGAATGTTCAGGCCATTTACTGCCTCATCCAACAGGACGGTGGTATGTTTATAATTTTCCAGCATGACTATAGCGATAGGTCCTGCAACCGCCCAGATAAGGGTTCCTGAGTCGATTGTTCAGCGTCAATATCATCCTTGACCTGTTGATACCAAGTCTGTTCATCCCACAGTTCAAACTTGTTGAACTGTCCGACTAGCATCACTTCTTTTTTAAGGTCCGCATGCTGCCTTAGCGTATTCGCAATCAACAAACGTCCTGCACTATCCATTTGGCACTCGCTGGCATGCCCCAACAACAAACGCTGAACGCGACGTTCAGCGGGGTTCATGCTCGACAAACGAGACAGCTTTTGTTCAATAATTTCCCATTCAGGTAGGGGATAAAGCAGTAGGCATGGCTGATGCAGGTCAATGGTGCAAACCATTTGACCTTGCGATTCCCCGTTCAGCATTTCCCGGTATCGGGTAGGCACGGCAAGGCGCCCTTTACTGTCGAGGTTAACCAGCGTAGCCCCACGAAACATACCTGAGTTACCCCTCCATAACCTTTTTCACCACTTTACCCCACAAAATCCCACCTTTAAGAGTGTACGGAGGGTATGAAAACCTTGTCAAGCCAGAGCGGACGCGCTTTGGGATTATTCCTGAATGAATTGGGGCAGATATAGAGGTAAAAGGAATAAGGAGTCAGAATTAACAAAGATTAACGTCATGATAATTTAAGAGAAATTTATAGCGAAACGGGATCATTGCAAACATATAGCGACCAACTCCGGTATCTCGATTATTTTTATTGTCACAAGCTGATACTAAAGATGAGAGCTTTCAGAATAGTCTCATTCGGCCGAACACCTTGAATACCAAGGCCTGAGTGAGCACGCAGAATCATACCGTAGCTGTTAACATTTGCTCAATGTCACATTTTTAACATCAACATCGTTAATTTTATCTTAACCAGCCAATTTACTTTGCGTTAAGTACTCTCACCGACGAATCCGGCTTTCTGAAAAGAAAAGCAGATTCAGGAAACATGCCGAATAAATTGTACATCCCACCTTTCCAGAGAAACCTCAAAAAGGGATATCAGAAGCAGCCCTGTTTTATCGGTCATTTCCTCACTTCCTTTAATGCTTAAACACAATTAAATCCTCGCAGAAACGCCGCTCGCCCTAAAAAATACAAGTCATTGTTTTTAAAAATTTTAAATTCATTGCCGCGATAAAAAAACGAGAAATTTGTCGGATAGAAATAAAGTAGCGGGAAAGTATAAAAAACACTCAAAAATAAATATTTTTACCTAGTATTAAGCCAATCATTCAGTGATGTAAACTACGCAAATAAGATAAGGCATGACAAAAAACCACACAAACCAACCTAACCAGTTTATCCGCCCTAATAATGGAGCACCTAGGTATGTTTTCCCCTACGTCACGATTGCGAAGCGCCACCGCTGATACCTTTGCACTCGTTGTCTACTGTTTCATCATCGGCATGGCGATTGAAATCATGCTTTCCGGGATGAGCTTTGAGCAATCACTGTCTTCGCGCCTGCTATCTATCCCCGTCAATATTGCGATTGCCTGGCCATACGGGATTTATCGCGATCGCGTATTGAATATGGCCAAACGCCACGGTGGTGACCATTTCCTGATACGCAGCGTTGCCGATCTGTTTGCGTATGTCAGTTTTCAATCCCCTGTTTATGCGGCGATTCTCTGGGCTATCGGGGCAAATCCGGCACAAATTCTGACCGCGGTCACTAGCAACCTGGTGATATCAATGGTGATGGGCGTAACGTATGGTTATTTTCTGGAATATTGCCGTCGGCTATTCCGAGTCGCATTGCCATAAAATGAATTGAGATCGGATAAAGAAGAGACGCCATAGCAATCTATGGCGCAAAAATGCAGATAGAGGTTACATACGGCTCAGTGAGCCACGGCGATACAGATTACGCCGGATACGATTCAAGCCAGGCTTCGGCCTTTTCGGTTCATCCAAACTAGCCAGCACCAACTCCAGTACGCGCTCCGCAACTTCACGATGGCGCTGAGCGACAGACAATACTGGGCACTCCAGATAATCCAACAGTTCATTATCCCCAAAGGTCGCGATAGCCAGATTATTCGGCAGACGCCCGTTAATCTTCAGGTTAACGTCCATCACGCCCTGTAATAACGGGAATGAGGTGGTGAATAACGCCTCCGGCATAGGATTATTTTGCAAATAATCCATAAACGCGGCAGCAGAGGCCACACGCTCATAGCTATTGGAATAAAGATAATTCACTTCACGCGGATCGCCTGCCCACGCCTGACGGAACCCCTGCTCACGCAGGAAGCTGACCGAAAGTTCAGGCAAAGCGCCAAGATAGAGTACCGATTTCGCAGGCACTTTCCTTAATTCCTGTGCCAGCATTTCAGCATCTTCAAGGTCGGCACCAACCACGCTGGTAAAGTGCTCACGATCTAACGCCCTGTCTAACGCAATAATCGGCAGGCCGCCGTTTATCCAACGCTGATAAAACGGATGCTCAGGTGGCAACGCGGTAGAAACGATAATCGCATCAACTTGACGCTGTAACAGATGCTCAATACAGCGCATCTCGTTATCCGGCTGATCTTCGGAGCACGCAATTAATAACTGATACCCGCGCTGTCTGGCCTGACGTTCCAGATAATTAGCGATGCGCGTATAGCTGGTGTTTTCCAGATCGGGAATAACCAAACCAATTGAACGTGTGCGTCCAGCACGTAATCCAGCCGCGACGGCGTTGGGATGATAATTGTGCTCCCTGACGACAGCCATGACTTTCTCAACGGTCTTATCGCTTACGCGATATTGTTTAGCTTTCCCGTTAATGACATAGCTGGCTGTCGTGCGTGAAACACCCGCAAGACGCGCGATTTCATCCAGTTTCACGGTAACCCCTTAGTAGGCCGGAAAATAAGTAGGCCGGCTAAATAAAATAATATGATGACCATAAAATCATCATGGATATGGCGTAGATCTAACAGCAGAAGCTTTTGCACGGCAACTGCTTTTATCACGTTACCCACATATTTCAAGCTGCCACATCAATAATGGACGTCTTTTACGCTGAATATATTGCGTATATATAAGATAAGGGCAATGAAAAGGCCCGATACAATTATATCGGGCCTCTTAAAAGAAAAAGCAGCGAAAAGTCGATTAACGCATGATTTTATCGCCGCGCGATACGCCGACGATTCCAGAACGCGCTACTTCAACAATTTCGGACACTTCACGCACGGCACTGAGGAACGCATCCAGTTTATCGCTAGTGCCAGCAAGCTGTACGGTATAAAGCGAGGCCGTGACATCCACAATCTGGCCGCGGAAAATATCGGCGCAGCGTTTCACCTCTTCACGACCATAGCCTGTGGCCTGTAGCTTCACCAGCATGATCTCACGCTCAACGTGCGCACCTTGCCCCAGTTCACTGACGCGCAGGACATCCACCAGCTTGTGCAGCTGCTTTTCGATCTGCTCCAACAC
>NZ_LXFV01000021.1 GCF_002847345.1 Pectobacterium peruviense
CATACGAGATAACGTAGGGTCTTCGGTTGGCGCTACCGTCAAGCTTTCGATGTTGTAACCGCGCTGAGAAAACAGGCCGACAACACGGGACAAGGCGCCTGATTCATTCTCAAGTAATACCGATAAAATCCGACGCATGATCAGGTCCTCTCCGTTTTGCTCAACCACATTTCATCCATCGCTCCGCCGCGAATCTGCATGG
This sequence comes from Pectobacterium peruviense, assembly GCF_002847345.1. Classification (GTDB taxonomy): domain Bacteria; phylum Pseudomonadota; class Gammaproteobacteria; order Enterobacterales; family Enterobacteriaceae; genus Pectobacterium; species Pectobacterium peruviense. Next base: position 203 of record NZ_LXFV01000021.1, read on the forward strand.
GGTAAACATGCTCGCTGCTATCGATGTTGATATCAACAAACACCAGACGATCTTTCTGCGCCAGGGCTTGCAACAGCTTACTTTCCAGTTCGTCCGGCGTATCGATAGAAATCCCGACGTGACCGTACGCTTCAGCCAGCTTGACGAAATCCGGTAACGACTCCATATAAGAACTGGAATGGCGGCCAGAATAAATCATGTCCTGCCACTGCTTCACCATGCCGAGGAAACGGTTGTTCAGGTTGATCACCACAACTGGCAGATCATATTGCAGTGCCGTAGAAAGCTCCTGAATATTCATCTGAATGCTGCCGTCACCCGTTACACAAATAACCGTTTCTTCCGGCAGCGCAAGCTTGATGCCCAATGCCGCAGGCAAGCCAAAGCCCATTGTGCCCAAGCCACCGGAATTCACCCAACGGCGCGGTAAATCAAAAGGATAATACAGCGCAGCAAACATCTGGTGCTGGCCAACATCCGATGCCACATAGGCTTTACCTTCGGTCAGCCGATGCAGCGTTTCAATCACTGCCTGCGGTTTAATCTTGTCGCTTTCGGTGTTGTATTTCAGGCAGTGACGCCCACGCCACTGTTCGATACCCTGCCACCAGTCGCGTAGCGCATCAAACTGCTGCGGTGCGCCATCCTGTGCCAGCAACTCCAGCATCAGGCTTAGCACCTGTTTAGCATCGCCAACAATCGGGATATCAGCGTTTACCGTTTTGGAAATCGACGCGGGATCGATATCAATATGCAACACCGTCGCATTCGGGCAGTACTTCGCCAAATTATTCGTCGTACGGTCGTCGAAGCGCACCCCTACTGCAAAAATCACATCGGCGTTATGCATAGCCATGTTGGCTTCATACGTCCCATGCATCCCCAGCATACCGAGGCATTGACGGTGCGTTCCTGGGAAGCCCCCCAGCCCCATCAGGGAGGTTGTCACTGGCAGGTTAAGTTTTTCCGCCAGTGTCAGCAGCTCTTCGTGGCACTCTGCGTTAATCACGCCACCACCGCTGTAGATAATCGGTTTTTCTGCCGCTAGCAGGGTTTGCAGCGCGCGGCGAATCTGACCTTTGTGTCCTTGAACCGTTGGGCTATAAGAACGCATGCTGACGCTTTCAGGATAAACGTAAGGCAGTTTATTCGCCGGATTCATGATGTCTTTCGGCAGATCGACGACCACAGGTCCCGGACGTCCGGTCGATGCCAGATAAAAGGCTTTTTTCAGGATCGTCGGGACATCTTCAGCTTTCTTGACCAGAAAACTGTGTTTCACGATAGGGCGGGAAATGCCCACCGTGTCGCACTCCTGAAAGGAATCATAGCCAATCAGCGAGGTGGCAACCTGACCGGACAACACCACCATAGGAATGGAGTCCATATACGCAGTGGCGATACCCGTGATGGCGTTTGTCGCACCGGGACCGGAAGTGACCAGCACGACGCCGACCTCACCTGTCGCACGCGCATAGCCATCAGCCATATGTACCGCACCTTGCTCATGCCGCACCAAAATATGCTCGATACCGCCAACCGTATGCAGGGCATCGTAAATATCCAGCACCGCACCGCCCGGATAACCGAACACATGTTTTACGCCCTGATCGATCAACGATCGGACCACCATTTCGGCGCCTGACAACATCTCCATGGATCTGCCTCTTTTGTTCAGAAAGCGGAATCCGCCTCTGTATTGACCGGGGGGAAATCCCCGCGCTCATGTTGTGTTAATACTGTTAACTTTTAGTATATCCTAAATAATTCGAGTTTCAGGAAGGCGGCAAGCTAAGGAATCCCGATGAGCTTACTCAAGTAAGTGATTCGGGTGACTAAACGCAGCCAACGCACATGCAACTTGAAGTATGACGGATAGACAACAATACGAAATATTATAGGGATTGCTAATAACCCATTAACATAACGCCAGATTATGACGCAGACAAACGGCAAAAAACCACCGCCCTTAATCGGGACTAGGGGGAATCGAACGTGAGGGAAAAAGGAACTGAGATAAAATACTAACTGGGAACCTTCAGACCTGAGAGATCGTCCATAAAGGACATAAATTACAGAATGAAATCTTGAGGCCGAAAAACCACATTTCTTTTCAGGAAACGAGCTTCTCGGCCTACGACATCATCAAGACTCTACGTACATCGCATCAATTTCCAACTGATAACGCTGGTTGATGATCTTCCTACGTAGCTTGAGCGTTGGCGTCAGCTCCCCTTCTGCCATCGAAAACGGCACAGGCAATAACGTGAATTTCTTCACCTGCTCAACGCGGGAAAGCTCTTTCTGCATTTCCCGCAGGCGCTGCTCGAACAGTTCAATAATATGGCTATGCCGCAGCAGTTCCAGACGATCGTGGTACTTCAGGTTTATGGAATGAGCGTATTCTTCCAGCGCCTCGAAACAGGGAACGATCAGCGCAGACACGTACTTACGTGTGTCCGCGATAATAGCAACCTGTTCGATGAAACGATCCTGCCCCAGCGTGCCTTCCAGATGCTGCGGTGCGATATATTTACCGCCCGAGGTTTTCATCAGATCCTTCAACCGTTCGGTAATAAACAGGTTACCGTTGGCATCCAGCTCTCCCGCATCGCCGGTTTTCAACCAGCCGTCTTCGGTAAAGGTTTCTGCGGTTTCCTGCGGACGATGGAAATAACCCCGCATGATGGTTGCGCCACGCACCTGGATCTCGTTTTCCTCGCCAATCCGAACCTCAATACCCGGTAACGGCGTACCAATAGAGCCCAAGCGGAATCGGCCTTCTTCCCAGCAGGAAACCGTCGCACAGGTTTCGGTCATGCCGTAACCATAGATAATGCGAATCCCGATCGACCGGAAAAACAGAATGATATTGTCATCCAGTCGTGCGCCCGCAGCGGGCATGAAGCGGATCTCGCCCCCCAGAAGCTGGCGCAGTTTTCCTAGTACCAGTCTGTCAGCATAGTGATGCATGACGCGGCGAAAAAGTCCGCCCTTTTTCGTAGTATTGCTAGCCAGAAAAGCGCGTTGCCCCTGCGCAATAGCCCAGTTGAATAGCCGCTGACGATACCAAGGAGCCTGAGCCACTTTTTCATGGATTGCGCTGTAAACTTTCTCATAAAAACGCGGTACGGCGCACATCACAGTAGGTTTCACCGCCAGCATCGCACCACGCACTAAATTCGTATCGCTGAGGTACACGTTCTGTGCGCCACAGTGCATAACAACGAAACTCCAGGCGCGCTCGAAGACATGGGAAAGCGGCAAGAAGCAGAGTGAGACATCATTTGCGGACATGCTTAAGCGATCGTCGTGTAGCTTAAGTTGCATCGCCATGTTGGTGTAATCCAGCATGACGCCTTTCGGCTCACCAGTGGTGCCAGAGGTATAAATCAGCGTAAACAAATCGTTGAGATCGCGGCTGTCGATGCGCGTCTGCCATTCATCACGCCAAAAATCGTCTACGGTCTGCGCTTCAAACTCATGCAGCGATTGCACAATATCGCTACCACGCAGATTGACGTATTTATCCATCACGATGATATTTCGCAACTGTGGGCAGGTATCGCGCAGCGCTAGCAGTGCATCCAACTGTTCCTGACCACCGACGAATATCGTACGGATATCGGCATCATTGATGATGAATGCCGCCTGCGCTGTCGTATTCGTGGCATAGATTGGCACGCTGATCGCACGCAGGTGCAGCAGTGCCAGATCGGCGAGCGACCAATTCATTGAGTTATGAGAGAAAATCGCGACCCGTTCCTGAACATCCAGCCCTAGCGCCAATAACCCACTGGCAATGCGTTGGATGCGCTGCCCAGCCTGAGTCCAGGTGAGCTGCTGTTCGCCCGCAGGCGTCCACTCGCGCAAAGTAATGCGACCCGCGCAGTGATTGATCTGATCTTGAACCCGGTGAACCACATGGTATGGCTGTAAATGATTATTCATCTGTAAAAGAATTTCTAAGGGGAATGAATTTGACAGCGTTTCAGCGTACAGCTGTACATTATTTGGCGTGCAGTCTACCGTCATTGTTCAAAACCGCAACGATCTTTCGTTCATTCGCCGTTGGCTATCGCTGGTTTACTTGACGCACGTCACACCAATCAAAAGTTGACATAACCCTGATAATCGCGTACCAATAATGCAACACCGAATTTTAGATGACGAGACACGACACTATGTTCAAGTTTACTGTCCTACTAAGCCTACTACTAAACGCATCCTTCTTGCGCGGTAGGTTTGTGGGCAGAGTTCAGAACTAAGTTTCTCGCCACACGATACAAAAACCCGCGCTGATGCGCGGGTTTTTTTTTACTCGCCGAGCGCTAAGTACAAATAGATACGACAAGGAAATAAACCGATGAGCGAGCAAGTCATTATTTTTGATACCACATTACGCGATGGCGAACAGGCTTTACAGGCGAGTTTGAGTGTAAAAGAAAAGCTGCAAATTGCCTTCGCGCTGGAGCGTATGGGCGTTGATGTCATGGAGGTTGGCTTTCCCGTATCATCTCCCGGTGACTTTGAATCCGTTCAGACGATTGCCCGCAACATCAAAAATAGTCGTGTGTGCGGTCTGACTCGCTGCGTCGAAAAGGATATCGATGTCGCTGCAGAAGCACTGCGTGTCGCAGAAGCCTTCCGTATCCACACCTTTATTGCCACCTCACCGATGCACATCGCTACCAAGCTGCGCAGCACGTTGGACGAAGTCATTGAACGCGCCATTTACATGATCAAACGCGCGCGTAACTACACAGACGACGTTGAATTCTCCTGCGAAGATGCGGGTCGGACCCCCATTCCAGATCTGTGTCGCGTGGTTGAGGCCGCAATCAATGCCGGAGCTCGCACCATTAATATCCCGGACACCGTCGGCTACACCATGCCCCATGAGTTCGGTAATATCATCGCCTCGCTGTACCAACATGTTCCCAATATCGATAAAGCCATCATTTCTGTTCACACTCACGACGATCTGGGTTTGGCCGTCGGCAACGCAATGGCAGCGGTTCACGCAGGTGCGCGTCAGGTAGAAGGCACATTGAACGGTATCGGTGAACGTGCTGGTAACTGTTCACTGGAAGAAGTGATCATGGCGATAAAAACCCGTCATGACATCTTGAATGTCCATACCAACATCAACCATCAGGAAATCTACCGCACCAGTCAACTGGTCAGCCAGATTTGCAACATGCCTATCCCTGCCAACAAAGCGGTCGTGGGTGCCAACGCTTTCGCCCACTCTTCTGGTATTCATCAGGATGGCGTGCTGAAGAATCGTGAAAACTACGAAATTATGACGCCGGAATCCATCGGTCTGAAAGAAGTGCAGTTGAACCTGACTTCCCGCTCTGGTCGTGCGGCGGTGAAACACCGTATGGAAGAGATGGGCTATCAGGACAGCGATTACAATTTGGACGATCTGTACTCTGCCTTCCTGAAACTGGCGGATAAAAAAGGTCAGGTATTTGATTACGATCTGGAAGCGCTGGCCTTTATCAGCCGCCAGCAGGAAGAGCCTGAGTTCTACCATCTGGATTACTTCAGCGTTCAGTCTGGTTCCAGCGTAATGGCAACGGCCTCAGTCAAACTGATCTGCGGCGAAGAAACGCAGTCAGAAGCGGCGACGGGTAATGGCCCAGTGGATGCCGTTTATCAGGCAATCAACCGCATCACGGGTTATCAGGTTTCGCTGGTCAAATACCAACTGACGGCCAAAGGTCAGGGGCGCGATGCGCTGGGCCAGGTTGATATCGTCGCGGATTACCAGGGACGTCGTTTCCATGGCGTCGGTCTGGCAACGGATATCGTTGAATCTTCCGCACAGGCAATGGTAAATGTATTAAACAACATCAAACGTGCTCAGCAGGTAGAAAAAGAAATTCAGCGCCTACAGCACAATAACCAACAACAAAACGATAGCAAACAACAAAACAGTCAGGAAACAGTGTGATGACAAAGAGCTACCATATCGCCGTTTTACCCGGAGACGGCATTGGCCCAGAAGTAATGGCACAGGCCCATAAAGTACTGGATGCGGTACGTCAGCGTTTTGGCATTCGCATTACCACCAGCGAATACGACGTTGGCGGTATCGCCATTGACCGTCAGGGCACACCGTTGCCGCAAGCGACCGTCGCAGGCTGTGAGCAGGCCGATGCGATCCTGTTCGGTTCCGTTGGCGGCCCGAAATGGGAACATTTGCCACCGGCAGAGCAGCCAGAGCGCGGTGCGTTACTGCCTCTGCGTAAGCACTTCAAATTGTTCAGCAACCTGCGTCCTGCGCGTCTGTATCAGGGGCTGGAAGCATTTTGCCCGCTGCGTAGCGACATCGCCGCGAAAGGCTTTGATATCCTGTGCGTCCGCGAGCTGACGGGCGGAATCTACTTCGGTCAGCCGAAAGGCCGTGAAGGTAGCGGTCAATATGAGCGCGCTTTCGATACCGAGGTGTATCACCGTTTTGAGATTGAGCGCATCGCGCACATCGCGTTTGAATCCGCACGTAAACGTCGCAGCATCGTGACCTCTATAGATAAAGCCAACGTGCTGCAAAGCTCCATTCTGTGGCGCGAGATCGTTACGGAAGTCGCTAAAGCCTATCCAGATGTGAAGCTGTCCCATCTGTATATCGATAACGCGACGATGCAATTAATTAAAGATCCGTCTCAGTTTGACGTGATGCTGTGTTCTAACCTGTTCGGTGACATTCTGTCCGACGAGTGCGCCATGATTACCGGTTCAATGGGCATGCTGCCTTCCGCAAGCCTGAACGAACAAGGCTTCGGCCTGTACGAGCCTGCTGGCGGTTCCGCACCGGATATCGCGGGTAAAGACATTGCCAACCCGATTGCACAGATTTTGTCGCTGGCGCTGCTGCTGCGTTACAGCCTGGGGGCGGATGATGCCGCAGAGGCAATCGAAAAAGCCGTCAATACTGCGCTGGCTGAAGGCTACCGCACCGCCGATCTGGCAAGCGCCAGCAACGCGATCGGTACCAGTGAAATGGGCGACGTTATTGCGCGTTTCGTGGCGCAAGGGGCATAACCATGGGTAAGACGTTATATCAAAAATTGTTCGACGCGCACATCGTTCATGAAGCGCCGAACGAAACACCGCTGCTGTATATCGATAGGCATCTGGTGCACGAAGTGACTTCTCCACAGGCGTTCGACGGCCTGCGCGCGATGGGCCGCAAGGTTCGTCAACCGGGGAAAACCTTCGCGACCATGGACCACAACGTGTCCACGCAGACCAAAGACATCAACGCCAGTGGCGAGATGGCTCGCATTCAGATGCAGGAGCTAATCAAGAACTGTGCGGAATTTGGCGTTCAGCTGTATGACCTGAATCACCCGTATCAAGGTATCGTTCACGTTATTGGCCCTGAACAAGGGATGACGCTGCCAGGTATGACCATCGTTTGCGGTGACTCACACACCGCAACACACGGCGCGTTTGGCTCACTGGCCTTCGGCATCGGTACGTCGGAAGTGGAACATGTGCTGGCGACGCAAACCCTGAAACAGGGTCGCGCCAAAACCATGAAGATTGAAGTCACCGGCGATGCTGCACACGGCATCACCGCGAAAGACATCGTGCTGGCGATCATCGGTAAAACCGGTAGCGCAGGCGGCACCGGTCATGTAGTTGAATTCTGTGGTAAAGCCATTCGTGCGCTGAGCATGGAAGGCCGTATGACGCTGTGCAACATGGCCATTGAGATGGGCGCGAAGGCAGGTCTGGTTGCACCGGATGAAACCACTTTCAATTACCTGAAAGGTCGCCAGTTTGCCCCGAAAGACGCGAACTGGGATGCCGCCGTTGCATACTGGAGCACGTTGAAATCCGATGATGACGCGCAGTTCGACACTATCGTCACGCTGGACGCCGCGCAAATTGCACCACAGGTCACCTGGGGCACCAACCCCGGTCAGGTTATCGCCGTTAATCAGGAAATCCCTAGCCCTGATTCTTTCAGCGATCCGGTAGAACGCGCCTCTGCTGCCAAAGCGCTGGCCTATATGGATCTTCAACCCGGCATTAAACTGACCGACGTGAAGATCGATAAAGTCTTTATTGGTTCTTGCACCAACTCGCGTATTGAAGATTTGCGTGCGGCGGCAGAAATCGCCAAAGGGCGTAAAGTTGCCGCAGGCGTTCAGGCTATCGTCGTACCCGGCTCCGGCCCGGTAAAAACCATGGCGGAGCTGGAAGGGCTGGATAAAGTATTCATCGAAGCCGGTTTTGAATGGCGCTTACCGGGCTGTTCTATGTGCCTGGCGATGAACAATGACCGCCTGAACCCCGGCGAGCGTTGTGCATCAACCAGCAACCGTAACTTTGAAGGCCGTCAGGGGCGCGCTGGACGCACCCATCTGGTCAGCCCGGCAATGGCTGCGGCTGCGGCGGTGACGGGTCGCTTTGCCGACGTCCGCGAGTTGAATTAAGAGAGAAACCGACATGGCTAAATTTACCCAACACACTGGTTTGGTGGTTCCTCTGGATGCCGCTAACGTCGATACCGATGCCATCATCCCCAAGCAGTTTCTGCAAAAGGTGACGCGTACTGGTTTCGGCCAACATCTGTTCCACGACTGGCGCTTTCTGGACGATGCTGGTCAACAGCCCAACCCTGAGTTTGTGCTGAACCAACCGCATTACAAAGGGGCGAGCATTCTGCTGGCACGCGAAAACTTCGGCTGTGGCTCTTCCCGTGAACACGCACCGTGGGCGCTGACCGATTACGGCTTCAGCGTCGTTATCGCCCCAAGCTTTGCCGATATTTTCTATGGCAACTCGTTTAACAACCAACTGTTACCAGTGAAGTTGAGCGACGAGGAAGTGGATGAGCTGTTCAAGCTGGTGGACGGGCAGGAAGGAATTAACTTCACGGTCGATCTAGAAAATCAGGTTGTTCAGGCGGGCAGCAAACGCTATCCGTTTGAAATCGACAGCTTCCGCCGTCACTGCATGATCAACGGGTTAGACAGCATCGGCCTGACGCTGCAACACGAAGCATCGATTACCGAGTATGAAAAGAATCAGCCTGCATTTTTGAACTGATTCAAGATTACAGATAGCCCGAAGCCCATGCTTTATTGCGGGCTTCGGGGCTAACAAAGTCCATCGAGCGGCAGTAACGGATAGATCGTAAAGACGCTGTAAACACATCCCTGTGCGCTCGGCTTGCGCCATCCATGGCGCAAACGCTTTACTCTTCTATTCCGTTACTCCCGTTTTCGTTCGGCAAATAGGTTTATCAACAGTCAGAGCCCGCACTTTACTGCGGGCTTTTTCTTTTGGAAGAATGGGGGATTACAGCAGCGAGGCTATCATATAAAAGGCCAGCATACTCAGAAGCACTGCGATCACAATATTTCTGATAAAAAATGAAATCACGATACTCACGATTGCGCCGAGGAAATAAGGATTATCAGGAAAGGCGCGAATAACGCCGTGCTCCATTAAAATAATCGGCCCACAAATCGCAGTGAGTAAACAGGGTGCGGAATACTTTAAAGCACGATGGAGTAAAACAGGGATTTTTACCGGTACGGCAGGCTCAAGAAAAATATAGCGATTAAAAAATACGATCCCCGACAGAACGAATATCAATAACCAACTCATTTTTCTTCCTTAAGCACAGATGCGATGAACACCGAGAAAAACATACCACCGACACCGGCAATCGCGATGGCACCTTCTATCTTGAAATAGGTCAATAACATCGACAGCAGCAGAGAGAACAAAACGCCAGAGAAAGTACTGATCGTCTTGATCATCGGCACAACGATGGTGATGAACGTAGCAACGATAGAGTAATCAAGGTGGTACTTATCTAAGTCAGGCACTGCAGACGCCATGAGCACGCCAAGAATGCTAAAGATATTCCAAAAAATATAAAAGGTGACACCTGCACCGATTAAATAACTGGCGCTGACATTGTTTTTTCTATCTTTCTTTTCGCTGAGCGCAAAAAGTTCATCTGATAATAAAAACCCAATAGGCAGTCGTTTTCTTAATTTCAAGGTTGAAACGTATTCTCGCAACGTCAGGCCATATATCAGGTGCTGTGCGGTGATAAAGAAAACGGAGATTAATAGCGTCGCGACATTCGCCCCAGACATGAGCAACCCTAACGAGACTAATTGCGCCGCTCCCGCGAAAATAATGGCGGACATCCCGATACTTTGCCCGACGGATAATCCCGATTGGATAGCCATCGAGCCAGCAAGAATCCCCCAGGGCACAACCGATAAACAGAGAGGAAGCATTTCAACCACGCCAGTCATAAAGTGCTTCCACGGGCTAACCGTGTCTGTAGCTGCCGACGATGAACGAGTTACGGTGTTTTCCATATAACCTTGCACTACCATAAATAAATCGATAGCGGGAAATTAACAAAACGTTTTTTAATAGTATTGGATAAAGTTGCTGCGCCTCAGAATAGAGAACGAGCCTATTAATACCCTAAATAATTCGAGTTTCAGGACAAAACGTTAACGTTTTGAACAACGCACAGGCAACTTGAAGTATGACGGGTTATGCGTTGCCTTTAGCAAACTCGCCTGGCGTCAGCCCCAACGAATTTTTGAAATGACGATGGAAGTGACTCTGGTCGGTAAACCCACACTGCACCGACACATCAAGAATAGTATTGCCTTTACGCAATAGGCCTTTAGCCTTGCGCAGACGCGCTTGAATCAAGTAAGCGTGAGGTGTAATACCAACAACCGCTTTAAACTGCCGTAAGAAGTGCCACACACTCAGTTCAGCGAGTTCTGCCAGTTCAACAAGAGCCAGTTCTCTCTCAGGATAGCTGTCCATAAAGGCTTTAACATTCAATATGTTTTGAGTCGCAATGGGAAGCATCTGTGGCGTCAGGCGAGTCTTGCTATAGCGCATCGTCAACCAGGTTAATGAAGACAGCAGCAGCGTTTCTTTCAATAGCATATTGCCCGGTTGAGCAAGCATATTGAACGTCATCAGTAACTGATCCGCCAGCCCGGGGTCGTGAACAACGGCATCAGGAAACCATGGAATGGCGTCCTTTGAGCGGTGAATATCCTGATTAATCGAACGAAAAAGATCGGGATGAGGATAAATGGCTCGATAGGCCCAGCCGGTTTCTACCTCAGAACTTCCCGTATGCACATCGTCCGCATTCACCAGGATGATGTCGCCTTTCGGCGCAACGTGCTCTGCACCTGAACGATAAAAGCGTTGAGCACCCTGCTCAATCACGCTGATGCAATAGGTATCATGAACATGACGAGGAAAACGCTGCTGGTAGTACTGCGCCTGCAACATATCCAGACCGCCGAGTGCGTCAAGGTGCCTGAAGTTTGTCTGCTCTTGCGCAACCGGCTTTTTATGCACGCATCAATCCTCTTGTCGTTTGTACAAAATTGCTCTGGCAGAGTAGCAATAGCGAAGCTTCATCATCCAGAAACAGTGTACCTGTTTCATTGATTCTATCAGAAGCGGATTAACATCCCATGCTGGAAAAACGTCGAAAAAAAAGCCAGCGACACAAGCCGCCGGCGTTCAATGATACATCTCTGGATTTTCTACCAACGGGATTACATCAGGTGAAACCGGGATACCCCAAGATTTAACAGCTCAGCCTGCTGCTCCAGCGATGCGGCAGACGAGGAGGCTTCCAACACCAGCGTCGCATTTTGTTGCGTGACCCGATCCATTTCTGATATCGCTAACGACACCTGATTGATACCGCTGCTTTGCTCATCGGAAGCCAGCGCAATCTCATTCATGATTCGGGTGACGTTATTAATTTCAGCGACAATCTCAGCCATCGCTTTACCCGCTTCAGAGGCCAGCGTCGTTCCCTCCGTCACTCTGGCTTCAGATTCTTTAATCAATGCGGCAATCTCCGTTGCTGCGTTAGCAGAGCGCTGTGCCAGATTACGCACTTCTCCTGCAACTACCGCGAATCCTTTGCCCTGCTCACCCGCACGGGCAGCTTCTACTGCCGCATTCAGCGCCAGAATATTGGTCTGAAATGCAATCCCATTGATGAGCGAGATAATCTCAGAAATTTTGCCTGAACTCTTGGCAATGTCATCCATAGAACCGACAACCTGTTCCACAATGCCGCCACCGTTCACCGCTTTAGATGACGTATCCGTCGCTGCCTTACTGGCATGATGCGCATTATCGGTATTTTGTTTCACCGCCGCTGTGAGCTGCTCCATACTGGCAGCCGTTTCTGCCAGCGCCGCAGCCTGCTGCTCTGTTCGTGCGGACAAATCTGTATTGCCGGCAGCGATTTTCGTCGAACTACTGTGAATCGACTCCGCACTATCGCGCACCGAGCCTACTGTCTCTGAGAGTGAATCCTGCATTTGCTGGATATTGTCCCCCAAAATGCCGATTTCATTTCTCCCCACATCCGCACGCGCGCGCGTTAAGTCTCCCTGCGCGATCGCCTGTATACGCGATACCCAATACTGAATTGGGTTAATAATAACTCGGCGAATTAATAAGAACGTCATACCTGTTAACACGATGGCAAGAATAAATGCGCCCGTCATGAGCGTGTATCCCAGCGTTGAATGTCTTTCAGCCGTCAAATTAATGTTTTTGGCCATATCAACCCGATAAAGGTAAGACGCTTTCAGCGGTACATCATACTCATCATCCAATTTAGACATGGTCGTCGACTCAAACGCATTGAGTTCCTCAACATTGCCTTTTTTCGCTATGTCAAACATGGGCTTAGTGCCCCGTTCAACATAATCGCTATAACGCGCCTTTAGTTCATTATCACGGGCGAGTTCAACATCAGAACGGGCCGCTCTATTTTGATATCCGTTAAACATTTGCTGCGACATCACCAACCGTTCTTCTGCGGCTTTCATGCTGGCGTTGTAATTGTCAGTAAGACCATTATGTAAATGGTTCACGGCATGCAGCAAATTCATACGCGCCGCACGCATATGGTTAGCGCTATCAACTAACTCCATCCGAACATTCAGTTCCAGAGTTGATTCATTTAATGACAACTCCGCCTGCTTTAAAAAGTAGGATGATGTTGCGACAGCAACGGCAAAGAGCAGTAAAACACCAGAAAAAACAATAATAAAAAGAGGCGTCAACTTAATATTATGTACTCCAGGGGAGGAGTGCCAAGGTTCTGGTTTTTCGTAAAGCGCTATTGACTGATACGGTACATCGCTCATTTTTACATCCGTCGAGTTATTCAGAAAGTTGCTGTGAAGTAAATTTCAGGTAAACAAGGAAAAATAAAACGCCACCACGTGTTACACATTATTTAAATATTATAACAACGCGCGTTAAGTGCGAGAGAAAAAATAGGAACCTCTAAAAATAATTCTATCTACAAGATCGCCATCACGAAAAGCATTATTTCAACGATAATCATTTCAATTAAAAACAGTTCAAATCATAAACTATTACATAAGGTTATCGAATTATCTTGGCTACTACACGTCATTATTAGTATAGAAACACATTCATAGAATTGTTTAATTTTAATGACAATGGATTCCATTCTAATATTTTATTTTTGGTATTAAATCATCTTCACGTTAGCACTATTTGCATACCGCCCTCTGCAGGCAGACTTCCTCTCTTCTTCTCAACCTGCTTTTGCGAAACCGCACGCAAACTCATCACGTCGTTTAATTTTCAGAGAAATAAGCGGGTATATTTCATTCTCACAAGGGTTGCGATATGACAGAACCAAACGCATAATCATTACACGTGCTATTACACGTGTAATTTTTTGGAGGCACTATGCCCGTAACAAGTGTTCGTCATAAAAAAACAGTCAGTGTGACACTGGAACCCATGTTGCTTCAGCAGGCACGTGAAGCCGGAATTAATCTATCCGCAATACTCACCGAAGCGCTGAAGAGAGAAATTCGCCTTTCAGAGGGAGAAAAATGGAAGCAACAGAACCAAAAAGCATTGCAGGAACTAAACCACATTACAGATAAACACGGCCTATTGTCCGACGATGACAGGACGTTTTAAGCATGCAATATAAAATTTACCGTAATAACGGTAACAGCAACTCATACCCCTACCTGCTCAATGTCCAAAGTGACATCATCGGGGAATTACATACCCGACTGGTGATACCTTTATTTCCACTGAACAAAATTACCAAGGCACCAGCCCGAAGGCTAACGCCGATAATCACTGTCGAAGGCGATGACTATCTGATAATGACCCATGAAATGGCGAGCGTCCGCCGCTCGCAATGTGGTCATGAAGTTATGGATGCGCAGATGTACCGAAAAACAATCAAAGACGCCGTTGATTTCCTGCTTGATGGCTTCTAAGCGGATCCCTTTCATCACTCAAACCATCAGCGACAACCCAAACGCGGTAAGCAGATCTGCACCATAAAAAAAACCAGCGAGAAAACTCGCTGGTTGGTGAAACATCACCATTACTCAGAATACATTTCCTAGCACCACCTAGAGCCAATGACGGTATTCATCGTCGGACATTTCGTTCAGGTGCCACTGCGTCGCCTGCTGCAATAATGCAACGCGCTGTTGGGTAGACATCCATCGCAACCACTTCGCTTTACAAGTCGATAAGTAGGTTCGATAGAACTGGGACAAACGGGAAATTGTCATGAGCCACCTCCTCTCTTTCCTTGTTAGAAAGTATCGACGTAATATAGGGAAAGATAAATTGATGGCTTTAGTGCAGGGAGTTCCTCTTTTATGTCTTCGCCTCGATTGCAACAACAGTTCATCCGCCTGTGGCAACACTTTCAGGGACAAACCGTCGACACCACGCTGCAAGAGCTAACGGGGGTACTGAACTGCTCACGCCGCCATATTCGTTCATTGCTGAATGCGATGCAGCAGGCTGGCTGGCTCATCTGGCAGGCAGAAGCGGGAAGAGGAAAACGCTCGCAACTCTCCTTTGTGTATACCGGATTAGCCCTACAACAACAGCGTGCCGAAGATTTGCTAGAACAGGATCGCATTGAGCAGTTGGTGCAGTTGGTCGGTGACAAAGAAGCCGTGCGCCAGATGCTATTAGCTCACCTTGGGCGGAGTTTCCGGCAGGGAAAGCACATTCTTCGTATTCTCTATTACCGCCCATTACGCAATTTACTGCCCAGTTCAGCACTACGACGCTCGGAAATGCATATTGCACGGCAAATTTTCAGCGGGCTGACCAATATAAATGAGGAAAATGGGGAACTGAAACCCGATTTAGCTCATCACTGGCAGAGTTTATCTCCCCTGCACTGGCGCTTTTATCTACGTCCGGCCATCCGTTTTCATCACGGTCGTGAACTCACGATGGACGATATCACCACATCATTATCACGGCTCACTCCGCTCCCGCTGTTCTCTCACATTGAAACCGTGACCTCACCGATGCCGTTTGTGATTGATATCAGGCTGAGCACCCCAGATAAATGGCTGCCGTGGCTCTTGGCCAGCGTGCACGCCATGATTTTGCCGCAGGAGTGGCAAACGCTGCCGAATTTCGCCCAACACCCGATTGGCACCGGGCCTTACGCGGTGGTACGCAACAACAGCAACCAGTTGAAAATTTGTGCCTTCGATGATTATTTTGGCTATCGGGCGCTGATTGATGAGGTCAACATTTGGGTCTTGCCGGACGAGCCGGAAGAAATGCCGGTGTCTGTCCAATTCCAGTCTGATGATTCTCACCATGAGCAGTTGGAAAGCCGAATGGAAGAAGGGGGTTATTTCCTGTTATTCGACAAACGCTCGCCGCTGAACCAGCGTCCAGAAGCGCTGCAGTGGCTCAGACAGGTATTTAACCCTATTTCGCTACTCAGCCACGCCAATACCAGCAACCAGCGCGACTGGTCGCCCGCCTATAGCCTACTGCCGCGCTGGCACCACCATCATCCCGATACGCCACAGCCCATTCCCGATGGGCTAACCGACGTCACGCTCACGTTCTATCAGGAACACCCAGAGTACCGGATATTAAGCGAGATTATGCGCACGCTGCTGGCACAACAGGGCGTCACTCTGCACGTTCAAACTATCAGCTACGAAGACTGGTATCAGGGCAATGCTGAAAGCGATATCTGGTTTGGCAGCCTGAATTGTTATCTGCCGCTCGAATTCTCTCTGTTTGCCATGCTTTATGAGCTGCCACTCGTGCAGCATTGCCTGAATGACGATCTAGCGACAGACGCACAACAGTGGCGTAATCACACGCTCCCGATGGCGGAATGGAGTGAAAGACTCATCAAGAGTGGGCAACTGCATCCGTTATTGCATCACTGGCTACAACTTCAAGGGCAGCGCAGCATGCGCGGCGTCAGGATGAATATGCTGGGCTGGTTTGATTTTAAATCCGCCTGGTTTGCACCGCCGGAACACTAACTGCATTTGGAAAAAGTGCGGGGCGCGTTGAATCGCTCCGCACGTTTCTGCCTATTTTTGCAACTGCATCCGTAAGAAATGCTCGACGTCGACCGTCTCGTAACCCTTACGTTCATTGAACGTGCCGGATTTGTCCCACCACATCCCCTCCCCCAAAGCAAACGCGGCCCGATAGCGCGCCATTGCGTCATCTGGAGCCACCTTCAGATCCCTGCGCAATTTGTCCAGAGTCCATAGTGTCTTCTCAAAAATCTTCCCCGTGATACGTTCAACGACATCGGCAAGTTGCCCGTATGAGATCGTGTCACCTGCCACGTAGACAACCTCATTAGCCAATCGTGGTTCGGCCAGCACGATTTCAGTCGTGAGCCAACCAATGTCTTCGGGGATCGTCACGGTCACTTTAGTATCCCAACTTCCCAGACCGTGAAGGATTCCGCGCTCCAGATCCACCACATCGAAGGCGGGCTCAAACAGGAAACTCGTGAACATACCAGTCGAAACAATCACCCATTCGGTACTCTGTTGGCTACGTAGCAACTGTCTCACGTCGTACTGTTCATCAAAAACCGGATGGCCGCTTTTTCGACCCACGACGTCATAATCAACACCGAATTGCCAAGGGAAATAGCGCGCGACGTTGGCAGCCAACACCGCTCTGGTTATTTTCATTTGAGTGCCCGGCCCTGCTACGAATCCCGAACAGTTCAATACCGTCTTATAATGCTTGAAAAGCTCCGTCAGAGCGTATTCATCAGAGGCCAGATCAAACCCGATAACGTCAACCCCTAATGCACGAAGTTCGGTCAGTGTAGCCATACCCTGCTCCGACGGATCGTTAACGGTATCCGGCGAGACGAGTACCGTAACCGACAACGGCAAGGCTCGCGCACGCGGTGCAAGAGCACGCAATACCGCCATACCGAGTTGCCCTGCGCCAAGTACAAGAATATCTTTCAATACTGTTCCGCTGCCATTCACGCCTTAACTCCTTCAAAATTTCAAATTATCTCTATCATAGGAGTGATAAACGCCCCCATACATTCAGTGTGCTAACATGACCCAACGTCTAATAATTCTTGTCAGAATAAGGACATTCAGAATTCGAGTATCATGTTATACAAAAATGTGCAGATGATAAGATTCAGCCACATCACTTCATAATTTGAAAAAATCAAACGATAAGGTGATATAGCTGCTAATACGGCAGTACGTCTTATCAACGTTTCATCGCAAATGGGGAGACATCATCGTATGGATCGGTTTCAGGCCATGGAAACATTTATCCGTGTGGTCGATGCGGGTAGTTTCAAAAAAGCGGCGGAAACCCTGCATGTTCTGCCATCCACCGTCACCCGTAGCATCAAAGAACTCGAATCACATCTCGGCGCTCGGTTACTCAACCGAACAACGCGAGCACTCAGTATTACGGATGTTGGCCTGCGCTATTACGACAGTTGCAAAGCGATCTTACGGGATGTACATGCGGCGGAAAGCGTAACGGCACAGCAAAAGGAGGAACTACAGGGAACGATCAGAATCGGGGCGACACCTTCTCTGGTCAAAAATTTCCTTATCCCGGCACTGCCCGACTTCTGCAAACGTCATCCGGGAATAAGGTTAGACTTCCACCTAGGTGATGCCACCGTGGATATTGTCCAGCAGGGTATCGATTGTGTCATCAGAACCGGAGAACCGCCGTTATCGCGGCTGGTCGCACGGCGCCTCGGTACGTTCCAGTGGACTATCTGCGCTTCCCCACGCTATCTCGAACAGCATGGATACCCCACAACGTTGGACTCGCTCAAAGAACATACCGCAGTAGGGTATATCCACAGC
Source organism: Pectobacterium peruviense (assembly GCF_002847345.1). Lineage (GTDB taxonomy): Bacteria > Pseudomonadota > Gammaproteobacteria > Enterobacterales > Enterobacteriaceae > Pectobacterium > Pectobacterium peruviense. Next base: position 18,433 of record NZ_LXFV01000021.1, read on the forward strand.
CGGACTGGTCGTTCGACGAGCTGGGGGTTTCACGATGAGGCACACACCGTAGCGATTCCGCTAGCAGGACAGATCAGCGTAAATGACACCGATGCCTATCTCACCGCTGGCGTAGCGGGTCTGGGTCTACTACGCATTGCCAGTTATATGGTACGCCAGCAACTTTCTGATGGGCATCTTGTCCGGCTGCTTCCTGATATCGAAGCACCGCGTGAACCTATTTTCATCCTCTACCCGCAAAGCCGCCACCTCTCGCCAGCTATCCGCGCCTTTATCGACTGGTGTACCGCGCTAATCGAGAAGGAAGCCGTGAAATGGTGAATGTCCACAGACAGGACAACAACAGCCATCACGTTAAGCGAAATTGCGCACGTACTGCGGCGTCCAAGTGTGCATATAAGCCAGGTTCGCGTCGCCGGAACACGGAGAGCCTTTCGCTACCCGACTTAACCCTTTACAATGAGCCGTTCTCAACGGGGTGCGGAAAATTTTTCGCTGAGAAGATACCCGTCGAACCTGATCCGGTTAATACCGGCGAAGGGATTTGAGAGTGCGGCTTATTGCTGCCTCGAAGTCCTTTGCCACCCTATGATTCTCAGGAGTGCAAAGTGTTAAATCAATTATTACATCGTTCAGCCATCGTGCTGAAAACCAGCCTGCCTTGTCTATTACTGCTCTCAGCATCCGCCTTCGCCAAGCCCGCGCTTACCGTTTATACCTATGACTCATTCGCTTCAGAATGGGGCCCAGGCCCCGTCATCAAGACCGCGTTTGAAAAAGAGTGCGAGTGCGAATTGAATTTCGTCGCACTGGAGGATGGTGCATCGCTGCTGAACCGTCTGCGTATGGAAGGCAAAAACAGCAAAGCGGACATCATTCTTGGGCTGGACAACAATCTGTTGCAGGCTGCTGAGCAAACTGGCCTGTTTACGCCACACGGTCAGGACACCAGCGCCGTCACGGTGCCGGGCGGCTGGAGCAATAAAACGTTCATCCCTTACGACTACGGCTATTTCGCGTTTGTGTATAACAAAGACACGCTGAAGAACCCACCGAAAAGCCTGCATGAACTGGTGGACAGCAACGCACCGTGGAAAGTGATCTATCAGGACCCGCGTACCAGCACGCCAGGGTTAGGTCTGCTGCTGTGGATGCAGAAAGTGTACGGCAACGATGCGCCGCAAGCCTGGCAGAAGCTGGCGAAAAAAACAGTTACCGTGACCAAAGGCTGGAGCGAAGCCTATGGTCTGTTCCTTAAAGGGGAAGCGGATCTGGTGCTGAGCTATACCACGTCACCGGCCTATCACATTATCGAAGAGAAGAAAGACAACTACGCGGCAGCCACCTTTAGCGAAGGGCATTATCTGCAAATCGAAATCGCCGGACAGTTGGCTTCCAGCAAAAATCCCGAGCTGGCAAAACGCTTTATGCAGTTCATCCTGAGCCCAACCTTCCAGCAGGCTATTCCCACCACCAACTGGATGTATCCGGCCATTAAAACCGAACTGCCAGCAGGCTTCGCGACGCTCACGGTTCCTGAGAAAGCCATGCAGTTCAGCGCGCAGGATGTTGCCGACCAAAGGACGCAGTGGATTCAGGCATGGCAACGCGCCGTCAGCCACTGATCGGCGGACGTCTGTGGCCAGGGCTACTGGCCACCACGCTGTTAATTTCCGTTGCCGTACTGGCTTTTGGTGCACTGTGGATACAGGCGCCAGAAAGCCAGTGGCGCACGCTATGGCATGACAGCTATCTCTGGCATGTCATTCGGTTTACCTTCTGGCAGGCCTTTCTCTCTGCGCTATTTTCTACCGTTCCGGCGATTTTTCTTGCCAGAGCGCTGTATCGACGGCGCTTCCCCGGCCACCGCTGGCTACTGCGCCTGTGCGCAATGACGCTAGTGCTGCCCGTACTGGTCGCCGTTTTTGGCCTGCTCAGCGTGTATGGCCGACAAGGCTGGCTGGCCTCTGCGCTGGGCTGGCTTGACCTGAAATACACCTTTTCGCCCTATGGATTGCAAGGCATCCTGCTGGCGCATGTGTTCTTCAATCTGCCGCTGGCAACTCGGCTGTTGTTGCAGTCACTGGAAGGCATTGCCACCGAGCAGCGTCAGTTAGCCGCCAATCTGGGCATGAACAGCTGGCAGCATTTCCGTCTGTTGGAATGGCCTGCGCTGCGCAGGCAGATTTTACCCACTGGCGCGCTGATTTTTATGCTCTGCTTTGCCAGTTTTGCCACCGTTCTGTCGCTAGGCGGTGGTCCGCAGGCGACCACGATTGAACTGGCTATCTATCAGGCATTGAGCTTTGATTACGATCCGGCACGCGCGGCACTGCTGGCATTAATTCAGATGGTCTGTTGTCTCGGTTTGGTGCTGTTGAGCCAGCGGTTGGGGAGTATTTTGCCTGTCGGCAGTACGCAGCAGCTTGCCTGGCGTAACCCGCAGGATAGCGCCTTAAGCCGTCTTACTGACAGCCTGCTGATCGGCGCACTGTTGTTATTGGTTGTTCCCCCCTTGCTGGCCGTGGTCGTTGATGGCGTGAACCGCTCATTGGTTTCCGTGCTGCAACAGCCTGTGCTCTGGCAAACGCTGTTTACCTCGCTACGCATTGCCTTAGGCGCAGGATTACTCTGTCTGGTGCTGACCATGATGCTGCTTTGGAGCAGTCGCGAACTCAAGTTACGCCAGAAGCCACTCTACGGGCAGTTGATGAACCTGAGCGGTATGCTCATCCTCGCCATGCCGGGTATTGTGCTGGCAACCGGCTTTTTCCTGTTGCTGAATAACAGCATCGGGTTGCCGCAATCCCCCTACGCGCTGGTCGTGTTCACGAATGCGCTGATGGCAATTCCGTATGCCATTAAGGTGCTGGAAAACCCCATGTTGGACGTTGCTGAGCGCTACAACCGGCTTTGTATTTCACTGGATATTCGCGGCTGGCAGCGATTGAAGTTGATCGAACTCGCCGCGCTGAAACAGCCGCTCGCACAAGCGTTAGCCTTTGCCTGCGTGCTGTCGATCGGGGATTTCGGCGTTATCGCGCTATTCGGCAATGAGCAATTCCGCACGCTGCCGTTCTACCTGTACCAGCAAATTGGCTCCTATCGCAGCGCCGACGGCGCAGTCACGGCACTGTTGTTGATGCTGCTGTGCTTTATGTTATTTACCCTGATTGAGAAACTGGCAGGCCGTCATGATCGCGCTTGAGAAATTGACCTACTTCTATCAGCACTTACCCATGCGTTTTGATTTTCACGTCAAACCGGGAGAGCGCATCGCCATCCTCGGCCCCAGCGGCGCGGGGAAAAGCACGCTGTTAAATCTGGTGGCTGGCTTCCTGATGGCAGACAGCGGCGAATTGAGGCTTAACGGCGAATCTCACCGCGAGACGCCCCCAGCCAAACGGCCGGTTTCGATTCTGTTTCAGGAAAATAACCTGTTTCCTCACCTGACGATTGGGCAGAACATCGCGCTGGGGTTGCACCCTGGTCTGCGGCTCAATGCGGCACAGCGCGAAACGCTGCGGCAAATTGCCGACAGGGTCGGATTAACCGATCTTCTGGATCGTCTGCCCTCGCAGGTGTCCGGCGGACAGCGTCAGCGCGCGGCATTAGCACGCTGTCTGGTGCGTCACCAGCCCATTCTGCTGTTGGATGAACCGTTTTCGGCACTCGATCCCGCACTACGTCAGGAGATGCTCGATCTGGTTGAAAGCGTGTGTGAGGAACGCCAGTTTACGCTGCTGATGGTGTCCCACAATCTGGATGATGCCATGCGGATCGCAAAACGTACGGTACTGATCGTAGACGGGAAAATTTATTATGATGGGCCGACTCAGGCGTTACAGGATGGCAGCGCCGATGCTGCCGCCATCCTGGGAATTTCACGCCCGTCTTCGAGTTGAGAAGTTAAGGCAGAGCCTGATAGCGCAGGTTACTGAACGTGACCTCGCCTTCGCCCGACGCATACAACGCTGGCCGCAAACTGAGGAAGTCGTACGCCACGTTGTGATGGTAGCCAGACACTTCCATCTGCACCGGATATTTCTTCCACGGTTCCTGATCAGAGGTTCGGGTGTAAAACGTCACGATATGACGATCATTTTTCATCCGAATTTGCACCTCATTGCCCGCAATGTGCGGCAGTTTCTTCTCCGCCCTTTCCAGCCCATAGCGGTGCATCACCGTACCATCCTGATTAAACGACAGCCCGACGTAAAGTTTCGCATTGTAGAACAACAGCAAACCAGCCTGTGCTCCGGGGGCGAAATTCGCCGTGACTTCAATTTGGTAAGCCTGATCGCCGGGGATCATCGTCAGCGGTGCGCTGTCTTTTGGCGATGTTCCTTTTGCTTTCAGGTGCAACTTGCCGTCGGTGAGCGTAACCCGCTTTAGCTCTTCCGCATTGGCACGGTAGAAATGCCAGCGGGCTGGAAATTTCTCGTCGGTAAAACTATCGGACCAGCCGATACCATGAGGCACCGCCTCGCCACCTTCCGGTTTACGAATCGGTTTGCCAGTATCGAATCCAGCAGAGGTAAACCAACCGTCATCGCCCCAGACAATTGGCTCCAGCATCGCCTGCCGTCCCAGCGTCATAAAGCCGTTTTCATAACCGTGATACACCATGTACCAGTTTTTATCAGGCCCTTCGATCAGTGTCGCGTGACCGCGCGACCACCACTTATCTGAACGATCCTGCGTGCGAATAATCGGATTATGCGGTGAGTTTTCCCACGGCCCGTTGATCGACTTCGATCGAGCAGCAATCACCATGTGTCCCGTTGGTGGCCCAGCCGTGCCGCCTTCCGCCAGCACCATGTAGAAGTAATCGCCGTGGCGCAGCATCTTCGGCCCTTCCTGCGAGAAGCTTTCCACATCCCACTCTTCTGGGTACTGCCATCCCTGATAGACCACCTCCATTTCACCGACCGTCGACAGCCCGTCATCCGTTAACTGCACACGATTGCCGCCAGACATAAAGATGTAACGCTTACCGTCTTCTCCCACCACATGTCCGGGATCGCTGGCCGGATTTTTCAGGCCGGTATCTTTCGGCGGCGTCCACGGGCCGCGAATATCATCGGCAGTAATTACATACAGCGTTTTCTTTTTCGTCCCTTTAGCATCGATAATCCGGTTCGTCGTGAAGTAGAGGTAATATTTATCGTTGTACTTCACTAGATCTGGAGCCCAAATCGCGTCAACGGGCGTCGTTATCGCGGGGCCAAGCGGCTGCCAGTTCACCAAATCGCGCGAGTGCCAAATTAACAGTCCGGGGATATCGTCAAATGACGAGAACGTCATGTAGTAATCCTCCCCATCTTTGATAATCGTAGGGTCGGGATGATCGCCCGCAATGATAGGGTTGAGGTAGCAGCCATTACCCAAATCCGCCTGACGCTGCTGTTCAATACCCCGCATCCACTCGTTGGCAGGGCCAGCCTGACAGGCCATCGCCTGGCTTATCCCCATCGCCATCAGCAAAATACCGCTTAGCGCGCCTTTTCCCATCGTTCGGGAGATACTCATTTATTGCTACCCCACTATCTCAATGATTATTTGATATTTTATAACATTGAAACCGTGTTCCAGTTGTGAAAACAGTCACGATTCTCCGGCTTTTAGATGAAAACTTAAGCGGTAATCGCGCAGTGAAATATCAATATATTGTGACCAATTCGACATATTCCGTTTTTATCCCTTGTAGGTATTGTGTCTTTTTGTACTGCTGTGCTTATATGGATTGGCGATTGATTACTCATTCGAACACAACGCTCAACCATAAAGCGCCCGAATGTAAATAACCCGAACATAAATTAGGATTCCCGTGACGCACTACTCTTCTTCCACTTCAGCACTACTAAACACCGCGCATGTTGACGCGGTCGTCGTCGTGCGCGTGGTCGTCGTGGTCGTCGTCGGCAGCGCGCCGTAACGGGTTCCGAATCGAAGATTCTCAAACCCCGCCGGCGCCAGCCGAGCGGGGTTTCTTGTTTCTACCCTCCCCGCTCCGACACCGCACCGGCCCTGATGAAGGATGTAAGCATGCGTTATACAGGCGCTCAGTTAATTGTTCGGCTGCTCGAACAGCAGGGTATCACCACCGTAGCGGGCATCCCCGGCGGCGCAGCACTGCCGTTATATGATGCTCTGAGCCAAAGTCAGACTATCCGCCATGTTCTTGCCCGCCACGAGCAAGGTGCGGGGTTTATGGCACAAGGCATGGCGCGAGCCAGCGGACGCGCCGCGGTTTGTATGGCGTCCAGCGGACCAGGGGCGACCAACCTGATTACCGCCATCGCCGACGCCAAACTGGATTCAATCCCGCTGGTATGTATTACCGGTCAGGTGCCTTCTAGCATGATCGGTACCGATGCATTTCAGGAAGTCGACACTTACGGCATCTCCATTCCCGTCACCAAACATAACTATCTGGTTCGTGATATCAACGAACTGCCGCGCGTGATCCCAGAGGCCTTCCGTATCGCACAATCGGGTCGTCCCGGCCCCGTGTGGATCGATATTCCAAAAGATATTCAGAACGCGACCATTGAACTGAGCGAACTGCTGGGCATTTTCCCTCTCGATACGCCACCCACTGTTGCCCAACAGGACATTGAACGGGCTGCGGCTATGATTAACGCAGCTCAGCGTCCGATTCTCTATTTGGGTGGCGGAATTATTAGCGGTGTCGCACACGAACAGGCGGTTCAACTGGCAGAACGCGCTAACCTGCCAACCACCATGACGCTGATGGCCTTGGGTGCCATGCCAGTCGATCATCCCCTGTCGCTCGGTATGTTGGGGATGCACGCCGCACGATCAACCAATCTGATCTTAGAACAGGCGGATTTGTTAATTGTGCTGGGTGCGCGTTTTGACGATCGTGCCATTGGTAAAGCGGAACAGTTCTGCCCACAGGCCAGCATCATTCACATCGATATTGATCCGGCCGAGTTGGGCAAGATCCGCCAGCCGCACGTAGCGATCAATGCGGATGTCGCTGAGGCACTGGATCATCTGCTGCCACACATCACCCCACAGCAGCGTGACGTATGGCGTGCAACCGTTAGCGGGCTGCAACAAGAATTCCCCTTCAGCATGCCGAATGCTGACGATCCGTTAAGCCATTATGGTCTGGTTCAGGCTACGGCGCAGGCGCTGACGGATGATGCCATCATCACGACTGATGTTGGTCAACACCAGATGTGGGTCGCTCAGTCTTATCCATTGCGTCGTCCGCGCCAGTGGCTGACATCCGGCGGATTTGGCACGATGGGCTTTGGCTTGCCTGCGGCGATTGGTGCAGCGCTGGCTGAACCCGATCGTACCGTGGTGTGTTTCTCGGGTGATGGCAGCCTGATGATGAATATTCAGGAAATGGCGACCGCAGCGGAAGAAGGACTCAATGTAAAAATCGTCCTGATGAACAACCAGTCGCTTGGTCTGGTCCACCAGCAGCAGGATATGTTTTTCCAGCAGCGCATCTTCGCCGCCGATTACCGCTACAACACCAATTTTCTCGCGATTGCCGCAGGTTTCGGCTTTGCAACCTGCGATCTGAATGCAGCAACCGACCCGCAAGCCGCGTTGAAAGAAGCGCTTAACCAGCCGGGCCCGGCGTTAATCCACGTACGTATTGACGCCAATGAAAAAGTTTTCCCCATCGTGCCACCGGGCGCAGCGAACATCGATATGATCGGAGATTAATGACTATGCAAACTCAACCAACGTCAAATCAGGTCACGCTAGAACTCTCTGTACGCAACCATCCCGGCGTGATGTCACACGTTTGTGGTCTGTTTGCCCGCCGGGCATTTAACGTGGAAGGCATTCTCTGTATGCCACTGGCAAACGGTGAAGAAAGCCGAATCTGGCTACTCGTCAAAGATGACCAGCGACTACAGCAGATGATCAGTCAGGTGGAAAAACTGGAAGACGTCCTTCAGGTGCGTCGTCACGGGGAAGAAATGCGTATTTTCGAGCAGGTCGCCGAGTTTTACTGCTAGATGGCGTGGCCGGGGTCTTGCCCGGCCTGCCCACTCTCACCCGTTTAACACCTGCCATAACAGATGACGGTAAACCGGCATCAGCGGGTGCTGAATCAGCACGATCAACGATGCAACCGCCGCCACAGATACCACGGGAGCCACCCAACGCAGACGTCTAAGCGGTAGCTTTTTGCTAAACCAATCTTGCTGTTTACGCTGATCGCTGCGCCACCAACGCCAGTTTAACCAGCCTGCGACCCACACCACGATGGCGGTTGCCAACAATAACCACTTAAAGCCCGCGCTGTTCGTCCCAGCAGGAATATCAATCGCCACCCCAGCCAGAATACCGGGTAAGAAATAGGCCGGTGGCCACAGCAGGCAGCCGATGATATTCGGCACCGCGAATTTATACGGCGGCAACCCCAGCATTCCCGCCACCATCGGGATTAATGGCCGCGTTGGACCAACAAAACGCCCGATCAATATTGTCGGCATCGGGTGTTGATACAGGGCATATTCGGTTTTGTTCAGTAACGCCTGATACTTTTTCAGGAAAGACCAATTATGCAGCGGCGCTTTGAAACGCATGCCAATAAAATAAGAAATCCAGTCCCCTAGAAGGCAACCGATAATTCCAGCCGCCCACGCTGGATACAGCCCCATTTGTCCGCTGCCGATCAGCGCCCCCAGCGTTGCCATCATCACAGTGCCCGGCAGCAGCAGCCCCACCAGAGCCAGAGATTCCAGAAAGGCAACCAGCATGACGGCGATCAGTGAATACGCGAGTGATTGAGTAACCAGATGATCCAGCCACGCTTCCATAAAACCTACCCGTACTTTATAAAAACAAGGATTGTCTGGATCATAGCAGAAGCCGTCAACTCCTGATTTTTCCGCTTCATCCGATGTGGTTAATGTAAAAGCCCAGCAATATCCTGCTGAAAATATGTAGCGCGATTTATCTATCCAGGGTTGAAACACGCTCTGTGTTTCAGACAAAAGACCCCATGCGTTTTGATAAATATCAACTATTCGTCTTATAAAGAGGCATGTAATATCATTTTCTAATTCAAGCCGTTAGCCCTACTTCAGTAATGTATTTTTCTGGTCAATTCTTTTGCACCGACGGGCATCTACACTTATGATAGCGGTCATTTTTTGCCACTGTACCGCACTGCCACTATGTTTTTTAAACTACTCAAACATTTCGGATTACGACGCCTTATCCTATTACTGGCAGTGGCAAGCGCATTGGTGACGCTGGCAAACAGCTTTTATGCCAGCTATCGCGTCCAACGAGAGCTTCTGATTGATAACACGCTTGAGGCCAATCGCGTTTACGCCACCAAGCTCACAGCAATGACCCATTCTTTCTTTAAAGAATCACAGCAGCAGTTAGCCTACAGTGCAAATATTGTCGCCCCCCTGATGGATGATAAGGTCAGTCTGTTTAAAGAAGCTGACCGCCTGCGGCTGCAGACCAGCAATTTCAACTCTGTCGTCATTGCCGATGAAAAAGGTATCATCAGAGCCACATCACCCGATACCTTTCAGTTAATCGGGAAAAGCCTGACAACAGACGGTGCACTCGAAGCCTTGAAAGAAAAGCGGCCTCTCATTAGCCAACCCTATATGTCTGCCGCCAATAACTTCATCGTGCTGATATCTACACCAATTTTCACTCGGGATGGGCGATACAAAGGCTTTGTTGGCGGATCGATTTATCTTAAGCAGCCTAGCGTTCTCAATACGCTATTAGATAAACACTATTACCGCGACGGCTCTTATATCTACGTCACTGATAAAAACAAAAAAATGCTGTATCACCGCGATATAGAGCGCATTGGCAAAACAGAAACCAATAACCTGAAGATCGACGCGCTACACGAAGATAATGGCAGCCAGCATATGGTGAACTATCTGGGTGAAAAAATGCTCGCGGGCTATGCCGTTGAATCCACCTCACAGTGGGAGATTGTGGCTCTACGCCCGACAGAAATTACGCTGAAACCACTGGATGGCCTGATGCTGAACGTTCTGCGCCACACGCTCCCGCTAGCGCTTTTAACCATATTCTGCGTCTGGCTACTTGCCCGGCTCATCGCGCAGCCGCTTTGGCTATTGGCACGCAGCGCCAATAAGATGGATGCGACGGACGTTTCCGACGATATTAGAAATATCCATTCCTGGTATTTTGAAGCCTCACAGCTCAAACAGGCGATGTTACTGGGTATCGATTTACTCCAGCGTAAGATCGGTAAATTACGCTCTGAGGCACACTCAGACCCGATGACCGAACTGCTCAATCGTCGTGGATTGGATAGCGCTCTCCGCTATTGGCAAATGGGGCAGAAAAGCTTTGCCGTCATCGCACTGGATATCGACCGCTTCAAACGCATCAATGATACCCACGGGCACGACGTGGGGGACAACGTCATTCGTTATTTGTCGCAGTTGATTCGTACCAACTCGCGCGATTCCGATATTCTGTGCCGCAGCGGCGGCGAGGAGTTCCTGATACTGCTGCCAGAAACCACGCTGGATATGGCACTCGACATTGCCGAACGGCTGCGGCAACGCACACAGGAATCAACCATTCCTGTTGTGGGAAGTGTTACGATCTCATTGGGTGTAGCGCTGTGGCAACCGGCCGTCAGCGATGTATCAATCGAACATACTTTCAAGCTGGCAGATAAAGCCCTGTATCAAGCCAAGCAGGAAGGCCGTAACCGCGTGGTTTCTGCCGTACACGACGAATATTAACCCCAATTTCCCTCTGTCTTTTATACAGGTGATGTCTCTGGACATTACCTGTATAAATAACCATACTTAGTATTACTCTCCTCCCTTATCTCGCTTGCTATAAAAGGCCGCTTAGTGACTCAGGTTCGTCAGGGGTTTCTACTGACCCGCCACTGGAACGATACGCCAGCAGGCACGCAGGTTGAATTTTGGCTGGCTACCGATGAGGGCCCGCTGCTCGCACGGCTGCCGATACAAGAGGCCATTGCCTTTATTCCTGCACAGCAGGAAGCCCGCGCAAGAACACTCTTACAGCAGGAAAAACGCTGGCAGTTAAAGCCGCTCGCCATGCAGGATTTCCATCATCAACCGCTGTTGGGACTGTATTGCCCACAATACCGGCAGCTGATGCGGTTGGAAAAGTTGCTACGTGAAGGCGGTGTTCAGATCTACGAAGCGGATATTCGCCCACCGGAACGCTTTCTGATGGAACGCTTTATCACCGCACCCGTGTGGCTGAGTGGCACACCTACGTCAGGTAATCTGCTGACGCAGGCTCGCATGAAACCCAATCCCGACTATCGCCCGACGCTCAGGCTGGTGTCGCTGGATATCGAAACCACCCGCCACGGCGAGCTTTACTGCATTGGGCTGGAAGGCTGCGGACAGCGCCAGGTTTACATGCTCGGCCCGCCGAACGGTACGCCTGCCGAAAACGATGATTTCACGCTTGAATACGTCGCCAGCCGTCCGCTACTGCTGGAAAAACTGAACACCTGGATGCAACAGCACGATCCCGATGCCATCATCGGCTGGAATCTGGTGCAGTTTGACCTGCGCGTTTTGCAGAAACATGCCGAGCGCTACAACATTCCGCTCCAGTTGGGGCGTAATGGACACGCACTGGAGTGGCGGGAACACGGCTTTAAGCAGGGACATTTCTTTGCTAGCGCAACCGGCCGTCTGATTATTGACGGCATTGAAGCGCTCAAATCTGCAACGTGGAATTTTGCCTCATTCAGTCTGGAGTTTGTCGCGCAGTCGCTGCTGGGAGAAGGCAAAGCCATCGATACACCCTATCAGCGGATGGATGAAATTGACCGCCGCTTTGCCGAAGATAAGCCCGCACTCGCTCGCTATAATCTGCAAGATTGCGAATTAGTCACGCGTATTTTCGACAAGACCGAGCTGTTGCCTTTCTTACTGGAACGTTCTAGCGTCACTGGGCTGGCGGCAGACCGCAGCGGCGGCTCCGTCGCGGCATTTTCCCACCTTTATTTACCACGCATGCACCGCATGGGTTATGTCGCCCCTAATCTGGGCGAAGTCGCACTTGAAGCCAGCCCTGGCGGGTTTGTGATGGATTCGCGTCCCGGCCTATATGATTCGGTCTTAGTACTGGATTACAAGAGCCTCTACCCCTCGATTATACGCACCTTTCTGATCGACCCAGTCGGACTGGCGGTAGGAACACAGAACCCAGACGCTCAGCATGCCGTCTCCGGTTTTCGCGGGGCATGGTTCTCCCGCGAACAGCACTGTTTACCTGCGATTGTCGAGCAAATCTGGCAAGGGCGTGAAGCAGCGAAGCGCACCAACAATAAGCCGCTATCACAGGCGTTGAAGATCATCATGAATGCCTTTTACGGTGTTCTGGGTGCCACAGGCTGCCGCTTCTTCGATCCGCGCCTCGCCTCCTCTATCACCCTACGCGGCCATGAGATCATGCGTAAAACGCGTGAGCTGATCGAAGAACAAGGCTATCAGGTGATTTATGGCGATACCGACTCCACGTTCGTCTGGCTTAAGCACGCACATAGCGAAGAGGAAGCCGCAAAGATTGGAAAATCACTGGTGCAACACGTTAATCAGTGGTGGACACAGCATTTGCAAGATACTCAGCAGTTAACCAGTGCGCTGGAGCTGGAGTTTGAAACGCATTTTCGCCGCTTCCTGATGCCAACCATTCGCGGCGCGGAACAAGGCAGTAAAAAACGCTATGCTGGCTTGATTGACACGCCACAAGGCGAAAAGATGGTGTTCAAAGGACTGGAAACCGTGCGTACCGACTGGACGCCGCTGGCACAGCAATTTCAACAACAACTCTATCTGCTGATTTTTCAAAAGCAGCCTTATCAAGACTGGCTGCGGGATTATGTCGACCATACTCTTAACGGTGATTTTGACGATCTGCTGATCTACCGTAAACGGCTGCGTCGCAAGCTTGATGATTATCAGCGCAACGTGCCGCCACACGCCAGAGCCGCGAAAATCGCCGATGACTATAACCGCCAGCAAGGGCGGCCGCTGCAATACCAAAACGGTGGCTGGATCAGCTATGTGATGACCGTCAATGGCCCTGAGCCGCTGGAAACCCAGCATTCACATCTGGATTACCAGCATTATGTAGAACGTCAGCTCCAGCCCGTCGCGGACGCCATTCTTCCTTTCCTTCATGACGATTTTGCTACACTGGTGACAGGTCAGATGGGATTATTTTAAATGCCTGGATGGGATGATCTTAAATGAAAGCGGTTAATTCACAGTACAGCAAGTTTGAGAGGTGACGAACGCGCCATCATCCATTACCATAACGCCCTTTCTGAATTTGCATCAGCAGCATTATTGGCACCCGATAATGTAATCAGACATTCCCCCGACACAAACGACATCGAGCTAAGAATTTATGCCTTTTACACTTGGTCAGCGCTGGATCAGCGATACGGAAAGCGAACTTGGACTGGGAACGGTTGTTGCCGTCAATACGCGTATGATAACGCTGCTTTTCCCTGCCAGCGGTGAAAACCGACTTTATTCCCGCAGTGACGCCCCCATCACCCGCGTGATGTTCAATCCCGGCGACACCGTCACCAGCCATGAAGGCTGGCAGCTCAAGGTTGATGACGTGCGAGAAGAAAAAGGGTTGCTGGTGTATTGCGGCCAACGCCTGGACGATGAAACACCGGCGGAACTGCGCGAAGTCTTTCTGGACAGCAAACTGACGTTCAACAAACCGCAAGACCGCCTGTTCGCCGGACAGATTGATCGTATGGATCGCTTTGCCCTGCGCTATCGCGCCCGCAAGCATCAGAACGAGCAGGCACTGCAACAATGGGGCGGTTTGCGCGGCATGCGTGCCAGCCTTATCCCCCATCAGCTTCACATCGCGCATGAAGTCGGCCAACGCCACGCACCACGCGTTTTGCTGGCGGACGAAGTTGGTCTGGGGAAAACCATTGAAGCTGGTATGATCATCCACCAGCAGTTGCTGGCGGGTCGTGCCAGTCGCGTGCTGATTGTCGTACCGGAAACCCTGCAACATCAGTGGCTGGTCGAAATGCTGCGCCGCTTTAACCTGCTGTTCTCACTGTTTGACGACGGGCGCTATGCCGAAGCCAAGCTGGACAGCAGTAATCCGTTTGAAACCGAACAGTTGGTGATCTGCTCGCTGGGATTTGTTCAACGCAGCGCCCAGCGTTTTGCCCAGTTAGTCAACGCCGACTGGGATCTGCTGGTGGTTGATGAAGCCCATCATCTGGTTTGGAGTGAAGAAAGCCCCAGCCCGGAATATCAGGCCATTGAAACACTGGCACGCGCCACCCCCGCCGTTCTGCTATTAACCGCAACGCCGGAACAGCTCGGCCAACAGAGCCACTTTGCGCGCTTACGCCTGCTCGATCCCAACCGTTTCCACGACTATCAGGAATTCGTTGCCGAACAGCAGCAGTACCGCCCAGTCGCCGACGCCGTCACACTGTTATTAGCAGGCGAAAAAGCCCAAACGGCTGAACTGAATGCGCTGAGCGATCTGCTGGGTGAACAGGACGTCGAGCCGTTGCTGAAAGCCATCAATAGCGACAGCGATGACAATCAGAAGGCGCGTCAGGAACTGATCACCATGCTGATGGATCGCCACGGCACCAGCCGCGTGTTGTTCCGCAATACGCGCCAAGGCGTTAAAGGCTTCCCGCAGCGTGTCCTGCATCAAATCCGCCTGCCGCTGCCAGCGCAGTATCAAACAGCAATCAAAGTTTCTGGCATTATGAATGCGAATAAGCCGCTGGAAACCCGCGCGCGCGACATGCTGTACCCGGAACAAATTTATCAACAGCTCGAAGGGGACGATGCCACCTGGTGGAACTTCGATCCGCGCGTGGAATGGCTGCTGAACTACCTGACCGCCAACCGTGATGAAAAAGTGTTGGTGATCTGCGCACAGGCAGCGACAGCGCTCCAGTTGGAGCAAGTGCTGCGCACGCGTGAAGCGATCCGCGCCGCCGTCTTCCACGAAGGGTTGTCGATTCTGGAACGTGACCGCGCCGCCGCCTATTTTGCGTCTGAAGAAGAAGGCGCACAGGTGCTGATCTGTTCAGAGATTGGCTCGGAAGGCCGTAACTTCCAGTTTGCTAGCCATTTAGTAATGTTCGATCTGCCGTTCAACCCCGATCTGCTGGAACAGCGTATTGGTCGTCTGGACCGTATCGGGCAGGCCAGAGAAATTCAGATTCTGGTGCCCTATCTGGAAAACACTGCGCAGGCCTTGTTGGTACGCTGGTATCACGAAGGGCTGGATGCGTTTGAGCACACCTGTCCGACAGGCCGCACCATCTATGATGCCCACCATACGCAGTTGATCGAGCGATTGACGACCGTTGGTGAACAACAGGGACTGGATGAGTTTATCCATACCTGCCGCCAACAGCACGACAGCCTGAAGCAGCAGCTTGAACAAGGTCGCGATCGCCTGCTGGAAATGCATTCTAACGGTGGCGAACAAGCTCAGCTGTTGGCACAGGCGATTGCCGAACAGGATAATGACGTCAATCTGGTGACATTTGCTCTGAATCTGTTTGATATCGTTGGCATCAATCAGGAAGATCGCAGCGATAACCTGATCATTCTGACGCCATCCGATCATATGCTGGTGCCGGACTTCCCTGGTCTGCCGCAGGACGGTTGTACGATCACTTTCGATCGCGATCAGGCACTCTCCCGCGAAGACGCACAGTTTATCAGTTGGGAACACCCGCTCATCCGTAACGGGCTCGATCTAGTGCTGTCCGGTGATACCGGAAGTTGTGCGGTTTCTTTGCTGAAAAATAAAGCGCTGCCGGTCGGCACGTTGCTGGCTGAACTGGTTTACGTTGTGGAAGCTCAGGCACCAAAACACTTGCAACTGACTCGCTTCCTACCACCCACGCCGGTTCGCCTGCTGATGGATCGTAAAGGCACGAATCTGGCAGCACAGGTTGAGTTTGAGAGCTTCAACCGTCAGCTCAACGCGGTAAACCGTCATACTTCCAGCAAGCTGGTGAATGCAGTGCAATCCGATGTTCACGCCATGTTGCAACAGGCGGAAGCGCTAGTGGAAACGCAGGCGCGCCAGCTCATCACCGAAGCCCAACAGCAGGCCGATCTGCAACTGCGCCGCGAGTTGGAACGTTTGGAGGCGCTGAAAGCCGTCAATCCAAACATTCGTGAAGATGAGCTGACCGCACTGGAAAATCAGCGTGAGCAGGTGCTGAGCAATCTGCACGAAGCCAACTGGCGTCTGGATGCGATCCGTCTGGTCGTGGTGACGCATCAGTAATGTGCCGCCCGTCCTATGCGTTATGCGTAGTATGGGCAGCCAGGTTTTTCAGCGTACGGATAGCAGCATATTAGGGAAAGCACGGGGATGAGGTTTCCGCAGGAACACCTCGCCCCGTGATAGGCCCGTGTATCTCGATCAAACAGCAACGACGTCCCTGTTTTTGCGTATTTTGGAGCGTGAATGGAACCCTATAATCCGCCTACCGATCCCTGGTTGCACATTCTGTATCAGGATCAGCACATCATGGTGGTGAATAAACCCAGCGGTCTGCTGTCGGTTCCCGGCCGCGCGCCAGAACACAAAGACAGCGTGATGAACCGTATTCAGGTTGACTACCCAACGGCCGAATCCGTTCATCGTCTGGATATGGCAACCAGCGGCGTGATTGCCGTCGCACTAACGAAAGCCGCTGAACGCGAATTAAAGCGCCAGTTTCGTGAACGCGAACCGAAGAAATCCTACCTTGCCCGCGTCTGGGGACATATGGCACAGGATGAAGGCGTCATCGATCTGCCACTGATCTGCGACTGGCCAAACCGTCCGAAACAGAAAGTCTGCTTTGAAACAGGAAAATCAGCACAGACGGAGTATCAGGTGCTCTCACGTGACGATGACGGCACAACACGTGTCAAGCTGATGCCGATTACCGGTCGCTCTCATCAACTGCGCGTCCACCTGCTCGCACTCGGCCACCCCATCCTCGGCGATGGGTTTTATGCGCACCCCGATGCCAAAGCAATGGCACCCCGCCTTTTACTGCACGCACAAGAGTTGGCTATCACGCATCCAGCTTTCAATACCCCGATGCACTTTCGCTGCGAAGCGGATTTCTGAGATAAACACGCGGTTGGTATTTTCAAGTCGGGCTTGGTGGGGCGATAAAATGTGGCGCGGTAAAATAGGGAAGCAATGAAGGGGAAAGAATCCGGATTATTTTGTCTGATTCGCGCTTTTCAACAATTCATAAGCAGCCTGAATATCCTGCGCTTTGCGTTTGGCCATCTCCATCATCCTCGGTGAAAGCTTCTTGGCGACCAGCTTGTCAGGGTGGTGTTCGCTCATAAGTTTGCGATAGGCGCGTTTAATCGTCGCGGCATCATCACTACTGCGCACACCCAGCGTACGACAGGCACTTTCGACCGTTGGTCCACGTGGCGGAGAGGGCGGGCGTTGGCCGCCATAAGAGTGTCCGTTAGAGTAGCCGCCGCTGGAATAATTATTGCTGCGCCGTTGATGCGATTTACCGTTTTGGCGTGACTGATTCTGCCGAGACTGCTGCCCCGTGGGGCTTTCCATATTTCGCAGAAAAAACTCAAACTGCTCACGCGTCACGCCCAGTTCATCAGCAATCACGTACAGCACACGACGTTCATTCGGATGCAGAACACCGTCGACAAACGCGACCTGAAGCTGAATTTCCAGAAACATCTTAATTAAATCAAAACGCCCCAGACAGGCATCGCGAAGCTTGCGTAATTTTATTCGCAAAGGGAAATGACTGGTCTTTCCATCGCGGAAAGCCCGTTGAGCGGCAGCTCTGGCCTCACCAAATAGCTCAAGGCGATCCATCATTTTGGTCGCGATCTTGATATCCGCTTCCGTCACCCGACCTTTGGATTTGGTCAGATGCCCCATAGCCTGAAAGGTCGTGAGAAAGAACAATGACTGACGGGTGGACTGAGCAGAGAAATAATCACGGCGACGTGATGCCCGGGCTCTGTCAATCCAATGCCCCATCAGTAAACCCATGATCATTCCCCAGATGCCAGCACTTGAGACAATTCCCAGCGCCAACCCCAGCAACTTTCCCCAATACCGCATATACTCCTCAAATCCTCATGCCGTCAGCCAAAAATTGCTTTATCATACCTGTCATTTATCTTTGCACCTAACGGCGGTGCGTATAGGCGGTGGGGATTTAACACTGGCGCAACGCTAACGAGTGATATAGTCTCTGACCGTTTGCCGGCATGATGCCCCTGATGACGGAACACCTGATACCACGTATGAAAAAAAGTTTCCCAACTCTGCTGGCCACTCTGGTTTGGTCGGCGCTTTACAGCCAGCACGCGCTGGCCGATCTCGCTGAACAGTGCATGCTGGGTGTACCTACGTACAACAGACCACTGGTAACCGGCGATCCCAATCAGCTGCCGGTCAATATCCAGGCCGACAAAACCGAAGCCAACTATCCCGACAATGCCAAATTCATTGGCAATGTTAACATCCAGCAGGGTAACAGCGTTATGACCGCCGAGCAGGTGGAGCTGAACCAGTTGGATCCGACAACGCAGGGTAGCACGCCTACGCGTACCATTACTGCGACGGGAAATGTCCACTACAACGACAATCAGGTCATCCTGAAAGGCCCTAAAGCCTGGGCCAACCTGAGCACCAAAGATACCGACGTCTATGAAGGCGACTATCAGATGGTGGGCCGTCAAGGGCGTGGTTCCGCCGACAAAATGAAAATGCGTGATAGCAATCGCTACACCATTCTGGAAAACGGCTCCTTCACTTCCTGTCTGCCGGGAGATAATAGCTGGAGTGTCGTCGGTTCGGAAGTAATTCAAGACAGAGAAGAACAGGTTGCTGAAATCTGGAACGCGCGCTTCAAGATTGGTGGCGTGCCGGTGTTCTACAGCCCGTATTTACAACTTCCTATCGGCGATAAACGACGCTCTGGCTTTCTAATCCCCAATGCGAAATATGGTAGCAGCAATGGCTTTGAACTGCTGACGCCCTATTACTGGAATATCGCCCCTAATTTTGACGCCACCATCACGCCGCATCTGCAAACCAAACGTGGCATGCAGTGGCAGAACGAATTCCGCTATCTGACCACACCGGGCCTTGGCGTTATTCAGTTCGACTGGCTACCTAACGACAGTGAATACGCCAAAACCTCACCGCAAGACGATAATGATACCCGCTGGTTGTTCCACTGGGGTCACAGCGGCGTGATGGATCAGGTGTGGCGTTTTAACGCAGACTACACAAAAGTCAGCGACGACCGCTACTTTACCGATCTGGATTCGCATTACGGTTCAACCACCGATGGTTACGTTACCCAAAAACTCAGTGCGGGCTATGCGAACCAAAACTGGAATACCACACTGTCCACCAGACAGTTTCAGGTCTTTTCCAATGTGACCAGCCGTGATGTGTACCGCGCAGAGCCCCAGCTTGATATCAATTATTACCAGAATGATATCGGCCCGGTTGATATGCACCTTTATGGTCAGGCGGTAAAATTTACCAACGTCAACGACAATCGGCCAGAAGCGACGCGTCTGCACGTTGAACCTACGCTGAATCTTCCGCTGGCAAACCGCTGGGCCAGCCTGAACACCGAAGCCAAGCTATTAGCAACGCACTACCAACAGGATAATCTGGAACGTTACCGTGCAGATCCGAATGTCAGTGACGTGAATAAAAATGCGCTCAAAAGTTCAGTTAACCGCGTTATGCCGCAATATAAAGTCGATGGCAAAATGGTCTTTGAACGCGAAATGGACTGGTCACAGGCCTATACCCAGACGTTGGAGCCTCGCGCGCAATACCTGTACGTGCCTTATCGCGATCAAAGCAGCATTCATACCTATGACTCGACATTGATGCAGACCGACTATTCTGGCCTGTTCCGCGATCGCAGCTACAGCGGCCTGGATCGCATCGCGTCCGCGAATCAGATTGCGACCGGTGTCACCACGCGTATTTATGATGATGCGTTAGTTGAACGTTTTAACGCTTCTATTGGTCAAATCTATTACTTCGATCGTCCACGCACGGGTGACCGCAACACGTCACTCGATAAAAGTGATAACAACGGCAGCCAGGTGTGGGCCGGTGATTCCTTCCTGAAAATCGATGACAGTTGGGGCGTTCGCGGCGGTCTGCAATATGACAATCGCCTGAACGAAGTCGCACTGGGCGACGTCGTGTTAGAATACCGTCGCGATGCGGAACGGCTGGTGCAGTTAAACTACCGTTACGCCAGCCCTGAATATATTCGCGACATGCTGCCGAACGTGACCAATCAGGGTTCTCAGCAAGGTATTTCTCAGGTAGGTGTTACCGCTAGCTGGCCGATCGTCGAACGTTGGGCTGTTGTGGGTGCTTATTATTACGACACCAAGGCCAATCAGCCAGCAAACCAGCTTATTGGCTTACAGTACAATACCTGCTGCTGGGCGGTGAGCGTCGGTTATGAACGTAAAATTACCGACTGGAACAGCGCCAGCCGCAGCAGCGAATACGACAACAAAGTGTCATTTAATATCGAATTACGTGGTTTAAGCAGTAATTACAGCCTGGGTTCCGACAAAATGCTGCGCTCGGGTATTTTGCCTTACCAGCGCGCGTTCTGATGTCATCCAGAGTGCTGAGCCGATAAACACAAACAGTCTGTCTTACGGAAATGTTGGAACTTTAACCCGCCTTGCGGATGAAATAATGGGAAAGGTATGAAGAACTGGAGAACGCTTATTCTCGGATTGGCACTGAGTGCCTCTACCGCGTTCGCAGCACCACAGGTGGTTGATAAAGTCGCAGCAGTCGTCGATAACAGCGTCGTACTGGAAAGTGATGTAAACAGTCTTTTGCAGTCGGTGAAACTGAACGCCCAGCAGGCCGGGCAACAGTTACCGGATGATGCCACGTTGCGTCATCAGATTACCGATCGCCTGATCATGGATAATATCATCCTGCAAATGGCGCAGAAGATGGGTATCCAGGTGACGGATGAGCAGTTGGATCAGGCAATCACTAATATTGCCGGTCAGAACCGCATGTCTATCGACCAGTTAAAGAGTCAGTTGGCTTATGAAGGTCTGAACTACAACACTTACCGTAGCCAGATTCGCAAAGAAATGCTGATTTCGGAAGTGCGCAACAACGAAGTCCGCCGTCGCGTTACCGTGCTGCCGCAGGAAGTCGATACGTTAGCGAAGCAAATTGCTAACCAGACAGGCGAGAATGATGAGTTGAATCTAAGCCACATTCTGATCCCATTACCGGAAAACCCGACTCAACAGCAGGTTGATGAGGCGGAAAATCTGGCTACGTCACTGGTGAAACAAATCAGTGAAGGGGCAGATTTCGGTAAGCTGGCCATCACCTATTCATCTGATTCTCAGGCGCTGAAAGGCGGCCAAATGGGTTGGGGCAAGTTGCAGGAAATTCCAACGCTGTTTGCTGAACGCTTAACACAGGTGCAGAAGGGCCAAGTCGTCGGCCCGATCCGTTCTGGTGTGGGTTTCCACATTCTGAAAGTTAACGATATTCGCGGCGGTAACAAAAGCGTCTCGGTAACTGAAACGCATGCTCGCCATATTTTGATCAAACCGTCTGTCGTGATGACGGACAGCCAGGCGCAAGCCAAACTGGCCGACGTTGCACAGCAGATCAAAAACGGCAGCACCGATTTCGCGGCACAAGCCAAACTGCTGTCTCAGGATCCGGGATCGGCCAATCAGGGCGGCGACCTTGGCTGGGCTTCTCCAGATATGTACGATCCGGCCTTCCGTGATGCGTTGCTGAAACTGAAGAAAGGCGAAATCAGCCAACCCGTTCACTCCTCTTTTGGCTGGCACCTGATTCAGTTGCTGGACACCCGTCAGGTTGATAAAACTGACGCGGCACAAAAAGAGCAAGCGTACCGTATGATCTTTAATCGTAAATTCGCTGAAGAAGCGCAAACCTGGATGCAGGAACAGCGTGCAGCGGCTTATGTCAAAGTGATTAATGGCGCCACTAACTAATGCAGACTAAGAGCAATACACCACGCGTTGTGATCACCCCCGGCGAACCCGCCGGGATTGGCCCCGATCTGGTGATTGCTCTGGCGCAGCAGGCCTGGCCTGTAGAGCTTGTGATCTGTGCGGATCCTGACCTGTTATTAACTCGCGCATTGCAGCTGTCTATGCCGCTGACGCTGCGTGACTATCAATCTGGCCAGCCCGCACAGCCACAACAGGCAGGTAGTCTCACCATCCTGCCGATCGCCGCACCAGCAACCGTCATTGCGGGTCAATTGAATGTGGCTAACAGCGCTTATGTCGTTGAAACATTAGCCCGTGCTTGTGATGGTTGCTTGAACGGCGAGTTCGCCGCATTGATTACCGGCCCGGTACATAAAGGCATTATCAACGATGCTGGTGTCCCTTTCAGCGGGCACACTGAGTTTTTCGCCGATCGCAGCAGCTGTGACCGTGTCGTCATGATGCTGGCGACGGAAGAGTTGCGCGTCGCTTTAGCGACCACGCACTTACCGCTTGCTGCCGTTTCTGCGGCAATTACCCGCCAGAGCCTGCATGAAGTCATCACGATCTTACATCATGATTTGCAGACAAAATTCGGCATCGTTCAACCACAGATCTATGTTTGTGGATTGAATCCTCATGCCGGTGAAGGCGGTCATATGGGCCGTGAAGAGCTGGATGTGATTAATCCGGCACTGGACGAGCTTCGGCAACAAGGCATCACGCTGATTGGGCCGTTGCCTGCCGACACGCTTTTCCAGCCAAAGTATCTGCAACACGCTGACGCCGTTTTGGCGATGTATCACGATCAAGGGCTCCCGGTTCTGAAATATCAGGGCTTCGGGCGCGCTGTTAATATCACACTGGGGCTACCGTTTATCCGCACGTCGGTCGATCACGGTACAGCACTAGAGCTGGCCGCAACCGGTAGCGCAGAGCCTGGTAGCTTCATCACGGCATTAAATCTTGCCATTAAAATGATAAAGAATAGTAATGAATAATCGCGTACACCAAGGTCACTTCGCCCGTAAACGTTTTGGGCAAAACTTTTTAAACGATCATTTCGTGATCGATAGCATCGTTTCGGCCATCCATCCTCAGCCAGGTCAGGCTGTGGTAGAAATCGGTCCGGGGCTCGGCGCGTTGACGGCGCCGATCGGCGACAGAATGGATCGTTTTACTGTCATTGAGCTGGACAGGGATCTGGCAGCACGGTTGGAAAAGCATCCGACGCTAAAAGATAAGCTGACGATTATTCAGCAAGACGCCATGACGATCGATTTCGCCGCGCTCGCTGAACAGGCCGGGCAGCCACTGCGTGTTTTTGGCAACCTGCCGTATAATATTTCCACACCGCTCATGTTCCATCTGTTCACCTATACTCAATCTATCCGCGACATGCACTTTATGTTGCAGAAAGAAGTGGTTAACCGTTTGGTGGCAGGGCCGAACAGCAAAGCCTTCGGACGCCTGAGCGTTATGGCACAGTATTATTGTCAGATAATTCCGGTGCTTGAAGTGCCACCGGAGGCATTCAAGCCTGCGCCTAAAGTCGATTCTGCCGTAGTGCGGCTTGTACCTCATGCCGTAATCCCCCACCCGGTCAGTGATATTCGTGTGCTGAGCCGCATCACCACGGAAGCGTTTAACCAGCGCCGTAAAACATTGCGTAACAGTCTCGGCAACCTGTTCACCCCAGAAACGCTCACCGAGCTGGGTATCAATGTCACCAGCCGCGCCGAGAATGTGACCGTTGAGCAATACTGCCGATTGGCAAACTGGTTAAGCGAGCATCCGGCAAAACAGGAATAACTGGAGTTCATCATGATTAATGCGCCCCGTGTTTGTTTACAGGTTCAGAGCTTCTATGTGGAATCACAATCGGAGCCTGATGAAGAGCGTTTCGTGTTTGCTTACACGATTACGGTTCGCAATCTGGGGCGTCATGAAGTCCAGCTTTTGGGGCGTTATTGGCTAATAACCAACGGTAACGGCCGCCAGACCGAAGTTCAAGGTGAAGGCGTAGTCGGTGAACAGCCGATTATCCAGCCTGGCGGCGAGTTCCAATATACCAGCGGTGCAGTCATAGAAACGCCTCTCGGCACGATGGAAGGCCACTACCACATGGTTGACCATCAGGGTAAAGCGTTTCAGGTTCCAATCCCCGTCTTCCGACTGGCAATTCCTTCACTGATACATTAATTATGTCTACTTATTTAGTTGGCGATGTTCACGGCTGTTTAGTTGAACTCAAAGCGCTATTGGCGCAAGTTTCCTTTAATCCTGAGCAAGATACGCTTTGGTTAACTGGCGATTTAGTCGCACGCGGGCCGGATTCACTTCAGGTTCTGCGCTTCGTTCGTTCTCTTGGTTCATCTGTCCGTATGGTGCTGGGCAATCACGATCTGCACCTGCTAGCCGTTTATGCAGGTATCAGCCGTAATAAACCGAAAGATCGTCTCAACGACCTTCTCACCGCACCGGACGCAGATGAGCTAATCAACTGGCTACGTCGCCAGCCGATCTTGCAGGTTGATGACGATCTGAAGCTAGTCATGGCGCATGCGGGCATCACACCACAGTGGGATCTGCCGACAGCACTCATGTGCGCGCGCGAAGTCGAATCGATCCTGAGCAGCGATAGCTACCCGCTTTTCCTCGATGCCATGTATGGCGATATGCCGAACCACTGGAGCCCAGAGCTTAGCGGTCTGGCGCGTCTGCGTTTTAGCACCAACGTCTTTACCCGTATGCGCTACTGCTTCTCCGGCGGACAGTTGGATATGCTCTGCAAAGAGCCGCCTAATCAGGCACCTTCTCTGCTAAAACCGTGGTTTGATTTACCAAGCCAGATCGCTGGGGAATACGCTATTGTGTTCGGCCACTGGGCATCATTGGAAGGGAAAGGCACGCCGGAAAACATTTATGCGCTGGATACCGGGTGCTGTTGGGGGGGAGAACTAACCATGCTGCGTTGGGACGATAAGCGTTATTTCACGCAACCGTCACTCTCATCAAACACCGAACTCTCAGGTGATATCACGCTCTAACTCAGTAAGTAGATGCACGGATGCATTTACCTCATCGCCAGCCGTACTATTCTCACAGAAAGAGGAAAGTGTCATAGAAAGGGGAAGGTCGTCCCAGACTGACTCTTTTTGGATGACGGAACGGCTAACGCCTCGGCGGGAATCGACCAGATGCCGCCACCAAGAAACCCTGCCAGACCAACGGCCTCTACACCGCCTGACGGTAATTCGCGGCGGCGTGGATCGTTCAAACGGTCAGTATTCAGATTGCTGTTTCTGTTTGTCATATGTACTGCCTCCATCTATCAAACACAGTGATTTACATGTATTTCGAATTAACCACATTTCAATTTAATTATATACCCCAAATAATTCGAGTTGCAGGAAGGCGGCAAGGGAAGGAATCCCGATGAGCTTACTCAGGTAAGTGATTCGGGTGAGTGAGCGCGGCCAACGCACATGCAGCTTGAAGTATTACGGGTATATTTCGATTTAACTACGCGAGCGACAGCGTGTTTCTATACTAACGATGGCAGGTGACGGAAATGTGACCAGCAAGCGTTGGAAAGTGAAGATATGCCCTAACGCCAGTCGTTTAAAGAACGAGATACACGGGTGACCACAGGGATGAGGTCTCCCTACGGGAACCTCCCCCTGTTTTTCCCCTAAAAAAGAGCCTAAATGGACCCACATTCGGAGGTACCCCTCAATATGGAGGCTTCTGAGATTCAACAGCCTGTGTCACCCGCGGTTGAGAAGTCGCGGAGCATTGCACCACCAGCATACCCATGATAATTAACGCGACACCGACTATTCGTCCCAGCGTCGCGGGCTTGACTGCCAGCCCCATCAAACCGAAGTGATCGATAATCAGCGATGCCACAACCTGACCGACAATCACGCAGACAATAAAACCAGAAGCACCGAGCTTTGGCGTCAGCAATAGCGCGGCGGTGATATAAACAACGCCAGCCACCCCACCCAGCCAGATCCACCACGATCCCTGTAAGGCAGTACCAACCGCTGGAACGGGTACCCGAGCAGCAAACAAGATCGGCAACAGCACGCAGATGCTAACCAGCAGGGATACCAGCGTTGCCCACAGCGGATGGCCTAACGAACGCCCCAGCGCCGCATTGCTAGCGGCCTGAAAAGGCACAATGCTCCCAGCAAGCACAGCAATACCCAGCGGTAATAGCAGTGAGAGAGAAAAAGAAGAAAATAACGACATGGAACCCCCTGGCTCACAATATGAAATGCACAACGTCATTGAGATGTTCCAATACTCAAGCATCCATTAAACTGATGGAAATTCGTAATTCATACAGAAGGCATTCATAGAATGGATGATTTGCGTCGTATCGACATGAATCTGCTGCTAACGCTTCATGCTTTGCTGACGGAAAAACACGTCACGCGAGCAGCGCTGCGCCTGCACCGCAGCCAGCCTGCCGTCAGCCATTCATTATCACAGCTGCGTCAGATTTTTAACGATCCGCTATTAGTCCGGCATGAGGTTGGTTTGACGCTAACGACCCGAGCTCAGGCGCTACTCGGCCCGCTGGAACACGCGCTTGAACAGCTGAATGTGCTGATACAAACCCCATCATTCGATCCGCGCCATAGCACACGACATTTCCGTTTGGCTCTCTCTGATTACGGTACCAATGCAGTGTTGCCAACGCTCATGCGGCATTTGCGCGTGCAGGCTCCCGGCATTTCACTGGCTGTTAGCCATGCAGGTCGTGAAATGATGCTGGCACAGTTGATCGATGGAGAAATCGACTTGAGCCTCGGCGTATTCCCTGAGCGCCCGCCTGAGGTACACGCCGAGGTTCTTTTTGAAGAGCATTTTGCCTGTCTGGCCGACCGTGCCACACTGCCGGAAAATGGTATGCTGTCGTTTGACGCGTGGCTGGAGCGGCCACATATTCTGGTCACAATGCATCCTGATTCGGCTAATGAAATTGACAGCACGCTGGCAGCAAGCGGCCGAACGCGCAATGTTGTGCTGACATTGCCCCACTGGCATGCCGCCATCAATCTTATTGCCGGTACCGATCTGGTTTTGACCGCAGCGCGGCGTAGCATGGCCCAAATAAATACGCCAGATTTGCACATTTTTCCGCCGCCGTTCACGATCCCCAATTTTGCCTTCCAGCAGGTATGGCATACGCGTCGCGAGAGCGATCCTGCACATCGCTGGCTGAGAAAAGCCATTTGGGAGAGCTGTCAGGTAGTGGATTAACACCTAGCCAGAAAACGAAAAAACCCGCAGCGAGGCGGGTTTGGGCTATTCGTCGTATTACCGACGGAACGTTATCGCAGGAAAGTGCTCCTAGCGGCGTTCCAGAATTTCGAAGCAGTAACTGTGTGAGTTACGCTCGTCAGCATCATGAAATTCGCTGAAAACAGACTGCCATTCATCCGGCTCGTAGTCAGGGAAATGCGTGTCGCCTTCCACTTCAGCATCAATATGCGTCAGGTAGAGACGGTTAGCCTGCGACAGCATCTGCTGATAGACACTACCACCGCCAATCACCATCACTTCCTCAACCTCACCGGCTGCCGCCAGCGCGGCGTCCAGCGAAGAGACCCAGGTCACGCGCTCGTCATCACCTGGATGATTGCTGACGACAATGTTCAGTCTGCCGGGCAGCGGCTGACCGATAGAGCGGAAAGTATTACGCCCCATAATAATCGGCTTATTAAGCGTATTACGCTTAAACCATGCCAGATCGGCGGGCAAATGCCACGGCATCGCGTTTTCCATGCCAATCACGCGATCCACTGCCAGTGCAGCAATCAAACTAATAACCATGGTGAAAAACCCTGTAGGTCAGAAAATTGCTGACACTATACGGAAAGCCCTTTCACTCGTCGATATGGAGACGAGACCGAAACGTAATATAAGAGTGCTCCGACGTGATTTATACCCCCGGCCGTTTACGGTAGAGCCAGATTCCCGGTAAAGACAAACCGATAGACAACGCTCCGACGATAAAGCTGGCCTTCAGGAAATTGGTCATCATGACGCTCATCAACGCCTCGCTGTAGCCAAGATGCGAAATTTCCACCACCGAAATCATCGCCGTATAGGCAGAAATACCGGGAAACATCGGGATCACAGCCGCCACGGTAAAGACTTTCGGATGCGCCAGCAGCCAGCGTGACCAGCGGATGCCGGTGATACCAATCAGGATCGCCGCCAGAAATGACGCCCATTCGATATTCATGCCGAAATGTATCGCCAGAAATCGTACGCCGTGCCCGACGCCCCCCAACAGTGCACAGTAAGGCAGCACTTTCAGCGGCACGTTGAAGACCATCGCAAATCCCAACGCAGGGACCGCAGCCAGCACCATATCTTGCAAAAGTGCCCACAGTAAACTTAAGCCCATCCGCGTAACCCCCACAGCGACATCGCCATCACGACACCAATACAGGTTGCCAGCGTCAGTAAGCTAGCCACCGTCCAGCGTGCCAGACCGGTATTCACGTGCCCTTTAAACATATCCGCCACGGCGTTGATCAGAGGAAAACCGGGGACCAGCAGCAGCACACTTGCCGCCATCGCCACCGTCGACGTCTGAGAAAAAGCAGGCAAGCGCATCAACAGCCCTGACGCCGACGTGGCGACAAATGCCGTAATACAAAAGTTGATCAACGGATTCAGATGTCGTCCGGTAAAGACCTGACGGACATACATTGCCAGACCGCTGGCAATCAGAGTGACAATAAAGGCATCCCACCCACCGCCGTTCAAACGGCTGAAGCAGCCGCAGGAGAGCGCGACAACGGAAACCATCAGCCAACGCGGGTAACGCAGTGGCTTAATATTTCCCAGACGCTTCTCCACACCCGCCACATCCAGCAGTTTATGCTCGGCCATGATGACCGCATGCTGCACTTCAATCACAACGTGCATATTAATGCCGCGATCCACGTTCTTTCGCGTCGACGTCAGGCAATGCCCTTGCATGATGGTGGTTAGGACAATTGAATTTGCCGAGATTGAACTCTCAACGCTATCAGCCCCCAATGCCACACCAAGCCTTGAAGACAACTGCTCTACGACCATACTTTCTGCGCCATGCTGTAACAGCAGCAGCGCACACTGGATGCACAGTCGGGTTATTTCCCGCTGCTGTGGCGCTTCACCCATCCGTTTTTCGCCACATAATGGTTCACGGTTCTCACGTTCACTGACCATGTTGTTATCTCAACCCGCCCCTGAAATTAACCACAAAAAATTAAAGGACAATTGTTAACATATCGCCGCCGAATAACCAATAAGTGTGATGCTAATTCATTATTCTGGCGCTATGATTTCCCTCGGCCCCTCTCTTTTTTCACTGCCTGGAATGACCATGTTAGAAACATCACTGTTTGTCGCGACCATCGCCACGCTGGGGATGCTCTCTCCCGGCCCCGACTTTTTCCTCGTCATCAGGAATGCGGCGCGCTACCCACGTGCTGCTGCAATGATGACCGCCTTTGGCGTCATCTGCGGCGTAGCAACCCACATGGCGTACTGCGTCGCCGGGCTAGCTGTCGTCATCACCACTACGCCGTGGCTGTTTAATGTACTGAAATATGCGGGTGCCGCCTATCTGATCTGGATCGGTATTCAAGCGCTATTCGCGCGCGGCGGAAGCAAAATGGACGTATCGAACCTCACACAGCAAAGCGTCAGCCTGAAAAAAGCGTTCCTACAAGGCTATCTCTGTAACCTGCTTAACCCGAAAGCCACACTCTTCTTTCTGGCGATGTTCACCCAGGTTCTGAATATTCACTCAGGCATCGGTGAAAAACTGTGGTACGCCATGATTATCTGGCTGCTCTCTCTCGTCTGGTGGCCGCTGTTGGTGGTACTTTTCCAAAGCGAACCGGTACGCCGCGGACTGGCTAAAGTGCAGAAACTGGTCGATAAGCTACTGGGAACGGTGTTGATCGCGTTAGGTATCAAAGTGGCGTTGGGCTGATATCTGTAAAGTACTGGTTAATATACAACCACTTGGCTTAATGTAAAAACACCTTCCCAATTCTCACTGGAAAGGTGTTGCTGATTTTATTCTTACGCTAGCTCAGTAGCTGGCATAATAAACACGTAGCCGATGGTGATCGGGATCGAGTGCCACGAACGTCAGGCCAAAATCCATTTGGATGATGTCCTGAGCGATAGTAATACCCCGTTCCTTCCAGCTTTCATAAATCGTGTTCAATGCATCCTCACTCTCGACACGAATGGCTAATTCGCTACCGCCGCCCGCCAGTTGGGTTACCGGCTTAACCTCATGCTTAGACCACAATCCCAATAGCAACCCAGAGTCAAAAGCGAACATCGCAAAGTTCTCCGACTTCTCAACGGGCTGAAAATCAAAGAGTTCACGATAGAAACATTCACTGGTAACGGCATCTTCTACATATAAAAGGACAAGATTTGGTGCGTTCATCAGAGATTCCCTTGAATCAGGTGAGTAATAAGCAGAAGGCTTCTGCTTGCCTGAATGCATCGTAGTACGCACTACTGCCAATTTTTGTCAGTAGTCATTACTGCCGAGGAATCTCTTCTTTTTCATGCCATTCTTTTAGCAGTTGCTGACGACGACGAGGATAGCGTTGCTCCAAAACCGTCATGCCACGGATACGCTCTGTTCTGAAATGGCGGAATTGCTGGCGATGTTCGCACCAGGCAGCAATCACATGCGTTTGATCGAAAAAACCCAATGCAAACGGCCAGATAATGCGGAGAGACTCATTGCCCTGAAGGTCGCAATAAGCAATCTCCGTGCGACGCTCTGCCCGAATAGCATGGCGCAAGGCTGATAAATCGATCACAACAGATGGAGTAAATTCCGCCTTACCCACTAATAATCCAGAAGAGTCGAGCGCGTCACGCAGTTCCGATGGCAATACCGCAGCAATTTTCATCAGCGCATCACGGGCCGCTTCCCCCAAACGCTCATCCGTCCTTCTAGCTACCCAGCGCATACCCAACACCAACGCTTCAATTTCCTCTTCTGAAAACATCAGCGGGGGGAGCATGAACCCCGGACGCAAGATATATCCCAATCCAGCTTCTCCCTCAATATGCGCTCCCTGCAATTGCAGCGTGGCAATATCACGATAGAGGGTCCTCTGGCTCACACCTAATTTTTCAGCCAGATACGCACCCGTTACAGGAAAACGGTGATGGCGTAATATCTGTAAAAGATCGAGTAAACGCTGCGTTCTGGACATCACCTTACCTTCGCTTCGGGCATGAAAAATCTGTTCAATATCGGGTTGAAACATAGTGATGGAGAAAAGATTTCAGGCTAAACAAAAAATACAAAAAAGCCAGCGCTGTTACCAACGCTGGCTTCATTTTTCAGCTTATAACCCTATCGAAGTAAGGTATCAGCCCTTAATCATCGCATGCATTTCCTGTACGGAAGTGACCTTCTCCGTCGGATCTGCCGTCAACGACATGGCTGTGGCGAAACCGCCGTTCAGCGTCGTGTCGTAGTGCACCTTGTATTGTAGCGCGCTGCGGCGAATCAGCTTAGAGTCTTCAATCGCCTGACGCCCTGCGGTGGTGTTAACGATGTAAGTGTACTCGCCATTCTTGATACGGTCCTGAATGTGCGGACGGCCTTCATGCACCTTGTTCACCAGACGCGGATTAATGCCAGCCTCACCCAGTTCAATCGCCGTGCCGTGCGTCGCATCCAGTTCAAAACCGTGCTTCAGCAGCTTGGCCGCCAAATCCACCACGCGAGCCTTATCACCTTCACGTACCGACAGGAGTGCACGTCCGGTTTTCTTCATGTGTGAACTGCTGCCCAGCATCGCCTTGGCAAACGCTTCAGCAAACGTGCGGCCAACGCCCATCACTTCACCGGTCGAACGCATTTCTGGCCCCAGAATCGGGTCAACGCCAGGGAATTTGTTGAACGGCAGCACCACTTCTTTCACCGAGTAATACGGCGGGATGATTTCTTTGGTGACGCCCTGCTCAGCCAGCGTTTTGCCTGCCATCACTCGCGCGGCAACTTTCGCTAACGGGACACCCGTCGCTTTCGAGACAAACGGTACGGTACGCGCAGCACGTGGGTTCACTTCAATCAGATAAACTTCGTTATCCTTCACCGCAAACTGCACGTTCATCAGACCGCGAACGCAAAGTTCAAATGCCAGTTTCTCAACCTGCTGACGCATCACGTCCTGAATTTCTTTGCTCAGCGTGTAAGCTGGCAGTGAACAAGCCGAGTCACCAGAGTGAACCCCTGCCTGCTCGATGTGTTCCATAATGCCGCCAATCAGTACACGTTCGCCGTCGCAAATGGCATCAACGTCAACTTCGATAGCATCGTCAAGGAAGCGGTCTAACAGAACGGGGGCATCGTTGGATACGCTAACCGCGTTTTGGAAATAACGCTTAAGGTCGATTTCGTCATACACGATTTCCATCGCGCGACCGCCCAGAACATAAGAAGGACGGACGACCAACGGGTAGCCGATGCCACGCGCTTTTTCTACCGCCTGCTCAATCGTCGCTACCGTGGCGTTAGACGGTTGCTTCAGCCCCAGACGATTGACGGCCTGCTGGAAGCGCTCGCGGTCTTCTGCACGGTCAATCGCGTCTGGGCTAGTTCCGATAACCGGTACTCCAGCGGCTTCTAGCTCGCGAGCCAGTTTCAGCGGCGTCTGGCCACCGTACTGCACGATAACGCCCTTTGGCTTCTCGATACGGACGATTTCCAGTACATCTTCAAACGTTACGGGTTCGAAGTACAAGCGGTCAGATGTATCGTAGTCTGTTGAAACCGTTTCAGGGTTGCAGTTGACCATGATGGTTTCATAACCATCTTCGCGCAGCGCCAGAGAAGCATGGACGCAGCAGTAGTCAAACTCGATCCCCTGTCCAATACGGTTAGGCCCGCCGCCCAGTACCATGATTTTGTCACGATCCTGAGTCGGGTTGGCTTCACACTCTTCTTCATACGTGGAGTACATATACGCCGTATCGGTCGAGAATTCAGCCGCACAGGTATCGACACGCTTATAGACCGGATGCAGGTCGAATTTATCGCGTAGCTTGCGAATTTCACTTTCCGCCACGCCAGCCAGTTTTGCCAGACGCGCATCGGCAAAGCCTTTACGCTTCAGCGCACGTAAGAAATCCGCATCCAGCGAGGTGATACCTTTTTCTGCAACCTGCTCTTCCAGACGCACGAGTTCTTCAATCTGCACCAGGAACCAGCGATCAACGTTGGTCAGGTTAAATACACCATCGACAGACATACCCGCGCGGAAAGCATCCGCGATGTACCAGATACGCTCGGCACCGGCATCTTTCAGCTCGCGGCGGATCTTGGTCAACGCTTCAGGGTCATCCAAATCGACTTTCGGATCGAAGCCCGTTGCGCCCACTTCCAGACCACGCA
The DNA here is from genome assembly GCF_002847345.1 of Pectobacterium peruviense. Classification (GTDB taxonomy): domain Bacteria; phylum Pseudomonadota; class Gammaproteobacteria; order Enterobacterales; family Enterobacteriaceae; genus Pectobacterium; species Pectobacterium peruviense. Next base: position 51,988 of record NZ_LXFV01000021.1, read on the forward strand.
GTGCTTTTTGCAAAGATTCTTGCTGTGTGCGACCAATCGCCATCACTTCACCGACAGATTTCATCTGTGTGGTCAGACGGTCATTGGCACCGGCAAATTTTTCGAAGTTAAAACGTGGAATCTTGGTAACAACATAGTCGATAGCGGGTTCGAAGGACGCTGGCGTACGACCGCCAGTGATGTCATTCATCAGCTCATCAAGCGTATAACCGACGGCCAGTTTGGCCGCGATTTTCGCAATCGGGAAGCCCGTCGCTTTGGACGCCAGCGCAGAAGAACGTGATACACGTGGGTTCATTTCGATAACGATCAGGCGACCGGTTTTCGGGTTTACCGAGAACTGAACGTTAGAGCCGCCAGTTTCTACACCGATTTCACGCAGTACCGCCATCGAGGCGTTACGCATGATTTGATATTCTTTATCTGTCAGCGTTTGCGCTGGCGCAACGGTGATGGAGTCACCGGTGTGGATACCCATCGCATCGAAGTTTTCGATTGAGCAGACGATGATGCAGTTGTCGTTCTTATCACGCACCACTTCCATCTCATACTCTTTCCAACCGATCAGTGATTCATCGATCAACAGCTCTTTGGTTGGAGAAAGATCCAGTCCGCGTTCACAGATCTCTTCGAACTCTTCACGGTTATAAGCGATACCGCCACCGGTGCCGCCCATCGTAAAGGAAGGACGGATAATGCACGGGAAGCCGAGGTCAGCTGCGACAGCCAGCGCTTCTTCCATATTGTGTGCAATACCGGAACGTGCGGTATCCAGACCGATTTTCTTCATTGCCACATCGAAACGGCGGCGATCTTCTGCTTTATCAATCGCATCCGCCGTTGCACCAATCATGGTCACGCCGAATTCCGCCAGCACGCCTTTGCGTTCCAGTTCCAGCGCACAGTTCAACGCCGTCTGGCCGCCCATTGTCGGCAGCACCGCATCTGGACGCTCTTTTTCAATAATTTTACGCACCACTTCCCAGTGAATCGGCTCGATGTAGGTCGCATCGGCCATTTCCGGGTCGGTCATGATGGTTGCTGGGTTGGAGTTCACCAGAATAACGCGGTAACCCTCTTCACGCAGCGCTTTACACGCCTGTGCACCCGAGTAGTCAAACTCACACGCCTGGCCGATGACAATCGGGCCTGCGCCCAGAATCAGGATGCTTTTAATATCTGTACGTTTTGGCATTTTCTCGCTCCTGATTATTTAGCTGAAGAACGGTAAGTCTGAATCAAGTCAATAAAGTGGTCGAACAGCGGCGCGGCATCATGCGGGCCGGGGCTAGCTTCTGGGTGCCCCTGGAAGCTGAACGCTGGCTTATCCGTGCGGTGAATCCCCTGAACCGTATGGTCAAACAAGGATTTATGCGTGACGCGCAGCGTGTCAGGCAGATTATCTTCATCAACCGCAAAGCCGTGGTTCTGCGCGGTGATCATCACACAGTTGTTATCCAGATCTTTGACCGGATGGTTACCGCCGTGGTGACCCAGTTTCATCTTGATGGTCTTCGCACCGCTCGCCAGTGCCAGCAGTTGGTGACCCAGACAGATGCCGAATACCGGAATATCCGTTTCCAGGAAGGTTTTGATCGCGCGAATCGCGTAGTCACACGGCTCTGGATCGCCTGGGCCGTTAGAGAGGAAAATACCGTCTGGATTAAGCTTCAGTACGTCCTCAGCAGGTGTCTGCGCAGGAACAACTGTCAGGCGGCAGCCGCGATCCACCAGCATACGCAAAATGTTGCGTTTCACACCGTAGTCATAAGCCACCACGTGGTAAGGCAGTTCGCTTTCGTTTTTCGCCGCAGGCAATTCGCCTTCCAGCGTCCAGCTTCCCTGTAACCAGCTATAGCTTTCTGCCGTCGTCACTTCTTTTGCCAGATCCATCCCCTTAAGCCCAGGGAAGGCTTTCGCTTTCTCCAGTGCCACAACAGCATCAGGCGCATCACCAGCGATGATGCAGCCATTCTGTGCGCCTTTTTCACGCAGCAGGCGGGTCAATTTACGGGTGTCGATGTCGGCGATGGCGACGATGTTGTTGCGTTTGAGGTATTCAGACAGGCTTTCTTCACTACGGTAGTTGCTGGCAATCAGAGGTAAATCGCGAATAACCAGACCTTGAGCCTGTACTGAGGGGGATTCTTCATCGTTGGCATTAGCGCCGACATTACCGATATGGGGATAAGTGAGAGTGACAATCTGGCGGGAATAGGAAGGATCAGTAAGGATTTCTTGATAACCGGTCATCGACGTATTGAAGACCACTTCCCCCACTGCCGATCCTTCTGCCCCAATGGCCCGACCGTGGAATTGGGTTCCGTCTTCCAGAACCAATAGCGCTGACTTAATCAAAACACCCTCCAAGGAATAAACAATCACGTTATTTGCATATTAATTCAGATTCGAGCAACTAAATCAATGCAAAAACTACCTGTAAGGCCAATTTTTGGCAAATTGGGCGCATTTTAATGATGGTATTCCCAATTGTCTACCCAAACCGCTTTTTTTCTCTTATTTTTATGCTTTCCGGAATAAATAACCGCCCACTGACGTAAAAAGCTCTATCAACTCAGATAAGTAAACGGTTGCGAAGCCATATTGTTAAAATAAGGCTAGAGAATCACCAGTAAAAGGCATTTAAGGAGTAAGAGGAGTCAATCATCACTAAAAAATGGAATAAAATACAAATAAAAAGGCATGATAAAACAAAATAGAAACAAACAAGATAAAAACAAAGGTGAACGTTAAAATATCCACCTTTTTCAGCTAGATGTGATTTTTATTAAAAAATAAAATACTACAAATCATCCAAAGAAAGCACATCTCTCATATCAAAAAGACCAGCTTCCTTCGTGTTAATCCATATTGCGGCTCTTACTGCACCATTGGCAAACGTCATACGGCTGGATGCCTTGTGGGTAATCTCAACGCGTTCACCAATATCAACAAACATCGCCGTATGTTCGCCGACAATATCACCCGCTCGTACGGTAGCAAAACCAATACTTTTCGGATCGCGTTCGCCTGTATGACCTTCACGCGCGTACACGGCACAGGACTTCAGATCGCGTCCCAGCGCATCAGCAATCGCTTCGCCCATTGCCAGCGCGGTGCCAGACGGCGCATCCACTTTGTGGCGGTGGTGTGCTTCAATGATTTCGATATCAGTATAGTCGCCCATGACCTTGGCGGCTTTTTCCAGCAGCTTCAGCATGACATTGACACCGACGCTGAAGTTCGCCGCAAACACAATTCCGATATCTTGCGCAGCCTGCTTAATCGCCGCTTTGCCTGCATCATCAAAGCCGGTTGTCCCAATAATCATGCCTTTACGATGCTGACGACAAAATTCCAAATGCGCTAATGTGCCTTCCGGGCGGGTGAAGTCGATCAAAATGTCGAAATCATTCTGTACTGCATCCAGGCTTTCATTCACGGTAATACCGTTTTTACCCAGTCCGGCGAGTTCACCAGCATCGCTTCCTAGCAGGGATGAGCCAGAACGCTCCAGCGCTGCGCCCAATACCACACCGTCCATTTGATCAATAGCCTGAATCAGCTGGCGTCCCATACGGCCGCCCGCGCCTACAACCGCAATACGGATGGATGAATCCTTCATAAGGTCTCTCTCTTTTTGATTCTGACGACATAAAAATAACATCAGGTTAACGGGCACTGAGCACTATCGCCAGTGGATTTACGGCCAGATTAGAAAATACTGTTTGAAGCCGCAGAAAATCAGCAAAACTGTCTAAGCACAGGCATTAGAATCACACCTGAAATCGATGAAAAACCGTAAGGTATTTAAAGGCAAGCAAAAAAGGTCAAAAATAAACCACATGGAGTAACGCATAAAAATTCATTTTTATGCATTAACATTTTTATGGGTGAATACAGCGGGGAAGATGAACGGGAATAGCAGTGATAGGGCCGAAGCCCTACCGCAGAAACAGACTAATCGATCTGTTTGACTTCAACACGCAGCTCTTTAGGCACTTCAAAGACGATGTTTTCTTCACGGCCTTGCATTTCAACCGCAACCTTGCCGCCTAATTCTTTCAGGCGCTGAATCACCTGTTGTACCAAAATATCCGGTGCCGATGCGCCAGCAGTAACGCCAACATGCGAAGCGCCCGTTAACCATGACTCCTGAATATCGTCCGCGGAATCAATCAGATAAGCGGCTTTCCCTGCTCTTTGTGCCAATTCAGCAAGACGGTTGGAGTTTGAGGAGTTTTTAGAGCCCACAACAAAGACGACATCTGCCTTATCCGACAAATGGCGAACCGCTTCCTGACGATTGGTCGTTGCATAGCAGATATCATCTTTACGCGGGCCAACAATCTGCGGGAAACGCTCACGCAACGCATCAATCACCGCATAGGTATCATCAACAGAAAGCGTGGTTTGCGTCATAAAGCACAGGTTGTTTTCATCTTTTACCTGTAGCTGCCAGACATCATCAGGGGACTCCACCAGATACATGCCGCCATCCGCATTGCTGTACTGCCCCATCGTTCCTTCAACTTCAGGGTGTCCGGCATGCCCAATAAGAATCGCTTCCACGCCCTTCTTACTGGCTCTGGCCACTTCCATATGCACTTTGGTTACCAGAGGGCAGGTGGCATCAAACACCGTCAGGTCACGATTTTTTGCTTCATTACGTACCGCTTGCGAAACGCCATGTGCAGAAAAAATCAGAATCGCACCATCCGGTACATCTTCAATCTGCTCAATAAAAATCGCGCCACGTTCGCGTAATCCGTTAACCACATAGCGATTATGTACCACTTCATGACGGACATAGATCGGCGTACCAAACAGCTCCAGTGCACGTTCTACTATGCTGATAGCACGATCGACACCCGCACAGAAGCCGCGCGGATTAGCCAGCAGGATCTGCATGGGACACCTCCTGTTGTACGGGATCGATATCCAACACGTCGAGATCGAAGGTAATTGCCTGACCAGAGAGAGGATGGTTGAAATCCACGGTGACTGACTCTTCGGTCACATCGCGGATAATCCCCGGCATATCGTTCCCGGCAACGCCGCTGAAGAGCATGATCGTGCCCACATCCGGCACGCCGGTCTGGGCGAAATCACGACGCAAGAAGAACTGGATCAAGTTCGGGTTAGTCGGCCCAAAGGCCGACTCAGCTGGCAGCGTAAACTTGCGTTTATCGCCACGCTTTAATCCCAACAGATTTTGTTCCAGCGCGTCAGACAGGCTACTGTCGCCGAGGCGAAACAGCGCTGGCTTGCCGCGCTCACGCGTGGATTCGGCCACAGAGCCATCCTCCAGCGTCAGTATAAAATGCACCAGCAGCGCGCTGTTGTGCTGCACAGTCTCGGACATCAGTGACCCTTCTGCTTAACGGTATCAGTATCATCATGCGTACTGAAAAACCCTTCCAGTACGATGAGCGCCGCACCAATACAGATAGCGGTATCGGCCAGGTTAAAGGTGGCGAAGTGCCAGTTACCGACATAGAAGTCGATGAAATCGACGACGAATCCGTGCCATGTCCGGTCGAATAGATTGCCCAATGCGCCGCCGATAATCAGCGAATACGCAATGTTATTTAGCCTCTGCTTGACGCTGCCACGGTACATCATCACCAGCAGTGCAACCACAATAGCAATCGCAATGCCGGCAAAGAACCAGCGTTGCCAGCCGCCTTTATCCGCCAAGAAGCTGAATGCTGCGCCGTAGTTACGGGCGTAATGCAGATTCAGAGAAGGCATCACTGGTACCGTATCACCCAGCGCAAAGTGGGCAAGGATCCACTGCTTGCTACCAAGATCAATAACTAAAACCAGCACCGCCAGCCAGAGCCAGCGCAATCCACTCGAACAAATTTTATTCATCAGACAAATTTACGCTCTTCGCCGTTGCCGCCCACGTTAGTCGCACAGCGACCACACACTTCAGGATGGTCGGCATTGCTACCGATATCCGTCTCGTAATGCCAGCAGCGTGGACACTTGTGCCCTTCTGCCTGAGATACAAACGCTTTGACAACAGTTTTAATAGAACTAACTGAACTGCCGAAAAACTCTTCAGTCGCAATGGTTTCATTGCTATCAGGGTATAATATTTCCATTGGTGTACAATTTTCATCAATGGAGATTTGAGATGTTAAGAATATAAAACTAGCTTCGTTACGTAATTCGTTACGTAACAATTGAATAGTTCGAGTTTCTATTGGAAAACTTATCCGAACAGATGTCTCTAAACTAGACTTAATCCCCATACTCTTCTGGTCTTCAATGGCCTTATTAATAATTGCTTTTATCCCACGAACATCATTCCAAAAATCATTATCTAATTCTTCATTGTCATCCAGCGCGAACAGACCGTCATACCACTCTTCGGTAAACACATACTGCGCACGTTCGCCCGGCAGGTAACTCCAGATCTCATCCGCCGTGAAGGACATAATCGGTGCCATCCAGCGCACCAGCGCTTCTGAGATATGGTATAGCGCAGTCTGGCAGCTACGGCGTGCAACGCTGTCGCTTTTTGCTGTGTACTGACGATCTTTAATGATATCCAGATAGAAAGATCCCATTTCGATCGAGCAGAACTGCATCAGGCGCTGTACGACACGGTGGAAATCGTAACTTTCATACGCTTCGAGGATCTCATCCTGCGCGGCTTTCGCACAGCCAACCGCCCAGCGATCCAGTACCACCATGTCTTCTGGCTTCACGCTATCTTTCTGTGGATCGAAACCATTCAGGTTCGCCAACAGGAAACGCGCAGTGTTACGAATACGGCGATAGGCATCGGCAGAGCGCTTCAGGATTTCGTCGGATACGGCGATTTCACCGGAGTAATCCGTTGAACCGATCCACAAGCGCAGAATGTCTGCGCCCAGCTTGTTCATCACGTCCTGCGGGCTAACGGTATTACCGATCGATTTGGACATCTTGCGTCCCTGACCATCGACGGTGAAACCATGGGTCAGTACCTGACGGTAAGGCGCTTTGCCTTTAATCGCGGTGGAGATCATCAGAGAAGACATGAACCAGCCACGATGCTGATCGGAACCTTCCAGATACATATCCGCTTCGTGACCGCCAAATTCAGGACGAACATCGACTACTGACGCGTGCGTCGATCCAGAATCGAACCACACATCCAGCGTGTCTGGCACTTTGACGTAGTTATCTGCCTCTGCGCCCAGCACATCAGCCGGATCGAGATCCCACCATGCCTGAATGCCGTCCGCTTCAACACGTTTCGCCACAGCTTCAATCAGCTCAGCGGTACGCGGGTGCAGCTCTTCCGTCTCTTTGTGGACGAACAGCGACATCGGCACGCCCCAGGTACGCTGACGGGAGATACACCAATCAGGACGGTTGGCGACCATCGCTTCGATACGCGCCTGACCCCAATCTGGGATCCACTGCACGCCTTTGATTTCAGACAGCGACTGCTTACGCAGGCCTTTCTGATCCATGCTGACAAACCACTGCGGCGTCGCACGGAAAATGATCGGCGACTTATGACGCCAGCAGCACGGATAGCTGTGCTGTAATTTCTCTACGTGCAGCAACATGCTTTTTTCACGCAGGATTTCAACGATCAGATCGTTGGCTTTGAAAACGAATTTACCATCCAGTTCAGGATAGGTACCGCTCAGGTAGCAGCCGTTCGGCCCAACCGGGTTAGCGATTTCAAGATTGTATTTCTGGCTGATCACATAGTCGTCAGGACCGTGACCACCGGCGGTGTGTACCGCACCGGTACCCGCATCCAGCGTTACGTGGTCGCCCAGAATGGCCGGTACGTCGAAGCCCAGGAACGGATGCTTGAAACGCAACAGCTCAAGATCGGCGCCTTTGCAATCACCCAGAACTGCCCACTGGGTCACACCCACGCGTTTCATGACGCTTTCAACCAGGTCGGCCGCCAGAATCAGTGCCTGGCCGTCAATCTGAACCAGCTGATAATCGAACTCTGCATTTAACGAGATTGCACGGTTTGCTGGCAGCGTCCACGGTGTCGTCGTCCAGATCACCAGAGAAACAGGGCCATCTACGCTGCTCACGCCAAACTTGGCTAATACCGCCGCTACATCGCTAGCGTTAAACGTCACATCAATGGATGGGGACGTTTTGTCGTAATACTCAACTTCTGCTTCCGCCAGTGCGGAACCACAGTCGGCACACCAGTGAACCGGCTTAGCACCCTTGTGCAGGTGACCGTTTTCAATGATGCGACCCAGCGCGCGAATGATGTTCGCTTCGGTTTTGAAATCCATTGTCAGATAAGGACGATCCCAGTCGCCCAGCACGCCGAGACGAATAAAGTCGGCTTTCTGACCAGCAACCTGCTCTGCCGCATATTTACGGCACTCAGCGCGGAATTCTGCCGCACTGACTTTCTCACCCGGTTTACCAATCAACTGTTCGACTTTCAGCTCAATCGGCAAACCATGGCAGTCCCAGCCCGGCACATAAGGGGAATCGTAGCCAGACAGGCCTTTCGATTTAACGATAATATCTTTCAGAATCTTGTTAACTGAGTGACCAATGTGAATGCTGCCGTTCGCGTATGGAGGGCCATCGTGCAGAATGAAGGTCTTCTTTCCCTTCTTCGCATTGCGAATAATCCCGTACAGATCCTGCTCATACCAACGTTTCAGCATGTCAGGTTCGCGCTTGGCCAGATCGCCACGCATCGGGAACCCTGTTTCCGGCAAGTTCAGGGTAGTCTTATAGTCACTCATTAGATTCTCGATTTCGTTTCGGCTAGAAAAATTAAACCGGTGTCTTTAACCCGAAGAACGTCCGGGCTGTCACCACATCATCGGCGATTTGCTGTTTTAACGCATCAAGCGAAGCAAAACGCTGTTCATTACGGATTTTTTTACGCAGTACGACTTCAATATGACGACCGTAAAGATCTATCGTCACGTCCAGCAAATGCACTTCAAGCTGCTGGCGTTTGTCACCGTTTACGGTTGGACGCGTACCAATATTGGCGACGCCCGGCAACGGTTCTTGCCCCAGCCCATAAACACTGACGGCATACACGCCGCTGACAGGAGAAACCTGACGTTTCAATGGGAGGTTGGCGGTAGGGAACCCAATGGTTCGCCCTAATTCTTTGCCATGTTCCACGCGTCCAGAAATGCTGTAAGGATGTCCTAGCAGGCTTTCTGCCAGTTCCAGTTCATCATGACTGAGCGCTTCACGTACCGCAGTGCTGCTGACACGCTTGCCGCCATTACAGAACGAATCGGTACTGATGACAGCAAACCCCGCCCCACACCCAGCCTTCTGTAATAACAGGAAATCTCCCTGACGACCAGCCCCGAAACGGAAGTCATCTCCGACAACCAGAAACTTCACGCCCAATTTCTTCACCAGCAGAGAAGAAACGAACGTCTCAGCATCATTAGCGGCAAACCGCGCGTCGAATCTGACGCACAGCAGATAGTCCACGCCAGCCTGCGCCAGGTATTTCACCTTGTCGCGCAGACGCGTCAGGCGGGCAGGCGCTTTTTCCGCAGCAAAAAGTTCCAGCGGCTGTGGTTCAAAAATCATGACCATCACTGGCAACCCACGAGTGCGACCTTCCTGCTTCAGTCGTTCAAGCAGCATTTGGTGTCCGAGGTGCACGCCGTCAAAATTACCAATAGTGAGCACACAGCCGTAATGGTGTGCCCGAAGATTGTGTATACCGCGAATTAGCTGCATGGCTGGCCCAGAACAAAGGGTTAATATTATGGAAATCGGCGGATTATACCTTGTACAGCGAGTAAGGTTAACCCGCGATTCGCGCCTTTTGCAGCCACCCTGTAAATCGTGCCAGTATTTTCATGTTTTTTAGCTGAATCCTCGATGGATAACGCCCACAAGCAGAATATCCAGGTAGCGGATGCCGTATACAATCCGACTTTACCGATGGCAGACAGGGCTTTATCAAATTCAGGATGAATTTATGATGCGAAAAGCTGTATTCCACCGCGTGAAGCTGCTAAAATCCTGCGCCATCACAACGTAACAAGTGTCGACGTACAAACGACGCTTATTTGCACAAATCCATTGACAAACGAAGGCTAAACGAGCATATTCCACGGCCTTTGAATTGTCCTCGATTGAATATATTTGGGAGTTGGACCTTGGCTAATATCAAATCAGCTAAGAAACGCGCCGTACAATCTGAGAAGCGCCGTAAGCATAATGCAAGCCGTCGCTCAATGATGCGTACTTTCATCAAGAAAGTATACGCGGCGATCGCTACTGGCGATAAAGAAGTGGCACAGAAAGCGTTTAATGACATGCAACCGATCGTGGATCGCCAGGCTAGTAAAGGTCTGATTCACAAAAACAAAGCTGCACGTCATAAATCCAATCTGGTTGCGCGCATCAACGCCATGCAATAATCACGCATCTGCGTGTAGTTGCTAAAGAAAACCGGCCTAGGCCGGTTTTTTTGCGTCTGTTATTTCACGGCAAGTGCTTATCCATCCCCCGCGACAGGCCTTCTGCGCTATCACAGAAGAGTGCTGAGAAATCCGCGTTACAGACACGCTGTACCGCCGGATGCTGGATCATCCTGGCCGCAAAAATCGCATAATACTCGTCCTGAATGTTCTCGATCCTGCCAATCTCGACGATATCGCCCTGCTGGTAGATTTCATGGGCATACAGCGAAGGCGCAACGAAAATCGCATCGTTATTGATGCCGAACGCTGTCATCAGTGCCGCATCATCAAATTCACCCAAAATGTTCACCTGAATATTCTGCGCAGTAAACCAATTCAAGAGCTTTCGTCCCAACATGGTTCGCCGCCCTGGAATTAACAGCTTACGTTGTTCAAGGCAGGCTGGAAAAGGCTGCTCAGGCTGCGGACGCTTACAGTAAAAACTGACGCCACACTCGCCCAACTTGAGTGAAAACAACCCTTCCTGCTGCGTTGAATCAACCGGACAATCCGACAGAATCATATCCAGTTTATGCTGGCTCAACTGCTCCAACAGCATTTCATGCGTCGACTCAAAACAGCGCAGATGGATATGTTCCTGCTCTGTCACGACCGTTTCCAGCACTCTGCTCACCAGCCGTTTGGACAACGCATCTGCCACGCCGACATCGAACAGCAGGTTTGATTCTTTGCGATAGTTCACAATATCCAACATTTCCTGGCTGAGCTGGAACATGCTATCCGCATAGCGAAAAACAAGCTGCCCCAGCTCCGTCGGTTCCAACCCTCGCCCTTTGCGTTTGAAAAGTTTTCCCTGTAAACGCTCTTCCAGACATTTGATTTGCCCAGTAATGGTCTGCGGCGTTAAAAACAGCATTTCTGCCGCACCGGCAACGGAGCCCGACTTATAAACCTGCCAGAAATAATAGAGATGATTAAAATTCAAATGAGACACACCCGCCCCCTCTTCGCGCCTCTGGCATAGTATCAACCCTTACACGGCTGAACCGCCTTGTCCAGCGCGGGTAATACTCCGCGCAATGCCAGATAGCCAAGCAATGCTGCCAGCCCTGACGCCAGCAAGATCCCCAGCTTGGCATAGGTAATCAACTCCGCATCACCGCCAGAGAATGCCAACAGCGTAATGAATATCGACATGGTAAAACCGATACCACACAGCACAGAAACTGCCACGATCTGGCTAAAATGGACACCAACGGGCAGGCTCGCATAGCCCAATCGTATCGTTAGCCAACTGAACAAGGTAATGCCCAGTGGTTTACCGAGCAGTAGCCCAGCGGCAATACCCAGGCTCAAAGGGGAAAACAGTTTTTCCATCACCATTCCCTGCAATACAATGCCTGCGTTGGCAAATGCAAACAGCGGAACAATCAGAAACGCGACCCACGTTTGTAAGCCATGTTCCAACGTGGTTGCCGGAGAAGGTTTCCCGTCGGATGTGCGCAGAGGAATAAAAAATCCGACAATTACCCCCGCCAGCGTCGCATGAACGCCACATTTCAGAATGCAAACCCACAAGACGATCCCTACCAGCAAATAGGCGGACGTTTTGCCAACCTGCTGCCTGTTCATATAGGCCAACACAGCAATCGCCAGCACCGCGCCGCCCAATGCAGGCCAGAAGATCTGCTGCGTATAAAACAGGGCGATGATCAAGATCGCTCCCAGATCGTCAATGATCGCCAATGCTAGCAGGAAAACCTTTAACCCTGCGGGAACGCGCTTGCCCAATAACGTCAATACACCAACGGCGAACGCGATATCTGTCGCGGCGGGAATAGCCCAACCAACGCGCGTCACCTCATTATTTGCGTTAAAAAGCAGAAATAGCAAAGCGGGAAAAAGCATTCCGCCTACTGCGGCCGCCAGTGGCAACATCGCCTGCTGACGGCTGGCTAACGTGCCTTCGACTAGCTCACGCTTCACTTCCAGACCAATCAGCAGGAAGAAAATCGCCATCAGGCCATCATTAATCCACAGCAGCAGGTTCTTATTGATTTCCAGTGCGCCAAATCGCATTTCCACTGGCATCATCAGGAATTGTTGATAGCCCGCAGCAGTAGCAGACCAATTGGCAAATACGATCGCCAAAACGGTGGCCATCATCAGCATCACGCCAGCGGCCGCATCCAATCGAATAAAGCGCCGAATCATTGTTATCATTGACTTAATCTCCCATCAGGTGCGAACGTCAATACCAAACATCCGCTTTCTTGCTGGCAAGATTACGCAATTCAATCACTCGTTAAAAGCAGATTAAAACTGGCTTAAAACTCGAAAAAATCGATCTATCGAATTGAGATTGTGTAGAGGAAGGAATAAAAAAACGTCGGGAGCGTTTTTCAACGTTGCATAGCAACGGCCTCAGGGTGACGGACAAATATATCCGTCATAAAAAAACCGGCGGGTTTAACCCCACCGGTCTTTCTATCACGCGTTAACGATTGTCGATTAACGGGTCAAGTCGTCGAAAAACTTCTTCACGCCATCGAAAAAGTTTTTCGAGCGTGGGCTGTTTCTTTCACCAGACGGGCCACCGAAGCTCTCGTCAAGTTCTTGCAGCAGTTGTCTCTGGCGCTCGTTCAGATTAACCGGCGTTTCCACAACCACACGGCACAGCAGATCGCCCTGCGCACCACCGCGAACCGATTTCACACCTTTTCCACGCATACGGAACAATTTCCCGGTTTGCGTTTCTGCAGGCACTTTCAGCTTCACGCGGCCATCCAGCGTCGGGACTTCAATCTCGCCGCCTAATGCTGCCATTGCAAAGTTGATCGGCACTTCGCAGTACAGATTGTTTTCTTCACGTTGGAAGATCGGGTGCGCTTTAACCTGCACCTGAACGTACAAATCACCTGACGGTGCACCGTGCTCGCCTGCTTCACCTTCGCCGGACAAGCGGATACGGTCACCCGTGTCCACACCCGCCGGAATTTTCACCGACAGCGTTTTGCTCTTCTCTACGCGACCGTGACCGTGACACTTGATGCACGGATCCTTAATGATCTTGCCACGACCGTGACAGTGCGGACACGCCTGCTGCACGGTAAAGAAGCCCTGGCGCATCTGCACCTGGCCGTTACCATGACAGGTTGGACAGGTGATCGGTGAGCTACCCGGCTTCGCACCGTTGCCGTGGCATACATCACACTCTTCCAGCGCGGGAATACGGATCTCTTTGGTGACGCCACGTACCGCTTCTTCCAGCGTCAACTCCATGTTGTAGCGTAAATCGGATCCACGGCTCGCGCGCTGACGGCGACCACCGCCAAAAATGTCCCCGAACACGTCGCCAAAAATATCACCAAAATCGGCACCGCCGCCGCCAAAGCCAGCACCGCCTCCGCCCATACCACCTTGCTCAAACGCTGCGTGACCGTACTGATCGTAGGCTGCGCGTTTTTGCGAATCGATAAGGATTTCGTAAGCTTCTTTGATCTCTTTGAACTTGGCTTCTGCCTCGCTATCACCAGGATTACGATCCGGGTGGTACTTCATCGCCAGACGCTTGTACGCTTTCTTTATTTCGCGATCGTCCGCGTTTTTAGCAACGCCTAGGCTTTCGTAATAATCTTGCTTCGCCATTTCTTTTCCTGCCCCTCAACATGCGTGCACGGGCGCAGAGTTTCCTCGACGCCCGTGCTGATTGCCAGCAATAGCCCTGTAGCTGCTATTGCGCCCGCTTAAGGGCGATTACTTTTTATCTTTTACTTCTTCAAACTCAGCATCAACGACATCGTCGTCGCGACGAGCAGAGGCATCATCAGCGGCGCCTTCAGCACCAGGCTGTGGCTGAGACGCTTCCAGCAGCTTGCCAGAAACCTGAACCAGTGCCTGAATTTTCGCTTCGATTTCTGCCTTGTCTTCACCTTTCAGCGCGCTTTCCAGCGCTTTCAGTGCGTCCTCAATGGCAGTTTTGTCATCAGCGGCCAGTTTATCGCCCACTTCTTCCAGCTGCTTACGCGTACTGTGCAGCAGGTGATCGCCCTGGTTACGTGCCTGAACCAGCTCTTCAAACTTACGGTCAGCTTCAGCATTCGCTTCTGCATCGCGTACCATTTTCTGAATTTCTTCTTCGTTCAGACCAGAAGATGCCTTGATGGTGATCTTCTGCTCACGGCCGCTGTTTTTGTCTTTCGCGGAAACGTGCAGGATACCATCCGCATCGATGTCGAAAGTGACTTCGATCTGCGGCATACCGCGCGGTGCAGCCTGAATACCATCCAGGTTAAACTGACCCAGAGATTTGTTGTCATGCGCACGCTTACGCTCACCCTGCAGAACATGAATCGTTACTGCAGACTGATTGTCTTCCGCCGTTGAGAACACCTGACTGTGTTTCGTCGGGATCGTGGTGTTTTTAGCGATCAGCGCCGTCATCACGCCGCCCATGGTTTCGATACCCAGAGACAGCGGGCTTACGTCCAGCAGCAGAACGTCTTTCACGTCACCAGACAAGACACCGCCCTGAACCGCAGCACCAATGGCAACCGCTTCGTCCGGGTTCACGTCTTTACGTGGCTCTTTACCGAAGAAGTCAGCGACTTTCTTCTGTACCAGAGGCATACGCGTCTGACCACCAACCAAAATCACGTCCTGAATTTCAGAAACGGACAGGCCAGCATCCTGCAACGCCACTTTCAGCGGCTCAAGAGAACGGTTCACCAGCTCTTCTACCAGTGATTCCAGTTTCGCACGCGTCACTTTGATGTTCAGGTGCTTAGGACCGGTAGCATCCGCCGTAATGTACGGCAGGTTAACGTCGGTCTGCTGTGCAGAAGACAGCTCGATCTTGGCTTTTTCTGCGGCTTCTTTCAGACGCTGCATTGCCAGCGGGTCGTTGCGCAGGTCGAAACCTTGCTCTTTCTTAAATTCGTCAACCAGATAGTTGATCATGCGGCTATCGAAGTCTTCACCACCCAGGTGCGTGTCACCGTTGGTTGCCAAAACTTCGAAGGTTTTTTCGCCATCAACTTCGTCGATTTCGATAATAGAAATATCGAACGTACCGCCGCCCAGGTCGTAAACCGCGATAGTACGGTTGCCGACTTCTTTATCCAGGCCGTACGCCAGCGCTGCCGCTGTCGGTTCGTTGATGATACGTTTGACTTCCAGACCCGCAATACGGCCAGCATCTTTGGTTGCTTGACGCTGAGCATCGTTAAAGTAAGCCGGTACGGTGATAACCGCTTCGGTGATCGTCTCACCCAGATAGTCTTCCGCCGTTTTCTTCATTTTTTTCAGCACTTCAGCTGAAATCTGCGGCGGAGCCATTTTCTGATCTTTCACTTCCAACCATGCATCGCCATTATCTGCTGCGATGATTTTGTACGGCATGATGTTGGAATCACGCTGGACTTCTTCGTCTTTAAAACGACGGCCAATCAGACGCTTGATAGCAAACAGTGTATTTTGCGGGTTAGTCACTGCCTGACGTTTAGCCGGTTGGCCAACCAGAATTTCACCGTCTTGCGTATAAGCAATGATTGAAGGCGTGGTGCGATCGCCTTCGCTATTTTCCAGTACTTTTACCTGAGTACCGTCAATAATCGCGACACAAGAGTTGGTTGTACCCAGGTCGATACCAATAATCTTACCCATCTAAACATCTCCACTAAAAAGTCATATTCGGTATGGTGGTTAAACCTACTGTGCGGGCGAAATGTCGTTTTTCAACAAGATTTCTCGTTTTCCAACGACACACCCTCGTTTTTCATCAGCAGCACACGTCTCATTTTCATGCTAACCACCGATGTAACGGCCCAACACACGCCTTTGCGGCAGGTCAAACTGTTTCGGTTGGAAATAAGATGGGGCCAACATTTCTATCATCAAGGGGGGAAGATGAAAAAAAATGACCTTTATCCCTCGTACGATCAAACTATTCTGCCTTCCCCATGTTGTGTCCATTCCAAACGCCCGATATGATGCCGCGCTCGCTACAGAAATGGGAACATTTCCCTACACAATGGCGGGCAATAACACCTAAACGACACCTATCCCAACGTGATTGGCGCATCCGCTAACCTTAATGCCGCGCCCGACGCGAAGGGACTATTAATAATCTGTTATTGCAGAGGATTTATGAGCACGAACACGTTGGCAAATCCTGGTCCATTAGGACTGATGGGCTTCGGGATGACCACTATTCTGTTGAACCTGCACAACGCAGGCTTTTTCCCACTTTCTTCCATCATTCTTAGCATGGGTATTTTCTACGGCGGTATTGCCCAGATCCTGGCTGGCCTGCTGGAATATAAAAAAGGGAATACGTTTGGCGTGACGGCGTTCACGTCTTACGGCGCATTCTGGCTGACGCTGGTTGCCATTCTCGTACTGCCTAAAATGGGTCTGGCGGAAGCCAGCGACGCGCAGTTCCTTGGCGTATTCCTTGGCCTGTGGGGCGTCTTCACGCTGTTTATGTTCTTCGGCACATTCGGCACCAACCGCGCACTGCAGTTTGTCTTCGGCAGTCTGACCGTGCTGTTTGCTCTGTTGGCTGTGGGTAACTTTACCGGCAACCACGCACTGCTGACCTTCGCGGGTTACGAAGGTATCATCTGTGGCGCTAGCGCCATTTATCTGGCAATGGCTGAAGTGCTGAACGAGAAGTTTGGCCGCACCGTACTGCCAATTGGTGCACGCGGCGCGTCACACTAAGTTCTAACGCACGATAAGTACCGACGCGATAGACACTGTCTATAAGCACTAGCCCGCGTTAAATGCTAACGAGCCCTGTCAACCTGACAGGGCTCGTTTGTTTTTGACAAAGATAAAATACGTTTACACTTCGACGGGTGAACGATCGCGCGCGTTGCTATCGGCAGAAGTACGTGAGTCAGCATCCAGATCGCGTTGCAAATAAACACCCAACAGCAATCCCACCGCGGCCAGCGTCAGAACATAGAATGCCGGTGCCATTGGCGTCACCTTCATGATCAGCGTAACAAAAACGGGCGTCAGGCCACCGAAAATGGCATAGGAAACATTGTAGGAAAAAGAGATTCCCGAGAACCGCACGGCAGCCGGAAACGCCCGCACCATGACATAAGGCACGCCGCCCACCACGCCAACGCTGAGCCCTACAATTGCATAGCTGACAAAGAGCAACGTCGTACTGCTTGCCGCCGAACTGTAAAAAAACCAGCTACATGCCGCCAGCGACAGGCTACCTATAATGAACAGCTTACTGGCACCAAAGCGATCAACCAACAGCCCTGAACCGACGCAGCCCACCATCAGGGCAATCGTTGCCAGACAGTTCGCCTGCAATGCCAGCGCAGCAGGAATGCCGTGGACTTTTTGTAGGTAGGTCGGCGCCATCAGAATAACGACGACGATGCACGCAGACAGCAGCCAGGTCAGCAGCATTGAAACCACAATTGCACGTTTATGATTTAAGACGACCGATTTCAACGGCAACTCTTCTGCCAGTTTTTTCTTCGTCTGCATTTCCATAAAAATGGGCGTTTCCTGTAACCAGCGACGCAGATACATCGCCACAAGGCCAAATACCCCGCCGATGAAGAACGGCAGACGCCAACCGCCACCGGACATCTGCTCTGGCGTGAGCACCGTATTCAGCAGCGTCGCGATCAGCGAACCCAGCAGAATCCCCATGGTCAAGCCAGCAGTCAGCGTACCGCAGGCAAATCCAATGCGGGCGCGAGGCACATGCTCGGCAACAAAGACCCACGCACCGGGGACTTCTCCGCCGATTGCTGCACCTTGTAATACGCGCATTAACAGCAGTAAAAGCGGAGCCGCAATACCAATGGCTTCATAGGTCGGCAGCAGGCCCATTGCCAGCGTCGGTAACGCCATCAGCAATATGCTCAGGCTGAACATTTTCTTACGTCCGCTCTTATCGCCAAAGTGGGCCATGATGATGCCCCCAAGCGGGCGAGCCAGATAGCCTGCGGCAAAAATACCGAACGTCTGTACCTGCCGTAGCCATTCAGGAATATCTGGCGGGAAGAAGAGATCGCCAATCACGGCAGCAAAGAAGACGAAAATAATAAAATCGTAAAACTCTAACGCGCCACCCAGCGCAGCCAGAGACAGCGTTTTATAGTCCTGCCGATTCAACCGGCGAGGATGGGCGTGTTGATCCTGAGTCATAAGTTACCGTGCATTGCCAGAGTGAGAAAAGAAGAACGCCACCGCAGTGTGTAAAGTAGAAATTACTATAGCGGCAAAATTTTTATACACCAGCAAAGCTGAATCTTATGTTTCAAATCGCCTAACTTCAGTCTTTTATTTCGCGCACGGCATTTTTAGGGCGAAAAGCTGCTACAACACCCGCATTGGTTTCAATGTAAGGGCCTTCCAGCAGTTGGATACAATACGGTACGCTGGCAAAGATACCGGCCACAATCACCTTGCCATCAGCATCTTTTAAGCCTTCCAGCGTTTCCTTAATCGACTTGGGCTGCCCCGGCAGATTGAGAATCAGTGCCTGCTTGCGCAGCACACCAACCTGACGGGAGAGGATGGCGGTAGGAACAAAACGCAGGCTAATTTGTCGCATTTGCTCACCAAATCCCGGCATTTCTCGATCGGCAACGGCCAGCGTGGCATCCGGCGTCACATCACGACGCGCAGGCCCCGTGCCTCCCGTCGTTAGCACCAAGTGACAACCTCGCTCATCCACCAGCTCACACAGCGTTTGTTCAATCATCGGCTGTTCATCCGGTACCAGTCGCGTTTCCACTTCAAAAGGCGTGGTCAGAGCGCTACGGAGCCAGGATTCCAATTCTGGGATGCCTTTGTCCTGATAAACCCCGCCGGAAGCGCGATCGGATACGGAGACCAAACCAATTCGCAATACGTTCATAAGCACCTCATTGTAAACAAAACACCAATTTTATCAGGATATTGAAGGCTTTTAGAAAACAATTAGCGTTCATGAGGAAATTCACACGACATCCGTTATTTCACATCATGTACGATATGACATTTGATAATAGTTATTAATTGTCGTCTCAAAAAAAAGCAATAGAATCACGTAAATTAATAATACCGTGGCGAAATTAAAATTTAAAAATAGTCGGCGAATAAAAAAGATCGCTTACCCATTAAGAGCGAATGAAATAAGCCGATATATTAAAGAGAAAAGGGTGATATCCGCCACGACAGAACATCACGTAAAATCAAATAATATGATAAAATTAAAGCACTTCTTTAGTATCACAATAAGTAAAAAAGCCTTATCAAGAAAGTCGCCATGAACGATCTTAAGTATAAGATACTTAAACTTTTTGCCCATCCGACGTACGCCTTTTTCCTGTTCGGGGCGATTTCCTTTATCCTCACCATCATTATTATGCATGAAGCCAACAAATCGACCTGGAAAGCAGAACGGACAAATCTCGATACCGCAATCAAAACCTACGGCTCCTACAGAAACAGCGGTGAAGTAACAGAAAGCGACATGGTTCGGCAATCCGGCACTTATTTGTCTTCACGTACCAGAACATTCGCGTTTAACACGCGGGATTCACGTAGCGAATGCATAAACAAGCTTTCTTCTTCCGACCTCAACTTCAACGACATGGCCGTTATTCGCACCTGCCAAAATAAGCTGCCCTCTATTGGAGATTATGCAGGTAAAGACACGCTGACGGTTATCTTCCCTATTCTGTCACCAACCGATGAATTACTGGGTATTTGGATAAGGACGACGTCGGAACACCCACAGCCATCATTTATCCAGACGCTGCTTTCCCTGTCATCGACCCTCATTATTCTTGGCAGTGTGCTGATTTTTGCTATTTTAGGCAGCCTACTGTCAGTACTGACGAAAAAATATTTGGTGGAATTGCCGATCATCGCGCGGTATGACGATCTCACTGGCTATTTACGACGAGACGCTTTCTTTCTGGCCGCGAATAAAGCCTTTAGTATCGCCAATCTGACTAAGCGCCCCGTTAGCGTCATTCTGATCGACATCGACTACTTTAAGCAGGTGAACGATAGTTTCGGCCATAGCGTCGGTGATGATGCCCTGAAGTTTGTTGCTGATACCTTCAAAAAATCATTTCGTCGTGACGATATTTTTGGTCGTATTGGCGGCGATGAATTCGCGATCGTGCTACCGAATATTGGATTAGACGATGCCTATACCATCGTGGATAAAGCAAGAGAACGCGTTAGCGAGACGCCTTGTGAAACGGCCGCGGGGAAAATCAGGTTAACGGTTAGTATTGGACTGGTGGAATACTATATCGCAGGGGAAGACCTCAGCGAGGTAATGAAGCGTGCCGATGACAATCTTTATATCGCGAAGAAAACCCGTAATGCGACGGCCAAATAGACTTCCTCCCTCCACGACATCAAACCGCAGACAAAAAAATAGCCGGGAGCCCCGGCTATTTTTATCAGCAGAATGTTTACAGTAAATCTGCAATCATCTTTTCCAGTTTTTCCTGGTCGATAGCAAATTTACGGATCCCGTCGGCCAGTTTATCAATCGCCATTGGATCCTGGTTATGCTGCCAGTAGAACTCAGCTTCCGTCATTTTCGCTGGGCGAACTTTCACGTCACCAACGTAAGACAGTTTGCGCACCAGTTCGCCTTCGCTTTCTGACAACTCTTTCAGCAAAGCTGGAGCGATCGTCAGGCGGTCACACCCGGCCAATTCCAGAATCTCGCCAACGTTACGGAAGCTCGCGCCCATCACAACGGTTTCATAGCCGTACTCTTTGTAGTAATCATAGATTTCACTGACGGAAACCACGCCTGGATCTTCATGCGGCGCGAATTCTTTCTTATCGCCATTGGCTTTGTACCAGTCAAGAATACGGCCAACAAACGGTGAAATCAGGAACACGCCGGCTTCAGCACAGGCACGCGCCTGCGCAAAGGAGAACAGCAGCGTCAGGTTACAGTTGATGCCTTCTTTTTCCAGTTGCTCCGCCGCGCGGATACCCTGCCAGGTTGAAGCCAGTTTAATCAGGATACGCTCGTTGCTGATGCCCGCGTCGTTGTACAGCTTGATCAGGTGTTTTGCCTTCGCCACACTAGCTTCAGTGTCATAAGACAAACGCGCATCCACTTCTGTAGAGATGCGGCCTGGGATCAATTTTAAGATTTCGAGACCGATATTGACCGCCAGTTTATCCGTAGCATCCACGACCTGCTGTTTGCGATCGCTGCTCTGCTCACGCGCCCAGGCAATCGCCTCGTCGATCAGCTTGCGGTATTCAGGAATTTGCGCAGCGTTCAGAATCAGTGAAGGGTTGGTGGTCGCATCTTGCGGTTGGTACAGTTTCATTGCCGCAATATCGCCGGTATCAGCTACAACCGTGGTAAATTGGCGTAGGGAAGTCAGTTTATCCGTCATGTTGGCATGTCTCGTTGTTTATACGTGGTGCTCGTGAATGAAAATAGCTTGTACTCGTATATGAATCGACTTGTTATCTAATCCGTTGGCTGTCTGTTTTGCGCCTAAATCTGATAATAACACGCGCACTTTCCCGCGCAAGCCAGCTGTTAATCCTGTCCACACAGCCCTATCTATTACCCGACTGAAATTATTGCACTTGAAAATTGAAGCATCTTGAAAGATGAAGCTATTGTAGCCATCGCCGCTTTCTTATCGGGTTCTTGCTATAGTAGACGCATCAAGAATCAGACCGACAGGACATGGCGCATGCTTATTACTATTTCACCCGCAAAAACGCTCGACTACACCAGTCCTTTGGCAACGACGCGCTATACCCAGCCAGAGCTTCTGGACTATTCCAGTAAGCTGATTGGCGTGTGTAAAAAGCTGACGCCAGCACAGATCGCCTCACTGATGAGCATCAGCGATAAACTGGCTGACCTTAACGCGGGCCGCTTTAACGAGTGGCACCCCGATTTCACACCGGAGAACGCGCGTCAGGCTCTGCTGGCGTTTAAGGGCGATGTTTATACTGGATTAGCCGCAGAAGATTTCAGCGAAGATGACTTCGATTTCGCCCAGCAGCATCTGCGTATGCTGTCGGGTCTGTACGGCGTATTGCGTCCGCTGGATTTGATGCAGCCGTATCGGCTGGAAATGGGCACCAAACTGGAAAATAAAGCAGGTAAAGACCTCTACAGTTTCTGGGGTGACACCATCACTGAAAAGCTGAATCACGCGTTGCGCGATCAAGGTGACGACGTGCTGATTAATCTGGCATCGGATGAATATTTCAGAGCCGTCAAACCGAAAAAGCTCAATGCACGCCTGATCAAACCCATCTTTTTGGATGAAAAAAACGGTAAATTTAAGGTAATCAGTTTCTACGCGAAGAAAGCGCGCGGCCTGATGAGTCGTTTCATTATTCAAAATCGCCTGACTCAACCGGAACAGTTGAAAGCGTTTAATCTGGACGGTTACTTCTTTGAAGCAGCAAGTTCTTCAACTGATGAGCTGGTGTTCAAGCGCCACGAGCAGTAAGTCAAAAACGTAAAAAGGGCGGAATTCTCCGCCCTTATCCTTCGGTCTTTATCGCTACAATCTTATTCCGGCAGAGACATCAGGAATTCACGCAGCGGTGCAAAGTCATCTGGCAGGTTGTGCGACAGCAGCTCCAGATCGGCACGCTCAGCCAACGCTTCCGGCAGATCCAGCTCTTTGCCCAGAATTTCTTCTACGCTTTCCTTGAATTTCGCCGGGTGCGCCGTACCCAGGAACAGGCCGAACTCGCCAGCTTGCAGTTGATCGCGCAGCAGACGGTAAGCAATCGCAGCGTGCGGCTCGGAGACATAGCCTAACGCATCCAACTGGTGCAGGGTTTCTTTCGTGGTGTCATCACTCACCGCACCAAAGCCCAGCGTTTTCAACTGCCAGTTCTTACGGCGGAACAATTCCTCCACGCGCGGCCAGTTGTTCGGCTGGCTCACATCCATCGCGTTAGATAAGGTTGCCACCGTTTTATTCGGTTCCCAGTTACCCTTGCTCAGGAAGCGCGGCACGGTGTCATTAGCATTAGTCGCCGCAATGAAACGCTTGATCGGTAGACCCAGCGATTTCGCCAGCAGGCCGGCCGTCAGATCGCCGAAGTTACCGCTCGGTACAGAAACCACCAGTTGGTTACGCGCTTCCTGCGGCAGTTGTGCAACGGCTTCAAAGTAGTAGCAGATTTGTGCCAGCAAACGGCTGATGTTGATAGAGTTCGCTGAGTTCAGACCAATTGCCTTTTTCAGTTCTTCATCATCAAACGCTTTTTTCACCAATGCCTGACAGGCATCGAAATCACTGTCGATAGCGATGGTGTGAATGTTGCCACCTAGCGTACAGAACAGTTTTTCCTGCAACGGGCTGATTTTGCCTTGCGGATACAGGATCACGACACGGACATTTTTCAGACCATAAAAGGCGTGCGCCACAGCCGCACCGGTGTCGCCAGAGGTCGCCGTCAGAATAGTGATTTTCTCGTCGCCAGAAACTTCAGTCAGCATTTGCGCCATAAAGCGGCCGCCGAAATCTTTAAAAGCCAGCGTCGGGCCGTGGAACAATTCTAGCGTAGCGATATCTTCTTCGACTGGTGCGATAGGTGCAGGGAACGCAAAGGCCGCTTTGACACGCTCAAACACAGTTTCAGCCGCAATTTCATCGCCGATATAGGCAGACAGAATACGGCTGCTACGGGTGACAAAATCCAGATCCAGCAAAGCATCAATTTCGGTGCGCTCGAACTCCGGCAATTCCAACGGGAAGAATAGCCCCTGCTGGCTCCCCAGCCCTTGCTTGATAGCCTGAGCAAAACTGACCTGCTCGTTATGATCTTTAAGGTTGTACAGTTTCATGCGTTATCCCAGTTGTCGTGCGCCAGTCGTATCAAGACGGCAAATATGAACAAAACCTTCATCGTTCTGCAAATAGTTATCCCGTAGCCAGTCGGCCAGACGCTGTGCGCTCGCCATGTCGTTGCAGACGGAGAATAACGTTGGGCCAGAGCCGGAAATACCGCAGGCCAGCGCCCCGATATCTTCAGCAGCCTGACGAGCGGCAGCAAAGCCGGGCAGCAGTTTAGTGCGATAAGGTTCTGCGATGACATCCTTCATCAGTTTCGCCGCCAGCTCGGCTTGTCCAGTGTGGCTGGCATGGATAAAGCCCGCCAGATAGCGACCGTGGCTAATGCAATCCTGACGACGATATTGCGCAGGCAGAATCGCGCGCGCTTCGGCAGTTGAGACTTTAATCCCCGGATACGCCATGACCCACAGCCAGTCATCGAACGACGGCACAGGCTGGCTGATAATGCCGTTTTCTTCCAACATCAGTTGGACGCCACCGAGGAAACACGGGGCAACGTTATCGTAGTGAACGCTGCCGGAAATGCGCCCTTCCAGCTCGCCCATCAGCGTTAGCAGACGGGTGTCATCCAGCGGTTTGCCACAAAATTCGTTCATCGCCATCAGCCCGGCAACAACAGAACAGGCGCTGGAGCCTAGCCCCGAACCGATTGGCATGTTCTTTTCGAGCGTCATCGCCACCGGCACCGTTTTGCCAATTTCCTGACAGAACAGCTCCCAACATTGGTACACAATGTTTTCTTTCGGGTTGTCTGGCAGTTTGCTAACAAAACGCCCTTCATTACGCAGACTGAATAGATCGGCGGCCTCAACAGAGACACAATCACCCAGCAGTGAACCGTCTACAGGTGAAACGGCCGCACCCAGCACATCAAATCCGACGCTGACGTTACCGATTGATGCAGGTGCATATATCTTAACCATAATTATGCTCCCAACTTCCATGACAAGGTGCGCAGCAGATCGGCGAACACACCAGCAGCGGTAACATCGTTACCCGCGCCATACCCGCGCAATACAAGCGGCAGTGGCTGATAATAACGGCTGTAGAACGCCAGCGCATTCTCGCCATCTTTGACTTTAAACAGTGGATCGTTACCGCCAACCGCACTGATTTTGACCTTACAGCGACCTTCTTCAATGACGCCGACATAGCGCAATACTTTACCTTCATCACGCGCTTGTGCAACACGGCTGGCAAACTCATCGTCTGCCGCCGGCAGGCGCTGCATAAAGCTGGCGACATCGCCGGAGGCATCGAAACTGACAGGCAGAACGGACTCCACCTCAATATCACCCAGCTCCAATTGATAGCCCGCTTCACGCGCCAGAATCAGCAGCTTACGTGCAACGTCCATACCAGACAGATCGTCACGTGGATCGGGTTCGGTATAGCCTTTTTCTTTCGCCTGCGAGGTCGCTTCCGACAGCGACATGCCTTCATCGAGTTTACCGAAAATAAAGGACAGCGAGCCAGAGAGAATACCGGTAAAGCGAATCAGCTCATCACCTGCATTCAACAGATTTTGCAGATTCTCAATGACTGGCAGGCCTGCGCCGACGTTAGTGTCATACAAGAAACGACGACGGGATTTCGCCGCTGCGCTACGCAGTTGGTGATAATAGTTCATCGACCCGGTGTTGGCTTTCTTGTTTGGCGTCACCACGTGGAAACCGTCAGCCAGAAAATCTACGTACTGATCGGCTACAGCCTGATTGGACGTACAGTCGACAATAACGGGGTTCAGCAGGTGATACTCTTTAACCAGACGAATCAGACGCCCCAGATTGAACGGCTCACGAGCTTTTGCCAGATCTTCACGCCAGGTGTCCATCGAAACACCGTTAATGTTGGTCAGCATGGCTTTAGAATTGGCGATCCCACACACGCGCAGGTCGATATGCTTGTCTTTCAGCCACGGCTGCTGACGGTGAATCTGCTCCAGCAATGCACCGCCCACGCCACCCACGCCGATAACAAACACGTCGATCACCTGATCGGTGTTAAACAGCATCTGGTGTGCAACGCGTACGCCCGTGGTGGCGACATCATTGTTCACGACAACAGAGATAGAGCGCTCGGATGAGCCCTGCGCGATAGCCACGATATTGATGTTTGCCGTCGCCAGTGCAGAGAACAGACGGGCAGACAGGCCGCGCAGCGTGCGCATACCATCGCCCACCACAGAGATAATCGCCAGACGTTCCATCACATCCAACGGCTCCAGAACGCCTTCTTTCAGTTCCAGATAGAATTCGTCTTCCAGCGTTTTTCTGGCACGCGCCAGTTCGTTCTGCGATACGCAGAAGCTGATGCTGTATTCAGAAGATGACTGCGTGATCAGTACCACCGAGATGCCCGCACGCGACATCGCGGCAAACACACGCGCCGCCATGCCGACCATGCCTTTCATCCCAGGGCCGGATACGTTAACCATCGCCATGTTGTTCAGGTTGGTAATGCCCTTCACCGGATACTGCGTATCGGTGCTGTCCATGCCGATGAGCGTACCGGGAGCCTGAGGATTTTCGGTATTTTTGATAAGGCAGGGAATTTGGAACTGGGCGATAGGAGCGATGGTGCGAGGATGGAGGACTTTGGCGCCGAAATAGGACAGCTCCATCGCCTCCTGATAGGACATCGATTTCAATAACCGGGCGTCTGGTACCTGACGCGGATCGCAAGTATAAACGCCGTCAACATCGGTCCAGATCTCACAACAATCGGCACGCAGACAGGCAGCCAGCACCGCGGCGGAATAGTCTGAACCGTTACGGCCCAACACCACCAGCTCGCCTTTGTCGTTGCCGGCAGTAAAGCCCGCCATCAGGATCACATGATCTTTCGGGATCGCGCTTTCCGCGATACGACGAGTCGACTCAGTGATATCGACGGTAGATTCAAGATAATGTCCCTGCGCGAGCAGTTTCTCGACCGGATTAATGACGGATACCCCATAGCCGCGCGCCTGAAAGACCGCTTCCATGATGGCGATAGACAGTTTTTCCCCTCGGCAGATAATCGCGGCGTTCACGCTGTCAGGACACTGACCCAGCAGAGCGATACCATGCAGAACGTGTTTCAGCTGTGCGAATTCCTGATCCACGAATGCCTTAAGGCGTGCGTGGTCAAAGCCCGCTTGGGATGCTGCAAGACCTTGCAGCAGTGAAGAGAAGATAGTTTCGGCGTCGTTTAAATGAGGCAGGATATCTTGTCCGGCGACGGTTTTCTCAATCATTGCAACCAGATGGTTGGTAATTTTCGCCGGCGCGGACAATACGGTAGCCACCTGTCCCTGGCGCGCGTTATTTTCGATAATGTCGGCAACGCGGGTAAAGCGCTCCGCATTCGCTACTGAAGTCCCGCCAAATTTCAACACTCGCATTTTTATCTGTTCTCCTGAATTTCTGCCAACCAAAACGCTAAAAACGTTTTTTGTATGCCGCTCACAGGCGGCGTTTGAGGGATAACCTGCCATAAAAAAAAAGCCCGCACTGTTCGGTGCGGGCTTTTTCTGGAATCTTGGTATGCGTCAGCCCGCACCGTTACTGGTTGTATCGGTGATGGTAATAATCGTTGTGATTAGGCTGATAGTGCGCATGCTAAAATCGAATCTCATTAGAAGTAGAGTTATCTGCCCTATTAGTTAGGCTAATCGCCCTTTTAAGTCAACGGATTTCTTTTTTTTCTTCTCGCCGAACGAAAGAAACCTACCGCTGAACCCACTACCGAAACAGGAATAAGCCAGACAAACCATTGCCAAAACACACGTATCAAGATGTTCGACTGCCAAAAAAGCCATCTCTGCTATCTTATTTCGGCAATCTTTTTTCAATATCGTGCAGCAACCGATGGAGCATCGCCGTATCGCGCTGCTCTAAACGTCCCAGCCGCTGATGCAGCCAGTTCCGCAACTTTTCATCGTCCTCAACGGCCAAATTGACCAGTAGCCGATCCAAACGATCGTGCAGCGCCGACAATTGGCCCGCTACTGCTGGCTGCACCGCTTCCGGCTTGACATGCATGAGTTCAGCCAACTGGTAACAGTACACCATCACCGCCTGACCCAGATTTAACGAAGGATAATCCGCTTTCATCGGCACGCCAGTCAGCACATCGGCCAGTTCGAGTTCCTCATTCGTCAGGCCGACATCTTCCCGACCAAACACCAACGCCGCAGACGCCATCCACTGCACCTTCTCCTGCAATACCCCTGTCAGCTCCGCTGGCGTACAGTAATAACGATATTTAGCCCGGCTGCGCGCGGTAGTCGCGACAGTAAAATCAACATCGACCAATGCTTCAGCCAGCGTGGAGAATACCTGTACATTATCCAGAATATCCCCCGACGCATGCGCCACCCAACGGGCTGCGGGTTCCTGATGTACAGTACTCCCGACAATACGCAAACTGCTGAACCCCATCGTTTTCATCGCACGGGCTGCCGCCCCTACGTTCTCTGCCCGGGCGGGCTCAACCAAAATAATATGAAACTGCATAGACTCCCCAGTATGGGTTACGTTCGCTCTGGCACTATTTTCGCCAACAGCGAAATAACACGGACGTGTAATCAATCACGATTTATTGATAACGGCTCATTGGTAACGAGTCAGCAATAATTCTCTATCAACAGCTATCCATCCATCACTACGGGTGGAAAATTAACAATAAACCAACAGGATTTCTGGCATCAACTCGGCCTTCGGTAGGAAACATCAGTGATGTCCAATAAATGGGCGGGAAGAGAAAACCACAATAAAAACAAGGTAAATTATTTTATTTCAATAAGTTATAAAAACACCAACGACTGTGTAGCGTCAATTATGATTATTGGCATTTGCTATGCTAAATCGTTCATAAAAAGTGCTAAATTGTGACGTAAACTAGCAATCCTATAAGTGTTTATCACAAAATAGTTAACGTGCTAAAATGAAATTTGATATATGTCAACAGAACCGTAGATTTATCAGCAGGCAAAATCAGTGCTTACTGTTATGTTGCTGTTAATAAGGTTAAACTGTGCGCCACTTTGAGCGCAGTTAAATTAGCGCCACACTCACCCGCTAGCAGTACCTCTAAGCGGGTAGAGAATGAACACCAGTAACGCATTTACGTACTTGAGTCTGATGTTGAGCGAGAGCGTATATTTACCTCGATAAGCTCCAGGGAAATACCCGGAATAACTGGCGTTATAGCCAGCGGGCCAGCAGGGTATGACAGCGACTTCTGTACTTCCGATTTCTATAATTTAAGTTGGCAATTTTAGGTAGCAAACATGCAGACGCCGCACATTCTTATTGTTGAAGACGAGTTGGTAACCCGTAACACCCTCAAAAGCATTTTTGAGGCAGAAGGGTATGTTGTTCACGAAGCCACCGATGGCGCAGAAATGCACCATATTTTGTCTGAGAATGACATCAATCTGGTGATCATGGACATCAATCTGCCAGGGAAAAATGGTCTATTGCTGGCACGTGAACTGCGCGAGCAAGCCACCGTTGCCTTGATGTTCCTCACCGGTCGCGACAATGAAGTCGATAAGATCCTGGGTCTGGAAATCGGTGCGGATGATTACATCACCAAACCGTTCAACCCACGTGAACTGACGATCCGCGCACGTAACCTGCTGTCACGTACCATGAATTTGGGTACAGGCACTGAAGAACGTCGTCTGGTGGAAAGCTATCGTTTCAACGGCTGGGAACTGGACATCAATAGCCGTTCTCTGATCAGCCCAGCTGGTGAGCAATACAAGCTGCCGCGCAGTGAATTCCGCGCGATGCTGCACTTCTGCGAAAACCCGGGCAAGATTCAGTCTCGCGCAGAACTGCTGAAGAAAATGACGGGTCGTGAGCTTAAGCCGCATGACCGTACCGTTGACGTCACCATCCGCCGCATCCGTAAGCATTTTGAATCGACAGCTGATACGCCGGAAATCATCGCGACGATCCACGGTGAAGGCTATCGCTTCTGTGGCGATCTGGAAAATTAATCCCACTCAGCCGGAACAGGCTTCTGTTCCGGCTGTTTTTCCCTTCTTACCGCACGCTACTCGCTCTTTCCCCACGGCATAACTGGCACCGCGCTTAACGCATTCTTCGGCGAACCATCGACCAATCGATCGGAGTAAGCAAGGTAGATCAGAGAATTGCGCTTTTGATCGTAAAATCGAACAACCTGCAACTTCTTGAAAACCAGCGATGTTCTTTTCTGGAATACCACGGTTCCACGATCACCGCCGTTTTTGATTTTATCGGACAGCGTAATCGGCCCAACCTGCTGGCAGGAGATTGCCGCATCTGACGTGTCTTCCGCCAACCCTAGCCCCCCTTTTATTCCGCCTGTTTTGGCTCGGCTGATGTAACAGGTCACGTTTGATACATCAGGATCGTCAAACGCTTCGACCACGATCTTATGATCCGGCCCCAGCAGTTTAAAGACCGTATCGACAGATCCCACCTCTTCCGCACTGGCGGTGCTAACAGCAGATAGCACTAACAGACCCACACTCATGATTCGCTTTATGTTCATAATTTCAGGCTCTGTGATGATTCATGACAAACAATTAATAACCACAATTAAAAAGAGGATGTGCAAAATAAACGACTTTGATAATCCTCCTTATCCAAATTACCTGCGGAATATTTTCAAAAATCTTCGGCAGTACCAAAGTGAAAATATTGCTATGATGCGGGATCTCAATACGCTCGCGCTCAATGTGTTTGATGAGGAAGATTATGGATCAAGCCGGTATCATACGTGACTTGCTTAACTGGCTAGAAAGCCATCTCGACCAACCGCTATCACTCGATAATGTGGCAGCGAAAGCAGGTTATTCCAAGTGGCATCTGCAAAGAATGTTCAAAGACGTAACGGGCAATGCTATTGGTTCATATATCCGAGCGCGGAGATTGACCAAAGCGGCGGTTGCACTTTGTCTGACCAGCCGCCCCATCCTTGATATTGCTCTGCAATACCGTTTTGACTCACAACAAACGTTTACCCGTGCGTTTAAAAAGCAGTTTGCCCAAACGCCAGCGTCTTATCGTCGTTCCGATAATTGGAATACTTTCGGCATTCGTCCGCCGATCCGGCTCGGTGAATTTACCCTGCCACAGCCAGAATTTGTGGAGCTCCCGGAAACGCAATTACTTGGGCTGACGCAAACCTATAACTGTCGACTTGAACAGATCTGTAACTTCCGTACGGAAATTCGCGTCCACTACTGGCGCCAATTTTTAGGTGAGACCTGCTCTGTGCCGCCAGTACTTTACGGGCTACATCATTCGCGCCCAAGTAAAGAGAAAGACGACGAACACGAGGTGCTCTACACCACCGCGCTGGAACCGCAGTACCTGCCCGATGATGTCCACACTGGCGAACCCATTACGCTACCGGGCGGCGACTACGCGATGTTCGTATTTGAAGGGCCGAAAGACGAGCTACAGGATTTTATTATCACGCTGTATGACACCTGTCTGCCGACCTTCCAACTCACGCGCCGCAAAGGGTTCGATGCCGAACGCTTCCACCCAGACGGCACGTCGCGCGATGATATTCCCGACATCATCCGCTGCGAGTACCTCATCCCTATCCAGCATGCAGAGCCGATCTCAGCGCTGTAACTCATCCAGTGCCGGGATATCTAAATGAGAAATATCCCCGGCCGTTTCCACCACCCAACCAGATGCCAGCCACGGGCTTTGCTGATGATCGATGCGCGACAAGGAACAGTTGCGTAGTCGCAAACGTCGTTCAGCCGATGCAGGTAGCCCCAGAACCGTACTGAGTAAACACCCCAGCGCCATGCCGTGACTAACCAGCAACGGGCGGCTCCCGGCAGGCAATGCCAGACAACGTTCTAAGACACCGTGCATACGTGATGCGACATCCACCATCGATTCACCTTCCGGGATTCGGCCATTAGGTGTGCCATCCACCAGCCGTTTACGCCACCCTTCCTCCTCGGCGGTCAGCGAATCCAGATCGCGCGCTTCCAATACGCCCATGTTCAATTCGCGTAAACCGGGTTCCAGGATTATCTGGCAATCACCACAATATTTAGCGATGATTTCTGTCGTCTGGCGCGTTCTTCCGAGATCGCTGGTGAAAATATGCGTAATCCCTAACGTCCCGATTCGTTCAGCAACCTGTTGTGCCTGTTGCTCACCTCTTGGCGTCAGTGCACTGTCCGATTGACCCTGAATACGTCGAGCCACATTCCATTCTGTTTCGCCGTGGCGAACAAGATATACCTGTAACATGGTTATTTTCCGTTATACTGCGTCAAATTAACTAAAGGTACGAAACTGTTATGTATCACGTTGTCGCTGCAACTACCAACCCGGCAAAAATTAAGGCTATTAGTCTGGCATTCATCGATGTCTTTGGTGAAGAAAATTGCCGCATCGAAGGCGTTGACGTCGATAGCGGCGTTCCGCGTCAGCCTCTTGGTTCTATCGAAACCCGTACTGGTGCCAGAAATCGCGTTATGATGGCGCGCCAGGTAAGGCCAGAAGCCGATTTTTGGGTCGGTGTCGAAGCAGGCATTGAAGAAAGTATGACTTTCGCCTGGATGGTGATCGAAAATGCCCATCTGCGTGGCGAATCACGTTCTGCAAGTCTGGTTCTTCCAGAAAGTATATTACATGGTATTCGTGAAGGGCGGGAATTAGGTGATGAAATGGAACGTTTGACGGGCGTTCAGAATATCAAACATAAAGGTGGTGCCATCGGCGTCTTCACCGACGGTAAACTGTCTCGTACTAGCGTGTACCATCAGGCGCTGCTGCTAGCGCTGGTGCCGTTCCATAACCCGATCTATCAGATTCCCGTTCAGACAATAAAACAGTAACCGTTACGCGTCATTACCCAACGGTTTATCTGTCGACAGTAACTGCGCTTCCAGCCAGCTTTTCAACGCGGGGGGCGCGGCTTTCAGGCTATTTGAACCGCGTGTAATCGTGGCAATTCCCGCACCTAGCTCGCTTTTCAGCTCACGTTGGCTCATTTCACCCCGCATTAACTCTTGCACAATCCGCACTCGCGTTCCCAACGCGGTACGTTCATCGGGCGTCAGTAGCAGTTGAAGCAGCGGCAATTGGAGATCCTCCGCAATAGACTGCTGTAACAGCGCGACAAAGCGTAACCAATATTCATTGTCTTGTTCAGAAAGTGCCGGGTCGATAAGCGATAACGGAGTCATAACGGGCTGCCATACTATTTAACTAGTACGGCAGCATAACACAATTTCGGGGAGCGATCGCAACGCCTCGTCTCAATAACGCCGCTGCCATTCTGCATCCGTCAGCACATTGGCTGGCTGATGAAGGAAATTGCGGTAGAAGACGTCGTAGGCCAGCACATTTTTCACATAACCCCGAGTTTCCGAAAACGGAATACTTTCGATAAACGCGACGGGATCGATGCGCCCCGCGCTGTTTCTCAACCAGGTATTCACGCGCGACGGCCCGGCGTTATAGGCAGCAGAAGACAGAATGCGGTTACGGCCAAATGTCTGGTACACGTACTCCAAATAGCTGGTTCCCAACAGTATGTTGGTCTCAGGATCAAACAGCTGACTACTGTTCGTGTAGAACGTGATATTGCTCATTTTAGCCGTATGCTGCGCCGTCGCAGGCATCAGTTGCATCAGGCCCGATGCGCCAACAGGGGAACGCGCTTTCGGATTCCAGGCACTCTCCTGACGGGCAATCGCCATCGCATAGCTCTGGCTAATCCCTTTCCCCTGCGTTTCACGGCGGAATTCGTCGTTCCAGGCCAGCGGGAAGCGTTCTTCCAGATGATCCCACAGCTTCGCAACAATCGTCGCCTGCACGCTCAAATCCGCCCAGCGCTGCTCAAACGCATAGCGAGCCAGCGCTTCCTGCTGTGGTTTACTGCGATTCGCCACCAGCCCAACCCACTCGCTACGCGCCAGATTATCCATCTGCCAGAACATCAATTCCCGCACGCGGGTGATCTCCGGTAGCTGAGACAACGAAGGATCCGGCTTCACCGCCGTCATGATAGTAATGGGATAGCGCTCGTTAAGTTTCTGCGCGGCCGCCATAGGATAGAACCCGCGATCCTGCATCAGACCACGTAATATCGTCTCACCTTCCTGACGTTTGCCTTGATCCAACAGCGCCGAAGCGCGCCAGTAGCGCCATTCGTCTTTCTGCAACGCCTCCGCCGGTAAGCGCGCCATCCAACTCGTCAGTCCCTGACGATCGCCAGCACCCAACGCCATGCGCACCCGCAGTTCCAGCAAGGTGGTCGACGTACTCCGCCGCACCACGTCATCCCGCCACTGTGCCTGCTCTGGCGTAGCGTCGTTGCCCATCAAACGCCAGGCGATGGTTTCCTCCATATCCTGACGTTCTGCGGCGCTCATCTTCTGCAAACGGACAATGACCGGCAGCATCGAACGGGCATTATCCGTATCCTGACGCGCCGTGCGCGTAAAGGCCGACAGCGTAACTTTACGGGTAAAATCCGTTGGTCCGACGGTACGGGCAAAGCTCTCCAGAGAATTGGGATCGTTCTGAAGTTTCAGCAGCGCATCGCCCATCGTTTTGTAATCGTCGGGTAGCTGCTTGATGAGGTAGCTCACCAGACTACCGCTGCCTTCATCCATCGCCAGACGTGCACGCTCCAACGTCGTCAGCGGCGTCTGCTCACCGGCCTGCTGCCAGACGGAGAAAAGTTTATCGCACACGGTAGGAAGCGAACGACCTGTCAGCCAGATATCACGCGTGGCTTCCCACACGCCCTGACGCTGGCCGGTTGCCCACTGGGCATAATAAAAGTTACAGCGAGCGCTGACCGGCTTCGGCGGCTGCGGACTAAATGCCAGCAGCCCGATCCAATCCTGACGGCGCGCCAGTTCATTCACAAAGCTGGTATTGAGATTACGGGCTGGCGGCAACGTCGGATGCGTTGCCATAAACTGCTTCACCTGCGTCGCGCTGACCTGACTCAGATCCTGCGTGAGCGAGCGGTATTCAAGATAAGGATAAAGTGGGTAACTGCGCAGCGTCGGCATCAGCTGCGCTACCGTGTCCATCTGGTTACTGTCCCATGCCTGCTTAACCTGCTGATAGCGCTGACGCTGTTCGTCCAAAGAATCCGCTAGCACATGACCGGAAGCCCCAGCCAGACAAACCGCCGCAACGGCGTACCACCAATGACCTGCTTTCATCACCTGCATTAACCTCATCCGTTATCGAACTTGCTATCGGCATCCTTCATCGTATCGATACCCCTATCCTATCGGGCAGATCCAGTGTGGCACATCATGCCAGACAACGGTATGCCGATCCGCAAACCGATTCTGAAATTCATCAGACGGGCATACGTCTCAGATCGGCCATGGCAAATCGCCGGATAGCTGGGATCGCGGGCTGAAACCCGCTACACTTCGTACTTAGAGTAATGCGCTTAGAATAATCGAGCCGCTGCTAAAGCATATCCTTCAGCAGCGCTATTAATTACCCATGGTCACCCGCTTATGGTGACAAATCATAGAGATAAGAGAGAGGCGAAGTCGCAACGTGGCTCAATATGTTTATACCATGCATCGCGTCGGTAAGGTCGTTCCGCCGAAGCGTCACATTCTGAAAAACATCTCCCTCAGTTTTTTCCCCGGTGCCAAGATCGGCGTACTGGGTCTGAACGGGTCCGGTAAATCAACGCTGTTACGTATTATGGCTGGCATTGATACGGACATCGAGGGCGAAGCTCGCCCACAACCTGGAATCAAAATCGGCTATTTGCCGCAGGAACCGCAGTTGAACACGGAGCACACTGTACGTGAGTCTGTGGAAGAAGCGGTTTCAGAAGTCGTGACCGCGCTGAAACGTCTTGATGAAGTCTATGCGCTGTACGCCGACCCGGATGCAAATTTCGATAAACTGGCTGCCGAGCAGGGTCGACTGGAAGAGATCATTCAGTCGCATGACGGTCACAACCTGAATAACCAGTTAGAGCGCGCGGCGGATGCCCTGCGTCTACCAGAGTGGGATGCGAAAATCGCGACCCTGTCTGGTGGTGAGCGTCGCCGCGTTGCGCTGTGCCGTCTGCTGCTGGAAAAGCCAGACATGCTGCTGCTCGACGAACCAACCAACCACCTGGATGCCGAGTCGGTAGCCTGGCTGGAACGCTTCCTGCACGACTTCGAGGGCACCGTGGTGGCGATTACCCACGACCGTTACTTCCTCGATAACGTCG
Source organism: Pectobacterium peruviense (assembly GCF_002847345.1). Taxonomy (GTDB): domain Bacteria; phylum Pseudomonadota; class Gammaproteobacteria; order Enterobacterales; family Enterobacteriaceae; genus Pectobacterium; species Pectobacterium peruviense. Next base: position 88,484 of record NZ_LXFV01000021.1, read on the forward strand.
CAGGCTGGATTCTGGAGCTAGACCGCGGTGAAGGCATCCCGTGGGAAGGCAACTACTCTTCCTGGCTGGAGCAAAAAGATCAGCGCCTGGCACAGGAAGCCTCTCAGGAAGCGGCACGCCGTAAATCCATTGAGAAAGAGCTGGAGTGGGTGCGTCAAGGCGCTAAAGGCCGTCAGTCCAAAGGTAAAGCTCGTCTGGCGCGCTTTGAAGAGCTGAACAGCACGGAATACCAGAAACGTAACGAAACCAACGAACTGTTTATTCCACCAGGTGCTCGCCTCGGCGATAAAGTGGTGGAAGTCACCAACCTCAGCAAGTCTTACGGTGAGCGTCAGTTAATCGACGGACTTTCTTTCGCCGTACCGAAAGGCGCGATTGTCGGCATTATCGGTCCGAACGGTGCGGGTAAATCGACGCTGTTCCGTATGATGTCTGGTCAGGAACAGCCAGATAGCGGCACCATTGAGCTGGGTGAAACGGTGAAACTAGCGTCAGTCGACCAGTTCCGCGACGCGATGGACAACAGCAAAACCGTCTGGGAAGAAGTCTCCGGCGGGCAAGACATCATGCGTGTCGGCAACACCGAAATGCCAAGCCGTGCCTACGTTGGCCGTTTCAACTTCAAAGGGGTTGATCAGGGCAAACGCGTTGGTGAGCTATCCGGTGGTGAGCGCGGTCGTCTGCATCTGGCTAAGCTGTTGCAGGTAGGCGGCAACGTGCTGCTGCTCGATGAACCGACCAACGATCTGGATATCGAAACCCTGCGCGCGCTGGAAAATGCCCTGCTGGAATTCCCTGGCTGTGCCATGGTGATCTCGCATGACCGTTGGTTCCTCGACCGTATCGCCACGCACATTCTGGATTATCAGGATGAAGGTAAAGTGGAATTCTTCGAAGGCAACTTTACCGAGTACGAAGAATATAAGAAGCGTACATTGGGCGCAGAGGCGCTGGAGCCTCACCGCATCAAATACAAGAAGATTACTAAATAAGCCGTCACCAGACGTCATAAACAAATGGCCCGCAATGTATTGCGGGCCATTTTTCTTTCCAGTCATACTTCATCTACTGGGAATCAGAACGTTTCCCAGTTTTGATTACTGTTGCCTTTGCTACTTCCGGCAATCGCCATCGCTGGCGCTAAACGCGGTTGCGGCGCAGATTTCGGCAATGATGACCTCACTTGCTGGACGATACCGGACAACTTGAATACCGCGACAGCCTGCGTCAAACGTGCAGCCTGCTCTTCAAGTGAAACAGCAGCTGCCGACGCTTCCTGCACTAACGCTGCATTCTGCTGCGTTGCGCTATCCATTTCAGACACGGCCTGACTGACCTGCCCAATACCACGACTCTGTTCATCAGAAGCGGAAGCAATTTCCCCCATGATGTCCGTCACGCTGACGACCGCACGGACAATCTCGCCCATGGTTGTCCCTGCCTGCGCCACCAGCCCAGAACCGGTATTCACCAGCCTGCCAGATTCGCCAATCAGCGTTTCGATTTCCTTCGCCGCCTGTGCACTACGCTGCGCCAGATTGCGAACTTCACCCGCAACAACAGCAAAACCACGCCCTTGTTCGCCTGCTCGAGCCGCTTCTACTGCGGCGTTAAGCGCCAGAATATTGGTCTGGAAAGCGATGCTGTTAATAACGGAAGTGATCTCGGAAATGCGTTTTGAGCTAGTGGAAATATCCTGCATCGTGTCCACCACGCCTTGCACAATCTGCCCGCCCTTCTCTGCTTTTTCAGAGGCATTTTTCGCCAACTGGCTAGCATGATGGGCATTATCAGAGTTCTGTTTCACCGTTGCGGTCAGCTGTTCCATACTCGCTGCCGTTTCTTCCAGAGCGGCTGCCTGCTGCTCGGTACGTGAAGAGAGATCGACGTTACCCGCCGTAATTTCTGACGATCCTTGATAGATCGAATCCGCACCTTCACGCACGATCGTAACCGTATCCGTCAGCTCCGCCTGCATGTTCTGAATATTCGTACCCAACGTGCCTATCTCATTACGCCCCATCGCCATCGGTGGTAATGTCAGGTCACCCGCTGCAATTTTCTGGATACGTTCAACCAGTCTGTTGATTGGCGCAAGGATCACGTTGCGCACCATGATGTACGCCATGATCGCCATAATAATAGATAAGGCAAACGAGCCAGCCATCATCCAGTATCCCAGTTGGGCATTCTGTTCTGCCCGCTGATTGATATCCTGCGCAGTTTTTGTCAGTTCAGTCACTTTTTTACGTACAGGAACGCTAAACTCTTCATCTAACGTGCGCGCCAGCGTACTTTCCAACGACACCAGATCTTCAAATTCACCATCACTCGTGGCTTTCTGCATCAAGACAATCGCATTATCGCGATAGTTGGTATAAGCCTTGAGGATATCCTCGTCCAAGGCTTTTTCACTTTCCAGTCTGTCGGGACGCGCGAGATATTCATCAAGGCGTTTCTGTGAGGCTCTGACCCGGCCAGCAGCTTGGTCTGAAGCAGCTTTAAATACCTCGTGGTCGCTAATACGGTTTGCCGCACCCGCCTGAATGAGCAGCAGCCTGGCAACACGCAGCTGATCGAGACTACTGCTGATACCCGCGCGAATATCAGACAGCTCATTTGCTTTATCCAGTGAATCATTACTCTGCTTTAAGAAATAGCTCGCTGTGCCAATAGAAAGCGCAAAGAGAATCAGGATAATTGAAAAAAGAGTAATAAATAACGATACGAGACGTATATTGTTGATGTAACTCAACTTCTCTTTTTGAACAGACATCGATTGCATTCTCATTTTCACCATCACTGGTATACATTATCTCTATCACTAATCAATGTGACAGAGCCCGAATATCACCGTGACAAAACGCCACGCAGGACATGCCTTTCATAAAAAAGTCAAAAGGAACCAAGATTGTTATCGGCATTCCCAATCTAAAACGCACCTAAAATAAGTTGATAGAAATCACGTTTCAATAAAAATTTACGATTTAACATAAAAATGAAACAAAAATCTCTGCGCAATATACCACTGTTATTTTCTCAAAAGTATTGAGTAATCATCCAACGCGCGATGCTGCAAAACAAAGTCGATAAAACACGCGAGTGCAGGCGAATTCAGCTTGCGGCTGGGGTACACCAGATAAAGCTCATTGGCTTCCGCGTGCCAATCCGGCAGAACCCTAACCAACTTTCCAGATACTGCCTCATCCCGGCAGAGAAAATCCGGCAATAGCGTAATCCCCGCCCCCGCAATAGCGCACTCGCGGGCGTAAAGCAGATTGTCTGTAATGTGTGCGTCAGGCAATAACCAGCGATAGAGTTCTGAACCGCGGTGAAGAAGCCACTCTGTCCAGGCGTGATGCGCAATACAACGGTGTTGTTGGAGCTGTTGCGGGTGAAGCAACGCCGGATGCCGTGCAAGATAGTCAGGCGATGCCAGCAAATAGCGCGGAGTCTGCCCGAGTGAACGCCCAATGAGTGACGAATCGTGAGGTTTGCCGGTGCGAAAAGCGACATCAAAGCCCTCCTGCACCAGATCGATCACCGTATCTGAAATCAGAACATCCAGTGATACCGCCGGAAAGCGCTGCTGAAACTCGGCGGTGAGCCGCGCCAGCAGTGTGGAACCTAACCCAGCAGGGCTGGTAATACGCAGCCGTCCGCTGGGGTTATCACGCAAACGCTGTATGGCGAGATCGGCACGCTCACTGGCTTGCAGCATCTCCTGACAGTGAATCAGGTAACGCTCACCAGCAAACGTCAGATTTAGCTGGCGCGTCGTTCGGTTAAGCAATCGCAGACCGATCTGTTGTTCGAGCTGGCTAATGCGCAAACTCAGGCTAGATTTTGCTAACCCCGCTTTTCGCGCCGCCTGTGTAAAGCTGCCACACTCGGCCACCAGCGCAAACAGCGCCATATCCTGTAATTGTTTAAACATCATTGTTCACCCTAGCCGAACACTTCATTATTTATTGTCCATCTTATCAGTCCTATCTCAGTGTTCTACACTTGTCACATTCACAGGACCCTATTCTGAAAATAATGAGGAACACATCATGACCGTTCATGCGATAGCCGTTGATCCACAACAGCCAGAAAATTTCATCGCCATTACGCAGGACATTCCCGAACCCGGCGAATACGATCTGTTGATCGGCGTAAAAGCCATTTCCATCAACCCCGTTGATACCAAAGTTCATGCCGGGTTACGTCAAAATGGGTTACAGCAACCCAGAATTCTCGGCTGGGATGCCAGCGGTATCGTGCTGAAAACCGGCAGCGCCGTTAGCCACCTTCAGGTGGGCGATGAAGTCTGGTACGCCGGCGATATCACCCGGCCCGGCAGCAATACCACACATCAGTTGATTGATTCACGCATCGTGGCACGCAAGCCCGTGTCTCTGGACTGGGCAGCCGCTGCTGCACTGCCGCTTACGGCGCTGACCGCGTGGGAAGGGCTGTTCGAGCATCTGAAAATACAGCAGGCCGACAGTGAGAAAACGTTGTTGATTATCGGCGGCGCGGGTGGCGTAGGTTCGCTCGCGATTTCTCTGGCGGCATTACGCAGTTCGGTGAACATCATCGCCACTGCGTCACAGCCTGACTCGGCAGAGTGGTGCCGCCAGCGCGGCGCACATAAAGTCGTGGATTATCGTAATCTGGTCGAGGAACTGGCAAAGGAAGGGATCAAACAGGTCGATTATATTTTCTGCCTGAACGACACCGATGGCCACTGGGACGCCATCAGCAAACTGATCGCGCCAATGGGCCACATCTGCACTATCGTGGAAAACAAAACCCCGCTCGACCAAACGGCGCTAAAACTCAAAAGTGCGGCGCTGCATTGGGAACTCATGTTTACCCGCAGCATGTTCACCACACCGGATATCGCGGAACAGGGGAACATTTTGCACGAAGTCGCACAGCTGGTTGATGCAGGAAAACTTCAGGGTACCGCCAGCGAAACGCTGCAAGGATTAACGGTAGAAACGCTGAAGCAGGCTCATGATAAAGTGCTGGAAGGGCATATGCGCGGTAAGATCGTTATCGCGCTTTAATACCGCAATCAGCCCCTTTCGGGGCTGATTATTTACCGATCAATTGACTCACTGATCAATCAGACATCAGAACAGCAGACGGGCACGAATCGTGCCGGGAATCGCCTTCATCAGCTGCAGTGCCGTTTGCGCACCGTCGGTTTCTACGTCAATCACCACATAACCAATTTCAGGTGTCGTTTGCAGATACTGCGCGGCAATGTTAATGCCCTTCTCAGCAAAGATCTGGTTAATTTTGGTAATCATACCTGGGCGATTTTCATGAATGTGCAGCAGGCGGCTTGCACGTGCGCCATGAACCGGCAGCGACACCTCTGGGAAATTCACCGCAGACAGCGTAGAACCGTTGTCTGAATATTTCGCCAGTTTCCCGGCGACTTCATCACCGATATTTTCCTGCGCTTCCTGCGTGGATCCACCGATATGCGGCGTCAACAGCACGTTATCAAACTCGCACAGCGGCGACAGGAATGGATCGCTGTTAGTTGCCGGCTCCTGTGGGAATACGTCAATCGCTGCACCGGACAAATGCTTGCTGCTTAGCACTTCACACAGCGCGGGAATATCAACCACCGTACCGCGAGCAGCGTTAATCAGGATGGCACCTGGTTTCATCAGTGCCAGTTCTTCCGCACCCATCATATTATGCGTACTTTCATTTTCCGGCACGTGCAGGCTCACCACGTCGCTCATATTCAGCAGGTCGGACAGGTGGCGCACCTGCTGAGCATTGCCCAGCGGCAATTTACTTTCAATATCATAGAAGTAAACGTGCATACCCAGGCTTTCAGCCAAAATACCCAACTGCATACCGATATGGCCGTAGCCGATGATCCCGAGCTTTTTACCGCGAGCTTCAAACGATCCCACAGCCAGTTTGTGCCAAATACCACGGTGCGCTTTCGCGTTCGCTGCCGGGATACCACGCAGCATCAGCAGCATTTCGCCGATCACCATTTCTGCCACGGAGCGGGTATTGGAAAAAGGTGCATTAAACACTGGGATACCGCGTTTGGTCGCGGCCGACAGTTCAACCTGATTAGTCCCGATACAGAAACACCCTACCGCGATCAGTTTTTCCGCCGCAGCAAAAATCTCTTCTGTCAGATGGGTACGCGAGCGAATCCCCACAAAATGCGCGTCGCGGATAGAAGCTTTCAATGCTTCAGGATCCAGCGCCCCTTTGTGGAACTCGATGTTGGTGTAACCCGCTGCACGCAGGTTATCCAGCGCGCTCTGGTGCACGCCTTCCACTAACAGAAACTTAATCTTGTCTTTTTCCAGTGATACCTTTGCCATTTCCCGACCTTATTTTCAGACTTCAAATGTGACAGAGTGCTAAATAGCCTCTGCCAACATAACAAAAATTACGCAGTCAGCAATACAAACGATTGCTTCGCCCAAATCGCGCTACAGAGAAGCGCACCTGATTTATGGCAAAAAATATTGCCAAAGATGTGCATCGCCATATCGGCGATAAACAAAATAAGAAAATGTGATATTAAGTGCCAAAAATGAGCTGTTAACTAAATAGATTTTTTTAGCTAAAAAATTTCTGACGTGACCGTCAACCACGTCAGAACGCTCATGCACTCATTTAACGACGGTTTTTACACCATCAGCCGTGCCGACTAATGCCACATCCGCACCGCGATTGGCAAACAGTCCAACGGTTACAACGCCCGGGATACCATTAATGTGGTTTTCTACCGCGACCGCATCCATGATATTCAGGTTGTGTACGTCCAGAATGACGTTGCCGTTATCCGTCACCACACCCTGACGATATTCCGGCTGACCACCCAGCTTCACCAGTTCACGCGCCACGTAAGACCGCGCCATCGGAATAACTTCAACCGGCAACGGGAATTTACCCAGCACATCAACCTGCTTTGACGCATCAACAATGCAGATGAACTGACGCGACAGTGCCGAAATGATTTTCTCACGGGTCAGTGCAGCACCACCGCCTTTGATCATCTGCATATGCCCGTTGATCTCATCGGCGCCATCCACATAGACATCCAACGAATCCACATCATTGGCGTCAAAAACGGGAATGCCCAGACTTTTCAGCTTTTCCGTTGAGGCATCCGAGCTGGAAACCGCGCCTTTGATTTGATGTTTTATCGAACCCAGCGCATCAATAAAGTGTGCTGCCGTCGATCCGGTTCCTACTCCCACAATGGTGTCAGGGCGAACATAGTCAAGCGCTGCCCATCCCACTGCTTTTTTCAGTTCATCTTGCGTCATAATCTGCTTTTGGCCTGTAGAATCGATATACGAAAACGTGTGCGTATTATAGAACATGCGCGTTGGGGAAAGCGTGCAATTCACCTCATCACCGATGCATTATTTCACGCACGCAATTTGACACGTACCGTGCTGAATCGTGATTTCACACGATAGCCAAAATAAGATTTCTGCATGGCAAACCAGCAAAATGTGGCATAGTGAAAAAAAACAGACTCATTCAGGGGACTTTGACTTTCATGAAACGCCCGGACTATCGAACGCTTCAGGCTCTGGATGCCGTCATCCGCGAACGTGGTTTTGAACGCGCTGCCCAAAAACTGTGTATTACCCAATCTGCCGTTTCGCAGCGTATTAAACAGTTGGAAAATCTGTTCGGCCAGCCGCTGTTGGTTAGAACCATCCCACCTCGTCCAACGGAACAAGGGCAAAAGCTCCTGGCTCTGCTTCATCAGGTAGAGTTACTCGAAGAAGAGTGGCTGGGGAATGAAACCAACAGCGATATTCCACTGCTGCTATCGCTGGCGGTGAACGCCGACAGTCTGGCAACCTGGCTGCTGCCTGCGTTACAGCCGGTGTTGGTCGATTCGCCGATTCGTCTTAATTTGCAGGTAGAAGACGAAACGCGCACTCAGGAGAGGCTACGCCGAGGTGAAGTGGTCGGTGCCGTGAGTATTCAGTCTCAGCCGCTGCCGAGCTGTCTGGTGGATAAACTGGGCGCGCTGGATTATCTGTTTGTCGCGTCGCCAGCCTTTGCCGCCCGCTATTTCCCGAATGGCGTGACGCGCTCGGCGCTGCTACGCGCCCCCGCGGTTGCCTTCGACCATCTGGATGATATGCATCAGGCTTTTTTACAGCAGAACTTTGATTTGTCGCCGGGCAGCGTTCCCTGCCATATCGTGAATTCGTCGGAAGCCTTTGTACAACTGGCACGACAGGGCACGACCTGCTGCATGATCCCGCATCTGCAAATCGAGAGAGAACTTGCCAACAACGAATTAGTCGACCTGACGCCAGGGCTATTTCAGCGCCGGATGCTCTACTGGCATCGCTTCGCGCCGGAAAGTCGGATGATGAGGAAAGTGACGGATGCCCTGCTCTCACACGGCCATCAGGTACTGAGGCAGTCATAACGTACTGAGAAAGTGCTACTGACGTCGTAGTAAAAACTAACAGGCCTGTCTAAACAGGCCTGTTAGTACGATCAACTCGCTAGCACATCTCTTATTGCGCGCGCTGCAACTCAAATACGACATCCACCTGATCGTCAAAGTGAATGGTTTGCTGTTCATACGTTTGCGCTGCTTCGCTTTGTGCTGCCGCATCTGCCGTTTTAAACATCCGTGCCATTGGCATCGGCTGATAGTTGGCAACATGGTAGCGAACGCTGTAGATCGGTCCCAGCTTGGCGTTGAAGCCCTGGGCTAGCGATGCCGCCTGACTCGTCGCCTGTTCGATGGCTTTCTTACGCGCTTCATCGCGATACGTTTCTGGATTAGCAACACCTAACTCTACCGTGCGAATCTCATTTAACCCTGACTTCAACGCACCATCCAGCAGTTCGTTCAGTTTGTCTAACTGACGCAGCGTCACTTCTACCTGACGCACTGCACGATAGCCTTTCAGCACCGAACCGCCCGTTTTCAGATAGTCATATTCCGGCTGTGTGCGTAAATTGGCAGCATTAATATCTTTTTTCTCAATGCCGTTTTTACCCAGAAAATCGAAATATTGTGCAACGCGGGAATCAACCTGCTTTTTCGCCTCTGCCGCATTTTTCGATGACACGCTCACCTCAATCGCCAAACGTGCAATATCCGGTGTCGCGTCTACGCTGGATGTCCCCGACGTTACGATATGCGGGCCATCCGGCAGTTCCGCCGCCTGTGCAACTATCGACACACCGCCAAATCCTACTGCGGCAGCCAGCGCCAGTGCATTTAGCTTCATCATACCTCGCTTCACACTCTCTCCTTACTTATGTGTCATCACGCATGTGGCTCAGCAGTTTTTTGCTGCTTCGGCACAACACGTTCCAGAATGAAAGATACAAAAAGGGTATCTTTTACCAGATAACATAACGTATTACCGACTCCACACAATATAGGTGAATTTCTGAAACGTAGCGTAAAGCGGTGTCATTTATTTCTAACCACTATTGCCAGCCGTGACGCGCTAGTTGCAAAGCAATTCCCCACATCACCACACCGACAAAAAAGTTGATAACTCGCTGTACCCGAGGTGTATTCAGCCACGGTGCCAACCAAGCAGCTAATAGTGCTAGCGCAAAGAACCAGGTGAAGGAAGCGGTCACCGTTCCCAGCGCAAACCAGCGTCGAGCGTCATCCGCAAACTGGCTCCCCAAACTCCCCAGTACCACGAAAGTATCCAGATAAACATGGGGATTAAGCCAAGTCACCGCCAGCATGGTAGCGATAATCCGCCAGCGGCTCTGTTTCATTACGTCAGCGCTAGCCAGCGTGATATTTTTGCTGAAGGCTGTTTTCATTGCTCCCCAGCCGAACCAAAGCAAAAACGCAACGCCGCCCCAGGTCACTGCGCCCAATAGCAACGAAGACTGGCTGAGCAACGCGCTGCCGCCAAAAATACCCGCGGTAATTAACACCATGTCACTCACGGCACATAGCAGCGCCACCATCAGGTGATACTGTCGACGAATTCCCTGATTCATGACGAATGCATTCTGTGGACCCAATGGCAGAATCATCGCCGCCCCTAATAGAACGCCCTGTAAATAGACCGCCCACATACTTCTCTCCTACGCCATTTATTGTTGTCGCGGGGAGTTTATGAAAGCCGATTAAATAAGTGAAATTGAATATTCTAACGCTACATTAGCGATGCTAATGCACTAAGGGCAGAAGAAGGAAATGTTAGATAAAGGGACGATTTCTGGCGATGCACCATGCCGATATCAGGACATGGTGCATACCTGCAAGCTTATATCAGAGAGTTTATTCTGGCTGTTTCACTACAGGTTGTAAGTTATGCAAGTGCACATCCATTTGCGGATAAGGGATGCCAATACGGTGTTCATCCAGCACGCGTTTAAAGCTTTCCAGCAGATCCCAGTACACCGCCTGTGCGTTGCCGTTGGTCGTCCATACCCACACCACAAAATTCAGCGATGACGCCGCCATTTCATTCAGGCGGATCGTGACGCCTTTGTCATGCTGAATACGATCGTCAGCGGCGACAATATCGCCCAGCAGCTTTTTCACTACGTCGATATCGGCATCATAGGCCACGCCGACAATAATTTCGGTACGGCGATCCGGCTCACGCGAGCTGTTGATGATGTTGCCAGCGATGATTTTGCCATTTGGGACCACGATAATTTTTCCATCAGACGTGCGCAGCGTCGTCGAGAAGATCTGTACCTGCGTGACCGAGCCGGATACGCCGCCCAAATCGACCCATTCGCCGGTACGGAAAGGCCGGAAAATTACCAGCAAAACGCCCGCAGCAAAGTTGGCTAACGACCCCTGCAATGCCAAACCAACAGCCAAGCCCGCGGCACCCAGCACGGCAATCACCGATGCCGTCTGTACGCCAACCCGACTCAATACTGCAATCAGCGTGAACGCGATAATGCCATAGCGAACCAGCGCAGACAGGAAATCTGCCACGGTTGAATCGATAGAACGTTTAATCATCAGCTTATTGATGGTGCCGGAGACGATCCGTGCGATCACCAGACCAACGATAAGGATCACTAATGCTGCAACAATATTCACGGCATACTGCAAAAACAAGTTCTGATGTGTCACCAACCAGTTCCCTGCCTGATCCAAACCCGTATTAAGTTCTTCCATTTAAAAGCTCCTGTTTTCTTAATCACTGGGAAAGCATAACGTCCGCATCTAAAACCGCAACATCGGCCCCAAAAATTAAGGCTCCCGTAGGAGCCTTAGCATCAAACTATGTCAGTCGTCTTACTTAGAGCACATCAACCGCATTGAGCTCTTTGAAGGCTTGTTCCAGACGAGCAACCATGCTTGTCTGAGCGGAACGCAGCCATACACGTGGATCATAGTATTTCTTGTTCGGCTGATCGTCGCCTTTCGGGTTGCCCAATTGAGCTTGCAGATAGGCTTCGTTTTCTTTGTAGTATTTCAGGATACCTTCCCATGTTGCCCACTGGGTGTCGGTATCGATGTTCATTTTCACTACGCCGTAGCTGACGGAATCTTTGATTTCCTGAGCGCTGGAACCAGAACCGCCGTGGAACACGAAGTCCAGGCTGTTGTGTGGCAGGTTATGTTTCTTGGAAACATATTCCTGAGAATCACGCAGGATGGTCGGAGTCAGCTTCACGTTACCTGGCTTGTATACGCCATGCACGTTACCGAAAGAGGCAGCGATGGTGAAACGTGGGCTGATCGCGTTCAGTTTGGTGTACGCGTAGTCAACATCTTCTGGCTGGGTGTACAGAGCAGAAGCGTCCATGTGGCTGTTATCCACACCGTCTTCTTCACCACCGGTACAACCCAGTTCGATTTCCAGGGTCATGTCGATTTTGGCCATACGCGCCAAATATTTAGAACAGATCTCGATGTTCTCTTCCAGAGACTCTTCAGACAGGTCAATCATGTGAGAAGAGAACAGCGGTTTGCCGGTAGCGGCAAAGTGTTTTTCACCCGCGTCCAGCAGGCCATCGATCCACGGCAGCAGTTTTTTCGCGCAGTGGTCAGTGTGCAGAATTACTGGAATACCGTAATGCTCAGCCATTTGGTGCACATGATGAGCGCCAGAAATCGCACCCAAAATTGCCGCCTGCTGACCTTCCGCTTTCAGGCCTTTACCTGCGGTGAATGCTGCGCCGCCGTTAGAGAACTGAACGATGACCGGCGCGCGCACTTTGGCTGCGGCTTCGAGCACAGCATTGATTGAGTCGGTACCGACACAGTTCACTGCTGGCAAAGCGAATTTGTTTTCTTTTGCTACTGCGAAAACTTTCTGAACGTCATCACCAGTGATGACACCGGGTTTTACGAAATCAAAAATTTTAGACATGTTACGTGTCCCGTTTCGTTGGCCGTGGAGGGGTTAGAGAAATCGATGTTAAATCGACAGGTTGTCCCGACACGATATTGTGATAACTACCTGTCGAGACAACCACAGGAAAGGGTAAAAGCAGCCCTTACCTTAAATTACTGCTTGGCGCGTTCTTCCAGCATAACGACTGCTGGCAGTTTTTTCCCTTCAACAAACTCCAGGAATGCGCCACCACCGGTAGAAATGTAGGAGATCTTGTCTGCAATACCAAACAGATCGATCGCAGCCAGCGTATCGCCGCCACCTGCGATAGAGAATGCGTCGCTCTCTGCGATAGCACGGGCGATGGTCTCGGTTCCTTTACGGAAATTCGGGAATTCGAAGACGCCAACTGGGCCATTCCATAGGATAGTTTTGGCACTCTTCAGAATTTCAGCCAGACGCTCAGCGGAAACATCACCCAGATCCAGAATCTGCTCTTCGTCTTTAATCGCGGTAACAGACTTCAGCGTTGCTGCCGCAGTTTCAGAGAATTCTGATGCCACGCGGACATCGCTCGGTACAGGAATATCACACGTTTCCAGCAGTTTTTTCGCTTCAGGAATCAGATCTGCTTCGTACAGGGATTTACCTACGTTGTGGCCTTGTGCAGCAACGAAGGTATTGGCGATACCACCACCGACGATCAGCTGGTCAGCGATTTTAGACAGAGAATCCAGTACGGTCAGTTTAGTAGAAACTTTAGAACCGCCCACAATCGCAACCATCGGACGTGCAGGTTTGCTCAGTGCTTTACCAAGCGCTTCCAGCTCACCAGACAGCAGCGGACCCGCACAAGCGATAGTGGCAAATTTACCTACACCGTGGGTTGAAGCCTGTGCACGGTGCGCCGTACCGAAGGCGTCCATCACGAACACATCACACAGCGCTGCGTATTTCTTGGACAGGACTTCGTCGTCTTTCTTCTCGCCTTTGTTAAAGCGGACGTTTTCCAGTACAACCAGCTCGCCTTCGGCGACATCAACACCATCCAGATAGTCTTTCGCCAGACGTACAGGAGAAGAGAGTTTCTCTTTCAGGTAGTCAACAACAGGCAGCAAAGAAAACTCTTCGTTGTACTCGCCTTCGGTCGGGCGTCCCAAGTGGGAAGTGACCATAACGCGAGCGCCTTGTTTCAGAGCGATTTCGATGGTCGGCAGAGAGGCACGGATGCGCGCATCAGACGTCACTTTCCCTTCTTTTACTGGTACGTTCAGATCCGCACGAATAAGAACACGTTTACCAGCCAGATCCAGATCGGTCATCTTAATTACAGACATGGTGAATCCTCTTGTTGATTCTCTTTTAAAGTTGCTTGAGCGAGATAGCGACCCCTGATCGCCACCATCGTACTAGAAACCGCAGGCTGCCATCGCCCGTGTTGTATCCAACATCCGGTTGGCAAAACCCCATTCGTTATCGCACCAGACCAATGTTTTAATCAGATGCTGACCACTGACCCGAGTCTGCGTGCCATCGACAATGGCGCTGTGCGGATCGTGGTTAAAATCAGCTGACACTAATGGTAATTCAGTATAATCAACTATACCACGAAACGACTCATGCGCTGATTTTTGCAATAGTGCATTAATTTCATTCACGTTTACGGCTTTCCTGACGCTAACGCTCAGGTCAATTGCCGTGACGTTAATCGTCGGCACCCGCACCGAGATCGCCTCAAAGCGATCGACAAACTGCGGAAAAATACGGGTGATCCCCGCCGACAGTTTAGTATCTACCGGAATGATCGACTGGCTGGCGGCTCGAGTACGCCGCAGATCGTGATGATAAGCATCGATCACCGGTTGATCGTTCATCGATGAGTGAATCGTCGTCACCGTACCATTCTCAATACCGAAGGCATCATCCAGCAGCTTGATCACCGGGATAACGCAGTTGGTTGTGCAGGACGCATTGGAAACAATGCGATGCCCTCTTTCCAACCGATCGTGATTGACGCCAAACACTACCGTGGCATCTAAATCCGTCGTTCCCGGATGAGAAAACAACACTTTCTTCGCACCTGCCGCCAGATGGGCTTCCCCATCTTCCCGGCTACCGTAGACACCGCTGCAATCCATTACGATATCTACACCGAGTTCTCGCCAGGGCAATTGCTGAATCTCTGCCTGATGTAACAGACGAATACAGTCATCACCGACATAAAGTTGATCGCACTCTTGACGAACATCCCACGAAAAACGGCCGTGGCTGGTGTCATACTTGAGCAAGTGTGCCATACCTTCCGAGCTCGCCAGCTCGTTAATAGCCACAACGGTAATCTCGGCTCGGCGGCCCGATTCATACAACGCACGTAAAACACTGCGGCCTATGCGGCCAAAACCGTTTATCGCAATACGGATCGTCATGGCGTTCCTTGTGGTTCCTTATGTCATGGTAGGGTTACCCAGTGCATAGAATATACCCTTCTTAGACACCAGAGAACCCCTGGCGAAACGCCGTCAGCACAACAACTGAAACGCTTCAGCTAGCATAAACGAATTAACGCATAAAAGAAATATTCTCGTCTGGCACACGCCAGAAGAGTGACCTACGTCATAAAAATAAAAAAGCAGGAGTTAGGGCGGATAACGAGTGTCGAGCAGTAGGACAAATTAAAGATGAAAAAAAACCGCCAGCGTTAGCTGACGGCTTCTCATATCGGCGTTAACTAGGCGTAATTACTTCAGCAGCGCCTGCGCTTTTTCGACCACGTTATCGACAGTGAAGCCGAATTCTTCGAACAGCAGTTCAGCCGGAGCCGACTCGCCGAAGCTCGTCATCCCGACAATCGCGCCGTTCAGGCCGACGTACTTGAACCAGTAATCCGCGATACCCGCTTCAATCGCTACGCGCGCCGCTACCGCTTTCGGCAGTACAGCTTCACGGTAGGCGGCGTCCTGCTTGTCGAATGCGTCCGTTGACGGCATCGACACCACGCGTACCTTGCGTCCGGCGGCAGTCAGTTTGTCATACGCACCAACAGCCAGCTCGACTTCAGAGCCGGTA
>NZ_LXFV01000022.1 GCF_002847345.1 Pectobacterium peruviense
TATTATAGGGACTTCTCGGCCGCTGACAAGCGCTAAATTCAAAATAATTTCCAAGCGTTCAAAAACAAACCAAAAAACATCATTTAGCACATTACCCATACAAAATATGAATACAATATGAGCTTAAGACGTAAAAACGGGAGACATTCAGTAGCGAATGCCACCCGTTGATTACTTACCGCTTCACATTATTCTTGCCTTGCAACTATCAGTTCACCTTCAACATCTAATGTGATCGGTTTACTGGGTATCAGTTTTCCCCCCAGTATCTGCTGAGCGAGTGGGTTCTCTATCAGTTGTTGTATCGCTCTTTTAAGCGGACGTGCACCATAGACAGGATCAAACCCGACCTCTCCGAGCATATCTAAAGCAGCATCCGCGATCGTGACGCTATATCCACGCTCTTCAAGACGTTTGTACAGTCTCTGGAGCTGAATTTGTGCGATCGATGTAATATGCGCCCTTCCCAGTGGATGGAATACGACGACTTCATCAATACGGTTAATAAACTCAGGACGGAAGCTGTGGCTAACAACTTCAAGAACCATATCTCTCATTTCGGTATAGCTGCGCTCACCAAAACGTTCTTGAATAAGGTCAGATCCCAAGTTTGACGTCATGATGACGACAGTATTGCGGAAGTCGACAGTTCTCCCCTGTCCATCAGTAAGGCGGCCATCATCCAATACCTGAAGCAAGATATTAAACACATCAGGGTGTGCCTTTTCGATCTCATCCAGCAAAATGACCGAATAGGGACGACGGCGTACGGCTTCCGTCAAATAGCCCCCTTCTTCATAGCCGACATATCCAGGAGGCGCACCGACCAGACGTGAAACCGAGTGTTTCTCCATAAACTCAGACATATCGATACGCACCATGGCGTCGTCACTGTCGAAGAGAAAAGTTGCCAGCGTTTTGCAGAGTTCAGTTTTCCCCACACCTGTTGGTCCGAGGAACAGGAACGAACCGATCGGACGATTAGGATCGGATAACCCTGCTCGGCTACGACGAATAGAATTCGCTACTGCCTCAACGGCTTCGTTTTGCCCAATCACTCGCTGATGCAGCTCATCTTCCATTCGCAATAATTTTTCTTTCTCACTTTCCAACATGCGAGAAACAGGAATTCCAGTCCAGCGTGCCAGCACATCAGCGATTTCAACATCAGTGACTCGATTACGCAGCAAATGCACCGTTTTTCCTTCCTGCTGCGTTGCGGCTGCCAACTGCTTCTCTAGCTCGGGGATTTTGCCGTATTGCAGCTCAGACATTCTCCCTAGATCTCCCTGACGTCGAGCCTGTTCCAACGCAATTTTGGCCTGTTCTAAAGAAGCCTTAATATTCTGCGTTCCGGTGAGTGACGCTTTTTCCGCTTTCCACTCTTCGTCTTGTCGGGAATATTCACGCTCTTTTTGGTCAAGTTCCGTACTTAGCAACTCAAGCCGCTTTTGACTGGCTTCATCAGATTCTTTCTTCAGAGCCTGTTGTTCCAGCTTTAACTGGATGATTCGGCGCTCAAGCCGATCGAGAGGCTCTGGTTTTGAATCAATCTGAATACGTATACTGGATGCCGCCTCATCAATCAGATCAATGGCTTTATCCGGTAACTTACGATCCGAAATATAGCGATGGGACAACATTGCCGCTGCAACAATCGCCGGGTCAGTAATTTGCACATGATGGTGCAATTCATAACGCTCTTTCAATCCACGCAAAATCGCAATGGTGTCTTCAACGGTAGGTTCCGCGACAAACACTTTCTGGAAACGACGCTCAAGCGCGGCGTCCTTTTCAATATATTGACGATATTCATCCAGCGTCGTCGCCCCAACACAATGCAGCTCACCTCGAGCCAGCGCGGGTTTTAGCATATTGCCGGCATCCATCGCGCCATCAGCTTTACCCGCCCCCACCATCGTATGCAGTTCATCAATAAACAGAATGACATTACCTTCCTGTTTAGACAGATCGTTGAGCACACCTTTCAGACGTTCTTCAAACTCACCACGATATTTCGCACCAGCCACCAGCGCGCCCATATCTAGAGAAAGCACGCGCTTGTTTTTCAGGCCTTCAGGCACTTCTCCATTAACGATACGTTGGGCTAACCCTTCAACTATCGCCGTTTTACCCACACCGGGTTCACCAATTAATACCGGATTATTTTTGGTCCTACGCTGTAAGACCTGAATAGTGCGACGAATCTCTTCATCACGCCCGATAACCGGGTCGAGCTTGCCTTGTTCTGCACGTTCAGTGAGATCAATAGTGAATTTTTTTAATGCCTGGCGCTGATCTTCAGCCCCTTGATCGTTCACTTGCTCTCCTCCTCTCACTTGATCAATCGCGTTCGTTACACCTTGCTGCGTGACACTCGCCTTTTTCAATATATCCCCCAGCGTGCCGCGAGACTCCAAAGCAGCAAGCACGAAAAGTTCTGAGGAAATAAAGGTATCACCACGCTTTTGCGCAAGTTTGTCGCACATATTCAATGCGCGAACTAACTCGTTCGAAGGCTGGACATCACCATCAGTGCCTTCAACCTGAGGCAAACGCGTGATTGCCTGGTCGATTTCAGCTTTCAGGTGATTAAGATTGGCTCCTGCGACAGTCAGAAGTGGACCAACAGTTCCTCCGTCCTGATGAAGCAAAGCGCTCATCAAATGAAGTGGTTCAATAAACTGGTGATCGCGCCCAAGGGCAAGAGACTGGGCATCAGCAAGAGCAAGTTGGAATTTGTTGGTAAGACGATCCAGACGCATAACACCTCCCGTACACTGGTCAAAATTGCTACTGGAGATTAAATGAGGTCATCCCTCAAAAATTTCAAGGTTATTTTGCCAGTCGTGACGGGATTTAAATGTTACTTATCTTGGATCGCCTTAATTCAATAGGTTATATCAGCCAGATTAAACTTGCCATACGGCCCGTCACGCCATCACGCCGATAAGAGAAGAATTTGTGAGGTTCGCTCACAGTACAGGAATTCCCACCAAAAATTTGCGTTATCCCTGCAGCGCGTAAACGCAGACTCGCTAGCTGGTATATATCGGCAAAAAATTTGTTTCCTTCAGGCCTAAATGCAGAGGCCGCCGACGCGTTATGCTGAATAAACGCATCCCTAACTTCAGGACCGACTTCAAAAGCATCAGGCCCGATAGCGGGTCCAAACCATGCCATAATTTGCGCGGGCTTCGCTCGAAAACAGGCTACTGTCTCTTCCAGCACACCCGCGTGTAATCCTCGCCAACCAGCATGTGCGGCAGCGACTTCATTGCCGTTGATTGCACAAAAAAGCACAGGCAAACAGTCGGCCGTCATCACCGCACAAACCTGACCTTTCTTATCGGTATAGGCAGCATCACCGCAAACGGACGATGGCAACGCCTCGCCAATACGAATCACATCAGTACCGTGAACCTGTTCCAACCAATGTGGCATAGCAGGAAGACCAGCCATCTCCACCAGCGTTTGCCGATTTGCGCTGACTAGTTCGGACTCATCACCCACATGATTCCCAACATTCAGCGAGTCATAAGGTGCCAAACTACGCCCGCCAATACGCGTCGTGCTGCAAGATTTCACACTTTCTGGCAAAGGCCAGTCGGGGTATATCAGCATAGTCCGTCACCTCTATAGTCAGCACTTATCGTATTGAATGCATTACCAGTCGAGTTGATCCTGAAACGCCGCGGTATCGGCTTTCAACGCATCAATCAAATCGACCATATCCTGCGGCAGTGCCGCATGCCATTCCATTTGAATTCCGGTAATAGGGTGGTAGAAACGTAACATGGTAGCGTGCAGTGCCTGACGATCGAAGCCACGCAGCGTTTTAATGAAATCATCCGACGCACCTTTTGGCGGACGAGGACGACCACCGTATAACTGATCGCCAACCAACGGATGGTCAATATGCGACATATGCACACGAATCTGATGGGTGCGCCCCGTTTCCAGACGCAACCGCAAACGGGTATGCGCACGGAAATGCTCCATAATGCGATAGTGAGTCACGGCGGGCTTGCCCATCGGGTGCACCGCCATGTGAGTACGCTTGGTTGCGTGACGGGCGATAGGTTGCTCGACCATGCCACCAGCCGTCATCGAACCAATCGCAACGGCCTCATACTCACGAGTAATTTCGCGCGCCTGTAATGCTTCAACTAAACGTGTCTGTGCTGGTACAGTTTTCGCCACCACCATGAGCCCAGTGGTATCTTTATCAAGCCGGTGCACAATCCCTGCACGGGGCACATCAACAATCTCAGGGTAGTGATGTAACAAGGCATTCAATACCGTGCCATCTGGATTACCCGCACCGGGGTGAACCACTAGACCTCTGGGTTTATTGATGACCAGAATGTCCTCATCTTCATACACGATATCCAGCTTGATATCCTGTGCTTCCCAGCGTGCTTCTTCTTCAATCAATGCATCAATGGCTACCGATTCGCCGCCAAGTACTTTCTCTTTTGGCTTATTGATGACATTGCCGTTAATCTGTACCCGATTCTCAAGAATCCACTCTTTTATGCGGGATCGTGAATAATCAGGGAACAATTCGGCCAAAGCCTGATCTAAACGTTGTCCGAGTTGAGATTCGGCCACCGTTGCGGTGAGTTGTACTTGTTGTGCCATATTATGCAGCTTCTTCGTTAACGTTGGGTTTTGACGGCGATGCCGTTTAAAATAATGTACTATTGTAGCTGGTCTAAATCGGGAGCTAAACGGACAGCCTCCCGGAATAACATTCTGAGGATAATCAAAACGTCATGACGCGTATGAAATATCTGGTGGCTGCCGCCACGTTGAGCCTGGCGCTGGCTGGTTGCTCCAGCAATTCCAAAGATGCGGTTCCTGATAGTCCGCCATCTGAAATCTATGCCAATGCTCAACAAAAACTGCAGGACGGCAACTTTAAAGCAGCCATCACGCAGTTGGAAGCACTGGATAACCGGTATCCCTTTGGTCCATATTCGCAGCAAGTACAGTTGGATTTGATCTACGCCTATTACAAATCCGCGGAGCTGCCATTGGCCCAAGCTTCTATTGACCGCTTCCTGCGACTCAACCCGACCCATCCAAACGTGGATTATGTCCTGTACATGCGCGGCCTGACCGACATGGCGCTGGATGATAGCGCGTTACAAGGCTTCTTCGGCGTCGATCGTTCCGATCGCGATCCGCAGTATGCCCGCACCGCATTCCGGGATTTCAGTAAGCTCATTCAGGGGTATCCGAACAGCCAATACGCCACCGACGCAAACAAGCGTTTGGTTTACCTCAAAGAGCGTCTGGCCAAGTATGAACTTTCTGTCGCGCAATACTACACGAAACGTGGCGCTTATGTGGCAGTAGTTAATCGCGTTGAGCAAATGCTGCGTGATTACCCAGATACTCAGGCAACAAAAAATGCCCTGCCGTTGATGGAAAGCGCTTACCGTGAACTGCAGTTGGCCGCACAGGCAGACAAAGTCGCAAAAGTGATTGCCGCTAATCCGGCATAAACGATAAGTGACAGCCAATAATCAGACGGCAGCTTCGGTTGCCGTTTTTTTTATGTTTCGACCTGTTCGTTATACATCGATAAGCAGGAAAAATAGGGTTGGCAGGAGTCAAAAACAGCGCGGTGACATCAATACATCCTATCAATAATGGCACAGGCCAGATGCCCCCTCAAGTACTTCCCTTCTATTCCCGATGGCGCTTCACAAATCGCATTTTCTTGACAAAAAGTGACGAAAAAAAGCGATCAAAATCACGCTTTTTGCCACAACTCACTGTATGCTGAAATTATCCAAGACGGACATAGGCAGAGAGGTAAGTTTATATGACTATTAATATTACCAGTAAGCAAATGGATATCACCCCCGCAATTCGTCAACATGTCGAAGACCGTCTTACTAAGCTGGATAAGTGGCAAACCCAGCTGATTAACCCTCATATCATTCTGTCAAAAGAACCTCAGGGTTTTGTGGCTGATGCCACGATCAGTACGCCGAATGGCCCGCTGGTTGCCAGTGCTAAACATGACGATATGTATGCCGCTATCAATGAGTTGATTACCAAGCTCGAACGCCAGTTGGACAAACTCCAACACAAAGGTGAAGCCAGACGCGCGGTAGCGGGTGTTAAAGAAGCTAATCTACAACCGACGCAAGAAGAAGAGTAATCTCCACTCTATTCATCTCAATATAACGCGCCCTTGGGCGCGTTTTTGCATACTAAGCGCCGCTATCTGCGTCCTAAAGAACCAATGCAATACACGGTTTAAAAGTACGCTCGGCGATTTTGTATTGACAGGATGAAAAGCCAACAGTTACCTTACCTGCTCAGAATCTGGATATCTTCCTGACTAACCGAGTAAACATGATCAATAAACTGTTCTTCTTCGTATTCTTTTTCACCTTCCCCTGATTTGGGAGGCGATTCGTCGTAAGAGCAAGAATACGAAGACGAACAAAAAAGCCTCCTGACCAGGAGGCTTTTTTTATATAAGAACATAAGACAGGTAACAGCATCATGACAGACAACCCATTACTGGTACTGCGAGAGCGCATCAGCGCATTGGATCTGCAATTAATTGAAATATTGGCACAAAGACGAGAACTCGCGTTGGACGTTGCCCGCAGTAAATTACATTCGCATCGTCCAATCCGGGACAAAGAGCGTGAGCGTGATTTGCTGGACAAGCTGACAGCCGCAGGGAAAAAACACCACCTTGATGGTCATTACATTACTCGCTTATTTCAGCTCATCATTGAAGATTCAGTACTGACGCAGCAGGCGCTCTTACAGCACCACCTCAATCAAACAACATCACACTCTGCCCGCGTCGCCTTTCTCGGTCCGAAGGGGTCTTATTCCCATCTCGCAGCCCGCCAATATGCCGCACGACATTTCGAGCAATTTATTGAGTGCGGTTGCCAGAAGTTTCAGGATATTTTCAACATGGTGGAAACAGGGCAAGCCGACTATGCCGTTTTACCCATTGAAAATACCAGTTCCGGTTCGATTAACGATGTCTACGACCTGCTGCAACACACGGGGTTATCCATCGTTGGTGAATTAACCAACCCGATAAACCACTGCGTTTTAGTTGCTACTGATACGTCATTGGCACAGATCGAAACGGTTTACAGCCACCCTCAGCCATTCCAGCAGTGTAGCCATTTCATCAATCGTTTTCCGCACTGGAAAATTGAATATTGTGAAAGCACGGCTGCGGCGATGGAAAAAGTGGCTGCACTCAATTCTCCAAAAGCAGCGGCACTCGGCAGCGAAGCTGGTGGTCAGCTTTACCAATTACAGGTACTGGAACATGATCTGGCCAATCAATCACAAAACATCACCCGCTTCATTGTATTAGCGCGTAAGCCGATTGATGTGACTGAACAAGTCCCCGCAAAAACCACGTTGATTATGGCAACAGGTCAGCAGTCAGGTGCACTGGTGGAGGCACTGTTGGTATTGCGAGATAACGGCATTGTGATGACTAAGCTGGAATCCAGGCCGATCAACGGTAACCCGTGGGAAGAGATGTTCTATCTTGATGTGCAGGCCAATTTGCGCGGCGATGCCATGCAGAAAGCGCTAAAAGGATTAGCCCCCATTACCCGCTCGTTGAAAGTGTTGGGCTGTTACCCCAGTGAAAACGTCGTACCTGTTGATGTAAACGAATAGTCGATGTGAACGAATAATTGAAAAAGCCATCCTGGTTTCCCACCGGGGTGGCTTTTCAAGCACAATTCCAATATCAAGCACCATCTAAAACTCAAACGTACTTACTGGCGAATATCATTTGCCTGACGTAAAAGCACGCGGCTTTCAGCCTGAAAGCGTTTGGCATAGTCGCCGAACCAGTGCTCGACCTTCTTAAAGCTGCTGATAAACTCTGCTTTATCTACCTGCTCCAGTAACTCAATGGCTTCGCCAAAACGTTTGTAGTAACGCTTAATCAACGCCAAATTATCCTCTGAAGACATAATAATGTCGGCATACAACTGCGGATCCTGCGCAAACAGTCGCCCAACCATAATCAATTCCAGACGATAGATTGGTGATGACAGCGCTAATAGCTGTTCAAGTTGCACATTCTCTTCCGCTAAATGCAGGCCATAGGCAAATGTCGCGAAGTGGCGCAGTGCTTGAATGAACATCATGTTCTGATCGTGTTCGACCGCGCTAATGCGATGCAGACGCGCCCCCCATACCTGAATCTGTTCCAGTAGCCACTGATAAGCTTCCGGCTGTCGGCCATCGCAATAAACAACAACCTGTTTGGCAAGGCTACCGCTGTCTGGCCCAAACATCGGGTGCAAGCCGAGCACCGGACCATTATGCGCCGCCAGCATCGCCTGAAGTGGGCCATTTTTCACTGAGGCCAAATCAACCAAAATACAGTCGTCTGGCAAAGCAGGCAGACGTGCAATAACCTGTTCGGTAACATGAATCGGCACGCTGACAATCACCATAGCCGCATCAGACAACAGCTCATCCGCACGCGGCCAGTCATCTTGCTCCAGGATCCTCACCTGATATCCCGACAGCGTCAGCATTTTCTCAAACAGATTCCCCATTTGACCACGGCCACCAATGATGACAACCGGACGCAATTGTGGGCACAGCGTTTTAAAGCCTTTGTCGTTTTCGCTGGAATAGGACTCGCGCATAGTGCGCCGCAGGATATCCTCAATAAGATCCGGCGGAACCCCCATCGACGCTGCCTCATTACGGCGTGAGCTGAGCATGGCCGCTTCACGATCGGGCGCATAAATGGGTAAACCATAGCGACTTTTCACTTCACCCACTTCCGCCACCAAACGCAACCGACGTGATAAGAGCGCGACAAGCTCCTTATCTACTTCATCTATCTGATCACGTAATGCGGTCAGTTCAGCTACCATATCTTGTTACTCTCCTAAATGTTTCACACGTGCGGCACTCAGATCTTGATGAACGGAACGCAGCAACGTTTCTGTACTTTCCCAACTGATACAGGCATCCGTGACCGATACACCGTAGCGCATATCTGAACGCGGTTGTTCTGAAGACTGGCTCCCCTCGTTAAGGTGGCTTTCCAGCATCAATCCTATAATCGAACGATTTCCCGCCTTGATTTGCTCAATTGCAGATTCAACAACAAGTGGCTGACGGCGGTAGTCTTTATTCGAATTGCCGTGGCTACAATCTATCATCAGCGCAGGTCTCAGTCCCGCTTCCTGCATCTGTTTTTCACATTCGGCGACATCTTGCGCACTGTAGTTTGGTTCTTTACCACCGCGCAGAATCACGTGACCATCAACGTTACCCTGCGTTTGCAGCAAACAAACTTGCCCAGTTTGATTGATACCGACGAAGCGGTGAGGCATCGCGGCAGCTCTCATCGCGTTGATCGCTGTTCCCAAACTGCCATCAGTACCATTTTTGAACCCGACTGGCATCGACAGGCCAGAAGCCATCTCGCGGTGCGTTTGTGATTCAGTCGTACGTGCGCCGATAGCTGACCAGCTAAATAGATCGCCCAGGTACTGCGGACTGTTCGGATCAAGCGCTTCTGTCGCTAGCGGCAGCCCCATATTCACCAGTTCCAACAGCAACCCACGAGCGATGTGCAGCCCTGATTCCACATCAAATGAACCATCCATGAACGGATCGTTGATGAGCCCTTTCCAGCCCACGGTTGTGCGTGGCTTTTCAAAATAAACGCGCATCACAATGTAGAGGCGATCGTTCAATTCAGCAGCAAGCGACTGCAGGCGGCGCGCGTATTCCAACGCAGCATCCGTATCATGAATAGAACAAGGCCCGCAGACAATCAGCAGCCGGTCATCACGGCCATGAATAATATCTGCGATGGTCGCTCTCGCTTGCGCAATGTCGCGTTGCTCCGCGTCGTTAAGCGGAAACTTGGCTTTCAATTCATCGGGAGTAATCAAAACCTGTTCTGCACTGATATTAATATTATTAAGTGAATCTTTTTGCATGATCCCATTCCTGAAGAGTTCGGTATGTTCGCGATCGTCTTTACAACCTACGCGTAATGTTTACACCATAACACGAACCGTAAAGATTTCAATCCACATGGTGTAAATAAAAAATTACCACCCTAAATATTGCCAGAAAAACAATATCTGCATGCTCTATCACTCCCCGACGCAACCATGCTAATCCCTAGCATGAATAATGGTAGAATCACGCTAACAAGGGGGAAGGATGCTGAAAACCATAATCATCGATGACGAACAGCTGGCACGCGAAGAGCTCAGCCTGCTATTGGAAAATGAATCTGATATCACCATCATTGCACAGTGCAGCAATGCGCTAGAGGCAATACCCGCAATCCACCGGTTGCAGCCGGATGTGATTTTTCTGGATATACAGATGCCAAAGGTCAGCGGGTTAGAGCTGGTTGCAATGCTGGATCCAGAAAATATGCCTTACGTCGTCTTCGTGACAGCCTATGATGAATACGCAGTAAGAGCATTTGAAGAACATGCTTTTGACTATTTGCTAAAACCACTGGATGCACAGCGGCTGAGTAAAACGCTAAACCGTCTACGCCGCGGCACAAGTGTAAATAAAAACGTACAGATAATTTCAGAACCCTTACTCCGCCATATTCCCTGCAACGGACACAATCGTATTTTTTTGCTCAAGATTGAGGAAGTCGAGTATCTTTGTTCGGAACTCAGTGGCGTGCACGTAGTGGGAGTCAGCCAGTCTGGCTACACCCAACTTTCACTGAAAACACTGGAAGAGAAAACGCCTTTTGTCCGTTGCCATCGTCAATATATGGTTAACACAGAGCAACTGAAAGAAATCCAGCTAATGGAAAACGGCGCAGCAGAAGTGCTGACACATACGGGGAAACATATCCCCGTCAGTCGCCGCTACCTCAAGCTACTGAAAGAAAAGCTGGGCATCGCCTGATAACGATGTTCATTCAGGCCAATGGCCGCAAATATTAAAGGTTTGATGATGAAATACAGTTATGTCTTGGCTGTAATTCTTTTAATGACAGCATGCCAAAGCAACACACCGTCGCTACCGGCTAAAAGCGAGTCAGGATTCTGGTATGAAGCTGGTTACCAGGATGCGACCTCTGGCATGGTCGTAAAAGACGATGGCACCTTGCAGGAATGGTTTGGTAATCCACAGGTTGACCGTGACACCTACCTGCGCGGTTATCAGGCAGGGCAATTGGCTTTTTGTCGTGCAGATAACATGGAAGAATGGGGAAAAGCAGGGAAAAACTTTCCCGCCAGCTGCGATGGCGTAGAAGCAGCGGAGACACTGCGAACCCACTGGCAACAGAATCTACCTTAACATCTTCCTGAATAACGATGATCCATACTAATACGCAACGTAGCTGATAGAAAGCTAGGACTCATCGCATCTGGTAACAATTCCACTCACTTTTGTACTCGCACAGAAATACGCCAGACATACCTCGCCCCTATCATTGCCAACATGAATAATCACATTAAGTTATTAACAATCTAATGTTGGGATAACGAAAGCTCATAGGTCACTTCGAGTTAATCCCATTATTCCTGATAGCGATTATATTATGGAGTGCTCACATGCTCGGTTCAAACAAGCCTCATAACGCGTCTCTGAATAGTAGCCCAAGACTCTTGTCACACGATACCTCATCAAAAGAAAGCCATGATGAACGGGTCGCGGCGGTAAAAAACAAAATTCTCGAGTCAGGCGTTCACCTCGGGATTTCCGTAGAAGAACAGTTGGCGCTTCTGGATGCTTTTTCCCATCTTGAGTTAGGTCAGTTTTTACTAAAACACCATGGGCTAAATGCGTACTGGACACATAATGTGATAACACATAGGCCAGATCGCTATGTTAATCCACTCGAAGAAATCATCTACACACAGTTACCCAGCGTTTTGGCAACACGTGAACGATTCGGTATTTTCCAGCGCCTGCTTCAAGAGCTCTTGCGCCCCGACGCCATCATGGTATCCGTCCCCTGCGGCGTCATGGCAGATTTACTGCTGCTGGATTATACGCGGCATCGAGATGTGAAATTAATCGGGATCGATCTGGATAAACAAGCGCTGGAAGAAGCGTATAAACTTGCCAGTCAGCAAGGGTTAGAAAACCAGATATCATTGGTTCTTGCTGATGCCTGGACAATTGATCTAGCAGCACAAGCCGATGTGATTACCAGCAATGGACTCAATGTTTATGAGCAAGATGATGACAAAGTCACTGAGCTTTACCGCGTGTTCTACTCTGGATTGAAGCCAGGAGGCACGCTGATAACCAGCTTTATGACACCGCCCCCTACGCTGTCGCAAGATTCCCCATGGGCAAGCTCTGACCCGAAATTGCTAGCACTTCAGTATGTACTTTTCTCGCGCATTATTGGCGCAACATGGACAGCATTTCGTACCCACAAACAAACACAGTCGCAGTTAGAGCAGGCCGGATTCACAGACATTCAGTTTATAAACGATCGTATGCACATGTATCCAACAGTTATCGCGAATAAACCTTTCTGAGCAGGGTAGGAAATTGGCACCAACGCGATACGTTGATCGCCGTAACCGATCAATATCGGAAAATTGATCTGTATAAACGTTTATAAAATAACCACATCTGATGTCATCATGATGCTGAAATTCAAACAATAATGATGGCATCAGGGAAAGCGAAGCCCACCAAAGATGGTGGGCTTTTTACTGTCATAATAGTGTTCAGGCACCGGTTAGGGATAAAATGGCGGCACTAATTAACCGCCATAAAAATGCTCTAATTTACAAATACACAATTACGACCGGCTGGAGCACCAATAATACGCGTTACACTTTCACATCTAACAACAATCTTCTGTCCTTTCTTTAAAGAGATCGCCGTTGATTTCTCTGAATCGATAATATGCATCATTGCAGGAAGAAACTCATTACTAGTTTTTAATTGAACAATAATAGCGTCGGTAAAATCCTTATCAATAGATTGTACTGTGCCTGATATTTCTACAATCTTCCCTTTCATTTTTTCATCTATAGCAACTTCATTCTCTTCATAAGCGTTGAACAATCCGCTAGCAGTAGTCTTATAAACCTCTGGCGCTTTACTTTCTGGCACAGGAGTACTTACAGCGTTACTCACAGAAGCGTTAGATTCACTACCTTTGTTTGCTTTTTTGTCATCTGCGAAATAACCAATAACAATTAAAGCAACAAAAATATAAAGTACCCACTTAAAAAACTTCTTCATTACATATCCCTGAGTAATACAACTTTTTTAGTTTCCATCACAACCCCCAGAAGGGTTACCTTATCAATATCACATTCAAAACTTATTGTTTCACCCGTAATATTAATTCTTTTATCAGGAAGAACGGCAACAGTATAAACGTCGTAACTCCCATCAATATCAAGTAACCATAAGCCATTACTTGATTTTTTTGCTAAAATCGATCATCCAAGAGTAATTCACCTTTCCAACGAGCCTTGAATCATTACCGACAGAAGAAATGAAGTCAGGTTCCAAAGACCAATATTAATTAGCTCACCGGATACTCAAACAAAACAACTCCAGCAGGTAGTCACCGAACTAACTATCACGTTAAAACAATTACTACGTGCAATAATGGACTGTCGTTATAATCAAACCAGAGAGCCTTATTCGTAACTGGCTCTCTGACGGAACTATCATACTCGTCCCTGCAAGTACCTGAGATGTCTTTTATCTATCTTTTCTCTGCCGCCACTCAGACAAAAAAAAGCCTAGCAATTTCGCTAGGCATTTTAAAAATAACAACTTTCGGATGTTGCGAAAGCGCTATCTTAGTTAAGACGCTCTTTGATACGAGCAGACTTACCAGTACGCTCACGCAGGTAGTACAGTTTGGCTTTACGCACGGCACCACGACGTTTAACAGAGATGCTGTCAATAACTGGAGAGTGAGTCTGGAATACACGCTCCACGCCTTCGCCGTTAGAAATTTTGCGAACAGTGAATGCAGAATGCAGACCGCGGTTACGAATAGCGATAACCACGCCCTCGAATGCCTGCAGACGTTTTTTGCTGCCTTCAACAACCCATACCTTCACTTCTACGGAATCACCCGGACGAAATGCAGGTACGTCCTGCTTCATTTGTTCGTCTTCGATTTGCTTAATAATGTTGCTCATAATATGTCTCTTACCCTAGGTAAACTGATAGTTGGGTTCGCGCAGTAAACTGGCGTAACCACCTAATACTCTTGTTGCTCAGACTGATATTCACGTTGGAATTCAGCCAGCAACCTTGTTTGCTCGTCAGTCAGAGCTAGGCTTTTCAGAAGTTCAGGTCTTCTAAGCCAGGTTCGGCCCAGCGACTGCTTCAATCGCCAGCGGCGTATTTCCGCATGGTTGCCAGACAGTAGTACTGCCGGAACGTCCATGCCTTCCAGTATTTCAGGGCGAGTGAAATGAGGACAATCCAGCAATCCGTCGGCAAAAGAATCTTCTTCTGCTGAAGCCTGATGTCCCAGAACGCCCGGTATAAAGCGGGCGACGGAGTCAATCAGGGTCATCGCTGGCAGTTCCCCACCGCTGAGTACGTAATCCCCTATAGACCATTCTTCATCGATCTCGGTTTTAATTACGCGCTCATCAATCCCTTCGTACCGTCCACAGACCAGAATCATCTTCTGGTTCGTAGCAAGTTGACGTACGCCTTGCTGATCTAATTTACGGCCCTGAGGTGATAAATAAATCACTCTCGCGCCTTCGCCTGCCGCTGCTTTTGCTGCGTGGATCGCATCCCGTAAAGGTTGCACCATCATCAGCATACCGGGGCCGCCGCCATAAGGCCTATCGTCCACGGTGCGATGCCGATCGTAAGTGAAGTCGCGAGGACTCCAATACTGTACGTTCAGCAGGCCATTTTTAACTGCCCGGCCAGTGACTCCGTAATCAGTAATTGCCCGGAACATCTCTGGAAACAGGCTAATCACCCCAATCCACATAGCTTCGTTCCGTTGGATACTACTGGTCGATTCAGAGTTCAAAAACCAGGGTCCCAATCTACTTCAACAGTCTGAGCAGAAAGGTCGACGCGCTTAACAACCTGTTCGGTGAGGAACGGAACCAGCCGCTCCTTGACTCCGAAGGCATCTTTCAGGTTAGCCTTTATCACCATCACATCATTCGAGCCGGTTTCCATCATGTCGATGATTTTACCCAACTCATAACCTGTTACGGTCACGACCTGACAGCCAATAAGATCCTTCCAGTAATAATCACCTTCACCCAGATCGGGCAGTTGTGACGAATCTACGACAATTTCACAATTGGTCAGTAAATTAGCCGCATCACGGTCATCAGCACCTTTCACTTTGATGATCAGATCCTGATTGTGATACTTCCAGCCTTCAATCTCGACAAGCTGCCAACCGCTTTTACTCTGGATAAACCAAGGTTGATAATCAAAAATGCTATCGGCATCTTCGGTGGATGAAAACACTCTGAGCCAACCTCGGATGCCATACGCCGACCCAATTTTCCCCATCACAATCGGGTTAACGGGAGGTTTTGGACTAAGTTGATTGCTCATTATCACCACCGCAACAGATTATGCTGCTTTTTTAGCGTCTTTGATCAGCGAAGATACGCGATCAGACACAGTTGCACCCAGACCAAGCCAATGCTCGATACGGTCCAGATCCAGACGCAGGGCTTCTGCTTGACCAGCTGCGATTGGGTTGAAGAAACCTACGCGCTCGATGAAACGACCATCACGCGCATTGCGGCTGTCGGTCACGACTACTTGATAGAAAGGGCGTTTTTTCGCGCCGCCACGTGCCAAACGAATTGTTACCATAACATCCTCTTTAGTGAATAAAACAACTGGGCCCCATCGAGGA
The DNA here is from genome assembly GCF_002847345.1 of Pectobacterium peruviense. GTDB lineage: Bacteria > Pseudomonadota > Gammaproteobacteria > Enterobacterales > Enterobacteriaceae > Pectobacterium > Pectobacterium peruviense. The sequence continues at coordinate 15,884 of NZ_LXFV01000022.1, forward strand.
ACGGAGCCCAGTATGTCATATAAAAAGCCCGAAAATTTTACTCATTTTGGCGCAAAAAGCAATCTAAAGCGTATAATCTCGCCAAGAGTTTCTCTGCACCATCGGTTTTGAAGGTTAACGCCCCGGGAATCCTGGTGGCATCATCCCTTTCATGCCGCGCATCATTTTCGCCAAGCCGCCGTTTTTCATCTTCTTCATCATTCGCTGCATGTCATCAAATTGCTTCAGAAGACGGTTCACATCCTGCACCTGCATGCCAGAACCCTGTGCGATACGACGTTTACGCGAACCTTTGATAATCTCGGGTTTAGCACGCTCTTGGATCGTCATCGAATTAATGATCGCCTCCATACGCACCAGCACCTTGTCATCCATTTGCGATTTAACATTATCAGGCAGTTGGCCCATGCCAGGCATTTTACTCATCATGCTCGCCATGCCGCCCATGTTGCGCATCTGCTTAAGCTGATCCAGGAAATCGGTCAAATCGAATCCGTCGCCCTTCTTCAGCTTCTTGGCCAGCTTCTCTGCCTGTGTACGATCCACCTTGCTTTCAATATCTTCAATCAGTGAAAGCACATCGCCCATGCCAAGAATGCGTGATGCGACGCGATCGGGATAGAATGGCTCTAGCGCTTCGGTTTTTTCGCCGACACCAAGGAATTTAATCGGCTTGCCAGTAATATGGCGGATAGATAACGCCGCACCGCCGCGGGCATCACCATCAATTTTGGTGAGGATCACACCGGTCAGTGGCAGCGCTTCATTAAAGGCTTTCGCCGTATTCGCTGCATCCTGCCCCGTCATGGCATCAACCACAAACAGCGTTTCAACCGGCTTAATCGCCGCATGAACCTGCTTGATTTCATCCATCATCGCGTCATCGACGTGGAGACGACCGGCGGTATCGACCAACAGGACATCGTAGAATTTCAACTTAGCGTGTTGTAACGCACGTTCTACGATAGCAAGTGGCTTCTCCTGCGCATCAGACGGGAAGAAATCGACACCTACCTGCTGTGCCAGCGTTTCCAACTGTTTAATCGCCGCAGGGCGATAAACGTCAGCAGAAACCACCAGCACTTTTTTCTTCTGCTTTTCACGCAGGAACTTACCCAGTTTGCCCACACTGGTCGTTTTACCTGCACCTTGTAGACCCGCCATCAGGACCACCGCAGGCGGCTGAGCGGCAAGGTTCAGCTCGGCATTAATTTCACCCATTGCGCTGACAAGTTCGTTTTTAACAATCTTGACGAACTCTTGACCCGGCGTCAGGCTTTTGTTGACGTCATGTCCCACAGCACGTTCTTTTACGCGATTGATAAAATCACGCACCACGGGTAACGCTACGTCGGCTTCCAGCAATGCCATACGCACTTCACGCAGCGTTTCTTTAATGTTTTCTTCAGTCAACCGCCCGCGGCCGCTGATATTGCGCAATGTGCGCGAGAGTCGATCGGTTAAATTTTCAAACATATCTCATGCTCAACGTAAGACAGGCCGCCAGCGCGACACGAATGGAAGAGATTATACACAAAAGCGGGAACGATCTCAGCGCTGCTGACGGAGAACTGTTGGTACCCACGACGACTAACGCTATACTGATTCTCTATTTTACCTAGTTGATATTTAATAACCTATTTGTATGTCTGTTTTCGCTATTGTGGCGCTTGCCGCCTACACACTCAGCCTCGGACTGATTATCCCCAGTCTGCTGCGCAAGAACAGTGCATATCGTCGGCTGGCAATACTCTCGGCCAGCGCTGCGCTAATCTGCCATGCGGTGGCGCTTTATCAACGCATTTTCGATGTTCAGGCGGGTCAAAACCTTAGTCTGTTGAATATCGGTTCGCTTGTCAGCCTCATTATTTGTACGGTTATGACGATTGTCGCAGCACGCGATCGCGGCTGGTTTATTCTCCCTATCGTCTACACCTTTGCGCTGATCAATCTCGCCTTCGCCAGCTTCATGCCAAGTGAGTTTATTACGCATCTGGAAGCGTCACCGGGGTTGATGATCCATATCGGCCTGGCGCTGTTCTCCTATGCAACCTTGCTGATTGCGGCACTTTATGCGCTCCAGCTTGCCTGGCTTGATTATCTGCTCAAGAACAAAAAACTCGGTTTTGCCGCTGACATGCCGCCGCTGATGGGCATTGAACGTAAGATGTTTCACATCACGCAGATTGGCGTCATCCTGCTCACGCTGACGCTCTGTACCGGCTTGTTCTATATGGATAACCTCATCGATAACAAAGAGAACCTGCACAAAGCGGTGTTCTCCCTGTTTGCCTGGTTCATCTATATTCTATTGCTCTGGGGGCATTACCATGAAGGCTGGCGAGGTCGGCGCGTCGTCTGGTTTAGTCTAATTGGCGCACTGATGCTGACGCTTTCCTACTTTGGCAGCCGGGTTATACAACATTTTCTCGCGGTCTGACATGTTCAATAGCACAAAAAAGAGAGCCCACTTTCGGCTCTCTTTTTTATCTGTTCATACCCAAAAACTAGATATGTAGCTCAGCCAGTTTATCTTTCGGCAGTGCCAGATCGTCATTTTGGTTGATACCAACATCGTGATCCAGAATATGCTGAGCGATTTCCTGTGCTTCTTCCAGTGAATGCATATCATAGGTGCCGCATTGGAATTCATTCAGTTCAGGGATTTTACGCTGGTCAGTCACTTTCAGAACGTCCGCCATCGCGGCTTTCCAGGAAGCAGCAACACGTTGCTCATCAGGCGTACCAATCAGGCTCATGTAGAAACCGGTACGGCATCCCATCGGAGAAATATCGATAATCTCAACGCCATCACCGTTTAAATGATTCCGCATGAAGCCAGCAAACAGGTGTTCTAGCGTATGAATGCCACGCTCAGGCATGACTTCGATGTTCGGACGGCAGAAACGCAGATCAAATACCGTAATAGTGTCGCCATGAGGGGTTTTCATGGTTTTAGCGACCCGAACAGCAGGTGCAGCCATTCGAGTATGGTCAACGGTAAAGCTATCTAGTAACGGCATAATGCCATCTCCTCATAGAAAAAATTCATTTTTTCTCGTTTCCGGGAAACTTTTCCTTTTTATGCGAGTCTGACTTACTGAAAGACGCGCATTTATTATCATCCCTATTAGAGATGTTTATTTGGCCACAGTTTCTGTGGCCTTTTCTTTTTAATGCGTCGCCAGATAATCGTCAAAATCCATCGTATCTTCAGACTCAATCTGACGCTGGCGCTGCCAAGAGCGTTCGCTCTCAGCGGCCAATTGTTCTTCCGTCAACACCTGCAACGGCTCACTGCTGAGCATTTTGCGGTATTCTTCCGCTAAATTCAGCCCAACGCTACCATTGCCTTCTTGCTTCATCAACGTTAACAGTCGGCCAGAGAACGTCGTTTCAGGATCGTCAAAACCAACGAGTAGCTCATCACATACCTGCTGATAATGTGGTTGATCGTTTTCCGCGTCCAGCACTTCCGCAACACGACGTAAATCCGCAAACAGGGATTTTCCCACCTCAGCAATCGGTTGTTGGATGGTTTCACACCGCATACCTACCGTTTGCCCAGGCTTACGACCTTCAAGGATCACGCGATTCCAGTTTTTACGTGTACACAGTAGTTCATCCGCGCTCATTTCTGGCGCATCCGCCAACGCACACCAGATCAGGAATAAATCCAGGAAACGCACCTGACTTTCACTCACCCCGGTCGGAGAGAACGGATTGATATCCAGCGAGCGGACTTCGATATATTCGATCCCACCACGCAGTAAGGCATCCGATGGCGTTTCACCCGCACGCGTCACACGCTTAGGACGAATTGGCGCATAGAGCTCGTTCTCAATCTGCAAGACGTTCGTATTCAATTGTAGATAACGACCATCCTTCTTCATACCAACCTGAGCATATTCCTCAGACGGCGTTTTTATCGCACGTTTTAACGCGGCGACATAGGTGTCCAGATCGTTAAACGTAATTCCCAAGTTGCTCTGTGATTTATTGGTATAGCCTAAATCACTGAGCCGTAGAGAGGTCGCATAAGGCAGGTAAAGCATGCCTTTTTCAGTACGCTCAAACGGTAGCGCAGTTTCTCGCCCTCTCAGGAAAGAAGAACAGATCGCCGGAGACGCGCCAAACAGGTAAGGGATAACCCAGCCAAAGCGGTAATAGTTACGAATCAGTCTGAAGTATCCCGCAGATATGGCTTTTTTCCCGCTTTCTGCGTCAGCGACGCCTTCTCGCGCCTGCCAGAATGACAGCGGAAGAGAGAAGTTATAATGCACGCCGGAAATGGTCTGCATCAATGCGCCATAGCGATTTTTCAGCCCTTCACGGTAAAGCGTCTTAAAACGCCCGACATTTGAAGAGCCATACTGCGCCAACTCTATATTTTGCTCGCTGTCGATAAAGCACGGCATGCTCAATGGCCACATCCTTTCATCGCCCAGATTACGGGAAACGTGACGATGAATATCGCGCAGGAACGTCAGCAAGTGATCGACATCTTTGTCGACCGGCGTAATGAACTCCAACAGAGCTTCTGCAAAGTCCGTCGTAATCCATGGGTGTGCCAACGCAGAGCCCAATATTTCAGGGTGCCCTGTCGTAGCAAGATGTCCGTCTGCTGTTACGCGCAATGTTTCGCGCTCAATTCCACGCTGAATACCCTTCACTGCCAATGGGTGTTTTTCCAGCCAAGAAAGTGCTTCTGAAATGTCCGGGATCAAATCGACCTCCCGTTGTTAAAATGTAATGGTTGTAAGCATAATTGAAACTCAGCAGCACTCACCAGTTTGCATTGCAACCTGGCTAAGACCACCACGCCATACCCTGTAACGTTATACCTGCTAATACGATATATCGTAGCGCTTTTCCAATTCCGATAAAAACCGCCGATTTCACCCAGGGCATACGTAACCAACCCGCTAACACGCACAATAAATCGCCTACTACCGGCACCCAGCTAAATAACAGCGCAGCGCAACCATAGCGCTGTAACCAGCGCATGGCCACCGTATACCCAGCTTGTTGTTTTGGTTGAGGGAGTAAGCGCCCTATAAAAATATTTGTTAACCCACCCAGCGTATTTCCTACCGTTGCTACTGTGATCAACAGGTAGGGCTTTGCGCTGTCAGCCAGCAATAATGTCACCAGCAGAACTTCCGAACTGCCGGGCAACAATGTTGCGCTGAGCAGGCTACTCCAGAAAAGAGAAAAAACGGCCCAGAACTCACTCACAATGTTCGGACATCAACCACGGCCATATTAGCTCGCTTAGCGGCTTCAACACCGTAATCGGCATCTTCAAACACGATGCAGTGTTCCGGTGCGACAGAAATCAACGCTGCGCAACGCAGAAAAGTATCGGGGAAAGGCTTATGCTGCGTGACATCATCAGCCCCAACGATCGCGTCAAAATAGTCATGCAGACCCAAATGCGTGAGTAATCTGTCTGCCATACCATGCGTGCTACCCGTGCCGACCGCCATAGGACGACGCCCGCGATAATGTTTAACAACATCAATCAGCGGCAGTGGTTTCACAGTATCTAGCAGCATTTCCTCAACAATGGCGTTTTTTTCCGCGGCCAGTTGGTGAGCATCAATATCAGCCTGATGGCTGTCGATAATACGCTGCGCAATACGCCAGGTAGGCGAACCGTTCAATGCGGTCATGGCACTGGCATCATAACTCATACCATATCGGGCAAGAACCAGATCCCACGCTTTATGGTGCGTCGGCTCTGTATCAAGCAGGGTGCCATCCATATCAAAGATCAGCCCTTGATAGCGATCGTACATCATGACTCCATGACCACTGAAAAGAGAGCTTACTTTATCGTAAAGTGAAAACGTTGTCGCTTACTCAATAACCTTATAAAAAACAGGTAATTATCACTATAGGAGTAAGGCAGTCTTCATTTATACGTAGGTTCAATCTCAATATATAGGCAGGAGAAGAGATAAGAGTTCATGCAGGAGCATGCTTAGAAAAATATCGGTCTGAATTAGCAGAACAGGAAAACAGTGGCACTGTAGCGCTAAAAATATGGAAGAGAGCGAAGTGGTAAAACAAAGATGGTGCTGCTGAGAAAAATTGTCTACTTAATATTGAAACGCCTTCGCTTATACGAAGCGATTCGGTTAACGGCTAGACAAGAACAGATAATGATTTATTTACGTCAAAATTGGTGCATCCGGGAGGATTCGAACCTCCGACCGCTCGGTTCGTAGCCGAGTACTCTATCCAGCTGAGCTACGGATGCAGAGTGTGGTGCAGAAATATGGGGTGAGTAATTAAACGAGATACTTAAGAATGGTGCATCCGGGAGGATTCGAACCTCCGACCGCTCGGTTCGTAGCCGAGTACTCTATCCAGCTGAGCTACGGATGCATTACTAATTCTTCATCTACGACAAAACTTGCTTTCACTAATATTACTTGCCTTGCAAAGGCTGTCTTTAATGGTGCATCCGGGAGGATTCGAACCTCCGACCGCTCGGTTCGTAGCCGAGTACTCTATCCAGCTGAGCTACGGATGCATATTAAATGGCGGTGAGGGAGGGATTCGAACCCTCGATGCAGCTTTTGACCGCATACTCCCTTAGCAGGGGAGCGCCTTCAGCCTCTCGGCCACCTCACCTTACATTACCTGTTTCGCTACTAAGTACTTCTTGTTAGTGCTCACCGGTACTGCGTGGCGCACATATTACTTTCCCAGACTTATAAGTCAAACAATTTTTCCCACCTTGCGTTCGTTTGAACAATTCGCATCCAAGACGCGCACTTTCACAACAAAAAGTCTGTTTTATCGACAGAAAAACAGACGGTTACCTTGCGACAATAAGCGCATAGTAAAAGTCGATGCATCGATAAATGTGTGGGGGAAAAGCAGGAAATAACAATTGCGTCCCGCGAACACGAGACGCATTGTCAATCAATATGACGTAGGTTGAGATTTTTCTGCCTGAATACGCTGATAGATCTCTTCACGGTGGACAGAAACCTCTTTAGGCGCATTAACACCAATACGCACCTGGTTGCCTTTCACTCCTAATACGGTAACCGTTACCTCATCGCCAATCATGAGGGTTTCGCCAACTCGACGAGTCAAAATAAGCATTCTTTGCTCCTTGAAAGATTATAAAGAGTCGGGTCTCTCTGTCTCCCCGCCATTATCCATCATGTGCCGTGAAAACGTAAACCTAGACGATGGTATAACCACCATCACACTCCGGTGTCACTACTTGTTAGTTTAGTCGATATCAGTAGCTTGTGCTTTTGTTATCACAACAACAGGACTGAGCATATAAAGCTTCAGAATATCTGAAGGTAACACACTTTATATCCTGTTTGCCGGATCCTTTTCCGCAGACAAAAACGCCACAACCAGAAAGTTATGGCGTTTTGTTGGATAACGCGAATAAAACGTTATCTATCGTTTATAGCTTCGCAGCAACCCAAGATTCAACGCTCGCCAGTGCAGCAGGTAACGCAGATACGTCTGAGCCACCAGCCTGAGCCATATCTGGACGACCACCACCTTTGCCGCCAACCTGCTGGGCAACAAACCCAATTAGCTCCCCAGCTTTTACGCGATCGGTCAGATCTTTCGTTACACCAGAAATCAAGCTAACTCGGCCTTCTGACGCCGTTCCGAGAACGATAACAGCAGACCCAAGCTGATTCTTCAGGTCGTCAACCATCGTGCGCAGCAGCTTAGGATCTACGTTGTCCAGTTGCGTAACCAGCAACTTCACACCGTTAACCTCTTTTGCCTTGCCGGACAGTGACGAGCTTTCCTGCGCCGCTTGCTGAGCCTTCAACTGCTGAAGCTCTTTCTCTAACGCGCGGGTACGATCTAGAACAGAGCGTACCTTATCCGTCAGGTTGTGACTATCCCCTTTCAGCAGTTGCGCAATGTCCTGCAGAACGTCGCTTTGGCGGTGCAGCGCGGACAGCGCATTCTCACCCGTGGTCGCTTCGATACGACGCACCCCAGCAGCAGTACCCGATTCAGAAATGATTTGGAACAGACCGATATCACCGGTACGACTTGCGTGCGTGCCCCCACAAAGCTCAATGGAGAAATCACCCATCGTCAGAACGCGGACATGATCGTCATACTTCTCGCCGAACAGCGCCATCGCGCCCTTCGCTCTCGCATCATCCAACGCCATAACATCCGTTTGTACGGTAAGATTACGACGGATTTGTGCGTTGACGATATCTTCAACCTGACGAATCTGTTCAGGTTTCATCGCTTCCGTATGTGAGAAGTCAAAGCGCAGATAGCTGTCATTAACCAGAGAACCTTTCTGTGCGACATGATCGCCCAGAACCTGACGCAGCGCGGCATGCAGCAAGTGCGTCGCGGAGTGATTCAGACGAATGCGCTCGCGGCGTTGGTTATCAACATTCGCATCGACACTGTCGTTAACACGCAGCGTACCCTGCGTCAGTTTACCAACGTGGCCGATTGCCTGACCGTATTTCTGCGTATCCTGAACGGCAAAGCTAACGCCTGCATTTTTCAGTTCGCCCTGATCGCCAACCTGACCGCCGGATTCACCATAGAACGGCGTTTCGTTCAGAATCACTACCGCTTCATCACCTGCCGCGATCTGATCAACCGCGTTCCCATTGTGATAAAGCGCAATGACTTTTGCTTGCTGCTGCGTTTTTTCATAGCCGCAGAATGGCGTACTCTCATCTACACGGATGAGGCTGTTGTAATCCACACCAAATCCGCTGGCATCACGCGCGCGCTGACGCTGAGCCGTCATCGCAGCTTCAAAGCCTTCTTCATCGACTTTCAGGCCACGCTCGCGGCAAACGTCCGCCGTGAGGTCAACAGGGAAACCGTAGGTGTCATACAGGCGGAAGGCAGTTTCACCATCCAGCGTATCCCCTTTCAGGTTTTTAATTTCTTCGTCTAGCAGAGACAAGCCACGTTCCAACGTGCGGGCAAACTGCTCTTCTTCCATCTTCAGCGCCTGCTCAACCACAGACTGCTGCTTTTTCAACTCTTCAGCCGCCGGGCCCATGACTTCAATCAGCGGCGCGACCAATTTGTAGAAGAAGGTATCCGTAGCGCCCAACATATTGCCGTGACGCGCAGCACGACGGATAATACGACGCAGAACATAACCCCGATTTTCATTGGATGGCATCACGCCATCGGCAATCAGGAATGCACAAGAACGGATATGGTCGGCGATAACACGCAATGATTTATTGGTTAAATCCGTTGTACCGACGGCTTTCGCTACCGCATCAATCAGCGTTTTGAACAAATCAATGTCATAGTTTGAATTGACGTGCTGCAACACGGCAGAAACACGTTCTAATCCCATACCGGTATCGACGGAAGGTTTCGGCAGCGGCAACATTGTGCCATCAACCTGACGGTTGAACTGCATGAATACCAAGTTCCAGATTTCGATATAGCGATCGCCATCTTCATCAGGGCTTCCCGGCGGGCCACCCGCGATGTGCTCACCGTGATCGTAGAAAATCTCGGTACATGGACCACACGGCCCCGTTTCGCCCATCTGCCAGAAGTTATCAGAAGCGTAAGGCCCGCCTTTGTTATCACCAATACGAATAATTCTTTCGTGCGGTACGCCAACTTCATCAGCCCAAATGTTGTAGGCCTCATCATCCGTTGCGTATACCGTTACCCACAGTTTTTCTTTCGGCAGGTTGAACCACTGGGGCGAGGTCAGCAATTCCCACGCATAGCGGATCGCATCATGCTTGAAGTAATCACCGAAGCTGAAGTTACCCAACATTTCAAAGAAAGTGTGGTGGCGTGCGGTATAACCTACGTTTTCCAGGTCATTATGTTTACCACCGGCACGCACACAGCGCTGTGAGGTCGTCGCTCGGACATAGCTGCGTTTATCCAGCCCGAGGAACACGTCTTTGAACTGATTCATACCCGCATTGGTGAATAACAATGTCGGATCGTTGTTCGGCACCAGAGAGCTGCTATCAACAACCTGGTGTCCCTTACTGTGGAAAAAATCGAGAAACGCTTGACGGATCTCAGCGGTGCTCTTGCTCATAATTGTCCTGGAATCAAGCTAGAAGAACAGATCGCGGGCAAGGTTAGTCCAGCATGCTGACGTTACCGAGCAACTCACGAACAAAAAGTGGGAATAAGATAAATTTTCTTCGCTGGGAAGTAAAATCCCGTGTGCGTTCAATCTGAAAAATTCGTATAAATTGACTGGATTTCTTCATGAAAGAAGCCACGATAGAGCAGATATCGCTGATGTTTGACTTTGTCTTTCCATTCATCAGACAGGGGATGTCCGAATTTTCGTTCCACAACAGATTTCGCTAGCGCGCACCAATCGATATCACTATCGTTCAATGCCATGGCTAACGTTGTCTTATCGATTCCTTTCTGGCTTAGCTCCATTCTAATCCGTTGGGCACCGTAACCTTTACGGCTCCGGCTGCTGATATAACGACGAGCATAGCGCGCATCATCCAGCCAATCGTGTTCTTTGCAGTAAGCAATGGCAGCTTCTATGTCTTCTGTCGCAGCTCGGGCAGCGGCTTCACCTGCTTCACTTTCCGTACTTTCTGACTTATATAAATACGCCGCACATTTGCGGCGTATTTCGGTTTCACTATAATCGCGAACAGAAAGCACGTTCATCGCATAGCGTAATGGTTTATTCATCCATCTATCCGCTGAAGTGTTCTGTCACAGATAATTCAACCACCCTTAAAACTCTTCGTTGCCTTCACCAGCGAATTCGCCTTCGTCATGGCTATTTCCCGCGGCGGCAGGCGTCAGCTCATTACCTTTATGCAACAGCATTTCACGCAATTTCTTATCCAGTTCAGCAGCAATCGCTGGATTCTCTTTCAGGAAATTACAAGCATTCGCTTTACCCTGACCGATCTTGTCGCCGTTATAGCTATACCAGGCACCCGCTTTTTCGATCAGTTTGTGTTTCACACCCAGATCAACCAACTCGCCGTGGATATTAATGCCTTCGCCGTACAGAATTTGGAATTCAGCCTGTTTGAACGGTGCTGCCACTTTATTCTTCACGACTTTCACGCGAGTTTCGCTACCGACAACCTCTTCGCCTTCCTTAATAGCGCCAGTGCGACGGATATCCAGACGAACAGAGGCATAAAATTTCAATGCGTTACCACCAGTAGTGGTTTCAGGGTTACCAAACATCACACCAATTTTCATACGGATCTGGTTGATGAAGATCAGCAGCGTATTGGCTTGCTTCAGGTTACCCGCCAGCTTACGCATAGCCTGGCTCATCATACGTGCCGCAAGGCCCATATGAGAGTCACCGATTTCACCTTCAATTTCAGCTTTTGGCGTCAAGGCTGCAACTGAGTCGACAATGATAACGTCAACAGCGCCAGAGCGTGTTAGCGCATCACAGATCTCCAGCGCTTGCTCACCCGTATCCGGCTGAGAACACAGCAGGTTATCAATATCTACGCCAAGCTTTTTCGCATAAATCGGGTCTAACGCATGTTCAGCATCGATAAACGCACAGGTTTTACCTTCGCGCTGAGCAGAAGCAATCACCTGTAAAGTCAGCGTGGTTTTACCAGAAGATTCAGGGCCATAAATCTCAACGATGCGGCCCATAGGTAAACCGCCGGCACCTAAAGCAATATCAAGGGACAAAGAGCCTGTAGAAATGGTTTCAACATCCATTGAGCGATCTTCGCCCAACCGCATGATAGAACCTTTACCAAATTGCTTTTCGATTTGGCCCAGTGCTGCCGCAAGTGCCTTTTGTTTGTTCTCATCAATAGCCATTTCTGCTCCTGTCATGCGGCGTAAAGCTACTGTCTCTACGCGGCGGCTTAATCATGAATTGCTGAATAATTACTGACATTATACTGTATACACATACAGCATCAAGGTTATTTTTTCAGAAACGCGTCGAGCACCGTTTGCAGCGCAAAATGGACCGATTGCAGACGTACCGCGTTTCGGTCTCCGTTGAACCGCATTGTCCGAGCGAATGCCCCACCCTGCTTGTCGGTGAAGCCGAACCACACTGTGCCGACAGGTTTCTCTTCCGTCCCCCCGTCTGGCCCAGCAACGCCGCTGATCGATACGGAAAAATCTGCATCGGCGGCCTGCAAAGCCCCCGCGGCCATCTCATTGACGACGTTTTCACTCACTGCGCCATGTCGTTCTAATGTGTCTGCGCTAACATTGACCAGACGCTGCTTAGCCAGATTGCTGTACGTTACAAACCCATAGTCAAACCAGCCAGAGCTGCCCGCAACATCAGTAATAGACTTAGCCAGCCAGCCTCCAGTGCAGGATTCTGCACACGTCAACGTGGCACCACGCGCTTTCAGTTTCTCGCCCACCAAAGCACTCAACCGTAGAATGTCAGCTTCCGTCATTGCTGCCTCATCTTAATCAAGGATTGTTTGGTCAGGGTAACACTTTTACCCGAAAAAGACGCCCCGCAGCACGGTATGCGAGGCGCATAGCAAAGGCGATGAAAAAGGAATGAAAAACGAGGAAAAGCCGTATAAAACGCCGTCGAATAATCAAGCAGACAACAGCATTGTCTTAATAGATTAAGGTTCGACGGAAAGACTGAGGGATTGGAGGAATTAATAATGACAGTCTGATTTACATACAACCTGCACAACTAGTACATCGCCAGTCCTGCTTATTTATAGCCTGAAAAAAATATCTAAAATAACACTCTTCGATAGGGATATTGTTCTCTTCAAAACTATCGGCAAGCCAGTCGATATTTCCAAGAATCCAATCATCCTCATCTAATCCGTCTCGGTAGAGTTCATCATCAGGATCAATGATAGAGTAGATCCCCATCGTTCCCATATGATTTTCTTTATATTTTTCCGGCAGCGCGAAGTCTTTTTCTTTATAAGATATTAGCCAATGTCCGTGACAAAGCAGGTTACCATTACGGCTCCACTTGGCAACAAATGGATTATTCATTTTTATTCCCACCAGCATAAAAGCTGGCTATAAACGTATCACGACATAGCTAAAAAGTAAATCATCCACAATCAGCACATTATTTATAATTCAAAACACATGGATAAATAACTATTACATCTTAATAGGTACAAATCTATTAACGATAAATTGACCAATATCAATTCGCATAAGAATAAAATACCTAAATAGGGAAATTAAAATAAAAAAAAGCCCACTAAAAATAGTGGGCGGGGTACTGCTATTATTGTTATGTAAAAACCCTGGTGTTTTGCGGCACTTCATTCGGCTTCTGTCTGATACTTACAGTACCGAATGAACATTAACGCAACATTAGGCGTGTAAAAGTTCGAGCTATTGCTGCAATAGCCTGCACCCACACTATCGCCACCCTATCCAACTTTGCTTCGCTGGGCGATATCGGTCAGAATGGCGTATATATGCCCATTAAGGGGTAACAATCCATTAGGGAGGATGACAGGTGTTTCCCTCTTTCTTAAGAAAAACCGCAGCGAAAAACGGCAGTTATGCCAATGAAATCAGCAGCAGCATTACGATTAATCGCCCGGCAGAACGCTTGTTTGATCTTTGGCGCAAACCGGAAACGTTGCCGATTCTGATGGGCCATTTCGCCAGTATCGAGATACTGAACCATACCGATTCCAACTGGCGAATTAACACACCGATTGGCGCACTCATTGAGTGGCAGGCTCGTATTATTGACGAAAAACCGGGGGAGTATATCCACTGGCGTTCTCTGGAAGGAGCACGCGTTCCCAATGAAGGTCGACTGTCTTTTCACCCTGCAGCGTCGGAAGCGGGTACGGCTGTGACGCTGACGATCCGCTATAATCCCCCTGGAGGCTTGATCGGGAAAAAGATCGGCCAAATGTTCGATATGTTTTCTCGCGATATGCTGACGAAAACACTCTATCGTTTTAAGAAATTAGCGGAGGATGAGCGGGTCTAAGCTGCACCAGACACCATAGCGACAGATCATTACTGACCATTTTCCTGAACTGACGAAAACGCCCCAATAAAAGGAACGTAGAATGCTGGAATTGATTCAAACCATTGGTCTTGGTCTGGTGTTAATCCTGCCACTCGCGAATCCACTGACAACGGTAGCGGTATTCTTGGCAATGTCCGGCAACATGAGCCAAGGGGAGCGAAATCGTCAGATCTTTCAGGCCTCGCTCTATGTCTTCATCATCATGACCGTCGCGTACTACGCGGGCCAAATCGTTATGAACACTTTCGGGATTTCCATTCCCGGATTGCGTATTGCCGGTGGGCTCATTGTGGTCTTCATCGGCTTTCGCATGCTTTTTCCCCAGCAAAAGCCAGAACACGCGCCGGAAGTCAAAAGTAAAAAAGAAGAAATTGACGACAGTTTCTCCGCCAATGAAGTCAATATCGCCTTCGTTCCACTGGCGATGCCGAGCACTGCAGGGCCCGGCACCATTGCCCTCATCATCAGTTCTGCCTCACAGATCAAGAGCGGCGTAGACATCACGCCATGGGTTGTTACCGTTGCCCCCGTACTCACTTTTATGTTGATCAGCCTGATCGTCTGGCTCAGTCTGAAAAGCTCTGGCCTGATTATGCGCCTGATCGGAAAAAGCGGTATTGAAGCCATTTCACGGTTGATGGGATTTTTGCTGGTTTGCATGGGTGTGCAATTCATCATTAACGGAACACTGGAGATCGTGCATTCCCTCCATTAAGCTGAAGTAGTGGAGATCTTGCATGTTGCAAGATAGTCCAATTAGCGTCTATAACTTTGAATAGGAGGAATTTATTCAACGGCCGCAAGGGATGTTCAGCCCGTGTTACATAACAAATTTTCATAAAAACAAGAAAGATTAAATTTGCTTACCTAGCGGAAAGTAGGTGCGGACACCATGAAAATAAGAAAGCGTCTCCCAATCAATTTACGTTCGCTCATTTTATCCCTCGCGATTATCAGCATGGTGATTACGCTGACGAATGCCTATATCGCCGTTTACAACGTACAAAAAAAGCTCATTACCGATCAGATACTTAATTCAAACCTTAATTACTCCACCAAATTGGCTGCCACCACCGAAAGTTTTTTATCCTCCGCGCAGCAGGAACTAGCCTACAGCGCGACATGGATTGCAGATAATTTTAGTAACGATAATGCGCTGTTAGAGAAAAGCGAACAGGCATACCACATGAGCCAAAGCTTTAATTCTATTTTTATTGCGGACAGCCAGAACCGCATACGCGCGGTTTACCCAACGTCACTCAACCTAAAAGGTAGTACGCTGACCTCAGATGCCAGCAAGTTGGCGTTGACGGAACAGAAGCCGCTAATCAGCCAGCCTTATATTTCCGTGACGGGGAATCTACTCGTATTGATTTCCTCCCCCATAAAAGACAAACAGGGAAATTATCTCGGTTACATCGGTGGGACGATTTATTTAAAAAGCAAAAGCTTCTTAAACGAATTCATGAATACCCATTTCTATAATGATTACTCCAGCGTTTATGTCATCGATAAAAACGGCGTGGTTCTCTATCATCCGGATAA
Organism: Pectobacterium peruviense; assembly: GCF_002847345.1. Taxonomy (GTDB): domain Bacteria; phylum Pseudomonadota; class Gammaproteobacteria; order Enterobacterales; family Enterobacteriaceae; genus Pectobacterium; species Pectobacterium peruviense. The sequence continues at coordinate 31,428 of NZ_LXFV01000022.1, forward strand.
ACAGTGGGTCGGCAAATCCATCAGTGACAAGAAAATCAAAGACGTATTTCAGAACAAGAAGAGTGGAACTCTCGCCATGCCCGACATGCAAGGTACTCCGTCTCTGGTTGGTTTTGATACAGTCGAGTCATCTGGCTGGGTGATCATTACCTTACATCCTTCCCAAAACGTGATCGATTCAATTAACGGTGTCATGCGTTCCGTCCTATATGAAGGTGCGCCGGTAATGGCATTAACGCTTATTGCTCTCACCCTACTCGCCTTTTATATTGCCAACCCTTTACGTTTGCTGGCAGTTTCAGCCAGCAAAATGGAGGAACACGGCGTCATTGAAAAAATTAAGAAAGTTCCCTCATGGTACTTCGAAGTCGATCAGCTAAAACGCGTTATTCTTTTTGGTACGGTGTTACTGCACAAGCGGATTGGAAAACTGAGTTTACAGGCCCACACCGACCCGCTCACTGGGTTACTCAATCGCCGTGGCATCTATGAAAATATTGAACTCATTCTGTCAAAGAGTAATCAGGTTGCAGCCATCGTGATTGATATCGACCATTTTAAACGCGTGAATGATACCTACGGACACAATATTGGCGATGACGTCATCAGGCTGCTGGCTAAAAACATAAAACAAGGCTCACGCGGATCCGATCTGATTTGTCGCACCGGTGGGGAGGAGTTTCTGGCACTCCTGCCCGATACGGACATGAAGCGAGCCACTGAGATTGCCGAACGGCTGCGTAAAAAAGTTGAAAAAATGCCGCTGCCAATTCCTGAAAACATCACGATTTCATTAGGCGTCACCTGTTTTATTCCAGGAACAGAGCAAATCGATAGCGTGTTGAAAACTGCGGATGACGCACTCTATCAGGCCAAGCATGAAGGCAGAAATCGGGTCGTTACCAAAATAGTCCCCGATCATTCAATCCAAAACGACACGGTATAGATACGTTCAGCGCGAATACCGCTAGCCAGAACGCAGGCAAAAAAAACCCGCACAAGGCGGGTTAAGGTCATTCTAATGACAGGGATGGTTAACTACACAACACTCACAGAGATGTGAGGTACTGACAAGGGATGCAAGGACTATAGCAAGCCAAATGTATAGTATTGTCATCAGCAAGTAAGGTTAATCTGTCGGTTGTAAAACAACATTGGCGATGCGTCCTTATCGCAATATCTGGCTATTTCAACCTGCTTTTCCGATCATAATTCTACTTTTTTGTGTTCATCAACGCAGCCAGCAGAGCCATGATTGCCAACGCGCTGGCAAGCCCCCCGACCATCAACCATCCGCCCTGATGCCATGCAGCCATCGCAACTGAGGATCCTCCCGCGCCACCCAAAAACATACCGCCCATGAACACAGTATTGATTCGCCCTCTGGCAGCATCACCAAGCCCATAGATCACATGCTGATTGGCAATTAACGCACTTTGAACGCCAAGATCGAGCAGGACAACGCCAATAATCAGGCCAATAACAGAATCGAAGCCGATGAATATCCCCCATGACAGCAGCGTCAGGAGTGCTCCAGCGATCACAACTGGACGGCTACCGATTCTATCGGCCAATCTTCCCGCCAGCGGAGCAGCAAAAATACCCGCCACACCAATCACGCCAAACAGGCCCGCGGCAGCGGCCCCCATTTGAAAACGTCCGCTTTCCAGATACAGCGCAAGCACGCTCCAGAACGCGCTGAACGATGCAAACAGCAGCGCCTGAATCAGCGTAGCTTTGCGCAATGCGCGTTCATTCCGCCACAGCGTCACTAGCGAACGCATCAGATCACGGTAACGAACGACTTGATTCGAAGGTGAGGCAGGTAACATTCTTCCCATCGCCCACGCGCCCGCCAGTGCCAGCGGTACGCTCAACCAAAACATCGCACGCCAGCCTGCGCTTTCCGCCACAAGGCCCGCAACCGTACGGCTAAGCAGGATGCCGCTCAGCAACCCGCTCATCACCGTCCCGACAATCGCGCCGCGCTGTTTCGCATCAGCAAGCGCTGCAGCAGCCGGAACAATCTGCTGTGCGGCGGTAGCCCCAAAACCGATGAGCAGCGAAGCACTTAATAAGGTGAAAGCTGATGTCGACAGTGCAGCAAACGCAGAAGCCAACGCCAGCATCAAGAATTGCCACACAATCAGCCGACGGCGATCAAACTTATCACCGAGTGGAACCAGCAATAGCAGCCCCAAGGCATAGCCCAGTTGCGTTACCGTTGGGATGAGTGAGGTCGCGCCGCTCGACGTAAAGCTTTCGCTAATCACGCCCAACATCGGTTGGTTGTAATAGATATTGGCAACAGAAATACCGCTGGCTGCCGCCATTGAGAAAATCAATACTTTGCCGGGAGCATGCGGTGTTCTGACATCGGCTTCGCTGGATAATGTACTCATCATCATACCTGTCTGTGTGTTTCCCGCCGGAAGTCGGCAAGCGATGAGTACAGCATAAGAGGCGGTAATCATTCCCAGTAGAGAGGTAAAATGGATATCACCTATTCCGAATAGGAATAAATTAAGAAAAGAGATGCTGAACGAAGCGGGTAAAAATTCTGGCGCGAGCTGATGTCATGCGGCCTCCGGGATACACAGCCCATAAATCCATCTTACCCAACGACCATGAATCCAGTGCCGTAACGACCTGCCCGCTCTCAAGCTCTGGTGCAAACATCCATTCAGACGCCACAATCAACCCTACACCGGACAGCACCGCGGCACGCACACCTTCCGCCGCAGACACACGAATACGCCCATTGGGGAATACCGTAGTCTGTGTTCCATCCTGAGAAAAGGTCCAGCGGTCGGTTCTCTCTCCCTGCAAATAGATGACAGCAGGATAGGCAGTCAGTGCGTCAGGAGAAGCGGGAATACCATAACGCGCGAAATAGTCAGGGGTTGCCAACAGACGCATGGAACACGACGCCAGCCGGTGGGCGATCAGGCTTGAATCCTTCATCTCGCCCAAACGCAGTGCCACATCAATCCCTTCAGCAATCAGGTCGATCGGACGATCGTCAAGAATGACATCAACGTTTAGCTGTGGATGCTCTGCCATGAATTCATGGAGCCGCGGTATTATGAGTTGTCTGGCGAAAGTAACGGGTGCACCGATGCGTAGCCGGCCGGACAGCGCCGTGCTCCCACTCACGACATGATCCTGAGCATCCCCCAGCATTTTTAATGCGGGAGAGATTTGCTCATAAAAATTCTGCCCGGCTTCTGTTGGCGTCAGGCCTCGGGTAGAGCGGATCAGCAGTGGCGTTGCCAGTTGGTTTTCAAGCTGCATAATCGCTTTGGAAACCGCAGGCTGCCCAATACCGAGTCTGCGGGACGCGGCGGAAAACGAACCCGTTTCAAAAACGCAGATAAATGCTTCCAACGCGCTCAGGCGATCCATTTTTTCTCTTCCGCAAAAGGAGTTACATCGCATCATACCGCAATCCAGCATGAGTCATGCGGATTCACATCGTGCCTCTCCTTTTCTTGCACTCAGCAGAGGTGACCACATTCGCTTTACCGCTGACTGCATCAAGTATTACTCTGATGGCATAACTTGTCATGACAGGGCTGGCAAACTTTTGCCGCCTTTTTCAAAATCTTACGAGGCGATGCATGAAACTTTTCATTTACGAACACTGCCCATTCTGTGTCAGAGCCAGAATGATTTTTGGTCTGAAAAATCTGCCTGTTGAGCAATCCGTCATTATGGAAGGCGACGCCGACACACCAACGCGCATGGTAGGCCGCAAAGTCGTGCCTATCCTGCAGAAAGAAGATGGCAGCTTCATGCCGGAAAGCATGGATATCGTCCACTATGTTGACAGCAAGCAAGCCCCGTTAATCGCCGACAAACCGGTTGATGCTGAGATTGAAGCCTGGTGTAAGTCCGTTTCCAGCGCAGTATTTAACCTTGCGATTCCCCGCTTCACAAAAGCCGATTTCAAAGAACTTTCCATGCCAGAAGCACGTCATGCCTACATTCAGCGTGAAGAAAAAGCCTTTGGCGATCTGGATGCACTGATAGCGAAAACGCCGGAATTGATTGCGGAAGTAGAGCAGAAACTCGAAGCACTGGAGCCGCGTTTGGCAAACATCAACGCTATTTCCACTACCGATTTTATTCTGTTCCCTATTTTACTGTCGCTCACGATCGTGAAAGGCGTGCAGTTTGGCCCTAACGTCCACGCCTACCTTGAGCGCGTATCAACAGCTAGCAAGGTCGCATTGTTGACCGATAAAGCGCTATAGAAATAACATGATTCGCCATAGCGTTATGGGGCACCATTTCACCCCATAACGCGTGGCTGATTTCAGCACATGGCTATGTAAAATAATGACTATATAAAGTAATGGCTAGACATGGAGCAGAGAGGTATTACTGGCTGATGTGATACCGCCCTCCTTTACCTGACATAGCGTATTAACTTCGGTATTAATCAGAGCAAACGCATCATGACTGGCATAATCTGCCTGAATCCATCTTGCTCGCTGTAAATAGCCGGGATCCTCCAATATCTCAATCACGGATTGCTTAATCTGCTGTTCACTTGGCGTACTGGTTTGCAGGTTAATCCCACATCTGGCAAACACCACGCGCGCAGCGCCCTCCTGTTTATCTTCCCCTACCCCAGCCACAATGAGTGGAACGCCATCTTTCAGCGCAGCATTAATCGAACCATATCCACCATTGGTTATTAATATCGACGCCGTCGGCAGCCAATCGTCATAAGAGAGGAAGCTCACCACTCTGGCATTTTCAGGTAAGGATGCTTTCAGGGAATCGACTGAACGTCCTCCCGTGGTCGCCAGCACCCTGACGGGTAAGTCAGCTAGTGCGCGTAACGTTGGCCCAATGAGTTGCTGGAGATCGACATTCGCCAGTGTTCCTTGTGAAACGATAATAAGCGGCCGACTGTCGTCCGGCGCCCACCACTCAGGAACACACTCAGTTGCAACATGGTGAGATAATGGTCCAACAAATCGCACACTTTGTGGTAAATCGTCACGCTGATACTCAAGCTCAGTAGTGGATAGCTGTAAGAAACGATCGCAATGGCCAATCAACGCATCCATAAAAGGCCGCTCAAGCGGCTTTCCTCCCGCCAGCACCATCGCGTGATTAAATGCGTGCTGAACCTCGTTCATGAATCCCCGAGTTTCCTCATCGACAAGCTGCTCATGGCTTAGATCGGGCAGCAGCAATTTAGGGGGTATGCGGGGCCCATAGAAAACAGAATCTCTTGTTGAGTAGGACAACGGTGTAACGCCTATCACGATGACAGGAGGCCGCCGCCTAGAGAGCAACAGCGGCAAGACACCATAAAAACAGTTTTCAACCATGAGCAGGTCGGCATTGGTTTTTGTCAGCGCTTCACGCAATTGGCGATCCAGCAATGGAATCGGCGCAGCAAAGAAATTTTTCAGCGCCAGAGCCATCTGCGCGTTACCTGGTGGCAGCGTGGCTCGCAGAGGGAAATGCTGCTCAAGGTGCCTGTAGTCAAAATCAATATCATCGCTAAAAGGAATAAACCCTACCCCAGCGGCCTCCGCCTGCTCACGGAATAACGCGCCGCTAAACAGCGTGACATCGTTCCCCTGCGCAACCAAATAGCGAGCGATGCTCAGCAACGGATAAACGTGCCCCGGCGTTGCCATCGCCGCCATGAGAATATGTGCCATGATGCTTTCCCTTATGCTGCGTTATCAATACAGGTATTCACGCAAATCGGGGTTCCCTGAATGTGCACACGTTGCAGGTGACGAGCCGAATGAGCCGTAAACGCTTCGCGTCCATGCAGTAGCGAGAAGTTGTCGGCTATCACAACATCGCCCTGTAGCCATTGGTGCGCATAATAATAACGGGGATCGTACAGATGCTGCCGTAACGTCTGGCTAAATGTGTTTTGCGCTTCCGGCGTAACATGATGATATTCCAGCGCATGCTGGTTAAGGAAACGCTCCCCTTCGGTCGGCGGTTCGTTATAACGCATGATCTCACCAACGCCGTTAGGATGAGGAATGACCAATGGTGAAGTCACTTCACCACCGTAATGCACAACGGCCTTAATGCGATAAGTGATTGAAACACGACGCCACTCCTCGACTAACGGTGCATCGGCCTCAGCCAGCAAACGTGTGGTATCAACGAAAGTGGTGCGTCCACCTTGATCCTGCCCCGGCGCAGAAACGCAATGGAACAGTTGAAATTCAGGGATCGTTGGCTTGTACATTCCATCCCAGTGTAGCGGCACATAGCTGTTATCGAAGATGTGATCCTTGGTATCCGCATGCTCTTTTACATCCAGCACTGCCCCGAAAGGCCACATCATGATTTCCCCCCAGTGACCGGCATACTCAGTCAACGTTTCGGGATCGGAAAAACCAGAAGAAAACCCACGTAGCACCAGAAGGTGATACTCGCGAGCAAGTTCACGCAGTGAGTCGATCGGCAGTGTGGCGATGCTCTGCCCCGCTTCAACAGGGGTCAATAGCGCGCCAAAAGGAGAAAGCAGCTCGATGCTGCAATTCACTCTATTTTCCATCATGTATATTCCTTTATAAGATGACAATATCGATGTTTTCAGCAGATCATAAGGTGAGAAAAGAGCACGCTTATGCCACGTCCGACTGTTTAACTAAGTAGTGGCTAGGCGTACCACGAATTTCCACAACTTCACCGGCCAACTGCTGCGCATCCGTATTCTTCATAAGCACAAACTGCCCATTAACATTGGCGGCAACACCATGCCAAGGCGTTAACCAGTCATCTTTGGTGGGCATCATATGAATACCCAGTTTCAGGCTGTCCGCAGGTTGAGGGTGAATAGACAAACGGATAGCGTCTGGGAAATTTTCAGCAAGCAGATTGCCCCACGCCCAGCTACGTTGAATAACGCCACATGCGCGTTTTTTAGCATCCTTCTGTAAGGCTGCATTAGAGCCGGTATAGTCAGGCCGCAGGCTATCTTCATAGAGGAAGCGAGTTATTGAACGATAAAGCTGTAAACCTTCTTCGCTCTGCATAAGCTGCTCCTTGATCTCCTCTGCCGATTCGGCGTAATCCTCAACCAGCCGTTGGCGAAGATGGTCATAGTCAGCGGTGAGTGCCGCCATATTCTCTACATCCTTAAGATTAAAGACGCTGAGATGAACCGCGCCCAGTTCATGCAATAAGTTTTCGATCTCATCCTGATAGGTGTTAATGGTTTCGTCGCTGGTCCCAATCAGATCGCCAAATACATGCCCATCCGAGCAAATACGGATATGTGCGCCAGGTGGATAATAAAGCTGAATACGCTGACATAACGAATTCAGAAATATCAGGGACAAGCGCTCTGCCATGTCTGGCATTCTCCCCAGCACCTTATAAGGGCTGGGGGATTTAACGGGAAACGCTGGTAGAATAAGTTCAACCCGACGACCTTCGTCAACAAAATCACGAATTCTGGGTAATTGAACCTGAGTTACCAGAGACTCTTCTTCACTCACTGATTTCGTCGAGTGGGTGAATCGACGCCGGTATTGAATTAACTCACTTAATATTAGTGATGAAACTAATTCATTATTAATTATATCCAAAATAACCTCATTAATTTACATTAATTTAAAAATGGAATTAACCACATAGCTATGGCGCAGAAACAATAGAATAAAAACCCTTCATGTGTACAAAGAAAATACTGAATAACATATTCAGTATTTTTATTTACAATGCTAATAATTAATTTAGATCATAAATTTAATATAGGGAAATAGAGAACGTTTTATGTATCATAAATGAGGAGGGGAATCATGCGGCAGGCACCATTAGCAACAACGGCAATGCTATGAATAAGGGGGAATAATTATAATGGAAATTGGACTACACAAAACAAGCTAATCAGCCAATCGCTGGCGATTGAAGCGTTGCTTGAAAGGAAAGAGATTCGGGTAGAAAGAAGGGAGTATTTATCGTAATACGCTGACACTTGATTAGTTAACAAGCAGTGATGAATAACAGATTGCGTTAATTATTTTTCTTCAACTTTATAACTCCTTGAATCTGAACATGAAATAAATTTATACTTTCCTACATAGAGTCCTTTTTCTTTATAATTCGCCATAACCTCTGACGGATACCAACCGTAACCAAATAGGAACAAAGCATCTACTTTAACCAAATCCCTAATGAGATCTAATTTATCGCCCTCACTCTCTACGCTCCGACCGGGCGGCGACACGTTAAAGCGTCTGGCCGATGCGCTGGATGTGACCGGGGATTACCTGCTGGAAGGGGCGAGGGATGAAGCGGCTAAGGCAAGGTTTGAAGACCGGGAGCTATTGCGACAGTTTCAGGAAGTCGAGCAGTTGCCCGATGAGGATAAGGAAGTGATTAAGAAGTTGCTGGATGCCTTTTTAACCAAGAAGCAGTTACAGGCGCTGGCAAAGTAACGGAGTTAACGCGGAACTGACGCGCTTGCAACACGTCAGCCCGCTCACCACAAGCAACTAAACGAGGTAGTTACTATGGCTAAGGCACATTCTAAGTCAGGCGTCACCGTTAATAAAGCAGGCAAAACAGAGCGTTACTACACCGTGGGATACGCCCCGCATAATGGTAAATCCAACCCGCCGTCGGCCATCAACCTAAAAGGCCGCTGGCTGGAAGAGTCGGGCTTTATCACTGGGATGCCGGTGACCGTCACGGTGGAGCGCGGCAGGATTATTATTGAGACGCAGATTAATCTGTAGCGGCTGACTAACCGCTAAAAATAATAAAGCCGGAAGGATAATGTGATCACTTCCGGCATTTTTATTAATCTTTCAACTTCTTCTTAAATTTATTAAGCGAACGATCGAACCTTGATATTAAATTAGTCCAATCTTGATAAGTGACACCTTCAACATAATAATCACCTAGCCACTTAGGGTGACAACGCAATAATAAATTATCGATGACTATTTTCTTCTCAATGGGATCATTGGTTTCATTAAAGATCTTTTTTAAAAGACCGTCGATTTCCAACGCTTCTTTTTGATGAGAAGATAAAATAAGATGGTCACATATCTTATTACCTATTTCTTTTATATTCATGATATTAAATTCGTCATTCATGAAAGAACCACTTCCAGCAATAATCAGCCAGCCTCACCATTTTAACAATCAGAACGTAACATTAAAAAACCGAAAGGATCGTAAGATCTCTTTCGGCTATTTTTACATATCAATAAACCACTAATTTACCATTAGGCCACACACCATCCCAACCACAGGGTATATGACCTGATTCATAGATGTGAATCAAAGAATCAAAAAATAGCGGTTTTTTAATTTTATCTTTATATGCACCTTCAATTAAGTAGCTAACAACATCCCATTCAATACATTGCAAAAGTAGGACATTGTCAAAACCATTCAAATGAGGTATTTGTTTTAACAACTTACCTTTCAAAAAAGACTTAGCTTCTTGCGCTAAGTCGTTCCAATATTGAAAAATAACAGTGTATTTAACTGCAAGATATCCTGATATTTCATTGGACTCTTCCAGAGTAACATTTTCCCAATCAGGGCTACTCAAAGAAAAATTAGCCTCATTCAAAGAGGCAGCAACTTTGACATTAGGAATAAGGCATTGGTTGCCAACATTAGCAAACCAATCTATTTTAAGCAGTCTATCAACAGCATCATTAGATATCTTCATGGTTTAACCTGATTAATTCTTCCGGGGATCCTAGGTACCTTCATACCGCCAAGAGCACCATGCTGAACTCTATTTTGTATACTATACCTTACTGCCTGATTTACCTCATTTGCAGGTAACCCAGCAGCCTCCAAAGATCTTTTCAATGCTTGAGTATATTTCGTATTAGTAGGTCGCTGGCCATTAAGTTCCCCACCCCGCCTATATTGATCCCAGAATTTCTCCATTGAGCTATGGGCTTCATAGTGAGGCGTTCCCGGCTCTGTAAACGCATTACCTTCCAGCTTAATAGCCGCACCTTTCTCTCTTGGAATAACATCTCTATATGCTGCATCTTGGTTTAAATGGTGGGACTGTCCAGGGCTGGGATCCTTTTTCAGCGTCCCATGAGGCCCCATTGCTGCTGGCCCTTTTTTATCCAGCCCCAGAGGATCACAGAACTCTAGAGGATTGGAAACATACGCCTGAGGTCTATTTCCCCCAAGTAAACCTATCGGGTCCGGCGACAGATACTGTCCGCTCTCCGCATCATAGTAACGATGTCGGTTGTAGTAAAGCCCCGTTTCCGCATCGTACAGTTGCCCCTGATAGCGCAGCTCACAGTACACTTCCTCGTTTGCCGCATCACCCAGGTAACGCCGCAACGGGATAGGTCGCCGCTCTTCGCGATGCGCACCCCACAGACCCTGTTCGCCGCGCCAGCGAACTTCGCCTTCCTCGCTGCACAGCTCTCGCGCGGTTCCTGTCAGGTCGGTCACGATGTAGTGCAACTGTGTGCTATCGCCCTGCGCTTCCACCTGTGCCAGCGGTCGGAAGCTCCCCGGCTCATACACCCACTGCACTTCCCGCGCTGCGGAGCCGTCTGCCCGGTACTGCTGCTGACCAATCAGCTGGTCACCATCCCACCGGTACGCTACCCGCGCTACCGCCTGTGCCGACGGCACCTGTCCCTCGCGCACCTTGTTGATTCTGCGACCAAATGCATCGTAACGATAGCGCCACCGTGCCCCGTCCGGCAGACTCACCCGTACCAGCCGGTCCTGCACGTCCCAGTCGAAGTACGTTTCCTTCGGCCTGAACCCCGGACGCGTTTCACGTTTCATCGCCAGACGCCCGCAGTCATCATAACGGTACTGCGTATGGCCCCGCTCGATTACCCGACCCGCCGCATCGTACCGCGCCGACGACTGCACCACCGCATCCTGCACCTTCAGCGTCTCACCCAGACCCGGCGCTATCTGCGACACCTCGCACAGGTTCTGTTCGCTGTCGTAGCCAAATAGCCGTGCCTGACGCCGACGTCCCTCATCACGGCGCTCCGCCGTCACCTGACCCGCCCCGTTCAGCCGGAAGGCCTGCTCACCCCAGTGGCTATCGGTGATACCCGTCAGACGGTCCAGCACATCGTACTGATAACGACGCTCCAGCACGTCATTCACCCGCCCGTCCGCCCCTTCCAGCGCCTGACGCTGCAGCAACCCCGTCGGGCTCCACTCGTGGCGTAATGCAAACCCGCTGCCGTTACTGCGTCGCTGCTCTTCGCCCGCTGCGGTGTGGCTAAACTGCAACGGCTGGTGTGAACCGATGCCCAGAGACGACAGCCGCCCCGACTGCCACGCCAGCTGCAGTGGTGCCAGAATACCTTCCACCACCGCACGCTGACCACCCGCGTCGTAACCGCTCTGCACCGCCTCGCCGTTGACCATCTCCGACGTCACCTGGCCCGCCCGGTTATAGGCGTATTCCACCACCGCGTCCGGGCTGGCGGCCTGGGTCAGCCTACCGGCAACATCATATTCCAGCTCGGTGATGCCGTCCGTTTCCCCGTCCGCTCTCCGCGCCGTGATACGCGTTATCCGCCCTGCTGCATCATGTTCATAATGCAGTGCACTGCCATCAGGTGCCGTGCGCTGCACCAGACGGTCTGCCACATCGTAGTGATAACGGTATACCCGGCCGTCGTAATGCCGCTCCTCACTCAGCCGCCCGCTATGGTCAAAGCCGTACGTCCAGTCTCGTCCCTGACTGTTCGTCACCCCGGCGAACTCCGCTTCCGCATTGTAGTGGTAGCGAACGGTTGCACCCAACGGGTCGGTTGCTTCCAGCAGGTTATCAAACGCTCCGTATCGGAACTGGTAGCGCTGGCCCAGCGCATCCGTAACTGCCGTCAGGTTACCTTCCACATCATAACCAAACTGCGTCTCACTACTGTCTTCGTACACCACCTTCGACGGTGACTCGCGCACGCCGTCATATTCCCAACGCCGGACCTGCACGCCCGCCTCATGCCCGATATGTCGCTCCGTCAGGCGATCAAGGTCGTCATACCGGAACGTTACCGGTGGCGCATTATCCCGTTCAAGACTGCTCAGCAGGCCACGGCAGTTATAGTGATAACGCTGCAACACGCCGTCCGGCCCTATCACCGTCGACAACTGTCCCGTTTCGCCATAAGAATACAGCCACTCACGCCCTTCCGGGTCGTTCACCTCCACAACCTGACCGGCCGTATTACGCTGGTAGTGCCATTCGCAGCACAACGGGTCGGTATAGGCCAACAGTTGCCCGTTGTCATCATACAAATACTGATGTGTGGCGCCGTCCGGCAAAGCAACCTCGGTCACCTGCCCCCAGTCGTTACGCTGATACGCCGTACGGCCACCCAGCGGGTCAGTCTCCGCCACCAGTTGGTTATCCACCCACTCGAAATGGGTCTCACCACCATCTGGCGTACGCTGGAGCAGAATATTGTTGCGTTCGTCGCGCACATAGCTGAATACCCCGCCAAAACCACTGTGGTAATGGCTGGTCAGCGTGTCATCGTCGTATTCAAAGTAACCCGGCCAATAACCTTCGGAGGTTCTGTCCCGGATGGCGCGGCCTTTTTTATCATAGTCGTGCTCAACCCAGGTCGAACCTAAATCCGACCAGCGCAGCAGCCAGCCTTCCAGTGAGTAGCGATAGTCAAAATTGCGCCCCTCATCCGCCCGCACGCTCAGTAAATGCCCGCGATTATCATAGGTATAGCTCGCCAGCGTTTTTAATGGCTGACGCTGCGGGGTACACAACGTAAGTGCCGTGATCCGTCGGCGATCGGTTGTGACGTGAATCAAGCGCCCGTCTGACAACACAATCCAGCACAGTTCGCTCAGCATCCACTCGAAAGTCACCCGATTACCCGCCGCATCGTCGATAGACGTCAGGCAAAGCTGGAGACCGAGTGCGTGTTCAAACCGGTAGCGCAGCCCATCGACATGATGAAGGACGAGCTCACCCTGCTGACGGGTCAGCCGCCATTGCAGGTTAGATGGCGAACGGCTAACTTCTCCTTCATTGGGCAGGGCGAAGAATGCCTGATTGAACTCACTATCCGTTAGCGTTGCCACCCCGTTGTTGAGCGTCAGGCTGATATCCCAGTTGGTACGCCACAAACTCCCCAACAAACCGGGATGTCGCTCTCCCGTGGAACGATAGTAGCGTTGCAGTGAAAGTGGCAATTGACCACTGAGCTGAATATCGGTGCGCTTCTCCACCACGGCACCGGTCGCCATATCTACCGGATCGCCATTTTTCTTAATGTCGTCTGTTTTTGCCTTGGTGCCGCCATCCTTTGCCTGTGCATCCTGCTCAGCCCCTTTTTTCCCCGATGGCTTTTCAGTATTTTTTCCCGCATTAATACTGTTCGCTTCTTCCGGAGCAGATTCGCTTTTTTTCTTTACGGGTTCTTTTGGTTTAGGCTTTTCTTCAATGGCATTAGCGGGTTTTGACGACTCTGGTTTGTGCGGGACATTTTCTTCTGAAGCTTGCTTTTTAGGCCGATGGTCTTTCCCTTTGTCACCATCAGGTTTGACCTCAGTTTGTTTACCTGTAGTTGGAGAATCGGCAGACTTCGAACTTGAAGATTGGCTAGTGGCCCTGCTCTCCGCCGTTGTATGGCTTTGTGGGGTCTCAGCCTTTTTCGCAAAGGAACCTTTGGGGCGGGGGCTACCGGAAACACGAGTTACTATCAGAGGAATAAACTTATCAAATTCTTTCTCAAGGGTTCCGATAGCTTCATCGTAACGTTTAACTAACTGATCCAGATAGTCGAGCATCTTGCTGAACCGATCTTTCATCAGCGTAACAATCCAGCCATCTTTCTCCGAAGCCTTCATTGCCGTTACCAAAGCCTGCTGCATTGTCGCCAGCATCGCTTTGCCTTTCTGTCCGTACTCTTTCAGCAGACCACGCAGTTGGGTAACGCCTTTCACCAGATTACCGTTGGACAGGCTGCGGATCGTTTTGATGGCAAACTGCACCGCCGCAGGTGAGGAGGCATTTCTCAGCGCTTTAATAATCGCCCGCCCGCTCACCTTAATGGCATCACCCAGCCCGGGGATCACCCCAATCACACACAAAACACCACCGGCAACATGCAGTGGATCATCCATCAGTTTAGGATTTTCATGGGTTTGCCAACACCACTCACCAATGGAGTACACGTCCAACGCTTGTCCCACCACAGGGATACAACCCAGAATAATCTCGCAGAACATCATGAGCGCGGCGTTATCATCCCCACCAGCATCCGCTGTTTCTGCCGCGAGGCTATGGTGGATCTTGTTGATGGCCTGCTTCAGTTGGCGATTGCCACGATTAATTTGCTTATCCAGTTCCCAAAAGCGACGGTAAGCCTTGGTGTAATCATCCGGAATTGATGTGAATATTCCCGCGCCATCAACATCAACGTGCCGGTCACTACTGTCACCGACGTCATACGTCACTAATCCCTGCTTACGCAGGAGAAGGAACAGCGTGAAATATTCACCCGCTAGTGCGGCATAGCCTGGGGTTGACTGTAATACGGGGTTGTTTTGTATGGTTTCCTGTGGCGTGAACTCGTCTTCACCTTCCTCCAGCATCAATTCAAACGTGCCGCCCCCCATGTCGTAAATAAAACAGAGGCCATTAGCATCCGTCTGCCCGTGGATTTCCGTTTTATTGCTGTCAATGAGGACAAAAGGCGCATTAGGAACCGGCTCCCCTGAGTCATAATGATAATAAATCAGAACTTCATAGCCACACTTGGCACAGCCTCCTGATATTTTTTTATCCGTGCTAAAACCCCGACTCGCTGCATCCTCACTGGAAAGCAACGTTGCCTGTTTGTTCTGACTCATGAAATGACGTCCTTTTTATTTTATGCTTCGTCCAGGTGGTCAATTGCTGCCTGATACAGGCGATCCATACGGCTTTGCGTGCCGATGTATTCCGGCTGTATCAGAATATTTTTTGCCCAGGGCTGATGAATGAATTCCGGCGAGAGTTCTGTCGCCAATGCCAGCCAACGCACGATATCGCGGTCATTGTTAAAGCCGTTGTTCCTCGCCTGTTCCGCCTGCTGGTAGGTAAACGTCTGTAACTCATCGTCAGGTGCATGTTGCCAGCCAGCATGGTAAGCGCGCAGGTGTTCCCTGTAGCGCGCCAGATTCTGATGTTCAGAAGGCACCATGATGGCTTGCCATTGTTCATCGCTCAGTTGACGCGGCAGGATGTCGGGAATGGAGTGGGGTTCACGGGCTGTCAGGTTTAAAGCACGTACGGTTCCATCAGGCGAAATATCGCAGAAGCTGGCTATCGGGCCATAGAGCGCGCAGGCTTCTTGTACAGAACTGGCTGATAGCAGTTGATTCACCACCCGCCAGTCACCCACACGCAGAATGACATTTTCCCCGGAAGGTGAAGCCACCAGACTCCACTGCCGCAGATGCTTTGTTACCTCAAGTAATTGATCGAGCGGCGAGTACGCCTGCATAAACCATTCCAGTTGCAGACCCATTCCCCACCCAGACTGGGTGATAATGTGTTCTTTCACCTGCGACCAGTTAGCCGCGTTAAGCGGGATGCAATACGGCGCTACCGACGCATGAACGCGCCCCGTTTCCCCCCAGTACAAACGCGTCTGTTCCAGACTGCCTCCCCAGCGCTCGGCCAGCCAAGGCACGGCATCATTCATTGATGCCTCAGCAATAACAAAACAGCCACCCTGAGCGACACGCGTTTGCCAGACGGCATCATCTTCCGGCGTCAGTTCAAGGAAAGGTTGCGATACACTCACAGCGTGACCTCCGTCATGTCAGGTAACTCTCCCCGCATCCAACCGAGGCGATGGTAATTAAGCTGTACACTTTCAGTACGTTCAGGCTCAGATTTAAAAATCCGAATACTGTCCGCAATCGAATAGCGTTCAATCAGATGAATAAAAATCGGGTGTAAATAGAATTCGCTACCGAGTACCCAGCGATGAGCAGACCAGGCTTCACATTCCGCTTCGCTGGCTTTAGGGTAATATTTCTCAGCTAATGCAATGCCGCTAATAAATCGGGCCTTTACTACTTCGACATCCAGAGGAAAAGCACATTGCGCACTGACAAAAAGAAAGAGTTCATTCGCTAATCGGTGTAATCGATTGTCATTGGCGAGAAGGTAGTATTGATAATTCGTTAAGTTAATTTGGTAATTTTTATTAATTTCGATCTTATTTTCTTTATTAACAGCCTGCTGTGAAAATAGCTGATACTCCCCTCGCTCGCTATTCACTATAGGCAAATACATATTATTTAACGGACCAAGAAAATCAGTTTGAGCAGCAAGGTCAAGGGTAGACCACCAGGTCGATAAAACCTCTGGCACATAGCTACGAAACAGCGCTCGTGTGCCATCAGGCCAGAGACAGAAAATACGCGTCTGCCAAAAGTCAGCAACCTGCTGCAATGTCAGTGCGCTATGCGTAAGAATCACGCCACCATGCCGCTCCGGCTGCGTCTCTGTCAGCCAATGCAATAAGGTTTCGCCTGGTTTGCCTTCTTCTATTTTCACCACAATTGGAGCCCACATCTGCCAGTCTTCAGCATCCTTGCCAAAATGCAGCTGTTGCCATATATCCGCAGCAGCAGGTTGAAAAGCCTGCCAATATTCAGGTAATTTTGGATAACTCAGCGGCGAGATAATAGCGTATAAAGGCGCATCGAACTGGCTGATTTCAAACAGAGTATAACCGTTTGCCATCATCATTATTTGCCTGTAAATAAATAATATAATTTTTAATACGATGAGGTGTATTCATTGATCGCAGCACCGACCAGATAATCAGCATGATTATCTGGTCGGTAAACGCAGTTTATTTTTATGACACGAAATGGATAATAAACACTACAAATCGAAAAGAAATTACAGCGGTAGTCCTTTTTCCCAACGATCCCTAACTTCAGCAGGCGACAACGGTGGGAATTTAACACCGCGATCCAGTAATAGCTGTTTTACCTTCAGCGCCCAAGGATAGTGAGGTGATTTAGGGGACATAATGGATAAGCTGTCGTGTACACGCCACGCCAAGCTACTACCGGTTGAAGAATAAGTATCGAAACTTGCGCCCTGCTCAATCAACCAATACACAATTTCGTATTCATTTACATAAGCGGCATAAAGCGCACTATTTCTTTTATTTTGATCTTCTAAATTCAGATCAGCCCCTTTCTCAACGAGTAGCTTAATATCAGCCCACCGTTGCTCATTAATGGCACTAAATATTGCCGGCTGACCACGACGACCAATTGCATTTGGATCGCCACCAGCATCCAGAATAATGCGAAGCCAATCTGGATCTTTGGCTCCCGCCACGGAATTAACTGCGCTGTCGCCAAATCCGTCTTTATAGTTTGGATCGACACCCAGTTTCAGCGCCAGCGTGACGGCTTTTTTATCCTTCGTCTCATAAATCAGCCACAACAACGGAGTAACACCTTCTTTTCCCTTAATATTCAGGTTAACGCCCTGTGACAGTTGATGACGGGCTGCTGATTCGTCACCTTTTTGAATGCTTTCCAGCACAGCCACCACAGGTGGTTCAAAAAGTTCACTCGCCCGCATACTGTGTCCTCCTGCCTGACAAGCGGTTAATAATCCCAGAATAACGACGCCTACCCATTTTATACGTGCCAACCATTGCATTATATTCCCCTGAATGTATTGGTTATCTTCCCGATATCTTCCTTTTTCTGGCTTTCAATACCCGCAACCACCTGATCCATACCGTGACGCGCAATCGGTGAACCGCCAACAGCGGGAAGCGCCATCATATCACCGCTTGCTTTCGGCAGCCCCCCTCCCAGTAGCTTTGCAACACCGATAACGCCCCCTAGCGCCGCACCGGCGGTTCCGCCAATCAATGCGCCCGCACCGGATAGCAAGCCTGGAATCAAAGCTTTACCGTAGGTTTGCACCATGGTTAATATCTCGCCATCAACCGCTTGTGTTTTAATCAATGATGCCGTTTCTGCCAATGTCGCACCACCACCTCGCAAGGCAGTATTCTCATGTAATCCTGCGGCATTGAACGTATAGCCGGGAAGTTTTGTCGCACTGACCGCTGCAGAGGCTAACCCGCCCCCCAGAGAGTGGCCAACAATAACAGGTGGAGGATTTGGCATCAGATCTTTGACTTGAGTCGCGAGATCCATTGCTTGTTTGTATTGCGCTGATTCAAATCCCATACCCTGAGTGGCGTTAGTCAACCAGTCTTTCACTCCCGTCACCGCATTATTGGTACCCCTATAGGTCAACATGGTTTCACCATTAATCGCTGATTTGAACAGGGCAGAACCAAACCCTGTTTTCTTATCCATAAAATCATTGTCCGTCAAACCAGGAAGTTTTTGGACATCCAGCAGTTCCAGACCAACCGGAGCCTTAGGCAGTTTATCCAGCACGCCTCGTCGAAATTCATCGACCGAATAAACGTACTGAGCCGCCTCAGCGCGCAAGATGCTGTCGTTATTAAACGCCAGCCGTTTTGCCGCATCGGCTAATCCCGGCAACGTCGCCGCCTCGGTAGCCAACTTGGCACGCGCCAGATAACGCTCTTTACGCTGGGCGACGGAGAGCAGGTCATCAAGAATGGGCAACTCGGCGACCGAAGCCCATTCCATTAATGTCGGCAACAGCATTGGCGTTAATGCTAGTAGAGGCGCGCGACTTTTGGCCGATTGTTCGGCACACGGTTTCACAGGGGACTGATAAGGCGAGTCGCCAATGATTACGTTCCCACTGCCTGCAGCGACCGAGCCGCCACAGCCAATCGCATCACCGATACGCGCCGCCAGCTTTCCATTGATGATGACCGTACCGGAACCCGCAGATATCGCTCGACTGTGTACGCCGTGAGGCACATTCGGGCAAGGACAGGCATGAAGTAAGACTGCATCACTTTTACGGGCCGCGGGTTTGCCATTGATGATGACATCACCACTGCCTTCAATAATTGGGGTGGCAGGAAAACAGCCGTGACCCGCGCAGCTGTCTCCTAAACGTGCAGCACCTGGCATAGTTCCTCCTTAACGTCTGTCTGGCGCATCCGGCTGCGTAGGCTTAGTCGGGTCTTCTGGCGTAATCGACACCGGCGCCGTCCCTACGCCAGCCGCACCACCATCGTTGATTTTCACAATCGTCCCGGAGATCGTGACGCCCGTGCTATCAATCTTGATAAAACCGCCAGGCGCTTTAATCGTCAGAGCCTGCCCTGCTTCCAGCACAATATCCGCGGCTTTCAGATAGCTGTCCGTATTGACCAAAACACGCTGGTGCGCTCCGATCAGCGTCTCTTCAGAGCCGGACATCGTAGTCTGACGGCTTCCTTCAATACGGGTAATCTCTCCCCCACCGATAAAGCGCTTGAACGAAGAGCCAATCTTCTGAATGAAGCTTCGGCCAATTTCCTGATGATGATCCTGACCGATGTTTTCAAAGTCATCTTTGCCTATCGTTCGGTGACGGTGACGATCGACCCGTTGGAACTGATCCTGAGCGACGCTAAGGTGCTGATCGCGCCCCACGCTCTGCCGATGGATGTTGTTGATGACGCCATCCATATCTTTTTGAGCGTGATAGTAAATTTGTTCACGCGTCGCCTCATCTTCAAAACGCAGTTCGTTGAAGCCATTGCCTTTATGCGTATCAGTACGCAGCGTTGTGCGCGTTTTATGTGCGGGTAAAACGTACGGCGTCGGGTTGGTCGCGTGGAAAGTACGTCCGGTGATAATCGGCTGGTCCGGGTCGCCTTCGAGGAAGCTGACGATCACTTCATGGTTGATGCGCGGGATCGCGATCATGCCGTACTGGCCGCCTGCCCAACCCTGACTGACACGCACCCAGCAAGAGCTCTGGTCGTTGCTCGCGCCGTAGCGATCCCACGGGAATTGCAGTTTTACCCGACCGTACTGATCACAGTAAATCTCTTCCCCCGCCGGACCGACCACCGTCGCGATTTGCGGGCCGTCCACCATAGGTTTATACGGCATCGCAGCGCGCCACGTCGTC
Source organism: Pectobacterium peruviense (assembly GCF_002847345.1). Taxonomy (GTDB): domain Bacteria; phylum Pseudomonadota; class Gammaproteobacteria; order Enterobacterales; family Enterobacteriaceae; genus Pectobacterium; species Pectobacterium peruviense. Next base: position 51,469 of record NZ_LXFV01000022.1, read on the forward strand.
GTGCCTTTTACCACAGCAAAGCTGTTGCTCATGGTCGTCGGCTCGCCGCCGCTTTCTTCTTCCAGCGCCTGCGGTTGCTGCCCGACGTGCGTCACGCTCACTGTCTGCCATACTGCGTTCAGCGTCGCATTCGGGTGCTCCGTCAGGGTAAAGGTATTGCCCGGCATCAGCCCCGCACAGTTGGATTCTCCTTCGCTCGTCACCGCCCCTGAGCGCAGCGCATCCAGACGATAGCCGCTGAACGCCTTGCCGCTCGGATCTTGCTTATAACGTCCCGGATAATCGTAGTGCTGATAGCTTTCGCGCTGGTGCTCCAGTTCACCGCTCATCTTCTTATGCGACAGCCCATAAGCCGGCGTCTTGAAGCAGTAATCCTTCAGTTCCACTTCGGCGGTGCTCACGCGTTCCGCATAGTGGAAACGTCGCACGTACTCACCTTCACTCAACCCCTGTGTGGCAAGATTGAAGAACAGTTCTGGCCCTTTGGTCAGTGCACCCGCATCGTCGGCAAACACTAACCGATGCTTGCCTTCCTCAAACTCGTGGAAAAAATACAGACCTTCCTCTGCCGCCAGTCGGGTGATAAAGGCTAAATCGCTTTCCCGATACTGCACGCAATATTCCCGTACAGCGTGCTCGTTACGCAGCGCAAAGGCGTAGTCGGTAATACCCGCCTCTTCCAGCAATGCGCCGATAATCGCTTCCGGCTTCTGCGCCTGAAAGATACGGGCATTGGTGCGTAGCCCCAGCCGCCACATAGCAGGCCGAATTTCCGCTTGATAGCGCGTGCGCCGGAATCCGGTATCGCCCTGCGTAAATCCACTGATCACTCCGCTGACCCGGCGCTTCAGTTCGCCTTCATACCAAATCAGCAGCTCGCACGGCTGGTCCAGTACCGTGCCAAAATCGATATCCGGCAACGCGCTCGCCAGACTCAGCGACAGGCTGAAGGGCCGATTCAGCCCCTCATCCAGCCTGAAATCCACCACCGCAAAGGTGCCTGCCTCCAGGGCGCCAACCTTTACGGTGAACTGTAATCCTGTACTGTTTGCCACCTGTCCTCTCCTTACTGGCCGTTGCCATGGCTACCGCACGCCTCGGGTTCCTCCGGAGCGGTACGTCGCTATCCTGATAAAAATGAAAACCTGAGCTGTGGTCTGAGTCTGCTCACACCACGACTCACATCAGAGAAAAAACAGAAAACCCGAGCAAGCCCGGGTTAAATAGGAATTACGCTTCGACCGGCGCACGCCAGTCATCAGAACCGGACGTACCAGCAACGGTGTGTTCCCAGTCAATTTTGCGGTAGGCCAGCGACACTTCAATCAGTTGGGTGTAGTCCATCTTTGACGGATCCTGGCAGTGTGGCATTTTGCAATCGATGTCCACGATGGTGGAATCGGTCAGTACGGTAGAGAAGAAATGCTCTTGTTTACCTTCAACTGACGTGCGGTACCATTTCAGGGTCACGGTCGGCAGCATTTCGCCAGACGCCAGGGCGTTGTACATCAACGGAACCGCTTTGTTCAGCGCGACAGTAAATTTGAACGGCTTGTGCACGCGTTGGCCAGATGGCTGACCAGACTGCGGGTCGGTCGGTACGGTTACAATGTGTTTGAATTCCTGTACCAGCATTTCGTCTTCGTGGCCTTCCACATAGATGTTGCCGACAGAATCAGATGTGAAGGCACCAGCGGTGATATTGCCCTGAGTTTTACCTTCGATGCTGATATAGCATGGAGTTGGCATAGTCTTGCTCCTTGTTGTTGAAACGGGGAATAGTTAAACGGGTTTAGTAACTTCACCGTCTGTATAGCAATCCCCATGCCAATTTTTATCTTGTTGTTTTTAATGAAAAATAACTTAACTAAAATTCCCCCTAAGCAAAATTTGAGCAATAAGTTGCGCAGACTTCTCGAATCGTTTGCAAACATTGCGCAAAAAGTGATTTACACCAGAAAGTGAGCAAGAAGTTGCGCAGAATGCGCAGTTATTCTGAAAGTTTTTATTAGTGCTGAATTAATCAAATAAATAACCAATTAAAATAGTGATCATTAATAGTAAAGAACGATATATGGCGATAATTTGTTCATTTCCTATAAGAATATAAGTAAGTAATCACTTTCATTTATGATGAAAAATAGGCATATAGATCGCGGAATAACAACAAAAAAGCGGGTGCTGCTATCACGCAACACCCGCCTGTTATTGTCATTACGATCTCATTAAACCGTGATGATTTATCGGTTCTACCTTAACTATTCATCAGCTATTTACCACCAACAAATCCGCAGTGGATTACTCTGTCTTTCCTGACGACCAGTGCATCGCCAGCCGCTGTCCGGCTTTGATTTCATCAGGCTGCATTGTCGCTTCCAGATCGTTACGCGCATGGATGGCTTCGTTCATCCCCTCCGTCGCCGCCATGGCATACCAGGCGTAAGCATGAATACGATTGCGGGATGCCCCCAGTCCATCTTGACGCATCATCCCCATACGATACTGAGCCATACGGTTACCGTCATTCGCCGCCAGACGATACTGCTTCATCGCTTCAACATAATCCTCTTTACCGCCTTGTCCCAGCCGCAACATCTCGCCATAGGCCAGTCGTGACTCGGCATCTCCTGCTGAAGCTGCTTTGGCATATTCTTCACGCGCACGCGCGAATTCGTTCACTTTAAATAGCCGCTCACCCAGTTCACGTTGCGCTCGGATATAGCCCGCAGAGGACGCCTGAACCAGATAATGTTCACGCTTTTCATGGGTTGTCTGACTCTGGCTAAGTAAATAATCGGCTTCGCCCGATCCTCCAGACGCAGCACGTTCCAGCCAGTAACGCGCCTTCTGCTCATCCCAAGGTAAGCGCTTACCTTCGCGGTATGCCTTGCCCAGCCAAAGCTGGGCTTCCGCATCACCTGATGACGCGGATTTTTGATACCAGTTCAACGCATTCTCACCGTCTTCATGCAGGGCCATCCACCGTTGCGCCTGTGCCTGACCGAGCGTCGCGGCACGGAAATACCAGCGCTCGGCCAGATCGCGACGGATAACCACGCCGTTGCCCTGCTCATAGCGCTGCGCTAGCTGATATTGCGCATCCCGATTGCCAAGTTCAGAAGCCTTCAGCAACCACACTACAGCCTCTTTTTCACCGCCCGCATGCGTCGCATGCCACTGAGCAACGATCAGCTGTGCGTGGGGATAACCATTCGCCGCAGCCGATTCAAATGCATTCAGGCAGGCTGCTACCAGCTTTCCCTGATGCTGAACCTGACAGTCCATACCGAGCCGATGTCCTGCTTCGCCATTTCCCAGACGTGAGGACGTTCCCCACCACTGGCGGGCAGACGGGCTGTTCTTGGGCGCGCCTAATCCAGCCTGATACCAATCGCCGACCTGAAGCGCAGCAGCCGCACGCATTTCTGCATTTCCGGGGAGTTCAGACAGCCCAGACGCCTTCTGCATCCATTGCATCGCCTCGGTGTACTGGGAACGTGTGGCTAGCGTCTTTGCCAGCTGATATTGCGCTTCACCATTTCCGCGGTTCGCTGACGCCACTAACTCCGATTCAGGCAGCGACGTCACAGGTGCCTGACATGACGCCAGCCAGCAGGCCGACAGGACTATCAATAATTTGTTGTATTTCATCATGGGCTCAGCGGTTTTCCCTTCACGATAATCAACTGGCAGAATTACCCTGCTGCAAACGGTACAAGCGAATATTGAAGGCGCGCAGCTCATCCTCCATACCGCGTAGCTCCGCTGGCGTCAGCGATTGGCTCTTGATTTTACGCGCCTCAAGTTCACGCAGCCGTATCCCAAAGGGGACATCCGATATCAGATCTTTTTGCATATCGTAGAGTTTTGATTTCAGGTAGGAGATCGTCACCGTCCGCCGCTGACGCTCCAGTTCCAGCAGTTGCTGCAACGTATCGTTGACTCTGGCACGCGCCTGTTCGTAACCCTGTGTTTTCGGTTCATCACCCTGCTGGCGTTCAAGCGCAATTTGCCACTGGCGCTCCATCTCTTTCACCGCCAGCGAATCGGGATAAAGTTGCTGCATCACGTTTTTCAACCCATTACCGTACTGGTACAGGTAGAAAGGCGACGCATTTTTCACCTGTTCCAGCTGTGCCTGATAGCGGTTGATCAGTTCGCCTTCCATGCCCTGCAATTTCTGCTCACCCAGAACAATACGCACCCGGCGAATGTCATTATGGTCGGGGGCAGTAGGCAAGGCGTACGCGGGCTGTTGCAGCAATGCCAGCGCATCGGCTTTCTGTTCCTGCCAATACTGCCACCCCGTAATAGCGGCGACAGGTAGCGCGCAAGTCAGCAACCCGGAGACAAACCAGAACCAAGCTGGCTTCTGCTTTTTATGCGCCTCAATTTTCAATACCGTCGGTTTCATTTGCCCCTTCTCCCGTCCAATGAGAATGCTACCTGCGGGCAGTGCAGCCTGACCCGAGCCTGATGAACCACCGCTTTGCACCGTCGCGCCCGGCTCCATGTCTGAATGAAAGAACACCATAGGCGGAATCTGCATATCCTGTTTTCTCAGTTCCTGATCGTCCGACACAATGACAATCTCGGTTTCATCAAACAGATGGGTATAACCTTCGACGAAGTGCAGCAAATTCTCGACGCGGGGAATGCGGCTCAAACCCGAGTTGTGCAGCTTTTCACTCATCAATTGCAGCGCGCGTTCGCAACGATAAACCAGCCGCTTGTGTTCATGGCTGATAGCGTACTGCCGCACCACCTCGCTGATGCGGGCAATGAACCAGTCCAGCATCTCGATACGCGCCCGTTCCTGATGCACTGGCGGCCAGAAGTTATCCCACTGCGTCACGATCAGGTTCGCCAGAAACTCACAGCTTTCCGTGAAGCCCGTCAATCCAGCCAGCCGTGAACGCGCCAGAGTGAAATAGATCGCAGTCTGGAGATCCACACCCTGTTTTTCAAAGATGGTGGTGGCCATATCGTGCACCAGCATCCAATCCACATCGGGACGAGACGCGTGACTCAACTTGTTAATTTCCGCCCGAAGTGCATCAAACTCCGGCAGCATCCGTGGATCCCGGCCCACTTTCAGGGCTTGTTGTGCATCTTGCATATCACATCATCCAGCAATAGGGAGCCTGAGTAGGCTCCCGAGAGTTAAGTTAATAAAGCGAGTCAGGCAGCGTGAATTGGCTGAACAGACCACCAGCAAACGGGTTATGGCTGGCATCGGTATATACGCGATACGTCATCGCGCCGTTTTCCAGCGAGAAGCGCACGTCGAAGGTGTTCTCATTAACCTGCGTTAGCTGGTCACTGTTGACTAACCGGAACATCGCCCACGGTCCGCTAAAGCTCAGGCTACGTGGTGAGCGCTCACGATCGTCCGGCACCAGAGTCAGCTTGCTTTCGGCTCCATCGCGCATACTGTTTGGCCACACCAGCGGTGTTTTCTGACGACGACCGTGGCTGTATTCCAGCAGTTGTCCGTCCAGATTGAGTACGCTGCGACGCTTGTTCGCCGTCAATTCCAGCGGCTCCAGAACAAAATGCACTTCCAGGCTACCCTGCGCATTAAACAGGGTCTGGCGGATGCGGGTAGCGCGTTCAAGCTGTTTCACTAGTTCAGCCTGCAACGGTGACGCCATACCTTCTTCCAGCATGCCGCTTTCCATCATCGCTTTGAGGTTGGTTTGATAGAAGCTGTCCAGCGTCCCGCCGGTCATGAAGAACATTTCCATTTCCGATAACGGCACATCCTTGTTTGATGACGGATCGAAGGGGTAACGATCCGCCAGCTTTTCATTGAATGGCGTCACGACTTTATCCAGCCACTCTTGATTCAACGACGACATCGCAAGGCCGGTCACCAGACTGGCGCTTTCTCCGGCTAATTGACCTACCCAGCGGTCCAGCGGCGCGGGGAGGCTGCGGGCGTATTGCTGTAAGGCGAACACCGGATCGGCAAATTTATTTCCCTGCCGTGCCTGTACCGCCTTCAATGCCGCTTGCCCCGGATCGGTCGCATTGACGATCTGATCGAGGTAGTGATAGAGGTCAGTCAACTTCTGATTGACCTCTTGCACCAATGGTCCCTGCTCACCGCGTCCGCTCAGCGCCGCATTGATGGTCATAAACGGACGACCCGTGCGCGTGTTGATACCTTGCGCCGTATCGTTATCATCGTCGGACAGCTTACGGATGCGGGTGTTATCGCTGACTGTGGTCAACACACGCTGGAAGGGCTGATCGTTGCCGGTAATATCCGTGAGAATATCGAGCGCCTGTTCCGGCGTATCGAGCGTCTGCACATCAATGTTCGCCAACACTTTCTGCCACTGGTTGATGTAATCCGTTATGTAGCGATCGTTCACCTGACGCAGAATTTCCCGGCGGTCTGCTTCACTAAACTGCGCGCGCTCACGCTGCCCCAGAACCCAGGCATCCAGTGCCGTCAGCTCTAACAACGCTTTGTCCTGCTTGAGGTAATAATCACTGAAACCGGGATACGTCAGCAGCCGTGGCACGCTTCCCGCTTTGTCATTACGCAGGGAAAACACCGGATCAAAGGTCGGCCCAACTTCATCACGGATCGCTAAATCTGGCGGCAGCACCTGTGTCGCCTTCATGACCAGACTCTGATAAACGCGCTGATACATCGGCAGCTTGCTCAGTTCCTGCTGAGCCAGCGTAATCGGTCCAGTAAACGGCGCAAAGGTGCTAATCGCTACCGCATCTTTTTGCTCACGAGCCTTGTGCCAGTCGGTATGTTCCAGAGCGTAATCCAGATGTTGCATCAGTTCTTCCTGCACCTGACCTTGAGCAGGAAATGCCTTTTGCCAGCGCTGCGCCATAAACTGTTCGACCAGCGCTTTATTGCGTCCAGAAGCATCATCCAGCATCCGCATCACGCGCAGAATCGTTAGCTTTTGCTCGCTATTAGCGGGAGCCTGATTCAAATCCTCCAACAATCCCTGCATCACCGCAGGGAGAAAGCGCTGGTTCAGCATTTGCAGATAGGTGCCTTCCACATAAGGCCCAATCTTACCGCCCTGATACAGGCCAAGGTCGGCCAGCAGCGGCGTACGTTCGTGGTAATTCCCAAAGGATAAGGTCGCATCGCGAATCAAATTCAGACGCGGCAACTGCTGATAGCCGTAGCCCGGTTGCCCTTCCAGCTCATTGGTGCCGATGAACGCCTGCGCTTTCGTCAGTACGTTGCGCCCAGCTTCTTCATTAACCCGATAGAAATGATGCCAACTGCCGACCAGCGCCAAACTGGCGAGCAGCATGCAGCCCACGCCGATACTCAATCGACGCCGACGATAAAGGCTATGCAGCCGGTTTTCCCCCGCCAGACTGGCCTCTGGGAAAATGACGTCAGGGAAGAGACGCTGGACAAAGAAGGTATTGGATTCACCACGCAGCGCAGCGTTAATCGGCTCTGGCAGTTGATAGCGTCGGGAAGCCGACTGCGCAAAGGCATCGAACGGCACCCCTTGTTGATAAACAGAACTGACGTAGACACCACGAATCAGGAACGCACGATCCTCGCCCGTCGCTAACGTTTCCGTCAGCACGTCCATCACGTAGTCTTTCACTCCAGCCAACTGGCGGACGAACGAGAACAGCGAATTGCGTACACTTCTGTCGGATTGCGTCAACAGCATGTCTGGCAGGTTGTCATTCAGGTGCGTGACCCACTCGTCCCAGAAACGCTCCAGCTCCTCCAGCCACCCTTTGCTGTTGCTCGCCTGCGGCGTAAACGTCACGCCTAAAACGGCCTGACGCGCGTCGCGGTTTAACTGGCGATAGACCTTATCGAAGCCGCTCAGCATATCCAATCGAGTCAGCGCGATATACACCGGTAAGCGTGTATTGATGTTGACCGAAATCTCCTGCAACCGCGCGCGCATGACCTGTGCGTAGGCTTTGCGATCCGCAACGCCGGCCTGTGCTAACCAGGAAATATCCAGCGTGAGAACCAGACCGTTGAGCGGCTGGCGGCGGCGATTTTCACTGAGCCACTGTAGCAGGTGCTGCCACAGCCGAGCATAACGCAGCCCGAGCGAATCGCCCTCCAGCTCAGGCTGTGCAAGTAGTTGTCCGCTTGGGTCCCAAATAACCGCAGACTCCCCAACCCAACAGCTCACCTGCTGGCCTGCCGCCACGTCTCGCAGCTCTGCATCCAGCTTCGGATTCATTTTGTTTGCCGGATTGGCGCGATGGATCAGGCTACTTTTGCCACTGCCAGCCAAACCAATCGTCAGATACCACGGCATCGCATACAGCGCTTTTTTACCTAACTGGGCCTGAAACGCTTCCAACCAGCGATCGAGAAACGTCTGCTGACCGTCCACATACACCTGTAGAGGGTCCTGCTCAATCACCTGCTGTTCATGACGCTCCGCACGCATCTGCTGCACACGACGCCAGACCAGCCAGGCACTGTAGGAGAACGCCAGCCACAGCCACACCAGCGTGAACACCACGCGGCCCCAGATTCCCTGTAACGGACGAACCTCGCCCACAGTCAAACGCGGCCCCAGCCACCAGGCCAGAACCAACACCACGACCCACAGTAGCGCCCCCAAAAGTAGCCAGGAGGGTTTCAGTTTAGGCAACTGCTTGCGTAGAAAGGTTATGATTGTTTTAAACATAAGTGACCATTCACTCCGAATGTCTTATTTTTTGCGGGATGCCGCCAACCGCTCTACGCGGCTGACCATTCCCGGTTCCCATTGCATCAGGCCCAATTGTTGGCTTTCCTGCCACATGTGCTGATAGTGCTGTGCTGCCAGTGATTTCATTCCTTCTTCGGCGAGTAAATCCGCCAGTACCAGCTCGGCATAAAAACGATCGCGAGGCTCTTTCAGGCGACGCATGCGCTCATCCAATAGCTGCATCGCCGCCCCAATGCCTTTCTCATCCCGACAGGCGGCGGCCTCCGTCGCCAGATCGTCCTGCCGCGCGCCGCCGCCACCGCGAACAGGCTGACTGGACTGCAACCACTGGGTGCACTTCCCGGTCAGAAATGGCGCACCATCGCTGAACGCCAGTTCACGCAGTTCCGGCAAGCGCTGAATAAACGCAGAAAGCTCTTCCGCCATCGCTGTGGCGACCGACGTATGTCCCAGTCTGGAAGCCACCGAGGCCGACAACATATGGCCATCAAACCAGTAAGGCGCCAGTACCAGACTTTGTTCTATACGTTCCCACAGCGCCAAATCGGCCTGTGCAAGCGCACTTTGGTATTCATCCACACGGTCTGACGAGACGGGTGCCAACTGCGTTTTATGCCCCTTCGACGACATCGGCGGGGTGGCAATACCGGACCAGATAGCATGACGTCGCAGGCGGTAGCCGATCGGTGAATCAGGATGACGCTCAACCAATAATGCGGCGACGTTCAACTGGGTTTGTCGCCAACTGCGCTCATCGGATGAATTAATCTCCACCGAACTGACTGGCGTCGAGGCAGCGCTGGCACTGGTTTCACTCTCGCCTGAGCTACCGCTTACTGTCGGGGTCGGTTTCGCCGTCTGATTCGCCTGTTCTTGCGCCTGCTGCCGCTGTCTGGCACGTTTAACGCCCTGCACCAGCTCATCCATCAGCACGGCTTTGTCGCTGGCCAGTTCGCCCCAACGGGTCGCCACCTGCTCCGTTAACTGCTGTAATTGCTCTAGCTCTGCGCTGGATGCCGTCTCCGCAATACGCGGGATCGCACTCTCAAAACGTCGAACAATCTGGATCATCAACTTCTGTTTCTGCACCGGGCTGGCAGGCCAGGCGGTCACCCAGTAACTCTCCAGCCAGCTATCCAGCAGCATCAGCGCGGTAGAAAACGGTGTCGCTTTAGCGGGGTGCTGTAAGCAGCGCAATAGCTGCACCAGCACCCTCATGTCTTTGGTTTTGCTTTCCAGTAACGTCAGGCAATAACCCGCTACCACGTTAAGATCGACCTGGTTATGTGCCAGCGATCCTAGCTTGACCAGCTCCGTTTCTACCTTTTCCCAGAGCGGATCGTCAGCCAATACCGCCGCGCGCAACCGCTCATCCGGCAACGAGGTTTGCAGGCGTTTACACCAGGGATGTGCATGCATGAATGCCTCCTTTACCAGTGACACTGCTGACGCAGCGGCGCGACTGCTTCACCCAGCCCAGCAAGTTCGATACGCAGCGTATGACCGTCAGTGCCGTTAAGCACCAGTTCGCGATGCCCAATCCAGCGCTTTAACGCATCAATCGCCGGCAGGCCGCGCCCTGACTCCAGCAGTTGCCCACGATTACGGATAAACCAACTGTCGGATACGGTCACACCATCAAGCTGCGACGTGACAGACTCGCCTGCCCAGGCTTCGCTGAGGGTAATGCGCAGGTGCGTAATATTGCTGGCACAGCTAATCACCAGCGCATTGCCATCGGCCAGCACGCGGGTGAGCGTCATATCGCCGCTGTCCGCTTCACGTCCCAATTGGAACGTTCCGCCAGCAGCAGCGTTATCATCTTGTGGGGACAGCGTACCGCTACGCTCAGCTTCCCGACCCAGCGCGTCATAACAGGCCAGTCGAAGCTCTGAAGCCGTTTCATTACGGCACTGTTCCCATAACGACTGCCAGGCGGGATCGGGCGTCGCAGCGGTTGCCAACAGTAAGGGAGCCATCGTCAGAAACATCAATTTACCTCCAGCTTCTGGCATTTGTGGTCAAGAGTACGTTTAGGGATATTGAGGCTATCGGCTACCAGCAGGCGGTTGCCCTGAAACTGACGCAGGCGTGCCTCAATCACAGCCGCTTCATACAGCTGCGTGGCTATACGCAAATCGTGGATATGCTGATAACAATCGTGTTCCTCAGCCGTACTGCTCGTCAGCCGATCGCGCAGTTCAGGCGGCAGCGATGTCAGGGACAGCGCCTCACCGTCCGGCGTATGCGCGCAGGCGACTTCCAGCAGGTTACGTAGTTCCCGCACATTACCGGGGAAGTCATACGCCACCAGTTGACGCAGGAAGGCACGACTCAGTGGCCCAAGGTGCTTTTGTGGTTTGTCTGTAAATTGTTTATCTGCAAATTGCTTGTCGGCAAACTGACCAATGAAGTGCTCGCACAACAGGCGAATATCGTCCGGCCGCTCACGCAGCGGAGCAACCTGTAATAAACACTGGCAAAGGCGGTGATAGAGATCCTGCCGGAACACGCCGTCAGACACCTGCTGTTCCAGCGGCTGATGGGTCGCAGCAATCAGACGGAAATCAGAATAAACTTCTTTCTCCGCGCCCAGAGGACGGAAGCTGTGCGTCTCCAATACCCTTAGCAGCTTGGCCTGCATTGACTGCGGCATATCGCCGACTTCATCCAAAAACAGCGTGCCGCCGTTAGCCTGTTCTACCAGACCAATTTTGTTGCTTTGTGCGCCGGAGAACGCCCCTTTCTGATAGCCAAACAGTTCGCTTTCAATCAGATTTTCGGGAATTGCGGCACAGTTGATAGCAATAAAGGGTTTGTCGGCACGTTCGGAGCACTCATGCAGCAAACGCGCCACCACATCTTTCCCTGAACCGGTTTCGCCCTGAATCAGCACCGAAAGGCGGTGTTTTGCTGCCTGATAAATCTGCTGATGCAGCTCTTTAATCACCACAGACCGGCCAATCAGGGTGGCTTCCACCCGCTTTTCCTGTTCGCGACGACTCTGCCCCTCATCCTTAATCTGGCGGAGTGAATCTCTTAACGCGACCTGTTCCCGTCGGGTGTGTGCCAGCTCACGCAACAGCATAAGCTGGCGACAAAACACCTGCGCCAGCCGTTCGCATTCCCCTCGTTGATGCAGCGTTTGCAGGCGCGTTGGCGTATCCAACAGCGCCAATACCGCCAGCGGTTTGCCGCTGTCCGACAGCAGCGGCAGCGCGTGAAGCCCGCAATTCGTCCCGACAGAAACCAGCATCTGCCGAAACTCACGATGCTCAATGCGAGCACCGCCATAGAGGGAATCCCAGGTACGCGCCTGATTCTTATGCAGTGCATAAGCCAGCGGGTGGCTAAAGTCATCCACCCCCAGACTCAGCGCCACCGGCATCTCATGCACCCGCCCCTGACAAGTCAGTTGCCTGCCGCTGACATCCACCATACCCAGTAGCATCCCTTGCGGCTGCCAGGCGGCCTGCATCGTCTCCAGCAGCCAGTCGCACAGACCGGCCTCATCGTGCTGTCGAGTGAGTGCGAGCGCCAGTTCGAGGGCATGTTGCATACTCAGCCCTCCACCTCAGTCTGGAACTGGCCGGCTTCGACACGGAAATGAATACGACTAACGGGTTCACCCGCAGACATACGTTGCAGCAGTTGTAGCGAAACCGGTGGCAGCAAGGCGCCATCAATCACCGATTCGAGCATGCGTGCCCCGTTTTCGCTGCGGTTCGCCAACCGTAGAATCTCTTCCGGCACCTCGTCTTCAATGATGACTTCCGCCCCAAATCGCTGTTGCAGCAGAGAAACCAGACGCGACAATTTGCCCTGTACGATCTCGACCATGGTGTCATGCGCCAGCGGCAGATAAGGGATGACTTCCATACGTGCTAACAGAGCAGGTTTGAAGAAAGCCGCCAGCTCAGGATAGAGCGCATCCAGCAACACCTCTGATTGCTCAGCGTAGGTAACAATCGTCTGGAACCCGAGGTTGGACGTCAGGAAAAACACTACGTTACGGCAGTCGATGACACGGCCTTCACCATCGGCCAACTCGCCTTTATCAAACGCCTGATAGAACAAATTCAGAACATCCGGGTGTGCCTTCTCTACTTCATCCAGCAGCACCACGGAGTACGGTTTCTGACGGATCGCTTCGGTCAATACGCCACCTTCGCCAAACCCGACGTAGCCTGGGGGCGAGCCGATCAGGCGTGAAACCGTATGCTTTTCCTGATATTCCGACATATTGATGGTGGTCAGGTAGTTACGTCCGCCAAACATCAGGTCGGCAATCTGAACCACGGTTTCCGTTTTACCGACGCCGCTTGGCCCCACCAGCAGGAAAGCCCCCAGCGGACGCCCTGGACGACGGAGGTCCGCACGCGCAGTCAGCAAGTGTTTATGCAATTGAGCAATCGCCAACTGCTGCCCTTTAATAGATTCCCCCAAGAATTCAGGCAGGCGCGTGACGATATCCATCTCTCCCTGAGAGATCCGATTCAGCGGCACGCCCGTCCATTCAGCAATCACTGCGGCAATCTGCATTTTATCGACGTGGGGGGAGACCAGCACGGAGGCTTGCTGAAGTATTTCCAGCGCTTGCTCACAGGTAGCCAGTTCCGCCGCTGCCGATACCGCATCAAAGTCGACGGCTTGCTCTTCATCCAACAGCGCTGTGCGCAGTTCGATCACACGCTGAACCTGTGTTTTCTGCTGCTGCCAATCAGCTTCCAACTTTGCCAGCGATGCCGCGCCTGCTTCGCGGGCGTCACGCAGTTCGACTAACCGCTCTTCGGTATTGCCGAGACCGATGCGCGCCTGACGCTCAAGCTGGGTGATTTCCATTTTCTGCTGATGCAGGCGAGTTTGTAGCTGGCTGACTGCACGCGGTGGCGTCGTCAGGTTAATCGCCACGCGCGCACTCGCAGTATCCAGCACGTCAATCGCCTTATCGGGGAGTTGGCGACCTGAGATATAGCGCGCCGACAGCTGCGCCGCCGCCTGAAGCGCATCTTCATCAATCAGGACGCCGTGCGCTTTCTCATAGATGCCGCGCAGCCCACGCAGGATAACCGTGGCTTCTTCCGCGTTTGGTTCACCGACTTTGACGAGCTGGAAGCGACGGGAAAGCGCCGCATCTTTCTCGACGTATTTTTTATACTCGCTCCAGGTCGTCGCCGCGATGGTACGCAGTTCACCGCGTGCCAGCGCAGGCTTGAGCAAGTTTGATACATCCAGCCCGCCGGCCTGATTACCAGCCCCAATTAGCGTATGCGCTTCATCGATAAACAGAATGATCGGGCGTGGCGCATCCTTCACTTCCTGCATCACACCTTTGAAGCGTTTCTCAAATTCGCCTTTAACCGAGGCACCGGCCTGCATCGCCCCTAGGTCGAGCGTAAGCAGTTCTACATCCCGCAACCTTTCCGGTACGGCACCCGCCACAATACGCAGCGCCAACCCTTCGATCAGCGCACTTTTACCGACGCCCGCTTCCCCCACCACAATCGGGTTGTTTTTACGGCGACGGGAGAGAATGTCGATCATCAGATCGATTTCATGATCGCGGCACAGCACCGGATCCAATTGCCCCTGTCGGGCAGATTCCGTCACGTTTTGCGTATAGCGGGACAGCTGCGTGCTTGCCGCAATAGCCTGTTCCGCCGTGGCAGACTGCACCGCCACTTCCGTTTCAACAGAATCCTTCACCCACTCATCAAACTGCTGGCGTAAAAGTTCACGGTTAATCTGTGCCAGCGGACGGGATATCGCGCCTGCCACATAGCGATTTGGCGTCAGCAGTAAAACCAGCAGCAAGATACCGCTACGCAGATGCACATGTTGAAATTCAGCCGAGGCCAGCAGCCAGCTGTCCTGTAGCCATTCCACCAACAGAGGAGAGAATGAGGGATAGCCCGCATCAAATTCTTTATCCACGGAGGAAGGTAACAGCAGCGAAGACAGCTCATCCGCATCGACGCCAGCACGCTTGAGGATCTGGCGCACATCGCACAGCGGCGTTTCCAGCATTTTCATCAACAGGTGCTCAATGCGGATTTCCGCACCCTGATGTTGAATACAGAGTGCCGCCGCTTCTTCCAGCATATGACGGCACACAGGGTTGAGTCGTTCAACCAGTGTCGGCAGTTCAATTCGAATCACGGTGTAGCTCCTGTTATTGTAATAATTCTCCCAGCTGACGCAGTACGTCCTGGGTTTGATGGGTTAGCTCGTAACGGTACAGGCCGAATGCGGCCACCAAGACCACAAAAACGCCGATAAACAACGTGCGCAATGACACCTGCCTGCGCAGGTGGTAACGCGAGGCCTGCTGCCCCAGATTCAGGTGGAAGACCGTCGGCGAATTAGCAGGCTCAGGGCGCAACGTGTCATGTAACTTACTCACGACGCGGTTCAACTCCTCACGCCCCTGAGTCATCACCCGGTAGCGCCCTTCAAAGCCCAGACAGAGGCAAAGGTAGATAAATTCCAGGATGTCTCGATAGCGGGTGGGATCGTCCAGCAGCTTCTCCAGCAGGACAAAAACCTTTTCGCCCCCCCAGGTTTCATTGTGAAAACGAGTCAGCAGGGAATGGGCCGACCACATGCTTTGCCCGCCCCACTCCCGTCCCATCACGGCTTCATCAATGAAGGTGCAGAGGATGTAGCGGAAGGACAAAATCACGCCGTTTTCATAGCCATGAGAATGCAGTTCCTGCTCGATAGCCTGAATTTCAGATACCACGCGCTGATAAAGATCCTCCACGCCGTCATAGGCAGAGAGCTGGCGAACTCGCTCCACCATGCCCAGCAGCGGTGTGACCGCATCAACCATCGGATTAATGCTTTGCCCACGCAGGCGGAACCAGTAGTCGGAATCCATATCCAGCTGTCGGGCGTGGTCAAAAAGCAGATCGCCCAGTTGATCGTTTTTAATAACCTCGATGCTCATCTCTTCCTCTCCTGACTACTGGCCACGGATGGCCCAAAGCTGCATATCCAGTTCCGGGAATTCACCAGCAATGTGGAACGCCAGCGTGTTGCCAGACACCAGCACCTGCCAGGCAGGGCTTTGTCTATCCAGTTGGAAATAGCTGTAACCCGCGTGATAAGGCAGTTGACGCGGCGCAACCGGCAGCGGCAGCAGCGGGATGCCAGGCAATTGCAGGCTGATCAGTTCGCGGATCTTCTCGCTGGAGGCAATCTTCGTTTGTTGCAGCAGCTGTTTACGCAGATGTTCCTGCGGCATACGCGCACGTACCGCCAGCACAAACTCTGCGCTGGTCATCAATTCCGCATCGCCAACCATTGCTACCATCACGCCATACGGCTGTTTCTTCAGTTGGATGGAGACGGCACGCGGCGACAGCACGGTGCTCAAGGCTTGACGCAGCGCCATCATCAGCGGCTCAAAGCTGGCCTGCTGATGTTCATGGCGATAGGCGGGGAATTCAGGCGGCAGACGCGATTCATCGGTAAACGTCATCAGTTCACCGCACAGCTCCACCAGCGTTTCGTGCAGGCGTTCAGGGTGCAACGTGCCAAGACGTGCCAGATGCGACAGCTTAGGCTGAGCGCGGTTGAGTAATTGCAGCATCATGAACTCAGCCACGTCCGCTACGCCCTGCTGTCCCGGTGCGGCAATACGCTGCGACAGACTGCGTGCGCGTTCAGCAACCAAACCGGCAGATTCGCCCAAAAAGCGTTTTAAACTGGGGATTGCAGTAACGCTGATGCTGCATGGCATAAAGTTAGGATCCAGAATCAATCCGCCGTCAGGGCGTTTATCCAGAATGTTGGCGATCGCCAGCGAGGCATAGGCGCTGCGATCGTCACGATCGAGCATCAGTCGCAGGCTGACCTTACCAACTTCCAGAGAAACGATATCGCCACCGTCGCTGTGTAGATCGCGCACGTCATGCCGGTGTGATTGCAGACGGCTGGCGATCCCCTGCCCCGGCTGACCCACTTCACTGACGCCATTTACTGCCAGTGGCAGCGCCAGATACACTTTCTGGTTTGCCAGCGCGACGTCGGTGATCTCCAACGGCAGCGGCAGGGCATCATCACCGGGAATATTGAACACGGTGCCGTCCGGCATCACACCGCTGGCGTTAACCAGCGCGATGCGGCCAAAATTGAGATATTCCTCATTAATTGCCAGTGACTGTAAACCATAGAAATAATCACTAAGGGCGCTGAGACGCGCGTGCAGTGCGTAATCGGTGTGTCTTTGTTGCTGTTGAAAATGCTGCGGTTTAATGAACAAACCTTCCCGCCAGATAATGCGATTGCGACTCGACATAATTATTCTTCTTCTTGGTCTTTTTTGATTTCGACTTCATCCCGGCGCAGGTGCACGAGAATCTGATACGTTTGCCCGGTATTCTTTAGCTTGATGACTTTGCGCCACTCCGCGCTTTCCGAATCGGCATACCGAGCCACCACGCCGAGGTAGTGCACCTTTTCATCCAGTACTTCTGGGGGCAGATATTTGAACTGCCCTGGCAATAGCGTGTAGTCCTGATGATTGATGTAATTCTTGGCTAACGCTTTTTCGATATCCGTCGTGATCTGGTCGTAATCGGTCGCTAACAGACGCGAATCTTCCGCCAGCAGAACCAGTTGGAATTCGATAGGGGCAGCTTCACCGCTGTCGTTCGGGTTAACATCCGGTTCCGCCAGCAGACTAAACCCCACGGTAGAAGGCTGATGATTGTTGCTGCCCACCTGGATATCAGGATTCGCCGCGACCTGCGCCATCTTGCCCAGCGTGGTACATCCCGATAGCAGGAACATCAGGGAACATAAGCACAGTGCCCGCAGCATTATTTTTGCTCCTGCTGTTGACGCACGGCACGGTCATACGCCTGCGCATACACCTGATGGAACAATTTTTGGAAACCCTGCTGGCGGGGTGACGTCAATTCTCGGTAGTAGTGCTGATACATCTGCCACGCCCAGCCGTCATCTGCTGCCATCAGTTCACCACTGCGGCGATAGTGTTCAAAACGGCTAAGCAGCGCGGCTGGCGAAAAAGCCTGAAGAATATTTTCCAACGCCACGGCAATCGCCTGCTGGTTCGCGATGTGATGCACCCGCACATTGTTCAACACCTCTTCCACTGCGGCAGGCGCAGAGAGGTGCACGGGGCTTTTCCCTTCGGCAAACAGCACCGACAGCGTATCCGCATAGCCCAACCCCAGACGCAGCGGGTTATCTTCAATCGGGCGTAAGTGCGTGTCCGCCAGTGCCGCCTGCTCTGTCTGCAATGCCAGCAAGCCTTCAACCATGGCGCGCAGGCTTTTCCCCATCTCTTCCAACATTTCACGCAGTCGCGCATCGTCGGCCGGCTGAAGCGACAGACCCAGCCCACGCATCAACGGAGCCAACGAGGTACCGTCGCTGTACCCTTCCAGCTCATCTCCCGCATAGCGTGTGTTGATAGTCGGTAATTCGACAAATTTCTGATCCATGGTGTCCTCAGCAGAAGAAAAAGAAGAAAGAGAGGGCGTGAGCGATTCGCCGACCGTCTCATTGTCTGATAGCAAAAGTGACTGGCTCTGTTCTTTCTGTAGCGCCCACAGCGGGTCGTTCAACACAACGGTGGAGTCTGCAAGATCCGTAGAACGCCTTTTTTTATCTTCACTGAGCCAGCCGCCCAGCACGTCGTCCGTGCGCTGTCCCAATACCTGATCGATATCCTGTTCCGTCGTGGGATCGCCGATGTACACGCCCAGCCGGAAAGGCCCAATCACCAGCTCATCGCCGTGCGACAGAATGACTTTGCGATCTCGCCCAATCGGCGACAGGGAACCGTTAATAAAAGACTGGCCGCTCAGATCGCACAGGCTGAAATAACCATCGGTCATGTCGATACGAGCATGTGCCGGGACCACAGAGCCCAGCCGATCCCGCAATTGCCACTGGTCTTTTTCCGACGCGCCCAGCGTGCCACCACGGTGATCGAACTGGTGCTGCACCTGAGAATTGATATCGAGCTGCTCACTGTTAAGCACAACCAACGTGAGTGGGTGGGTTACGTTCACATTTACTCCTGCACACAAATCGTCACATAGGGATCCGTTGGCGGCTGCCCGAGAAAGCTGCTCCATCCCAAACGGCTGCTTTGCTCACTTCCCAGGCTTAAGCCCTTAGCTTCGCCTTCCGCGAAACCAAGACGCAGATCCCAGGCCAACTGATCGCGAAGAATGAAAGAGACAAAACGCACCAGCGGCTGAAAATGCTCACCGTTGGGCAAAAAACTGAGAAAGCGGCTGAAGCTGAGATTGCCAACCTTGAGCAAAAACTTGCCCGCGCAGTCATTCACTTTGTCGCCGATCACAAAATCACCGCCCAACATCATGTTTCCTTTTCCCAAGCGGTTCTGCTGCCCTTCGTGAATGGGAACACGGCGGTGCTGCCAGGCCATGACGGCGACGTCGTCCAGATCAAAACAGTGAATAACCAGACCCGCGACAACTTCCGGGGAACGGCTGGGACTTGCCAACACCCCGGCGTAGGAAAGCATCTTGGCGCGGTTAACCGGCAGGCTGTCGCGTACGGCGTCATTTCCTAGCCCGACGAGCGCAAACATCAGGCGAGAGAATCCATCCTCCCCCTCATTCTGAAAGCGGACGTGGTAACGGTATTTACGCCATGCGCGGTGCAACAGCGTGAGCAAGCGGTGATGGAAGAAATCAAGAAACACACCCAGCTTCTGTTCGCCCTGCGCGTATTCCCAAGCTAGTTCTTCGAGGTAATAGCCGGGCATCGGTGACTGGCTGCCGTGCAGACCCAGAAACGCGACTTCCAGTTCCTGACGGCCCTCTTCATCGCGTCCCACCTGCAAGATATCGCTGGGGTGAAAGCCAATAGATGCCGTAGAGCGAAAGCGCAGACGCTCCTGTTCAGGACGAAAATCCAGATCTTGTTCCAGATCCACGCCTTCCAGTCGATTAAGCAATTCCACCAATTGGAAAAAATTAAAGCGCGAGACATCCTGACGGAACGTCACATCATCGAGTGTTGACCTATCTGTACCGGCCATCGGTAGCGCTCCTTGTTATCGATGTTGACCACTTCCAACAGGTGGAAAGCGTTGACACTGGCGTATAGCGAGAAGAAGTGCGCCAGCACCGTACTAAACAGATAGAGTTCCCCTTCACTGGAGAACGCGGATTGCCGTACCGACAGGATTGATTTCAAGCCGCGCACCGGCATGCCCTGAACCAGACGATCGATAGGCGTGGTTTCGATAGACTCGATACCTGCCAGACGCTTACGCGAGGCTTGCTCTGCCTGCTTATCGTGCAGCGCCGGGAAATCGTAAGTACGCAGAATCTGTACCAGCGCATCACGCCGCAGCAGCGATACGTAGTTCAGGGACAGGTTGGAGATCAGCGTCCAGTGCAGGCTGCCATCCATCGCAGGCCGTAACGGTCGCGTCGGGCGAACCAAATTACGAAACGTCGCAAAAGACGGTGAATTGCCGGTGGGTACGCAGATCGCCCCAACGGACAGCTGTGCCGCCCGCGATCGATTGGTACAGGTCAGGGTCACCGAGATGGACTCATCCAAATCAATCACCTCTTGCTCATCGCCACGCACAAAAGAGAGCATGTGATCAAAACCGTTGCCGTTCACGGCTTCTCTTACCCGGATGCGGTAATAGAGCGCCAACCGTCCTTTGGCTCGCTCTATTTGGTGCTGAAAACTCTCAAAAGGCTGATACGTACGCGGAATGCCCCGAGAACGACCTGAATTCCCTTCAACCCAGCCTTCAACCTTATCCACGGAGAAGATTTCAAAGCTATCGGCGTTGCGGTAGCTGGCTTTCAGCGGGTAATCCGTCTGGCGTCCACTGAGGTTGATCGGTTCGCTATCGTGTTGGAAGAGGTTGATCGCCGGCACGCAATTGAGCATGAACGAATCAGGGCGGATCTTGAGTTCCGCCGGTAACGGACGGTCAAAGCAAAAATGCAGACGGAATTCTGTTACCGTCAGCGGGAGATCCGGCCATACCGCGCCAGCGAGTTGGAAAAAGAGAAAACTTTCAGGAAAACAAAAGTATTCCTGCAAGATGCGGTAACCCGAATAGACATTCCCGGGGTACGGCAATAGCGCATCGTCACGCTCAAAGCCGACCGTCTTCAGCACGCTGGCTTCCTGACGGAAGCGTTGGCCATCGACTTCCAGCTCAATATGCGACAGCTGGCTGGCGATCCAGAAATAGAGTTCGTAGGCCGTATAGGTATCACCGCCCAGATAAAAGCGCAGTTTGTCGAGTTGCAGATCGCTGAGTGAAAGCGGGCCATGCAGCCCAATATCTAGCGTAATCGTAGAAAGATCATTGCCGCTCTGTACCTTGATGTCACGGATATCCGCCGGATAAATCCAGGCATCGTGACAGGTCTGAAAATGGCAAACCACATCATCAATCGGCAGGCTGTCGAGTTCACAGCCACGCTCAACAAACGCAGGCTGTGCAATCGCGCCGGGGAGTACCGAAAACTGCATAATGGTCATACTCGGTACGGGGCGCAGGTAATTAGGCCACAGCATTCCCAGCAGACCGTGTGTCAGTTCCGGAAATTCATCCTCGATCTTCGCCCGCAGGCTCCCCGTCAAAAAGGCGAACCCTTCCAGCAGACGCTCGACGTCTGGATCCGTGGTTTGTTCTGACAAAAATCGGGTAAGCTCAGGGTGCGCCTTGGCGAATTCACGCCCTTGCAGGCGCAAGTAGGTCAGCTCATCCCTGAAAAAATGTTCCAGTGACATAATCAGATCATTCTGTAATGGCGGTGGCTATCCATATGGATATTGAAAGAGGCGACCTGCTCCAGATCTTCCAATCTGACCCGGGCGGTAACCTGAAACGACATCTCCATCGGATTCGATAAATAGTCCGATGTGTCGACATCCACATGAACAATTCGAGGTTCAAAGCGACAGATACACTGTCGGATCGCCTCCCGGATTTTCCCTCGAATGTCCGCACCACCCTGCGTCGCGTCATTAAAATCAATCACGCCAAGCTCAGGTGCGCTGCGACAATTTCCGGGCCGGGTGTTGAGCACGTTGTCCAGTTGACGCTTAACGGACTCGATCAGTGCTTCAACTTCCGTTTCAGGGGAGGAACGACGTTCCTCCCCACGGATACGATCAAACAGACTTGCCGCGTTTCCCCTTTCCCAAGCAGAAAGAGACGGCATAAGTCTTATTCCTTATCTAAGCGCCCTACCAGCGACAGCTCAAAGTTCGCCCCCATGTACTTGAAGTGCGGGCGCACAGACATGGTGACCTGATACCAACCTGGTTCTCCTTCTACATCCAACACTTTGATCTGTGCGGCACGCAGAGGACGACGGCTACGGACATCTGCCGGCGGGTTTTCCTGATCGGCGATGTACTGTTTAATCCAGGTATTCAACTCACGTTCAAGATCCTGACGCTCTTTCCATGAGCCAATCTGCTCACGCTGAAGCACTTTAATGTAGTGCGCCAGACGGTTGATGATGAACATGTACGGCAGTTGCGTACCCAGCTTGTAGTTGGTTTCCGCTTCTTTGCCTTCTTTGGTGTTCGGGAACACCTTCGGCTTCTGCACCGAGTTAGCAGAGAAGAAGGCCGCATTGTCACTGTCTTTACGCATCGTCAGCGTGATAAAGCCTTCTTCGGCCATTTCATATTCACGACGATCGGTGATCAGAACTTCAGTCGGGATCTTGGCCTGAAGTTGGCCCATGGCTTCATAAACATGCACTGGCAGGTCGGTAATCGCACCACCGCTCTGCGGACCAATGATGTTCGGACACCAGCGGTATTTCGCGAAGCTGTCCGTCAGCGCCGTTCCCATCAGATAGGCGGTATTGCCCCACAGATAGTGTTCGTGATTGGTACTGATATCTTCCTTGTAGTTGAAGCCCTTAATCGGGTTTTCTACCGGGTCATAAGGCAGGCGAGCCAGGAAGCGCGGTGCCGTCAGGCCCAGATAACGACCGTCTTCAGATTCACGTAGCGAGCGCCATTTCGTGTAGGCTGGGCCTTCGAAAACAGATTTCAGATCTTTGATGGAAGGCAGATCGGTGAAGCGATCTACGCCAAAGAAGGTCGGTGCAACAGAAGAGATGAACGGCGCATGCGCCATCGCGCCAACGGCGCTGACATACTGCATCAGCTTAATGTCTGGTGAGCTTTGCGTCAGCGCATAGTCACCGATCACGCCGCCGATAGGCTGACCGCCAAATTGACCGTAGCCGCTAGAGTAAACGTGCTTATAGAAGCCAGACTGGGAGATTTCAGGCGCGAATTCAAAATCTTCCAATAGCTCTTCTTTTGTCGCATGCAACACCAACAGTTTGATGTTTTCACGGAAATCAGTGCGATCGATAAGCAGTTTCATCGAACGCCAGGAAGATTCCAATTCCTGAAGTTCTTTCGCATGCAGAATAACGTCAATCTGCTTGCTGAGTTTTTTGTCCAGTTCGACGATCATGCTATCGACTAGCGCTTTATTCACGGGTTCTGCTGCATTACCGCTATCAAGAATGTTAGCAACCAGCGCGGCAATACCTTGCTTAGCCACGCTATAACCTTCATCGACCGGGCTAATGCGTGCTTGAGCCATGATGTCATCAAGCAGTGATCCAGAGGTGCTGGCAGCCCCTGTCTGAGCCTGTTCTTCAATTATTGACATATTATTTCCCTATTTCGTCAGTAAACATCAATTATTCGGCGGGTTTCACCAGCTCGAGCTCTTTCAAAAGCTGCTCTCTGGCTTCTTCGCTGGACAACAGATCCTGCAAACGATTACGGAATGAGGGAATATTGCCGAGGGGGCCTTTCAGCGCGACTAATGCTTCACGTAAATCAAGCAGCTTACGTAATTCAGGCACTTGCTGGGCGATGCGGTCAGGGGAGAAATCATTCAAACCGCCGATGCTCAATTTCACTGGCAGGTCGTCCTGACTTTCTTCTTCAAGGCGATTTGGCACACTGAAATTCAGTTCCAGATTTGCTTCTTTCATCACGGAGGTAAAATTGTTTTTATCGATCGATACGGTCTGACGCTCCTCGATCGGTGTTTCCTCTGTGCGCCCTTTCATATTTCCCACGATCATCAGCGTTAACGGCAATTCTATTTCCGCCTGCTGACCACCAGTGGCCGGAACATATTTGATATTAATACGTTCCTTTGGTGCGACAGATGCACCATCAGTTCCTTTTGCCATGTGTCTATACCAACGTAAGGGCACTCGGGCCCGGAGAAGTAAAGTCGATTCCTACCAAAAGCCCGCCATAATCCATAAGCACGGCAGCGACTCGGCAAACAAATATCCCCGTCATACTTCAAGTTGCATGTACGTTGGCTGCGTTCAGTCACCCGAATCACTTACCTGAGTAAGCTCATCGAGATGTCTTCTCTTGCCGCCTTCCTGAAACTCGAATTATTTAGGGTATAGCGTATTTGTTTTTCGACCAGCGAGATGAAATAAATTTAAATCGAATTAAAAAACCATAATAAAACCGTAAAGTTACGATTTATATCGGAGTGAAAGACTCACACCAAGAAGGAAGTTAAATACATTCATATTTTGAGTTTAGATCATACACACAACATAAACGCACGGTCAACGCTTATATAGCAGAGCAAGTAAACGGAACGATTAAAACAAAAAATACAGTAAAAACAAAAATATAAATTAAACTTAAGTAAAAATATCCATAATAAAACATAATAATCCATTGAGTTTCAATTGACGGAAAAAGAATATATTTCGTGCCTTTTAATTTCGTTAACAACGAAATACTTAACCCGCTAATAAATGATAAAAATAACAAATAACGCATTAATTTTAATTTAGTGAAAATATTCACTCTCTATTTTTTGCTTTTGGCAGAATAAATAACTCTATCACCTTAGGAAACTATTTCCGTGTTAAGAAATAAATATTAGATAGTTTAGCAATCATTGATTTTTTAATGAAAATTATTAGTTTTTTATACTATCAAAAAACACAAAAGAAGTGACATACGCTAAATAATTAAAATTAGCGGAGTTTCATAACAAAAATTACAGAGTGAAGCAGTGGAATGATCTTTTAAACGACATTTTTAGGTTAAAAAATAGCAGTCATCCGGCAGGGTAACCTTCCAGGTGATACCTGGCGGCCAAAGCACAACGAAAAGGAAAATGAGGAGTAAGGTATGAAACCATCAAAACATCTCGTGAAGCGGGTCATCAGCAATAGCGTGAAATAAGGGTGCCCTAATAGGACGCCCTTCTTTGTATGACTTCAGATTATCGTTGGAGAACGAGATCGGCGCTTTCAACTGCCAGGCTCGTATGATAATTCAGCAGCACGCGATTTAACGGGTTAAAGAATATGCTTAACGCGCTTGCCGATTTTCTTCATTCCAGCCACCGCCCAGCACGCGGTAGAGTGTAGATAACGCCATTTGATGCTGTGTTCGGATATCAATAAGTTGAATCTGACTACTCAATGCCCGGCGTTGTGCATCAAGATAGCGCAAGTGGCCATCCACACCACTGGCATATCTTGCCTCAGCCAGCCGCAACGACTCAAGATTGGTCTTCGTCAGGCTTTCCTGTGCCAACGCCTCCCGCCGTAAAGTATCCGTTGCATCCAATGCGTCAGATACTTCACGAAATGCCGTCTGAATGGTTTTTTCATAATCTGCCACAGCAATATCTTTCCGCAGATTTGCGACATCCAGATTAGCCATATTGCTTCCGCCGGAAAATAACGGCAGCGTTATCTGTGGGGAAAATGACCAAGCCTGCTGTCCACCACTGAAAAGATCGGATAACTCAGTACTGGCACTGCCGTACATGGCTGTTAAAGAGATGCGAGGAAAAAAGGCTGCCCGCGCAGCGCCAATACTGGCGTTTCTTGATTTCAGCCGATGTTCTGCTGCTTCAATATCGGGCCGGGACGCCAACAGCTGAGAGGGTGTACCCGGTGCAATATTTTGCAGAATCGCGTCTTCAGCGACAGACTTCTGAGGCAGATAACGGTCAATATCGTTAGTGCCAACCAGCAAACGCAGCGCGTTCTCTGATTGTCTTAACTGACGGGTGACCTGCTCCCTTTCCGCCCGCGCTTGCTCCACAAGCCCCAGCGCTTCCTGATAATCAAGAGCGGATACTACGCCTACAACACGTCTTTCTGAAATGAGCCTCAGGGAGTCCTGCCGCGACTGTAATGTGCTGTTTGTCAGCTCGTAACGCTGCACCGCACCATTGCGAGTGAGATAAGCCTGCACGACCTCCGCTATCAGCGTAATTCTCGCACCACGGGCATTGGTCTCTGTTGCCAGATACTCTTCCATCGCAGCATCAGAGAGGCTTTTAATTCTCCCGAACAGATCGAGTTCAAAAGCTGCCAGACCGATCCCTGAGCGCCACTCGTTCTGAATAGCCGCTTGGCCGGTTGGGGATATATCGCCAGGAACACGCTGGCGTGAACCCGATCCTTGAGCCTCAATACCCGGTAATCGATCGGCACGTTGGATGCGATATTGCGCCCGAGCAACATCCACATTTAACAGGGTTTGCCTTAAATCCCGGTTATTGGCGAGCGCTATATCGACCAAATGTCGTAACCGTTCATCCTGAATAAATATCTTCCAGTCGGTTGTGGCAGATGAGTGCTGAGTAGCCCGATCACTTTTCCATTGTTCCGTTATCGGTGACGGTGGCGTGGTATAGCTGGGTGCCATGGAGCACCCCGCAAACAGAAGCGTAGCCGCAATCAGACTGAGTTTATGAGGCGTTATCATTTTCCCACCTCTTGGGTATCTGTCTGGCTATCAGACGGCATCTTTTCTTTGCTTTTATTCATCAAAGACATGACCCAGACATAGAAGACTGGTACAAACAGCACACCCAGTAAGGTCGCGCTCAACATCCCTCCCATGACACCCGTACCGATAGCACGCTGGCTAAGTGCGCCCGCTCCAGTTGCAATAGCAAGCGGTACCACGCCAAGAATGAAGGCAAGCGAGGTCATCACGATGGGACGAAAACGCAAGCGTGCGGCTTCAATAGCGGACTGCCTGAAAGATTTCCCTTCTGCGTGGAGATCCTTTGCAAACTCGATGATAAGAATTGCGTTTTTCGCCGCCAGCCCAATGATCGTGATCAGACCTACCTTGAAATACACGTCATTAGACATCCCCGCAGCCATTACGGCCGCAACAGCCCCCAACGCGCCGATAGGAACAATCAGCAGTACCGAGAACGGGATCTTCCAGCTTTCGTACAAAGCAACCAGAACCAGAAAGACCACGACGAGTGCCAGGGCTAATAGCATCGGAGCCTGAGAACCGGCGGCTTTTTCCTGATAGGACAAGCCGGTCCACTCATACCCAATGCCCGGCGGTAATTGCGCCACCAAGCGCTCAATCTCTTTCATCCCTTCACCCGAACTCATGCCGGGCACCACGTCACCAGAAAGTTTGAGGCTCGGATAACCGTTATAGCGGACAACTTGCACAGGGCCATGCTTCCACGCAATGTCGCTAAACGCTTCCAGAGGAACCAATTCCCCATTGCGGTTGAGAATATTCAGTTTACGCAGCGTTTCCGGCGTAGCGCGGTTTTCAGGCGCGGCTTGGACAATAACGCGCTGCATACGCCCCTGATTTGGGAACTCATTGACTAAAGCCGAACCGTAGGCGGTCGAGATGGCATTATTAATGGCATCAAAAGGAACCCCCATTGCTTCGGCTTTCTCACGATCGATACGAAGGTCAAGCTGTGGTGCATCAGCCAATCCTTCCACCATGATGTAAGCAAAAGTCGGGGACTCATACACCATACCCATTAGCTGTTGGCTTGCGGCAAGCAGCGCATCACGACCCAGTCCGGCACGATCCTGAAGGCGTAACGCAAAGCCACTTGAGTTCCCCATGCCTTCAACCGAAGGCGGAACGATAGAAAATAGCGTGCCGTCTTTTATGCTCTGGAAAACGCCGCTGGATTGATCTGCTTCATTTTGCACAGATTCCTCACTGGAGCGTTCCGACCAGTCTTTGAGCATGACAAACCCCATGCCAGCATTCTGCCCCGTACCGGAAAAGCTGAATCCTTGGAGTGTCAGCACATCGGCAACCGCAGGACGTTCAAGAAAGTAGTTTTCCATTTCCTTGGTTGATGTCATCAGCCGCTGATATGTCGCCCCCGGGGGAAGCTGAATATCCGTCATGACATAGCCCTGATCTTCTGACGGAAGAAACGCCGATGGCAGCCGGGTATAGGCCACCGCAAGCACACCAAGAATGGCGACATACACCAGCATCACTCTGCCTGTGCGTGACAGCAATGTAGATGTGGTAGAAGAGTAACGTTCCGTCAGGCTGCTGAATTTACGGTTGAACCAGCCGAATAGCCCTCTCTTCTCAGCATGGTGGCCTTTAGCGATAGGCTTAATCAAAGTGGCGCAAAGCGCAGGCGTCAGCGTAAGGGCAAGAAAACCAGAGAAAAGAATCGAAATTGCCAGAGAAACAGAGAACTGACGATATATCACCCCAACAGAACCACTCATGAATGCAAGTGGCAGGAACACCGCAGCGAGCACGAGGGTAATCCCCACGATTGCCCCACTGATTTGGGACATCGCTTTGATCGTCGCCTCTTTAGGCGGCAGACCTTCTTCAGCCATGATGCGTTCGACATTTTCCACGACCACAATGGCATCATCCACCAGAATACCGATGGCCAAAACCATACCAAACATGGTCATCATGTTGACGGAGAACCCTAACGGCAACATCACCGCCAGCGTGCCAAGCAAACAGATAGGAACAACAATCGTCGGGATAAGGGTGTAGCGAATATTTTGCAGAAACAGCAGCATGACTAGAAAGACGAGCACGACGGCTTCAAGCAGCGTCATCAGGACTTTCTTAATGGCCACTTCAACAAATTTCGATGTGTCATGAGGAACGCTATAACTGATATTCTCTGGGAAGTTCATCGATAATTCAGCCAGTCGAGATTTGACGGCTTTTGCTGTCTCAAGTGCATTGGCCCCAGGAGAAAGTTGCACACCGATCCCTACCGCTGGCTCACCATTGAGCCGTGATGATAAACGATAATCTTGCCGCCCCATTTCTACTCGACCAACATCACTCAAACGGACAGTCGATCCGTCGGCATCGGCCTTAAGCACAATACGAGAAAATTCCTCAATAGAGGACAGTTGCCCCTGAACCAGTATGTTTGCAGAGATTTCTTGATCAGGCGGGCTGGGCTGCTCTCCCAGGCTCCCACCGGATACCTGCGCGTTCTGCGCTTTGATGGCATTATCTACATCATTAATGGATAACCCGTAGCTAATCAGCTTCGCTGGATCTATCCATACACGCAAAGCACGCTCTGCGGAAAACATTTGCACGCGGCCTACACCTGTGACTCGGCGAATTTCGTTGTTAATGTTTCGCGCCGCATAGTCGGCAAGGTTGACCTCATCAGCATTCTTATCTTTGGCTGTCAGAGCAAAGATCATGAGGAAGTTTGTGCTCGCCTGCTCGACCTGTAGCCCTTGTTGGGTTACCGAGGCAGGAAGACGGGATTCGACTTTTTTAATACGGTTCTGTACGTCAACCTGAGCGAGATCGGGGTTGGTGCCCGGCTGAAAGGTAATGGTTATTTCTGCTAAGCCAGCACTGTTGCTCTGAGATTCATAATAGAGCAGCCCTTTTGCGCCATTAAGCTCTTCCTCTATCAGGCTTGTGACACCGCTATTGATGACTTCAGCGGACGCACCGGGATAAGTTGCCGTCACCACAATTTGTGGCGGAGCAACAGCGGGGTACTGCGAAACAGGCAACGACGAAATGGCAAGCAGCCCTGCCATCGCGATGAAGATAGCCACAACCCAGGCAAAGTTGGGTCTGTGAATAAAAAAATTAGGCATGATTTATTCCGGCACGTATGATTTTTGCGGATTAAAAAAACACTGATGGTGCAAATCGAACGAGATAACGCCCCCGTCAGTGCTAAGAAGAGGCATTGCCATCCTGTTGTTTTGGCGTTTGTACTTCCTGTTGAGCCGTATCAGCAGTTTTTACAGACATTCCTGGCTGAATTTTATCTACGCCATTGATAATGACCTTATCCCCAGCGCTCAATCCTTCCGTTATCTGCCAGTCCTTGCCTTGCATCACACCAGTAGTCACGTGTTTCTCAACAGCCATACCTTCAGCATTGATGACAAAAACCTTTGCAGTTCCATCCGTTCCACGGATTATTGCCCGCTGTGGAATGAAAATAGCCTTCTGATCCACACCCAGTTCCGTACTCACTCTCACATACATACCAGGCAGGAGCCGGTTATCCGGATTGGGGAATTCTCCACGCAGCATGATTTCGCCAGTGTTTCTGTTGACCGAAATGTCGGTGAACAGCAATTTACCCGTTGCGGTATAACCCGTTCCTTCGACATGAATGCTCACCTTCGGCGCTGAATCCTTATTCGCTGAAAGCTGCCCCTTTTCCATTGCCTCACGCAATTGCAGGGCGGTATTCGCAGGCTGATTGAAATCGGCATAAACCGGATCGATTTGCTGTATCAAAGCCATTGGCGTGGTTTCTCCCTGCCCCACCAGACTTCCTTCACTCACCAGACTTTTACCTACCCTGCCGGAGATCGGTGCCCTGACAGTGGCATAGCTGAGATCCAGTTCAGCAGTTTTGACGTCCGCACGAGCGGACAAACGATTGGCCTTCGCTGTTTGTAGGGCAGTATCCGCATCATCGTATTCTTGGCGGCTGACAGCATCGATTTTCACAAGCGGGGTATAGCGACGAACAAGGGATTCGGCCTGTTTTACCTGTGACTCCGACCGCACCAGACCCGCCTTAGCACGGGCAAGGGCTGCTTCAAACGGTTCCTGTGCAATGGTGAAAAGCAGTTCCCCCTCCTTCACCGCGGCACCTTCAGTGAAGTGCCTTTTCTGAACAATCCCTGCTACGCGCGCCCTAACCTGTGCGACACGGACAGGCTCGATTCGTCCTGGCAAGTCTGCCGTCATGGTTTTCATCTGCGGGATGACGGTCTGAGCTTCAACCTCTACCGATTGCGGCGACTGCTGTTCAGACGCAGTCGTTTCATCACCACAACCTGCCAATAACAAACTCAAGGCAAGCGCACTCATTTTTAACCTAGCCATACAACCCCCTGGGCCACACTGGAATTTTTGCTTAAATTTGCGACGCAGATAATACTTTCAAGCCCCAAATGAGTCAATATTGATTCAAAAGAAACAAAATAAACTCTAATGAGGTGTTTTTTTTTCATTGCGGGTATGGAAAGATAAGCAGGCACCCTGACGGGGCTGACAACAAGAAAAGGAAAGAGGATGTCTGAAAATATCAGTGACAAGCTGGCTGGAGCTCTAGCTCTTGCAATCGCCCGCAATCCCAGAGCAAATCTACAACAAATAGCCAAGAAAGCGGGGATTAGCAAAGCCACTCTGTACCGCATCGCACCGACCAGAGAGGAAGTCATTGTACTCTTGCTTGAACGCGCCACCCGTCACCTTGAACAGGCTCTTTCCAGTGCGGAACTCGCAAAGCCACCTTATCCTGATGCATTGATTCGGCTCACGCAGAACGTCATTGCTGGACGTGATTTTTACATGTTTTGGAATGCGGCTCAGTGGGTGCGGATGGTTGATGACAGAAAAGATGCCGTGGATGAAGCCATTCCTTCCTTTTATGGTGAAGCACTAGAAGAATTTTTCAGGCGAGGTCAAAAGGAAGGTGTGTTCCGCGTTGACATGCCAGCTCGCTGGCTCACCAAAGCTTACGATTTTATGCTTTATGCTGCTGTTGATTCTGCATTACGCGGCGAAATTGCCCCCATTGATATGGCGGTGCTGGTTAACTCCATGTTTCTTAATGGGGCGAGTTCGGAGACGGAGAAGGGTTGATTGAAAAATACCGTTCTCTCGATATGTAAACAACATCGGCAAATCACGTTTTTTGCACAGTCTCTAAGCCAATAACATTGTTACGCCGCTATTCGGCGACAATTTTTTACAAGGCCTTGAGCGTCCGATACCAATAACCCGATTAACAGAATACTATTCAGGTTTGAATGTGATTCATCCGTTTCGGGAAATCAATGGACGCTCTCAGCATTTATTATTCGAGCATGTGATTATCAATTGTGGCTATGGTGTATCTTTCAAAAATATCGATACCAGCAAATATCTGTTGCCGTTGATAAATCGAGTTTAATTCGCAATAGAGGAGAATCTCAGCCAATGAGAACTGTCCACTAAACACCAAGCTACCCGCTCCGCAACTTAATTAATATTTTCAGGTATATAAGTCTGAGCAAACTGTAATACTTTTTTTCCGTCGAATGATGCATATGGCAGGCTATCTATAACAGCAATGAACCGCGATTCACCAACAATATTCCTGAGTTCAGGGAGTTTATATTGAATGTGTGGCGCAACAAGAAAGCAGTCAAAAGCAGGCGCAATACTGGCAAAATTATCCAGCCCTACAGCACTGATCATAATCTGATAATTCTGAGCATCTGCCGCTTTCTGCATTTTTTTTGCAAGAACATTGGCCGTATTTCCGAACAAGCAACATATCAGCAACTTTTTCATGAGTATGCCCTCCAGATAACCACTCAAACACTATTCCTTACAATCCTGTAAAAATGCGCACTGGCTCATGTTTACAGAACAAAGATGACTGGTGGAGGTTAATGCTGGACTTTGACGTAACCGATATAGCAGGAACTATTCTCTGGTTAGCATCCGAAGTTGGAGCGTTTATAACTGGCGCGGCTTTCCAAAGCATCATGTGGGAAACCAGCGTTCCTCTCCATCAACGCCACGGGAACGATGTGGCTTCGTTTGGCAACTCTCCGGATGATCTGGATTGCTACTATCTGATTCGTGCGTTTGATATGCCCTGAAAATATAACTGCCTGAGCTATCAACGCACAAGTTTAATGCCCGACCAGTATCCTGAAGAACCCACTTTCTGCCTTCTCCAGCCAACTTTCTGTAGCTCTCTGGCAACCAGAACATTCATAAAACCATGTCCAACACTTAATACATATCCATGTGTTTCTGCCATTTTATTCAACTCACAGGAAGCGAGCTTCGCTCTTATCTTTACTGAAGAAAAAGTTTCTACGACTCCACTACCTCCCGCCATCCAAACAATACGAAATAAAGCAGCCCAAACAAGTGGGGTTAACTTTAGCAGGGGGATATTAAAAACAGGCAATGGTGCTTCATGCAGTTCATCAATGATGATATCTGGCTCCAATCCAAGAGCAGCTACAGACTCAAGAGCCCGTTGCATTGGACTAGAAACTATAAATTCTCCCTCACTAGCAGCGACGGTTGAAGCATCGGGCGAATCCAATATACCAGCCGCATCATACTCCCCTATCCACGAGTACATATCGACCGATCTGATTGCCATCGAACTTCTAATATTAGGCTTTCCATGTCGCAGCAAAAATAATTCCATGAGGCAGATTCTCCTGTTAAAACAGAAACACCTATTTACCATAACATTAATTTTTAATTGTCCAACGACCTTAGTATCCACTGCGCCACTTACTGCAAAAGAGCACTCGTTAATGGAGCGCTAAAGCGAGCAGGCATTAGCAATTTCCGATTCCATAGCTTGAGGCACACGTGGGAGTTGGCTGGTGTTTCTCTTCTGGCACTGAAGGAGTTGGGTGGATGGGAAACGCTGGAAATGGTTCAGAGATATGCGCATTTATCATCCGGACACCTGAGTGAGCACGCAAGTAAAATTTACGTGATTTTAGAGCGCAATGGCACAAATATGTCCCACAAAATTACGGAAACTAATGGAACCTGAGGTAAGTGATTGATTTTATGGTGCCGATAATAGGAGTCGAACCTACGACCTTCGCATTACGAATGCGCTGCTCTACCAACTGAGCTATATCGGCTTTGAGATCGTCATGGCGAGAGCCAGACGTGAACTACGGGGTGACAAATTAGTGATAATGGTACAGCAAGTCAAGCGTTTGGCGATCGTCTGCTGGTTTTATCATCATCCACTCTGTGCTGATAATTTTCAGTGCTAATAACGTCATACGCTATATCTTTTCGGCTTAACAGATGCACATACATAACACGGCTCCCAAATCTCCATTCTCTTCGGGAGAAGAACCAAAAAGATAATACCTGATTATGTGAAAACTATGCTTTCTGTGGAGATAAATATTAAGTTTTATATACAGCGTGATATTTACAATAAAAATATCTTTTTACCCTTCGACTATAACCGCAACACATAACAATACCCACCTGTACGGTTTAAGATAATTCCCTATTCTTTTTATTTTCTATTTTGCTCTACTTAAGCAGCCAAGACGAAAAGGACGTTGTCTTAACGTGAAGCTCTCAATAATACGTTGTCGACGACAAGATTATTGTTAGCGTAGTCATAACGCGCTGTAAGAGGAAATACACCATGAATATGAAACCATTGTTTTTAGGCTTAATACTGGGAACCAGTTACATTGGCATGGCGGCAGCAAATGACTTGGATTCAGCCCGAGCATCGGCGGAATCAGCCTTCAGCCACGATAGTGTTGAAGCGAGAGAAAAAGCGTCAGAGGCGCGAACTAAAGCGCATGAGCATGAAACTCAGGCGCGGGAAAAAGCGAATGATTTCAAATCCGATCTCAAATCAAGGGAGCCAGAAGCCCGGGAAAAAGCTGACAAAGTCAAAGCTGATGTGAAACCCAGAGAATCCGAAGTCAGAAAAGACGCCGAAAAAGGCTGGGCTGATGCCAAAACGAAAGCAGATAATTTTAACAGCCGAGCGGAAAAACAGGCTCACGAAACTGCCAACTCAATCCATAACGCCGCAGAGAAGCATCAACGTTAATATGAAATAATGTATTTTTGAAACAAAGGATAAATAATTATCCTCCGATAGCAAGACAGACTATGGATCTGTGAAATATCGCACAAAGCATAGTTTGTTACTATTGGAGGATATTTTTCTGATGCAGTTATTTTATTGCATTTATATTTTCGCATTAAATTTTAATTTAAATAACGATGGCGCAGCAGAGCAATACAGTTGAAATAAATACTTTTATCGGAATAAAAATAATTGCTGCGCATCTCTTTGAGATGCGCAGCAATTCATCGATTAGGCACGAATCAAATCATCGCCATAACCAATCCACTTGTAGGTGGTCAGCGCTTCCAGCCCCATTGGACCACGAGCGTGCAGTTTCTGAGTACTGACCGCCACTTCCGCGCCCAGACCAAACTGGCCACCGTCGGTGAAGCGCGTACTGGCGTTGACATACACCGCTGAGGAATCCACTTCACGCACGAAGCGTTCCGCGTTGCTCAAGGATCGCGTCAGAATCGCATCAGAGTGCTGCGTACCGTGTTCACGAATATGGGCAACCGCCGCATCCAGATCGTCCACCAGCGTGACGTTCAGGTCGTTAGAGAGCCATTCATCATTGTAGTTGGCGTCTTCCACAGCAACGACGTTAGCGGGGCCACTGGTCAGGTAAGGCATTGCTGAAGGGCTGGCATGGAGCGTAACGCCCGACGCCGCCATTTTCTTGCTCAGTTCAGGCAGGAAACGATCGGCAATGCTTCGATTGACCAACAGCGTTTCCAGGCTGTTGCAGGCGCTAGGACGTTGCACCTTGGCGCTTTCAATAACCGTCAACGCCTTGTCGAAATCGATGCTGTCATCGGCATAGATGTGACACACACCGATACCACCAGTGATCACCGGAATCGTCGATTGCTCACGACATAGCTTATGCAGGCCTGCGCCCCCACGTGGAATCAGCATGTCCACGTAGCGATCCAGCTTCAGCAGTTGATTGACTAACTCACGGTCCGGGCTTTCAATTGCCTGCACCGCAGCAGCTGGCAGGCCACTCTGCGACAGCGCCTGCTGAATGACTTTGACCGTCGCCGCATTGGTGCGGTACGTCTCTTTGCCACCGCGCAGAATTACCGCATTACCGGTTTTCAGGCACAGGGAAGCCACATCAATAGTGACGTTCGGGCGCGCTTCATAAATCACGCCGACCACGCCCAGCGGCACACGGCGACGCTCCAGCTTAAGCCCGTTATCCAGCATGTTGCCATCAATCACCTGCCCTACCGGATCGGTCAAGCGACACACCTGACGTACATCGCCGGCAATCGCACTCAGTCTTTCCTGCGTTAAAAGCAGACGATCCAGTAACGCCTCGCTCATGCCATTTTGACGTGCATCGGCTAAATCCAGCGCGTTAGCCGCCAGGATCGTTGCACTCTCAGCTTCCAGCAAATCTGCAATTGTCAGCAGCGCACGATCTTTCTGAGCTGTGCTCAAGACCGACAGTTGATAAGAGGCCGCTTTTGCCGCTTTACCCATTTGTTCAAGCATCGCGAACTCCTTAATTGATAATCATATCGTCGCGATGGATAGCCACCGGACCATATTCGTAGCCAAGAATATCGGCAATCTGTTGAGAATGATGTCCGGCAATCAGACGCAGCGCATCGCTGTTGTAGCGCGTCACGGCATGCGCCACATCGCGGCCCGCCAGGCTACGCACACGAATCACTTCGCCACGAGAGAAATTCCCTTCTACCGTGCGGATACCTTTAGGCAGCAGCGAGCTACCACGTTCGAGGATCGCCGAAAGCGCGCCGTCATCGACGGTGATTTCACCCGCCGGTGGTGCACCGAAAATCCAGTGTTTGCGGCTTTCCAGCGGTGCATCCAGCGCATGAAAACGCGTTCCAACGGAAATATCAGCAATCACATCGCCAATCACGCCCGGCTTGCTGCCTGCGGCAATCACCACGTCGATACCGGCACGACAGGCCACATCGGCAGCCTGCAATTTAGTCGACATGCCGCCCGTTCCGAGGCCAGACACGCTGTCACCCGCAATGCTGCGCAGCGCATCGTTGATGCCGTTCACTTCACGGATCAACTCTGCATCAGGATTATTACGCGGATCGGCGGTAAACAGCCCTGCTTGGTCGGTCAGCAGCAGCAGCTTATCCGCATCGGCCAGAATCGCGGCCAGCGCGGACAGGTTGTCGTTATCGCCAACCTTGATCTCAGCGGTCGCAACCGCATCGTTTTCATTAATCACTGGAACGATATTGTTATCCAGCAGCGCCCGCATGGTGTCACGCGCATTGAGGAAACGCTCACGATCTTCCATATCCGCACGCGTCAGCAGCATTTGCCCGATGTGGATACCGTAGATGGAAAACAGCTGTTCCCACAGTTGAATCAGGCGGCTTTGACCCACGGCGGCCAGCAGTTGTTTGGTCGCAATCGTGGCCGGTAGCTCGGGGTAACCCAAATGTTCACGTCCGGCGGCAATCGCCCCTGAGGTGACAATAACAATCCGATGCCCTGCCGCATGTTGCTGCGCGCACTGGCGCACCAGTTCAACAATGTGGGCACGGTTAAGACGGCGCGAACCGCCGGTTAACACGCTGGTGCCCAGTTTCACAACCAAAGTCTGGCTGCCGCTCATAATTTCTCTGCCGTTGAATGTCAAAAAATAAGAATAAGGAAAACGTTGTAACAGGACAGGCGCGTTATGCCAACAGGCATAACGCGAAAACCTGC
The DNA here is from genome assembly GCF_002847345.1 of Pectobacterium peruviense. Taxonomy (GTDB): domain Bacteria; phylum Pseudomonadota; class Gammaproteobacteria; order Enterobacterales; family Enterobacteriaceae; genus Pectobacterium; species Pectobacterium peruviense. Next base: position 88,825 of record NZ_LXFV01000022.1, read on the forward strand.
GAATAAATCGGGGAGCGTCAAAGAAGCATCACGGTCGTGCGACGAGGGTACAGGCGGGTTCCAGCGAGTGCAGCAGTTTCTCCAGTCGAACATGAAAAGCCTGTTTGGCATTTTCTACCTGTTCAATCACGGCTTTGTCCTTAATTTTTTCCTCACGCCAGTTACCCTGTTTATCAAACAGACCGTAGTGATACTCATAAGCAAAGGTTTTACCCGTATCTTCCAAATTCAGCCACCAGCCCCAGAACTCACGCTCTTCCGGTGCAGGCTTGATATTGACGCAAACCGCCAGGCAATCAAAGAAGAACGCGGTATCCTCGCACTGCGCTTCACGGATATAAGGCCCCAACGACGTAAAGTTCTTCATGAGTCGGCTCTTGGGGTGTCCACTCGGTAACATCATTTACGATCTCCTCTGGTTGAACATTCTTTTTAGCAGAGAATGGCAATTTATCAACCACCTGGCATAAGGTTACTGCCGGCACCCACGTGTTTATTCATCATGTTCAACACACTTTATCCTGCAACCACGCGCTGATTTGCTGTAGTGCGCGATCAAAATTCTGGTACACCGGAGAGAAATTAACCGGCATCAGCTTTCCTTGTGCGGATGAATTCACAATCAGGCTTGCCTCTTCTTTCGGGCATAGCAGATCGTTATCCCAGTAACCTGCCAGCATCGGCGTCGGGCAGCGACGCCCTAGCAGCCCTTGCGTTTTCAACGAATAACGCCCCAGCTCGGTCTTCAGCGACGCATCCGTCGAGTAAGGCATGCCCAACCGGCTTGCCAGCACATCCATAAACATATCTGGTACCTGCTGCTGGCGAGTCGGATCGCTTAACAGATGATGCACCACTGGGCCAAGACAGGCTACGCCGCATAAGCGCTGTGATTCCAGATAAGCCAGCCGAACGGCAATGTTGGCACCAAAGCGGAAACCAAATGCAGCAACGCGAGTGTGATCGACCCACGGGACATCCGGCAACGCGCGTAAGACCTGCTGGTGCAAAAAACTGGAATCCTGAGTCAACTTCCAGCGGGAAGAAAATCCAACGGAGGGAACATCAATCGTCAACATCGCCATGCCCGCTGGCGCAAAATAGTCCTGAAATAGGCGGTGATAATCGCTCTGCAACGTTTCCAGACTGCCACACATGAGGACAGTCGGGAAAGGGGCTTTTCCTTGCGATGGCATATGCAGAAAGCCAGTCAGCGTGCCGCCGCCTGCAATCGGAAAGGTCAGTTCTTTGAGTTCGTACGGCAGGTACTTAGCAGCCTCTTCATAGGCGCGATTTGCCAGCGTTTGCGCCTGCTCCGCCAGCTCATCGCCTTTAATATGCGGATACGCGGCAATGCTGTAGAGGTTGGCTGCATTCAACCAAAACTGTCCGGTTCGCGCGTCATTTCCACTTTCTGTGGCTCGCTGCTGCCAGTCTGCGCCCTGCTTCGCCCACTCATAAATCCAGTTACCGCCTCGGTAGCCGATCACCGTATCGAGCAACTGTTCATTGCTTCGGTCAGACTTGCTGGCCGCGATACGTGACAGCACGTCTTCAATTTCCCACGGGTCGACACCACGCCAAATCCACATCAGTCGGTTAATCATCCGATACCAACTGCGGGTCTTTTCTCCTTCCAGCGTAGAATGTATCCCCTGCGTTTCCTGATCGTGTCGCGTACGTCTGACCAACGTCGAGGTTTCTGGATGTTTGAAGGATGGTTTGAATAGCGTTTCAGACAGGTTAGCTTGCGCCACAGCAGCCTCCGTTAATGTGAACCGCCGTTAGCGGACATCAGACGACTTCTTCGTCACCTGCTAAAGTGTAACGAACTCAGGCTAGGGAAGACAAATGCCAACGTCAGAAACACACGATCGGATCAAGCCCTGCGCCAGAAATCATAAGGGAGTAGATACAACAATGCCCGGCTAAACCGGGCATTGTTGGGAATCGGTGAGGATTGTCGCTAGGCGATTAACGGCTAGACAAAGGCGGAACAAACACCACGCCCATATCCCACGGTTGTTCAATCCAGGTATCCTGCGGGATATCAATCACGTAGTCGTCGACCAGCGGTTGACCAGCAGGTTTGGCGAAAATGGTCACAAAGTGCGCTTTCGGATACATATCACGAATCGCCTTTGCCGTACCGCCAGTATCAACCAGATCGTCAACCACGATAAATCCTTCGCCATCTCCCTCGGCACGCTTGATCACTTTCATTTCGCGCTGGTTGTCATGGTCATAACTGGAGATGCAAACGGTATCAACGTGACGAATGCCAAGCTCACGCGCCAGCAGCGCGCCAGGAACCAGACCACCACGGCTGACGGCAATGATGCCTTTCCATTGTTCGGCAGGCAGTAAACGCTGTGCCAGTTTGCGGGCATGAATTTGCAACATATCCCAGGTTACGACGTACTTTTCGCTCATAAAATATATCCCAGCCGAATAAAAACCGGCTTAAGTTGAGTCTGAGAGGGGGAAAAAGGTTGCGCGAGATTATAGATAGCCAACAACATAAAAACCAGTTTTTCTCAACGCGAGAGCCGAGTTTTTCCTGACAACCTGCGCCCTGCCAAGCCTGTTGACTTATATTGCGGAATGAAAAGTAAGCGGGAACGACGGCAATTTCCCCAGCTTTGATGGAAAATGATATTCTCTTATGACACGCCACCTTACGTGGCTAACCGCGATTAACTTTTAACCTCTAGCCCCTGCACGCCAGAATGCGAAAACAGGCAGCTAATAAGGAGACTGAAATAGTGTCTGAATTGTCTCAACTTTCCCCCCAGCCTCTGTGGGATATTTTCGCCAAAATCTGTTCTATTCCGCACCCTTCTTATCATGAAGAAGCGCTGGCCGCGCACATTCTGGAATGGGCTAAAGAGAAAGGCATTTATGCCGAACGCGATCAGGTTGGCAATATTCTGCTGCGCAAAGCGGCAACCGCAGGTATGGAAAATCGCAAACCTGTCGTGTTGCAGGCGCATCTAGATATGGTGCCGCAGAAAAACAACGACACCGTGCATGATTTCACTACCGATCCGATCCAGCCTTACGTGGACGGTGAATGGCTGAAAGCACGCGGCACCACACTAGGTGCGGATAACGGTATTGGTATGGCTTCCGCGCTGGCAGTGCTGGCCGATCCGCGCGTCGAGCACGGTCCGCTGGAAGTACTGCTGACCATGACGGAAGAAGCGGGTATGGATGGCGCATTTGGCCTGCAACCTAACTGGCTTCAGGCCGAAATCCTGATCAACACCGATTCGGAAGAAGAAGGCGAGATCTACATGGGTTGCGCGGGCGGTATTGATTTTATTACCCATCTACCGCTGGTGCGTGAAGTGCCACCAGCTGGTTACCAAACGCTGAAGCTGACGATTAAAGGGCTGAAAGGCGGCCATTCCGGTGGCGACATTCATCTGGGACTGGGTAACGCCAACAAACTGCTGGCACGTTTCCTGTTCGAGCAGGCGAAAGCGCTGGATATCCGCATTCTCGATCTGAACGGTGGCACGCTGCGTAACGCGATTCCACGTGAAGCCTTCGCGACGCTGTCACTGCCTGCCGCTAACGTCGAGCAGTTGAAGACGCTGAGCCAAGACTATCTGGCCGTGTTGAAGAATGAACTGTCTGCCGTTGAGAAAAACCTGACTGTGCTGGTGGAAGCCAGCGACAGCAACGAACACCCGCTGACGCAGGACAGCCGCGACCGTCTGCTGGCGCTGCTCAACGCGACGCCGAACGGCGTGATCCGCATGAGCGACGACGTCAAAGGCGTGGTGGAAACCTCACTGAACCTCGGCGTTGTCACCATGGAAGACGACCACGCGGAAATTATCTGCCTGATTCGTTCGCTGATCGACAGCGGCAAAGACGCTGTAGTCGGTACGCTGACGTCGCTCGGCCAATTGGCTGGCGCGAAAACGTCACCGAAAGGCGGCTACCCAGGCTGGCAGCCAGATGCGCATTCACCGGTCATGGCGCTGGTTCGCGAAACGTATCAGAAGCTGTTCAACAAGACGCCGAACATCATGGTGATTCACGCAGGGCTGGAATGTGGTCTGTTCAAGAAACCGTACCCAGACATGGATATGGTCTCCATTGGGCCGACCATCACCGGACCGCACTCGCCGGATGAGCAAGTACATATCGGCAGCGTGGATCTGTACTGGAAATTGCTGACAGAACTGCTGAAAGCGATTCCGCCACGCGCCTAATCGCATTGCTGTAAAAAACCAAGGCGACGGATATCCGTCGCCTTTTTATTCCCAGTCTGTCCCGACTATCCCCAATCAAAGACCAGCTGTCGCTCAATTTGCGGGTCGAGCAACGTCACATGTAGCCCAACTAGCCGGACGCCTCTGGATTTACGCCGCTCCTGCCAGGTTTGTTGCGCCAGCTTCAACAGATCCTGTTTATTCAACATCGGCCACACATGTTCCTGCGTCGTTTGCTGAAAGTCATCGAACTTGAGTTTTACCCCCTGACGCGCAATATGCAGATCGGGTTTCACCCGTTTCAGACGAACTTCCAACTCCTGATAAAGCTGTTCTATCAGGTTTTCACACTGACCCCAATCGTGGATATCCTGCGCCAGCGTCTTCTCTACCCCAACCGACTTCCTCAGCCGATCCGGTGAAATCCGCCGATCGTCAATCCCCTGACATCGCTCCCACAGCACCCGGCCAAACTTGCCGAATGCTTTGAGCAGATCCGCCAGCGCATATACCCGCACATCGGCACAGGTATGCAGACCGCGTTCTTCCAGCCGTTTCGCCGTCACTTTTCCAACGCCGGGAATCTTCTCCAGCGGCAGCGCGAGCAGGAAATCATCCACCTGCTCCGGTGTAATTACATATTGTCCATTCGGCTTATTTAACTCAGACGCGACCTTCGCCAGAAACTTGATCGGCGCAATGCCTGCCGAGGCTGTCAGATTCAGTTCATGCGCAATCGTTCGGCGGATTTCTTCGGCGATCCGCGTTGCCGAACCGTTGCAGTGCGGACTATCGGTAACATCCAGATAGGCTTCATCCAGAGAAAGCGGTTCGATCAGTGAGGTGTAGCGGGCGAAAATTTCTCGGATCTGGCGCGAAGTGGACTTATACACCTCCATGCGCCCCGGTAACAACGTGAGCTGCGGACACAGGCGCAGAGCGGTTGCGGTCGCCATCGCGCTGCGGACACCGTAGCGTCGGGCAGGATAGTTAGCGGTACTAATAACGCCACGTCGATCGGCGCTTCCACCAATCGCCAGAGGAATATCGCGCAGGCGCGGGTTATCACGCATCTCAATTGCTGCGTAGAAGCAGTCCATATCAACATGAATGATTTTGCGCATACTGGCCCTCTGACAATACTGTATGAATATACAGATCAAAGTCAGTGTAGACAAGTTGCGCGATGCTTGCCGCGTTTACTGCATGATGAGCATCACCAGCTTAACTTCCCCATGACCGGCAGGATGGAAAGTCTGTTGATGGTAGGCCACATCGCCAAGCAAAGGATGATGAAAACGTCTTTCGCCGCCTTCACGGGCGGTGACAGCCTGCTGCGACCACCAAAGGTTGAATTCGCGGCTTTCTTCACACAGCGCCATCACGATTTGCCGAACGGACTCGGTTGGCGCGTAATAACTTGATTCCGCACGAAACTCTGCCACCACCCGCTTTGCTCGTTCCGGCCAGTCCACCACCAGCGATCGTGCTAATGGATTAAGAAACATGAAACGCAGCAGATTAGGTTCGGGATCATTTCCCAACCACTCGGCAAACAACTGTTCCGACGGCGCATTCCACGCGAGCATATTCCAGCAGCCATCCAGAAGATACGCAGGGCAGGCAATCTGGTGCAGGCTGGCGGCAACCTGTGCATCCAGCAACGTTGCCCTATTCTGCTTCTGAGGATCCTTCACGCCAGCAAGACTAAAAAGATAGTCATGCTCGGCGGGTTCCAGTTTTAATGCCTGCGATAAACGGGTCAACGCGGATGCCGAAGCGGACACATCACGCCCCTGCTCAATCCAGGTATACCAAGTGGTGCTGATTCGGGCGATTTGCGCCAATTCTTCGCGGCGTAACCCATTGGTGCGCCGCCGCCCAGAGGCAGGCAGACCAACCATTTCCGGCGTTGTCCGCTCACGCAACGCCCGTAAGAAAGCGCCTAGCGCTTTTGGACCACTCAGAGAATTGGCAGACATAAACGTATTTGCAGACATAACCCAGTGTCCTTTTCATTCTGTTCATCCAAGTGACTTACGATGACAGCGGCAAAAATGTGCTAATCAAACAGGGAGTATTTTATACCCGTATAAATGCTCATATTGTACCCGTATTTTTCCCTGATTATAGTGTTCTCAGACTAAGGTCTTCTTTACTGGCAGGCGCGCCGCCGTTTAACCATGACGAAACGAAAAAACTCAGATAAAGCGGGAGCAATGATGGAAGAAAAACAGAATCATAATCGTCGTGTCGAACACCAGTTCGGCTCACAGGCGCAGAGCTACCTGACCAGCGCGGTGCACGCGCAGGGCAAAGATTTAACCCAACTGGCGGCGTTATTGGCTCCTTTTCCGCAGGCACGCGTGATCGATGTTGGCTGCGGTGCCGGACATGCCAGCTTCGTCGCCGCACAGGCCGTGGCGGAGGTTGTCGCCTATGACCTGTCATCCCAAATGCTGGATGTGGTGAGTCAGGCCGCAGAGCAAAAAGGGCTGAATAATATCCGCATTCAACAAGGCGTAGCCGAGTCTTTACCATTCGATAACGGCAGTGCGGACATCATCATCAGCCGTTATTCCGCACACCACTGGCATGATGTCGGGCAGGCGTTACGTGAAATGCGGCGCGTGCTGAAACCGGGCGGTCGCGTGATCATGATGGACGTCGTTTCGCCCGGTCATCCGTTGTTGGACATCTATTTGCAGACGGTAGAGAAGCTGCGCGACACGTCGCACGTGCGCAACTACGCGCCGGGCGAATGGCTGAGTCTGTTTACAGAAGCAGGGTTTACCGTGCGCAATGTTACCAGCGACAGGTTGACGCTGGAATTCAGCAGTTGGATCGCACGTATGCGCACGCCTGAACATTTCGCTATCGCCATCCGTGAGTTGCAAAAAACGCTGGCGGATGAGGTGGCGCAGCATTTTGACGTACAGGCAGACGGTTCCTTTGTCACCGACATTATGATGATAGAAGCCACCCGCGCCTAATACGCTTTTCTCCGCAATTAACGACGTAAAAACGATCTCAAATTGGGCGGCCCGCATCCTTTCGGGCCGTTTTTTGTAAATGTTATTTCCTAGCGCTTTTCAACGCTTGATTAATATGAAACCAATGATAATGTGATTTCGTTTTCGTCGTTCTCTATTTGGCGACGAAATACAGAACGATAACGGCTGTCCCAACGCTTTCGCTAAAGCACCAGTATCGCGACGCGGATGCCGCGTGTAGCAGGCAATTTTATTATCAGGAACCATAATGCAAAAAATCGCGCTGTCGTTTGCGATGTTGTTTTTTTTGCCTTCTCTTGTTGTTACCAGCGCCGCCAGCGAGACTGCACCACCGCTTGCGCCGATAGCAAAAGAATTAAAACAGCAATTATTAGGCTCTCCGATCTATATTCAGATCTTTAAAGAAGAGCGAATATTCGAACTCTATGCGAAAGTCGGCAACGAATATCGTTTATTGGAACAATATCCAATTTGTAAATATTCGGGTGGATTAGGGCCAAAACGCGTTGAAGGCGATTTAAAAAGCCCGGAAGGTTTCTATCAGGTCGATCTGCGCCAGCTCAAGCCAGACAGCCAATATTACCGCGCGATCAATATCGGTTTTCCCAACGACTATGATAAATCACAGGGATATTCTGGCCGCTATTTAATGATCCACGGTGAATGTGTGTCGGTTGGCTGCTATGCCATGACTAACAACTATATGGATGTGATTTATCGCTATGCAGAAGCGGCGCTACGCCACGGGCAGGCGAAAATTGATATCGCCATCTATCCGTTCCGCATGACGGAACAGAACATGCAGCGCCACCGCAGTTCTACCTATGCCAGCTTCTGGAAACAGCTTCAGCCGGGATACGCTTACTTTAATCAGCACAACCAGCCGCCGGCCATCACGGTTTTTAACGGGCAATACGTCGTTAACCCACCGCTGATGACCAGCCAGCCAACCTTAAAGTATGCGCTCGCCGAAACAAAATAGAACGAATTCACCTGGCATTATCTGATGCCAGGTTTCGTTGCCCGTTAGCGGCTGCGTCGCCAGCACGGTGACGACATCATTGGGCGTAGTCTGCTGCTGGAAATCAATCTCTACATCCTGATCTAACAGCGTCGCTTTGCCAAACGGCGCGCGGCGGGTGATCCAGTAGAGTTTGGTTGAGCAATACCCCATCACAAATCGCCCGTCCGACAGCAGCATGTTAAACACGCCTTTCTCCCGCAAGACATCCGCCTGTTTAGCGATATAGCGGAATACCGCAGGCCAGTTACCCGGCGTGCGTGGATAGCGCTCGGACAGCTGGGACAACAGCCAGCAGAAGGCAAATTCGCTGTCCGTCTGGCCGACAGGGCGAAACATCCCCGTTTTCAGGGTGTGGTAGCCTTTAAGCTGCCCGTTGTGGGCGTACGTCCAGTTCCGCCCCCATAGCTCGCGAGTAAACGGATGGGTATTTTCCAGCGAAACCTCACCGCGATTCGCCTGCCGAATATGTGAAATCACCGCACACGATTTGATCGGGTAATCCTGCACCAGCCGGGCAATCGGCGAGTTATAGCTCGGCAGCGGATCTTTGAACGTACGACAGCCGTTCCCTTCATAAAAGGTAATCCCCCAGCCATCCCGGTGCGGACCGGTGTTCCCACCGCGTTGTATCAGCCCGGTAAAGCTAAAGCAGATATCCGTCGGTACATTCGCGCTCATCCCCAGCAGTTCACACATCTGACTTCCTACCCTTCCCTTCTTGCCCTTTTAGAGCGTATTAATGCGGCTTACTGATCCGCCATCTCTTTTTCAATCAGTTGAATCAGGATGTGAATCGCTTTGATATGGATTTCCTGAATACGGTCGGCATAACCAAAGTGCGGAACACGGATTTCCACATCGGCCGATCCTGCCATTTTGCCGCCGTCTTTCCCCGTTAGCGTAATGACCTTCATGCCTTTCGTTTTTGCCGCAGCAATGGCTTTAATGATATTGCCAGAATTACCAGAAGTGGAAATCCCCAGCAACACATCGCCTTCACGTCCCAGCGATTCAACGTAACGGGAGAAGACAAAATCGTAGCCAAAATCGTTGCTGACACAAGACAGGTGACTTGGATCGGAGATCGCAATAGCTGGGTAACCCGGACGATTCTCACGGTAACGACCCGTCAGCTCTTCGGCAAAGTGCATCGCGTCACAGTGTGAGCCACCGTTACCGCAGGAAATCACTTTACCACCCGCTTTAAAAGCGTTAGCCAGCAGTACCGCAGCGTTTTGAATCGACTGAATGTTCGCATCATCACTCAAGAAATTATTCAGTGTTTCTGCCGCTTCTTTCAGTTCACTACGGATTAAATCCTGATACATGGAATCCTCTCATTTTGTCTGGTGACAGTATCATCTTCTGCATGCAGTGTAGCGGATTGAACAAACAGCGAGAAGCGCGTAATCACGGGATCGAGAGGATCGCTGATGCCCGTCAGAAAACGCGTGACGGCCGTTCGGTTTGTGAAGTGAGTTGTAATTATGATGTAAACGAATTGATAAAAATAATCAGATAAACTAAAACAAATATAAGCAACAGGTCAGACCTCTTACAACATTGACCTCTTACGCCTTATTTCACTGATGAAACGGTTCTCGCTTTCCACTATCACACAATACTCGGTGGAGGGAAGGAACCTTTAATTCGATCACAATGCTGGAGACACGTTATGGTTGCTGTCAGTATCCTCCTCCTACTGATTATCATCGGAGCGATGTTTTACCATCGGCTCAATCTGCTGCTCGGCAGCGCCATCCTGCTGGCCTACTTCGCAGCCATGTCCGCCATGTTACTGTGGCCCGTTTGGCTGATGATTCCGCTCGTAATTCTGCTGATTCCGATTACGGTTCCCGCCCTGCGTCAAAAGCTGGTTTCCGCTTCCGCGCTGCGCATGTTCCAGAAGGTCATGCCGCCGATGTCGAACACGGAAAAAGAAGCGATCGATGCCGGAACAACCTGGTGGGAAGGCGATCTGTTTCGCGGCGTACCGGACTGGAAAAAATTGCATAACTACCCGCGCCCGCAACTGACGGCTGAAGAGCAGGCGTTTATCGACGGGCCAGTTGAAGAAGCCTGTCGAATGGCCAACGACTTTGAAATCACCCACGAACGCGCCGATATTCCACCGGAGCTGTGGGCATTTTTAAAAGAACACCGCTTCTTCGCCATGATCATCAAAAAGCAATACGGCGGTCTGGAATTCTCCGCTTATGCACAAGCACAGGTGCTGCAAAAACTGTCGGGCGTCTCCAGTATTGTGGCGATCACCGTCGGTGTTCCTAACTCACTCGGCCCCGGCGAACTGCTGCAACACTACGGTACGGAAGCGCAAAAAGATCACTACCTGCCACGTCTGGCACGCGGTCAGGAAGTTCCCTGCTTTGCGCTGACCAGCCCAGAAGCGGGATCTGATGCAGGTTCAATTCCCGATACCGGCATTGTCTGCTACGGCAACTGGCACGGGGAACAGGTCGTAGGTATGCGCCTGACCTGGAATAAACGCTATATCACACTCGCGCCCGTCGCCACCGTGCTCGGGTTGGCCTTTAAGCTGTACGATCCCGATCACCTGTTAGGCGATCAAGACGACGTAGGGATTACCTGTGCGTTAATTCCGACGGATACTGACGGCGTTAAAATCGGCCGCCGCCATTTCCCGCTGAACGTTCCATTCCAAAATGGACCAACGCAGGGTGAGAACATTTTTGTTCCGCTGGATTACATCATTGGTGGTGCGAAGATGGCAGGTCAGGGCTGGCGTATGCTGATGGAGTGCCTGTCAGTGGGGCGCGGCATTACGTTACCGTCCAATTCCACCGGCGGGCTGAAGTCGATTGCCCTCGGCATTGGTGCTTACGCCCACATTCGCCGCCAGTTCAAAATCTCTATCGGTAAGATGGAAGGCATCGAAGAACCGCTGGCACGCATCGCAGGTAATGCTTACGTGATGGACGCTGCTGCGACGCTGATTACCAGCGGCATCATGCAGGGTGAAAAACCAGCTGTGCTTTCCGCTATCGTCAAATATCACTGTACCCACCGCGGTCAGCGCAGCGTGCTGGATGCGATGGATATCGCTGGCGGTAAAGGCATCTGTCTCGGCCCGTCCAACTTTCTGGCGCGCAGCTATCAGGGCGCACCGATTGCCATCACCGTGGAAGGGGCAAACATCCTGACGCGCAGTATGATTATCTTCGGCCAGGGTGCAATCCGCTGTCATCCTTATGTACTGGAAGAAATGGCAGCCGCGCAGGACAACGATGTATCGCGCTTTGACCGTGCACTGGTTGGACACATTGGCCACGTTGGCAGCAATAAGGTGCGTAGCTTCTGGCTCGGCCTGACCAACGGCCTGCTAAGCCGTGCGCCGGTAAACGACAAAACGCGTCGCTACTATCAACAACTCAACCGCCTCAGTGCGAATCTGGCACTGCTGTCTGATGTATCGATGGCGGTACTGGGCGGTAGCCTGAAGCGTCGTGAGCGTATCTCGGCACGTTTAGGCGATATTCTCAGCCAGCTCTATTTAGCCTCTGCGACGCTGAAACGCTATGAGGATGAAGGTCGCCAGAAAGCGGATCTACCGCTGGTGCACTGGGGCGTGCAGGATAGCCTGCATCAGGCAGAGCAAGCACTGGACGATCTGCTGCGCAATTTCCCGAATCGCGTCGTGGCGGGGTTGCTGACCGTCATTATCTTCCCGCTGGGTCTGCGTTGCCCTGCACCGTCTGATCGCCTCGATCACGAGGTCGCGAAGATTCTGCAAACGCCATCAGAAACGCGTAGTCGTCTGGGACGCGGCCAATATCTGGTTGCCAGTGAGCACAACCCTGTCGGGCTGCTGGAAGAAGCATTGCGGGATATCATCGCAGCCGAGCCGATTTACCAACGCCTGTCGAAGGCCAGCGATAAACCGCTGCCGTTCATGCGATTGGATCAACTGGCAGAGCAAGCGCTGATCGAAGGTCAGATTACCGCAGAAGAAGCGGGTATTCTGACCAAAGCCGAAGCCAGCCGCTTACGTTCTATTAATGTGGATGACTTTGCGTTCGACGCGCTGGCCGCCAACAATCCCGCGTCCGTAACACAGCCAGAAAGAAAAACCGAAGCGGCATAAATAGAATCAGGCCGTCAATATGGCGGCCTGTTCCTTTCTTTACACGTTCATCAGTTGTAAAATCGATGCCATCTTTTCTTCTGAATGAAACCCTACACATGGCTTACATCCCCAAGAACTACGCCAGACTTGAAAGCGGCTACCGCGAAAAAGCGCTCAAACTTTTCCCGTGGGTGTGTGGTCGTTGTTCACGCGAATTCGTCTATTCCAACCTGCGTGAATTGACCGTTCACCACATCGATCACGATCACGGCAATAACCCGGAAGACGGCAGTAACTGGGAAATGCTGTGCCTCTACTGTCACGACAATGAGCATTCGAAATATACCGATGCAGATATGTACGGTTCGACCGTCGTTGCAGGTGAAGATGCGCAGAAGGATGTTGGAGTTGCCACGCATAATCCTTTTGCGGATTTACAGGCCATGATGAATAAAGGGAAGAAATAGAGATAAAACATCATAGGATTGCCGCTCCCATCCGGTTCGTTGACGGGAGCGGGTCTTGAAATTGTGTGGCTAACTAATTATTAAGCCCCACTCTGCCGTACACGCGCCAGTAGTGCATCCACATCGGCAATATGCGGAGCTGCCAGCACCAACGTCCTGCCCAGCGAAAGAGCATGACGCTGACACGCCAGACGGGCATCCGTCTCCTGAATGCTATCAAGATCGGCAACGTGCGCCAGCCCAATCGTGCGGCGAATCAGTTCAGTTCCACAGTATCCGATAGCATCCAGCCAAACCTGCTGTAAAAACAGCGCGGCATAACCCGATTCCGCCAGCGCCGGCTCGCGGCTGTCACTTTCGCTCAGTGCCAGGAAACGTGCAGAAAAGGTCTGCCAAAGCGCACGAATATCTTCCAGACGTCGTTCACGCCCAGCCGCCGCCTCACGCGGGGACAGCAGCCCCGGCAGGCCACAATAATTCAGCAGCAGGTTGCCAATGGCGGTGCCAACGTCAAAACCAACCGGCCCATAGAAACCGAATTCAGCGTCAATCGCCTTTAAGCGCCCTTCCGCCACAAAGATCGATCCGCTGTGGATGTCGCCGTGCAGCAGCGCTTCAGCTTTGCTTAGGAAGCGGTGCTTAAGCCCAGCAACCGCCAGCTTCAGCGCCCGATCGTCACGCAATGCCTGCACATCCGGTGTCAACGCCGCATCAAACTGATTTCTTTCGTGATCGATATAGGGGTCGGTAAAGAAAAGGTCTTCGGTAATCTGGCACAGTTCAGGGTTGGTAAACTGGCTTACCGCTGCTTTCTTCTCATGCGGATGCTGATAGAAATCAGAAGTATGGAATAACGTTTGTGCCAGATATTCCCCTAACTGCGCCGCCGCCTGAGGATAATCCACTCCCTTGATCAACTCGCTGCGCCAGATGCGATGATCGGAGAGATCTTCCTGAACCATCACCGCCAGTTCGGGATCGTGATATAGCACGGTCACGGTATGTTGCGGACAAAAACGCGCGTGCGTCAGCAACGTTTCGGCCTCAATACGGGCGCGGTCGAGCGTCAGCGGCCAGGATTCCCCGACACAGCGTACGTAGGGCAGCGCCTGTTTAACAATCACCCGGCTGATGCCCGCTTCATCTTTAATTTTAAACACCAGATTCAGATTGCCATCGCCGATCTCTTCTGCGGTTACCAGCGTTTGCGGCTGACTGACACCGCCGTACTGGCGGGCATATTCAACACAGTCATCCGCCGTAAAAAGGCGGTGAAATGACAATCC